>JAFRCE010000005.1 GCA_017404505.1 Solobacterium sp. | reverse complement strand
TTGTTTTAAGTGCGTCAGTTACAATCCATATTCACAATTTCAAAGAACTAGTATTTCTTCTTCAGCTAACACATCAGGTAATTCGTTCATTTTCAAACTTTTTCATAAGAACTACTTGATTTTTATATAGTTAGCTTTCTAATAGTTTTGCTTGAGATTAATTATTTACTGATTAAATATTATTGTTTCTACTAAAATGTTTCAATTCAGTTTTGCAAGAACACATCACGATGAATATCAGTACAAAAGAATATGTATTATTGATTTAGTGCAATGATTATCAGACAGCAAATTATAAATAGTGCTCAGGGGATTATTTGTGGACTTTTTTCCGTTTTTTATTGATTTTGAACGATTGATTAAAAAACCATAATCTCCCAAAAACAGGCATTTTATCGCATTTTGTACAGTCTGAAGCTTTAATCAATATGTGAGAATTCACTCCGATAGTCGGCACCTAGAAAAAGCCCTTAAAATAGGGCTTTTTTCATTCTCGTCATTTTTCACAATTTTGCTAAAATCGGAAAGTGTCACACTGCATCGATTTTTGTCACACTATGATGATAATGATCTCAACACGGAACGGCTTTTGATTCAATACGTTCAATCAATATATACATCATAAAAAAACAGGCATTCTTCAAATGATTTACGGAAAGACTGTATATGATCTTCTGCACTGAGGCACATCCCGAAATCGGGCTGACTTTGACGCCGCAGTGACAAAACCTCGCATTTCCTTTATTATCACATTAGAAATAGAACTTTAACGAAAAGGAGAACTGAACATGGAAAACAAAAAAATACTTCAGGACGAAACAATGGCGAGTGTATCCGGCGGATTTATCTTCGCAGACTCAAAAGGACAATTCTGTATTGTTGATGATGTCGGCAATATTCTGGAACTGTTTCAAAACATGGCTGATGCGCAGGCCTACTGCGAACAAAACGGCATTTCCACCCAGCAGATCAGCTGGGAACAAGTGGTCAAATTAAGAGATGAAGCATCCAAAAAGAGACATGAAGACGACCCGTTTTATCCTCCGAATATCAACCCGCTGATTCCCCCTCATAAATAATAAGAAAACGATCCATGTGTCGTAGTTTGGAAAGTTTTCGTATCATCCGGCTGCGGCTTCACGAAGGATTGCCTATGAAGGAAAAACAGGAAAATCGTCGCACTCGCATGACCAAACAGCTGCTGAAAGATGCTCTGCTGGAACTTCTGGAACAGGATGATCTGGGCAATATCACAGTAACAGCCATCTGTGAAACAGCCGATGTGCATCGCTCTACATTCTATAAATACTACACAGATCCGGGTGACCTGCTGAAAAGTATTGAGCAGGATCTTCTGGACCGTATTCCAGTTCCTCCCAGGTTCGTGAACGAGCGGAACCGGGAACAGCTTCTTGCCGCAACCACTGCATACTTCGATGATGTAAAAAAGCACAGAAAGTATTATCAGATCCTTTTCAGCGAACATGCGGGAAATACCTTTGCTTCAAAACTGATTGAACACCTTTGTGATGGCTATGTTCCTGTCAGTGAAAACAGTGATGAAACATCTGCCCGCTTCATAAAACTCTATATTGCCAACGGAACTGTCGGCATGCTGCGGGAATGGGTCAATGAAGATTTCCCGATCAGCAGTCAGAGAATCGCGGAGATGATGTATTCTCTTTCGAACAAAATCAATAAATGACTGATTCTGCAGTTTCTGACAGGATCGTCATTTAACCATTGTGAAAACAAAATGAAAACCGGCTGGTCCTTTGCCTCCTTCGCGGAGTATTGACCGGCCGGTTTATGCGGTTACACCAGAAGCGCCTGTGTGATAAAAGTATTTAGCCGTTTCTTACAGACGGATGCCCATGGCATAGCCGCCTTCATCCTGTTCCAGAACCTGAAATCCCATCTTCTGGTAAAACTTCACGGCTCTTTCATTTGCCTTTGCCACCCCCAGCATGACGCCTTTCACATTCTGAGCCTTCAGTTCTTCCAGCATGGCTTTCATCAGGCGGGTGCCGTTGCCGCTGCCGGTTTCACTTTCCAGCAGGTCGATGTGAACATGGGCGGGATAAAGATCAGCATAGGTCAGATAACCGTTCCATTCCGCTTCCGCCCGGTTTTTATAATATTCCCCGAGAACAGTAATTTCTTTCCTGTCTTCTTCGCTTTCTTTGAGAAAAGTCCGGATGTCCGGCGCGGCCATCACATAGCCGGCCGCCTGATTTTTCTCATTTACCAGCATCAGAACTTCACCGTGATCCAGATACAGATCACAGTACATTTTCAGTGTGAATATGCCATGCAGGATATCTGTCCTTGCTTTTTCGGAAGCTGTCGCGAGACAGATGTCCTCCATCTGCTTACGGTATTCTGATGTGTATTCCCGGATGGTTCTCGTCATGGTTTCTGTCCTCTTTCCGTGTAATAAGAAATGCAGCAGAATCTGCCGCATTTCGTTTGTTTAATGACTGATCAATAACCCCAGTTCAGAAGTTCCCAATCGCCGCCTTCGGCACGGGCGAAGACCCAGTTCCAGTTTTCATATTCCCTGTCTGCTTCCCAGGCACCTCTTTCTTCCAGAGGAGAATGGAAATCAGAATCGAGAATCATGCACTGCGTATAATTCCGGCCTTCCTTCAGGCTGTTAACCCAGTTCAGATTTTCTTCGTTGTTGCATGCATCGCCCATAAAACGGATATTATGCATTTCACAGCCTTCCCATCCGGAGAATTCCGCATTGAGAAGCTGGATCACTTTATCAAAATCATCCTTGGTGAAGAGCTGGGATGTTCCATAATCGATGGACACCCCGTCAGTCATTTTTGATGCCTTTCCGGCTTTGGCGGCTGACTGATTGCCAAGCCCTGCAAATAGTACAGCAGACATCAAAACAGCAGTTAAAAGTCGTGTTTTCATTTGTTAATACCTCCTTGCTGTAGCACTCCATTATACTGCCGCAAGGAATGTTGTAAATCATTTATTTCTACAGACTCCTGAACACCTCGTCACTGAGCTTTTCGTTGAACGGACGATCCAGCAGTTCAGGGTTCTGCAGGAAGTACTGCAGGATCTTCATCGATTTGGAAAAATAGTAGCCGTCCGCGATCCTTTCATCGACTGTCATGTTCAGTTCCACACCGTCTTTGAAGACGACCTGGTCATTCTCATAGAACGGCATGCGGCCGGCTTTGCCGACAACGATAAACAGAGATGTCGTGCCCCAGTTGGTCAGGTGATGATAGCCGCTGGGCAGGCCAATTGAACCGAGGTTGGCGAAATTGACGGTGGAATGATACGGATCGGTTTCCACCAGAGCCGGCAGGATCATGCCTTTTTTCTCCAGTCCGCAGATCGCGCTGATGATCGGTCTGGAGATAAACTTCGGCAGTTTATTGAACTTGTCCATGACACCGGTCGATTCATCCACATAACTCTTGTTTTTCAGTTTCAGCAGCTGCCGGTGAAGTTCATTGTGCAGATCGTCGATCGTCCAGTCCGGTTTGCTGTGAATGAAAGCCAGCACCTCGCCGCCGTCATCCGAGAATTCCTGTTTGACGGTGAAAGCGGCACTGATCTCATTACGCTTGTACATTTTTCTGTCATGAATGAAAATTGACAGTTTGGAACGCAGGGTGATCGTTTTCAGTGTCGCAGCGATCAGACACTGAAACAGATTGTATTTATACTCCGGATGGTCCGCGTTCTTTTTCGCTATATATTCATTTACCCTGGTCAGGTCGATTTTAAAACTGAAGAATGTCTCGTTGTCACAGCGGTTCGGAAACATGAACGGCATGATAAAGTGCATTGAATCAGTATCTTTCAGATATTTCGCATCGAATCTGTCTCCCATTTCAAATCCTCCAAATACCGTTTCATTCTACTACCGTTACACCTTCACGGACAACTAAACTGTTCAGCGGTGAAATTGTCTGATCAGATGATCATGGTAAGCAGGAATTACCAGTAACGGCAAAAATATGAAAACCATCATAATTCCGCCCGCATACCGGGAGTCTTCGATCTGCAGGGAAATGAACAGTCCGGCCAGCAGGCAGAGACCGTACAGGATCCACATCATGCCGTGCTTCCGGTTCCACGCCTTCACATCAGTCAGTTCTTCGGGATCAATGGCCGCCTCGCCGGTGGAAAGCCGGACCGGTTTTTCACTGCGCCACTGGTAAATACCGATACCGAACATCAGTACTGCCGCCGAAGTGATTATGCTGATAAATAACATAGCCGTTCTCCCTTCTTTCCGTCTTCAGTATACCGTATCTCTGATATACAGAGCATGGTATATGCGCCTTTTTCGGTTCATGTCAGAAAACTGAAAAACCGCCCATCTGAGCGGTTTGATCGATCTGTTTACCAGATATTGACTCTGTCTTCCGGGGCCAGATACATGCCGTCACCTTCTTTGATGCCGTAGAATTCAAGGAATTCATCATACTGCTGCAGGACAGCATTGACCCTGAGGTATTCCATCGGATGGACGTCCTCAGCAATCTGTTTCGTAGCCCTCTGCAGTGTGATCTTTGTCCGCCAGAGAGCAGCATATTTACGGAAGAATGTGTCGAGATTGAAATTCTTTTTTGCGATGATCCTCAGGATGCATTTGAGACCGGCCATGTCGGCACAGGCTTCACCGGTCATGATACTGCCTTTGAAATCCTGTCCGGCCCAGGGATGAATGTTGTCGAAGTAAGCTGCAAGTTTTGCGTTTTTCTGCTCGAATGCGGCTCTGTCCTCATCGGTCCACCAGTTGGCAACCGTGCCGGTCTTATCGAACTGTGCACCGGTGGCATCAAAGGCATGAGATATCTCGTGACCGATGATCATTCCCATTTTGGCATACAGTTCTTCATCACTCATTTCCGAGTTGTAAATCTCACCGCAGGCAAAACAGCCAAAGATATACATGGTATTGGAATTGCGGTCATACGCGCAGTTGAAGTACAGCGGCGTTTCGAGCCATTCGGAACGATCATTCAATGCCAGGCTGTCTTCGATCATTTTCCGGTTTTCATATTCCGTAATTGCATTGATCGCATCCAGAAGTGTTCCGCCTTCCTCTTTTCCGACAAAATTCAGTTCGCTGCAGCTGTACGGTGTCCAGTCATCCGGATACAGAATCTTGGCACCCATGGCATCCAGTTTTTCAATTGCTTTATCTTTGGTTGCCTGGGACAGGAAGTCTGCCTCCTCAATAATACAGTGATATTCTTCAATGACCTCATTCACCAGTGTCGTGATTCTCTGCTTGTCGGTTTCACTCAGATACGTGGAACTGTACAGACGGGCTGTCGGCCAGGGAAGCATCTTTCCCGTCAGGCGGGCAAATGTTGCATCATCCTCCAGCATGGTACTGACACCATTGATTTTGTTCTGGCATTCAGAGTTCCAGAGATAGCATTCATGATCCAGATACTGAGCCATATCCAATACTGTATGAACGATCAGATAATCTTTGATTTCCGGCAGATATTCATCCGTATACACAGTATTCAGTTTCTCGAAATACTGCGGGCCCATAACCATGTAAGTTACGTTTTCCGGTATGCCGTATCTTTCTTCCAGCTGTTCCAGGAGCGGAAAAACACCTTCCGATGCTTTCAGTTCATCCCGCGTATACTGGTTGTTGATCTTGGCAATGATATCCGGTTCCTGCATTTCCCGCTTCGTATAGATTGCCGGACTCAGCCTGCCTTCGAAGGTCAGACAGTTTTCGATCTTCTTTACGGCTTCCTCCCGGGAATACCCGATTTTGACAAGCATGTTTTCCAGCAGTTCGGTATAGGCTTCTTTCTTGAGTTTTCCATTGTCTGTCAACTGACTGTATTCTGCCGAATCTTCAAGAAGCAGGAAACAGGCATCGATAAAGATCACATTCCGGCTTGAATCCGAATAGTTTGCATTCAGACCGACATTGATCAGATCGCTCATGACATCATTAAATTCTGAGTGTACGAAATATTGTGAGAGAGCGTCGATACTGCTGATACCTTCAATGCGGTTCGTCATTTCCTCCAGCGGTGCGACACCGGCAGCGTCACGGCCTTCCCAGTCCATCAAAAGACCGTACAGATCCGTTACGAGTTTCTCGTCATGCGACTGAGGCTGACCATTGACGAGCATATTTTTCAGATCGTCATACAGCATGCCTGCAGCATCGCTCAGGATGCCGCCATAACTCTGACCGGCCGGAATCTCTGTTTTCAGGATGTCGTCCTTATTGTTATACAGATAAAAATCATCCTTGAGACTCGTCGGTGTATCGGCTGTGACATTTCCTTCCAGGGAACTTAAAAGCCACGGCGTGCCGGTCGTACGGTCGACATTGTCCGCAGTCTCTGTTGCATCGGCAGCCGGGTCTGCCGGCGGTGCAGTGCATCCCAGAATAAAGAAGACACTGAGAGTGCTGGCCAGCAATTATCTTTTCCAATTCCTCATATTATCTCTCCGTTTCTGTTCAGATTCTGTGAATGCGCGATTCGTCGTAACGGTCCTGCTGTTTCTTTTCTTCAGCCGGATAGCCGATGGCTACGATGGCAAACGGGCGCAGGGATTCATCGGTTCCCAATACCGCGGCTACCGCGTCCATTCTGTCCGGCAGCGGCGCGATACCGCACCAGGTGGAGCCAAGTCCAAGAGCATCGGCTTCCAGAAGGATATGTTCGGTGGCAATGCTGAGGTCGATCTCGGCATAGTCTTTGAAACGCAGCTGATCTTCCCTTGTCCGGTAACATGGTACGATGATCAGCGGCGCGTTCTTTGTAAAGCCGGCATAGGGACTGGTCTTCGCCAGTTCTTCAATCGTTTCTTTCTTTGTCACGACATAGAATTCCCAGGGCTGCTGGTTGCCGGCACTCGGTGCCGCCATGGCTGCTTTGAGAATCTGTGTTATTTTTTCGTCTTCGACTTTCTGTTCCGTGTAGCGGCGGATGCTGGTGCGATGGAAAATGCTGTTCATCTTCATTCCTCCGTTTCTGCTTCGATTTCTTTGATCGTGCATTCATTGCCCTGAATCAGATAGGTTCTTTCGCTTTTGCAGTGCGGACAGATTTTTCCGTATTTTACCGTTTCATATTCACTGCGGCAGTCTTCGCAATAGGTGACGGCGGGAATGATTTCGATCTTCATGACCGCTTCCTGCAGCACTGGGTGCTTTTTCTTGAAATAATCCCAGCAGTCAACGAAATAATCGTTGATAATGCCGGATACTTCACCGATCTGCAGAGTCACGGATCCAATTTTCGTAATTCTGTTTTCTTCCGCCACTTCATCGAGGGTTTTGGCAACGTGGGTTACAATTCCTAATTCATGCATATTGTCAGCTGTTTTCTCTCCAGTTTCTGATTTCCTGATGCAGGTAATCCGTCCAGGCCTGCATACCTTCACCGGTCTTGGCAGAGAGCGGGAAAACCTTGATATCGGGGTTCAGCCGTCTTGCTCGTTCAATACACTTCTCCATATCGAAGTTGAAATACGGCAGCGCGTCGATCTTGGAAATGACCAGGGCATCGCTTGTTTCGAACATCAGCGGATATTTCAGCGGTTTGTCATCACCTTCTGTGATGCTCAGGATCATGACATTCAATCCGGCACCGGTATCGAACTCCGCCGGGCAGATCAGATTGCCGATGTTTTCCAGCACGGCCAGATCAACACCCTCATAACCCATGCCTTCCAGACCTTCTCTCGTCATACCGGCATCCATATGGCACATGCCGTCGGTGTGGACCTGAATGGCTCTCGCACCCCAGGAGGCGATCTTTTCGGCATCGACAGCGGAATCAATATCCGCTTCCAGAACAGCGATTCTCGTGTCCGGCATGCCTTTGATCGTAGCGCCAAGCAGCGTTGTCTTGCCGGAGCCCGGTGAACTCATGAGATTGATCAGCAGCACGCCGGCTTTCTTCATTTCCGCCCGCAGTCTGTCGGCATCGCGGTCATTGGAATCGGTCACGCTTTTATGCAGTTCGATGACTTTCATGCTTCGTTCCTCCATGTTTCAATACGGTCGATCAGCCAGGTTTCAAATTCTGCCAGGCCTTCCCCTTTCAGAGCACTGACCGGGAAGAATTCCATATCTGGATTCAGTTTCCGGACATAGGACTTGCAGCGTTCGATATCGAAATCGAATACCGGCGCGACATCGATTTTATTGATCAGCATGACATCGCTGACGGTGAACATCAGCGGGTATTTCAGCGGTTTGTCATCGCCTTCCGGCACGCTGAGGATCATCATCCGCAGAGCCGAACCGACGTCGAATTCCGCCGGGCAGACCAGATTGCCGATGTTTTCCAGGAAGATGACATCCAGACCGTCGATGCCAAGTCCGTCAAGGCCTCTGGCTGTCATGTCAGCATCCATATGACACAGACCGCCGGTATGCAGCTGAATGACTCTGACACCGAGTTTTGAAATTGTTTCGGCATCGACCGAGGAATCCACGTCCGCTTCCATGACCCCGATCCGGTATTTCTCTTTCAAAGCGTTGATCACATGGGTGAGCACCGATGTCTTGCCGGCTCCCGGCGAGCCCATCAGATTGATGAAATAGACTTTCTTTTCTTTCAGCTTCTCTCTCAGTTTCGCAGCCTCATGATCATTGTCGGCCGTGATTCTTTCCTTTGTTTCAAGTATTTCGTACATATTCCCTATCCTTTTAACACTCTTGTTCTATTTTACAAAATGACAGAGTTTCTCTCAATCATTGTAACAGCACAAAAAGAAAAGGATCTTCCAGGAAGATCCTAATAACATGCGATATTCGCGTCCGTGCGGGATTCCGTGCCGCCGATCAGCACACCGTTTTCCAGACGGATAATGATCTGTCCGCGTCCGAATCCGGTCCGGCTGTCCATGACTTTCACGTCATGCCCGCGGGCCATCAGGCCGGCAATGATTTCCTCGCCCGCCTCTTTTTCAATGGACAGGGAGCCGTCACGGTTCCACTGCCAGCGCGGAGCGTCCAGCGCCATCTGCGGATTCATATGGAAGTCGATCATGTTGGTCACGACCTGCAGATGTCCCTGCGGCTGCATGTAGCCGCCCATGACACCAAAGGGGCCGACAGCCTGACTGTCTCTGGTGAGGAAGCCGGGAATGATCGTGTGGTATGTCTTCTTGTGCGGTGCCAGGACGTTGACATGATTTTCGTCCAGCGAGAAATCCGCGCCTCTGTTCTGCAGCGCGACACCGTATCCTTCCAGTACGATACCGGAGCCGAAGCCCATGTAATTGGACTGGATATAGGACACCATATTGCCTTCGCCATCCGCCGTGCAGAGATAGACCGTGCCGCTGCCCGGCAGATCAAGAGGTCCGTAACTTTTCGCTGTATCACCGATTTCCTTCGCCCTTCTTTCACCGTACTGCGGTTTCAGGAATTCATGATAATCAACCTTCATCCGGTCCGGATCGCTGACATATTCGAAGGCATCCGCAAAAGCCAGCTTCATCGCCTCGATTTCCGTATGATATGTTTCCGGGCATTCTTTTTCCCGCAGTTCGAATTCCTTGAGGGTATTCAGAGCCATCAGGGCCGCGATCCCCTGGCCGTTCGGCGGGATCTCATGCACGTCATAGCCGTGATAACGCACGGAAATCGGATCGACCCACTGACATTCATACTCTGCCAGATCGCGTTTGCTGAAATAGCCGCCGTTCGCTTTTGACTGTCTGACAAACTGATCGGCGATCTCACCTTTGTAAAAGGCATCGGTGTTGGTTTCCGCCAGCAGGCGCAGGGTCCTGGCGTGATTCTTCAGGGTCACCATTTCGCCGAAGTGATAGGATTCCCCGTTCTTTGTGAAGGTTCGGAACCATTCGTCAAATTCCGGTTTGCCGTCGAATCTCTCATGAAAGATCGACGTGCTTCTTTCCCACATCTTCGCCAGCAGCGGTGAAAGCGGATAGCCTTCCTCGGCATAGGCAATCGCCGGCGCCAGTACTTCCGAAAGAGAAAGATTGCCAAACCGTTCAATCAGTGCTTTCCAGCCTTTGATGGCACCGGGAACCATGACCGGGATCCAGCCGTGGGTCGGCATTTTGTCACCTTCCACCCGCTTTCTGACATCCTCCAGGGTGATATCATACGGCGAATAGCCGGAAGCGTTCAGCCCGTAAAGCTGATCTTTCATCCAGACCAGCGCGAAGGCATCCGAGCCAAGTCCGTTGGCTGTTGGCTCGACGACCGTCAGGGCTGCGGCTGTGGCAACTGCCGCATCGACCGCGTTGCCGCCCTTCTTCAGGATTTCAAGTCCGGCGGCGGATGCCAGGGCACTGCCGGTGGCGACCATGCCGTTACGGGCCGTGATGCAGTAGCGGTTGGATGCGTAATTCTGTTTCAGTTCGTCAAATTTCATCATAATATCTTTCTCACTTACCGCCCATTATGACCAGTCCGGCGGAATATTTGTATTGATATGCAATCACGGCAGAACGACAGATGCGGTTACCGGTCCGCTCTTTTCATGTTCGGCGGTGATTTCGACTGTGTCACCTTCCTTGCCGTTCACGATCCATGACAGTTTTTTTACTGCCGGGTTTTCCCCGTAGGTTGAAATGTTGCTGCCGTAGCCATAGCCGCTGGAAACAGCCGCGAAACCTCCCAGACCGTCAATTTCCTGATCGCCGCTGAGAACTTTGCACCCGCTCAGCTTCAATGTCACAGGACGGTCATACTTCAGCTGCTTCGCACGGTTTGTCAGCCAGGTGGAAAGATAGCCGCTGTTATACAGGGATGTTTCCAGAAGGTAAACATGTTCCGCTTCCTTTGTGACCTTCACATCAGAGAAACGCAGGGACGGCAGTGTTCTGGCAAAACGCATCGTGAAGTCCAGGATCTTGTCCAGTTCGGCTGCCAGGAACGAAGCAGGCGGATTCTGGGCGGTGAACTTATGATCGATGCCGCCGATTTCCACTTCACCGAGCTGCGGATGTTCAAATACCTGCCAGTCCATCAGTGCTTCCGGCGCGTTGGCACGGATCCACTGTTCCACCTTGAGGCGCTTTTCTTTTTCTTTCTTTTCGTCTTCTTCGTGATTGGTCAGATCTTCCATCTCACAGCCGGCCTGTACTTCGATATTCCAGATTTCCATGGTCAGTGCCGGAATGCCGCGGTTGAGGTAGCACCAGTCATCGAAAGCCCCAGCGTCATAATTCTGCTCATCTTCGGCAAAGGTATCAAACAGATTGAATTCCGGATAGTTCAGCTTGTGATCCGCCAGGCGGCTGATCGTATGATACTGCTTCATGTCACCGGCATCCGCTTTCTTTTCCGGCATCGTGCCGGGCGGATAGAACAGCACGCCGCCGGAAGTATGCATGGTCAGCACGGCGCAGATATTTTTATGGGAAATGATGAAGTTGGCCATCGTTTTTGTTTCGGTATGATCGAGCGGATAGTCACCGGCTCCGTTCTGCAGTCCTTCCGGCTGCCAGCAGACCGGGAAATTGCGGTTGAAGTCCATGCCGTAGCGGTACTTCATGCCGGGAATGCTCACACCGTCAAAAGAAGAAATGAGACCTTCCGTATAAACACCGTAGAAGTCACCTTCCGTATCGTCCGCTTCCCGGCGGACCATCTGGAAACTGCTTCCGTTCAGTTTCTTCCATGCGCCATACGGTTCTTTGCGCCGCATCATCAGGATCTTATGATCACCGTTGAGATCTTCGGCCTGAAAACCTTTATCGTCTTTCTTTGGCGGGTAGATCTCATTAATGGAACGCACACTGTACGGTGTTTTCAGATATTCTTCCGTACCGTCCGGTGAAATACGCGGGATGAAGTAGAATACCTGTTTCTTCAGCAGGCTGGCGATCTGTTCCTCTTCATGAGAGGAAAGCAGCGTATCGATTACATATACACAGGCCATCGAACCGGAAATCTCACCGGCATGCGTGCATCCATCCATGTAGAAAGCCGGCCTGTCTTCCTTCAGCCCCTCGGAAATCGTGACGCCGTAGATATTGCGGCCTTCCTTTGTTTTTGCGAGCACCTCCAGTTTCATCAGGGACGGATAGGTTTCTGCCATCTTCTTCAGAAACGCTTCCATCTCCGCATAATTCCAGTAGTGGTCATACTGATATGTCTGTTTCATGGTGACTTCCTTTCTTTTCAGAACTTACTTATATAAAAGTGTACCATTTCTGCTCGTTGGATATGAAAAAAAGGCATCACTGCCTTCCTTTCTGATTCATTATTCAATGCCAAGATATTTGTAGTCTCTGTCTTCGATGGCTTCTTTGATGACCGCTTCGTCAACATCCTTGCTGAGAGTGATCACGGCTGTGCCGGCAGTATGGGATACTTCCGCACTTTCAATGCCGTCGATCTTCAGCAGTGCCTTTTTAACACTTGCTTCACAGTGTTCGCACATCATGCCTTCGATTTTAACTGTCTTTGTCATTTCCTTGTTTTCTCCTTCTTTACCGATATAAGTATACTCCTCATCTTCGATTGCTTCTCTTATCAGATCAGGATCGATTTCCCTGTCCGTGCGGATCATAACCGTGCCTTTGGTATGATCCGCTCTCGCTTCAATGATGCCGTCGATCTTTTCCAGTGCCTTTTTCACTCTTGCTTCGCAGTGCTCACACATCATGCCTTCCACCAGCAGTGTCTCTGTTCTTTCTTGCGCCTTGGGTGCTTCTTCAACTGCCGGCACTGTTTTTTCTGCGGCCGGCAATGCCTTCTTTCGCAGCGGTTTGTCACGAGAATCATCGTGCACGTTGAAGAGATTCAGACGCAGGGCGTTCATGCATACCGTGAAACTGGACAGACTCATGGCCGCCGCGCCGATCATCGGACTCATCTGTACTTTGAACAGTCCGGCCGCCAGCGGAATGCAGATCAGGTTGTAGAAAAATGCCCAGAACAGGTTTTCATGAATGTTCCTGAGTGTCGCTCTGGAGAGACGGATCGCCGCGGCGACATCTCCGAGGCTGGAATTCATCAGTACGATGTCGGCACTGTCGATCGCCACATCGGTACCGGCGCCGATGGCAATGCCGGTATCGGCCCGGGTCAAAGCCGGTGCGTCATTGATGCCGTCACCGACCATCGCGACCTTGCCGCGTTCCTGAAGACTGCGGATAATGGCTTCCTTGCCATCCGGCAGAACACCGGCGATGACATCGTCCACTCCGGCCTGTCGGCCGATTGCCCGGGCGGTTTTTTCGTTGTCACCTGTCAGCATCACTACTTCGATGCCCATTTTCTGCAGCTGCTGTATTGCCTTTGCGGAATCTTCCCGGATAACATCGGCGACGGCAATCACGCCGGCCAGTTTTCCTTCACAGGCGAAATACAGAGGTGTCTTTCCCTGTTCAGCGAGGGCTTCACTCTGTTTTCTGATGTCGTCGCTGATCGCACAGAGTGTCGATATATAGCGGTAATTGCCGCCGGAAATCTTTCTGCCTTCCACGATTGCTTCAAGGCCTCTGCCGCTGAGGGCCTGGAAATCAGACGCTTCTTTTGCCTGATAGCCGCGTTCCTGCGCCTTTTCCACGATGGCGCGGGCCAGCGGATGTTCCGATTTCTGTTCCAGATCGTTGGCACAGCGCAGCAGCGTTTCTTCCGTATAGCCTTGCGCTGGAATAATGTCTGTCACCTGCGGCTGGCCGGAAGTAATCGTTCCTGTTTTATCAAGGGCGGCGATCTGTACCCTGCCGGCACTTTCCAGTGCTTCCGAGGTCTTGAACAGGATGCCGTTTTTCGCACCCATGCCGTTGCCGACCATGATGGCGACCGGAGTGGCAAGACCAAGCGCGCACGGGCAGGAGATCACCAGGACGGAAATCGCCCGGGCCAGTGCGAATGACAGTTCCCTGCCGGCAAGCAGCCAGCCAATCATTACCACAAAGGCAATCGCGATGACAGCCGGCACGAAGATGCCGGATACCTTGTCAGCGATCTTGGCGATCGGTGCCTTGGTTGCCGCCGCGTCGGAAACCATCTGAATGATCTGGGAAAGCGTCGTGTCTTCTCCGACCCTGGTTGCCCGGCACTTGAGATAGCCGGATGTATTGATTGTCGCAGCGCTTACCTTGTCATCGACTTCCTTGTCGACCGGAATCGATTCACCGGTCAAAGCCGATTCGTTAACGGCACTGCTGCCTTCGATCACGATACCATCGACCGGAATGCTTTCACCCGGACGTACCACGAAGATATCACCGGTATGGACGTCGTCGATATCCACTTCCGTTTCCTTGCCGTCGATTTCCAGCACAGCTGTTTTCGGAGCCAGTTTCATCAGACTCTTCAGGGCATCCGTGGTTCTGCCTTTAGACATCGCTTCCAGCATCTTGCCGACCGTGATCAGGGCCGGAATCATGGCAGCCGATTCAAAATAGAGCTGATTATGATACAGTTCCATCAGTTCCATATTGCCTGCGCCGCCGGCAATCAGACCGCACATTTCATAAAACACGAATGTGCTCCAGCCAAATGAGACTGACGAACCAAGTGCCACCAGGGTATCCATGTTCGGCGCCCCGTGCAGCAAAGACGAGAAACCGGACGTAAAGAACTTATGATTGATGATCATGACAATGACCGCCAGCAGAAGCTGCGTCTGGGTCAGAGCCAGGAAATTCTGATGGAACCACGCCGGCAAAGGCAGGCCAAGCATATGATGTCCCATCGTGATATACATCAGCACGAGCAGAAAACCGACCGACAGGATCAGCCTTCTCTTCAGTTTCGGCGTTTCCCTGTCCACCACCGCGTCTTCTTCCGCCGCCAGTTTCGATGTTTTATTTTCGGCGCCCTTCACAGATGCGCCATAGCCGGCATTTTCCACCGCCCGGATAATATCCGATGAAGAAGCATCACCTTCCACACCCATGGAATTTGTCAGCAGGCTGACCGAGCAGGATGTCACGCCCGGAACTTTACTGACAGCTTTTTCAACCCTTGCCTGGCAGGCCGCACAGCTCATGCCTGTCACAATATACTGATCCATAGTCAACCTTCTTTCATTTCATCAGTTTCTGCAGAACGCTGACGAGTTCGTCGATCGTTTCGTCATTGCCTTCACGGATATCCTCAGCCACACAGCCGCGGATATGGCAGGCAAGCAGTTCTTTGTTGAAACTGTTGAGGGCACTGGTCACGGCTGATACCTGAATGAGAATGTCAGGGCAGTAGATATTCTCCTCCACCATCTTTTCAATGCCGCGGATCTGTCCCTCCGCCTTCTTCAGACGCACCAGCAGTTTCTTCTGTTCTTCTGCCGTACGTTCCTTATGTCTTGTGCCGCAATGCGGGCATTCCTTCATTTCACTCATATTCACACCATACCCCCAGGGGGTATCTTCCCACAGTTGCATAATATACCCCGTGGGGGTATATGTCAAGAAACAGAAAGGAAATTCGTTTTTCATCGATTCAATAATTCATTGTAAAAATGGAATGGTTTTATCCATTCCACTCATACGGTAATTGTTTCAGATCGCTTTTTCCGTCTGAACGCTGCGGATCCTGGCTTCCGGTTTCTCATAAGATGCCGGTATATCCACTTTCTCTTTCCGTATGATCATATCTCAATGCAGAAAGATGGAAGCAACATGATAAATGACACAGGACAGCAATAAAGCACTGCCGATATAAAACAGGGCGACTCTGGCCGTCCATTTGAATGAATGTGATTCCCTGTAGGTCGTAATCAATGCCATGACACAGGGAATATTGAAGGTGCAGGCAAAGATGAACGCCAGTGCCTCCGCTTTTGAAACAAGTGAATTCATCGAAACAGCCAGCAAAGAGGGATCGACTGCGGCGTTACTGGCATTAAACGTGATATCCGCGACGCTTCCCTGCCCGACATACAGTGCGTTAAGGACGCCAAGAACTGCCTCTTTCGCAAAAGCGGAACTCAGGAAAGCCACAAATGTTCTCCAGCCCATGCCGAAGATCCTGGTTACCGGTTCGATCACCGTACCGATCTTGTACAGCAAAGAATTCTCGACATTTCCGGTCGAAGTATATGAGAAAGCCCAGAAAATCAGGGAAATCAGCATAACAGTGCGCAGGGCTCTCTTGAAAATATCAAATGCTTTGTAGAAAGCTTCTTTAATGATGTGCTTCCAGTGCGCTTTATGATAAGGCGGAAGTTCCATGATCATACCGGAACGCTGTTCTTCCGGAGCCAAAGATTTGCCGAACACTTTCGAAACGACCCACATCATAAAGAAGACATAAGCTATGATTCCGATGATGACCAGGATGGTTCCTCCGGCTGGGAAAAACATGGATGAAACGACCGGCGCAACAGACCAGATGGATCCGCACGGCACAGCCCAGACGATTGCCATAGCCAGCATCTTCTGTCCCCAGTTGTCCATGACTCTGGTTCCGCTGGCACCGCCGATGGTGCATCCAAGTCCCATCAGCATCGGTGCGACAGCTTTGCCCTGCAAACCAAGCTTGGATAAAACATGATCAAACTGATACGCAGTTCTTGCCAGGAAACCGATCTCTTCCAGAAAACCGAAAACGATGTTGACACCGAATACAAAAGCCGCCATCGACAAGGAAAAATACAATGTGTTAGGTATCAATAACGAAAAGATCGAAACCAGCCATGGATGAACATTAAACCCGTTCAGGAAATCCGCGATCGGCCGGTTCATAAGACCAGGCAGCATCGATCCGACACCCATGAACGGGATACAGATCATCATTGCGGCCAGGAAACCTACAAATATGACTGCGATGCAGACGATCTTTCCCTTGACAGGGGATAGCAGGATCCGGTCCCATTTATCCAGTTTGAAACGGCTCTTCCCGGTTTCCGTGACACCTTCCAGCATCTTCGTGATCCAGGCGTACTTTGCGCCGGCAATCTCTTTGGCATCCTGCATATTACTGATATCCGGAACAGAACTCAGTTTATGAGGCTGGACAAGTTCTTTTTCAAAAAGGTCTTTCAGTTTGTCATAATCTTTATCTTCTGCAGCTGTAAAAGGAAGCACCGGGATGCCCAGACGGTCGCTCAGCTTTTCAGCATCGATCTTTTTATTCTGCGACCTGGCAACATCCATCATATTCAGAAGCAATACTGCCGGTGCATCCAGTTCGGCAAATTCCGCTAACATGTACATGCTTCTTTCCAGTTGTGACGCATCGACGAGTACACAGACAAGATCCGCTTCTTTCCGACGTATGTAATTCTCGGTTATGATTTCTTCATCTGAATTTCCGAAGAGCGAATAACTTCCCGGAAGATCCGTCACTTCATACATGACGCCTTTATATGTATAGCTTCCGTCTTTCTTTTCGACGGTTTTGCCCGGCCAGTTTCCGACATGCTGTCTGGACCCTGTCAAAGTATTGAATACTGTTGATTTGCCTGAATTAGGCTGACCCAGCAAAGCGATCCTGTTCATGCCTTTACCTCCACTTCGATTTTTTCGCAGTCGTTCCTGTTCAACGCCAAAAGCGTTTCTCTAACATAAATCAATACCGGCATCTTTCTGTCGTTTTTAACAACTTCAAAATCCACCCCTTCGCTCATTCCGATCGAAGTGATCCTGTTCACGAAATGCTGATCATTCCCCAAAGATTTTACTCTGGCTGAAGTTTCAGCCTTCAATTCACTAAGTTTCATTCCATATCCCCCTTATCTGCTGAACTTAAACAATGCGAACAAGTACCGTTACAGGATGAACATCCACAGCTGCACTTTCCTGTTTTCTTTTTCTTTATCAGGCTTCGGACCATCACAATAACGATCAATAAAACAATCAAAGCCGCCAGAAACGATGCAGGATTCATGTATGTCTCCTCCTATCTGCAGTCATCAAAACCAACTCAATAACGTTCTGCTTGCCACGGTGCGAAGGAGCAAACGTAATTAGTTAGTATATGCTAACTAATATCATACACTAGTTTCTTTTGCTTTTTCATTGATTTTTCTATTCTTTACAAGAATGTCATGATTTTTTACTGGCGCATGACCACTGTAATTGGCAGGATATCCGCATCGCTTCATGTTCATACGATCCGGCAGATGTAAGAAAAAACTGTCGGCAAGCTGATCTGTACGGCCGCCAGATACAAATATTCCGACAAAAAAAGCTTCCGGCTGTGAAAAGCCGGAAGCATTCTCCCTTTTGTTTATTTACGGTATAGGATCACTGTCTCATATGGCCGCAGGGTCATATGGGAAGCAGGTTTCTGATCCGGATAGTTGCCGAGCAGCACTTCATAACCGGTAAGATCCAGGTCGATTTCCGTATTCTCAGCAAAGAAGTTATTGACGCAGATCAGGGATTCGTCATTGTACTTTCTTTCATAAGCGAAGACTTTTTCATGTTCTTCCAGAAGCGGTACGATGATTCCTTCCTGAACGATCGGCATTTCCTTACGCATTCTGATCAGCTTCTGATAGAAGGCAAAGATGGAATCCGGGTCTTTCAGAGTATTTTTGACATTGATCGTGCGATAGCTGTCCGCACTCTGCAACCACGGTTTCACATCGGAGAAGCCGCCGTTTTCACTGTCATCCCACTGCATCGGTGTACGGGCATTGTCACGGGATCTTTCCTGCAGGATATGCAGGACTTCTTCCTCCGGCAGTCCCTTGTCCAGCAGCACCTTGTAGATATTGGTGCTTTCAACATCGACATACTGGCTGATATCGGTGAAGTAGGCATTCGTCATGCCGATTTCTTCACCCTGATAGATATAGGGGGTTCCCCTCAGCATGTGGATGGCCGCCGCCAGCATCTTGCCGCTTTCCTTGTGATATTCCTTATCGTTGCCGAAACGGGATATGGAGCGCGGCTGATCGTGGCAGTTCCAGAACAGCGCATTCCAGGCATTGGCTTCCTGCATGCCGACCTGCCATTTGAACAGCAGTCTCTTCAGTGCCATGAAGTCAGCATCCTGAAGTTCCCATTTCATCTGGTTCTTGTAGTCGACTTTCAGATGATGGAAGGAGAAGACCATATCCAGCTCATTGCTGTCTTCACCGGCATATCCGGCACAGTTTTCAATTGTCGTGGAACTCATTTCACCGACGGTAAGATGATCTTCATCCTGTCCGAAACTGGTTCTGTTCAGTTCCTTGAGATACTCATGTTCCCGCGGTCCGTCGGTGTAGAACTGACGGCCGTCATAGTTGTTCGGATCGTCCTCATAGGACCATTTGGAAATCAGGTTGATGACATCGAAGCGGAAGCCGTGCACACCCTTTTCACGCCAGTAATTGACGATATCGGCGCATTCTTTGCGGACTTCCGGATTGGTCCAGTCAAGATCTGCCTGCGAGACATCAAAAAGATGCAGGTACCACTCATCAAACTTCTCGACATATTCCCAGGCACTGCCGGCAAACTTGGATTCCCAGTTGTTCGGCGGCACACCCGGTGCCTTTCCTTTTTTCCAGATATAGTAATTCTTGTATTTTTCCTCACCGGCCAGGGCTCTTTTGAACCATTCATGCTCAGTGGAGGTATGATTGAATACCATATCGAACATGATGTCGATACCGCGTTTTTTCGCCTCTCTGACAAGATCTTCAAAATCTTCCATTGTGCCGTAGCGGGGATCGAACTGCCGGTAGTCGGCAACATCATACCCGTTGTCTTTCTGCGGTGAAACGATCATCGGATTGAACCAGATATAATTGATTCCCAGCTCCTGAAGATAATCCAGGTGTTCAATGACACCGCGGATATCTCCCCAGCCGTCATGGTTGGTATCCTGAAATGATTTCGGGTAGATCTGATAAACAATTTTATCTTTTTTTGTCATGACCGTTCCTCCTCAGCCTAATTTAATAATATCCTTTTCTTTCGCAGAAACGGTACCTGTTTTGAGCAGTTCAACAGCTGTTCCATCCGTGAAGATGACCGGAGTGACAACCGGCTTGCCCTGGGAACGGATGTAATCCAGGTCAACGTCGGTAAGCAGATCGCCCTGATTGACGATATCACCCTGCTTGACATATGGTGTGAAGCCTTTGCCGTCCAGTTCAACGGTATCCATACCGATATGGATCAGCACTTCTTTGCCGTTGGCTGCTTTGATGCCATATGCATGGCCGGTCGGGAATGCTACTGTGATTTCACCGGAGAATGGTGCATAGATTTTACCTTCCGTCGGATCGATGGCGATACCGTCACCCATTGCCTTGGAAGAGAATACCTTATCTTCTACTTCAGTAACCGGCATTACTTTTCCGGATACCGGTGCTGCGAATGTTTCGTTCTTCTGTGCTTCTGTGAAAGCGACAGCCTTGGCAGCCTCGGCAGCTTCTTCAGCAGCAGCTTCCGCTTCTTCAGAATACAGTTCGCCTGTTTCCGGATTGATCTTGTTTCTGCCGATCATGACAGTCAGAATAAACGGAACGACCAGGGCAACCAGCATGGCGATCGCGAAGATCAGCATGAACTGCGGGAAGATCGAGATAATGCCAGGCAGACCGCCGACACCGATGGAAGCGGCTGTGACGCCGAACAGTGTGGAGATGATCGCAGCAAGGCAGGAGCCGGTCATAGCGCAGTAGAACGGCCACTGATATTTCAGGTTGATACCGAACATAGCCGGTTCCGTGACACCCAGCCAGCAGGAGATCATGGAAGGATAGTTCACTTCCTGAGCCTTGACATTCTTCTTCTGGAGGTAGGACATACCGGCAACCGCAGCACCCTGAGCGATATTGGACAGAGCGATCATCGGCCAGAGCATTGTGCCGCCTGTGGAGTTGATCAGCTGCAGGTCAATCGCATTGGACATGTGGTGCAGACCTGTGATAACCAGCGGTGCATAGAAGAAACCGAAGATAGCGCCGAAGAGAACTCTGAAGTTTCCGGAGATACCGGCCATGACGAATGCGGATACCCATTCACCGACCTTCCAGCCGATCGGGCCGAGGACGAAGTGAGCAGCCATGACAGCCAGCAGCAGTGAGCAGAACGGAACCAGAATCATCTGCAGAACCTGCGGAACGATCTTCTTGAAGAATCTCTCAAGATAAGTCAGTGTGAAGGCAGCCAGAATCGCCGGGATAACCTGAGCCTGGTAACCGATCATACGGAAGCTTGCGAATCCGAAGTTCCATACATAGTTCGGAGCCCATGCGTCTGCAGCCATGCCCGGAACGCCGTAAGCGTTGACCAGCTGGCCGGAGATCAGTGTCAGACCAAGAACGATACCGAGCATCGGAGTGCCGCCCATCTTTCTCTGTACAGACCAGCAGATACCTACCGGAATACCTGTATGGAAGACAGCTTCACCGATGATCCACAGGAATTTGTCGAGACCTGCCAGGAATGTGCCATCCTGCAGAACAACAGCAGTTTCAAGAATGTTACGGAAGCCGAGAATCAAACCTCCGCAGATGATAGCCGGAATCAACGGTGCGAAGATTTCAGCGATGTTGGACATTACCTTCTGCAGCGGTGTCTGATTATCTTTCGCCGCATTCTTGGCAGCATCCTTGGAAACGCCTTCGATACCGGCGATGGAAGTGAATTCCTTGTAGAAATCAGCGACTTCGTTGCCGATAATTACCTGGAACTGACCTGCCTGAGTGAAAGTGCCTTTTACGGATGGAAGTGATTCGATCTTTTTGATGTTTGCTTTTTTGGGATCCGCAAGAACGAAACGCATTCTTGTGACACAGTGAGTGATTGCGTTGATGTTTTCCTTGCCGCCTACATACTCAAGCAGTTTGGTCGCATCATCAGTGAATTTAGCCATACCCTAATTCCTTTCCACTTGTTTATACAAGTTCTGTACCTTCACTATATCACCTTGTTTAAACATGTCAACATAAAAAGAGAAATTTGTTTAAACATGTAGTATAAAGCTGCCAATTATGCAGGGATAGTAGAATATAGCGACTGTAGAATTATCAAACTTGTTTAAACGAGTTGTCCTTACTGATAATATACCATCTTCTATGTCCGGATTCCATCCATTTGGTTGTTCATTATTGTTTAAACAAGTCGTTTTCAATATAATGAAGGCAGAAGGAGATGTCTTATGCCGCAGTCTAAATACGAACCGATTTACCGCAGCATTAAAGAAGATATTGAATCCGGAATCTATAAATATGGTGATTTTCTTCCCTCGGAAAATGAATACACCATCCGTTTTGCGTGCACCAGAAACACGGTGCGCCGTGCCCTCTCCCTTCTGACTGCCGAGGGTTATCTGCTTCCCCAGCACGGCCGTGGTGTCCAGGTGATCTACCGGCCGGACGACGGTAGATCCCTGTTCACGATCGGAGGTATTGAAAGCTTCGCGGAAGCGGCAGAACGCTCCGGCCGCAAAACGACAACCAAGGTCGTCATTTTCAAGCAGATCAAGGCCGATAAGAAGGTCAACCTGAAGACTGGCTTTGATATCGGCGAAGATCTGTATTATATCGAGCGTGTCCGCTATGTCGGCAAAAGAGCCGTCATCTTCGACACCAACTATTTTCTGATGTCGGAAACGCCGGGTCTGCAGCCATCGATCGCGGCCGCTTCCATTTACCGTTATCTGGAAGACACGCTTGGCATGACGATCACGACCAGCCGCCGGCGGGTCACCGCCCAGCAGGCGAGTGAGCGTGACAAGGAACTTCTGGACCTGAATCACTTTGACTTTGTCCTGTCTGTCGCCGGCCAGGTGTTTAACTCCCGCGGCGTGATGTTTGAATACACGGAATCAAGACACGTTCCTGATCAGGTCTGCTTTATCGAATCTGCCGTCCGGCAGAAAGTATGAATCACATGCGGCATATGCCGCTTTTTTAATTCATTTCCGTTGAAGGATCATGAATTCTCTTCTACGATTTCAATATGACAGGCAGCAGACGGAATCAGACAATTGATTTTCTGAAATTACTGTTTTCGTTCTGCATTATCGGTGTGCACATCAATCTGTTCCAGGATGTCAGCACTCCGCTTTACCGGCTTTTCACCCAGTCCCTGTTCCGGATCGGCGTTCCTTTCTACTTCATCACTTCCGGTTATTACTATGCCGGCAAGCTGGACGACGAAGCAGCGGCAAAAGCCTGGCTTAGAAAACTTCTGAAGCTTTATCTGATCTTTGAAGTGCTGGATATCGCGCTGGTTCTGCCGGCCATGGGATTCCGTTTTCCTGTCAGTTATGTGGTCCTGCGTTTTTTCACAACCGGTCTGAACCGGATCAACTGGTATCTGATTTCGCTGATCCTTACCTGTTTTCTGCTGCGAAGACCCTGGCAGAAAGGTTATGCCCTGCCGCTGGCTCTGCTCGGACTTGTGCTGTATCTGGCTGCCATGACATTTGATTCCCGGAGTTTTCTGTTTGCCGGCACGTTTATGCAGAATATCGGAGAACTTCATAATCAGATCTGGGCATGGCCGCAGGCAGGTTTCTCGGAGTCTGTCCTGTTTCTTTCCCTCGGTGTCTTGCTGAGACAGAAGAATGTCAGAGTCAGAAACACTCATCTGTGGCTGCTGTTGTCTCTCGCTCTTCTGATGGCGGAAGGATGGCACTGTCAGAGCCATGGTGCAGCGGATGCCAACTGTTATCTTTCATTGCTTCCCGCGGCTGTGTTTCTGTTTCTCTTCGCCCTGGAAAACCCCCGGCTTCTGCCTGCTTCTTTCGATAGCCGGCTGAGCCTTTACATTTACATGGTTCACATCTATTATTCCTATGTTTCCGCTGTTTTTACTTCTGCTACCCCGCTGCGTTTCATGATTATCGCCTGTCTGTCACTGATCACGGCAGTGCTGTTCATGCATGGTCACAGACATAAGACAAATACAAAACAGATGTGAAGGTTTCTTCACATTTTTTTATACACTCTGCTGATATAATGAATGTAGAAACACACAGCTTTTTCAGAACTCATAACAGAAACGGAGGAATAATTTATTATGAGCTTTCCAAAAGGTTTTTTATGGGGCGGCGCGACAGCTGCCAACCAGTATGAAGGCGGCTATCTGTCCGGCGGCAAAGGCCTGGCAGTCGCGGACACACTGACCGGTGGCGACGGCATCCACGGCATTCCGAGAAAGTTCTCCATCATTCTCCCGGACGGCACAAAAACAACCGTCGGCAACCGTGACGAAGTACCGGCCGGTGCCAAGGCTTACGTTGATCCGGATGTCTATTACCCCAGCCACGAAGCAACTGACTTCTATCATCATTGGAAAGAGGATATTGCCCTGTTTGCGGAAATGAACTGCAATGTCTTCCGTCTTTCCATCAACTGGACACGTATTTTCCCGAACGGTGACGACGAGACACCGAACGAAGAAGGTCTGCAGTTCTATGACAATGTATTCGACGAGTGCAAAAAGTACGGTATTGAACCGCTGGTAACCATTTACCATTTCGACTGCCCGCTGCATCTGGCCAACGAATATGACGGCTGGGTATCCAGACACACAGTCGATGCTTTCGAGAAATACTGCCGCACTGTCTTCACAAGATACAAGGGCAAGGTTCATTACTGGCTGACCATCAACGAAATCAATATCAACACCAACTTCATGATGAACGGTGTTCATGAGCACATCTCCAACAAGCAGAATGCCGAGCAGTGCAGATGGCACCTGTTCGTAGGCTCCGCCCTGGCTGTCACGATCGGTCACGAAGTCGATCCGACAAACTTCATCGGTCTGATGATCGCCCATGGCGCGACCTATCCGTATTCCTGCAACCCTGAGGATGTCTTCTGCGAAATCACGACTGCCCATGATCAAAAATGGTTCTATGGCGACGTCCTCTGCCGCGGCTACTATCCGGCATACAAGGTCAAGCAGCTTGAGAGAGACGGCATCGTTATCAAGAAGGAACCGGGCGACGACGAACTGCTGAAGAAGGGTGTTGTCGACTTCTACTCCTTCTCCTACTACAGTTCCGCAACCTATGCGGCTCATCCGGAATCCATCAAGCAGGTCGAAGGCAACCAGGTCAGAGGTCTGCAGAATCCGTATCTGACAGCTTCTGAATGGGGCTGGACGATCGATCCGCTCGGACTGCGCATCAACCTGAACCAGATCTATGACAGATATCAGCTGCCGATGATGATCGTTGAAAACGGTCTTGGCGCAATTGACGTCAGAGAAGCGGATGGCTCTGTCCATGACAGCTACCGTATTGACTACATGCGCAAGCACATTCAGGTCATGAAAGATGCCATCGAAATCGACGGCGTCGATCTGCAGGGCTACATGCCATGGGGCCACATCGACCTCGTATCGGCCGGCACCGGTGAAATGAGAAAGCGTTACGGCTTCATCTATGTCGACAGAGACGACGACGGCAACGGTGACTTCTCGAGATCCAGAAAAGACTCCTTCTACTATATGCAGAAGGTTTACGGATCCAACGGCGAAGACCTCGAATAATCTGTACCTGTAAAGACGGTATGGCAAAAGCCATATCGTCTTTTTCTGTTACAATGAAGACATGAAAATCGGAATTGAAGAACATGCCCTCCTGTACGGACTGCTGGTGAAAAACGCCTGTGCCGTGCTGGGGGAAGAAAAAGGAAAAGAAGTCATGGCGAAAGCCACCCGCCATTATGGCATCAGCCGTGGCAGAAGAATGAAAGAAAACGCTCTGCGATTTGGCTATGGTGACAGCACGGCCGGATACATTCTGAGCGGCGAATGGCAGGGCGAACCAGGTGAAAACCGGTCAGAACTCTTCTATGAGACGGATTCCGTCCGTTCGGAAGTTCATGTATGCAAGTGGTGCGATACATGGAAAAAGTATGATCTGCTGTCTTACGGACCGCTGTACTGCCAGTATATCGACAAGGCGATCGCGGAAGGTTTTGACGGCGATTTTACCCTGCATGTCAAAAGCATTCTCTCGGCCGGCGATGTGGTCTGTACATTTGTCTGGGATCAGCCGGCGGACGAAACAGCCGTTGCGGCTGTCAGAAAAAACCGTCAGGAATCCCTGATCAGGCCATTTCGTTTCCATTGCGCCGAACTGCTCAGGTGCACAAAGGAAATCCTAGAGGAAGCAATGCCGCAGAAAAGCGCGGAAATCCTTTCTTTAACAGAAAACGACTTCCGGGCATTCAAGCCGGAAGCCGCTGAATTTTTTGTTCAGAATGATTCTGACAATGCTTTCTGAGACCGAATGATTTTTTCTCAGTCTGTGTAAGTATATTTGCTGAGCCGGCGGCCGAATAAAACACACCAAAGCACACCGGCAGCACCAAATACAAATAACATCAGTGCCGCACAAGATCCTTTTCCGCTTCCGAAAAGGATTTTTAATATGGAAATTTTCTGCCCGGCTGCGACAGACCCTGCATGGAGCACAGACACGGCAGCGTCTCATATTTCCTCCTTCGATATACAGATTCTACAGAGAGGACATGGAAGTCTTCCCTGTCAGTTTTTCAAAATCATCGACGAAATCCTGAACAGCGCCGTCAATTGCCGCGTTCTTCACAAATCCTCTGAACACGTCCGGGCCGCAGGTAACATTTTCGATGCCGTAAGCGGCCAGTTCGAGGACCTGCTGGCTGTTCTTGAAGGAAGCAGCCAGAACCTCACAGGCCATATTGTTGTTCAGCAGAATATCCTGAATCTGCTTCACAATACCGACCCCGTCATAGCCCATATTATCGATACGGTTGACATATGGAGCCACATAGGAAGCACCCGCTTTCGCGGCCAGCAGAGCCTGCATCGGTGTGTAGACAACCGTACCGCAGGTCGGAATGCCTTCTTTCTGTAAAGCCATCATGGCTTTGAAGCCGATCGGCGTGGAAGGAATTTTGACCACCGTATTCGCGCCAAGCAGATTCACGATCATATGGGCATCCCTTATCATTCCTTCGAAGGATAGATCGACTGCCTGGGCGAAGATGATCATGTCGTCACCGATCACCTCACGGATCTCTTTCAGTGTTTCCCGCGGATCTTTTCCCGCTTTAGCGAGAATGCTCGGATTGGTCGTCACACCGTCGATTGGATAGTATTCGATCAGTTCTCTGATCGCTTCTATATTCGCATCATCAATAAACAGTTTCATTTCTTTTCCTTCTTTCTATTACAGTGACTGTTCTGTCCGGCCGATAATGTCATCCTGTGTCTTTCTGGAAAGGACATTGAAGAAGGCGCTGTAACCGGCGACCCGGACGATCAGATCCTTATGCTTTTCCGGATGCGCCTGGGCATCCAGGAGGGTTTCTCTCGATACGATGTTGTACTGGACATGATAGCCGTGCAGCCGGTTGAAGAAGGCTCTTAACAGCATCTCCAACTTCTGTTTGTTTTCTTCGGTCGATAACATCTGCGGTGTCATCTTCTGATTGAGCAGCACACCGCCGGTGATCTTTTCCGTCGGCAGTTTGGTAATCGACTTGAAGACCGCGGTCGGTCCGTTCTTGTCGGCGTTGTGAGCCGGTGAGCAGCCTTCCGCCAGCGGCTCTTTCGCATTCCGGCCGTCCGGTGTCGCCATGGTTCCCATACCCTGACCGACATTGGCTGAGATGGAGGAGGTTCCGCCATAGCGGATGCCGCCGATCGGGCCTCTGCCAAATCTTGTGTTCGGATATTTCGCGATTTCATCCAGATACGGGTCATAAGCCGCAACGACAAGCTGGTCCACTTCATCGTTGTCATTGCCGTACTTGGGCGCTTCATCCACCAGCATATCCTGGATCTTCCGGTTTTCTTCGCTCTGGAAGTCATCGAGGATGGCATTCCACAACTGTTCCGGCGTGATCTTCTTTTCTTCATATACCAGTTTCTTGATGGCCGCGAGGGAATCCGCCATATTGGCGATACCGACCTGCAGACCGGAAATGAAGTCATAGACCGCACCGCCTTCCTTGATCGTCTTTCCTCTGCCGATGCAGTCATCGGTCAGTGCCGAACAGAGAATATCCGGCACGTCTCTTTCACTTGCCTTGTCGATCGCGTTTTCAACGATGACGCTGTATCTTGTGAACTCCCGCAGGGTCTTTTCCCAGACCTGCATCAGTTCATTATAGTCTTTCCACTCTGTAAAGTATCCGTAGCCCTTCGTGAATCGCTTTCCGCTCGTCAGATCGACGCCGTTGTTCATGGCGCAGAGCAGGAGTCTTGGAAAGTTCACATAGGACATGCCGGTGCAACGGTATCCCCATTTGCCGGGAACAGCTGTCTCAACACAGCCGATGGCACTGTAGTTGTATGCATCTTCTTCCCTGACACCCCAGTTGATGAAGGATGGAATGATGATTTCGTCGTTGTTGAGGGCCGGCATGCCGAAGCCGAGCTTCATGACTTCCACGCACTCGTCAAGGAATTCTTTGTTCAGATTGGCATGATATCTGACGGTCAGGTTTGGCTGGGTCAGTCTGGTCTGGGCGACCGACTGCAGAACCAGGAAACTCAGTTCGTTGACCGCGTCTTTCTTATCGGTTGTCTGACCGCCGATCGTGACATTCTGATACATCGGCGAACCGGCGGAGCTTAATGTATGCGCCTGGGAGCGGACTTTGTTGATAGTGAGAGTTTTGATCCAAAGACAGGTCAGCAGTTCCAGGGCTTCTTCTTTGGTGATTCTCTCGTTTTTCAGATCGCTGATAAAGTACGGATACATATACTGGTCGAATCTGCCGTAACTCAGGGAATGGCCGTTGGATTCGATCTGCAGGATCAGCTGGATGAACCAGACGGACTGGACAGCTTCTTTGAAGGAAGCAGCCGGTTCATAAGGAACTCGCGCGCAGATCCTGCTCATTTCTTCCAGTTCGGCTTTTCTCTTCGGATCGTTTTCCTTCTCTGCCAGTTCAGATGCCAGGGTACTGTATCTTTTCGCGAAGGTATGGACCGCGTCGATCACGATCAGGACCGCTTTATAGAAAACATATTTATCAATCGCATCCGGGTCGGCCAGATCAAGTCCTTCTTTCAAGGATCTTGTTCTCTCCTCATAGCCTCTCAGACCTTCCTTCAGAACCTTTTCATAGTTGACTGCCAGATGGGCATCACCGGCATTCAGTTTGCCTTCCATTCCGAAGACACCGGTTTCCATAAAGACGGAAACCTCATCGGGAAGCAGTGCCTCACCTCTGGCTCTGAGATTGTTGTTCTCCCAGAACGGCGCGATCGATCTGATCTGTTCCTTCGTCTCTTCGGTAATGTAGAAAACGTCGCCGTCTCTTTTTTCAAACAGATCCAGTTCATCGATGACAAACTTCAGCGTGTATTCCGGGAAGACCGGCGCGTTTCTGTTCTTGGTCGCCTGATTGCCGGCCAGCAGTGTCCTGTCTTCAATATAAATGGACATGTTTTCGAGAATCTTTTTAAGCATCAGCGCCCGCATCATGACCCGAGGCTGGTTTTTGTTTTCTTCGTAAGCTTCGGTGACCAGAACAGCGCGTTCCGCATCGACATACGGCTTTTCATCCAGCACTTCCTCGCGGAATGCCTGCATTCTTTCGGTCAGTGATCCAAAATGTTCCTTATTTTCCATTTCCACGTCCTCTTTTTCTTTCATTCGTAATTTTTACGCTTTTATTTTCAATCGTATTGTAAATTATCAAAGATATCAGGTCAATGAATCTTTTATTAAAAATCATAATATATTTCATTCGTAACTTTTTACTTCCCGTTTCGTAACAGACATGTTATGATTCCGGTGAGGAATATCATATGAAAGCAGACAGAAGTGTAAAAGGAGTCATCTTCAACATCCAGAAATTCAGTGTCAATGACGGACCTGGTATCCGTACGGTCGTCTTTTTCAAAGGCTGTCCGCTGCGCTGTGCCTGGTGTGCCAATCCGGAAAGCCAGCTGGCAAAAGTACAGGTCCTGTGGGATCAGAAGAAATGCATCGGCTGTCACCATTGCCTGAATATATGTCCCGAGCATGCCATATCACTGCGGGACGGTCGCATTCATATTGATCATATGAAATGTTCCTCCTGCCTGAAATGCGCATCGGAGTGTCCCGGTCATGCCCTGCAGAAGGAAGGTGAAACAAAAACCGTCCAGGAAGTACTTGACGTCGTCATGCAGGACGAAGTCTTCTACGAGGAAAGCGGCGGCGGCATCACATTATCCGGCGGCGAAATGCTGATGCAGCCGGAATTTGCCTGCCAGCTGCTGAAAGCGGCCAAAGAGGAAGGTCTGCACACCTGCTGTGAAACGACCGGCTTTGCCAATGAAGAAGTATTTACGAAAGTCATGGAAAACATCGATGAGATCCTCTTTGACATGAAGCACTGGGATCCTTTGAAACATAAAGAAGGAACCGGCGTCACAAACGAACGGATCCTCACCAACATGGCACTGGCCGTAAAACAAGGCAAAAGCGTGCTGCCCCGCATTCCGGTCATTCCCGGCTACAACGACAGCCTTAAGGATGCTGCGAAAATGGCAGAGCGGCTGAAAACAGCCGGCCTGACGAGATGCCAGCTGCTCCCCTTCCACCAGTTCGGTGAAAACAAATACCACCTTCTCGACCAGACATATCAATATGAAGACAAAGAAGCACTGCACCGCGAAGACCTGCAGGAATACCTTCGGGAATTCACATCGCATGGTGTGGAAGCCTTCTTCTGATAAGGAGAATCCATTATGACCGCGAAAAAAACGGCGCGCTCCGCCCATATACTGAATATCATTGCTGAAAAAGGAAAAATCGAGGTGGCCGCCCTTTCCCGGCTGCTGGACGTCTCACAGGTCACCATCCGCAAAGATCTGGACGAACTGGAACGGAAAGGCTTCATCAAAAGAGAACACGGTTTCGCCCATCTAAACAACATGGACAATATCGGCGGCCGGCTGGCGTTTCACTATGACGAAAAACTGAAGATCGCCCGCCGGGCAGCCAGTCTGGTCAATGACGGAGACACTCTGATGATCGAAAGCGGCAGCTGCTGTGCCCTGCTGGCCAGAGAACTCGCCGACTCCGGGAAAACACTGACCATTGTCACCAACAGCGCCTTTATCGCCGACTACATAAAAGATGCCGCCAATATCGAAATCGTTCTTCTCGGCGGTATCTATCAGCGTGATTCACAGTGTCTTGTCGGCCCGATGATCCACGAAATGGCTGCCAATTATCATGTCACGCATTTCTTTATCGGCACCGACGGCTGGAGTGAACGCACCGGTTTCACCAACAAGGACCAGATGCGTACCCAGGCTGTCCGGGACATGGCACATTCCGCTGAAGAAATCATCATTCTGACAGAAAGCACCAAGTTCACCAGTGCCGGAACGATTCCCATGAATATCAAAAACCAGCCGAAAGCCGTCATCACCGATCCCCTGCTGCCTGACGCCGTGAAAGCCAGTCTGGAAGTGGCCGGCATTCAGGTCATCAGCGATCTTTAATAGACAAAAGGACAGCCCATATCATATGAGCTGTCCTTTTCATTGCCTTCCCAGGAACAGATCAGCTGTCTCCTTCAGCCATTTCATCGTGTTTTCGTAGTTCATGCGGTCCGTTTCGTTTGTGAATTCTTTCTGCAGCAGCAGACCTTTCTGGCTGTGCGGCATCCGTCTGGTCAGTATATAGATATCTGCCTGGCGCAGTTCAAACTCATACTCGTCAGCTGCATCCGTATCCGTGCCGCTCAGTACCAGGGCAGCCGGATTGGGATGCAGGCCGGCCTGGGCGAAACTGACAGCAACATAATCGATAAACGGATCGATCATGATAATGCCGCTCGGCACGACGGCCGCATGAATCAGTGAACGGTCAGCGATCAGGGAAAGATAGGCACCGGCTTCAAATCCCATCAGCAGGAAATGTTTCATATCCATGTTATATTCCCCGGCATGTCTGCGGAAATACAGTACAACGTCGCGGATTTCATCCTGCGGATAGGAAGTGACATGGGCCTTGATCTTGCTGTAACTGGTGCTGACAACATTCACCTGCCATTCCTCACTGAGCATCTGACAGAAGTCGTCGATATCATCGGCATCGTGATCAATGAAGTTACCGCCATGGGCTATAAAGAGGACCGGCAGTTTTTTGTCACTCTGCGGCTGGTAAAGATTGATGCGCACCGGCCGCAGGTTTTCCCGCTCAATATAGAGTCTTCTGCCTTTGAGAAGATTTTCTTTTTTCATGTTTGCGTCTGTCGCGGTTTTCGTGATCCGTTCGATCAGACGGTTCCGGAAGTTCATATTGTAGCCGAGCAGGCTGTATAAGACCCCGAAGAACGCCAGTGCGACAGTTGCGAGAATTCCAATAATCAGCATGCAGGAATCATATCACTGTTTGCCGGTTTGGCCAAAGATTATGATTCTTCGCTCTGATCGCTGTCTTTCTTATTTCTGCGCAGGAAGCCCGGCAGTCTGAATTTCGGCATCCGGAGGAATCCGAACTTTTTGTTCAGGAAGAACAGAACGACAAGGATAACGATATACGGCATGACATACAGTGCCCAGATGACGAAGTCTTCCACTGCCCAGCTGAAGTTCTTCCAGCCGTCAACGACAGAATTCCAGGCTCTTTCCAGGAACGATTCATTGACATGGACATATTCCTTCACTTCTTCCAGAGATACCGTCACGGTGGAATATCTGACATCGGTATCCATGGACTGCCGGTATGTCTTCAACTGATTCAGTTCCGTCTGCACGTTGGTCAGACGGGTCTCGACGACGATCATGTCTTCGATGGTCTGCGCCTGATCCATCATGGCCAGCAGTCTCTCCTGCTGTTTTTCAAGCGCTTCGATCTGCACGGTCGTATCGCTGTACTGACGGGAGATATTCATGACATTGGTGGAATGGGAAATGACTTTGCCGATGCCGTCTGCCGAAGTCATGAATGTCTCAAAGTTTTCCGTCGGGATCCGTACCGTCATATTCATGTAGCGGCGGCCGGATGAATCGTTGTTGTACCAGTAATGGTTACTGTCGGATTCACTTTCGTATTCAATGATGCCGCCGAGTTCCTTTACTTTATTGCGGATATTCTGCAGGCTGCTTTCATATTCAAGTGACTGAATCGTCAGGCTGCCGGTATAAACCAGTTTTTCCTGGCTGAGCACCGGATCGACTTCCGGCGCCGGTCTTTTTTCTTCATCGTAGGAATTCGCTTCCGCCGGTGCATAACCGGCATCCGCAGCTTCTTCCTTGGCATTGTAGGAACTGTAATAATTGCCCGTGCCGCCGCTGGCTGTCTGATCCGTTTCATAATATGCCGAGCCTGTCGAATGTGAGCTGCCGCAGCCGCAGAGCAGTGCCGCTGCCAGAGCCGCTGTCATAAACCATCTTTGTTTCATTTTCTTTTCCTCCCGTTACTGCTTTTCAACCTGATATGGATACGGAATCATTTCCAGACATGCCTGCAGTTCCGCTTCACTGAGACTGCCTTCCAGCCGGCCTTCTTCATTGACTCTCACTTCATAGCCTGCTTCCTTCAGCATGTCACAGACATTCTGCAGACTTTCCGCATTCAGCGCCTCACCGTTTCTTTCCTGCAGCGTGATCACGTAAACGTGACGCTCGGCTGCCCCGGTTGTTTCCGCCGGTGCTGCTTCGCTGCTGTAGGAATCATACGCGCCTTCCTTCATTTCTTCGGAAACCGCTTCGTTAACAGCGCTGCCGGCATCATAGTTTGTCTGTTTCGGCGTCACCGCCACATACAGCAGGAAGGCGGCAGCCGCACTGAACAGTATGGCGCCGGCTTTGCGGTATCTGCGTACCCATCCATATTCCTTTTCGCTCTTCTCAAGATACACTGGATCGATATCATTCAGAGATTCGAGAACTGCTTCACTCAGTTTCATAAATATCCCTCCTTCTGAAGATACTCTTTCAGCTGCGTTCTGACACGGTTGAGAATGACGTTGACGTTGCTTTCCGTCAGGCCATACCGTTTAGCGATCTTCGCGGCGCTTTCCAGATAGAAGTAGCGTCTGACAAAGACGTTTCTGTCTCTGTCCTTCACCTTCTTCAGAAAGCGGTTGATCGTTTCCGCCAGTTCTTTCGCCGCGAAGGAAGCAGCCGGATCGTCACCGGATGATAGAACCGCTTCCAGTTCGCCGAGAGCCGCTTCATACTCACCGCCGCCGCGCTTTTCACGTGTCTTCGTACGCAGACAGTTCAGCGCGAACCCGCGGGTGATCCTGGCCAGAAAATACTGCAGCCGGTTCGGCCGCTGCGGCGGAATCAGCTGCCATGTCTGATTCCACGTGTCATTGACACATTCCTGAGAATCCTCGTTGTCAAAGAGGATGTTCCAGGCGACAGTAAAACAATAGTGACCGTACTTCCGATCGGTCTCCCGGATCGCGTCTTCGTTTCTGGCAAAATAGAGATCCAGTATTTCCCTGTCTTCCATGTTTCCCCTTCATCCATAACAGTGTACGGAATTACTATTATCTTACAAAAAAAGTACGGATTTTTCCGTACTTTTATAAAACCGCATTTTTCTGCTGATGCCGCCATATCATATACATGCCCAGCAGGAAGGTAAATACCGCGATGAACTGGGATGTGGAAAGCGGACCGATAAAGCCGCGGGCTGTATCGCCGCGGACAAATTCAATCAGGAATCTGCCCAGTGAATACAGCACCAGATACAGGGCCGCTGTCGTATCCTTTGTCTTTTCGTTCGCAAGAACTTTCAGCAGGATCCCGAAAATCAGAAAGTCACCGGCTGACATGATCAGCTGGGTCGGCAGTGCCCCGATCGCCGAACCCGGTCCCAAGGAACCGTCCGGGAAATGCACGTCGAATACCGTATGTGTCTCAATGCCGTAGCAGCAGCCGGCAAAGAAACAGCCGATGCGGCCGAATCCCTGTGCCAGCGCGATACAGGGCGCCAGGACATTGAAGTATGCCATGAAATCCAGATTCATCTTTTTGCAGTACAGCCAGCCGGTCAGAAGACCGCCGACGATACCGCCGTAGACGACCCAGCCGCCGCTGCCCAGTACGGAAAGAGGATCTTTCACAAACTGATCAAAGACGGTCAGACAATATACCAGTTTCGAAAAGGCAAAGCCGCCGATCAGTACAAGGAAGATGATCGTATCGATCTGGTCCGTATCCAGATTGTGTTTTTTACCCAGTTTTTCACCGGTGAAATATGCCATTAAGATACCGATGGCGATCATGACTCCGTAGCCGTGAATCGTGATACCGCCGATCGTAAACCAGTCATTGTACATGTTTTCGCCTCCGTGACCTTCATTCTATTTCATTTTGTTCCATTTTGAAAGCAAATGCTCCTGCGGCAAATCACTCTGCGATACATATTCTTTGCGGTACAATGGGAACAGAGGTAAAGAATATGATCAATGTACTGTTTGTCACGCCGATCGACGAGGAACACAAAAAACTGTTTTCCGACATCGAAAATGTCAACATCCGCTTTATCGACCGCAATGATGTCACTGATGAAGATATCCAGAATGCCGAAGTCATCCTCGGCGGCATGCCGATGTCCCGTCTGCAGAACTGCGAAAAACTGAGATGGCTGCAGCTGGACTGGGCCGGCGCCAACACCCACAAGGATCTGCCGGAACAGATCGTGCTGACCAATGCCAGCGGCGCTTACGGAACGGCCATTTCCGAACATATGCTCGGCTGTGTGCTGATGGTCATGAAAAACCTGGCCAACTATATTGAGGTTCAGAGAAACCATGATTCCACCAATCTGGGATCTGTCAACACGCTGACCGCCTCAACCGTTCTTTCTGTCGGTATGGGCGATATCGGCTCTTCTTTCGCAAAGAAAATGCATGCCCTCGGCGCGAAAGTATACGGCGTCAGACGTTCCGTTCATGACGTGCCGGATTATGTCGAAGGAATGTACACCATGGAAAACATGGACGAGATCCTGCCGGAATGCGATGTCGTTGCCCTGTCATTGCCGGAGACCGTGGAAACCGTGCACCTGTTTAATGAGGAACGTCTCAGAAAGATCAAAAAAGGCGCGATCCTGGTCAATGTCGGCCGCGGCACGGCAATCGTCACGGAAGACCTCCTGCGGGTCGTAAAGGACGGACATTTCGCCGGTGTATGCCTGGACGTGACAGATCCCGAACCGCTGCCTCGCAATCATCCGCTCTGGAATATGGAACATGTCTATCTGACACCGCATATCTCAGGACGCTTCAACGCGGCTGTCACCTTTGACAAAGTTCTGCAGATCTTCCATGACAATCTGGAGCGTTACGTGGCGGGAAAACCACTCAACAATATTGTCGATAAATCAATCGGATACTGAAAAGCAGCTGGATTCATTCCAACTGCTTTTTTTACTTATCCTGCGGAGCAGAGCCGCTAAAGCCATTCTCCTGCAGCCACTGTTCAAACAATGCCTGATCTTTCTCATCCAGGATCAGACCTGTTTCCCAGAGATTCTCCACCATCGGGCTGTCCGACTTCAGGCTGGCTGTCAGCGGTTTGCCGATATACTGCACCGGATACTGCAGAACACTCTGACGGACAAGATCCGCGCCGTTTCTGACAATTCCCGCTGACTGGGAAGTAATCAGACATACCGAAAGTGCCAGCGTCCAGAAGACGGCGGACGCACAGCCGGTCAGAAAGCCGAGCAGCTGGCTGAACATGCCGATACTGTCACGTTTTTTCTTTGCGGAAGAAAACAGCGGATGCGTGATCAGATGCAGCACCAGTTCGACAGCCAGAAAGACAATCAGAAAGGTCATGGCCTTCCGGGCATACAGCAACGTCTGCGGCGTAATCTCAGCAGCCGCGCCGTACGCTGTCTGCAGCACCTTTTCCGCCCAGGAAGCCGGCACGAACACAAAGGTATGCGCCGTAAACCAGCCACCGAAGCAGGCAGCCGCGAGAATCACGACAGATACCAGAAAGCCCAGCAAAGCGGAAATAAATCCTCTTCGGAATCCCATATATATACTGAACAAAGCAAGCAAGGCTGCCGCAATATTGACAGCCATCAGCACATTCTGATCGGCAATGAACATAAATGACACCTCCGTCTTATCATACGATAATTACACAGATAAAAAAAATACGGAACCGCAGTTCCGGAACAGTTATATTTCACTCGGTGATTTCTCACCGATTTATCGTTGTATATCGCTTGATCGCCGTGCAGCGATCAATTTGTCGTTGTATTTCGCTCGGTGATCGCTCACCGATTTGTCTTTATATATCACTCGATGGTCGCCCATCGATTTGTAGTTGTATATCACTTGATCGCCGTGCAGCGATCAATTTGCGTTTGTATTTCAGTCGGATGTTTTTCTGTTTTCATCCGGCGTTGTTTTCCTTACGCGTGTATGAATATAGCACCGTAAAACGGGACTTGCAAGACCTTTTTAAACTTTTTTTTCATCTTTTTTTCCGTTTTTGAAAATGAAGCGCTTACATCCAAAAAAAGCCTTTTGTTGAGCCGTATTTCCGGTCAAAAAGCCGTTTTGAAGTTTCTCGGATCCGGGCATGTTACAATGCTGATATAACAGGAGGCAGTGATATGCAGAACAGTGAAATCTTCAAACAGACCGTATCCGAAAAACGGCTCTTGAACGTCGTGAAGGAGGTATCCAGCTTCCACCGCATACAGGCTTCCCCAATGTTCCGTGAAGCCGCCCGTCATGTCAAAAGCATCTGTGACAGATACGGACTGCAGGCGGAGATCCTGAGTTATGACGCGGACCCGGATGTCTGGTATCTGCAGAGCAAGATGTTTCAGGAATGGTCTGTCCGCGAGGCATATCTGGATCTGGCGGATACAGGCAGAAGACTGTGTGATTATTCCGCGGAACCGATTTCCGTCATTCAGAAGAGTTATCCGATTGACATGCGGAACACACCTGTCGATCTCGTGCTGCTGGATCGCGGCTGTGATCAGGCAGCTTATCCGGATATCGATTTGAAAGACAAATGGGTGTTTATCAGAGGTAACATCAATCAGTACAACTGGGTTTATGAACAGGGCGCGCTCGGCCTGATAACGGATTTCATCATGGAAACGCCCAACCGGAAACGTTCCGATCTGTACCATTCCCTGACTTATACTTCCTACTGGCATACCCATCTGAAAGATGAACCGGAACGCCGCGGTTTTGTTCTCTCTCCCAAAGAAGGAGATATTCTGGCGGAAATGTGCCGGAAAAAATGGAACGAGGAAAAGAAATATCTGCAAGTGAGACCGTATATTGATTCCGCACTGTACAACGGCCATATCGAAGTTGTCGAAGTCACGATCCCCGGTGAAGATGACAGGACGGTCACCCTCTGTGCCCATCTGTGCCATCCCCGCAGTTCCTGCAATGACAATGCCTCCGGTGTATCAGCCACCCTGGAAGCCATGCATGTCATTGACATGCTGGTGAAAGAAGGAAAGATTGCCAAACCGAAACATACGATCCGGCTGACGCTGGTTCCCGAATACACCGGCACATTTGCCTACCTATCGGATCACAACAACTATGCGGACTGTCTCGGTGCCATGAACCTGGATATGGTCGGCGGCAGACAGACCCGTTACTACGGGCCGATCACCCTGACAAGAACACCGCTTTCCACCCCGTCCCTGATCAGCGAACTGAGTGTTTACAGTATGAAGCAGGCCGCGAAAGAAGCCTCTTCCCTGAACGGCGGCGATGTCAGTCTGACCAATCACTGCGTATCCCCGTATACCGGCGGATCCGATCATACGGTTTACAGCGACCCGTCCATCGGCATTCCCTGCTGCATGCTGGGGCAGTGGCCGGATCTGAATTATCACACGGCGACCGACACGCTGGACGTGATCGATCCCGCCGTGCTGAAATTCTCCTGTCTGACCGCGGCGAATTTCGCCTATGACCTCGCCAGTCTCACGGCCGATGACCTGCCTGTTCTCTTCGAGGAACTGGACAGCAGTATGACCGAAATGAAAACAGGTCTGGCCAATGAATACCTGCGCAAAGACATCAGCAGGGAAATGTTCGGTTCCCTGCTCAGCAAATTCCGGCAGTATTTCCTCGCCTCGGTGCGGTCAGCTGAAACGCTCGTTAAAGACGCGGATATTTCCGCGGAAATAAAACACGTGAACCGGCTCTTCGATGTCTGGATGGAACAGTATGACCTCTGTGACAGCTATCCGCTCGATGAAGAATTGACGGATGTTTACCGGCGCACGGCGGTCGGTCCGTTCCAGACACTCAGCGATTACAAAGCTCTCGGATACGATGAAGCGATCCGTCATTATGAACAGAACAAAACCGTCAAAGGATATGAATTCGAAGGTCTGGCACTGAATTATATTGACGGCAGCCGCACGGTCGGCCAGTTGATCAGGGAACTGTCACTGGAATATCGCGAAGACATGAAACATGACGTTCTGAATTATCTCAAACTGCTTGCAGCGATCGGTCTGATCACGAAAAACTGCTGAAAGAGGAAACGGAAAAATGATTGCGGAAATAATCAGTGTGGGAACCGAGATCCTGCTCGGCAATATCCTGAATACCAATGCAAGGTATCTTGCTGGAAAACTCGCGTCCGCGGGTATTGAAGTGCATTTTCAGACGGTTGTCGGCGACAATCCCTCCCGTATCATGGATGCGGTGAAAATTGCTTACACAAGAGCCGACATGGTCATTATGACCGGCGGTCTTGGTCCAACCAAAGATGACATTACAAAAGAAATGCTCGCGGAGTACTTCCACAGCAGCCTCGTTTATGACGAAACTGCCATTTCCATGATGGAAGAGACACTGCAACGCACCCGGAAGGAGTCTCTTTTGCAAAGTCTGAAAAAACAGGCCCTTGTTCCGGAAAACGCGAAAGTTCTGTATAACCATCACGGCCTTGCCCCGGGCATTATCATGGAAGACGAGGATAAAATCTGTATTCTTCTGCCCGGTCCGCCGAAAGAGATGGAACCGATGTTCGAAGAATACTGTTTCCCCTATCTGGTGGAAAAGAGTCATCAGGTGCTTGTTTCCCTGAATATCAAACTGCTCGACTTCGACCACGCGCCGGTGATCAAAGTCGGTGAGGCTCCAGTTGCGGATGTCCTCGGTGATCTTCTGGACTCGCAGAATCCGACCGTCGCGACCTACGCCAAGGATGACGGTTGTCTGATCCGCCTGACTGCTCTGGCAGCGGACCGCAAAGCCGCTTTGGCCATGCTGTATCCGCTGGCGGAAAAGATCCGGAGTATTATCGGCACCGAATATATCAATTACATGGAGGAAGAAGAATAAATTCTTCCTCTTTTTCTGCCATGCAAAAAAGGGCCGCATTATCTGCGGACCCTTTTTATCCAGTATAACCAGACGGTCAGCGTATTTCTTTCAGGAACCCCAGCAGTGCCCGCACACTCATATAACCGAAGGCAAGCGCAGCCGCAATAACGAGCAGATTCATATAAGGGGAATCACTCAGCCGGAAGGCGTCCATGAAGAAGAAACCGATCCAGATCAATGTCAGTCGGCTGTTGTTGACAAACTGCGTCAGATTGGAAGCGTTACTGGCAAACTGCGGCCAGCGGTAATACATGAACGCCGCCGCAAAGGAATGCAGACCGAGAACAAACATCGCGACCGCAGCCGCATTCATGCCACCTGATACAAGCCACCAGAGTCCGGCACATGTGAATACAACACCCATGGCCAGGGAAATCTGTGTCCAGCTGTTGAATGGTTTCGGTTCATTCATTTCCGTTTTCTCCTGTTTTTCTGTACCAGTCATAGGTCATATAAGCAAACAGAACCGTGCACAAAGCATGGATCGCGGGTGATGTTCCCCGCTGAAAATCCCGATACGTCAGATATGCCCATAAAATCGTAATCAGCAGATTGAAGTAAAACATGATTTTCGGATTTCTGTTATTCTGACGGTTCATAGATTCTCCTGATCAGTCTTCTTTCGGTGCCCGGTCGTAACACACTGTCATAGCAGCGATTTTATTGGCCAGCCGTTTGTCAAAAGTCTTCTTGCTGTAGCGCCACTGCCAGTTGAAGCCCAGTGTGGACGGTGTATTGATACGGCCTTCACTGCCGATACCCAGCAGATCCTGCATGGTTATGACCGCAACATCCGCGCAGCTCATATAGGCAGCTCTGATAAAGCCCCAGTTGTATCCTTCTTTCTGATCCAGATGCAGATACTCTTTCGCCTGCCTGACAACTTCCGGATCCGAACTGTTCAGCCAGCCCAGAACGGTATCGTTATCATGGGTTCCGACATAGACGATACTGTTCTTCACATGATTATGCGGCAGATATTCATTGTCCGTCCGGCCGTCAAAGGCAAACTGCAGAACCTTCATGCCGGGATAGCCGGTCTCCGCCAGCATTTTGTAAACAGCCGGGGTCAGCACACCGAGGTCTTCCGCGATGATTTCCTGCTTGCCGAGAATGTTTTCGATTGCCTTGAACATGCCAGCACCCGGTCCCTTTTTCCATTTGCCGTTTTTGGCTGTCGTGTCACCGGCCGGAATCGCAAAGTAGGACTCAAAACCGCGGAAATGATCAATACGCAGCACATCATAGAAACGAAGCTGCTGGGCAATACGGCTGAACCACCAGCTGTAATTGTCCTTCTTCATCTTCTTCCAGTCATACAGAGGATTGCCCCATAACTGTCCGTCCTCAGAGAAAGCATCCGGCGGTACACCGGCAACCTCTTTCGGTCTTCCGTAGCGGTTCAGCTGGAACTGATCGGCAGACGCCCAGACATCGGCACTGTCCTTCGCGGCATAGATCGGCAGATCACCAATGATCTTAATTCCCTTTTCATTGGCATACTTTTTCATTCTGCTCCACTGATCGAAGAACATGAACTGCACCGCTTCATAGAACAGAACGTCGTCATGCAGTCTTTCCTTTTCAAACCAGACTTCCGTCTCTTCCCGCCTGCGGAGCGGCTCCGGCCATTCTTCCAGGGCAATGCCGCCGAGACTGTCTTTGATTGCCATATACAAAGCATAGTCCTGCAGCCACTTCTCTTCCTTCTCAATGAATGACTGCAGTTCGTTGAACTTGGTTTTGATCAGCCGGCTTGCAGCTTTGCGCAGGACTGTGAAACGGCTGTTGTAGACCGCTTCATAATCCACATATTCAGGATTGTCGCCCCACGGCAGTTTGCGATACTCGCTCTTTTTCAGCAGTCCCTGTTCGGCAAGATCGTCCAGATCGATCATATACGGATTGCCGGCATACGAAGAAAACGAAGAATATGGTGAATCTCCGTAACCGGTCGGACCGATCGGCAGAATCTGCCAGTAGGTCTGTTTCGCTTCCACCAGGAAATCAACGAAGTCTCTTGCGCTCTTTCCCATCGTTCCGATACCATACGGAGATGGCAGAGATGTAATCGGCAATAAAATACCTGCACTGCGTTTCATAGTCATCACTCCTTGTATAACTCTTATTCAGCGGACACAGTCAAGCATCCGTTTCGGCGCGCCGTCAGTAAAATCGACATCTTCTTTTTTGCCTGCTTCCATGCATTTCAGCAGCCATGTCATCTGGGAAACGACAGCGGACAGCACTTCATGACTGCCTGCTTCGTCATAGATCACATGCCCTTGCTGTACATAAGCGGCTGGCATATTCGCCCTACTGAAATATGCCATTACAGCTGCTGTCGCGGACGCGTCCGTCCGGCGTCGGCTGTACAATACCGTACTGGCCGGTTTTCTTGCCAGGGCGGCTGTTCCGGCATGGAACAGTCTTTCCAGAAAACTGCTGCACTTTTCACTCAGTTTTCCATACAGGATCTCACCGCCGACAACCATACCGTCGCAGTCTGCCATCTGTCGGATGACGGTATTTACTTCATCATCAAAAATGCATTTTCCCGCTCTGTAGCATTTTCCGCAGGCGACACACCCTCTCACAGAATCATTTTCAATACAGATTTCGGATACTTCGATTCTCTTTTCCGCAAACAGCTGTTTCAGCCATTGCATAGATTCTTTCAAAAGAGGATTATGTCCGGAATCCATAATGATTGCCAGTACTTTCATTTATATAATTGTACGTTAAAAACAAAGGCTTTGTCTGTTAATTTTCAAAAATATATTTCTTTGAATTTGCATGAAACCTTATATGTTTTTCATTTTTCCCTTTATTTTTATTTCACGGCGTGGTATTCTAATTAAGCATCTGAACGATGAGTGCTTAGCTCAGCTGGGAGAGCACTTCCTTGACGTGGAAGGGGTCATGGGTTCGAGTCCCTTAGCGCTCACTTGATAACCGCTTGAAATAGCGGTTTTTTTGTATTCATAGAATAATTCGTAGAAAAACTTCAGTCCTTTTTCTTGTATTTCCTGTTCCGTGATGCTTATGGAATTAAAGAAACCATTAATTCAATAGTGTGATTGAATCACATAATTCGCGATATCATCTATTTCTGATATGCGAAAAAACATTCCGCTCAAACGAAAACTAATCATCGCTTTATACCTACAAACCTGAATTTATCGTACAAATGACATGTCACTGATTCGCTTTATCATTCTTTTCCCATCATCCCGCACAATCATCTGGGATACCCCGCCGGCAAAGCCAAACATTTCACATGCGTTCAGTGACTCGACTTCAAGGCCAAGGAACATTGAATTGAAAACGCTCAGCAGATCGCCATGGGAAACGATAATGATGTTTACGGAATCTTCTGCCATCACCTGGTCGAAAAAGGGCTTCAGCCTGTTCCATTCATCACGTCGGCTTTCTGCATCAGAGAAAAGACGGTCATCAATTGTCTTTTCATCGCATTCCAGATTTTCCCGTAACCATTGTACAGACTTTCCACAGCATCGTCCGAGATTACGTTCCCTCAATTCCTTTCTCACGATCGGTTCAACCCGAAACCGAGACGCGATGCTGTCGGCAGTTTGTTTTGCCCGTTTTAGGTCAGAAGTATATAAAATGATTTCTTTACCATCCAGCTCCTGCTTCAGCTTTTCGGCAATTCGATCGGCCTGCTGTTTTCCTAAATCTGTCAGATTCCAGTCCGTCCATGAACCTACCATACCATTGGTATGGTGCTCAGACTGCGTGTGCTGAACGGTGTAAATTCTTTTCATTCAATCCCCCCCCCGAATCAGGTTGTAATGCGTCGTCAGTTCAAAACGTTTTCCCGATTTTACTTGCCGACAGGTATCCCGACAAATCCCGATTTCGCGATGTGCCGAAACCTGGAATTTGTTTTTGCGTTACTCATTACCCTCATTCAGCAAGAACAGAACTTCTGGCTTGAATTCTTCAGCTACATTGTCAATATTGTTCTCCAGTATGGCATACGGTCCATCAGTGTAAGCTTCCAGTAAATGAAGAGCTTCCTCAACGATACCGATATCATTGTCGGTAATGACGATTCTCTGCAGGAGTTCTTTTAGTGCTCCCCCTATATCAGACAGATCCTTCTTGTAGTATGGATCCATATACCAATCAAGATAAAACAGCAGTCTTTCCTTGGCGTGAATATTTTCTCCCGTCAAAACTGCCTCTATTGCTTCTATTCCGGCATCAACGGTTCTGAACTCTTCTTCTCCATAATGGACATCAAATTCGCTACTCATATCATCCTCACAAATCCTGCAGGTTTATCTTTCTGTTTACATTGTAATAACAAGGCTTCAGATTATAAATCAGAAACCTTTGTGTAACGAATTCTGTTCCCAAATCTACGCATTTATGAACCATATAGAAAATTAAAGTTGCCTCTTGATCATCGAAAGATCGATACGATCAAAAATATTTTTATCTTACTTTTTTTCAAAGAGCACGGTGAAGAAATGATTGTCATCCTTGAACAGCAAAGGTATCTTCTCATAAGTCACGGTATTAAGGCCGACACTGCCACTCTTTCCATCTTCGGAAGCTACGCCGATATCAAAAACTTTGGAATACTGTGTTCCGTTATTATCAAGGTCGATCTGCAATTCATGAGCGGCATCATAGCGGATCGGAAAACTGCCATGAGGCGGCAGATTACCGGAAAGAAAAATATAGCTTCCTTCATATTCTCCTTCTTCAAGTTCAAATAGCTGTGCAAGTTCCTTTCCTATCTGCACTGTGATGCTTTCATCATCACCATTGAAGGTCAAAGAACCATATTCCGAAACATAAACTCCATCATGCGGATCGGGAGCCGGTCCATCCGGTTCCAAAGGATAATTGTCCAGAGTGCTATCTAGAGTGTTATTCTGTTCACACGCAGATAAAAACAATGACATAAGCACGAATAAAACAAATATCAGTATCTTTCTTCTCATATCGACCACTTCCTTTCAGTTTGATCGGATCATATCTTATTTACTATTGCCATGGGGCAATGATCAACGATAACCATTACATCATGATATTCTTTTTTTCTTTCACTATTTCCACTCGCCTTTATTGAAATATTCTTCCGGTTTCATTTCAACATGTTTTCTTGTCAGAGACTGCGCCTCTTTGCGATTCATGGCACGATATATAACAGCCAGTCTTCCTTGTATAAGTATGAATACCGCTTTATCTTTAGCTATTTCCGGCCAGTTCTTTTCAAAAGAACCGTAATTCTTGCCGTCCGAATAAGTTACACCTGTGCCCTTCTCCCATTCCTTCATTTCCGAAGTATATACTGAATACATTATAAAAGCATCCTTTGATCCCTTTAATGCCCATTCATCCAGTTCCTTAGGACCGTTTAAAACAGCAGGAGGCAATTTGATGATATCCTTATATGCCTCAGGTTCAGAACTGCTGCTTGGATGTGAAGTCGTGGTCAGAGTACAACTGTCGTTATTGCATTCAAAATCATATTCCGTATCGGTACATGCCACAACGACACAGCCCGGAGTATCACATGGCTGCAGGTTTTCGTAATACTCTTTGCAGTACTCAAAATTGTCTTCGTGTGTCAGATAAACAAGTTCATCAAATGCCCAGACAAGATCATCTGCTTCAAGGAAGGCAACTGTTGATTCGTCTTTGGCTTTCTGCCCGAATTCTATCTTAGCTGTGGTTACGACGTTCTTTTCCTCTTTCATATCCTTTTCGGTTTTATAAAGAGCCGCTTCCGTAGGTTGCCCCGCAACGATCCAGTCGGTTATGGAGAACGTAGCTGTAAACTGACCGTTTTTGTCTAGCTGGCCTTCCCAGATCTTTAGATCCGCATCTTCCTGCAGGTTTTTGAATCTGAACCAATAGCCACCATACATCTTCTGCTTATTGGCATCATAGACTCTTAGAGGCGTCTTGTAATTGAAATTGTTGTAGGTATCCTGCATCTTCAGAAGGACTCCTAATTCAGTCTTCTTCTCCATGGTCTTCATACAGGCATTGACAATCGGATGCAGACGGTATTTCAGGTTTTCTATATAGGTCTCCGTAAGTTTTTTCTGTTCTGCTTCTGTAGGCCAGAGTCTGCGTTTATAACCTGCCGCATCAGCTACAGCATCGGCTTCTTCTTGCGAAAGACTCCAGAATTTAATGGCATAAAGATAGATCTCCCGATCGATCGCATCTTCGATATAGTCCTGTTTGCCTGCTTTGATATATCTTTCAATAATATCCATGAAGAGGTTGTACCACTCCATATTCGATCTAGGTTTATACTGGCCTTCACTGTAATAATCTCCAAAGTATTCGTAGATTTCGCCCATTTCCCACATCTTCTGATAGACAGCTTCCTCAAACATTGCGTCGATCAGCAAGCCAAAGACGAATACGCCCGACATATACATTGCTACCGATTCTGCTATCCAATCGGAATAGTTGTAGGCCATCATGTCCAAAGTCGTATTCAGGAAAGTCTTATAAAGATTGAGAACTTCTTCTCTGGTCTTCTTGCCGGTAACCGGATCTCTGCTTTCAAATTCATAGGAAAGCTTGCACATAGAGGTATACATACCTAAAATACTTAATCTGCTCAGACCTCTGTTGATATAGGACTGCACATACGGTCCGCCTAAAGAAAGAATACTGGCCGCATTGGAGATCCAGGTAGCCGTGTCATAGATCAGGTTGTTGTCGTTTTTAGGGATCACTTTAAACAGAACCGAGAAATAAGGAGAAGCTGCCAGTTTTGCCGCCAGCATGTATGTATTACCCGTATCCTCAGGAGTCCATTCAAAATGCTCTCCCTGCCATGATTCCGGATCTATTTCAATATCATTGGTAAAACCGATGAAAACATCCTTCGATTCATCCAATCCAACATTTCCTACTATAAGATTTCCGAAGTTGATATCATATTTCTCGGCTAGCTTCTGTGTCTTGTAGTGATAGATCTCTCTGGGTGAGAGATGGGAAGCGTAGATTATCACTTCTTTGTTTACGGTATCGACATCGAAAAGTTCTAGCTGCAGTTTTCCGTTTTCGTCCACATAGTGAACACAAAGACATTTTGTCGGATCTTCTCCCTTATCAAAAAATGTTTCATCATAAGGAATATGAATCTCCATGAAACCATTAAGTTCACCTTTCAGCTGTTCAGATGATATTTCATAACGGTAAGCTTTTGATTCTCCATTCCTGGTCACATACTGATTTAAAGCCGTTACCGTATATTCAACATTTTCTTCGCAAAGATAATCCGGGACTTCAAGTTTTACATTTTCCGGATCAGGAGAAAGTTCATTACTTACGCCGTACAACAGCTGATCAGTTTCTATTGTGCTGTTTTCGTATGAAGCAGCTGCAGTGTTTTCATCACCATCGTTTTTTTGCCCGCATGAAGAAAGAGTCAGCAAAGTAATCAATAATAATATTAAGATTTTTCTCAATCTGTTTTCTTGTTTTTTCATGGTTTTTTTGTTCCTTATTTTGTATATATTGTACTAACAAATTTTAACTAAAGTGAGGAAGCTGTCAGAAAGATGGGTGAAGTCTGCGGATATGTATTCGAGGCTCCCGGAGAAAAGTGCCTGTATCTTGCGGCAGATACGATCTACTGTACGGAAGTGGAACAGACCATCAGAAAGTATTATCCGGAAGCTGGCATCCTTAGACTGGACATTCTCAACGCGCTTCTTGCTCAATATTTGGAGACACCTGCTCACCTTCATTATAGGCATGGTATAGAAGTGTTCTTTTTGTGCCATTGTCTTTGTCAATGAATTTTTATGGCACATAAGTGTTATACTAAACCAGAAAAATTGATACTGTCAGGAAGGAGCATGAATTATGGTTTTTGCCCGTCAGCTGAGCATTCTGCTGGACACTCTGGAAATATCCGGCAGTGAACTTGCCGCATATGTGAAGATCGACAGAACCGGGATCAGCCGCATGAAAAGCGGATCCAGACAGCCAAAGCCTAATGGTACATCTATGCGCAAACTTCTGCATGGCATCATCAGTTACTGTGCTGAGAATGGAAAAACAGCGATATTGCAGGAACTGATCAGCGAAGAAGGTGCTTCCGAAGAAGAATTAACCCAAGCTCTCAAAGCATGGCTGTACAAAGACTCTGCACCAGAGCATACAGGAAACCAGGTTTCTTCTTCGGGACATGCTTCGGCATATCTGTTTGGCAGCCGGTTGAATGCAGTGATGGATCTTGCGGATATCTCGAACATCAAACTCAGCAGGCTTGTCTATGCCGATGCTTCACTGATCAGCCGCTACAGGCGTTCTGAGCGCTATCCCAAAAGCAGATCAAACACGGCACGAAGAATCTGCAGCGTTCTCTGGAAACGCCTTGAAAAGAGCGGCAGGATCGATGAACTGTGTGCACTGATGAAGAGTTCAAAGACGGATGAGCATGTTTTCTATACATGGTTATTTGAAGGCACGGAAGAAACGCATACTGATACCCTAGGACCCGAAAAAATGATCTCCCTGCTCAATGCGAATATCCCTGTACCGCAGATAGACAGCCAGGAGCTGTCTGAATTGCCTGAAAGTGATATTCAGGAGATCTATTACGGAACCGATGGTTTGCGCAGTGCGGTTGTGAGGCTTCTTAGGGATGCGGCTGAACATCAGGTACAGCAGATGTATCTCTACTCGGATGAGAGTATGGACTGGCTGAGCGGTGACCCGCAGTATTTCCGTATCTGGGGTTCATTGATGCATCTGTGCATTCAGAATCACACAAAGATCACGATCATTCATTATGTAAAGCGGAATATGAAAGAACTCAATGATGCTATCGCCGGCTGGCTGCCTCTCTATCTTTCGGGGATGATCTCCTCCTACTTCTGTCAGAAAAATGAACATTTTCCCTTTACCAATACAATCTTTCTGATTCCGGGAGAAGCCTGTATACGTGCTTGCCATGTACAGGGATTTGAAGCAGAGGGTATCTATCATTATCATACCGACGGCAGATCACTGCTCCAGTTTGAAAAGGAATACCGTTCTCTGATCACTCAAACATCTCCCTTATTTACGATCATGCCCGGTATCCATATGCCCGAAGATAAAACACAGGTGATGATATGCAATACCCTTCCGTTGGCCACGATGTCAAAAGAAACAGCACTCAGTTTCAAAGATGACAGACTGTACGCTGCCTGGGAAGATATCAGATACCGCTTTGATGAAACGACTGATGAAAAAGTCATCGAATTCATTCCTGTAAAAGACACGGGACCAGATCGCAACGATCCGGTATATACGGAAGCATTGCCTGACATTCCATCACATGTTTATACAGAAGACCAATACCATGCGCATCTGGAAGATATCCGGAAACTGGCTGCTGAGAATCTCGACTATGAGCCTGTATTCCTGAAGCAGCATCCCTTCGATAACGTCCGTATCATGATTACAGAGACAAGTGTTTCTATCATCCGTACCCTTCCATCACCGGTTACTTTTAAAACATCACATCCAAAACTTCATCAGGCATTCATGGACTATGTCCTGCTTTTAAAAGACTCACTTATATGATTCTGTAACATTACCCGTTTGATAGCACAACTTTCAACGAGAAGCCTTCAATAAACACTCTGACACCAGCATCAAGAATTTGACGGGTTTGTTCAATTTCCGTTGGAGTGAGATAAAAATGCCTCAGAAAGCCCTATTCTGAAAATGTTTTCATATAAAATGATACAGTTTTCATTTCTTTTATGGCATAATAGCCACACGAAGGTAAATAACATGGAACGGATCGTAATCAAAGTAGGCACATCAACTGTATGTCATAAAAACGGAGCCCCTGATCTGCGCCGCATTGACGCTCTGTGCCGGGTCATAGCGGATTTGAAAAACGAGAACTATGAGATCGTACTGGTCACATCCGGTGCCATCGGTGTCGGAACCAACAAAATGGGTCTCAGAAAGCGGCCAAAAAGCATGGCCGGCCGACAGGCTGCCGCAGCGATCGGCCAGTGTGAACTTATGTCCATCTATGACCGCTTTCTGCTCAGCTACGGATGTCTGAGCGGCCAGATTCTCCTGACAAAAGATATCACGGAAGACGCAAAAGGCCGGAAGAACGTTATCGCTACATTCGAAGCATTGCTGAAAAGGCATGCTGTTCCCATCGTGAACGAAAATGACTCCGTCGCGACGGAAGAAATCGTATACGGCGACAACGATACCCTTTCCGCCGTCGTGGCATGCTTCGTCAAAGCCGATCTGCTGATCATCCTTTCCGACATCGACGGATTATATGACAAAGATCCTTCCGCTGATCCCAGTGCGCAGCTGATTCCTCTGGTCAGGGATATTTCCAAACTGAATATCACTGCGACCGAATCCAGATCAGAGCACGGAACAGGCGGAATGATCACCAAACTGCATGCCGCGGAAATCGCCGGAGCCAATGGCATCAACACATTTCTGGCATCGGGCAAAAATCCCGCGATCCTTTACAGCATCATGGAAAGCAGCGCAAAAGGCACACTGTTCCTGGCCGGAGGAAACCATGAAAACGATTGAACTCGCCGCCCTGGCAAAAAAAGCGTCCCGCTCTGTCCGTTTACTGGATAACGACGTGCGGAATGCCATTCTGAATACATTCGCCGACAATCTCCTGGATAAACAGGAAACCATCCTGGCCGCTAACGAAAAGGATATCGAAGCAGCGCAGACTGACGGAAAAACAGCCGCATTTCTGGACCGGCTCAAACTGACACCGGAAAGAATCGCCGGCATGGCACAGGGTGTTCGTGAGATTGCCGCCATGGAGGATCCGCTTGGCTGCGTTCTTGAAGAAAAAGTAATCAAAGCCGGCATCAGACTGAAAAAGAAAACCGTGCCCATGGGTGTGATCGGCATCATTTTTGAATCACGGCCCAATGTTGCCGCTGACTGTGCGGCCCTCTGTCTGAAAGCTGGCAGTGCCTGCCTTCTCAAAGGCGGAAAGGAATCCCTGAATTCCTGTCTTGCTATCACCGAAGCGATGCATCAGGCCATGCGCGAATATCACCTCGATGAGAACGCCCTTTTCCTTCTGGAAAATCCAGACCGGGAAGAGACAAATGCCCTGATGGAATGCCGGGAATATGTGGACCTTCTGATTCCCAGAGGAAGCAGCCGTCTGATCAATGCCGTCGTACGGCAGGCAAAAGTTCCTGTCATTGAAACCGGCGCCGGTATCTGTCACACGTTTGTGGATGAAAGCGCTGATCTCACAATGGCGGAAAGGATCGTATACAATGCAAAGTGTTCCCGGCCAAGTGTTTGCAACGCGATGGAAACGCTGCTTGTACACGAGAAGATCGCCGGACAGTTCCTCCCCATGTGCGCAGCTTCTTTGAAGGGAAAGAACGTCATTATGCATGGTGACGGACAAAGCAGAACGATCCTCAAAGACATCCTGCCGGCAGACGATACGAATTACGCGACGGAATACAATGATTTTGAGATGAACGTCAAGATCGTAAAGGACGTCTATGAAGCCATCGCTCATATCGAAACTTTCGGCACTCATCACAGTGACTGCATCGTGACCGAAAACGCGGAAAATGTTCTCGCTTTCTTCAACGGTGTCGACAGTGCCTGTGTATACCATAATGCTTCAACCCGGTTCACTGACGGCGGAGAATTCGGCCTGGGTGCGGAAATCGGCATCAGCACGCAGAAACTCCATGCCAGAGGTCCGATGGGTCTGAAGGAACTGACCACATATGCATACTATCTGGAAGGAAACGGCGAGATAAGATGAGTATGCTGAATGTAAACGGTTCTTTCAGCTTCCTTTCACCGTATGATGATCCCTGCCGTTGAGAAACTCGCCCGTGATGCCGGTGTCGAGATCCGCACCAATACGGAAGTCACGAAAGAATATGCCGAAAAGGAAGCACCGGACGCACTGATCGTCGCATGCGGTTCCGCACCGCTGATTTCGCCGCTGCCCGGTCTTGACGGTGACGCCGAACGTGTTTCCACCATTACCAACGTGGTTTACCGGGAATACCTCGCTGCCATGGATATCTGAAAATGTATGAAGGCAGTCCTGCTTTTTTCAGGACTGCCTTTTTCTTATGACTGTGCATTTTTTCCGAACAGGCCGCTGATCCAGTCCACCGCCGTGAAGAAGACGTTGTCCAGACCTTCATGTTCCGTCAGATAGCGGCCAGCGAAGGCTGTCATGGCCCGGTTGATGTAGGTTTCCGTGGCATCCAGCCGGGGGTTCTCCGACTGCAGCCCCTTATAGGAAAAGAAAATATCCAAGATCAGGATCATCGCGAATACGGAAGCCGTCACATTGACCAGCCGGATGGGAAGGCTTTCGATCCAGGGAATCAGTACCGGATTGAACACATAAACAATTACCAGTGCCGCGATGCCGAAACCGATGGCAGCCGGCAGACAGATCCGGCCATGCAGGTTCAGCGGCGAACGCGAATAATCCCAGTAAGACGTATGCAGGTATTTCTCAATCAGATAATGGATCGGGTATTCAAGAAAGGCCGAACCGACCACACCGATCAGAAATACCATCAGCGGTGTATGATCCGGCAGATAATCCCGGAACAGTATGGATCCGGTCAGGGCTCCCACACCGTAGATCGGAATAATAGGACCGTACAGAGAACCACGGTTGTCCCACCTTCCCAGCCAGAGTGTCATGGCCGTGCATTCATAGATATATCCGATAAAAGCCATCACGGTAAAATAGATCATGTATTTTGCTATCATCGCTGAAATGTCTCCCTGAGTGCGCATAGTTTGTCGGCGATACACACAAGAACGGCTTCCCGGTGTCTGGGGATATTGCGGAGCGTGAGCGGCCACATATGGCAGCGGATCACTTCCTGGGTTTTATCATCGGCCTGGAATACTTCCACGGCGTTTTTACAAGCTTCAAAGGGATGTGTATAGCCATGCATCTGGAAAATATGGATGCTCAACGGCTTGTCATGCCAGTCATAAAGATAAAAATCATGAAGGATCGCACCCGGCAGTAAAACATGTAGATCCGCTTTTTTGCCAAGCATGCGGTCCAGCCGATATGCCGTCAGGGCAACATTCAGACTGTGCTGCAGCACACTGATCCTGCCATGGGCGCAATAGTCTTTCATTTCCCTGACTTTCGGGTGGGAAAGATAGGGCGAAAGTATGTCGTTGAATTCCTGCAGTTCTTTTTTGGACAGATTCGGTTTCATGGATCGCTTCTCTTTTCCTCACTATAACATTTCTGCCTCTCTCATGAAAGCATGGCTGATTCTTCGCTCTGCGGTTGCAGCCCGCAGAATTCCGTTTACAATATGAACTATGAAGAAAAGAATACTTTGTTACGGAGACTCCAATACCTATGGATACCTCCCGGCCGGCAACGGCAGACGCTACAGCGAAGGTGTCCGCTGGCCTTCCCTGCTTCAGAAACTGCTCGGTGATGAATACACCGTCATCGAAGAAGGACTGTGCGGCCGCACCACGGATGCCGAACCCATCGACGCGCCATGGAAGAACGGTGAAAGCTACCTCTGTGCGGCTCTGAGCACCCACCGGCCTGTCGATATGGTGATATTCATGCTGGGGACCAACGACCTGAAAGCATCTTTCCATCGCACGGCGGAAACAGTCGCGGCCGGCATGAAAGCCATTCTCGAACAGACAGATTCGTTCCTGATGCTCAAGCAGGAATATCTTCCCAAGATTCTCCTGATATCCCCGGCATATATCAGTGATGCCTCAAGAGGTCCGTTCGCTGATGAGTTCAACCGGACATCACAGCAAATGTCCCGTCTCCTCGCGAAACAGTATCAGACGCTCGCCAATGAATATGACGCTCTGTTCCTGGACGCGGCTGACTATGCTGTAACCTCTGAACGTGACGGCATTCATATCGATGCTGAAAATCACCGCCGGCTGGGCGAAGCGGTATACGAAACAGTCAGGAACTGGTATGCGGAACATCCGGAAACCGATCCGAAACACGAACTGTTTGATGTCCATGAATGAAAAAAATGCAGGAAATCCTGCATTTTCATTTTCCTGGCACATCGGACCTTTGATACCTGCCGGTACGGCACTCCGGAGAATGCCCTGTTTTTCATAAAAGAACAGACTTTCGTCAACCGGAAAGAAGACAATTCACGCCTGGCTTTCAGGAACTGCGTCGGAATCGATCGTGATGAGTTCGTCGAAACCGGTCAGTTCAAAAATGTCACGCACCGTTTCGTTCAGATTCACTGCTTCAACGGGGATGTATTTGGATGTTTTGCGGCACAGATTCAGAAAGACTCTCAGACCTGCGGAAGAAATATAGTCCAGTCCGGCAAGATCAAAAACGATTTTCTGATAACCGCCCGCTTCAACCGGTTCTTTGATCAGTTCCGCAAACTGCAGATAAGAATCGGAATCGATCCGGCCGTCGACAAATATTTTCAGTATTTCGTTATCCAGCTGATGTCTGACAGAAAGCATCGGACTCACCTCCCCAGTAACAAATGGTATAACAATCATATCTCTTTTTCATGCATGAAACCAGTCCTGCCGGTAAGGGAATTGACGTATCGCCGAGACAAACGTATCATTGCATTATCAGTGAGACACGTATCTCATGATGAGACGATCATGAATATGAACAACGAAGAGAAAAACAGATATGTCAGAAAGCAGCTCCTGAAAACTCTGCTGCAGATGCTGAAAACGAAACAGATCGAAGAAATCTCGGTCAGCGACCTGGTCCGGAAAGCCGGTGTCGGCCGGGCCTCTTTCTATCGGAACTACATCAGTGTCCAGGATGTCCTTCTGCAGGAGTCCGACCGCCTGATGGCTGCCTGGGAAGAACAGTCCGAAGCCGATTCATCTGCCTCGTCCAATGCCCTGCTGACCAGTCTGCTGGATTTCTATAAAGAACACAAGCGCTTTTATCTCGCATTGTACAAAGCGGGACTTTCCGATATTGTCATGCATACGATCGTCGATACATTCCCAATCGACGAGAACACACCGAATCCGGCTGCCTATCTGCAGTCTTCCCTGGCCTATATGATCTATGGCTGGATCCACGAATGGATCTGCCGCGGCATGCAGGAATCAGGGGCGGAACTCGTCTATATGATCGAACAGTCACAGAAACGGAGGCAATCATGATCAACCCGCCAAAAGAGATTTTCAGGATCTGGGTCGGCAACGGTAAAAACAAAGCCGCCCTTCCCATCCTGAACATGTATTTGCTTGGCATTCTGGCCGGTGTCTTTATCGGCTTCGGCTGCCTTGTGTTTGTTCTTGCGACAGCCGCTGATACAGGTCTCATCGGCAAACTGATCGGCGCAGCGCTGTTCCCGGTCGGACTGATGCTGGTGATCTTCTGCGGTGCCGAACTCTTCACCGGCAACAATCTGATGACGCTGGCTCTGATGAACAGAGAGATCACTGTGCCGGCCATGCTGAAAAACTGGGGCGTTGTCTATCTTGGCAATCTGACCGGTTCCGTACTGCTTGCCTTCCTGCTTGCCAGAAGTGGACTGTACGCCGGTGATGCGGCCGCAAGAGCAGCCGCCATTGCGTCTGCCAAAGCATCCATGCCTTTTTTGGAGGCTGTGATCCGCGGCCTGCTGTGCAATGTCCTGGTCGTTCTGGCCTGCTGGTTCCAGGCCGGTTCCAAAGAGATGAGCGGCAAGATCCTGGCTGTCTGGTTTCCGATCATGCTGTTTGTGTTTGCCGGTTTTGAACACAGCGTTGCCAACATGACTTATATTCCCCTGGGCATGTTCCTTGGCGCCGAAGTGTCCCTGTCAGGATTTCTGCTTGGCAATCTGCTGCCGGTGACATTGGGAAATCTGCTGGGCGGTGCCTTCCTCATTCCCGGTTTCTATTATCTCTGCTATAAAGACTGACACTGCTGTCAGTCTTCTTTTTTTCCTTTCTGATGAAGCATAAACAAATTATTTTTCAAGATTTGTTTTAATATAATTATTAGATATCATTGTAACTGGTGTGGGATGGAGGAATGTTTACTTTATGAACGAGAATAAAGAAAGAAAGACAGATGAACAGAACCAGCCTGTTCCTGACAGCAAATCTCTGACTTTAGACGAAATCATTGAAGTAAATCTGGAAATTCGTTTCTGATACATATCCGGAAACGCGACAACCTGCCGTACGGCAGACCCATCAAGCCTGAACGCGGTCTTTCATGACCGCTTTTTTTCTGCTCTGCGCAAAAAGAAAAGACCGGTGTATCAACACCGGTCAATGAACGATTACTCAGATATTGAGCAGGTCGCTGTATACAGCAAGGGCACCATCTGTTTCATGGGCCAGAACACGCTTGGCGAGTACTTTGCCGAGCTGTACGCCTTCCTGGTCAAAGCTGTTCACATTCCAGAGGAAGCCCTGGAACATGACTTTGTTCTCGAAGTGAGCAAGCAGGGAACCGAGCGATGCCGGTGTCAGCTTGTCGCCGACGATGATGCTGGAAGGACGGCCGCCGTCAAACTTCTTGTTGAGGTTTTCGTCATCCTTGCCGCAGGCAAAGGCAACGATCTGAGCGGCGACATTGGCACACAGTTTCTGCTGGGAAGTGCTGCCTTCAATGACAACGTCCGTGCCGATCTGGGAGTTTCTGTAGCCGATGAACTGCAGCGGAACAATGGTCTTGCCCTGATGCAGGAGCTGATAGAAGGAGTGCTGTCCGTTTGTGCCCGGCTCACCAAAGATGATCGGTCCGGTCGGATAGTCTACCGGCTCGCCGAAACGGTTGACAGACTTGCCGTTGGATTCCATATCCAACTGCTGCAGATGAGCCGGGAAGCGGCTCAGAGCCTGTGAATACGGAAGAACGGCTGTATTTTCATAGCCGAGAACGTTGCGCTCGTAGACACCGATCAGAGCGTCCAGCATCGCTGCGTTCTTGAGCGGATCAGCTTCCAGAGCCAGCTTGTCAGCGGCAGCAGCGCCATCGAGGAACTGAGCGAACACTTCCGGACCGAAAGCCAGGGAAAGAACACCGCATCCGACAGCGGAAGAGGAAGAATAACGTCCGCCGATGTAGTCGTCCATGAAGAAGGCATCGAGATATCCTTCGTTCTTGGCCAGCGGGGAAGTCTCACTGGTAACCGCGACCATATGTTTGGACGGATCCAGACCGGCTTCCTGCAGAGCATTCTTGACAAATGCTTCGTTGGTCAGTGTTTCCAATGTCGTACCGGACTTGGATACCAGAACAAACAGGGAATGCTTGACATCAAGGGAGTTCAGAACAGCTGCCGCGTCATCCGGGTCGACATTGCTGATGAACTTCGCTTCCATCTTCAGGGTATTATTCTTTCTTGCCCAGTTTTCAAGAGCGATATAAATAGCACGCGGGCCAAGGTCGGAGCCGCCGATACCGATCTGAACGACGGTCGTGAACTTTTCACCGTCCGCATTGGTGATTTCACCGCTGTGAACCTTCTTTGCGAAGGCGGCGATTCTCTCCTGCTGCTTTACATAGAATTCACGTTTGTTGCAGTTGTCTGCCATGACATCTTTGCCCAGCTGACCGCGGCAGAGCTGATGCAGAACCAGACGCTTTTCACCGGTGTTGACAACAGCACCGTTGTACAGTTCAGCGAACTTGTCCTGAAGCTGTGCTTCTTCGCCCAGTTTCTTCAGGTCTGCGAGGATTTTGTCATCTACTGCTTTGGCGGCATAATTGAAGGCCAGACCTTCTGCCATTGGCACAGAGTAATTCTTAACACGGGCAGCTCCGTTTTCACCGGCCATGACTTCCGGCAGGCATACACGGGCATCCGCTTCCAGTTCCTTGAAAGCCTCCAGCTGATCAAGGTTCTTCCAGTTAACCATTATATGTTTCCTCCTTATATTTCTACTCTATTATGACACAGTTTATTCTCGTCCTGTCATATTTTCCCTGCCGGAAACCGCATAATTTTACATAAAAAGGCACAAGAAAAGCAGTATATCCCATTCCGAGACATACTGCCTGCTGTCTGTTTGCTTCATGCTTTCATTCTGCCGAGCAGACGCATCTTGAATTCGCGGATCCGTGCTGCGTATTTGCTGGTGAAGATGACACCGATGATCACCATTCCAAAGGAGACGCCCAGACCGAAACTGCCAATCGTCTCATACGGTGCCGTGTTTTCCAGACCGAGCACGGAAATCACCGCGAAGGCGATGAATCCGACCAGACCGGCGACAAACATCCAGTGCAGTCTCTGCAGGAATCTTTCCTTTTCGTCGTTGCTGTACTCCGCTACCTTCAATACTGTTTCTTCCATTTCCTTGTTCATTTCCTCACTTTTCCTTTCTCCGTCAAGTAATTCCCGGAGTCCGACATTGTAAAGATCAGACAATTCAATGAGAATATCCAGATCCGGCAGATTATTGCCCGTTTCCCAGCGGGATACTGTTCTTCTGGCCACGCTGAGCTGTCCGGCAAGTTCTTCCTGGGTCAATCCCTTTTCTTTTCTCAGTTCCTGTAGAAATCTTCCGATTCTGACCTGATCCATATACCGTCCTCCTGTTTACGGCCTCATCATAGCCTTCTGCCACATGGGAAAGAAGGACACAAAGTGAGCAAATAGCCGATGGGACATGACATGTCCCACATATTTCAGCTGAATCAGCTGGTTTTTTTAGTTATCCCGGCCCATACGGGACAGAATCGGCAGGATATGATCCAGCACCTGCTGATAGGCGCAGGTTTCATCATTGAGATAACAGACATTCTGCCTTCGGCAGCCGCCGCCGCACATCTTCTGATAGCGGCAGTTTTCGCATGGTTTTTTCATGCACATGTCGGTCTGCATAAACCGGCGGGCCGCTTCGCTCTTTGCCAGTTCCGTAAAAGAGGTGTCGTGCAGATTGCCCATCCGGTATTCGTCAAGGCACCAGAAGTCACAGGGGTAGGTATCCCCGTTGGATTCGACGACAAACTGAATCGTGCACCGGCCCAGCATGCCGCACTGATAGGGCATTCTCCCCTGCAGCATCTCATACAGATTGTCAAACAGATTGACACTCATCGGATATCCCTTCTCCGTCTGCTTCAGCCATTCGTCAAAGAACCCGTTGTAAAACGACGCGTATTCCCGCGGTGTCAGGGCATACGGATCATCCTCCGCTTTCAGAGCCGGCAGACACGGAATCAGCTGCACATACTGGAAATGATGTTCCCGGTAAAACTTCATCAGTGCCTGCGGACGGGCAGCCAGTTTTTTCGTCACGACCGTCAGGATATTGTATTCCACATGTTTCTTTTCCAGGATATCCACGGTCTTCAGGATACGGTAAAAGACGCTTTTCTTCTCTGCGTCAAAGCGAAAATAGTCCATATTTGACTGATAACCGTCCAGTGAGATGCCAATCAGGAAATGGTTTTCCAGACAGAAGTCAGCCCATTCTTCATCGATCATGGTTCCGTTTGTCTGCAGGGCATACACCGGTTTAACACCCTCATACCGTTTCATCTCGGCGATGAACCTGCGGAAATAACCGAGACCGGCCAGGGTCGGCTCGCCGCCCTGAAAACTGATATTGGCAGTGCCTTTTCCGTCCAGCGCCTCATTGATGCGGGCGCAGATGACCGCGAGCGTTTCATCTTTCATGATACCGTTGCTGGCGGTCATTCGGTTTTCACTGATATCGGCATAGAAACAGTAGCGGCAGCGCAGATTACAGGAAGCTGAAGCAGGTTTGATCATAATGGAAATCTGTTTGTCTGTCATAACGCGGCTCCTTCCATCAGTTCATCGGATGCATTGACAATGCGTTCCGTAATACCGTCTGATTCCGGCATAAACAATGTGACATACCCCTGCAGGGAAACCGCTTTGGCTTTCAGCACCCGGCTGCGCCGGTTGACGAAGATCAGACATTTCTGACGACCGTTGCGGGCTTCCTGGATCATATTGGCACCGGCACTGTTACCGTCAAAGGCAATCAGAGCCGCTTTGCGGCGTTTGAAGATCTCATAGGCAAAACTTTTATACAGCCCCATCGGCGAAGCTTCGATCGCCGTCCTTATCCACAGCGGCGCTTTGCGCAGATTCTCCGTCTCTTTCCGGCTGATCATACGAGGCACGATCGCGAAAACCGGAAAGCGCCCGTGGTTCTGATCCAGCAGGTATTTCTCATAGCCGCTGAGCTGGTGGCCGATAACAAAGAATACTTTTTTGGGATCCGCCTTTTCCAGAAGCTCGTCGATCAGCTGAGTGCCTTCCTTATGAAGGGAGGTCACATGCCGGTCATTATTGAAACTGCCGCCGCAGACAACGACCGGCAGGCCGTTTTCCGGCAGGGAGCGGATGCGGTCCGCCAGCGCGACGTCACTGATCAGGCGGTCATCCGTGTTCCGGACTGACAGTTCTTCGATTTCCGAAGCGTCGATACGTTTCTGATAATAGCTGCGGTACGAGGCCATCTCCGGCAGAGCCTGCTGTTTTTGCGCAAACGCGTCCTCGCTGATCCGCCGGACTCTTTCCTCGCTGTTTTTCATATGCTGCATCTCGTCCACGCTCAGATGCAGGAAACGTTCCAGAGCCAGCTGCTCATCCATGGAATCCGTACCATACAGAGCGCCGCCGTCCGTTCCCTGCACACAGTTCAGGCCAAACGACAGATACGTCCGCAGCGGATGATTCTTCATACTGCTGAGGTTGTTCAGACGCACATTGGAAGTAATCTGGAATTCCAGCACCGCGCCGGTTTCCTGCAGAGCTTTGATCAGTGCTTTGCCCTTGGCGGTCTGCAGATTTGCCGTATACAGGCCATGACCTATGCGGATCTGCGGCATTTTCTGTCCTTTTCGCAATGCGTCCGTGACACAGCGGATACTGTTCGCGACGTTGTCGCGCAGACTGTCATTTTCTCCGGCATGGATGCGGACGACATAGCCGGGAACGTCTTCGGCGATTCTGACGATTTCTTTGATCACCGGCGCGAGGTCACGGATATCATTGATCTCTTCCCCGAGAATATCACTGCCGGCGACGTACGGATCATTGGCAATGGCCTTGAGGACCCGCAGGTTTTCCCGGAAATAATCAAGCGCCACCTGGTCCTTGACAATGGTCAGAGGAATACGGCGGATCGCTGCCAGGAAACGCAGCCGCACACCGGTCTCCGCATAGATGTCCGGCATGACCTGATGTACCTCATCCAGCATTTCCGCCGCACCGTGTGTCTTGACCAGTGTCGTGTCCGAAATCTCGGCATAGACAATGCCGCGGGACTGATAACTGCGGGCGATCCAAAGCAGTTTGTTCTGGAACAGGCTGTTTTTCGCATAGCGGGGATCTTCCTGATCCTTCAGCATCTGTCTGAGGATCCTGACAATATCCTCGTCCGGCAGCTGATCTATGTTTTTCAGTCTGATCGGACGGGCGGAAGGAACACCTTTGGTAAACACATAGCGGTACAGATATACCTTCTCCAGATTGGTAAAGACCGCCTGGCCGTCTTTCAGCACGGACAGCGAGGTGCGGATCCGGGAGATATTATAGGCGGCATCCTTCAGATTGTTGAAAATCAGATCCGCGAAGTTGATAAACGTGTTGTCATCGATGCGCCGTTCCAGGTATCTGCCTTCCAGGCCGCAGCCGGCCTGCTGAAGCGCCGCCTTCTCACGCTGCTCCGCCAGTTTCCGAAGCTGTTTCTTCGTGCATCTCAGCTGCAGCTTGCGGATGTAGTAAAGCGGATAGCGGATCTGGTGCCGGAGGCCGAGGGCAATCAGTATATCGGCGTTCAGATTGGCATTCATATGTGTATGCAGGTCGGTGGTGAATTTGCATTCCCGGCGGATATACGTCTTCACGATCGATTCATAGACACCCAGACGGTAATTCTTGGTCTGGCTCATCAGTGTTTTGGCAATGGAGGGCACCTGCGCCTTCATTTCAACCGTTCCGTCTGGATAAATATTGGCCACCTTGGTATTGCCAAGGCGGAAAACGTAGACCGTCCGGTTGTAGCCGTCGATATAGCAGGGCAGCGTGCCGCGGCTTATCAGCAGGCCGTTCTCATCTTCCGAAAGAGGCAGTTCGCAGAGTTTCGCCAGATTGCGGATCAGATTGCCGGTATTATGATTCGGTGTCTTCAGAACATAATGAAGATCCTCTCCTTCCCGGAAGAGATCGACGATAATATCTTTTTCTTTATCCAGATAAAAACTCTTCATGTATTCCATCTTCTGCACCTCCCCTCAGATTACCGTTATTGTACCTGTCCGTCATGAAAACCGCCAGTCCTGTCATAAGAAAAGACCGGCATGACGCCGGCCGTACTTTACTTCTTAACCGTTTTGTACAGTTTATATGCAACTTTGTTCACCGGCAGGATGAATTCACCGATCAGCTGTTCGACCTGACCGCCGAAACCGCGCTTGAATTCATAGACGCCATAATCCGAGGCGTCCTTGGAGAAATCGCCGGAAATACCGTAGAAATTATAGCGGGGAATCTGGTGCTCGATCGCATAGCGGATGATTGCCAGCTGAATCGCATACGGCGCGTAGTATTTGCGGAATTCATCGTTGACGGCGCTGTAGAGATAGATGATCTCATTTTCATAGATGATAAAGAAAGATGCGGCCATTTCAAGAAGCGCGCCGTGTTCCTGTTCCATTTCATCCGCTTCTTTGTGTTTGGCGGCGTTCAGGTCCAGTGCTTCCTGGGTGACTTTCTTTTTCTTCTGGAATTTCTTGGAGCCGGGCATTTCCGTCAGCTTGGCGTCGACTTCCGCCATTTCCTGATCCAGCTGTTCCTTCTCCGCGTCCAGTCTCCGGCGGAATTCATTCAGGTCCAGATAAGCAAGCAGAACTTTGGCGTGCTCTCCATACGCTTCCGCCTGGCGGCGGTAGAACTCCGGTTCCCGCATCGCGAAGCCGCGCTTCCGGGAGGTTTCCTCTTCCATCCGGATAAAGATATCGATTTCCGAAGGATCCAGTTCCCTGACCTGAATACCCTGTTTCTGCGTCCGGTTGGCCGACCAGCGGGTCTGCTGGTCCATATCTTTCAGCACCTGGGCTTCATTGCGGCCGGTAAGATCCATGGCGAAGACCCAGCTGATCGCTGTAAAGGCGGAATAATCCGTCGGGAAACCCTGATGTTCATAGCCGAGACTCTGCAGGAAGGCCATGATGTCGCTGTTGTCATAACCGCCTTCCACAAGATTTCCGTCAATATCTCTTTCCCGGTAGTTCATATTGGGATTGATCAGCATATACATGACCTTTTTGCCGGCCAGGTATTTCTTCAGTTCTTCGGTAAAGAACCGGATCGTGTCCTGATCACGGTAATCGGCAAGGAAGCCGCTCTGGGCATGACAGAACTTGTAGATCTTCATGACCGGAATATATGTCAATGGTGTCGCGGCGATCAGCCGGCCGTCTTCTCTGATGCCGGCATACTCCGTTTCCCATCCGTTCATCTGTTTCAGATGGATCGCTTCCGTTGAATTCAGAAAACTGCGCAGTTCACTCTGTTCCTGAAACCGGGCATATTCTTCTTCTGAAAGCAGGCAGAATTCTTTCATAATAAATCACCTCCACAGGCTATTCCATTATATATAAGTTGCTGAAAAAGGCAAAAAAAGCAGCTTCCTTTTCAGGCAGCCGCTCCCGCTTCTTTCGTTTCCGATTTTGGCATACTGACGATTCTCACCATGTCAAAATACTTGTCATATTCCAGTTCGTACTCCGCCGCATATTCCTGATCGGGGCGATGATGCAGGTTATGAATATAGCGGTGTTCCATACCGCGGATATAGTTGTCTTCCCGGGCCAGCATATACACGCCAAGATCCGAGCACTGGTCAGAAATACGTTCCAGGTTCTGCAGGATCTCCTGATAATCCAGCGCGGCGTTGGTATTGCATTCCTGTCGCTTGACGCGGGCGATATGCCGTTCTTTCAGTTCGTCGATCAGTTCGTCAATGACTTCTTCCAGCGGTTCGATCAGACGGGCCAGTTCAGCTTTGTCTTCGCTGTAGGCGGTAACCGTACGGCCGAGGATCTGATTGACAGCCATGAAGGCGATCGGCAGCTCCGCTTTCGCATAATCGGACAGTTCCAGATTCGTTTCCTGCATATGCCGGATACTGCCAAGGATATTAATGGCAAGGTCGCCGATTCTCTCGAAACAGATGATCGCTTTCATCTGGAAATTCTGATTCTGTTCATCCTGCTCCGTGGTAATGAACGGTGACACTTCCACAAGATACTGATTGCCCGCATCCGCCATCCGGTCGAGGGCGTTTTCCCGGTTGTTGATCTTCTGGACCTTTTTGTCATCCGGATTTTTCATGAGATCTATGGTATCCGTATAGTTCTTAAGGGCGCTTTTTCCCATATGCGCAATCAGATGATGCGACTCATTCAGAGCCAGACCGGGATTGGTCAGCAGCAGCGGATCCAGCTCACGTACCAGTTTCTCGTTTTCTTCCTCTTCCGGATCCACGGCCGCGTCTTTGACAAGCATCTCGGAGATCCTGGCAAACACACCTGTAAAGGGCAGCAGGACAACCGCCGGAATCAGACGGAAGAGACCATGTACATTGGCGACACCGCCGGAATCCAGAACCGCGAACCAGATATCGTCATTCAGGATCCTGGTGCTGCGCAGGATAAACAGGGCCGCGACGATCAGGACCAGAGCGAACACATTGTAGATAATATGGATCAGCACGGTGCGGATCTGTTCTTTTTTGGCGCCGATGCGGCAGACAAAATACGTCGTCAGGCAGTCACCGATATTGACGCCGAGAATGACCGCGAAAACGGCACAAAAACGGACGCCGACCGAACTGGCGATCGACTGCAGAATGCCGACGACCGCGGAAGAACTCTGGATAATGCCGGTCGTGATCACACCGGCCAGAAAACCCAGGAAGTAATTGTTTTCAAACGATACCAGAAAGCCGCTGAGAACTTCGCTCATCGAACTGACGGACGCGCTCATGTTCATCAGACCGACGAACAGAATGCCGAAGCCCATGCAGATGGTGCCGGCATTTTTGGCCTTGCGGGTACCGACAAACATGATCATGATGATACCGACGATCAGAGCCATCGGTGCCAGGTTATCCGATTTGAAAAAATACAGCAGACTGGTCGAACCGGCATTGAGGTCCATCAGCCGGATGATCTGGGCCGTAATGCTGGTACCGACATTGGCACCAAGGACGATACCGATCGACTGCCGGAAGGTCAGAAATCCGGCGCCAACCAGACCGACTGTCAGAACGATCGTCGCTGTTGAACTCTGGATCATGCAGGTCACCAGAAGTCCGAGAATAAAGCCCATATAGGACTTATTCGTCACCTTGGCCAGAGCCGCTTTCAGGGCACCGCCGGAACTGCTCTTCAGACCGTCGCCCATGATCCGCATGCCGTACAGAAACAGCGCCAGACCGCCGAGCAAAGACACGATTTTATAAAACATATCCATATGTTTTATCTCCTCTCTCAGAAAAGCACAGTATGTCTACTGTGCTTTATAATGATCTGTTTTCTCAAATATTGTAGCAGATTCCTGTGTTTTTAATACACAGAAAATCTTCAGACTCTGACAAGTTCCGCTTCCGCCTGGATCTCGTCACCCAGGAAAAGCACGGCGTTTTCATGGAAATGGTCCGGATCGTCACTGACATAATAGCGGCGGGTGCTGCCCGGCGTTTCTTTGAGAAGATCCTGTTCGATAAGACTTCTGCGCAGTGTTTCCGCGGCTGCTTCCGAAGAAGAGATAATATTCAGATCCGGAACCAGGGAAGAAATCGCATCCATCAGCAGCGGATAATGCGTGCAGCCAAGCACGATCGTATCCACGTCATGAACCAGAAGCTGATCGAGATATTCCTGCAATACCGTCGTGACGACGATATCGTCTTTCCGGTAACGCCCGTTTTCCACCAGCGGCACCAGCAGCGGGCAGGCCAGAGAGAAGACTTCCGCCTGATCGTTGTACCAGTGGATCGTCCGCGTGTAAGCCTGTGAGCGGACTGTCGCGGCGGTCGCCATGACACCGATCCGGTTGTTCTTAGTCGTTCTTGCGGCCATGTGGGAAGCCGGTTCAATAACACCGTAGATCGGGATGTCAAACTGCTCTTCCAGGGTTCCCTTGGCGACCGAATCCGCAGTATTGCAGGCAATGACGAGCGCCTTCAGGTCAAACTTTGACAGAAACGTCACGTCGTTGAGAGCATATTCACGGATCTGCTTTTCACTTTTGGTGCCATAGGGAAGATGGGCCGTGTCACCGAAGTAAATAATATTTTCGTTCGGCAGGGACTTCATGATACTGCCGGCAACCGTCAGGCCGCCGATACCCGAATCAAAGACGCCGATATAACCTTCTTTATTGCTCATAATTCATTCACGATCTTCTTGAAATGAAGACCTCTTTCCTCAAAACATGAATACTGGTCAAACGACGACGTCGTCGGTGAAAGCAGCACGGTATCGCCGCTTTCTGCCAGATCTTTCGCCAGATGCGTCGCCTCCACCAGATCCGTGACGATATGTGCCTTGTCGCCGACCAGATCCGTGGCGATACGGCGGCCGGAAGCACCATAGCCGATCACTTCCTTCACACAGCCAAGATGTTTTTTCATCTCGTCCATGGACAGGCCTTTTTCATATCCGCCGACCAGCAGGATCACACCATGGTCAAAAGCCTTCAGAGCGGTAATCGTGGCATCGGTATTGGTGCCTTTGGAGTCGTTATAGTATTTGACTCCGTCCAGTTCGCGGACGAATTCAATACGGTGTTCCACGCCCTGGAAACCATAGACCACTTCCCGGATCACGTCCGCGTCAATGCCGATGCAGGCACAGGCGGAAGCTGCGACTATGATATTCTGCAGGTTATGCTGGCCGACCAGACGGATGCGGGAGATCTCGAGCATCTTCTCACCGTTGATGATGAGCCAGCCGTCTTCCATGTGACTGTCCGCTTCCTTCTTTTCAAGTGAGAACGTCAGTACCCGGCAGGGAATCGGCTTTCGTTCCGTATAGGACATGACATTGTCGTCATCGAGATTGCGCAGGAATACTTCCTCCCCTTTCATGTTTTCGTAGACTCTCGTCTTGGAAAGGTAGTAGTTTTCCAGGCCGCCCATGGAATCGACATGATCCGGTGTCAGGTTGGTAATGACGGATACCTCCGGTTCAAACGTATCGATGTCGACCAGCTGGCCCTGTGATATTTCCAGGGCAATATAATGGCCTTCCTCTTCCAGCATGTGATTGTCAAGAACCACCTCGCAGAGCGGAATGCCGATATTGCCTGCGACATGTGCCTTATCGCCGTAGACCTTTTTCAGGATCTCGTAGACAAGCGTCGTTGTCGTGGTTTTGCCGTTCGTGCCGGTAATCGTAATATAGTGCTGTCTGGCAGCTGTCTGATACGCCAGTTCAATTTCGGTAATGACGGGAATGCCGCGCTCATGGAGACGCCGGATAAACGGACTGACAGGCGGAACCCCGGGATTCTTGATCACCAGGTCATAATCCCCTTCAAATACAGCATCCTCCTGACCGACGATCTTCACGCCGATCTCATCAAGATATGTTCTGTCTTTGATCTCACTTCTGTCACTCAGTGTGATATCCTGCACGCCGATTTCATGGAGCAGCCGGATCGCGGCCATACCGCTGCGGGCAAGACCGATGATCAGTACTTTCTTTTCTTTTAGATTCATATTCATTCCTCGCCAAACCATTATAAACCACTCTATGCTTTTTTTCATTGTTCACCGGCAAAAACAGACTGTCTGCCAGAGCAGACAGTCCGTTTTACTTCAGATATTTCTCAAACCAGTCTGTCATTTCCTGCAGACGGCGGATACGGTGCTTAGGCTTGCCGCTGCGGGAAAGACTGTGGTTTTCTTCTTCGAAGACGACCATCCGGGAAGGAACGCCGAAGTGTTTCATCGCCGTGAACATCTGCGCGCCCTGATCAATGAAGCAGTTATAGTCACGCAGTGAATGGATGAACAGGATCGGTGTTTTGCCCTGATCGGCATACTTCAGAGGTGACTGTTCCCACATCTTTTCCATGTCGGTCCAGGGATCCGCACCCATCTCATTGCGGTCAAACGAGAAGCCGATCTCACTGGTGCCGAAGTCCGCCACCCAGTTGGATACCGAACGCTGCGAGGCAATCGCCGCGAAACGGTCGGTATGTCCCTCGATCCAGTTGCACATAAAGCCGCCATAGGAGCCGCCGGCCGCGCCTAAACGCAGCGGATCAAGGGCCGGATATAATTTCAGGACATGGTCGGTGAAGTCCATCAGGTCTTCAAAATCAATTTTGCCGTACTGGCCGCGCAGATCGGCGAACGCCTCACCATAGCCTTCCGAACCGCGGGGATTGCAGAAGAAGACAAAGTAACCCATACCGGCCCAGATCTGCATTTCATGGAAAAGAACCATGCCATAGGCAGCCCGCGGCCCGCCGTGGATCTCCAGAATACCCGGATAGGATCTGTTTTCATCATAATCTTTCGGTTTCAGCACCCAGCCGTCCACCGTCTGGCCATTACGGTTGGTGAAAGGAATATACTCAGCCTGGGACACGTCTCTGTCCTTCATGAGCTCCCCGTTTGGATCAAAGACCTTTTCACCGTTATGATAGAGTGCATTCAGGGCATTGACCTCGGCGCCGATATACCAGAAATCGCCATCCTGTTCCGCGAAGCAGAGAATCGCGCCGTCTTTCAGACAGACTTTCTTTTCCACCTGATCGTCCTGCAGGGCATAGACAGCTGTCTCGTAATGATGCAGGGCGATAAAGAGCACGCTGTCTTCTTTGCCGAAGAACGTCGTGCCGCCCGGCCGCAGTGTGTCACCCATCGTCGTGTCACCGATAGCCAGTTCTTCTTTGTTTGCGTGATACAGCCGGCTCGTTTTCGTCTGACGGTCATAGCGCCAGAAGTCCAGCAGCTGCCCGGAGCCCCATTTCTTCATGTCAGTGGCAGTGAAGATGACATCGTCACCGGCAAACTGACAGTGCGTTATATTCATCTTCCCTTCTTCCATCAGACATTCGATACTCTCATCTTCCAGATTCATCAGGTACAGACCGGCCGTCTGCGGCAGAATATCCCGCCAGGTGCTGGCAATATAGAGAAGCTGATTGCCTTTCAATGTGAAATACCCGACATCAGTATCCGGCTCCGTCAACTGTTTCAGTTCCTTTTTCTTTTCGTCATACAGAAAGAGAAGCGACCGTTTACCGGAAACATAACCGCGGCCGTTGCCCCAGAAGGGAAGTTCGTCAAAGATGTGATAATCCACTTCGTCTTTCCTGTCTTCAATTTTCTCCGGCAGGTTTCTGTCATAGAGGACTTTCACGGCATACCTGCCCGGGCTGACCTGTTTGATGTCCTGGACATTGCGGGCGATTTCAAAAGCTTTCACCGCCTCGCCGCCATGAATATTCAGACGATAGAAGACTGTTTTTTCTTCAAAGTCCTTCGCCTTGTCCGCTTCGCTTCTTTCACTCATCAGAAGCAGTGTTTCATCGTCATCCCAGAGGCAGAAACCGTCTTTTCCGCTGCCGGTCATCCGGGTCGTCCGGCTCGTGCGGCAGTCCGTCACATAAATATCCTGATGATACAGATTCTCATCTCTGACCGGTGTTGTCAGCGTGAAACTGACATGGTCATGAGCCGGATTCATCTTCAGCTGGCTGATGTTCCGGAATAATGCGATGTCTTCCAGCAAAATCGGTTTCATATGTATTCTCCCTTTCTTCAGTCGTCAAAATCGAGATATGCGCCTTTCATCGGGCTGACCGCATGTTCGCTGAACAGCCGCAGCACACCGCGTCTGTAATGCCGCGGCAGCGGCTGCCATTTCGCTTTTCTCTCCGCCAGAACCGCGTCGATTTCCGCCGCCGTTTTCCTTTCGCCGGCAATGCCGATGATATTCAGTTTTCTTTCGGCAATATCGATTTCGATCAGATCACCCTCTTCAACCAGGGCGATCGGACCGCCGCTGGCAGCCTCCGGTGAACAGTGGCCGATGACCGGTCCGGTAGAAGCGCCGGAGAAGCGTCCGTCGGTGATCAGGGCAATACTGCGGCCCAGTTCCGGATCGGAGGAAATCGCTTCGGAAGTATAGAACATTTCCGGCATGCCGGATCCTTTCGGACCTTCATAGCGGATAAACACCGCGTCGCCTTTTTCCACCTTATGATGCAGAACGGCATCCAGACATTCCTCTTCGGAATTGAACGGACGGGCCCGCAGCACGGCTTTGAACATTTCCTTCGGGCAGGCGGTATGCTTGATGACCGCGCCTTCCGGAGCCAGGTTTCCCTTCAGCACGGCAATACTGCCGTCAGTTCCCATGGCTTTGTCAAACGGACGGATGATATCTTCTTTCTGCAGATGCAGACCATATCTTTCGTTGAACAGATCCAGCCATTTCTGACATTTCTCATAGAAGCCGTTCTGTTTCAGTTCGGCCAGATTTTCCGCCAGTGTCTTGCCGGTAACCGTCATGGCATCCAGATGCAGGAACGGCCGGATTTCTTCCATGATGGCGGGAACACCGCCGGCATAATAGAACACTTCCGCCGGCCACTTGCCGGTCGGCCTCAGATCCAGCAGGAAGCGGGCGTTCCGGTGCAATCTGTCAAATGTGTCGCCGTCGATTTCAAGACCGAACTCATGAGCGATCGCCGGCAGATGCAGCAGCGTATTGGTGCTGCCGGAAATCGCCGCATGGACGAGAATGGCATTTTCAAAACTGTCCATCGTGATCATTTCCGAAACCGTCTTCCCCTCTCTGGCCAGCCGCACAGCCTGACGGCCGCTTTCATAGGCGTATTCCAACAGATCGGGACTGTCAGCCGGCAGTAAAGCCGAACCGGGCAGGGTCAGACCGAGGGCTTCGGCCATGATCTGCATGGTGGAGGCAGTGCCGATAAAGCTGCAGGCGCCGCAGCCCGGACAGGCGTTGATCTTCGCCCATTCCAGACGTTCTCTGGTGATTTCACCGCGCTCATAACGGGCCGAATACACACCCAGTTCATTCAGGGTCAGAAGCTCGGGACCGGCTTTCATCGTACCGCCGCAAACAACGACGGAAGGCAGACCGACACGCGCCATGCCGATCAGATTGCCCGGCATGCCTTTGTCGCAGCTGGCAATATAGACAGCACCGTCAAACGGTGTCGCGTTGGCCTGGATCTCGATCATGTTGGCGATCATTTCCCGGGAAGCCAGTGAATAGTTAATGCCGTCTGTGCCCTGGCTTTCGCCGTCGCACATATCCGTGCAGAAATAGCGGGCACCGCGGCCTCCTTCATCATGAATGCCGCGGAAAGCTGCTTCACACAGTTTGTCCAGATGACCGCTGCCGGGGTGGCTGTCACCGAAGGTGCTTTCAATAAAAATCTGCGGCAGTGCCAGTTCTTCCGGTTTCCATCCGGTGCCGATGCGCAGGGGATCCAGCTCGGGAGCCAGTTTCCGCATTTTCTGACTGTTCAGTTCTCTTTCCATTTTTTACCTCTGATTATCTTGTGCTGCTTTTCGTCATGCCGGATGAAACCGGCGGCATCATAGCCGGAAAACAGATAACAGACATTATCCTGTTTTCCCTGTTGCTCATATCTCCAGTATAAACGATTGCCAAAAGAAAAGAGGATGATGTACATCCTCAATCTGTTTAAAGCTTCAGATCGCCTTCTTTGATCCAGCCGGCCTTACGTTCCGCTTCACACACGATGACGCTGAGAACCGCCGGAAGAACGAAGCAGATCAGGATCATTCCCAGCCAGTCCATACCGCTGATGGCCGCCTTACTGCCGGCCGCGATGTCATTGAGCCAGCCGGTGTAGACACCGATCTGACCGACCAGTCCGCAGGTGCCCATGCCGGAAGAAACAGCCGGTCCGTTCATTTGCATTTTGAAGATGCAGGTCGCCACAGGTCCTGTAATGGCGCTGGCAACGATCGGCGGCAGCCAGGTCTTCGGGTTTTTGATGATATTCGGCATCTGCAGCATGCTGGTGCCGAGACCCTGCGAGACGATACCGCCAATTCCGTTTTCCTTATAACTCATTACCGCGAAGCCGACCATCTGCGCGCAGCATCCCGCTACCGCAGCACCGCCGGCCAGACCGGTCAGACCCAGAGCCGCGCAGATCGCCGCGCTGGAAATCGGCAGAGTCAGGGCAATGCCGACCAGGACAGAAACGATAATGCCCATAAAGAACGGCTGCAGTTCGGTTGCCCACATGATGATGCCGCCAAGCGAACTTGCGGCTTTGCCGATGGCGGGCGCGAACAGAACGCTCAGTCCGGCACCGACCAGAATCGTCACCGCCGGTGTGACGAGAATATCAACTTTTGTTTCTTTGGAAACGATCTTGCCGCATTCACATGCCGCGATGGCAATCAGATAAACGGCCAGCGGTCCGCCGGCTCCGCCCAGACTGTTGGCGGCGGCACCGACAGCGATCAGGCTGAATAATACCAGCTGCGGCGCTTTCAGGGCATAGCCGATCGACACGGCCATGGCCGGACCGGCAACGCTTTTGGCAAACGTGCCGGCATCGATCAGAAACTGTATGGAAAGCTGTGTGCCCAGTGTCTCAATGATCGTACCGATCAGAAGACTCGCGAAAAGACCCTGCGCCATAGCGCTCATCGCTTCGATTCCGTATCTGTGTGCGGAGAAGGTGACATCTTTTTCTTCCAGAAATTCTTTCAAGTTTGCCATTTGCATACCCTCCTGTGATCTCTGTCGATATATTTATATCACCTATTTCTTGATTTGTATAGTCATTTTGACTATATGTTTATTTCAGGAAATACTCGATCTCCGCTTCACTGGCTTCCGGCAGGATTTTCTTCAGGTGCCGGACGATGCGTTTCCGCGACTCTTCCGGACTCCTGTCATATACATGATTGGTGAATTTCTTTCCGAAAAAAGCTTCCGGCGTACTGTAGCGGGCAATGCCCCAGCCATAGAACTTGCCGTTTTTATCCATTTCATATTCAAAGTTGCTGGTGACGACATAGCCCTGCATCTGCAGTTTCGTGATCAGTGTGTCAAAACCTTTCCGCGGTTCCCACTGATCCGGACCGTTGACGCGCGGTTTGATATAGCCGCCGATCGCCTTGGCTTCTTTGGACAGAATGGAATGGCGGGAAGCGATGATGTCATACAGATACTGTTCATTGTAATTGGCAAGACCTTCATCCACACGGGCATCGAAATCATATCCGTCACGCCGGAAATTGGCGAAATCCGGATACCATTTCTTTGCGATGAAGCCGGCCTTCTTATGGAAGAACTTGCCGTAGGCACAGCCCAGTTCCTGAATAACCGGACCTTTCCATTCCCAGACACCCGGCTGATCGGAAAAATAGACCGCCGGATCGCAGTGTTCTTCAATGGAGAATCCTTTGATTTCATGAGCGAAATACGGCAGAAAACCGAACCGCTCCACGGCATCAAGCAGATCTTCTTTTGTTCTGATATAAAAGTCGGGCATGCTTTATCTCCTTGTAAATGACAGCGGCAGTTCCATGCGATGTGCTTCTAAGAGTTTCTGATCCCGCAGGATCTCCTCTGTTTTTCCATCCGCAATTATTTTACCCTGATCCAGCAGAATGACCCGGCCGCAGGTATCAAGAATCATATCAAGATCATGCGAAGTGATCAGCTTTGTCTGGCTGAGGGAATTGATAGCATTGATGACCAGACGCCGGTTATAAGGATCCAGAGAAGCCGTCGGTTCATCCATCAGGATCACTTCCGGATCCATGGCCAGGATCGTGGCAATCGCCGCCATTCTTTTTTCACCGCCGGAAATCTTATGATTGCGGCTGTGCTTCAGTTCCTTCAGGTCCAGTTTTTCAAGCACCGCATCGATCCTTTCTTCCGTTTCTTCTTTGCTGAGGCCGTAATTGCGCGGCGCGAAGATCATATCTTCATAGACGGTTGGCATAAACATCTGATCGTCGGAGTCCTGCAGCACATAGCCGAGCTTCCGGCGTATTTCATACAGATTCTTCGGATTGACAGCGGTTTTCGCGATCAGAACTTCACCGTCACCGAACAGGATGCCGCTGAGCAGCTTCATGATGGTCGACTTGCCGGCCCCGTTGGCACCGATCAGCCCGACACTCTCGCCTGCTTCCAGACGGAAACTGATATCATCAAGTATCTCTTTGCCCGCTTCGTAGCGGAATGATACATGTTTCATTTCAATCATCAGACATTACCTCACAAACAGGCTTCCCAGAAACGAAGCGACATTATAATACCGGCAGAAAACGATCAGCGCGCCGATCAGCAGACCGGTCAGCCAGTCTTTTGGAGAAGCCGGCTTTTCGTCAACATAGTGAAAGTGGCCATGAAATCCTCTCAGCAGCATGGCCTGATATATTTCCTCCGCCCGGTCCATACTGCGCAGCAGCAGCTGACCCAGAAAGGAACCCCAGGCTGAATATTCGATGCCCTTCTGTCGTGGCGCCCGCAGATGATAGGCATTGCTCATCACCGACACCTCTTCACTCAGCACGGTAATATACCGGTAGGTCAGAAGCAGCAGCGTGACGAGAACAGACGGGACATGCATACGCCGCAGCGCCGCACAGATGCGGGCAATGCCGGAAGTGGCAACCAGCAGGAACGATGCCGTGAGGGCAAGAATTCCTTTCAGCATCAGCGTCAGCATCGAGATCCAGCCACCGGTAACGGAAAGCGGGCCGATCTTCATGATCACGGTATGATCAAAGAACGGATTCAGTATCCCCACCGCCATGACCAGCGGCAGAACAAAACGCAGTTTATAAAAGCATTTCCGCAGAGGAATACCGCTCAGCTGATAAAAGAATACCGGAAACAGAATCATCACCGAAAGCGAGCTCAGATCATATTTATGAAACGACAGAACGATCAGAATATACAGTATTGTCAGAAGCACTTTCGGCAGAACAGGAAAACGATGAACCAGTGAATCCTGATCCGCCAGTTCATCCATTTCTCTGAATTCATACAGTGCCTGATCGATTTTGTTCATAATCTACAGTATAACAAAGGGCATCCGCAGATGCCCTGTTTTTGAATGCTTTTTTAGGCTGTCTTCTTCGGCCGGAAGAAGCCGCCGGCCAGGCAGATCAGTGCAGCAGCACCGGCTACCATGGCAGAGCCGACCAGACCGGAAACAGTTGTTCCGGCTGCGCTGTCACTGTCCTTGAAAGCATAGTCCGGCAGGAACGACGTCGTTTCCTGGATGCCGGCCGCCGTTTCCGCTGCCGTGCTGGAAACACCGAAGTTATCCTCATCCAGTCCCATGTTTTCGTTGTATCCGGCCTCGGCATTGCCGAACAGTGCCCACTCCAGACCGTCCGGATTGGAACTGGCATACAGCGAAAGACCGCCGCCGACCAGACATGTCACAACTGCCAGAATGGCTACCGTCTGTTTCAGGGAAAGCTTTCCGCTGCCTGCTTCGGCCGGTGTGACTTCCTGCAGGAGTTCCGGTCTTGCCTCATATACGAACGTCAGGACCGCCGCCGTGATCAGACCTTCCACGAAACCGATCGCCAGATGAATCGGCAGCATCAGTCCGCAGAACGCTCCGAACGGCAGCTCCGTAATGCCTGAGAGTGTCGTCTCAAGAACGACTGAGAAAGCCCCCAGCTGCAGGGTGATGACACAGCCCAGAACCGACGCAAGAATAATGCGCAGTCGCTGGGCGTTGTGATCATCCGAAGCACCGAACAGCCGGCTTCTCATGATCGGCCGCCATATCAGGAAATACCCGACAAAGCAGCCGTAGAATGCCATGTTCCAGACATTCGCCCCGAGGGCCATCAGCCCTCCGTCCGCAAAAAACAGACATTGTATCGCCAGAACAACGATCATTGACAGGAAGCCGGCATATGGCCCCAGCAGAGCCGACAGCAGCATACCGCCGCAGAGATGCCCTGAAGATCCGGTTCCCGGAATTGTATAGTTGATCATCTGTCCGGCAAAGATCATCGCCGCTGAAACGGCCATCACCGGAAGTTTGCTGTGTTCCTCATCTTTCTTCAGCCGGCGGATCGAAATCGCCGCAGCTGTTCCCGAAGCGGCATACATCGCGGTCGCGACTGCCGGTGAAAGTAAAGCATCCGCCATATGCATAATCGTTTTCCCCTTTTCTGCTTTGCATCATTGTACTGTCCATATTCCGTCTGCGTAAGCCTCCCCCGGGGTCAAAAAAAGAACGGCTTTGTGTAAAACCGTTCCCTGATGCTTTTCAATTAAGGAAGCTGATTATTCGCCGCCTTCAGCCTGATAAGCCGCGAATTCTTCCGGTGTGCCGACAAAGACAGTTACTTTGTTGTTCTTGACGGAATTGTCCTTGTTGTAAGCCATGATGATCTTCTGCGGGCCCTGAATCTCACGGTTGAAACCTGTGAAACTGACAACAGATCCCTGATATGTAAAGGTCGTACTGGATGTCAGCAGTGATGAATCAATGAATACCAGCCCGGAATCAACTACGGCCGGATCATTGATATCAGCCAGTTCGATCTTGGATGCTTCGTAGTTTGTATTATTGGATCCGGTACGCGGTGTGGATGATGTCGATCCGCCTGCGCAGCCAGCCATTCCAAACGTCATGGTAGCTGCAAGAGCAACTTTTACCAGCCAGGTTCTTGTCGTGTTTTTCATAAATTGTCCTCCCTTTGATTCTTACCCGCTTCTGACCCCGTCAAAGAACAGGTATATACAATAAATACTAAAAAACAGAGGAAAAATAAAGGATAAAATTACATTTTTCATCAAAATATGTAAATTTCTTTCTAAAGAATGTAAATACTTTCATTACAAACGTGTTCCGCTGTTGGTTATGATAATTCCATACGGAGTATCTGACTATGGAACTGTTATTAAAAGATGCCTTACTGATGAGTCATGACCGCATGTGGCTGGCTGACACAGCCCGCGCTTCCGGTCTGACACCGGAAACCGATCCGGTCCTGACCGCCGAAAAGCTGGCGGAAGCCATGCTGGATCCCGAGAACCTTTACAGCCGCATGCTGGTGCTGAATGACAACGACATTCGTTTTTTTGAATATATCATCCGCAACGGGACCGTACATCCGGCCGCAGCCAATTACCGCAGTGCCGACCGGCTGCGTCATCTTGATCTCGCGGCGATCATCAATGCCAGAAGAGACCTGGCGGTTCCCGGCGACCTGGCCGCGGTATATCAGTCATTTGACCTGAATGCTTTCAGCAGTCTGCGCCGCAAAGTATCCTGGCTGTTTGACTGCGTCAGCCTGATTCCGAATTTTTACGGCTTTCTGGCCATTCACGACCTGTGTGACATGTACCGCCGCAAAAAAGGAATGGACGATGACAATGCCGCGATCGTCATGCGGCTTCTGCCTTCTGTCATCCATCATCCCGACTGTCTCTGTATCCGGCAGGGCAATGAAGTCATTACGATCGGTTTAAACGATGCGGGCAACGAGGAAAAACTGCGCCAGCTGCATGAAAGCATTCCCCTGGGCATGCCGTCCTACAGCGAAATCAAGGACATCCTCGATCACCGTTATCCATCCCGCAATCCCGCCTACGCGAAGCTCAACCGCTATCTGATCCGCCAGCTGAACCAGAGCGAATATTATGCCGAAGCATTGATGGAAGCCATCTTCCGCTACATCGGCTATGGCAATACTTTCGCTGACATCATGGAGATGTTTGCCGCGGAACAGATCGAGATCAGTCCCGACCAGCGGCAGGCATTGAAAAATCTGCTGGCCGACGCCTGGGATACCACCCGCATGTTAATGTGCAACGGTCACAGGCCATGTGACGTCATGCCGGGAAACCGACAGATTTTCCTGAATGAAGAAGACTGAAAAAATGCTCTTGCGAGCATTTTTTTCAGAAATCACAGGTGTCCGGATCGATCATGTCCAGACCGTAGTTTTTCATATGATCAAGGAATTTCAGTTCCTCGTCTGTCAGGCTGAAGTCAAATACCTGAACGCTGTCTTTCAATTCCTGCAGATCCTTTCCCTGACATAAGGCAAGGCATCCCTTTTCAAGAAGATAGCGGATACATACATGCCGGGGCGTGACATGATACTTCTCAGCGAAGATCTTCAGTTCTCTTGATTTCAGGATTTCATCATGTTTCGGCGGCAGGAAACCGATCGTCTGTATGTTGTGATCGTCCGCGCAGCTCAGGTTGTTATTGAACGGGAAACCGGGATAGATACGGGCCTGATTGACCATCGGCGCGATTTCCGCGTACTCCAGAATGTGTTCAATATGATGGGCATGGGAATTCGCCAGACCGATGGATCTGACCCGGCCCTGCTTATACGCCGTTTCCAGACCGCGCCATGTATCGATACTGGCTTTTTCATAATCCGCCCTGAACTTCAGGGGGTTGGGCCAGTTGACCAGGAACAGGTCGGCATAATCCGTTCCGAGCCTTTTCAAAGTACGGTCCAGTCCCCGCAGGGCAAGATCATGGCTGTGATCGTCGTTGCCGACCTTCACAGTCAGAAATAATTCATTCCTCGGAATTTCCGAATCTCTGAGCGCTTTGCCGATCAGTTTTTCACTGTCCGCATCAACCGGCACGTCAATATGCCGGAAGCCCGCCTTCAAAGCAGTGAGCACATTCTCATAGATTTCATCTTTATTATCTTTGTCCACCCGGTAACCAAGACTGGGAATGACAGTCCCGTTATGCAGGGTGGTCATCTTGCTGGTGATAGACTTCATGCAATTCCTCCATCAAGTATTATACATTTCTCTCTTTAAAAAGCATGTGAAATTATCATGAAACACAGATTTCACATAAATTCGTAGTGACTGTCCACAATCATGCACAATGCATCGCGTTTCTCCATATATACTTTGGTCATGGCAAAACTGATACACATTCGTAAAAAAGAAGTCTCCGGGGAAAGACAAAAGACCCGTCTTCCCGAAAAAAACGTCATCCATACAGAAGAACTGACACCCGAACAGCTCTGTATCGCGCTCTCGGAAGGTTTCGATCCGATCGCTGTATCAGCACTTGCCGATGACATCCCTTCGTAAATGCTGTAAAGACGGACCGGTCCCTCCCTTGCCGGTCCGTCTGAAACCGGCATGCTTTTTTTATTTTCCCCTTGAAATATCCGAAAATGGGTTATATAATCAATAAGCACTGAAAAAATGACTCCTTAGCTCAGTTGGTAGAGCAACTGACTCTTAATCAGTGGGTCTAGGGTTCGAGTCCCTAAGGAGTCACCATGTAAAAACCGCCTGGCGCGGTTTTTTTTTGTTGTTAGATGTAAAATGACATCCGGCCAAAGGAAAGCTGTCCTTTTTCTGCCGGGCAAAATCTGCCATGCTGCAGGATATTTCTGTAGAATGAATAAAAACGGCATTAAGAAATTCTCCGAAAAGGAGGGAACGATGAATAAACAGACAAAACACATCTATTGGATGGTCGTCATTGCCGGCTGCGGACTGGTCGGCACCTGTCTTGGCCTGTGTGTCAACGTGGCGGGACTGTTCTTCACCCCTGTCGCATCTGAATTCGGTATCGGCCGGGGCAGCGTTTCGGCCACTCTGACCGTTTACAATCTGGTTCATGCCTTTACCGGCCTACTTGCCGCGAAAACCGTTCTTCGTTTCGGCTTCCGGCGAACCGTGCTGTTCGGTACGTTCCTGCAGACTGCCGCGACATTTCTGCTGGCGCTCTGCCACAGTGTCCTGCCGATGCTGCTGCTCAACGGTGTCCGCGGCTTCGGTTCCGGTCTGATCGGTACCGTTATGGTAACGATCATGCTGAATTACTGGTTCAACAAAGACAATGCCCTGATGACATCCATTGCCCTGGGATTCGCCGGACTGAGCGGCGCGGTTTTCTCACCGGTTCTTTCCTCTTTGATCACCGCAAGCGGATGGCGTACCGCCTATATGGTAATGGCCGGTGTCATTCTGCTGTTCAATCTGCCGGCTCTCCTGTTCCCGATCGCTTTGAAACCGGAAATCGTCGGCCGCGAACCTTATGGCGGTGTCCGCCAGGCTGATTCTGATCAGCAGACGGTAACGGCTCCGCAAAAGATATCTGTCTCCATGTTTCTGGTACTGGCCGTATTTGCGGCATGCGCAGCCGGAAACGCCGCCCTGCCGCCGCATTTCTCCGGTCTTGCGGAATCCTGCGGACTGGCTTCCATCGGCGCTCTGATGGTCAGTGTGTGCATGGTTTCCAATACCACCGGCAAAGTGATTCTCGGTGCCATGATCGACCGGTTCGGCGCCCGGATTTCCGTCAGTATTTATACCGTCATCATTGCCGTTTCGGCCGTTTTCCTGGCCTTCAGCCGCACGGCTGTCATTCTGGTGGGCGCCGCGTGTCTGTATGGCCTGTGCTATTCACTTGGCACGGTGGCAACGCCGATTCTGGCAAGAGAGATGTTTCCTCCCTCCCAGTACAGCAACGCCTATCCGAAACTGGCGATGACAACAACGGTCTCGAATGCCGTATTCACGACCGTTGCCGGCGCCATGTATGACATAAGCGGATCTTATACACCGGTCTGCCTCATGATGTGCTGCATGATCCTGACCTCGCTAATCATGGTCCAGACCGCCTACCGGCTCAAAGGGCGCCAGGCCGGCTGAAACACATTCCTCAGAAACATGAAAAAAGACCTGTCTGATACAACTCCATCAGGCAGGTCTTATTTACGTTTCTCAGCTGTTTTTGTATACTTTGCCGTCCTTCATGACAAAGCAGACGTTTTCCATCGTCTTGATATTCTCAAACGGATCTTCCGGTACGGCGACGAGATCCGCCAGTTTGCCCTTTTCAACCGTTCCGATCATGTCATCCATTCTCAGCAGTCTGGCATTGCGGCTGGTAGCAGCCTGCAGGATGTAAGCGGTCGGCAGGCCGGCTTCCTGCATAAAGCCGAATTCACGGGTCTGGGTGCCATGATAATTGCCCGGTGTTCCGGCGTCGGTTCCAAAGCAGATCGGCACACCCTTTTCAAGACACTTCTTCAGGTTTTCGTAATGATTGGCGACACAGCGTGCTGCCTTTTCCACGTTTTCCGGATGAATGCCGGAAGCGACACCGTTCTCAACGATGGCTTTGGCTGCGACGATCGTCGGAATCAGGAACGTCTGATGTTCCGCCATCATTTCGATTGCTTCATCATCCATCAACATACCGTGTTCGATCGAATGAATGCCGGCCCGGATCGCGATCTTCATACCTTCCGCACCATGGGCATGGACAGAAGACATGCGGCCGCGGGAGTTGGCAACATCCAGAGCAGCTTTCATTTCTTCATACGTGAATTCCGGGGCACCCGGTTCGTCGCCCATCGACATGACACCGCCGGTTCCCATCAGTTTGATCTGGTCAGCGCCGTACTTGAACACCATTCTGGCTGCCTTTCGGGCGGCGTCCGGTGAATCGCAGACCAGGGATTCATGCTGTCCCGGTTCCAGGTAATACGGATATCTGCTGTCGGCATGGCCACCGGTCGCAGTCAGACATTTTCCGGAAGTGATCATACGCGGTCCGTCGATCTTGCCGGCATTGATCGCTTTCTTCAGCGCCACGTCCTCAAAGTCATTGCAGCCTTCGTCACGGACGGTCGTGAAGCCGGCCAGCAGGTCCTTCTTCAGATTGACCACGCCGTTCAGCGTCGCTTCGGCACTTGTCGGATAATAGCCGGGGATTTCCCTTGTATCCCCGTTGGATGTGCAGTGCATGTGGCCGTCAATCAGACCCGGCATGACGAACCTGTCAGAAAGATCGATGACTTCCGCTCCGTCCGTATCCGCTTCGGATGCCGGTACGACAGCAGTGATCAGGTTGTCTTCCACAACGACTGCCATGTTTGTCTGCACGTCATTGTTTTCGGCTGTGAACAGTTTTCCGCATAAAACTACTTTTTTCATAATTTATCCCCTTCTTTTACGTATGATTTTACATGATTCTGTCATTCATTCAACATGAACGCATACCTGCCGGGACATTTCTGTTTCTTTTCCTTCTGTTTTTTCAGTACAATTAACAGTGGAAAAAGAAAGAGGTACGTCTCTATGATTTCATATGATAAGGAACGTTTCATCCGTCATCTGCAGGCCATGGTGCAGATTCCCACTGTATCCAGTGCCGACCCGGAAAAAACAAGAGTGGAAGAATTCGAGAAACTGCATAAATGTCTCGAAGAGGCATATCCGCTTGTTCACAAGACCCTGAAAAGAGAGATCATCGGCAAGTGCGCGCTTCTCTACACCTGGAAAGGAACCGGCAAATCCGGCCAACTGCCATTGCTGATGACAGCTCATCAGGACGTCGTGCCGGAAGGCGACCATGCCATGTGGACATATCCGCCGTTCTCCGGCCACGTGGACGAAGAAGGCATTATGTACGGCCGCGGCACCACCGATTCCAAATGCAATATCCAGGCTTATCTGGACGCCATTGAACTTCTGATCGAAGACGGCTTCACGCCGGATTATGATCTGTATCTCGCCTTTGGCTACAACGAAGAAATCATGGGCGGTCCCGGCGCTGCCGGCGTTCTTCTGCATGACGAACTGCAGAAGCGCGGCATTCAGCTGGGCATGGCCATTGACGAATGCGGCGGCATTTCCAAAAAGAACGACAGATATGTCGCTGAGATCTTCGTCTCGGAAAAAGGCTATGCCGATCACGAAATCTACATCGACGCCAAAGGCGGTCACTCCGCCTATCCGCCGCTGCACAACGCATTGGGAAAACTCGGCAAAGCCATTTACGATCTTGAAGAAAACCGGATGGCCCCGAAGCTCTGCGAACCGGTCATCAACCAGATGAAAGCCGACGGACCGTTCCGCAAGAGCGAAACCGTGCGGACACTGTTTGCCGATCCGGAAGGAAATGAAGAAGTACTGAAAGATCTGGCGGCCGAAAGCGCCCTGATCAATCAGATGCTGAGAACCACGACGACACCGACGATGGCCAAAGGCAGCGACCAGGCCAACATCCTGCCGGAACATGCCTCCGTGATCACCAACAGCCGTATTCTGCCGACGGAAACACTGGAAGATCTGGAAGCGCACTTCCGCTCCGTTCTGCCGGAAGATGTGCAGTTCCGCCTGATCAAGGGCCACAATCCGCCGGCCGTATCTTCCACCGAAAGCTATGGCTACCGGCTGCTGCAGATAATCATGGAAGAAAAATATCCCGGCATCACCTTCATTCCCAGCATGATGGCCGGCGGCACGGATTCACGTTATTACAGTGACCTTTCTCCCTCGCACAGTGTCTACCGCTTTACCGGCATCTTCTACAACGGCAGATCCGGAGGCGCCCATTCCGTCAACGAACATATCGACACGGAAGTCCTCTGTGACAACGTCGAATTCTACGTTCAGCTGTTCAGCCGCTATGGCGAGGAACTGTCCTGATCGATCCAGCAAAAAAGAAGATCGCATGATCTTCTTTTTTTCGTGCTTATTTACCGGAAATGGCGCAGCCTTTGAAGGCAATGCTCGGTGTGACGATGGAATGATATTTCCAGTCCAGATCACTGCCGACGGCGGTGACCTGCTTCATCATTTCCAGGAAGTTCGCGGCGACGGTAACCAGCGAAACGCTGTAATCGCGTTTGCCGTCCCTGACCCAGTAGCCCGAGCACTGCAGAGAGAAGTTGGTCGTCACGAAGTCAATACCGGCATGCAGACCGGCCAGGTCAGTGATGACGTAGCCGTCCTTCATATCCGCGCACAGTTCGTCCAGACTCTTTTCACCCGGCACGATATAGCAGTTGAACGGTGAAACATCGACCGGAGAGGTGTAGGAACCTTTATAACCGTTGCCGGTGCTTGTCATGTTCATGCGGGCGGCGCTCCGGCTGCTGTGCAGGATCGTCTTGAATACGCCTTCGTCAACCAGGACCTTGCGGTAGGTCGGTGTGCCTTCATCGTCATAATTTGCCAGCATGACAGCGTCGGTATTGCGGGGATCGTCGACAACGGTAATCAGGTCAGAAAAGATTTTTGTATTCAGACTGTCACGCAGCGGTGAAATGCCCTTGCCGATCAGATCGCCGGAGAAAAGGTCCACAAATGCCGCAAACAGAGACGTCATGGCGCCTTTCTCGAAAATCACCGGATACGTTCCGCTTTCCAGCTGAACGGCGTCCAGTTTACTGACGACATCTTCCGCCAGTTTCTTTGCGAACGCATCCGTATCGAACGCGGAAAGGTCTTCAATGACTTCCGCCCGGTAATCATTCTTCACTTCGTTGCCGGAAGCTGCCGCGGCACCTGCCTGCAGAAGCTGCACGTGGGTTTCTTCGAAGATCCGCATGCCTTTGGAATTGGTGATTTCCCGGCTGCTGTCTTCTTCGTTCCAGCTGAGATGAATGACCTGAATGATGCGCGGATCCGCCTTTGCGATCTTTTCTTCCAGTTCCGCCAGCGTTTTTTTGATCAGTTCGTTGCCGGGACGTACCCAGGCTTTCTTCGAAACCGTTTCCTCACATTCCGCGGGAGCCGCGATAGCCGCTGTCTCTTCCGTGGAAATGACGGCTGACTGTTCCTTCATCTGCCGGATCAGACGCTCCATCTGATCGTCGGAAGTATCTTCCGTGGCCAGATTGACCATCTGTGACTGGTAAGTTCCGCGCAGGGCTGTGCCAAGCACCCGGCTTGTCACGAAGGTATCCATCTGGCCTTCATACCATGTGACTTTCTTTTCACTGCTGAGAGACTGGTAGATTTCAAAATCACTGAAACCTTCCTGCAGAGCGTATTCGATCCATTTCTGCTTATTCATTCGCTGTGCCTCCTACGGTGATGGAAGTGACCCGGATAGACGGCTGACCGACGTCGGTCGGAATCGAGCCGCTGCGTGATCCGCAGTTGCCCTGGCCGGTTTTCAGATTGCTGCAGATCTTATCGATATGCAGCAGAATATCACGGCCGTTGCCGATCAGGGACGCACCTTTGACCGGATAGGATATTTTGCCGTTTTCGATCATATATCCCTCATTGACGGCGAAGTTGAATTCACCGGTCTGTGGGTTGACGCTGCCGCCGCCCATCTTTTTGGCGTACAGACCCTTTTCAATGCCCTCAAAGAGTTCTTCGAATGTGGCATTGCCTTCGAGGATGAAGGTATTGGTCATACGTGATGTCGGCTCAAACTGGTAGGACTGGCGGCGTGAGCTGCAGGTGCCTTCCATATGCATGCGTCTGGCATTCAGCTGGTCGATCATATAAGAAGTCAGGATACCGTCTTTGATCAGAACCCGGCGCTTCTGGAAATTGCCTTCGTCATCGATGTTCTCGGATCCCCAGGCATTCGGAATCGTTCCGTCATCGACGGCGCTGACACATGTGTTGGCGATCTGCTGGCCTAATTTGCCGGCAAACACCGACATGTTTCTGGCTACCGAAGTCGCTTCCAGGGAATGTCCGCAGGCTTCATGGAAAATGACACCGCCGAACGCATTGTCGATAATGACCGGCATCTGGCCGGACGGACAGTCTCTTGCCGAGAGGTTGACCAGGGCTTCCCGCGCCGCTTCTTTACCGGAATCTTCCGGTTTGTTGATTTCATAGAATTCCAGTCCCATGCCGGCACCCGGCCGGTCGGAACCGCTCTGGAAGTTGTCGCCTTCCTTGGCGAATGCCACCACGCCGAGTCTTGTCCGCACGCGGGTATCGCCGATCAGACGGCCGGTGGAATTGGAAATCTGCACATTCTGTCTGACATTCAGCAGCGAAGAAGAGACTTTCACGATTCTCTCATCCGCCGCCATCGCAGCATCGTTCGCCCGTTTCAGAATATCGGCTTTTTCCGCCAGCGGAACTGCCTCAAAATCAATTCTGACCGGGTGGCGGTTTTCATATTCGACCCGTTCCAGCACGACATCCGGCCCTTCTTCCTTCTGGCCGATGGCCGTACGCACCTCTTCGATCAATTTCATTACCGATGCCTCGTCGGTTTCGTTGCCATAGGCATAGACCGACTGAAGATCCTTGTACAGGCGGATGCCGATGCCGCTGATCGTGATGCGGTTGACGTCTTCGACTTCGCCATTCAGCATACTGATGGTTTCGTCCGTTTCAAACTGTTCATAGATTTCCGCAAAATCCGCTTCCGAGCGCATGCATGCGGAAAGGTATTTCTCCAGCTGTTTCTTTTCAAGCATACACAATTCCTTTCATATTGTTCTCATCATATCACAAGTCGTCCGCCAATATGAAAAGTGCCTCGCGGCACTTTGCGGTTTATTTGCTTTCCTGAACAACCCGGATGCGCGGTGAAGTGATACCTGCCTCAGCCAGAGCTTTCGAGATTTCCTGTGTCAGATTGTAGTATACTGTCCAGTAATCGGCGTTCTTGCAGTAAGGACGGACATCGAATTCCAGTGTTTCGTTGGTCGCGCCGCACAGGGATATCGTCGGCTGCGGCTCCGGCAGAATCAGACCGTTGCCGGCGACGACCGCCTTGATGATTTCCTGTACTTTCGTGAAGTCTTCCTGTCTGTCACAGGTGAATTTCAGATCGACACGTCTGACCGGTTCACTGGAATAATTCTCGATATTGGCGTTCATCAGGGCGCCGTTCGGAATCGTGATGCGCTTGCCGTCCGGTGTGGCAAGAATGGTGTAGAAAAGCGTGATCTGTTTTACGGTTCCGGTGCCGCCGGCCGCGCTGATGAATTCACCGACCGAGAACGGACGGATCGCCATGATCATAATGCCGCCGGCCAGATTGCTGAGAGCTCCCTGCAGAGCCATACCGACCGTGACACCGGCGGATGCCAGAACCGCGATGACGCTGGACATCGGAATGCCGAGAATGGAAATTACGGCGATCACCAGAACGACGTAAAGAAGTGCTTTGATAAAACTGTTGGCAAAGGTGCGGACGGTCTCGTCAAGACCGCGCAGCGACGGCAGTTTGGCGACCGCCCTCATGATCCGGCCGATGATCAGCCGGCCGATTGCGTAAACAGCCAGTGCCAGAAGAATCTTGCCGCCGGCATTTACAAGAATTGATTGAATCTGTGAAATTGTCTGTTCCATTTTTCTGATCCCCTTTCATTCAGTCGATTCTGCGGACGATGAAGTTCAGCCACATTTCGTCAAACCTGTCTTTACGCTGGTCGTGGCTTTTCCAGCATTCCAGCAGGAGGCAGTTCTCATAACCGCTGACCAGCTGAAACAGCCGTTCCACATTCAGGTCCGTATAATATCTTTCTCCTCGGTATCCTTCAAATTCTCCCAGTTTGAAGGAAGAATAAATGACCCCTTCTTTTTTCAGAGCTTTCATCATGCGGCCGAACACATCCCGCAGTTCCTGCCACGGACAATGCAGGATCGACGCGCATGCCCAGATGCCTTCATAAGCGTTTTCCGCATCCAGCTCGTCAAACCGCATGACTTTGACCGGCTGCTGCAGATACGCCGAAGCAATCTTCGCCTGTTCTTCGGAACCGTCGATGGGGTCCACCGTGAATCCTTTGCTCAGGAAGTATTTCGTATCACGGCCGCTGCCGCAGCCGAAATCCAGAAGTTTTCCCGTTTTGGGCAGATAGAACAGGAACCGGTCATAGGCGTACTTCATGGATACATTGACAGTGTCATCACGGTATTCCTCCGCGTGGCTGTCATAGTAATCCAGTGTTTTCGTCATGATTCCTCACCCAGGGCTTCGCCGTTTGTTTCAATGACATGCTTCATCCAGTCATAGGATTTTTTCTTCGAACGCTTCAGCGTGCCGTTTCCCTTGTCATCCATATCGACATAGATAAAGCCATAGCGTTTCTTCATTTCACCGGTCGAGAGCGATACCAGATCGATCGGTCCCCACATCGTATAGCCAAGGCAGTTGACACCGTCAATGTTAATGGCATTCGCCATCTCAGTCAGATGTTCCCGCAGATATTCGATCCGGTAATCATCTTCCACATAGCCGTTCTCATCCGCCTGATCAACCGCTCCCAGACCGTTTTCAACGATGAAGATCGGTTTCTGGATACGGTCATAGATCTCGTTCATGCAGTAACGCAGACCGAGCGGATCGACCGGCCATCCCCAGTCCGTGCTCTTCAGATACGGATTGGGACTGCCGCCGACCGTGAAGGAAGGATCGCCGGCCTTGACTGTGTTGGAGCGGTAATAGCTGAACGACACGTAATCCAGCTGTCCCTCGCACAGTATTTCTTCATCTCCCTCAGCCATGGCAATACCGTCAAAGCCGCGCCGGAAATACAGATCCTTCGCATAGGACGGATAATAGCCGCGGGCCATTGTGTCAATGAAGTACCAGTTTTCCCTCCTGACCTGCATATGACGGAACATATCTTCCGGCTTGCAGGTGGCGGGATACAGTTCGCTCATCGCATACATGGCGCCGAACATGGAATCCGGCATCATCTCATGGCCCATAATGACCGCTTTCGCGCTGGCGACAAACATATGATGCACAGCCTGATAATGAACCCGGCCGGTACTCTCTCTGGTTCCGCACGGACCGAAGCCTCTGACGGCATTGATTTCGTTGAATGTAAGCCAGTAGCGGCATCTGTCGCCATAGCGTTCGAACAGCGTCCGGCAGTAGCGCAGATAGCAGTCGATGACATGCCGGCTGCTCCAGCCGTCATATTTCAAAGCCAGTTCCATCGGCAGTTCATCGTGACAGATGGTGATCAGCGGTTCCATCTGATACTTTGCCATTTCATTGATGACATCATCATAAAACCGCAGGCCTTCCTCGTTCGGCTCCGTCTCGTCACCGGTCGGATATATACGGCTCCAGCAGATACTGAAACGGAAAACATTGAAACCCATGCCGGCCATCAAAGCGATGTCTTCCTTGTAATGATGATAGAAATCGACCGCCTGATGACTCGGATAATAGGCGTCTTCCAGGAAGACGGGTACCGCTTCCGGTGGAACGGGTTCCGCGTAGAAAAAGCTGCTGGCCGGCGTGATAATGGAGCCGTCCGGCATTCTCATTGTGTGATGGCGGGGATGTTCCAGGTTTCCGTCTGTCTCATAGTCATGGGAAAGCAGGCCGCGGCCGCCTTCGTTGAAGCCGCCTTCAAACTGAAAGTCAGCTGTCGCGCCGCCCCAGAGAAAACCTTTGGGAAGTCTGGTGTTGGTCATACGCATTTCTCTCTTTCTTTCCTATCTCAGATACCGCGCAGTTCGGCAGCAGGTATCTGTTCTCTGACAACATCCAGCAGATGCTTCATTTCCTCATCTTCGTAAGCTGTGAAGCCGGACTGGATCATATTGCCGGAATCGACGAATTTCTGCAGATAATAGTGTTCGCACGGGGCGATCCAGGCGGCCATCTGCCGCAGATCCTCCTCGGTGTGGAATTCCCGGACGACTGTCGTGCGGAATTCGAAAGGCACCGCACCGCTTTTCAGATATTCGACAGACTGCCGGATCGGCCCGATGTCAAAGGCGCCTTCGTTCATACCGACTGTCGCAGCGTATTTTTCCGGTGTGTTCTTGATGTCCATGGCGACATAGTCGATCATACCGCTTTCTACAAGTTCCTTCAGACGGTCAGGATAATAGCCGTTGGTATCCAGCTTGATCAGATAGCCCAGTTCCCTGATCCGGCGGACCAGAGAAATCAGACCTTTCTGCAGCAGTGCTTCACCGCCGCTGATACATACCGCGTCGAGCCGGTTCCGGCGGGCTTCCAGGAAGGAAAGAACCTCCTCCGGATCGACAAACTCATAGTTTTCCGGAATGAAGACAAGATCCCGGTTATGGCAGTAAGGGCATTTGAAATTACAGCCGGACATGAAAATGGTACACGCCACCTCACCCGGATAATCCACCAGGCTCATGCGCATCAGGCCGCCGATCTTCAGCGGAACAATATCATTCTGCCCGGGAACGAGAGCCTTTCTGGCATTGTCCGTTGCCTGTATCAGCATCTGTTCAAACGCCGGGAAATCCATGTCTCTGGCCAGCGCCGTGCGCATTTCCGTGCGGCAGTCATAGATCGTGTTCATGATCGATGCCGCCTTGGCGGTCGTATACAGACGCTTGACCCGGCGGTCCACTTCGTCCTGCATGGCCTGCACATATCCCTGATCGATCAGACGCTGAACGCTTTTCGTCGTGGTTCCTTTGTCCACTTCCGTCATATTGGTCAGCTCCTGCATCGTCAGTCCTTCATTTTCATTGATGCACAGCAGAAAAATCAGCTGTCCGGATCCGATATCATAAGGTACCAGAACTTTGTCAAAATACTTCTGAGTATTTCGGTAAAGCACAGACAGATTCAGCAGAAAAGCACTCTTATCAACCATGATACGGCTCCTTCCGGGAAAGTGGGATTTCCAACCGTCCCCTATCGTATTTATTCTACCACCATCGCCCCCTGAAGTCTCTTCTGCTTCTCGCATCTGTCCTCTCTTTTCCGGCATCCAAGTTTCATGGTAAAATGCCTGCGGTGATACAGATGAAAAAGTACTTTGAAACAACAGAATTTCCAGTCGACACAAAGCTGCAGACGCTTCTGCAGAAACGGCGGGCACCGCTTGCCGCAGCGGCCATGCAGGAAACACTGCGGGAGTTGACCTGGTATCTTTCCGGCCCTGTCCAGTTTCTTCTGGCGGCTTTTCCGAAACCGGACAAACTGGATCAGGAAACCATCCAGGCGGCCGATATCGACCGTGTGGATATCATGTATGCCAGTGACGAAGAACGTTATCTGCCGGTTTTCACGGATCTTGCCGGACTGAAGAAATTCAAGCCTGTCCTGCGGGAAGGCGAGATGATCTATCTTGCCGGCAAACAGGATCTGCTCGATTTCCTGCACACCAACGACAAAGTCGCTGCCTGTGTCGTGAACCCTGACAAAGACGATCTGCTGCTGTACCGCATGCATCTGCAGAACATGATCAAAGTTGGTAAGGAAAGATAGAAAGCCAGATTTTCGATCTGGCTTTATTCGTTTCCCTTCAGGAATTCTCTGACTGCCTCCAGATGCTTCAGACCTTCGGCATAGCCAATGTCATAGACTCTGCGCATGTCCCTGGGCTCGTGGGAGATCCTGCCGATCGGCAGTTTTTCCGGCGGATAGATCAGATAGGCTTTGTTTTCCGCCGCTCTTTCCCTGACGTATTCCCTTTCCTGATTGTATATGTCGTGACGGATCCGCATGACTTCTGCCACTTTCGGATATTTTCTTAATGCCGCTGACATCAGCCCCATCATCTTCTGGGGCTTTTTCACATAGTCTTCCGGCTGGGTCAGAACGACGACATTGCGCTCATAGCCGCGCTCTTCAAATGCCTTTAACGGGATCGGATCACTGATACCGCCGTCCAGGAAATGCCGTCCGTCAATTTCCACCGGTGTGGAAGCCACCGGCATGGAAGCCGATGCCTGCATGAAATCCATCTCCTCATTGCGCAGATGCCGCAGATCACGGTATTCCGCTTCGCCGGTTTCACAGTCAGTCGCCACTGCCCAGAACGAAGACGGATCCTTGATAAACGTTTCCGTGTCAAAAGGCTCCAGCCGTTCCGGCACATCCACATAGCAGAACTGCTTTCCGTAAAGATCACCGGTCGTGATCAGCGAGCGCAGGCTGCAGTACTCCGGATAGCGGGCAAAGCGCGTGTTATAGCGCAGAACACGGCCGATCTGATGGCTTTTGTAATTACAGCCGAAAACAGCACCGGCGGATACACCGATCACACCGTCGAAGATAATTCCGTTTTTCATGAAGACGTCGAGGATGCCGGCTGTAAACAGTCCGCGCATGGCGCCGCCTTCCAGTACTAATCCTTTTTTCATCATATTCACAGTATACTGCTTTCTTTTTGAAAAGCAGGCTTAGATGCCCGCTTACATATCATTCATCAGTTCCTTGTATTCCTGAATGATCTCTTCCATTTCCTTCAGCGATTTCATCATGGAGAAGCGGTTGCGGAAAGACGCTGCCCGCGGCATGCCGGCGATATACCAGGAGGCAATGCCGCGCATCATGCGGATACCGGTTCCTTCGCTTTCATACGCACAGAGTTCTCTGGCATACTGCAGCGCCAGGTCCAGACGTTCCGGGAAAGAAGGCTCCTGCCACTCCGTTCCGCTGAAAGCCGCATTGAGTTCCTGCAGGAAGAACGGCCGGCCGATCAGTCCGCGGCCGATCATGATGGCATCACAGCCTGTCTCGTCGATCATCCGCTTCGCATCAGCGACCGTCCGGATATCACCGTTGCCGATGACCGGGATCGACACCGCTTCCTTGACCATTTTGATGTATTCGTTGCGGGAAGAACCGGAATACATCTGCGCCCGGGTGCGGCCGTGCACGGCAATTGCTTTCAGACCGGCCTTTTCCGCCGCCTGGGCAATCGTCACGCAATTGATATGCGCCGCGTCAAAACCGGCGCGGATCTTGACCGTGACCGGCTTGTCCGTATGGTCGGCAACTGCCTTCATGACGCGATAGGCAAGGTCGGGATCCTGCATCAGCCAGCTGCCGGCATGGGCTTTGAGCACCTTGTTGACCGGGCATCCCATATTAATGTCAATGATGTCACAGGCGGTATGCGTACTCAGATACTCGCTCGCCTCCGCCATCGTTTCCGGATCGGAGCCGAACAGCTGCAGAGCCATCGGGTGTTCGCCTTCGACAACGGCGCACATTTCCTGTGTCTTTTTATTTTCGTAATGCAGGGCCTTGTCACTGATCATTTCACTGACGACCAGACCGGCTCCGTAATCATGGCACATCTTCCGGTAGACCGGATTGGAAATACCGGCCAGCGGTGCCGCGACGATCCGGTTCGCAATGGCGACATTACCGATGGACCACACGCCGCATCTCCAGAATCTGCTTCAGATCTTCCGTATCGTAGTGATACAGAGAATTGCAGTACTGACAGCGGATCTCAGCGCCGCTGCCGTCGGCAATCATCTCTTCCAGATCGCTTTCCTTCAAAGTCGCCAGACTGTTGAAGAAGTGTTCGCGGGAACAGCCGCAGTGCCATCTGACATCGCGTGTATCCAGCACCTCCGCATCCGGGAAATACAGCCGGATGACATCCGGCAGATCCAGTCCTTCATCGATCAGGGAAGATACCGGCCGCATTATGGCAGCCGCCTGTTCGGCTTTCTGGATCGCTTCCTCGGAAGCGTTCGGCATCAGCTGGCAGATCAGACCGCCGGCCGCTTTGATATGCAGGTCCGTGTCCACCAGAACACCGACACCGACAATCGAAGGTGTCTGTTCACTGATGGCAAAATAATAGGCAAAATCATCGCCGATTTCACCGGTCTGCAGAGCTGACACACCGCTGAAGGTCTTGCGCAGCCCCATGTCTCTTGTCACCGTCAGATTGCCGTCGGTTCCGACTGCTCTGGCAACGTCGAGGTGACCGTCTTCGCGGGCGAAATACAGTCCCGGATCACCGATAAAGCCTCTGACATCCCCATTGCCGTTGGCCTGGGCGAGAATCGTGCCGGAAGGTCCGTGGCCGTTGATCATGGCGACGATCTTCTCATCGCTGTTTTTCAGATCGCTGGCCATGATCGCTGTCACGGTCAGGGTACGGCCAAGGGCGGCCGCGCTGGTCGGCATGCAGTTATGAGCAATGCGCGCCGCTTCCACCAGCTGGGTGGTGCGGGCGGCATGGATTCTGATCTGTCCGTTCATTGCCGCAGCAATGACAATTTCATCTTTGTTCATTTCGCTAATCTCCTGTAGAGCTTCTCGTTCATTCGTTTCATCTTGCGGACATCGATCTTGATGATCTCACGGTCAGCCGTAAACAGACCGTTGCATTCGTCTTCGACGTCTGACACCTGGGTGTAGATACAGCCGGACAGTCCGTTCCGGATATTGTTCAGGATCATCTTTTCATATAGTTTGTTCACCGCTCCGTCAAGATCGATACGGTCGGTAAACTTTTTGTATCCATAGGTTTTCTGCGGTTCACTGTGACCGTGTTCCACATAGGAATAGCCGCCGAATTCGGAAAGGATCAGTATTCGTTCGTCCTTTGGCTTTCTGGCTTTGAAGGGGAAGAAATAATCGTGAATACTGTCGAAATCCCCTGCTCCCTGATCATGCCAGCCGCTGGCTGAATCGATCAGCCGGGTGGAGTCGTAATCACGGATATGGGCCGTCACTTTCGCGCTGTCAAACTGGCCCCAGCCCTCATTGAAAGGCACCCAGGCGAAGATGCAGGCGAAGTTGTACAGATTGTCCAGCATCTCATCCAGTTCATGATAGTAGATCTGTTTCTCTTCTTCTTTACTGCGGCCCAGCTTCGGATTGTCGATATCCTTCTGATGGCGGAAACCAAGCGTCGGCTTGATGCCCATTTCCTTAAAGTCAAACGTTCCGCCGCTCGGCATGTCCTGCATGACGAGAATCCCGAGCCTGTCGCAGTTGTAATACCACCTGCGGCATTCCACCTTGACGTGTTTCCGCAGCATGTTAAAGCCCATTTCCTTGATCTTCTCCAGTTCGTAGGTCATCGCCTCTTCGGCCGGGAATGTCATCAGGCCGTCAACTGTATAGCCCTGATCCAGAAGACCGCTGAAAAAGAGCGGCTTGTTATTCAAACAGAAACGCACGGTTCCTTCCGCGTCGTGGCCGACACTGAATTTGCGCATCGCGAAATAACTCTTGATGACGTCGTCTTCCGTCTGGATATACAGGTCGTAGAGGAACGGATCGTCCGGCGTCCAGGGATGCAGAAGACTGATCGGTGCCTCATAATGCATATCGTTCGTCAGACCCCGGTGCACCACCTGCCCGGCAGCGCCGATCGTGATCGCCGCCTGGGAAAAATCTCCGGCTAGATCGATATAGACTTTCTGTTCGTCAAAATCAGGTGTGATCTTGAGATCCTGAATGGCATGGGCGTTCAGATCTTCCAGCCAGACACTCTGCCAGATACCGCCGGAAGGTGTGTACCACATGCCGCTGTGCTCCAGCTTCTGCTTGCCGTAGGCGAATATTCCCCTATCCGAATCGTCCGTGCATTTCACCATCAGGGAATTCTGATATTTGATGGCATCGGTGACGTCCAGCGAAAAAGGCGCATAGCCGCCGACGTGCGAGCCGACCTTGATCCCGTTGAGATAAACCGTGCAGACCTGATCCACACCTTCAAAGTTCAGCCAGGTATGGGCAACCGTCGGTTTATAGGCAAACTGCCGCCGGTACCACAGTGTCTGATCAGGAAGCAGTATGTCATCCGCGCCGGAAAGCTTGGAGCCAAGCGCAAAAGGAACGACGATCTTCTTCCATCGACCCGGCTTTGGTTCTGCCCCAAGCGCCGTGATCTGATATTCCCAGACCCCGTTCAGACTGAAATAACTGTCTCTCTGCAGCTGCATGCGCGGATATTCCGGCAGCGGATTCTTCTCGTCAAGCTGCTTTCCCCATCGGCTTAATAATGTCATTGTCCCTCTTTACTTTCCTAATTGTAACATACATGTATTTGCCTGCTTTCCTCAATCCTTCCAGGCAAATCTGTTGAACAGCACCACGGCGGCCATCGCACAGCCGTGTAACAGCGCGCTCAGCGGCAGCAGATCCCATATCAGGGTGTTTCCGGCCGTGATATCCGCCGGCTTTCCCGCCGCCATGCCGTACAGAATGGTGATGATAAAGGAAGTCAGCACACTGAAGACTTCCGTCAGGGATGCGGAAAGATTCATCTTCCTGACAAAACCGTAACAGAGCGGCAGCGCGCAGGCGGCCAGAACAGCCGGCAGGATGCGGAAGCCGCTCAGATGAAAAGACATGCTTCTCATGATATGAAGGATGACGAAAGACATCAGAATACCGCCCAGGATTCCCATCAGGACACTTGATATGTTGGCTTTGTTCATCATTGCCCGCCTCCTTTTCCTCTTTTCACCGTTGCCATTGTATCAGAATCACCCGTGACTGACTACGGATGTGTCTGTCCTCTTCCCGTCGGAAGAAAAAACACTCCGCCGGCTGGTGTACAGCTTCCGGAGTGTTAATCATGTGCATTAATTGTCAGCTTCTTCTGTTTCAGCCGGAACAGCCGTTTCCGCTGCGCCGAAGTCTTCCGCGATGGATTCGCCGTTGACGACCTGCTGGATCTGTTCGGCCGTCAGTGTTTCGTATTCCATCAGCGCTTCCGCGATGGCGATCAGCTGATCACGGTGCTCTTCGAGAATGGCCCTTGCCTTGTCATGGCAGCCGTTGATGATCTTACGTACTTCCTGATCGATCTCATACGCCACTTCACCGGAAACGTTGTTCGGTGAATTGTAGTCACGGCCGAGGAAGACATTCTCCGTACCGGCATTGTACTTGATCGGACCAAGATCGCTCATACCGTACAGCGTGACCATGTCCTTGGCGATATTCGTCGCTCTTTCAATGTCGTTGGAAGCCCCGGTGGTGACATCGTCGAAGAACATTTCTTCCGACACGCGGCCGCCCATATAGGACGTGATCGTCGCGAGCAGGTCATTCTTCGTGTTCATCATCTTCTCTTCCTTCGGTGTCATCAGGTTATAACCGCCGGCCTGACCGCGCGGAATGATCGTAACCTTCTGAACGACCTGGGCATTCTCCAGGAACAGACCGACAATGGCATGGCCGCTTTCGTGATAGGCAACCAGTTTCTTGGTTTTCTCATCATATGTGCGCGATACCTTGGCCGGACCCATCATGACACGGTCGATGGCTTCGTCGATATGCTGCATATGGATTTCATCGCTGTCTTCCCGGACAGCCAGGATCGCTGCTTCATTCAGGACGTTTTCCAGATCCGCGCCGGAGAAACCGGGTGTCCGTTTGGCGAGCGCGCCAAGGTCGATATCAGATGCCAGATGCTTGTTTCTGGCATGTACCTTCAGAATGGCTTCACGGCCCTTGCGGTCCGGAAGAGACACGGTGATCTGACGGTCGAAACGGCCGGCACGCAGCAGCGCCGGGTCAAGAACGTCCGGGCGGTTGGTCGCGGCAATCACGACCACGCCGGTATTGTCTTCCATACCATCCATTTCAACCAGCAGCTGGTTCAGGGTCTGTTCACGTTCATCGTGGCCGCCGCCGAAACCGGCACCTCTCTGCCGGCCTACCGCGTCGATTTCATCGATGAAGATCATGCACGGCGCCGTCTGCTGGGCTTTCTTGAACATGTCACGGACACGGGACGCACCCACACCGACGAACATTTCCACAAAGTCAGAACCGGAAATGCTGTAGAAAGGCACATTGGCCTCACCAGCTACCGCCTTGGCAAGCAGTGTCTTACCGGTACCCGGATGACCGACCAGCAGGATGCCCTTCGGGATACGGGCGCCCATCTTTTCGAACTTCTTCGGATACTTCAGATATTCAATGATTTCCTTCATCTCCTGTTTTTCTTCGTCGCAGCCGGCCACATCGTCAAAACGGACTCTGATCTTGCCTTCCAGACGGGCTCTGCTCTTGGAGAATTCAAACGCCTTGGAATTGGCGCCGCCGGCTCCGTTCATCCGGTTGATCATCCAGATGGCAAACGCGCCGAAGAAGACAAACGGAATCAGCGTTACCAGCGTATCCAGGAACAGATTTGACGCATCCGCGTCAACAATTGTCAGCTTGCTGTTTTCCAGCTGGCTGATCACTGCTGAAATCTCGTCGGATGTGGACGGAATCGTCGAAGAAAAGCCAATCTGACGTTCCTCTTTTGTATAAACGCCATGCACGGTCGTGACATTGTTGCCGATCGAAATCTGGCTTTCCTTGATGGTTTCGTTTTTCAGTGTTTTCTGCAGTTCCTGATAACTCAGTGTCTCACTTACCCCGGATCCGTTCATATTGAACAGACTCAGGATGGCAATGATCACGATCAGGTACGGCAGATAACTGATCAGTTTGTTTTTCTGCATAGGCGCTTACTCCTTAGTTCTGATAGCATTCTTCTTTCAGCACGCCGACATACGGCAGACAGCGGTAACGCTGATTGAAGTCCAGACCGTAGCCGACCACGAACTCATTCTCGATTTCGAAGCCGTTATAGTCTGCGTTCACATCCACCATACGTCCTTCCGGCTTATTCAGCAGGGCGACGATTTTAACACTGTTGGCACCCTTGTGCTTCAGTGTCTTGACAACTTCCTTGATCGTCTTGCCGGTATCGATAATATCTTCAACCAGCAGGATGTTCATTCCCTGGATCGATGTGTCCAGGTCCTTGATGATACGGATGTCTGTGGACTTGGTTCCCTGATAGGAAGAAACGTCCATAAAGTCCACCTGGATATCCAGATCGATATGTTTCATCAGTTCGGCCAGAAACGGAACCGATCCTCTGAGCAGCGCGACCAGCAGCAGCGGCTCCTCACAGTCTTTATAATCTTCGGTGATCTGTCTGCCCAATTCAGCTGAGCGTGTTTTGATCTGATCTTCTGAAATAAGAATCTTTTTAATATCTTTGTTTTCCCACATGGCAGATGTCCTCTTTTCGTTAACTAGAATATTGTAACACATTGAAATCAGGCTTAGTAGAATAATGCGAAGCGTCACAGCCGAGCCCCGGCACGAGAATGATCTCGCCACGGGCATTTTCCACGATCGGCCAGCGCCGTCTCTCGTACAGCGGGATATGCCGGTCAATGAAGAATCTGTGTACCGCTTTGGTGCCGAAGCGCATCTGTATCGCGTCTCCTTCCCTGAAACTGCGGATCTTCAGCGGAAAGTCGGAAGCCGTCACGCTGACGGCATTGACGCCCGGCTGGCCAGGAGCGATACGATAGTATCTTCCGGCGCCGTTTCTCAGTTCCGACAGGGATGAATAGACGTCACCGTCTTCCGCCTGTTCCTGATAGAGAAAGAAGCAGCTGTCCTTCTGAACGATCCAGTGCTGCCGGAAAGGAATCATGAAGTCATCCTTTTTCATCAGGACACTGTCAATTTCCCTGAGATGGGTAAGCGAGATCGCTTTATCCGAAACCTGCTCAAGGAAGATCCTCAGCAGGGTGTCGCGTTCTTCCTGCTTCTGTTTCCGGTATTCGTCCAGCCGGATCCTCTCCTGACAGATCAGTGTTTTCACCCTGCAGCGTCTTTCCTGCAGGACGGCATTTTTCATGCGGATCTCCCGCAGGATCATGTCTCTTTCAGAACGGGAGAGCGGTTCCACCTGCTGATGCCGGATACGGTTGCGGGTGTATTCCTCACTGGCATTCGTCACATCGGTATAATAGCGGATCTGATGGCTGTGGCAGTATTCCTTCAGCTGCGCGGCTGTCTGATCAAGCAAAGGCCGCCGGATCAGGACACCGTGATACATGATTTCCGCCGCCAGACCATAGTATTCGGGAATCAGTCCCTTCTCTTCCTGCATCAGAAAGGTCTCGATCAGATCGTCTTCCTGATGGGCCACCAGCACGCCGGCAAAACCATTAGACTTTACGACTTCCGCGAAGAAATCATAACGCCATGCCCGGGCGGCCGCTTCAAAATTGCCCTGAAAGACAAAAGGCTCATTGCGTACGTATACCATCAGGCCATGCGCTTCCGCAAAAAAACGCACATACGCTTCCTCTTCATCCGCTTGATCGCGGTGATGGTAATTCACATGAGCCAGCGCGATATCAATGCCCTTCTCAAGACACATGCCCGCCAGCGCCATGGAATCCGGACCGCCTGATACGGCAGCCAGCCATTTTCCCGTAAAATGATCCATGGCATTATAGTAGCACAACGCCCTTTTTCTGAAAGAAAAAAGATCACCGAAGTGATCTTTCAGGCATGATACATAAAGGCCAGCAGAAACGATCCGCAAAGATATGCCAGAGCCATGACCAGCAGGAAATATAGCACCTGTGCCTGGCTGACATGATCCTTGCGCAGAAACTGCTCGTAATTCAAAGCCTTTAAACCGTACCAGGACAGCAGGAAACAGCCGATGTATACGATACATCTGACGAAAAAGGCTGCCATTGCTTATTTGGTTCCGAAAATACGGTCGCCGGCATCGCCCAGTCCGGGAACGATATAGCCGATTTCATTCAGTTTTTCATCCAGGGCAGCCAGATAGATATCGACATCCGGATGCGCTTCCTGAACCGCCTTGACACCTTCCGGCGCGCCGACCAGGCAGACAAGCTTGATATTGTTGGCGCCGCGCTTCTTGACAGCGTTGATGGCATCAATTGCCGAACCGCCGGTTGCCAGCATCGGGTCAACGATCATGGTGATCGCCTTGTCCAGATTGTTCGGGAACTTGGCAAAGTATTCAACCGGTTCCAGAGTTTCCTCGTTGCGGTACATGCCGATGAAACCGACCTTGGCAGTCGGAACCAGACGTCTGATGCCGTCCAGCAGACCGATGCCTGCTCTCAGGATCGGGCAGATGACGATTTCTTTGGACAGTTCATAGCCGACTGTCTTTCCCATCGGTGTTTCGATATCAATCGGTCTGACCGGCAGGTCGCGGCATACTTCATACGCCATCAGTTCAGCAATCTCATCGAGATTTTCGCGGAAATCCTTCGTTCCGGTTTCTTTCATACGCATCAGTGTCAGTTTATGAGTAATCAATGGATGATTCAGTACTTCCAACATATAGTTGCCTCCGTTTTTCTTTAACAATGATATTCCAAATCAAGGTGAATACGCAAGGAGTGTTGTATACTATAAACGATGAAGATTCTGATTACCCCGCTGATTACATCCGTGAAAGCTGACGCAGCCTATTACATGTCCCGCAGTCTTGCGGACCTTTTTATCCAGGAAGGACATGCCTGCGCGATCAGCGCCGATGCCGCGAACCAGTTTCATAATGTTTCACTCTACCCTTGTGGACTGCTGAAGAAACCGCTGTTTTCTTCCCGGCCGAAAACCAGAAGCTACGAAGAATGGATGTATGCCAAAGGCGCGCTTTCCCGTGATTATGTGATCGACGACACCGAAGCTGTTCTGGAAGCCATTGAACAGTTCGAACCGGATCTGATCATTACCATGGACCGTGTCGCCGGCGTGATCGCGGCGCGGAAAAAAGGCATCCGCTGCTGGGCCATCGTCAACAGCGCCATGTACAGGAGTATCGCCTTTCCGCCCCAGATCATGCAGGGGCTGAACCAGGCTCTCTCCTATTTCCGCCTGGAACAGGAATTCCATCTCCGTTCCGTCTATGCCCGCTGTGAAAGACGCATTGCCTTCGGCATTACCCTGACCCAGCCGTTTACCGCCGAACAGAACGTCACGCGGATTGGCCTGGCCAGTATCTTTCCCGCCAAAGCGACCCGCACCAACCGGCTTTTCATCTCTCTCGATGACGTCAGACTGTCCCAGCGGACATTATACAAAGCCATTCATGACGCATTTCTCGGTGCTCCCTATGCCGTGTATGCCTGGTATAAAGGCTGCCGCTCCGTGAAGGAAAACAACATCCAGTTCATGTCGGCACCGAAGCTCGACCTTCTGCCCGGATCGATTGCCGTCATCCATGACGGCAATGACTATATCTTCCATCAGGCATTGGCACTCGGCATTCCCCAGATGATCGTCAGCGGTAATGAATACCTGCGCGCCGCCAACGCTCAGACCATCCTGCGGCAGGACTTCGGCGTGGTGCTGAACGAGGAGAACCTGTCGATGTCTTCGCTGTACGAAACATACCGCAAGCTGATGAGCGACGACCATTACTATGACAATACCCAGTGGCTGATGGGCAAATACCGGAAAGAAGGCGACCTGAACGGTCTCCTCCCATATCTTCAGCAACAGTAAAAAAAGATCCCGCAGGATCTTTTCTTTTTGCATCAGATAAGTTTCAGATACTTGAAGGCGTTGTAGAGACCGTCATCGTCGACATCGGTCGTGATGTAGTCGGCCGCTTCCTTGATTTCCGGACCGCCGTTACCCATTGCAACGTTGAACGCGCACAGTTCAAACATCGAAAGATCGATCTTGGCGTCACCGAAGGAAATGGTGTCTTTCTGATCGGCGCCGAGATAGTCCAGCAGGACTTCGATCGCGTGTTTCTTGGTAATGCCGGCCGGGCCAAGGTCACCGAACAGAGCCAGTTCGCCTTTGCCGCCCCATGTATTGGCAATCAGATCCGGGAATTCCGTTTTGGAATCGAGATGATCCTGATAGCTGCTGAGAATGAAACTGATCTTGTTCACATCATCACGGTACAGATCTTCACCCTGAAGATGGATAAAACTGTTGACGAAACCGGAAGCGGACTGTTCCGCCTTGGCGAGATCGGCACCTTTGCCGGTCGCGTATTTGATCATTGTCGCCGGCCCCTGCTCGAGCATATAGTCGTTGCAGTACATGCCGGAATTCGCTTCCAGATAGAAACCGAGATGCCTTTCATTGCACCAGTCGACGATGTGCTTCACATCTTCCTTTGAAAGTCCCTGATGCATGACAACTGTACCGTTGTCTTCCACATAGGCACCGTTGCCGCCAATCATGCCGTCCAGATCCGGCAGATCTCTCTGCTCGATCTCCGCCTTGGAACAGCCGGTGCAGATATAAACCTTATGACCGTTCTTTCTGGCCAGATCGATCGCCTCTCTTGCGCTTGGCGGTGTCTTCGTCTCGTAATTGATCAGGGTTCCGTCGACATCAAGAAAAACAATTTTACTCATGTTTATGATCCTCTCTCTATATTTTCATTGTAACGGAAACCGGTCTGTCAAAGCAATGACACCTTGACGCACGCGTTCCTTCAGGTCCGCGTCGTCCTTGTTTTTGAGGACTTCGCCGATCCATTTTCCGACCTGACGGAATTCCTCCTCACCGAATCCTCTGGTCGTCATCGCGGCCGTGCCGAGACGGATGCCGGAGGTGACATTCGGTTTCTGCGTGTCAAACGGAATCGCGTTTTTATTCACCGTGATATTGACTTCGTCCAGCGCTTTTTCGGCATCCCGGCCGGTGATGCCCATCGACATGGTATCCACCAGGATCAGATGGTTGTCCGTGCCGCCGGATACAAGCCGGAAGCCTTCTTTCTGAAGAACTTCAGCCAGCACCTGGCAGTTGTCCAGGAGCTGCCTGATATACACTTTGTAGGACGGCTGCAGAGCTTCATAGAAGCAGGCAGCCTTAGCAGCCGTAATATGGCAGAGCGGACCGCCCTGGATACCCGGGAAAATCGCCTTGTCGACGGCTTTCGCATATTCTTCCCGGCACAGGATCATGCCGCCGCGGGGGCCGCGCAGTGTCTTATGGGTCGTGGTCGTCACAAAGTCCGCATAGGGAACGGGACTCATATGATAGCCGGCCGCTACAAGTCCGGCAATATGCGCCATGTCGACCATCAGCATCGCACCGCTTTCATCCGCGATCCGGCGGAATTCCTTAAAGTCGATTTCTCTGGCATAGGCACTGGCGCCGCATACGATCAGTTTCGGGCGGATTTCCAGCGCCTGCTTTCTTACCGCGTCATAGTCCAGGCATTCTGTTTCGGCATTCACACCATAGGAATGGAATTCATACAGTTTGCCGGAAAAGGACACTCTGGCACCGTGCGTCAGGTGGCCGCCGGCGGAAAGGTCCATGCCCAGGACCCTATCGCCCGGCTTCAGGACAGAAAAGTAAACACCCATGTTGGCCTGTGAGCCGGAATGCGGCTGCACGTTGGCGTGGTCGGCTCCGAACAGTTCTTTGGCTCTGTTTCTGGCCAGGTCTTCTATTTCATCGACGTTGACACAGCCGCCGTAGTATCTGCGGCTGGGATATCCTTCGGCATATTTGTTCGTCAGGATGGATCCGGCTGCTTCCCGGACTTCTTTTGAGCAGAAGTTTTCCGAGGCGATCAGTTCGATATTGTGTCTCTGTCGTTCTGTTTCTTTTGCGATCAATGCTTCCAGCTGCTTATCTTCCATTTTTGTCTTCTCCTTTGAGTTGTTCCAAGGTCAGCGGTCCTGCCCGCAGGATCCGCACTTCTTCCTGCGTGCAGTCGGCGATCGTGCTCGCCTTCCCAAACGCAGTACTGCCTTCCATCATACCATCTAGATCCGGACATGCCAGTTCTATTTCATCCAGATTCGTGCATGTTTTCTCCCCGGACCGGTTGGCGCTGGTCATAAACAGCGGGCAGCCGGTCTCTCTGATCAGCTCGGCAAGGGCATCGGAGGTGGCCATGCGGATGGCCAGCGTATCCATGCCGCCGTTGACGTAGGACGGCACATGATCCTTCTTTTTCAGGATCACGGTCAGCGGTCCCGGCATCCAGCGGCGGATGATATCCTCGGCCATTTCACTGACTTCGGCGATCTGCCGGATCTGATCAAGATCGCGGCACATGACGGGAAAGGCTTTTTCTCTGGGCCGGTGCTTGATATCCCGCAGGTGCTCCTGAGCAGCCAGCGAATCCATCCGCGCGCATAAGCCGTAGACAGTATCCGTCGGCACAGATATCACACCGTCGTTTTTCAGTATTTCCGCCATTGCGGCAGTTTCATTCTGAGCAAATCTTCTCATCTTTTCTTCTTTCCATGTATGATATTATAACAAACAGAGAGGTTTTGAATATGATACGTTTTGACAGTGACTATACAGAAGGATGTATTCCGGAAATACTGCAGGCTCTAAACAATACCAATGACGAGCAGACGATCGGCTATATGGAAGATCCCCATTGCGCCAATGCCCGCAGACTGATCCAGAAGTGGATCGGCCGGGAAGATGCCGACGTTCATTTCATGGTCGGCGGCACCCAGGCCAACGTTACCGTCATCGCTTCCGTTCTGAAGCATTATCAGGGAGCTGTATGCGCGGACAGCGGCCATATCAACGTTCATGAGACCGGTGCCCTGGAAGCGGCCGGCCACAAATGCCTGGCCCTGCCCAACAGCAACGGCAAGATTTCCGCCGCCCAGGTCGACCAGTTTATTGTCAATCATTACAATGACGCCGCTCACGAGCACATCGTTCAGCCCGGCATTGTCTATATTTCCTTCCCGACGGAAAGCGGCACGCTCTATTCAAAGAAGGAACTGAGCGATCTCTATGCCGTTTGTCAGAAACATGACATTCCGCTGTTTATTGACGGTGCCCGGCTTGGCTACGGTCTGGCATCTTCCCACAACGACGTGACGATCGAAGAACTGGCCCGCATGTGCGACATCTTCTACATCGGCGGCACAAAAGTCGGCGCCATGTTCGGCGAAGCGATCGTCATTCTCAATGACCGCTATAAAAAGGATTTCCGCTATCATATCAAGCAGCGTTTCGGCATGCTGGCGAAAGGCAGAATGCTCGGCATTCAGTTTGAAGAACTGTTCCGGGATGGTAAATACATGGAGATCTCCCGGCACGCCATTGCCATGGGCGACCGGCTAATCAAAGGCCTTCAGGAAAAGGGCTATGAATTCCGCTATACCGCGGAAACCAACCAGCTCTTCCCGATCCTTACCGAAGAAAAGATGCAGGAACTGTCCGGTGAATTCGCCTTCTCCCACTGGGAAGACCTCGGCGGCGGCCGCCATGTCATCCGCTTCGTCACATCCTTTATGACCAAAGAAGAAAACGTCGATAAACTGATCGCCGCATTATAAAAGCCAGAATTCAATTCTGGCTTTTTTTCATCAGATCTGTTTGACGATTTCGTCGTTGTTTTTATAGATGCTGTCCGCCGGAACGACTCTTCTGACACAGGAGGTCGGATAAACACGGCTGTTGCGGCCGATGACAGTACCTGGATTCAGAACGGAATTGCAGCCGACTTCGACATGATCGCCGAGCATGGCACCGAACTTCTTACGGCCGGTATCAATGTTTTCTTCGCTGTCATGAACGACAACCGGACGCTTGTCGGATTTGACATTGGACGTGATGGAGCCGGCACCCATATGGGCATAATAACCAAGGATCGAGTCACCGACATAGTTGTAATGCGGCGTCTGTACATGGTCAAAGAGAATGACATTCTTCAGTTCGCAGGAATTGCCGACGACACAGTCAGCACCGACCAGCGCGCTGCTGCGGATAAACGCGCAGTGTCTGACTTCCGTGCGGGGGCCGATAATGCACGGCGCGCCGAGATAGGCAGACAGGAAGACAGAAGCTGTCTTATGAACCCAGACGTGCTCCGAGACTTCCTCATATTCTTCCGGATCCAGTGTTGGTCCGAGCTCCAGAATCATATTCTTGATGCCATCCAGTGCTTCCCAGGGATAGTTGAACTGCAGCAGATAGTCTTTAGCCAGCGTGTGGTCCAGATCATACAGATCCCGAATCGTATACATAAATCTCCTCTTTTCTTTTTTTCTGTTCCTATTATACATAAAAAGAAGGAGAATTCACTCTCCTTCTTCACTAGTATAATCCTGTTCTTCGTAATAGACCGGTTCTTCGTACACTGGTTCTTCCCAGTATTCCGGTTCTTCCGTCACTTCAGGTTCCGGTTCAGGTTCAGGCTCCGGTGCGGGTTCCGGCGCAGGCTCCGGTTCCTTTGGCTGCTCAACAACTTTTGGCTTCTCTTTCAGATCTTTCACATTTACAACTTTTCCAAACAGCGCAAAGCGGCCGTCATACACATCATAGGAACATGTCGACAGCATGACCATCTTGTCATCTTTCGTCAGGGTGACGTCAGAGGAGAAGACACTCCGGCTCTGCAGCATGTTGATGTACTCTTCATATTCCTCATCGGAAGAAAAACTGAGCTGCACATAATCGTCCATACCGTTCGAAACGAAGCCGCCGACCGGATAAACGATCCATTCCTCATCCGGTGAATAGAGATGGATCTCCTTGTGTTCGTCAGCATAGGCCTGATCCTTGAAGTTCTCCAGTTCGGCGAACATCGGCGGATCCTGCAGCATATGATGGCCATACAGGACCGTATTACGGTCAACCAGATCACGGTTGTTTCCCGCGTCGACAAAGACAGTGCCGTTGTCGTTGTAGGTTCCGTCCGGCAGATGTTTCAGGTAGTAGACGTTGTCTTCCGGATAAATGACCGGATAATCGATCTGAGAACCGTCCATCGTGATCCACAGCCGGAGATCGGGATTGATCGCCCAGAGTGCTTCCCAGTCGATCTGTTTGGAATTGTCTTCGATATCTTCCTTCTTGACCAGAACGGTTTCTTTCAGGTCTTTATAAGACGCTTCGGCAATGCGGTAGCGCTCGGTTTCCTTGAACAGCATATAACCGGAAAAACCGGCCATGCAGAGAGCCAGTACCAGAATCACGTCAAGAATGATCTTGCCGGTTTTCGATAACTTTTTCTTGCTTTTATTCTTGCTCATCAGAGTATTCCATACCCTCCAGTCCAAAATACACAAACAGCATGCGGTCCTTGCCGTTCATGTCTTTCAATATTTCATACTGCGCCTCCGGCAGCGTTTCCGCAACCAGTCTGCTCATCGCTTCCCGCTGATTCCAGCCCATCTCAAAAGCCATAAAGGCCTTATCCTTCAGAAGCTGACGGCATCCGGCGAAAATGCGGCGGTAGAAATACAGGCCGTCCGTGCCGCCGAACAGAGCGACATGTGGCTCGAAATCCACGACCGACTTTTCCATCTGCTCATCTTCGGGAATATACGGCGGATTGCAGATAAGAACATCCAGTTTCACGCCTTCTTCGATCAGAGGTTCCAGCATATCACCGGCCACAAAGGAAATATCCGCGCCGTTGATCTCGGCGTTCTTCACAGCCGTTTTCAGAGCATCGGTGCTGATGTCGGTCGCCCGCATATGCACTTTCGGTTCTTCCCTGGCAATCGTAATGGCAATCGCACCGGATCCGGTACCGATATCGACCGCTTCGATCGTTTCACAGTCCGCGAAATAACGGTCCATCCGCTTCAGGATCTCGGCGCACAGTTCCTCGGTTTCCACCCGGGGAATCAGAACGTCTTCGTTGACGATCATCTTGTAGCCGTAAAACCACGAATAACCGAGCACGTGGGCCATCGGTTCCTGATGCAGGATCCGTTCCATGCCGGCCGCGAATTCTGTCTCCAGATCCTGCGGCATTTCCTCTTCGTAATTGGCATACAGATCATAGCGCTCCCGCTGTGACAGTTCGACCAGATAAGCCATGACTGTTTCTTCGGGAACATCTGCCTGCCGGCATAGTTTCTCATATGCTCGGACAGCTTTTGAAAACTTCGTCACAGCTGTGTTTCCTCCAGTTTTCTCTTTTCTTCTTCCGCCAGAAGGCCTTCAATGACCGCGTCCAGTTTTCCTTCCATGATGCGGTCCAGCTGGGTAATCGTCAGCGAGATACGGTGATCTGTCACACGGTTCTGCGGATAGTTGTAGGTGCGGATCTTTTCGGAACGGTCACCGGTGCCGATCTTGGCACGGCGGATCTTTCCCTCTTCCTCATCCTTGCGGCGTTTGTATTCTTCATATACACGGGCCCGGATCAGACGCATGGCCGTCTCACGGTTTTCGATCTGGGAACGGCCTTCCTGACAGTTGACGGTAATTCCGGTCGGCACGTGGACAATGCGCACGGCACTGTCCGTCTTGTTGATATGCTGGCCACCGGCGCCGCTGGCCCGGTGGGTTTCGATCGTCAGGTCTTTTGGATCGATCTCAATATCCGCTTCCTCGGCTTCCGGCTGGCACAGAACGGTAGCCGTGGATGTGTGAACACGGCCTTGTGATTCTGTCTTCGGCACCCGCTGCACGCGGTGGACGCCGGATTCATATTTCAGTTCCCGGTAGACATCGTTTCCCTTTACGGAATAGATAATCTGGGCAAAGCCGCCGGCTTCACTCGGCGAAGCTTCCATTACCTGAACCTTCCAGCCTTTGCTTTCGGCATATTTGGTATACATCCGGTAAAGATCACCGGCAAAGATATTGCCTTCGTCACCGCCGGCCCCGCCGCGGATCTCCATAATCACGTCATGATCATCGTCCGGATCACGGGGAATCAGAAGATGCTGGATATGGGCCAGCAGTTCTTCCCGCTGCGGCTCACATTCTTCTTTTTCCATGCGCGCCATCTCTTTCAGTTCCTCGTCCGGCTCCTTCAGCATTTCATCAGCCTGCTGGATTCTTTCGTCGAGCGACTGCAGCTGCTGCCAGGCATCCACCGACTGCTTCAGACGTGCCTGTTCCTTGGACAGTTTCGTCAGCCGGGCGGGATCTCTCAGCACCTCATCTTCCAGAAGCTGGGCGTTGATATCATCATACTGTTTCTGGATTTCCTGTAATTTGGCACGAACAGCGTCCATAGTCTCTCCTTTTAATCCTTCAGGTCTCTGTATTCTTTCTTCATCTTCAGCTGCAGCTGCAGACGGCGCAGCGCCTTGGCTTCCAGCTGACGGATCCGCTCTCTGGTAACGTTCCAGTTCCGGCCGACCTCTTCGAGTGTCTTCGGCTTGCCGGTGCCGTCGAGACCAAACCGCATGCGGATGATCTGTTCTTCACGTTCCGGCAGTTCCTTCAGCATTTTGTCCACCTGTTCGCGGACCACCCCGTTGGTCGCGTACATCTCCGGGCTCATGGCATTGACATCCTGGACAAAGTCACCGAGCGTGCTGGTTTCTTCGTCGCCGGCCGGGGTTTCCAGGGATACCGGATCCATGGCCAGCCGCTGCAGTTCCTGCACGCGCTGAGGCGTCATTCCGTCGATTCTGGCGGCGATTTCCTCCACCGTCGGCTCGCGGTTCAGTTCCTGCATCAAAGCCCTCTGAATGCGGTTGATCCGGTTGATCTGCTCGGTCAGGTGAACCGGCAGACGGATATCACGGGACTGATTGGCAATCGCTCTGGCAATCGCCTGTTTGATCCACCATGTCGCATAGGTGCTGAAACGGAAGCCTTTCGTATAGTCAAACTTGTCCACCGCATGCATCAGACCCAGGTTTCCTTCCTGGATCAGATCCTGCAGGGACAGGCCGCGGTTGGCATATTCCTTGGCAATGGACACGACCAGACGCAGATTGCTGGAAATCATCCGCTCTTTGGCAGCCGGATCTCCTTCCGCCGCCGCCTTGGCCGTCTCGTATTCTTCTTCCGCGCTCATCAGCGGAATTTCACCGATTTCCTTCAGATATACACGTACCGAATCAGCCGGTGTACGGCTTTTGTTTTCTTCGATATAAGGGTCTCTCTCCGATAAAGATTCTTCTTCATCCTCGTCCTCATCCGGGACGTCTTCCTCATCTTCCAGGATATCTTCCTCAACGTCTTCCTCATCAGAAAACTCTCTTTCGCTCAGCCATTCCATGAGTTTTTCCTCATCGGCGGCGGAAAGACCGTTTCTGATTGCCTCATCCAGGATCTCGTCCTGGCTGACTTCATCTTCGCTCTGCAGCTTCTGTTCAATTTCCCGCTGCAATTCCTCCAATGTTTTCAACTGTTTTTCCTGTGTCATAATACCCTCTGATGCATTCAACTTTACCACATTCATCTGCGAGAAAAAAGAAAAGAAGGTATTTCACCTTCTTACTTAAGTCCGTATTTTTTATTGAACTTTTCTACGCGACCCTGCGCCTGTGCGAATCTCTGACGTCCTGTGTAGAACGGATGGCAGTTTGAGCAGGTGTCAACTTTGATTTCTTTCAGAGTGGAACCTGTCATGAATTCAGATCCGCAGCTTGTGCAGACTACCTTGCACTGGTAGTACTTCGGGTGAATACTCTTTTTCATTCTATCGATCTCCCTTCTGCCTTAAGCCTCTATGCGTGCTTAAAGAAAGTGCTTATTCATATTACCATAAGGTAATTTTGACTGCAAGTTAATCTTCTGCCATTTCACGCCAGATATTCGCGCCGAGTTTCTTCAGCTTGCTGTCGATTTCCGAATACCCGCGGTCAATGTGATAAACGTTGTCGATTTCCGTGACACCGTCAGCGATCAGACCGGCAATTACCATGGCCGCGCCGCAGCGCAGATCCGTCGCCGCGACTTTACAGCCATCCAGCGGAGTCGGTCCTTTGATCAGGGAGGAGCCGTTCATGATGTCGATGTCAGCTCCCATCCGCTGCAGTTCAATACAGTGCTTGAAGCGCTCCGTATAAATCGTTTCGACGACATGGCTTTCACCTTCCGCCTGGGTCAGAAGCGTTGTCAGCGGCTGCTGCAGGTCAGTCGCGAAGCCGGGATACGGCTTGGTCGTGACGTCAATTCCCTTCAGATGCTCGGTACGCTCGATCGTAACCTTATCAATGCCGACCTTCATTTTCACACCCATTTCCTGCAGTTTGGACAAAAGAGCGTCCAGATGCTGGGGAATGATGTTGTTGATGGTCATCTTTTTAGCTGCCGCGGCAGCGATGATGATAAACGTTCCGGCTTCGATACGGTCCGGGATGATCTCATGGAAACATCCGCTCAGACTCTTGACGCCGTCGATCGTGATCACGTTCGTGCCGGCCCCGCGGATCCGCGCTCCCATCTTGTTCAGAAGCGTTGCCACGTCGATGATTTCCGGTTCCTTCGCGGCGTTTTCAATTACCGTACGGCCTCTTGCGTAAACAGCCGCCATCATAATGTTGATGGTCGCGCCGACACTGGCAATATCCAGAAAGATCTTATTGCCGACAAGTTCCTTCGCTTCAATCGTGTAGCAGCCCTTGTCATAGGTTACGGTCGCGCCGAGGGACTCAAAACCCTTGAGATGCAGATCGATCGGCCGCGGACCCAGATAGCAGCCGCCCGGCATCTTCATGCGGACATAGCCGTATTTGCCAAGCAGCGCGCCCATGAAATAGTAGGAAGCACGAAGTTTGGTGACACTGTCGTCATCCAGATCGATATTCTTCATGTGCGTTGGATCGATAATGATATGATCTTCCGCGACTTCATTCACTTCCACTTTGAGAATGCGCAGGATCTTCGCCAGCGCATCGACATCGGCGATCTGAGGGATACCGACGATCGTGACCGGGCCATTGGCCAGAACGGCCGCCGGAATCAATGCCACTGTCGCATTCTTGGCGCCGGATATAGTTACTTCACCTTCCAGAAGGTGACCGCCTTCAATCTTCATGACTTCATGCATGACTGTTTTCCTTTCTGATCCACTCAACCAGTGACTGGATATCTTTCACTTTTTTATCGGCATGGCTCTGATCCTGCCGAAACCTGTTGTCCTCGCGGGCTACCGTAAAGATGCCCGCCCGTTTTCCCGCTTCAATGCCCAGCGTGCTGTCTTCATAAACAATGCAGTCTTCCTTCGCGACACCGAGTTCATTCTGAGCGAGCAGATAAATATCCGGCGCTGGTTTGGGATTCTGTACATTATCTCCTGATTCAACGAAATCAAACAGACTGTCAACGTCCATTTCCTTCAGACTGTCATGAATCAGATCGATCGGCGAAGAAGAACAGACAGCCATCCGGATTCCCATGTCCTTCAGTTTCCGCAGTTCTTCCTTCAGACCCGGAAACATGATTTCCCGGAAATGAAGCGGATGTTCCACCTGAAAATAATGCTCGTTATTCTTACGGATCTCATCCAGGGGCACCTTGCCGTCAAGAAGACGGTAAAGGATCAGATAGGTATCTTCCATGGAAGTCCCCATGATCGCGTAAACATCCTCAACCGGTCCGTCATAGCCATACCGGTGCATCTGTTCAATTGTGCCGTTCATATAAAAGTATTCACTGTCATAGAGAATACCGTCCATGTCAAATAATACAGCTCTTATCATCTCTCGTATTGTACAGGATTATAGACGGAAAACCAATAAGCTTATCGCTCTTCATTTCCTTCTGAGCCAGATTTAAGCATTTCATTTTCCATTTTCACCAGCATCGTATTCTGATCATGATCCATTTCAAACAGATATCCGTAGAGCAGATCAAGAATAAAAGCAAGGCCCGTCCCTGAGGCCAGCGGCGCCATTTTCGGCGATGGTTCATAGTAACCGACACGGATCGTGGAATCCGCGTATTTTTCCAGAAGTCCCCTGGCCGGTCCGGCAATCAGATAAACGGGAATCTTCTTTTCGGAAAGGATCCTGGCAGCCTGGGCAAGAACCTGGCTGCGGGTCTGATAGGAAATAAACAGAGCAGCTGTTCTGGCGTTATGGGAATTAGCTCTTTTCAGGATACTGTTAGGCAGATAAATGACATTGGCATTGTAGCCGATATTCTCCAGACGTGACTCCAGTTCCAGGGAAACAAACCGGTTCTCGTCCGTCGTATATATTGTAACATTCCGGCTCTCACGGATCGCCTTGGCAAGCGTATGAACTGTTTCCAGATTCAGTTCCGCATATGTGTCATTCAGTCCTTTGATTTTCAGTGACAGGAGCTTTTCGGCAATGATACGGTTATTGTCGTCCTTGGCAAAAGGAAAAGACGGATCCAGCTCGGTTTCGTTGGCCATGAAGGCATTCAGTTCTTTCGCCAGCTGTACACAGAATTCCTTATGACCGGCAAAACCGAGTTTTTTACAGAAACGGATGATCGTGGATTTCGATATGTTGAGCTGATCCGACAGTTCGTCGAGGGACATATTGATGGCAAGACCGGTATGCTCATTGATATAGGAAATGATCTTGCTTTCTTTTGGTGTAAACAATTCTCTGTCCCGCAGTTTTGTTTCGATTCTCATGTCATTCATTTTAAAGCAATTTCAAAATAAAAAGAAGTCACGATCTTCATGACTTCTAGTGATCTGTTTTCTTAAATAACGCCGGTCCACTGCAGGATCAGCTTGATCCATCCGAAGAAGATGATGGTTCCGACAAAAGTCCATAACAGAACCGATTCAATATTCAGATGCAGCTTTTCTCTGCGTGTCCATATATACCAGACACCTACAGGAGGAAGAAAGAGGACCATCACGTATGCGATGATATTCTGTGTACTCAGAATATTTACAATACGTTCCTGGTCCTCTTTGGATGAATAGTTACGCTGTGCCATTTCCTGGCGCAGTTTTTTATTCTCCTCTTTTAATTCTTCTTCTGTGAGTTTCTGGCGTTTAGACGCCTTACTCATTCAGTTAAGAACAGCTCTCTATTAAGCTGCAGCCTCGTCAGTCTGCTTGTTGGCGATGATAACGAACGGTGTGTAAATCAGAATTGAAGACGCAAATGCGATCAACTGGGACAGACCACCCATGATGTTACCGCCAGAAGCCAAGAAGCCAAGGATACCTGTCGGAGTTGTCCAAGGAGCGTCAACGCCGAATCTCGGGCAGATACCGATAGCTGTCAGCAGGTAGCCGATAGTAACGGAAACAACCGGAGCGAGGAAGAACGGGATACCGAGCAGCGGGTTCATAACCATCGGGATACCGAAGATAATCGGTTCGTTGATGTTGAAGATTCCGCACGGAATAGCCAGTCTTGCGATAGCCTTGAAGTCGTCTCTCTTAGAGAACAGCAGGATAGCGATAATCAGACCGCCTGTGATACCAGAACCTGTGTGTGAGAAGAATGCAGAACCGAACGGTGTGCAGATGATGTTCGGAAGCGGCTGGCCAGCAGCGAATGCAGCGTTGTTAGCAGCATAAGCAGTTGTCATGAACGGTGTTGTAACAGCGCCCATTACGTTTGGTCCGTGGATACCGAACCACCACAGGAGCATCATGATCAGAACGATTACGAGGTAGCCCGGCAGACCAGTCATGATTGCCTGTACCGGAGCCATGATCGTAGCGATCAGTGTGAAGAAAGAGCTGTGGAATACCTTGTCCATCATGAAGCCGAGCAGACCGAAGCACAGAATTGTGACAACTGCCGGGAACAGTACGGAGAAAGAGTGAGCTACGTTCGGCGGAACGCTGTCAGGCAGCTTCAGTGTGAGCTTGCCGGACTGGATCAGCTTAACATAGATCAGTGTAGCGAGGATACCAACGATCAGAGCTACGAACAGACCCTGAGCGTTTGTGTAAGTGTTCAGGACACCAGTTGCTGCCTGAACCGGCTCGCCACCTTCCGGTGTGTACATGATCTTTGTGTTGATCAGAGATACAAAGGAAGCCAGAGCTACTGCCGGAGCAGTTTTGTCACCAGCGTGGCCGAGGTTCTCGGCATAGTGCATGGAAACAAGGAAAACGATTGCGACTGCCATGAAATTCATGCAGCCATAGTTCATCATGCCCCACATATCCCAGAGGCCGGCTAACCAACCGAAGCCTGGAACGTTAGCCAGAGAAATCTGATAACCCTGAGCTGCTGTTGCGGACAGAATGAACTGGAACAGTGTGCAGAAAGCACCCATGATGACGACTGGCATGTTGTCAACAAATCCGTCCTTAATAGCGGACAGGACTTTGTTGGACTGCATCTTGCCTGCGAAGGCAAGAAGGCCATTCATAAAACCTTCATTCATAATTGAAAACTCCCCTTTCACATATGAGTTTACTCATCCTCGAAACCGTTTGCAATCATAATCACACAATATGGCAATAATTTTTCGCGAAACCGCCTTCTTTTCATCAAAATTTGACACTTTTTATTCAAAACACAGCGTTTTTTCGCCAATGAGGCCAGTATACCGTTTTTTGACCGGAAAACCCTTGCCAATTACAACTCAAATTTATGTGAAAGTTATGTGTTAATTAACGGACGATCGTTCTTCCGTCTGTTTCATTTCCGGTTTGCGTATACTGTGAACAATTCACTGTCAGAAAAGAAAAAAGAACTCATTCTCATGAGTTCTTCTTTGCTTTGGAAATGATGAATTAAGCCTTGCCTGCGGAACCGAATGCTTCGCAGAGTTCGATAGCCTTGGCGATGATTGCGTCGCAGCCCGGCTACAGGAGTTTACGCGGGTCATAGCCCTTGCCTTCGAGATCCTTGCCTGCTTCGACATACTTTCTTGTCGCATCAGCGAAGACCAGCTGGAGTTCGGTGTTGACGTTGATCTTGGAGACGCCCATTGTGATGGCCTTGCTTGTCTGATCAAACGGAATACCGGAACCGCCGTGGAGAACCAGTGGTTTGCCGTCGACTGCTTCGTTGATTTCGTTCAGGCGGTCAAAGCTCAGACCAGCCCAGTTTTCCGGATACTTGCCATGGATGTTGCCGATGCCGCAAGCCAGGAAGTCTACGCCGAGGTCAGCGACAGCCTTGCACTCTGCCGGATCAGCCAGTTCGCCGTTGGAAGCTACACCGTCTTCAACGCCGCCGATGCCGCCGACTTCGCACTCTACAGAAACGCCCTTGCTGTGTGCCAGAGCAATGATGTCCTTGGACTTGGCAATGTTCTCGTCGATGTCATAGTGAGAACCGTCGAACATAACAGATGTGAATCCTGCTTCGATGCAGGCCTTAGCACCTTCATATGTGCCATGGTCGAGATGCAGAGCAACCGGTACAGTGATCTGCATGGAGTCATGCAGGTCTGCAACCATGTCAACAACCATCTTGTAGCCGCCCATATACTTGGCAGCGCCTTCGGAAGCCTGAATGATAACAGGGGACTTAGCCTGTTCGCAAGCTGTTAAAATGCACTTTGTCCATTCCAGGTTGTTTGTGTTAAATGCCGGAATCGCATAATGACCTTCATGGGCCTTTTCAATCATTTCCTTAGCAGAAACTAAAACCATAAAATTATTTTCCTCCTTGTTTTTAGGTACTTTAATCATATTCCTTTTTACTCTTATTGAAAAGCGCTTTGTTAAGTAAAAAAGCGCATTTCCGCGCTTTTTAAAACATCAAATTTATCAGTATGCATCATCGCCGCTGGGGATGTCCAGACCGCTGTCATCCAGCAGTTCGTCATTCTCCTCATCGTCAATTTCAATCTCACTCGTGTTTACGTGCACCTCATCATATTTGCGTCTGTTCCTGAGATCCCATTTGTTGTTTTCCAGGGACGCGAAACGATTGTCAAGCATCAGTTCAGAATAAAACTGGCTCTTTTTCCGCTTCAGTTTTTCTTCCGGAATTTTCATTGTCTTGGAGACTTCCGCCCAAAGTTTTGCAAATTCGATTTCTCTCTTGCGTTTCGAAAGACAGCTGTATGCAACATCGGTCATGGTCTGATTGTAACTCATTCAAACTCTCTCCTTTAATTACCTTTTATTAAAGTAACTCGTAATCGGAATGATAGTGCACTCTTCCTGCAAAGTCAACAGATATCATTCAATTTCTCATCGATATCTGCCAGACAAGTTCCTGATGCAGCACAATTTCACTTCCGGAGACAACCTGATAGAGCACGGACCACTCGTTCAGACTCCGATGCGAAGCGAGCAGACGGGTTTTCAGTTCCATCGTTCCGTATGCGGAAACAACCGTGCTGACGCCCTCTTTGCCGTACGACAGCACCGTTTTGCTGCTGACGTCCGCATGCCTCTGCAGAATGATCTGATCAGCAAAAATAACAGACTGCCGGGCTGTGTCACTTTCCCTGTAAAGCAGTCTGTTTCCATTCAGCAGACCTTCCGTTTCCAGAAGGACTTCTTCTTCCCCGGTTAACATATCGCGGCGGATCATGCGGACACTGACTTTCATATCCTGAATCATAATCCATTTGCGTTATCTGTCAATCCAGACCGGCAAGTTCCCGCGGGAAAAAGATTTTGTTGTCATCGTTGGTCGGACCGTGCGTCAGGCTGTAAACGATATTGGACGCATTGGAAAGTTCACGGACGGAACCGTCTTTCATGCGCACCCAGATCGAGCCGTCCTGCTGTCCGGTATAAGGTACATATGGGTTCTGGCGGACGGAATCATGACCGAGATAGTATTCCTCGCTGAGATCGCAGGCAGCCAGTTTTTCCCGGACTGCTTCGATGCTTTCCGGCGTACTGTCGGCATAGACGAACAGCCGGCGGTCACGGATCCTGCCTGCCATGTCGCTGACGATCCTGTCCGGATGACCGGCCAGCACGTCAAACGCATAGCCGCAGGAAGACTCATCCAGACGGAAATACTCCGCCAGGGAAAGCGGCCGGTTTTTGATCAGCGGCCGGAAGACGTCGATCAGTTCTTCTTCGTTTGCCGGACCGTACAGTTCCTTAATTCTTCGGAACAGGGCGTTCATCACACATTCAAAACTGCGGGCTGTCGGATGATAATACACCTGCCAATACATGTGGTATCTCGACATGATATAGTTTTCCACCGCGTAAACACCGCTCTGTTTGACGACCAGCTGCCGGCCGTCTTCGATGCGCAGGGTGCGGAGAATTCTTTCCATGTCAAATTCTCCGTATTTGGTGCCGGTGAAATAGGCGTCTCTGAGCAGATAGTCCATCCTGTCCGCATCCAGCTGGCTGCTGACGATCTGGGAAAGCAGCGGATTGGCGGAAGTGTGGCGGATGACATCCGCGACTTCTTTCGCCAGCCCTGGCGCGGCACTGTTCAGGATACGGGTGATTTCTGTATCCTCCTCAATGATCCGGCAGGTATATTCTTCATGCGACGTGTTCGTCACCAGTTCAAACGTATGGCTGTAGGGTCCGTGGCCCAGATCGTGCAGCAGTCCGGCCGCCATGACGACGACCTTGTCCCGTTCACTCAATGCCGCGACGATGTCCGGCACCTCACTGACCATCCGCCGGACCACTTCATAAACACCCAGCGAATGGGAAAAACGGGTGTGCTCGGCGCAGTGATACACCATATTGGCACCGCCCAATTGACGGATCCGGCGCAGACGCTGAAACCAGGCGCTGTTGATACAGTCCCAGATCACCTGCAGTTCGACACGGATATAGCCGTGCACCGGATCACGGAGCACTTTCAATTCATCTGTCTTTGCGAACATCTTATTCTTTTTCCTCCAGCAGGACGACAGCCTGGGCAAGCACGCCCTCACGGCGGCCAACATAGCCAAGTCCTTCTCCGCGGGTGGCCTTGACGCTGATCCGCTCGATATCACAATTCAGAGCGGCCGCGAAATTCGCCCGCATTTTCTGGATGTGCGGCGCCATCTTCGGCTTTTCGATCAGCACCAGACTGTCGACGTTGCCGATCCGGTAGCCTCTTTCATCCATCATCGCGGCAACCGCCCGCAGAATGACCTGCGAATCCGCACCTTCCCACTTCGGGTCGGTATCCGGGAACCATTTGCCAAGATCACCAAGCGCTAAAGCGCCAAGAATCGCCTCCGCCACCGCATGGGTCAGAGCGTCCGCGTCACTGTGTCCGAGAAGACCCAGGTCAGACTCTATTTCCACACCGCCGAGGATCAGCTTTCTGCCTTCTACCAGACGGTGAATATCCGATGATTGTCCGATTCTCATACAATTCCCTCTTTCTTAATCAAAGTGTATCATAAAAAGCCTTCCGGTTTTCCACATCACTGCTGTCTCCCTATAGTACAATATAGTCATGAAAATGAAATTGCCCGGCTATGTTTCCAAAGGAATGAAACTGCTGGAGGAAAACGGATATGAATGCTATGTCGTCGGCGGTGCCGTACGCAGTTTTCTGCTGCATTTGCCGGTTCATGACTACGATCTGACGACCGATGCCCGGCCGGAGGAGATGCAGGAAGTATTCCGTGATTACAAAACGATCGAAACCGGCTTGAAGCACGGCACCCTGACGGTGCTGATCGACAATCAGCCGCTTGAAATCACGACCTTCCGCCGTGACAGTGTCTATCCCGATCACCGTCATCCGGAAACCGTCACCTTTTCCCGGGCAGTGGAAGAGGACTGCGCCCGCCGTGATTTCACGGTCAACGCGCTCTGCTACAATCCGGCCGAGGGCATTCTTGATTTCTTCGGTGGCACAAAAGACCTGAAAAAAAAGATCCTGCGCTGCATCGGCGATGCCGACACGCGCTTTAACGAAGACGCTCTGCGTATTCTGCGGGCTCTCCGCTTCGCTGCCCGGCTCAACTTCACGATCGAAGAAAACACCCGCAAAGCACTGCTGAACAATATCAGTCTGCTCCGTTTCGTTTCCATGGAACGGATCCGTGAAGAACTGAACGGATTCTTTTGCGCACCGGTCTGCGCCGTCTGTATGAAGGCCTACCGTACCGTCTTCAACGCCGCTCTGCCGGAAGGCAAAAACATCACGGACGAAGAATGGGAACACACCCTGCAGGTGATCGACAATACCGACCGGCCGCTGCTCAGAATGGCACTGCTTCTGGCCTGCTGTCCGTCACTGGACAGTGAGAAAACCCTGAATGAACTGAAATACTCCAACCACGAGAAAAAACAGATCCTCAATCTGCTGCAGTACCGCCAGGCCGATGTGAGCACGCATACGGCGATCCGCAAACTGCTGCGCTTCCTGCAGGTTCCCTTCGAAGATTATGTCCGCTTCCGCAAAGCTCTTGATCCACAGCTGAACGACGCCGGCATGCTGGCAGAGTATCAGGAAGTAATACGCCGCCATGAATGCTGGCAGCTGAAGGATATGGACATCAGCGGTTCCGATATCGCCGCCCTTGGCTATCAGGGTAAGGAAATCGCCGAAGTCCTGGAATATCTGCTTGATCTTGTCATGGAAGATCAGATCGGCAACCGCCGGCAGCTCCTGCTCGAGGCTGCCGCCGCATATCCGAAAAAAAGATCGTGATCATATTGATCACGGTCTTTTCATAAGACTTTCTGATATGCAATGCGCGGTTCTTTGTATTTTCCGACCCGGACATTGCCACACTGCACGAACCCGTTTTTGGCAAGCAGGCGGCGCATGGAACGATTGTCTTCATGGGTATCGATACGGATGTTGTTCCAGCCTTTTGCCCTGGCCTTTTCACACGCGCAGGCAAGCAATTCAGAAGCCAGGCCTTTTCCTTTGCAGGAAGAAAGAACCGCGATCCTGTGAATCACCACATACGGTTCCTCATTCAGCCATTTTCCTTCCGTGATGCTGAGATAATCCGGATCCGCCTCTTCAATGATGCAGGCTGTGCCGACGATTTTCCCGTCTTTTTCCAGCACGTAACTGTAGCCTCTCTGCATATCGCTGTGCAGCGTATTCCCATCAGGAGTGCCCTTCTGCCACTGCGGAATGCCGTGTGTCCGGAAGTATTCCTTCGCGTCATTATAAACGGCCAGCACTTCCTCACGGTCAGCTTCTTCCGTTTTTCTGATCATATTCCTCCGTAAAAAAACCGTTCCCTTACAGAAAGAGAACCGGTTTCCTCTGATTATAACTTCTTGAACTGTTCGACATCGAGGACGAAAATCGTGGCGCCGCCGATCTGCACTTCAACCGGGAATGACGCATAACGTCCGATATCATAACTGGCTGTGGAAGGAACGATTTCCGTACGTCTCTTGGCCTCGGAACCGATCGTTTCAATACATTTGTCAACGAGTTCATCTTCGGTACCGATAATGATCGTTGTATTGCCTGCACGCAGGAAACCGCCGGTTGTCGCAAGTCTGGTCATATAGAAATTGTTTTTCGTCAATGCTGAAGTAACAGCAGATGCATCATCATTCGATACGATAGCCAGAATCAGTTTCATAGCAAAAACCTCCGTCAATTGTTGAATATATTCTAACACTAATCTCGGCAGATGTGGTTTTTTTATACATTGAAGCGGAAGAAAACAATGTCTCCGTCCTTCATCAGATATTCTTTTCCTTCCAGACGGATGCGGCCGTGCTCCTTCAGAGCGGCTTCGGAATGGTATTCCATGAAGTCTTCATAACTGTAGATTTCCGCCCGGATAAAGCCCTTCTCGAAATCCGTGTGGATAATGCCGGCACACTGCGGGGCTTTCATTCCTTCCCGGAACGTCCAGGCCCGGCACTCTGGTTCGCCGACCGTGAAGAACGTTCTTAAGCCAAGCAGATGATAGGCCGCCTGGATGATCTGATCCAGACCGGACTGACGGATGCCGAGGTCTTCCAGAAAAGCTTTCTTCTCTTCTTTGTCAAGGCCGGACAGTTCTTCTTCGATCTTGGCGCAGATGGCAATGCATTCACTGCCTTCGCCGGCCGCGAAATCCCGTACTTTCTGAAAGTAGGAATTGTTTTCCGGATCGGCGATTTCCTCATCGCTCATGTTGGCAACATAGATCACCGGCTTGGCGGTCAGCAGACCGTAACCGCGGATGATGGCCTTCTCATCCTTGTTCAGTTCGACCAGACGCACCGGTCTGCCTGCTTCCAGCGCATCCTTCAGGCGGCTCAGGACATCCATTTCCCGCATTGCGTCCTTGTCTTTCGTCTGCGCCTTCTTGGCGATCCTGCCGATGCGGCTGACGATGGAATCCAGATCAGCCAGACAGAGTTCGAGATTGATCTCCTCGATGTCGCGGACCGGGTCCACGCTGCCTTCCACGTGTTCGATGTTGTCATCATCAAAGCATCTGACGACGTGAACGATCGCATCCGTTTCACGGATGTTGGCAAGAAACTGGTTGCCCAGACCTTCACCCTTGGACGCCCCTTTGACCAGACCGGCAATATCGGTAAACTCAAAGGTCGTATAAATCGTCTTTTTCGGATTGTAGAACTTAACAAATTCTTCCATTCTCTCATCCGGCACTTCCACCACTCCGACATTCGGACTGATCGTCGCGAACGGATAGTTTTCAGCCAGTACCTGGCTGTTTGTAATCGCGTTGAACAATGTCGATTTGCCGACGTTCGGCAGACCGACGATACCTGCTGTTAATGCCATATATCGCTTTCCCTTCTTACTGTGCTTTTTCTATCACTTTCTTCAGCTTGCGTTCAAATTCATGACGCGGAAACATCACGACAGCTCCGCAGCCCTGACATTTGATTTTGATATCCGCACCCATCCGGATCACCTTCCAGTATCTGGACTTGTGACAGGGATGTTCTTTTTTCATTTCCACAATATCATTCAGATCATATTCCGGAGTCATGTGTTCCCCCTTCTAGCCGAACAGTTCCTGTGAATCCATGATGATCGTCACCGGTCCGTCATTGCACAGACTGACTTTCATGTCAGCGGCGAAAATTCCCTCTTCCACGTGGTGGCCGAGTTCTCTCATCACATCATTGAAATACGCATACATCTTTCTGGCATGATCCGGCTTGCCGGCTTTGTCAAAAGACGGTCTGTTTCCTTTATGGCAGTCCGCATACAATGTGAACTGGGAAATCGAAAGGACCGCACCGCCAACCTGGGCAAGTGACAGATTCATCTTGCCGGCTTCGTCTTCGAAGACCCGCAGACGGGAAATCTTCTCGGCCATTTTTCGGACGGTCGCTTCGTCGTCGGCATCCTGGATACCGACCAGAAGCAGGAATCCCTGATCTATTTTTCCGTGCACGGAACCGTCGATCACCACGGCTGCTTCACGCACTCTCTGTATGACTGTTTTCACGTCCTCAAGTATAACAGATTCATCTGTATTTGGTGTCCCGGTTCACACCTTTCTCCCATATATAAATAATGAATTTATAAAAAAGACAGGCGGAAAGCGCTCACAATTTGGGATAAATATGTGAAATGCCTCCAAACGATTGAAAAGCGACCGAATAACTTTGTAAAATATTGGCATGATGAATAAAAGAAGAAATCGCAGAAAGTTTGGCATTGCTTTAACCGGACTGGCGGCTGCGGGTATGTTCGCAGCGACGATTCCGGCACTGCAGGTATCGGCAAGTGATGAAACAACCTTGCTCGTTGATTTACCACTTATCGAAATCTCCATGCAGGATACCAATCCGATGAGCACATTAAAGAAAGAGATTATATTCGAGAGAGCATCCACAGATGACAGCATATCTCTGGACACTATAGACATTGAAAGAAGTACGCTGGATGTTACCGGCTTCGACCGCACATCCACCGGCATTCAGACAGTTACAGCGAAGATATCACTGGTCACCACAGACAGTGACAGCAAGAGCATCGGTTATTCCTTCACTCAGGACGCGACCGTCAAGATGATCAAGTCAAGCGCTCCGCAGCTGAAACTGAAGTCCAAGAACATTACCGTCAATAACGGTGATGCATGGAACGCATCTTCCTACATCGCGTATATCAACGACGACTCCGGCATCCTGCCGACCCTGAAAGTATCCGGTTCCCCGGATATGTCAGAAGACGGCGATTACGTCGTCACCTACACCGTCGTCGATCTGGAAGGAAACAAGACATCCGCTGATCTGACCGTCACGGTCAAGACACCGGAAGAAGTCATCCGAGCCAGAGAAGAAGAAGCAAGACGTATCGCGGAAGAAGAGGAAGCAGCACGTATCGCCGCGGAAGAAGCGGAAGAAGAAGCAAGACGTCAGGCAGAAGCAGCTCAGCAGCAGAGCCTGAACGAATTCTATAACGAAGGTTCCGGTGCACCGATCCACGGTGACAGCAGCGGCAACCCGTACTACGGCGGCTGGTCCAACTGTACATGGAGCGCATGGCAGCTGGCATACCAGAACACCGGTGTGGCACTTCCGGGCTTCTGGGGCAACGCCGGCAGCTGGCTGGCAAGTGCAGCCGGTTCCGGTTACGCGACAGGCAGCACCCCGGCAGTCGGAGCGATCAGCGTCTATTCCAACCACGTCGCATATGTCGACGCAGTCGGACCGGACGGATCCTACCACATCCAGGAAGGCGGCTACCTCGGCGGTTACCACGAAGGCTGGGTATCCGGCGATTACCTCAACGGACAGTCATTATACGGATTCATCTATATCGAATAAAATCGAATAAGCCAGACGAAAAAAAGGCGGGAGTGATCAGATCACTCCCGCTTTTTTCATATTCATTCTTTCGGCGGTGCCGCCTTCCGGGATGCCATGACCCAGAAATACCCGCCGACAAACAGAACCAGAGTTCCGACACAGATCATATCAAATACGCTCATACTGTTTTACCTCTTCGTCAATATACATGGCATTTTTCATTTCGGCAAGTTTTTTCACCCTTATGCGCGGCGGCCTATATACAGCAGCCGCATAGCGTTCAGCACACATAACATGGCAACGCCGGTATCGGCGAAGATCGCCATCCACATGTTGGCGATTCCGAAGGCGCCGAGTATCAGGGTCAGGATCTTGATACTGATGGCTCCATAGATATTCTGCCGGGCAACCTTCAGGATCCGGCCGGCTCCGTCGATCGCCAGTGCGATCTTTTCCGGATTGTCATCCATAATGACGACATCCGCCGCTTCGATTGCCGCATCGGAGCCCAGCGCTCCCATCGCCATGCCGATATCGGCTGCGGCCAGAACCGGCGCGTCATTGACACCGTCGCCGACAAAGGCGGTTTTTCCTTCTGATTTCAATTCTTCGACGATCTTCACTTTATCCTGCGGCAGGCACTCGCCATACGCTTTCCGGCAGCCGAGTTCGGCATTCGTTTCTTCGACGATCGCTTTGCTGTCGCCGGAAACGATATAGCAGCCGCGGCCATTTTCCTGCAGTTTCCGCACCGCTGTCTTCGCCGTTTCCTTCAGCTGGTCACGCAGGACAAGACAGCCTTCGTACTGATTGTTCCGTGCCACATAGACCACCGTTCCGGCTGTGCTGTGGGAAGGACAGTCGATCTGATGATCCTGCATCAGTTTCTCATTGCCGGCCAGGATCGTTTCACCACTTACTGTCACTTTCAGGCCGCGGCCGGCGATTTCTTCCGCATCACGGATCAGCGTTTCATCGATTTCCTCTTCACATGCGGCCAGAATGCCAAGAGCCAGCGGATGGTTGGAAATATGTTCCGCATACGCGGCGTCTTTCAGAACGGCTTTCGGATCTTCCGTATCCAGAATTTCACTGACGGCGAAGCTTCCCGAGGTCAGTGTTCCGGTCTTATCCATGATCACATGTGTGATACCGGACAGATCTTCAATCAGATTGGCGCCTTTGATCAGCACACCCTGACCGGAAAGACCGCCGATACCGGCAAAGAAGGAAAGCGGAATGGAAATGACCAGTGCGCATGGGCAGGAGATGACAAGGAATGTACAGGCTCGGTAGATTCCCTCGTTGAGATCACCGCTGACCATGGCCACCACCGTAGCCGTGATAATGGCCGCGAAGACAACCAGCGGCGTATAGTAGCGGGAGAATTTCGTAATGAATTTCTCCTGCGATGATTTTCTCGACTCGGCATTTTCCACCAGTTCGAGTATCTTCGCGACTGTCGATTCACTGTATGGCCGGCTGACTCTGATCAGCAGAGTTCCGTTCATGTTCAGCGCGCCGCTGATCGCTTCATCGTTTACATCCACGTCACGCAGCCGTGACTCACCGGTCAGCGATGCGGTATTCAGACTTGACGCGCCTTCCACGATCACACCGTCCAGAGGAATCTTTTCACCGGCAACGACACGGATCGTTTCCCCGACGGAGACTTCTTCGGGATCCACCTTCTGGAATTCACCGTTGCGGAGAACCATCGCATACTCACTGCGGATATCCATCAGTTCACCAATCGAGCGCCGCGATCTTCTGACAGCCATATCCTGGAAGTATTCACCGATCTGATAAAACAGCATGACACCGGCAGCTTCCCGGTAATCTTTCAGATAGATTGCCGCTATAGTGGCTACCGCCATCAGGAAGTGTTCGTCAAAGACCTGACCGCGGCCGATGCCGCGCACTGCTTTTATGAGAACGTCATAGCCCAGAACCAGCCAGGCGGCGACCGACAATCCCATCTGCAGACCGCCGGAAACAAACAGAGATGCCAGGAACAGTACAGCACCGGCAATCAGCCGGATGACCATGACACGGTCATCCTCCTCTTCTTCCTGTTTTTCAGCAGCCGCTTTCTTTTCCAGAAGACTGACTTCCACTTCCGGTTCTTCCTTCTGCACCATGGCAATCACGGCTTCCTTCACCGCCGGCAGATCTTTCGGCTCACAGGCGACGTTCAGTATTTCATGGATGAAATCCGCATCGGCACTGATGACGCCGCTGATTTTCCCGGCTTTGCGGGCCAGTTTATCGGCGCAGTCGGCACAGTCGATGTTATGAATGCGGAACTGGTAATTCCGCCCGGCTGACAGCGGCGCGATGATTGCTTCCGGTTCTTCCCGGGCAGTGATCTTCCGGATCTCCTGCTCAATTCGTTCATTGTCTTCCGCATCGCAGTCATACATCAGCGTGCTGTTCATAAAACTGATACTGACATTTTCGATGCCGGCGATTTTTTCCAGATGCCTTTCCAGTTTGGCAGCACAGTCGGCACAGTCGATTCCAGTAATGGAAAAACGCTTTGTCCGTTCGGTAACGAAGTGATGTTTTTCATGATGATGTTCATGATGCTCATGTTCGTGATGTTCATGGCAGTCACAGTGATCATGGGCACGATGCACATGGGCATGACCCTTCGCAGTGACGGCTGCTTCCGGTTCTTCCGCAGCAATCAGGGCAGTGACTTTTTCCGCCATTTCCTTACCGAGATCATGGGCGCAGGTATATTTCAGCAGACTTTTGTCATAATTGAAGCTGACATCTTCCAGGCCTTCGATGGCGGCAATCTTCTCTTCCAGTTTTTTCGCGCAGCCGGCACAGTCCACACCTTTGACTTCAAAGTAATAAATGGCTTCTTCATGTTCATCGTGATGATGCTCATGTTCGTGATGTTCATGGCAGTCACAGTGATCATGGTCATGATGCACATGGGCATGACCCTTCGCAGTGACGGTTGCTTCCGGTTCTTCCGCAGCGATCAGGGCAGTGACTTTTTCCGCCATTTCCTTGCCCAGTTCATGGGCGCAGGTATACTGCAGCAGACTTTCGTCATAATTAAAGCTGACATCTTCCAGGCCTTCGACTGTGGCGATCTTCTCTTCCAGTTTTTTCGCGCAGCCGGCACAGTCCACGCCTTTGACTTCAAAGTAATAGATGGCTTCTTCATGTTCATCGTGGTGGTGTTCATGTTCGTGATGCTCATGACAGTCACAGTGATCGTGATGATGCTCGTGTAATTCTTCCGGTACGATTTCCGGTTCCTCTTCTTTGATCAGATGAAGGATCGCCGGTTCTATCTCAGCTTCTTCTTTCGCTGTTTTCAGAATGCATATACAGTCCGGATAGAGAACCTGTGCTTCTTCAATTCCTTCCAGAGCTGCCAGTTTCTTTTCCAGCCGGGCTGCACAGTGTTCACAGTCCAGACCGTCAAGTTTATATTTCAGTGTTGTCATAATCGTTTCCTCATTTGAACAACTGTTCAACTATTATTATATATGAGTTGTTTTCGGCGTCAATCATTCCATCCCATATTTCCCGGAAAACTGTGATATATTCTTGTTGTTTGGAGGAGATACGATGCCGGAATATGACGCTCTGTTTTTTGATCTGGACGGCACCCTGCTGGATACCGGCGCAGGAATCATGCGCTGTGCCGCATATGCCCTGTCTTTTTTTGATATCTCGGTTCGTGATCCGGATGAACTGCGCGTCTTCGTTGGTCCGCCGCTTTCGGAAACGTTTCTGCGTTTCGGCATTCCCGAAGAAGAAGTACCGGAAGCTGTCCGGCGCTACCGCGAGTTATATTACACGGAAGGAAAGTATGAATGCGAACCGTATCCCGGTATGGAAGCCTGTCTTCAGACATTGAAGGACAAAGGCTATCGCCTCTTTACCGCCACGTCCAAGCCGGAACCTCTGGCAAAAGAACTTCTGGAACGTTTTCATCTGACATCCTATTTTGAAATCATTGCCGGCGCGACTTATGACCGGAGCCGGGAAAAGAAAAAAGATGTCCTGAAATGGCTGCTCTCGCAAAGTCATTTTGAAAACCCGCTGATGATCGGTGACACTGTATTTGATATCACTGGCGCGGCGGAAACCGGCCTGGCGTCGATCGGTGTGGCATGGGGCTTCGGAAATGCGGATGAAATGAAAAAAGCCGGAGCTCTCAGAATTGTCAAAGATCCGGAAGAACTGGCAGACGTGCTTTAGAAAACGAAGGTGTTCAATATGATCAGAACAAACTGGCATACCCATACAAAACGCTGCGGACATGCCGTCGGAGAAGATGAGGAATATGTACTGGCTGCCATTCAGGGTGGCCTGAAAACACTTGGATTCAGTGATCACGCGGCATATCCGAAACCGCAGCCATATGAAAGAATGGATATCAGTGAGGTTCCGGGATACATCGCCAGTATCCGTCCCTGCAGGAAAAAAATAAAAATCAGATCCGTATTCATCTCGGCATGGAAGTTGAGTATTACCCAGATCAGTGGGAAACGCTCAGTGAATACCGCCGCAGTCTGGATTATCTGATTCTCGGCCAGCATAATGTTTACTTCGACAGCGTCAGTGTTTACTCCATCAACGATGGCGATACCCTGCATCGGTATGTTGACATGCTGGAAAAGGCATGTGAACGGAATCTCTGTGATTATATCGCCCATCCTGATGTCGCTCTTTACCGTTATCAGAGGCTGGACGGATCCGTACGGGAATGTGCCGCACGCATCGCGGATATCTCTCTGAAATACAATATGCCACTGGAACTGAATGCCGGCTCAGGTGTGCAGCGGGGCATGTATCGGTTCCCGGACGGACTGCGTTATCCCTATCCCACCCGTGTTTTCTTTGAAGAATTCGCCCGGAAAAAGTGTCCGATTATTATAGGTCTTGATGTCCATGATCCGCGCCGTTTTCTGGATGATACAGCCCTGATGCGGGCTCTCTCGGTCATCGCCGACCTGGACTGCAACATACTGGAAGACTTCGATCTTGTCGAAGCTGCCAGAAAAAGAAAAAAAGAATTCCGATAAGAAAAACTGCCTGATGAAACAGGCAGTTTTATTGATTCAGCAGAGTCTCGTATTCATTTTCCTTAAAGCCGATCAGAACCTTGTCACCGGTAATCAGGACCGGTCTTTTCACCATCATTCCGTCACTTGCGAGCAGTTCGACGATCTCTTTGTCGCTCATCTCTTTCAGGCGGTCTTTTATGTTGTTTTCCTTGTACAGCCGGCCGCTGGTATTGAAGAATTTCCGCCATTCCACACCGCTCTGTTTCTGCCATTTCTTCAGTTCGGCAGCGGTCGGATTCTCGGTTTTAATATCTCTTTCCGTGAAGGAAATCCCATGTTCTTCCAGCCATTTTTTCGCCTTCCGGCAGGTTCCGCATTTGTTGTAGCATATCATTAACATACTTCTGATTCCTCCGGTTTCAGTGTAGCCCTGCCAGGTCTCTTCTGACAATGAAAAATGCACCAGTCAGGCTGATGCATCTTTCATTTATTTGTATTCAAATGCCGCCAGTTCTGCCTGATGCAGTAAGCGGACACTTGAGAAGAAGAGAACCATACCAAGGAGATTGACACCTTCTCCGATCCAGTTCATCAGCGGGTTGGAGAAGTCTTTTGAAGAAAGATAACCCATGCCCAGCATGCACAAAAGAGAAACCAGAAGAAGCATCATAATGTTTTTCTTTTTCATTTTCGCGGCAATCGCGGCCAGTCCGCCCCAGATACTGCAGGTGCCAAGAATCGTAAAGACCACGAAAATCATCGTGCCGCTGAAGACAGCCGGGGCTGCTGCCACATAAGCACCTTTCTTCTGCGGGAAGAACAGCAGTGCCAGCATGCCGATACCGCCGAGCATGAAGCCGGTTGCCTGCATCGGGAAAAAGGAAGCGTTCAGTGCAGCGAAATCACAGATATTCAGGGCATACAGAAGCTTCCATGTCGCTTTGTAAAACCCCGCAACGGATATAACGATCAGTCCGGCGGCCAGTAAGGCAAAGGCGCCTTTGGACATCATATGATAGAGGTCATGCAGAAGTGTCATGGCTGCCATCAGGAACAGAATGACCGGGATGAAATCCACGATCGCCATAGGCAGAGTCATGTTTATCTGTCTCCCTTTTTGTTCAGATGATAGAGCGGCACAAACGGGATGATGATCGGTGTCGTGTCACAATAGTGATTGAATTCCGGATCATCGCCGTATCGTTCAGACTGTCTCTTTTCCAGACGCTGGGCACCGTTGAACATGATGCCGCAGATGGCGACGAAGGAGATCACTGCCATCAGCCACTGGCCGATTCCGTGATACGTTGTCAGACCGCCGATAAAAACACCCAGCCACATCAGCAGTTCGCCGAAATAGTTCGGGCAGCGGCAGAGACGGAAGAGACCTTCCATAGCCACCTTTCCCGGATTTTTCTTTTTCTGCTCGCTCTTCTGCTTGTCAGCCATCGCTTCGATGCAGGCACCGGCAAGCGAAATCAGCGCGCCGATCAGCGGCACGGCGACATCCGTGCTGCCGTTATACAGGCGGTAGAAAACAGGCGAAACCTGCATGGTGTACAGAGCTCCCATGAAGACCCACATGGCAACCATGACAGGCATCGGAACCGTACTGTCGGAAACACCTTTCATTGCCTCATTGTAGGCCTTGCTGTTGCGCTCACGGGACCACAGGAAGTATGCCAGACGGATTCCGTAGAACAGCAGAACGGCGCACTGGAAAACAGACAGCCAGTTCAGCCTGGAAAAGAAGACACAGAGAATGGCTGCGCCGCCGGCCGCGATACCGAGGCCATAGCCGATCGACATGAACCAGACAAATTTCTTAAAGCCGATCGAGCATGCCTGAAGACATACAACAAATACGATCCAGAGGAGATTCCAGCCCATTACGCGTCGACCTTTCCGTTCTCTTCAATGTACTTTTTGAAAGAGAGCTTTCCGTACTGTGTATCAGCGACCATGGATTCGGTCATTGTCCACTTGGAGAAACGGATCAGGCCTTCCTTACCGGTCTTTTTGATCTTCTGGATCCAGGCAAGCACATCGAACAGCCATTCCGGCGCTCTTGAGATATTCGGTGTTTTGTTGTTGACGGCGAACATCATGTTGGCGATTTCTTCATACGTATATGTTTCCGTGCCGCCGATGTTGTATGTCTTGTTGTCATCCAGCATATGTTCAACCATGAAATCTGCCAGATCCGTTGTGTCGATGACATTGCAGGAAACATTGTCCTTGCCAAGCAGAGTAACCTTTCCCTTGGCGATCATCGGCTTGAACACCTTGACGATGTCATAGAAATAACCGGTCGGACGGTAAATCGTATACTGCAGGCCGCTGGCCTTGAGTTTCTTCTCCAGTTTGGCTTTGGCATCCAGCATCGGAATGTTGGCTGCCCGCGGATCATCCGCCTTCAGAACGGAAACATATGCGAAGTTCTTGACACCTTCCTTTACTGCGTCGTTGAGCAGATTCAGATTTCCCTGATAGTCAATGTCATAATTCGTTACTTTGTCAAAACCGCGGGTCAGACCGACTGTCGTGACAACGACTTCCCGGCCGGCACAGATACCGGCAACCTGATCCGGTTTCGTGACATCCACAACCTTCTTCTCATACTTTCCTTCGATACCATCTACATCTCTTGTTACCATATCGATGGCAAGAACATCATGTCCTTCCCGGACAAGTGTTTTCAGGACGTCTGTTCCGAGCTTACCAAAAGCTCCTGCAAGTAATACTTTCATTTTTGTTATTCTCCTTTATCATTCAGCGGCATAACGCATTTTCTGAAGAATGTGGCTGCCCCTTCTTTTCCCAGTACTTTGTTCAGGATCTCCGAAGACGGATTTCCTTCCTTGATCATGCGTTCGCGGAATACTTCCAGTCCCGCCAGGTTGGCAGGATTCTTCTTTGCTTCCCGCATGACTTCACGATAGCTCGTTACCGACACGAGAACGCATTCCTGCATGAGTTTCGCGTCATCCGGAGTGCCTTCCTTGATCAGTGAATACGGCGCTCTTTCCTTCACATACCATGCCGGTTTCTCATCATATGCGTTCAGTGCGGCATATTTGTCCGCGACTGCCTGCAGCAGCGGCTGCGCCGGATGATCTGCCGTGCAGTCATAATACTCGACGAACACAATGATCCGCTTGTTCATCTGCATGATGTCCAGCAGCATAAACGGAACGTCACTGCCCTCATACGGCATCAGGGCCACCGTCAGCAGTTCCATGCCGACTTTGGACGTGGTATGCATTGTCATCAGATGTCCGAAGCCTTCCAGTCTGTACCGGTCAATGACAAAATGCATGACCGGAAGAAGTTTTGGATATTTACCGGCAGAATACTCATCTTTGGGCAGTTCTCTGAGCCCGTCCGACGCAAAGACATTCACAATACTGCTGCGCAATGCTCCAAGATCCATCATTTTTTCTTTTCCTTATTCCTCTTATCGTTAATAATTTCCATTTCCCTGGCCGTGATTTCACTGACCCCGTTTTCTTTGGCCCACTTAATGCAGCCTTTCAGGACAGTCGGCAGGAAGACACGCGGCACATTGACCAGTTTTTCCAGAGCATCATCGGTAAAACGAATACTCGGATCGATACGGTCGGCTGCGTAGCGGACTGACTGCACGGTTGTTTTGCGCATCGGCAGCAGTTCCGGAATCATGAAATTGTGCTTGTGATACCAGAAGTTCTTGGAATCACGGTAACCATAGTCAACCGGGCAGGGCGGGAAATCGAAGCGCTTCACACCATTGACAATAGCGTTGTAGTATTTTTCCTTCATCAGGATCTTATCCACACGGAGGACAAAATGCGCGCCGTACGGTGACGTGATGCCGTTGAAATCATGGTAGCTTGCCTGCTCATAATGATCGGCACCTTCCGGCAGCGTCGGTGTGTCTTCGCAATGTTCCAGATTGTCCATCCATGTACATTCCATTGCCTGGAACGCTTCCGCGATTACCTGCGGATATGTCCCCTGCGGATCAATCTGTTTCATCAGACCGTCTTCAAGGGTAAAGCGGAAATCCTTCATTTTTTCTTCCGGTGTATCCCCTGGCCAGCCCAGCCGGACGGTTTCCTTGAAATATGCTTTCTTATCAGGCAGGAAGTTCAGAACACATTTCTTGTGTTTGATCAGATTCTGGGCGGTATTGCTGGAATTGCGACAGCACAGCATCATCGCGTAATAGTCTTTGCCGGCAATATAGAACGGCTGCACCAGCGAATACGGGCCGCATGTCGTTTTCCCGTCATCGGTCAATGTGCTGATCAGCACGACCGGCATTGGGAAAAACAGTGATGTCTGATAAAAGTTATCGACGATCCTCAGGTCTTTAAAACTGCTCATTTCTTTTCACCTCTTTTTAATCTGCGATATATGCCGCCAGCTGCAGAAGAGTCTCCAGATCAATATCCTTCCGGACCGCCGCGGTCAGAATGTTTTCCGCCAGGATAATATCCATGTTCAGATCCTTCTCCTGGGCAAACCGTTCCAGAAGACTTCTGATATACGCGGCGATTTCACTGACGAGTTCCTTATGCCGGCGGTTCTGCATAATGGCATAATTGCCGGAAACACGGTAATCCATCCAGGTGCTCCGGTACACATCGACAAAATCCGACAATGATTTATAGATACCGGCGACGCCAGCCGTAAAACTCTTCGCCCGCTGACATCTTCTGTCCATCAGAGCCAGTGCCCGGTGCCAGTCTTCGATCATGATGGCCGCGATCAGACTGTCCTTATCGGGAAAATGGTTATAGATCGTTCCGGCTGAAACGCCGGAAAGTCCAGCGATCCTGCGCATGGAAAAGGCTTCGTCAGAATGCTCAAGCAGCTGTTCACGGGCAGCTTGCAGTATCCTTTCTCTTGTATCCTTCGCGGCACGCGGCATCCAGGCCTCCTCTCATAAGCAGAATCATTCCTGTCGCAATTGTCTTTCGCAGATATAACTGAACGCGTTCAGTTATCATATACTGATTATAATTATTTTTTTCACAAATTACAAGACAGCCGGCAAAGGAATATATCAAGACAGAAAAAAACCGGGATTCACTCCCGGTTCTGTGTTGACATAATACTTTTTTGGCTCAGCCGTTCAGTCTTTCCTTGATCTGTTCGTAGACACCCTGACTGTCAAGTTTGTACTCCTTCAGGAGAACGTCCCAGCTGCCGGAACCGGCAAAACCATACATACCGATACGGTAAATACGGCGCGGGCAGTATTCAGCCGCCACTTCACAGATCATGGAACCGAGGCCGCCGGTAACGGAATGCTCCTCTACCGTAAAGATCGTCTCATGATCTTTCAGGATATTGATAATTCCTTCTTCATCGCACGGCTTGATCGCGCAGACATCGACGACAGTAACATCAATGCCTTCTTTTTTCAGCAGTTCGGCAGCGCCAAGCGAAGACTGCACCATCAGTCCGCAGGCAAACACCGCGATCTTACTGCCGCTTTTCAGAATACGAACCTTGGTGACATCGAGATCAGTTCCTTCCGGATAGACGTCTTCCACCTTCGAACGGCCGAGGCGTACATAGCACGGACCATCTGTTTCCGCGACATGACGGATCACGGCTTTCGTTTCCGTCGGGTCACATGGAACATATACAGCGAGACCGGTGATATCACGCATGATCGCCATATCTTCGATCGCCTGATGGGTAACTCCGTCCTCACCGACGGTAATACCGCTGTGCGAACCGACGATCTTGACGTTCAGTCCCGGATAAGCAACGCTGTTGCGGATCTGTTCCCAGACTCTGCCGGTGCAGAACATCGCGAAAGATGAAGCGAACGGAATATACCCGCTTGCTGCCAGACCCGCAGAAACACCGATCATGTCAGCTTCGGCAATACCCATGTCAAAGAACCGCTCCGGCGCGACTTTTTTTACTTCCGCCGCTTTTGTGGAACCGGCCAGGTCAGCGTCCAGCGCCACGATCTTCGGATTCTGAGCGGCAAGTTCTTTGATTTGCTCACCGTAAGCGTCTCTCGTCGCCTTAGCCATCTTACGCTGCCTCCAGTTCTTTCAGAGCGGCATCACGCTGTTCCGCGTTCGGGGCAACACCATGCCAGTTGACCTGATTCTCCATAAAGGAGACACCTTTTCCCTTAACCGTCTTGGCAACGATGCAGGTCGGTTTTCCCTTGCATTCCTTCGCTGCCATCAGGGCATTGTAGATTGCTTCGTAATCATGTCCGTCAATACTGAGAACATTCCATCCGAACGCACGGAATTTATCCTCGAACGGAGCCGGGCCGATTACCTCGGCTGTCGGGCCGTCGATCTGCAGGCCGTTTTCATCGATAATGGCGCACAGGTTGTCACAGTTATAGTGGGCAGCTGCCATGGCTGCTTCCCAGATCTGGCCTTCTTCCGCTTCGCCGTCGCCGATCAGACAGTAGACACGGTGAGAATTTCCATCCAGCTTATTGGCCAGACACATACCGATGGCGGCGGAGAGTCCCTGACCCAGTGAACCGGTCGTCATATCAATTCCATCCAGCGCATTCATATCCGGATGGCCCTGCAGTCTGGAGTGCAGACCTCTGAAAGTCAGCAGCTCATCATGGGAGATCACTCCCTTTTCAGCCAGAACAGCATATAACGCAGGTGAAGCATGTCCCTTTGAGAGGACAAATCTGTCACGGTCCAGAGAACCGGCATTTTCAGCTGTAAAATCCATTACAGCAAAGTACAGAACGGTCATAATATCAGCGGCACTCAGTGATCCTCCCGGATGACCTGACTTCGCTGCTGCGGTTTCCTTGATAATACTGATTCTTATGTTTTTCGCATGCTGACGCATTACCTCAATATCCATAAGACGTATACACTCCTTCCTTGTGCCGTTCAATCATAACATATTATTTCTGAGCTGCACTTATTAAATAATTCGCAAACAGAGGGTAATCGCTTTCATTAGAAATAAAGCAGCAACTCTCTTATATTTTCGATTTTCAGGACATCTCCGCCGCCTCTTCTGCGGCTCTGCCGGGTGATCCAGACCGGCTTCAAACCGGCGTTTAACGCCCCGGCAATGTCCTTGCTGTAGATATCCCCGACATGGACCGCCTCTTCCGGACGGACATTCAGACGCTTACAGGCTTCCCAGAAGATCCGCGGATCCGGTTTGGCAAAATCATAGTCGCCGCTGACGATGATATGCTCCGCCGGAAAAAAACCGGCAAGCCCTGAGGTTTCCAGTTTCAGCCGCTGCGCATCACTCCGGCCGTTGGAAATGATGCCCAGCTGATAACGGGTGGAAAGAACCCTCAGAGTTTCTTCACTGTCCTCAAAAGGAACCACATGCTTCCATTGATGATCGATCCAGTAATCGGTGAAGTTTTCAAAAGGCAGAATGACCTGATATTGCCTGGCAAGCATCTGCTGTACGTATGTTTTCGGGGTGGTGCCGAACTCATCCCATAAAACACAGTCCTGAACCATCATCTCCAGCCGGACCGGATCGTCCGTGCCGCCATATTCTTCCAGTATTTTCCGGTAACAGTCCGTCGCATACGTGACTCTGTCACCAAGTGTGTCGTCAAAATCAAAGAAGATTGCCTTTATCATCCTGCTGCCTCCTGAACGGGTCAAAAAAAGAATGCGCCAATGTTTGAACGCATCCTTTTTTGTGAGTCAGATTAACCGAGCTTCTTGTACAGAGCTAAGAATTTTTCAGCTAAAATACCGAAAGATTCAGCACTCATCAGCTGGTCTTCAGCATGAGTGAGAAGCAGAGTCATTGTAACTGTTTCGCCATTAGCCATCTTAACGAGCAGTTCCTGGTGAGCAGCGTGACCGCCGTTGAATGCTTCCTGACCTTCTTTGATCAGAGCTTCTGCTTCGGCAAAGTTGCCAGCAGCTGCTTCATCGATTGCTGCGATATAGCTGGAACGAGCAGTTCCTACTGAAGCGATGATATTGAACGCAACTAATTCTGTTCCTTCCATATTCTTATTCGTCTCCTAATAATTTCATGGCGAGAGCTAATGTGCCCTTACCGTCCATCAGACCATACATCTGCATCGGGATGTCTGTAATCGGCTTGCCCGGGCATGCAGCTTCAACCTTAGCCTTTGCGAAACGAACCTGTGGGCCTAACAGAATAACATCTGCTACCGGACCGTGCTGGTCAAGTTCGCCGAGGGAGTAAGCAGCGATTTCATAGTCTTTGCCCGCTGCTGCTGCAGCTTCCTTCATCTTGTTAACTAACAGAGATGTGGACATACCGGCTGCACAGAATAAAGTAATTTTCTTAGACATTTGTTCTCTCCTTCTTTTTATCTAATGAATTACAGGGTAATTATAAACCCATTAATTTTTCAGCTAAAGCGATAGCGGCTTTGCCATCCATCAAGCCATAGGAACGCATATCGATTGCATCGATCGGCTTATCCGGGAACTGCTTCTTCAGCTTTGCCAGCGCGAAACGTACCTGCGGGCCAACAAGAATGACATCAGCCAGCGGACCATACTGGTCTACTTCGTTCAGAGAATAAGCAGCGATTTCATAATCGGCGCCCTTCTTCTGGGCTTCTTCCTTCATCTTGTTTACCAACAGAGATGTTGACATACCTGCAGAGCAGAAAAGTGTGATTTTTTTAGACATAATTATAATCCTTCTTTCTTTCGACCTTTCTTATTGTCTATTAAATTTTATACGGAAAGCGCTATCATTTCAATTGGTTTCAGCAAAAAATTATATGACAGGCGCCTTACTCAATCAACCTTTCTGCTTCTTTCTGAATGGCCGTCAACTGTTCGTGCACCAAAGCATGGTCCACGCCAACGTTTTCACAGATCCGGGCTTCCCATTCAAACAGGAAGCGGAGAAATTCTTCTGTCAGCGACAGACCTTTTTCTGTCAGGAAAAGCTTGTATTCGCGGCGGTCTTTCGGATTTGTTTTCCTGTAAATTACATCAATACTCATCAGTTTTGATATCAGTTTGGCAATCGAACTCTTATCCATGCCGAGATCACGGGAAACCGAATCCTGGCTCAGACCCGGATTGTTATAAACCGTGATACAAACTTTATACTGAACTGTGGATAGTTCCGGGTTCTGGATGCGCTCTTTCGCGTAGGCAATACCCAGACGGCCGATTTTCTGCATTTTTTGTGAAATTGTCATTTTCACATCTTTTTGATCAGTCATCATAAAATAAGTTCTCCCACAAGTGTTCGTAATGATATACTTTTCTGTCTTACGAATAACACAGTTCAGTATACGCTGTAGTGTTCTAATTCATGTGGTAGTACTCTTCCATGGTCTGACTGGATTGGTGCAGTTTTTCCGCTTCCTCCTTGCCGGTATAACGGAAACTCCATGGTGAATACATGATGCCGGTAACTGCTTCTTTGTTCAGGGGATATCGTTCGATATAACCGAATTTATAAGAGTTTTCCTGCAGCCATGCAAAGGCTCCTGTTTCACCAAAACAGGTGTCAAGACGGCACACATCGTCCGTGGTTCCTATATCAACTGATAATCCGAGCTGGTGTTCACTGCCGCCTGGATGAGCATCTATATGTTCAGTATAACTTAAACCGAAATAATCTACATAATAATTCCACAGACCGACCTGATAATCATAAGACCGGAAACCGCTGATCAGATATAGATCATAGCCATCCTGGGCAGCTGCCGCGAACATATCTTCCAGTGCCGAAGCAGCTTCCGGCCTGAGTTCCTGTGTCTGATACATCGGAACATCAGGTATAACCAGCTGGCTGGGCACATAATCCGGATCGATTTTTGCGGCGGGACTGACAATACGGAGTAAGGAACTGTTGCTTCTGACATCCGCTGTCTGCGGCTCAGGTTTCTTTTCATTTTCCGGCTTCACCGTCTGATCCTGGGTCTGGTCGTTGTTATGAGAAGCGGTATCATCCGCGGGCAACAGTATTTTCCTGTCAGAATCATATACTATTTCAACAGTTTTTTGTACTTTATTAATCCTGTTTTCCGCAGAAACTGTCGCGCGTCCTTTTACCGCTGTCAGATACATCAGATAAAAAAGACCGCATACCATTGCTGCAGTCAGGCCTATCAGGATATATAAACGTCGGTAAAATATTCTCTCAGCTTCTGTTTGCATAGACCTATTTTAATATAGAATCAGACATAAAAAAAGACCTGGCAACGAGCGTACTTCACCCAGGGGGCTATGTCGGCCGCTGAAGTGCTTAACTTCTGTGTTCGGGATGGGAACAGGTGTGACCACTTCGCTATCGTCACCAGATCGATTTATCAGGGAATTCCCTGAAAACTGAATAACAGTCATTGACTTGCTGATCTTCTG
>JAFRCE010000020.1 GCA_017404505.1 Solobacterium sp. | reverse complement strand
GCGCCACCGCTATCTCTGCGGCTACTCGCCGGGCTCTCCCCAGCTCTCGTGCCTGGCGCTCGTCACGCCCTGCCTTCATCCGCGCTCTCGCGCTGATTGCCACCGCTATCTCTGCGGCTACTCGCTGGGCTCTCCCCAGCTCTCTTGCCTGGCGCTCGTCACGCCCTGCCTTCACCCGCGCTCTCGCGCTGGTTGCGGCCGCTATCCCTGCGGCTACTCGCTGGGCTCTCACCAGCTCCTCTTGCCTGGCGCTTTATCCAGCTGTACAACTGGATCCATTGCCTGGCGCTTACCGGAACTCATGCTCGCTTCACCAGTTCACTCTGCCCTGTTTCGGCTCGCTCTGTTTTCCAGTACCAAATTTATACCTCAGGTAAATTTGAGTGTCAATCACTTTTTCATAAATTTTTTTACAAATTTTTTATTCGTTTTTTCTTTCAACTATCGCCCTGACAAGCAGTAGAAAAAATCCGGTTTTCACCGGATCAAATATTTTATTATTCTACAAGTTCTGCCAATTCTTTGATCAGCACTTCCGTTTTCTCCCAGCCAAGACACGGATCGGTAATAGACTTTCCATATTCCGTTCCATCGGTCTTCTGATTGCCGTCGAGCAGATAACTTTCGATCATCAGTCCTTTGACAATGCGATGAATGTCTTTCGAGACATGGCAGCTGTGCATGATATCTTTGGCGATACGGATCTGTTCCAGATAACGTTTGCCGGAATTGGCGTGATTGCAGTCAACGATAACAGCGGGGTTTTCCAGTTCTCTGTCATGATATTCCTGCAGAAGATGCATCAGGTCCTCATAATGGTAATTGGGATAACTGTTGCCATGCTTGTCCACATAGCCTCTGAGAATGGCATGGGCAAAGGGATTTCCTTCCGTGCGCACTTCCCAGCCGCGGTAAACAAATTTCTGAGGACTCTGAGCGGCGGTTATGGAATTCATCATGACCGAAATATCACCGCCGGTCGGATTCTTCATGCCGGCCGGAATACCGATGCCGCTGGCAACGATACGGTGCAGCTGGTCTTCAACGGATCTTGCCCCTACAGCAACATAACTTAACAGATCGGAAAGATAGTAATGGTTTTCCGGATACAGCATTTCCTCGGCGCATGTAAAACCTGTTTCCCGGACGACTCTTGTATGCATGTCACGGATGGCGATCAGGCCTGCCAGCATGTCCTCGCTCTTATGCGGATCCGGCTGGTGCAGCATGCCTTTGTAGCCGATGCCGGTCGTCCGCGGCTTGTTGGTGTAAACACGCGGAACCATAAAGATCCTGTCGCTGACCTCGTCCTGTACCTTGCGCAGTCTGTGCATGTATTCCAGAACAGCGTCTTCACGGTCGGCTGAACATGGTCCGATGATCAGAAGCAGTCTTCTGTCACGGCCGGTGAAGATGTCGCGGATCGTCTGATCGCGTTCCGCTTTTATCGCTCTGATATTGTCATCGATGGGAAACTCCGCTTTGATTTCCTCCGGTGTCGGGAGTTTGCGGATAAATTCCATCGCCATGATTTCTGTCATAATAAGATTCTCGCTTTCCTGGTAACGGTTATCATTATATGCCTTTTTGAGATGCAGGAAAACACATTCACAGCCGGAAAATGCTATACTCTTTAGCAAAGAGGAAAATAGCCATGAAAAAAACTTATGAAGAAGAATTGAAGGCAATTGCCTGCGACATCTGGGATCATCCGGAACCTGCTTTCCAGGAATTCTACAGCTGTAAAAGACAGGCGGACTACCTGCGGGACAAAGGCTTTGAAGTGACGGAGAACATCGTCGGCATCGAAACCGCATATATTGCCAAATACGGCAGCGGCAAGCCGGTCATTGCCCTGCTTGGCGAGTATGACGCTCTTTACGGTCTCGGTCAGGAGGCGAACGTTCCGAAGAAAAGACCGAACGGTCAGGAAATGGGACATGGCTGCGGCCATCATCTGCTCGGCACCGGCTGTATCGGCGCCGGTCTTCTGATCAAGGACTGGCTGGATAAAAAGAAATGTTCCGGCACGATCCTGGTTATGGGCTGCCCGGCTGAAGAAGCCGGATCCGGCAAAGCCTACATGGCAAGAGACGGTGTCTTCGATAATGTCGATATCGCTCTGGCCTGGCACCCGTCTGATATTACCCAGGTCGGCACCGGCTCCTCACAGAGCTGCATCGCCGCTTATTTCCGTTTCTTCGGCAAGGCAAGCCATGCGGCGGGCGATCCGGAACTGGGCCGAAGCGCGCTGGATGCCGTCGAACTGATGGATATCGGCGTCAACTACATGCGTGAACATATGCCGAGCACCGACCGTGTGCATTACGCGATCACCAATGCCGGCGGTAAATCCCCGAACGTCGTCCAGGCGGAAGCGGAAGTCTACTACTTCATCCGTTCGATCACCAATTCCCGCTGCCAGGCACTCTATGACCGGGTCATCAACATCGCCAAAGGCGCTGCCCTGATGACGGAAACCAGAATGGAGATCCATTTTGACGAAGCGTTAAGCAACACACTGCCGAACTACGTGCTGGAAGATCTTGTCGAACAGTGTTTCGATGAAGCCGGCATGGTTGAATACACTCCGGAAGATTTCGCCTACGCCCAGCAGTTCAAGGAAGTCGGCGAACCGGTAACCAAAGACATGATCGCCGCATCGGTCACCAACAAGGACGAACTGTTCGAAAACATGAAGAACAGCCCGCTCAACACTGTCTTTGTCCGCAATAAGCACAGTGAGGACTGCAGTATGGGATCGACCGACGTCGGTGATGTCTCCTGGGTCGTTCCGACCGCCACCTTCAATGTCGCTTCCTACTCCTACGGCACACCGGGCCATTCCTGGCAGCTGGTTGCCCAGGGCAAATCCGACGTTGCCATGAAGTCGGTATACAAAGCGGCCGAAGTTCTCGCGCTGGCTTCCGAAAAGATCTTCGAAGATCAGACGTGGATCGAGCGGGCAAAAGACGAGTTTGAAAAGCGGACAGCTGACGAACCGTACAAGTGCCTGATTCCGAAGAACGTCAAGCCGCACGTTTCCGGCGACTGCTGAACATGAAAACATCTGCATACATTCATGCAGATGTTTTTTTATGCAGAAAATAGACTTCCGGGCTGTCCGGAAGTCCTGCGTGTATTACAGGTTGAAGCTTACCGTGTAGTATTCGCCGTATTCACCGTTGTCGAAATACTCCTCGAAATAGAAATAACCGCTGGTGATATCTGCCGGGATCTCATAGACCAGATCGCCGGTCACGGTCTTGTTGATGCCGATCGAATACTCGCTTTCCAGCATTTCACCGCCCGTTTTTGACGGATCGTCATAGGTAACCGGGTAAGCGTAGTCATTGTCACCGTCGCCGTAAACCATTAAGAAATCAGAATCGAACATCGGCAGCGAGGAACGCATCGTGTTATGGATCGTGACATTGGCCACGATGAGCTGATTGCCGTCCGCCGGCGTGATTCCCTCATAAGAACTGACTTTCCTCACGCTGTTGAATTTAAACTCAAAGAAGGCTGTCTCAAGCGTGTCGCCGACTTCACCGTCCAGCAGTTTGCCGGGATCGGTGCCCGGTTCCGGATCCGTGACAGTAACCGGCGGTGTGTCCGGTTCCGCCGGCTGCGGGTCGCCCATACGATTGGCAATCAGCAGAGAAATACCCATGACCGTCACACAGGCAAGACCGAGAAGTACGGCCAGCATCGGATTGGAACGTTTGGCCGGTGTGTTGGGAGCCAGGTTTGAATAGTCTCTGACCGGTTCCTGCGGCGCTTCCGTACGGACCGGTGTTTCCGCGACCGGTTCGCCGGGAATCTTGATTTCCTTCAGGCATCCGCAGTAAACGCATCGCGTGCCGCCGTCATTTTCCGCCGTGCAGTGCGGGCAGATCCACTTCGCTGTCCGCGCTTCTCTTTCAAACTGTTCGTTCATAGACTGTTCATACCTCCTCTTCAGTATATTCAGATCTTTCTTTGTGTCTTTCTGCAGCTGGCCGTCATAGCCGATAACCGGATAATAGCCTGCTTCATGCATCTGATGGACAAGCACCTCGGTCATCGTCCGGGAATCCGCTTCCTTGCCGTCGGCCGAATGCATGACTTCGATATCGTTGCCGTCAATATCGACGGCGTTGACCGCGTGATTCGTCAGGATGGGAACACCGTTGAGACTGCGTCTTCGCTGTATGCCGTATACCCACAGAATATCCTCAAACGGCAGATAGACGTCACCTGCATCCGTCCGGGAAACCAGACAGTCGTCATACAGCAGACAGCCGCACAAGTGAATGGCTTTCGCTGCCTTTTCGTCCAGCTCGTTCATCCGCACCGCATCGGCTTTCCGCCAGCTGTCCTTCACAGCCATGTCCTTGTTCCGCTGCTCTGTGATAAGGTAAACGGCAGAACCGATCATGATCAGCGCCAGGATGCCGAGAAAGATCATGACCGCAATGTCGTCTTTGTTTCCCTCCGGCAGGATCTTTGCCACGATGAACAGGAAGAACAGACCCAGCAGGATCAGTACGCCGGCCAGGATGTACGAAACGATTTTGCTGCCGCTTTTTTTACCGGCCTGCAGTTCCGCGGATAAACGCGGATATTGTTTCAGATCGACCATAAACAAAAAACTCCGTAACATATTTTAGCATTTTTGCATGCGTCTGACACAGGAACCATACACCGGAAAACAAAAAAAGCCATCCGGAGATGGCTTTACTGGATTACTTTCTCTTGAAGAAACCCGGGATAATGCTGTCGCTGTCATCGACACCGAAAGACAGATCGTCTTCGACGTCTTCATAAACAGCTGTCTGCGGTTTCGGCTGAGCGACCGGGCTCTTTGTAGCTGCCGGAGCGCTTGTTTCGATCAGTGTCGGTTCCGGCAGATCAAAACCTGTCGCGATGACGGAGACGATGATCGCATCGCCGATCTTGTCGTTGATCGCAACACCGAAGATGATGTCGATATCGTTGCCGGCTGCTTCGCGGATGTAGTCAACTGCTTCACTGGCATCGTAAGCAGACATGCTTGTGCCGCCGGTGACGTTGATGATCGCGCTCTTGGCACCCTGGATCTGAGCTTCCAGAAGCGGAGACTGAATTGCTCTTTCAGCAGCTTCTCTTGCTTTGTCCTCACCATCAGCCATGCCGATTCCGAACAGTGCGGAACCCTGGCCTTCCATAACGCTCTTGATATCAGCGAAGTCAAGGTTGATCATGGCCGGTACGGCGATCAGGTCAGTGATCGTCTGTACGCCCTGACGCAGAATGTTGTCTGCTTCCTTGAATGCGTCTTCAAACGGAATATGACCGATGACATCCAGAACCTTGTTGTTGGAAATGATGATCAGTGAGTCAACATATTCCTTTAACTGTTCCAGACCCTGCTCGGCATGGATCATTCTCTTCTTTCCTTCGAAAGAGAACGGTTTTGTAACGATACCTACTGTCAGGCATCCGAGTTCTTTTGCGATTTTAGCGAATAACGGAGAAGCACCTGTACCTGTGCCGCCGCCAAGACCTGCTGTCAGGAATACCATGTCGGCGCCTTCCATTGCCTGACGGATCGCGTCTTCACTTTCAACTGCTGCCTTACGGCCGTTGTCCGGATTGCCACCGGCTCCCAGACCTTCTCTGCCGAGTTGAATCTTGTTGGCTACAGGTGAAACGTCCAGAGCCTGAAGATCTGTGTTCGCTACATAGAACTCAACACCCTGCACACCTTCCTGAACCATTCGATTGACTGCATTGCTGCCAGCACCGCCAACACCGAAAACCTTAATCTTGGCAATCTGATTGTATGTTAAATCTGCCATGTCTTTACCTCTCCCCACTTAGTTCTTTTTTCCTTCGAGAAACAGCCCTTTAAGTTTGTTCGTTAAGGTATCCTCGCGATAAGTATCGTTTTTCTTCTCGCGGTAGGATACGGCTTTAATGAATGCATCCATGTCCAGACTGTCGTCCATGTTACCGGTAATCGGCAGTTTGTCCTGATAAGCATAAAATAAACCGAGGCAAGCGGTCAGGCCGCCGTTTCTTCCGCCGAGTGTTTCCGGGATATAGTATCTGGTTTCCACCCCGAGCTTTTTCTGCAGAAGACGGTCTAAACCCTCTGTCTCGCCACCTTCACCCGTAATAATAACAGTTGTTTCGTCAGCTTGCAAGATTGGACCGCATGTTTTCTGCACAGCAGCTGCCCATGCATCTATATTCGGACGCACACAGTCGACCAGTTCCTGCTCGCTGATGGTCCTTGTCTCACCGTTCAGCGACCAGATATGAACCGGATTATCGGAACACTTTTCCTGATCGAGACGGGCGCTGTATTTCAGAAGTTCCACTGCGACATCGGTGCGGATGCCGTACTGATCGCTCAGTGTTCCGGCGATCGTACCGAGTCCGGCCGGCAGCACCGCGGCTGTCGTCAGACGTCCGCGCTTGAGCAGACCGAGCGTCGTTCCTTCTCTTTCCACTTTCAGAATCACGACCTGACGGTCAACCGCCTGTTCGAACAGAGCCGCTTCCTTGCCTACCGCGTAGACATCCAGGAAAAGATCCATTACGGAAAGTCCGGCGTTTTCGACACAGGTAACCAGATCGAACGCGAACTGGCGGTCCGCACACAGCAGATCGATATCAACGGTCAGCTGTGAGCACCTTTCGCCCAGCGGCACGCGCCGGGTGGAAATACCGTTGACGGTATAGCGCACGCAGACCGTCTGGATCAGCGCATAGCCCTTAGCGATTTCCATCTGCTGGGCTTTGCGGATGGCGTTTCTCACATCCTGCACCGTGACCGTGCTGTCAATGCCTTCGACATCGACTGTCGATTTGAAGGAATACTTTCTCATATGATAAGAAGGCATGGCCATAATAACCCGCTTGACATCGGCGCCAAGCATCTTCTTTGTATTGGCGACAGCGGTTTTGATGGCTCTTGTCACTTCTTCCGGATCGGTAACCTGATCATAGGTAACACCGTTTGAGGCGATTCGTTCAACTTTGATAATATTGAATCTGGTATTGAAAAACTCTCCAACTACCAGTCTTATTTCGTGATCGGCAGCTTCGAGAGCCGCAAAAATCTGTTTATCACTCATTTCGACCTCTCCTCTCAACACCTTTGATATTCTAACATAATAACGCAGTTAAATATACATTACCAGTTTTAAAAAGCAATGTTTTTGTGCAGGTTTTTATTGCATTTGAAACTAATGTGTGTTATCTTTTTTAAGCAATTGTAGTGAAGGAGGTTATGGTATGTCCAGAGTCTGTGCCGTATCCGGTAAGAAAGCAATGTCTGGTAACAGACGTTCACATTCCCTGCGTGCTACCCGCCGTAAGTGGAATGTCAATCTGCAGAAGGTTCATATGATCGTTGATGGCAAGCCCCAGACAGTCAAGGTCTCTGCCCGTGCATTAAAGACATTGAAGGGTCAGGCAAAAAAAGCCGTTAAAGCAGCTTCTGCTGAGTAACCGAATAACAAGAGATAAAAAAGGATTCCGCTGACGGAATCTTTTTTTATTGCTGTAAGACAGACACCGGAAGTTTTACGCGTCCCGGCACTGCATGACCAGCACCAGACCTTCATGAACTTCCAGGATCCCCTCTTCGCCTTCGATCTCGTTGGATACGGTGAAGACGTCACGGTGGCTGATCCGCGTTTCCTGCAGCGGATACTTCATGCCGGCCAGTGAGATCACAGCTTCCTGATCGGTAAATACGGAGAAATAGGCATAGCCGTCCTTATGAATGACATGCCGGCCTGTTCCGTAAGCCATGATCCTGTTCTGGCGGTCATAGAGCACTGCCTGCTCAGGAAACATCAGGGCGAGCCGGAAATTGACCCAGGTATGATCCATGCGGCCGCCCATCCGGCAGGCCAGCCAGACTCTGTCATATCCCATGCGGATGGCATGGCGCAGTGCTGATTCACTGTCAGAGTCGTCCTTGATCGGATTCAGCCGGATCACTTCTTCGGCGTACTGCCGGATCAGCGCCATGTCTTCCTCCGCGACCGAGTCAAAGTCACCGACCGCCAGCTTCATACCGATGCCCTTTTTCGCCAGCCACAAAGCACCGGCGTCGGCGCCGATATATTCCGCTTCGATATCCGGCAGACCGTCACAGAGCTTCAGGGCGATTACACAGTTTCCTGGCAAAGTGACTCCACCGCTTTCTTAATATCATTTTTGAAAACATAACTGCCGGCAACCAGCACGTCAGCTCCCGCCTCACGGCATAACTGGGCCGTGTGATCGTTGATGCCGCCGTCGACTTCGATCAGCGCTTCCGGTTGCGTGTTGTCAAGCCATCTGCGCAGCGTCTGGATCTTGGCGACGCTGGCCGGCAGGAAGGCCTGGCCGCCGAAGCCCGGTTCCACCGACATGATCAGAAACAGATCAAACTGCTTCAGGAACGGCCGCACCGCGTCGACCGGCGTGAACGGCTTGATAGAAATGCCGGCTTTGCAGCCAAGCTTATGAATATGGTCGCACAGGTCGCGGATCGCGCGGTCGTCGTTGTCGAGCGCTTCCGCGTGGAAGGTAATGTAATCCGCGCCGGCCCGGGCGAAAACGTCCGCGAAGAAATACGGATCGGTGACCATCAGATGAACGTCCTTGACAAGCGGCGACATTTTGCAGAAGCCCTTGAGAATATCCGGACCGAATGTCAGATTCGGAACGAAATGACCGTCCATGACATCGAAATGCATCCATTCCGCACCGGAGGCATTCAGTTCGTCAACCTGTTCCTTCATGCGGCTGTAATCCAGAGACAATACTGAGGGAGCGATGATCATAAGTATTTTTCCTTTCTCTGCCGGATCAGTTCCAGCACCTGAAGATAATTCTCATAGCGTACACGGCAGATCTTTCCTTCTGCCACTGCTTCCTTGATCGAACAGCCGGGTTCGTTTTCATGGATGCAGTCATTGAAGCGGCAGCCGCCAAGATACGGGATGAAGTCGGGAATACAGCCGGCCAGATCCCTTGCTTCGATATGACTGAAATCAATGGATGAAAATCCCGGAGTGTCAGCGACGAGACCGCCGCAGACTTCATGCAGCTCGTTGTGGCGTGTCGTGTGACGGCCGCGGCCGAGCGCTTTGGATATTTCCTGGGTCGCCAGATGGAAGGACGGCTCCAGTTCGTTAAGCAGCGTGCTTTTGCCGGCGCCGCTCTGGCCGGTCAGAACCGTGATGCGGCCGCTGAACAGAGAAGCCAGCGAAGGATCCAGCGAACCTTTGGCGGTCCGGATCACCTGCATCTCGCCTGCTTCGTATTCACGGATCCGCTCTTCAAAATCGGGACTGATGCCGAGGTCGCATTTCGTCACGCAGAGGATCGGCCGGATACCGGCATGCATGATCAGGATGCTGAGCCGGTCGATCAGTGCCGGTGAGAAATCGGGGTCTTTCACGCTCATGATGATCAGCGCCTGATCCACGTTGGCGACGGCCGGCCGGATCAGCCGGTTGTGCCGCGGCAGGATCTTCTGGATCACCCAGCGGCCGTTGACGAACTCGGTTTCGACAAGATCGCCGGCCACCGGAGCGTCCTGCTTTCTGACCTTGCCCATGACGATGGCATCCAGACGTTCGCCCTGGTCGGTAAGCAGCGTATATTCCTTTGAAACGATTTTGATTATTCTCGCTTTCATTCTTCCTCATTAATAATAGTAAAGCACGATATAGTTGTTTTCTCTCTGCACATAGGTGGAGCCGGGTGACGGATCGGAACTGATGACGACGCCCCATTTGAGACCGTCCAGCTCGGACTGGCTCATGCCGCTGGTGTCGCGGTTGCGCACGTCGACCCGCAGGCCCATGCTTTCCAGCTGCTGCTTGGCTTCGTTCAACGGTTTGTCAATAATGTCATCGGGAATCGTCACGCTCAGATACGGCTCATAATACAGCGTCAGTTCGCCGGTGGCGGCAGGATTGTACAGGGTTCCCGGTTCGATACCTTCCTGGCGGATGACCATGCCCGGCGAGATACCGGTTTCCTCTTCCTTGACGGTGACCCGCATCAGCGGATACTTCTCAGCGATGTATTCCTGAACCCGGCCGACCGTCATCTGCATGTTTCCGAAGTTCTCCATCCGTTCGCCGATGCCGCTGGAAACGGTGATCGTCAGGATCGTTCCCTTTTCCACTTCGGTATTGAATTCCGGCGTGACGGAAATGATGCGGCCGTTTTCCAGATTGTCCGTCAGTTCATAGGTGATGTTCACTTCGTCAAGCGACAGACCTCTTTCCTCGCAGATCTCTCTGGCCTCTTCCTTGGTCAGCCCTTCGATATCCGGCACAAGGACCGTTTTCGGGCCGAAACTGATAATGCCCATCATATACAGAGTCGCGGCGATGCCGATCAGGACAACGCCTGCCACCGCGGCGATAATGGCGCCGAGATGGCCTCTTTCATGGCTGTCATTGTTATTCTGCTTCTCTTCTTCCGCCGGCTGAGTCTGCGGTTTCGGACGGGCCGACTGATGAGATGTCTGTTTTCTTTCATTGTTCCGGGAAGAAGGATCTTCCAGCACGAGCGGCGCTTCGTTGGCCCGTTCCGGATTCAGGCATGTCTGCAGGTCACGGTACATCTCCACGCAGTTTTCATAACGCTGGCGGGGATCCTTGGCGGTGGCCCGCATGATGATGTTTTCAATCGGTTGCGGCACGGTCGGATTGATGTCACGGACCCGCGGGAACGGCTCACGCATATGCTTGAGCGCGACCTGCACGGCCTGATCAGCCTTGAACGGCACGTCACCGGCCAGCATTTCATATAAGACGATGCCCAGCGCGTAAATATCGGATTGCGGCGAGGCGGAATCGCCTTTCGCCAGTTCCGGCGCCAGATAATGCACCGATCCCATAACATTGTTAGCCTGTGTCAACTGCATGCTGCCCTTGGCCATGGCAATGCCGAAGTCGAGGATCTTGACGCTTCCGTCGGCTTTGACGATGACGTTCTGCGGCTTGATGTCACGGTGAATGATATTGCGGCTGTGCGCCTCGGCGACCGCCGAAGTCAGCTGCTTCATGATGTCCACGGCTTCTTCGTTCAGAAGCGGACCGCGGCTGCGGATGACCTGCTTCAGAGTGCGGCCGGGCACATATTCCATCACGATGAAATGATGGCCTTTGTAATCACCGACGTCATAGATCTCGACGATATTGGGATGGGCCAGCGCCGTGGCCGCCTGGGCTTCCCTTTCAAAACGCAGGATCGAAACCGCGTCGGTGCTCAGATCGGCCCGCAGGATCTTGATGGCGACTTCCCGGTTGAGGATCGTATCGACCGCTTTGAAAACATCCGCCATACCGCCTTTGCCGATATGCTGGACGACTTCATAACGGTTTGCGATCACATTCCTGCCGCTCATAGACAGCCCTCGCCTTCGAGGTCGATCAGAACGATCGTGATATTGTCAAATCCGCCGGTGTCGAGAGCCGCCTTCAGAAGCTTGCGGCCGCGCAGGGTCGGATCCATGTCATGATTCATGACGATGCTCATGATATGTTCTTCACTGACATATCCGTGCAGACCGTCGGAACACAGCAGCAGACCGTCGATCTGTTCCTGATGAACGCTGATGTCGCACTTGACGGATTCCCATACGCCCAGAGCGTTGGTCAGAACGTTCTTGCGCGGGAAGTTTTCCGCTTCCTCACGCGTCAGTTCGCCGTGCATCAGCATGTCGTTGAGCAGCGTGTGATCCATGGTCAGCTGGCTCATGCGGCCGTCGTTCCACCACGCGTAGGCGCGGCTGTCGCCGATGTTGACGATATAGACCGCGTGCCGGGTGATCAGCGCGCCGCACAGTGTCGTGCCCATGCCCTTCAGGGCCGGCCGCTTCTGGCCGTACTGGTAGATTTCCGTGTTGGCTTTTTCCACCTGCTTTTCAACCCATGCCTTGACCTGGGATTCACTGCGGAAGGAGCCGGTTTCGGAGAATGCCTTGGAGAAATGGGAAACAGCCATGCGGCTGGCGATATCGCCGCCGAGGTTGCCGCCGATGCCGTCGGCGACAATCGCAAAAACGTCACGTGCCTCGTTGCTGGCTATGACGTAACTGTCCTGATTATTCTTGCGGATCAATCCCCGGTCCGTGATTCCGTAGTATTTCATGATGAATGTTTTGTCCTCTCATGTTTCGCTCTCAGCTGACCGCAGGCGGCATCGATGTCGTCACCGTGCCGCGAACGCAGCGTCGCCTTGACACCATGTTTCATCAAAACATCATAAAAGTGCAGAGCTTTTTTCTCATTGACGGAGAGATATCCGTTTTCATCGACCTGATTGTAGGGAATCAGGTTGACATAGGCATTCATGCCGCGGACCAGGTCCGCCAGCTCGATCGCCGTTTCGTCACTGTCGTTGACGCCGTCGAGAAGAATGTATTCAAAAGTCAGACGGCGGTGGTTGTCCACGCTGTAGCGCTTCAGGGCCGCCATCAGTTCGGCCAGCGGATAGGCGCGGTTGACCGGCATCAGGCGGGAACGCAGTTCATCGTTCGGTGCGTGCAGGGAAATGGCAAGATTGTACTGATAATGACCGGCCGCGAAATCGTCGATGCGGGGAACGATGCCGCACGTCGAAATGGTGATGTGGCGGGCGCCGATGGCCAGGCCGTGATCACTGTTGACGATCGCGCAGAAATTGATGACATTGTCATAATTGTCAAACGGTTCGCCGGTTCCCATAATGACGATGTTGTCGACTCTCTCGCCGCGGCTGTCCAGTTCTTTCTGAACGTAGAGAACCTCGTCCACCATTTCGCCGGCGGTCAGATTGCGCTGTTTTTTCAGCAGCCCGGAGGCGCAGAACGTACAGCCCATGTTGCAGCCGACCTGCGAGGTAATGCAGAGGCTCTTGCCAAAATGAAAATGCATCAGGACCGCTTCAACGGAAGCGCCGTCCTGCAGTTCGAATAAAAATTTTGTTGTCTGATCGCGGGCGACCTGCCGTTCAATTTCCTGTAGGGCGGCGATCGTGTAGTGTTCTTTCAGCCAGCTGATCAGCGAGGCCGGCAGATCACTCATTTCATCAAAGGACGAAACCCGTTTGCGGTATAGCCAGGAATAGAGCTGTTTGGCACGGTAGGGTTTCTGCCCCACTTCCTTCAGCATCTCTTCCATCTGTTTCAGATTCAGGTCTAAAATCGTTTGCATATAGTTCATTCTACCATACTTGTGCCGGTTTTCAGTTTCTTTTTAGCAAGGCGGCCGCATAGAAGCCGTCGGCTCTGTCTTCGAAGGGAAACATCGTTTTCTCCTGCCGCAGTTCAAATTCCGGATGTTTCTTCAGGAAGGCCTGGATCCGGCCGCTGTTTTCCTTGCGGTTCAGGGTGCAGGTGGAATAGACAAGCAGACCGCCCTTTTTCAGATACGGAGCGTTGGCTTCCAGGATGGCTTCCTGCAGGGCGACGATGTCATCGATATCCTGCGGCTGCAGATGCCAGCGGATCTCCGGCTTATGGGACAGATCGCCAAGACCGGAACACGGCGCGTCGATCAGGATACGGTCAAAACTCTCTCCCTCAAACTGATCCGGTTTCGAACTGTCGGTGCATACGGCACGGCAGATACGCACGCCGCAGCGCTCCATCAGCCGATTGATCAGTCCGGTGCGGTGCTCATGCAGTTCACAGGCGACGATCTCTCCTTCGTTTTCCATCGCGCAGGCGATCTGCTGGCTCTTGGTGCCGGGCGCCGCGCAGGCATCCAGCACCCGCATGCCCTTCTTCGCCTGCAGAAAGGAAACGACCTGCTGGCTGTGCAGATCCTGCAGCAGGGTCTCGCCGTTTTTCAGATGCGGATCGATACCGGCCCGGCCATGATAGACAAACGACGTATCGCCGAGCCATTCATACCAGTCTTCCCCGAGGTCTTCCTTTTTCGCTTTGAGGGTATTCAGGCGGCCGTAGACACGGGCTCTTTCCTGATCGGCATACGCGATGCGGACGGCGGTTTCCTCACCGTAATGCGCTTTCCACATCTGCAGGATCCACAGCGGATGGGACGTGTTGAAAGCGACCGCTTCCAGACTGTCTCCGTTCTGCTTCTTCAGTCCCTGCTCACTGACTCTGCGCAGGATGGCATTGACGAATTTCCCCTGCCCCTTGCCGGCGATTTCCACCGCTTCGTTCACAACGGCGTAAGCGGGAATGCTGTCCATCAGCAGCAGCTGGTACACGCTCATGTCCAAAAGCAGCGCCGTCCGCAGGGCCGTCTTTTTGGCCAGCGGGCGCCACTGTGCTTCCAGCAGCGAATAGTTGCGGATCGTGCCGTAGAGAACTTCCGAGGCGAAAGGCATGTCCTTTTCGCAAATGTCCGCGCCGCGCAGAAGCAGCGAAGCGTAGCCGTCGTCGCGGAAGACTCTGACCAGCAGATCGAGTATCTGTTTTCTGGTGTTTTCCATATTCAGTCAAGATATAACGGATTGATATCGATTTTCAGTCCTTTCAGATCAAGATCGCTCGTGTCGAGAAACTGCCGGATCCCGCGGCGGATCTCTTCTTCGTTCTTGCCTTTGAGAAGAATGCGGCTGCGGCATTTATCCTGGATCTTCAGCAGCGAAACGACACCGATGACCTGGAAGTCACCGCTCAGCCCGGCTTTCAGAGCCAGGGACAGACGGTCGGTCTGCCGCTGGTCTTTGCTGGCGACGGTCAGTGACGCCAGATAAGTATACGGCGGATACTGGCCGGCGTGGCGGAATTTCATTTCCTGATAGAAGAAAGCCTCATAATCCTGGCGGGCGGCGCATACGACCGCGTAATGCGTGGGATCGTAAACCTGCAGAACGACTTCGCCGTTTTTATCACCTCTGCCGCTGCGGCCGGAAGCCTGCATCAGCAGATCGAATGTCACTTCACAGCTGCGGAAATCGGTGCGGCTGAGTCCCTCGTCGCCGTTGACGACGCCGACCAGCGTGACATTGGGATAGTCAAGACCTTTGGCGATCATCTGGGTGCCGAGCAGGATATCAGCTTCCCGGTTCGCGAAAGCCTCCAGGATCTTCTGATGGGCATTCTTGCGGCCGGTCGTGTCGGCGTCCATGCGCAGGATGCGGGCGTCCGGGAAAGCGTTTTGCACTTCCTCCTGCAGACGCTGGGTGCCGAAGCCGTAACTCATGAAGCCCTCACGCGACCCGCAGACCGGACAGACATACGGCGTCCGCATTTCCGTGCCGCAGGTGTGGCATTTCAGACGGCGGATGTCATGGTGCCAGCTCATCGCCAGATCGCAGTGCGGACACTTCAGCACTTCCTGGCAGCTGCGGCATCTGAGCAGACTGCTGTAGCCGCGCCGGTTCAGCAGCAGGATCACCTGCTCGCCTCTGGCCAGCCGTTCCGCCATTTTTTCTCTCAGAACGTCCGTCAGGATATAGGAGTCGCCTTTGCGGATCGCCTCCCGCACCGGCACGACGGTCACCGTCGGCAGGGTCCGGTTGATACGCTCCTTCAGAACAACGAGATGGTATACGTGGCGCAGAGCCCGCGCGTACGAATCCAGCGACGGCGTGGCGGAGCCGAGTATGACTTTGCAGTGATGATATCTGCCGCGGTAGATGGCGACGTCCCGGCAGTGATAACAGGGCTGGGAGTCCTGTTTATAGGAAGCGTCGTGCTCTTCGTCCATGACGATCAGGCCAAGGTCGGCAAACGGCAGAAAAACCGCGCTGCGGGTGCCGACGACGATCGACGCCTGGCGTGTCTTCACGAGCCGGTACTGTTCATATTTCTCCTGGTCGCTGAGACCGCTGTGATAAATGGCAAGCCCGTCTTTGAAGCGCTGTCTGACCCGCCGGATCATCTGCGGCGTCAGGGCGATCTCGGGCACCAGGATCAGCACCTGCCGGCCTTCGGCAAGCGCTTTTGAGGCCAGCTGCAGATAGATCTCCGTCTTGCCGGAGCCAGTCACGCCCTGCAGCAGAAAGACGGCGTCGTCACTGCTGAGGATCTCGTCCATGACCTGCTTCTGTTCTTCCAGCAGCGGCAAAGCCGCTTCATTCGCCAGAGGCTCAACGACTTTCCCTTCTCTTTCTTTTTCATAGAGAATGACGGCTTCCTTTTCCACCAGACTGCGGGCCTGATTGACATAAGCCTTGCGCAGTTCACGGTAGGTCAGCGGCTGATGGTCTCGGACATACAGATACGCCTCCAGCTGTTTCGGAGTCAGGGAAACTTCCTTATCACTGAGCCGGACCATCTTTTCCTTCAGGGCGGAAGCGGTGCGGCCGGCCGGTTTCACCTTCCCCGGCAGCATCGTCTGGAAACAGGCGATGGCGGTGGACAGCGTGTGCTCCTTCAGCCAGGCGGCCAGATCGAACAGCTCGTCGGTGATCAGGCTTTCCTGATCCAGTACAACATCGATATCCTTCAGCGCGAAGCCGTATCTGCTTTCGATTTCTGCCCGGCTTTCATCGCTTTCCTCCACCCGATCGACGAAACCGATCAGCTGGCGCGCGCCGAAAGAGATCCGCACCCGGCAGCCGCGTTCGACCTCGCCGTCGTACAGATAGGTAAATGTCTGATCCAGTTTTCGCACCGGATGTTCGATCCAGCAATGCACGATTTTTGTCATCTATGCCATTATACCCTGTTTTGTATCCCGCTAACGGACAGGATGAATTATTTCTGCCGGCGCAAAGAACGGCGAAATTGGTGAAAATCGCTTCACGGCAGTGCGCAAAAGGTGTTACTGTATAATCAGATGAAAGATGAGCGGGCATCGTTCTGCTCAGGGAGAAATAATCATGAGAACAAGCAGAAAATACACTCTCGGTTTTATTGGTCTCGGACACATGGGACTGGCAATTGCCCGCGGCGCGGTGCTGAAAGAATATCTGGAAAGATGGAAGATCTGTGTATACGATCCTTCTCCGGAAGTCCGCAAAAAGTGCCGGACCGACGGCTTCACTGTTCTCAAAAGTGAAAAGGAAGTCGCGGAAGAATCCCATCTTACCCTGCTTGCCGTAACACCTCAGGACTGTGACGCGGTACTGGAAAAACTGAAAGGCGCCAGGATCGAGTGCCTGGTTTCCATCGTTACCGGCGTTTCCATCAAACATCTTCAGGAAGTTCTCGACAACGTTCCGGTGATCCGCGTCATGCCGAACACACCGCTGCAGATCAACCAGGGTTCCACCGCCATGTGCCGAAGCGAAAACTGCCGGGCGGATGAATATGACTTCGTCTTCCAGCTCTTCAACGCGATGGGCATCACGAGAACCGTTCCGGAAGACAAGATCAACGTCACCGTGTCCGTGCACGGAAGTATCCCGGCTTATGTGTATTACTTCACCCAGTGCATCCTTGACGACGTCGTCGCCAGAGGCCTTGATGAAAGAACCGCCCGGGCTCTGCTTGTTCAGACCATTATCGGTGCCGGTGAACTGATGGCCCAGGATATCAACCGGCCGCTGCAGGACTTCATCGACGAAGTATGTTCCAAGGGCGGCACCACCATCGAAGCCATCGACGCCTTCAAGGAAGGCAACCTCAGAGGACTGGTCAAAACAGCCAACGACCGCTGCATTGACAGAGCGGAAGAACTCGGCGAATAAAGCAACGAAAACCGCGGCAGACACACCGCGGTTTTATAATGTCTTCCGGTACATGATCTCTTCGGCTTCCAGGGTGCTCTTGCGCAGTCCGTCCGCCATAAAGCCTGTCCGCTCATAAAACGCACGGGCTTTTTCATTTGCCGAAAACACCCAGAGATAGCATTCCGCATAGCCCTGCTTCTTCATGTCGGCAAGCACATGAGCGATCAGCCTTCTTCCCAGCCCTCTGCCTTTTTCTTCCGGCCGGATATGAATACAGATCAGTTCCGCGGCTTCCTTCATCTCCGACCGGCGGGCCGGACCGTACCATGCCATGCCGCACGGTTTCTCATCCCGCAGGATCAGAAAACCATGATGTTCTTCACTTGCGGCAGCCGCTTCGTATACCAGCTTCAGCCGCTCCGGACGGGTCTTACTCGCCATTACCGGACCGGAAAGAATATCCCGGAACGCACTCCGCCATGAGACGATCTGAAGATCCGCGCAGGTTTTCGCATCCGCTGTTTCCGCTTTTCTGATTACGACGTCCATCGGATTTTTCCTCCGGTTTCATTGTATGCCCTTTCAGCAAAAAGCGGTGAATAATTCCCCTTGCATTTCTTTTCGAAAGGTATAAAATAGGATTTCCAAAAGAAAGGAGGATATCATGGGATACATCGGATTTGCGGCGTTTTTGCTTGCCCAGTACGGTGTTCTGCATGCCACTCTCGGCTATTCAATGAACTACGGAAAACTGAGCGGCAAAAACTGAACAGCCGTCATAACGCAAAAGCAGTACAGGAATGAAAACTGTTTTTTTTTTCGAACCGTTAAAGCAAAGTGTTGGTAGCTTAGTTGCTATCTAAGCCACTTTTCGTTTGTTCACACATCAGTTTTAACAGTTTAATAGTTACTTTATAGAGATCTCCATCCGTTTTTTTCTCGTTATCAATGAATATGAAAAGGTTCAAATAATCCTGAAGCAGTTCTTTTTTAAACCCTCTATGTTTGTCCATAAAAAATTTCAGACGGGCACATAGCTGATCAACAGGCTCCAAATTTCTGTACGCTTCCTCAGTATTTGATTTATACATTGTTCTTGTAAGACTCAATTTATTCGCTGCATATGTGAGTGAAGTGTCCTCATCACCGACCAAATGAGATCCAGCTGTTATATGTTTTT
>JAFRCE010000004.1 GCA_017404505.1 Solobacterium sp. | reverse complement strand
GAACTGCAGACCGGCTTCGTTCGGTTCAGCGTCGTCGCCGTTCGGATAGATTCTGCCCCAGTTGATCGACAGACGGAAAACGTTCCAGCCCATCTCGGCAAACAGAGCGATATCCTCTTTGTAATGATGATAGAAGTCGATCGCTTCGTGGGAAGGATAGAAAGCGTTCGGATCCGTTACCGGCAGGAAGGTACGCGGTGTGTTGACGTCGCCGCCCAGCAGCATATCAGGAACGGAAAGACCTTTGCCGTCTTCAAGATACGCGCCTTCACACTGGTTGGCAGCTACCGCGCCGCCCCATAAAAAACCTTTTGGAAAGCCCATAATTATATTTCTCCTTTTCTGTTACTTCTATTGTATCGGAATTATAAAGCGATGGAAACGTTTTAAAAAGACCACCTTTTCCGATGGTCCGATTTTCAGAACAGGCCGCTGATGACAGCCAGCAGTTCTTCATAGAACGGCCGCGGATCATGGACGATCGTGAAGCCGCCCTGCAGACTGCCGTGGTCGCCGTCATAATCCGGCAGAACGTTCCACACACCCGGTTCGATGTGGTTTTTTTCAAAAACGGTCTGCGGATCATTGAACGGCGCCCTGGCCGAGATGACGTTGACCAGGCCGTCGTTGGGCCGCCAGGATTCGTCGATGATGGTGCCCTCTCTTGTTTTGCCTTTGTATTTTCCCATCAGCGTCGAAGCGCGGAAAAACATGCCTTCCGTTTTGGCCGGATCCGGCAGATAAGTGCCGTCTTCCTGTTCCACGGAACTGTCGCAGGCGACGGAGAAATAGTAGGCATGCGGCAGGATCCGGATCCTTTCGTTCAGGCGGGCCGCATTGTCGATTTCCATATCATAGCCGGCCCTGTCCCGCGGATCGCCGCTGTCCTTTTTGTCCTTTGTCGAAAGACTCATGATTTTGGCAAGCACCGCGTATTTCAGCGGCAGTCTGATATTCGTGTCAAAGTCCGGATCAAAGTACATATCATAGGCAACCGTGCCGTTGCTGGGTGCGGCCAGTGTCACGATCGCCGCAACTCTCTCACCCATGCCGCCCATGAACAATGGACTTGTATCGAGCGGATGCGTGTATTCCCGCTCCCCTTCGTCCCCTTCCGAAAGCAGCTGGGAAAGCAGCCGGACGGTGACGCCGCCGAACGAATGACCAAGCAGTACCACACGGGTGTCGTCATTCCACTGACGGATCAGCGGCCGGCCGGTATAATCCGTTCCGTAGCGGGGATGACCGTATTCTTCGGCATGCCGGCGGCCGTAGTCGACCCGGGTTCCGGCCAGCTGGGCATATAATTCACAGGCTCTGTCCCAGGCGCTGCCATGCGGAGCGACACTGGCGGCCCGGCAGTCATAGCCGAGTTTACGCAGATGCGCCATCAGATCACCTGTCTGCATGCCCCAGTAAGGACGGCGCTGATATTTCCGGTCATATTCACCCCAGCCGGACAGGCCGTGGCAGAAGATAAACTGCAGATGTGTCATGGAATTTCCTCCTTGTCGCAATGGTACGGAACATGCTGAGCAGAAAATAACGGCCAGAGCCGTTATTCTGATTCGTTCTGTTTTGGCCGCTGGATACGTTTGCGCACCGAAGCGATCGCTTTTTCCGGACAGACCAGGATGCACAGATGGCAGCCGACGCACTTCATGCCGTTCAGCACCGGTTTGCGGTCCTCATTGAGATGCAGCGCCTGATGGCCGCCGTCCATGCAGGAAATCACACAGCGGCCGCAGCCGATGCATTTGTCCGTATTGACGTGCGGCAGCAGGATCGTGTCTCTTTCCAGGGTTTCCGTCGTATCGCTGATGACATCGAGACCGGCACCGATCAGACCGCTGATACCGCTGAGATTTTTCTCGGTGAGATAATTGTTCAGGCCTTCCTTCAGATCATCGATGATCCGGTAGCCGTACTGCATGACAGCTGTCGTGACCTGGACCGTGCCGCAGCCGAGCAGGAAGAATTCCAGAGCGTCCTGCCAGGTTTCAATGCCGCCCATGCCGGAAAAATGTATGTTTTCCAGTTCGCGATCGTGGCCCAGTTCCGCTATGAAGCGCAAGGCAATCGGTCTTACACCGGTGCCGCTGTAGCCGCCGACGGCTGACTGGCCATGGACGGCCGGCTGTGATACGTAGGTGTGCGGATTGACGCCGATGATACTCTTGATGGTATTGATGGCCGCGATGCCGTCCGCACCGCCGCGGCGGGCCGCTTCAGCCGCCGGTGCCATCCGGTCGACATTCGGTGTCAGTTTGGCGAGAACCGGAATATGGACGCGGCTCTTGGCCGCTCTTGTGAAGCGTTCCACCAGTTCGGGAACCTGGCCGATATCGGATCCGAGGCCGCCTTCCGCCATGTTCGGACAGGAGAAATTCAGCTCGACGGCATCAGCGCCGTTCACTTCACATTGGTATGCCAGTTCGGCCCATTCTTCGTCATTCTGTCCCATGATGGAAGCGAGAATGACCTTGTTGGGATAGTTCTGTTTCAGGCGGCGGAAGATCTCCATATTCTCCTGCACGCTGTGGTCGGAAAGCTGTTCGATATTTTTGAAACCGATAATACTGCCGTAGTCACCGGTGATCGCGGAAAAACGCGGCGAAGCTTCATGTATATCCAGGGTGCAGATCGTCTTGAAGGCGACACCGGCCCAGCCGGCTTCGAATGCTCTGGCACACATATCATAGGTGCTGGCGACGACCGACGACGACAGCATGAAAGGATTCTCCATCGGGATACCGCAGAGATCCGTCTTCAGCCGGCTTTCATCCTTCAGTTCTGTCACTTCCAGATTCGGTTTTATTTCCTGATGCAGCCGCAGCATCAGATCGCGGATCTTCACTTCCCCGCTCCTGAGACACGCCTTTTCACACGGCGCCGGGCAGTCCGCACACGCCAGCTTTTCGGGCAGCTGCATTGCCGCGCCTTTTTCATTATTAAACCAGATACTTCTCAGTTCCCTGGCCGGATCCAGTCTGCCACAGGCATTTGTACACGGGGCGTCCTGGCACAGCATGCACCGGAACAGATCTGTACGGTACAGTCTGCGCTCGATCATAATTATCCTCCTCTTAATGAGTACTCCTGCTTTCATTGTACGGAAAATCCGGCTGTTTCCCAACTGAAATCACTGTTTTTTCACGGAATCCGGTGAAACGGATGCGTGCATGAAAGGAAAAAGACCTGTGACAGCCTGTACAGGTCTTTCGCAGCACTTCATTTTTTCCCGATCAGCCGTAGAACATCTTCAGGCCGATGAAGAGCGGCACCAGCATGACGACAGCCAGAACGATGCCGATCTTCCGCATTTTCTTCAGATTGGCAATCGTTTCTTCCGATTCCGAACGCCACTGTGAATTGGTCGTAAACGGATCGATCATGGCATAGGCCGCGACCTCCATGACGACGGAAAAGATCACAATATAATTGGCCATCTTTTACCACATCAGGCAGCCGCAGTGCGGACAGCGCTTCCTTTCTCTTGTGACCGTGAAGCCGCATTCGGAACAGTCGCATTCCGGCAGATAGATGACGCCGCCCCAGTAGGTTTCGTCATTGCGGGTATGATGGATCCAGTGCGGCGCCCTTGCTTTGATTGCTTCCAGGGAAGATGTGTTTTTATCAATGCGCACACCGCTGTTTTTTCTATTTTCACTCATCAGAAACTGTGGCCTCCTCCGCCACCGCCGCCGGAAGATCCGCCGCCTCCGCCGCCTCCCGAAGAACCTCCGGAAGAACCGCTGGACTGCGGGGAATAATGCTTTCTGCGGCCTGTCATTTTCTTGCTCAAAAGACTTGCGGCAATGCCGGCTGTAATGGCACCGAACACTTCCGGTTCCGCCGCTTTTTCCCGGCGCCGGGAAGCTGCCGCGAGAAGATAGTTCAGAAGAACGGCTGTGATCAGTGCAAACAGAGCGTTGGTGATATACTTCATCGGCTGGGCGATGCGGCCGCCTTCCAGAAGTGTGAAGGCCTGTTCATATGCCTGCTTCGCGCATTCGTAGTATTCCCCTCTTGTCGCGTATCTGTATATGTTGTCCGTGATCGTGTTGGCATAGGCGCGGGTAATGGTCTGATACACCCGGCCGTTGGCATGGATCCAGATGTTGCGGTTCTGCATGTCGATGACAAAGATCATGCCGCTCTGACTGCCCATCAGCCGCCGGTAGACGTCTTTGGCATAACTGCCGGTGTCGTCGCCATAGGCCCGGGCCGAGATGAAGGCGACGTTGCCGTAGGCAGTGATCGGCTTCATGTCCTCGATCAGTTTTTCCTCTTCCTCACTGCTGAGCAGATCGATCTGATCCATCATGTATACCGTATAACCGGTATCGGGATTGCTGTAGACGCCGGTTTCCGCCCGGATCGGAAGCAGGAACAGGAAGAACAGCAGAACCGTCAGGATCATTCTATTCTTTTTCACTGTCGTCGCCTCCTTTCCGCTGAAAGAAAGCCGGGATGTCTCTTGTCGCGTATTCATTATAGCGCTGCAGCAGGCCGATACAGGTGAGCAGCACCGCCGCAAGACACGCCACGCAGCCGATGTAATACCAGTAATCCTCGACCGGCTTCATGATCAGAAGACCCGCCGCCAGCAGGGATGCCGAAAAGGAAGCGAAGGCCTGCAGAGCGGTGCTCTTTTCATGAATATGCCGCAGATAGACAAGACTTGAAACAAAGGCATAGGCAGCCGGCGCCAGCAGGATCATGGATCCGATCGTCGCCCGTTTGGCCGGTGATTCATCACACAGAAGGATAAAGAAGAAAGCAACGACGGGCGGCAGAACAAATACCAGAAGAATGATCAGGGTGTTCTGCAGAAACTCCGGCAGGCTGCCGTAACCGCGCATCCGCTTGCGGCGGATTTTTTCCGCTTTCGCCATCGTGATTTCCGTATCACGCCGCGAGAGGAAATAGCCGCGGTCGAAGATATGCATTTCCCGATCGTGCAGCTTCCGGATCTGAACCGAGAACGTCAGGGCGGCGATCACGGAAAGCGCCGAAGCGATCATCAGGGCCGTCTGGGCGGTCGTCGAAACAAAGAAGTTCAATATCAGAAACAGCACCGCCGCCGTCAGTCCCGTATACAGCAGATAACGTTTCAGATCGACCGGAATATCGGCGCTGATCTTGCCGGTCTCGCCGTTGACGACAGCGTATGCGACCCGGTCGTTTTTGCGCCAGGTCAGAAACCAGACAGGAAACAGCGTCGCCTGCCGGTCGACGATTTCCGTTCCCAGCAGTTCGTTCTGTTCCGCCTGTTTCAAAGGAAACTTCAGATCGATCTGATTTTTCTTCGCACAGCTTTTCGAAGCGACGTCGATGGCCTGGTTGCCGGCTCTTTCAATGACGTCTTCTTCATAAGCCGTATCTTCGACGTCGGCCCGGTCGGCATAGAAGCCGGCCAGATAAGCGGGATCGAAATCCTTCATATTCTTCAGGTGGAACGGCGCGATCTCATCCGCCAGACTGTCGTCGAAGGCACTCGAAGCATCGTAGGGAATGCCGCCGAACAGGCCGTTCAGACCGAGATCGACGTCATAGTCCTCTTCATAGACAAATTCACCGCGGCGGTAGCTTTTGACACCCTTCATCCGGATCTCGTCATTGAATTTCACGTCATAGGTCCAGTACGGAATATAGATGCCGCGGAACTTTTCGAGAAACGCGGGATCCTGGTATTCCTTCGGCACGCAGTAGACACTGGTTGCTTTGGCGGCGAAGGCTTCTTTGGTTTTGTTTTTGGGAACGCGGAACGGAATGATACGCTGCGGCTTTTTCTGCCGGATCAGGCGGCTGGCAAGCACCTGTTCGCTGCCGCAGTAGCTGCAGAAGCTGACGATGCTTTCGTCCGGGCTGATCAGTTCGGCGCCGCAGTTCGAACAGGTATAGACCGACGCGCCGAAAGAATCTGACTCCTCGGCATTGTTATCCAGGCTGTATTCGTCCACGCTGAAAGACGAGCCGCAGTGCTCGCACTTCAGCTTCTGGCTGGGAATATGAAATTTCAGGGCGCCGTTGCAGCTGGGACAAGTAAACATAACTCTCCTTCCGTCCGGTAATAATTGAAATCATTATACCAAATCTGTCAGGCACTTACATCATGCGGGCGGAAGCCATAAGAAAAGCGGCCCTGCTTCAGCCGCGAATCATTCTGGTAAATTCTTGTTCTTTTCACGGCAGACGGCCGTAAACGGACAGCGTCCGCATTCGGGTTTTCTGGCGTGGCACAGATATCTTCCGAAAAAGATCATCTGATGATGGGTCTTAGACCAGCGCTCCTTCGGCACCTTCCGCTTCAGCTTGCGCTCGATCGTTTCCGGATCGTCCTTCTGATAACAGAGACCCAGCCGTTTCGAGATGCGTGTCACATGCGTGTCCACCGCCAGCGCCGGCACGCCGAAGCATTCGCTCTGAATGACATTGGCGCATTTGCGTCCGACTCCCGGCAGCGAAGTCAGATCCTTCATCGTCTGAGGAATCACGCCGTCATAGCGGTCCATGACACCCTGGGCGAAACCCTGGATCGACCTGGCCTTGGCCCGGTAAAGACCGAGCGAAGAAATCAGTTCCTCGATTTCCCCGCGGTCGCCGGCCGCCAGTGAGGCGATATCCGGAAAGCGTTCAAACAGCGCCGGTGTCACCCGGTTGACGGAAGCGTCGGTCGTCTGGGCGGACAGGATCACGGCGATCGCCATCTCATAACTGTTCCGGTGATCTAGTTCGCAATGGGCATCGGGAAACAGCTGCTCAAGATGATCAAGGATCTCTTCAACCGTCATCTTTTCCATATCATGCCTCTTCGATCTGTTCGATCGTCAGACCCTTGTTTTTCCATTCGGTGAGGATCCGGTCGATATAGGCGACGTTCAGTTTCTGATAGGCACTGGCTTCCCGCAGCGCGTAGATGATCATCTTTTTATCCGTCGTGCGGTTCCAGTCGGAGATCTTCTCCATTTCCTGATTGCTGAGGGTCCGGCCGAATTCCTTTTCAAAGACGGAGAACAGCGAAGAATCGAGAATTCTCTCACTGCGGGCCACATCCGTTTCAAACAGGCCGTTCAGCGAAAAACAGACGTTGGACGCCGAGGCGCGGATCTCGAGATATTTCTTGGCGCACAGAAGCGAGATCGTCCGGTCAACTTCATCCAGCGTCATGCCGGTTTTCTGATGAAGAAGCTCCATGGAGATCGGTTCATGATGCTCATTGAAAAAATCGATCAGCATTACCATGACCAGTTCATGATCATCCATTCCGAGCAGCTGGCAGTTATCGAGGATCCAGTCTCTGTGATTTACGAATTTCTGTTCATACCATTTCATAAAAATTACCGTGGGTAAGATTCATTATATGGCTTAAACAGGCGCTTTTACAACAAAAACAAACTTTCTTACTTCTTTTCAAAAACAAATGTCAGATATCCGTTTTCCGTCCGGAAGATGATCGGGATCCTTTCTTCACTGACTGTGCCGATACCGACCGTGAAGGTTTTGCCGTTGGCATCCGGTTCGCCAAGCAGCCATACCATGGTTTCCCCGTCAACGGTCAGTTCAAATTCATGCGCCGCGTCATAGCGGACCGGCACACTGCCGCCCGGCGGCAGATCGCCGGAAAGGAAGCGGTAGGTACCGCTGCAGTTTCCCTCTTTCAGACCGCTTGCGGCCGCCAGTTTTTCACCGACGACCAGTTCGACGGTGCTGTCGTCGCCGTTAAAGGTCAGGCTGGAATCTTCGGCCGTGAACGTGCCGCTGTGCGGATCCGGTGCCGGTGTGTCCGGTTCATAAGGCATATTGGGATCGCCGGGACGCTGGCAGCCGGCCAGGAACAGAAAACATACGGACAGAAGTACTGTCAGCCGCAGGATAACTTTCATAATCGGTCCTTTCCGCATGAATACATGCATTCACTGTGTTTATTATAGTATATCCTTGTACGTGCCGGATATCACAGGGGAATTCTTCCGGTATTTCTGTCTGTTCTTTTACGCTCTGTTTTTTTATATAATAATATAGAAGTATTATGGCTTGCTGCCGGAAAGGAGGACAAGAGAATGAACTGGCAAAGATCCTTTCGCCTTCTTCTCTCTCTTCTTCTGACCATCAGCGTGCTTGTTCCGGCTCTTTCTTTCCTGCCGGTGCAGAGCGCTTTCGAAGAAGAAACAGAAGAAAAACCCGCGATCGATCCTTTTGGCGACAATGCCTGGTCGGCAGTCATCTACGATTCCTCCAACGGTCTGATGTGTTCGGAAGCGACCGACATCGCCGAATCCTCGGATGGCTTCCTCTGGATCGGCACCTACAGCGGCCTGATCCGCTATGACGGCAATACCTTTGAGCGCATCGATCCCAGCAAATGCGGCATCACCAGCGTCAAATCACTTTATACGGACTCAAAAGGCCGCTTATGGATCGGCACGAACGGCGCCGGCATCTTCCTGAAGCGTCAGGAAAGATACATGTTCTTCGACGGCTTTGTCGGCCTCAGCTACGCCTCGGTGCGTGACATTGTCGAGGATTCGCTCGGCAACATCTATGTCGCCACGACCAGCGGTCTGTATGTCATCGATAAAGATCTGCATCCGACCGTTACCGGCAACCCGCGTCTCGACACGGCATTCATTCTGGACCTGGAGGTGGACCCCAACGGTCTGATCTACGGTCTGACCAATGCCGGTGATATTTTCACCATTAAAAACGGACGGATGATTTCCTTCCTGGCAAGCGAGGACAATCCGATCCCCTCGATCACTTCAATTTATCCCGATCCCGAAAACAGCGGCTATATCTATCTTGGTTCCTCCAGTGAAGGTTTCTTCCATGCCAGCCTGCTGGAGCGGCTGAATCACGCGGAACAGATCGACGTTTCACCGCTGGTCGAAATCCAGGACATCCGGTATGTCGACGACCGCCTCTGGATCTTAGCCCGCAACGGCAGCGGCGCCGTTTTCGACGGTGAATTCCATCATCTCAGCAATGTCCCGATGGTTTCCTCGCTCGGTCATGTGATCAAGGACTATGAAGGCAATCTCTGGTTCACTTCCACCCGTCAGGGTGTCATGAAGATCGTTCATAACCGTTTCTACGATCTCTCGAATGCCAGCGGACTGCCGCTTCTGATGGTAAACAGTACCTGCTGCTATGAAGACGGACTGCTGATCGGTACCGATACTGGTCTGTACGCGGTGCGTGACGATAAATATATCATCGACGAGATTCCCCTCACCTCGGCCAGGACAGCCGATGGTGAACCTTATGAAGCGAGTGACCTGCTGAAATTTCTGGAAGGCACCCGTATCCGTTCCGTGATCCGGGACAGCCGGGACAGGATCTGGATCTCGACCTGGCGTTCAACCGGCCTGCTGCGCTATGACCATGGCGACCTGACCATTTTCCGGGTGGAAGACGGACTGGTTTCCGACCGTGTCCGCAATATCTGCGAATGCAATGACGGACGGATCGCCGTGTCCTGCACCGGCGGTATCAGTATCATCGACGGTGATACGGTCGTGCGCTCATATACGGAAGCTGACGGCATCCAGAATTCCGAAGTTCTGAATGTCACGCGGGGCTTCAATAACGATCTCATCATCGGCACGGACGGCGGCGGCATGTGCGTGATCAGCGACCACGGCGTCCAGAGCATCACAGCCAAAACCGGACTGACCTCGGAAGTCATCATGCGGATCAAGTATGATGAGAAGCGCAATATCTGCTGGTTTGTTTCCGGCGACGGGATCGGCTATCTGGACGAGGAATATCAGGTCCATCATCTCGGTCAGTTTCCTTACTCCAACAACTTTGATCTGGTGGAAAACGAACAGGGTGACCTCTGGGTATTCTCCTCCGACGGCATCTATGTCGTGAAAACCGACAAACTGATCAACTTTGAGGAATTCGGCTACAAGCATTATGATCTTGACAGCGGTCTGCCCTGTATATCGACAGCCAACTCCTACAGTGAGCTGATGGAAGACGGCACCCTCTATATTTCCGGAACGACCGGTGTCGTCCGCACCAACATCAACACGAATTACAATGACGCCATACTGGATCTGCGGGTGAACGTTCCCTTCCTGGAAGCCGACGGCCAGCTCGTCTATCCGGATGAAATCAACTGCTTCACCGTTGAAAGTTCCGTCAAGCGACTGACGATTTACTGTTATGTCTTCAATTTCTCACTGATCAATCCGACGATCTTTTACGAGCTGACCGGTTTCGACAATGATTTCACCTATGTCAGCCGCCGGGACCTCACACCGATCACCTACACGAACCTGCGCGGCGGTGATTATGAGTTCGCGGTCGGTATCACCGATTATGTTGACGATCAGATCAATGCCGAACTTTACACGATAAGCAAAACCAAAGCCTTCTACGAAGAAGCCTGGTTCTATGTGCTGAGCGTCCTTATGATCATTGCCCTGTTCGTAATGGGCATCACCTTCAACACCCGCTACATCACGGCAAAACTGGAAAAGAAGCACCGTGAGGAAGCGGAAAAGGAACGCATCACCACCGAACTGAACATGGCGGCCGCCATTCAGACCGGCGTTCTGCCGACCGTGTTCCCGCCTTATCCGGACCGCACCGAATTTGACGTTTACGCCACCATGGACCCGGCCCGGGAAGTCGGCGGTGACTTCTACGACTTCTTCCTGGTTGATGAAGATCATCTCGGTCTCGTCATTGCCGACGTATCCGGCAAAGGCATCCCGGCATCTCTCTATATGATGGTTGCCAAGAGTATCGTGCAGAGCTGCGCCATGGTCGGCATTTCACCGGAAGAAATCATGGAAAGAACAAATGAAGCTCTCTGCAATGAAAATGACATGGAGATGTTCGTGACGGCCTGGATCGGCATTCTCGAACTCTCGACCGGCAGAATGGTCTGTGCCAATGCCGGCCATGAATATCCGTTTGTTTACCAGCCGGGCGAAAGCTTCCAGCTGCTCAAGGATAAACACGGTTTTGTCCTCGGCGCCATGGAAGGCATGAAATATAAACAGTATGAACTGCTTCTGAAGCCGGGCGCCAAGGTGTTCGTCTATACCGACGGGGTGCCGGAAGCGACCGCCAAAAACGGTGAAATGTTCGGTGTCGAACGGGCTGAAGAGGTTCTCAGCACAATGAGTGATGCGACCCCGAAAGAAATACTGGACGGTATTCAGAAGGCTGTCGATGGCTTTGTCAAAGACGCCGAACAGTTTGACGATCTGACCATGCTGTGTGTGGAATACAAAGGTCCGCAGACGGAAGCGGAAACAGCCGCGAAGCAGGAAGACTGACAGGTACCCGCTATGTTGAAAAGAGTATTGTTTACCATACTGTGTCTGATCATGGTCTACAGCACCGCCGTCGTCGGCTATCGTTTTTTCGAACCGAACACCTATGACGACACCGAAGAAACCGTGACTTATCTGGACTATGAGACACTGAAAGATTATATCCGCAGTTCGCCCGACGGCGTTACCCACTATCTGTTCTTCTATTCCCGCAAAAATCAGGACTGTATCTATGTCAAGAATACCGTCATGGCGACCGTGAAAAACGACACCGGCCTGCAGATCGACCGAATGATCGAGACCGTCGACATCACACCGCTGGAAGAACAGCTGCTGACCAACCGTCTGAAAAACGAATGGGGTCTCTCCTCCTATCCGGCCTTTGTCACAGCCCGGACGCAGAACGGCGAGATCATCATCGACAACTTCATTCAGTACGATCAGAACCATCCGATGCTGGCCAGCGACATCGAAGCCTGGCTGCAGCTCAACGGTATCTATTCCGGACCGGATCATTGAGATCCGGTTCTTTTTTTATAAAAAAGTGACCATATGGTCACTCCGTTTCGGAAACGTAGGGCTCCTGCGGCTGGTCAGCCCACAGGGCTTCCAGACGGTACAGCTTTCTGGTTTCTTCCGTGAAGATATGCACGACGACTTCGTTGAGGTCGATCAGCACCCAGGTGCTTTCCTTGTCGCCTTCCCTGATGCGGACGTCATAGCCGTTCTTCGCCGCGTCCTGTTCCAGTGTCTCGGCCAGGGACTGGGCATGACGGATGTTTTTGGCTGTGCAGATGACAAAGTAATCCGTGAACGGACTGACTTCCTGCATGTTGATGGTCACAATATTCATTGCCAGTTTGTCATCCAGCGTTTTGAGAACAAACTGCAGTAATTCAGACATGGATTCCCTCCTTCTTGGATCTGTATTCGTTGGACTCCGCCAGGATCATGGCTGCTGCCGTGATGAGGTTTTCTTCGGCCGCTTTCCGCTGCCGCGAAACATCATAGCCGCGGCCCGGTTCGATCTTGTCGGCAATATAGAGGATATGGTCGTACAGTGTCCGGCCATCCCCCAGAGTATGGTGATAGATGGCATTGAGCACCGTTGGATCATGCAGCCCCATGTTTTCCTTCAGCCAGTAGACAGCCGTGAAGCTGTGCCAGACTTTGGGACTGAGGGACAGCTGTCCGGGGTCATGGACTTTCAGGACCTTCTCCCCTTCCTCATCACTCCACTTCTTCGTAATGTCATGCAGCATGCCCATCCGGTAAGCTTTCGCCTCGTCAAGATGATGTACATGCGCGAGTTCTTGGCACACCTGCGCCACCCGGCGGCTGTGGGCAGCCCGGGAAGGCTTGCACATGGCATCGACGATGACATCGAGATAATGATTCTTTTCGATCAGTTCTTTCCGGATGCCCTTGGCGGCCAGCCGGAATTCACCCTGACGGATCTTTTCCTCATCGATACTTTCAAGCCATACGCCTTCCTGATCTGTTACGTGTATATGCCGGTACGGCTTCAGCGCCATGGCCAGCAGTCTTCGCCGCTCGTCAAGATCGAGGACCCCTTCGCCGCACACGGAGACATACAGTTCATTCAGATGATTTTCCCGGCGGATCTGCAGCAGTTTCTGCAGTTCTTTTTGGGAAAGCGGGTCGAAGATTCCGGAAACGATCATGGCAGCAGGATCTTCGGTTCCTTGGCCCGCCGGTACAGGACGATCTGCCGGCCGATGATCTGAACCATTTCGCTTTTGGTCAGACGAGCCAGATCAAAGGCAATTTCCTTGATATCGTCCGGTGCGTTCTTCAGTACCGTGATCTTGATCAGCTCATGGGTACGGAAGGCATTGTTCACGGTATTGATCAGGTTGTCACTGATCGCGTCCTTGCCGATCTGGAAAAGCGGTTTTTCCGTCTGGGCAAGACTTCTTAAAAATACTTTCTGTTTCGTTGTCAGCATTACAGCATCGCCTTTCTGAATGTTACGTTCACTCCTTTGGGAGCGTGGACCGTCACGGTCTTCATCTGGCCATGCACACATGCCCAGCCGAGGCCGTCGATCACGATATCCATCTTATCCATTTCCTTGTGCACCGTAAAGGTACGGAATTCTTTTGCCAGCGGGGTCGGCCGGAAAAGTGAGCCATAGTGCTTCTTCCACAGTTCGTCAGCCGCCGCCAGTTTGGAGCGGTGGATCGGCAGCCGATTGCTGATATAGAAGACACAGGACGCTTTGTCACAGCCGGTCAGATCGATGCGGATGAGACCGCCGATCGCGAACGACTGATCGCCGCGCAGCTGGTAGACCTGCGGCTTGATGGTGCTGGCCGGCAGGATGTCCTTGAGATCCTCTTCCGGCACTTCCATCAGCAGGCTGTGCTCGATTTCCAGACCCGGCGTGTCGATATAGACCTGATCGTCAATGGTCAGTTCGTTAAAGTCCAGGGTGGTTCCCGGATAGCGGGAAGCCGCCAGGACGTTTTCATTCATCAGATTGTTGAGCAATGTGCTCTTTCCGGCATTGGCCCGGCCCATGACGACGACCGGTCTGCCCTTGGCCGTCATGCGGACCGCCTCTTTGACTTCCTCGGCACCCATCTGCCGCAGTTTGCCGCTGAGGATCAGACCCTTGATCTGAATGCCCAGTTCACGCAGCCGTTCGAAGACGAAGCGGGCTGTCTTTTCATGCGAGAGCGTTTCCGGCAGGATGTCACGTTTGGCCGCGACCATCAGGATATCCTTGCCCGGCAGTTTGCGGTTCAGACCGGGGATCATGCCGGCTTCGAAGTCAAACAGATCCACGACCCATAAGATGACCGCGTCCTTTTCGGCGATACGGGAAATCACCTGATCGGGATCGATGCCCTTCTTCATGGAAACCGTCAGATCGTCATAGTGCATCAGACGGAAACATCTCTGACAGTATTCACTGCCTTCCTTCGGTGTATAGCCGGGCGCGTTTTTATCTGTGCTCTGCAGGATTACACCGCAGCCTTTGCATCGTGTCATGATTCTTCCTCCCCGAACAGATTCAGCGGTTCGATGTCGTTGTGTATCGTCGTATCGGCACCGGCCGGTGTGTCGACAATGCGGCATTCTTCGATGCCTTTGAGAATGGTCCAGCCCTTCTTGAGAACCAGCGGCGCGGAGAAGCCGGTATCCCGTGACTTCAGCGGAATGTCGGAAGCCTTGAGCAGCTGTTCTTCCGGATCGTAGAAGGCCAGTTCACGGCCGCTGGAAATACCCATGGCATAGGCAATACGGCTCGGATTGGTCTTCAGACGCTTGCAGATGAGGTTGCCTTTGATCGGTCTTGTGCCGACGGTGATCTCATCCACCTTGACGCGCTTCATCTGACCCTGTTCGGTCACAAAGAGCACGGCGCTGTCTTTCGCATCGAGCAGGCAGCCGAAGCCGACACTGTCGTCTTTGGCAAGATTGATCGACTTGACGCCTTTGGAGCGCAGGCCGGTGGAAGGAATCTCATCCAGTGAAAAACGGTATGCCAGACCCAGCCGGGAAACCATCAGGATTTCCTGGCCTTCGTAAGCGGCGAAGGCGTTGATCACCTTCCCCTTCGGCGGCAGGTTCATGGCCGCCATGACCTTGTTGTTACGTTCGACCTTCCACTGGCTGACCGGTGTCTTCTTGATCTGGCCGGCCGAGGATACCGTGACGATCCAGGCATAGGTATCGAAATCCTTGATCAGGATGGCGTTGACGATCTTGTCGTCGCCGTTGATCCGGATGGCTTTGTTCAGATGCATGCCGATATCCTTCCACTTGGCTTCATCACACTGCCATACCGGCAAAGAGGCGTAATTGCCGCCGGAGGTAAACAGCAGCAGCGTGTCGACCGTGTCGCATTCGATGGCGCCGATCAGGGCGTCACCCGCTTTCAGACCGGTCGGCTGGCCGGCGGTGGCGTTATAGGAACGCAGCGAGACACGCTTGACATAGCCGTCTCTTGTCACCGTGACCATGACCCGTTCGTTGGTTACCATCTGGGCTTTGTCGATGACGATGTCTTCGACCTTCGATTCGATGCGGGTCAGACGCGGCGTCGCGTATTCGTGCTTGACCGCCTTCAGTTCCTTTACGATGACGGAACGAAGCACGTTGGCGTTTTCCAGGATCGCCTTGGTTTCTTCGATCTTGTTGACCAGTTCGGCGAACTCGGTGCGCAATGTCACGATATCGGTATTGGATAAACGGTACAGACGCAGGGAAACGATCGCTTCCGCCTGCGGCTCGTCAAAACCGAACGCCTTCATCAGATTCTTCTTGGCATCGGCTTTGTCCTGGGAAGCGCGGATGATGCGGATCACTTCGTCAAGAACGGAAACAGCCTTCATCAGACCTTCGATGATATGGCATCTCGCTTCCATCCGGTCCAGTTCATATTTCGCCCTACGCAGTACAACTTCCTTGCGGAAATCGATAAAGGCATCCAGCAGACCCAGCAGTCCGACCTGAACCGGACGCTTGTCGATGATGGCGACGTTATTGTAGGAATAATAAATCTGCAGATCGGTATTCTTATAGAAATAATTCAGGATCAGGTTCGCGTCGGCTTCCTTGCGTACGTCGACCACGATGCGCATGCCGTTGCGGTCGCTTTCGTCACGGACATCGAGAATGCCGTCAATATCCTTGGCAACGCGGATCTCGTCCATCTTGCGCACCAGCTGTCCCTTGATCACTTCATAGGGAATCTCGGTAATGACGATCTGATTCATGGAACGGCCTTCCACGATCTCGCACTTGGCGCGGACGACGATCCTGCCCTTGCCGGTTTCAAAGGCATCGCGGATGCCCTGTTCACCCTGGACAATGCCGCCGGTCGGGAAATCCGGACCTTTGATGATGTCCATCATGTCGGTCAGTGTGCAGGTCGGATTGTGGAGACGATAGATCGCACCGTCAATGACTTCGCCCATGTTGTGCGGCGGCATGTTGGTCGCATAGCCGGCCGCGATACCGGTCGCGCCGTTTACCAGCATGACCGGAAAAGGCACCGGCAGGACAGTCGGTTCTTTTTCCGTATCGTCGAAGTTCGGTGCCATCTCGACGGTGTTCTTGTCGAGATCGTCTTCCATGACCTGTGTCACTTTGGCAAGCCGCACTTCTGTATAACGCATGGCAGCGGCCGGGTCGTCGTCGATCGAGCCGTTGTTGCCGTGCATGTCAATTAACGGCAGACGCACTTTCCAGTCCTGGGACATGCGCACCATCGCATCATAGACGGACGTGTCACCGTGCGGATGATAGTTACCGATGACCAGACCGACCGTCTTGGCCGATTTGCGGTAAGGATGATCCCAGGTGTTGCCGTCATGATACATGGCATAGAGGATACGCCGCTGGACCGGTTTGAGACCGTCACGGGCATCCGGCAGCGCGCGTTCCTGAATAATGTATTTCGCATAACGGCCGAAGCCGGCTCCCATGATGTCTTCAAGCAGCTGCGGAACGTATTTTGTATTGTCTTCAATTACTTTCTTTTTCGCCATGCTTTACTCCATCCTGAAATCGTCTTCGAGCGTGAAGGAAATGTTGTTTTCGATCCATTCACGGCGGCGCTCCGCCTTGTCTCCCATCAGCACGGAAACCCGGCGCTCCGCGGTGACGCGGTCCTCAATGCCGACCCGGATCAGCGTCCGGCTGGCCGGATCCATGGTCGTTTCCCATAACTGGGTGGCGTTCATTTCGCCAAGACCTTTGTAACGCTGAATATCGACCTTGCCGAGTTTCTTGCGCAGCGCAGCAAGTTCGTCGTCCGTGAAGCAGTACTGCGTCGTTTTGCCTTTGGTGACTTTGTATAAAGGCGGCAGCGCGATATAGACCATGCCCTGCTCCAGCAGCGGCCGCATATAGCGGTAGAAGAACGTCAGCAGCAGGATCTGGATATGGGATCCGTCGTCGTCGGCATCGGTCATGATAATGACCTTGCCGTAATTGGATTCGGTATAGTCAAAGTCGGGGCCGACACCGGCACCCAGCGTATAGATCAGCGTGTTCAGTTCTTCGTTCTTTTCGATATCGGCCAGACTGCATTTTTCCGTGTTCAGGACTTTGCCGCGCAGCGGCAGGATGGCCTGATAATGCGAGTCACGGCCCTGCTTGGCGGAACCGCCGGCGGAGTCACCCTCGACTAAGAAGAGTTCCTTGATGCGGGAATCCTTGGTCTGGGCCGGTGCCAGCTTGCCGGAAAGGACCTTTTCGCCCTTGCCGACCCGCTTGCCTTTGCGGGCTTCTTCACGGGCCTTGCGGGCCGCTTCTCTGGCCTGGGAAGCCTTCTGCATCTTGCGCACCAGCATATCCGACTGGGTGCGGTTTTCCTCCAGCCAGTAGGAAAGCTTTTCGGCAACGACCGCGTCGACCGCGTTCTTGGCCTGCGGCGTGCCGAGTCTGCCTTTCGTCTGGCCTTCAAACTGCAGCAGTTCTTCCGGCACGGAAACCGACAGGATCGTCGTCAGACCTTCCCTGACGTCACTGCCTTCCAGGTTCTTGTCCTTTTCCTTCAGCAGACCGTACTTGCGGGCGTAATCGTTGACCGCCTTGGTAAAGGCGCTCTTGAAGCCGACTTCATGGGTGCCGCCGTCCATGGTGCGCACCAGGTTGACGAAACTATAGGTATTCTCCTGATAGTCGTCGGTATACTGGAAAGCCGCGTCGACGTGAATGCCGAACGAATCTCCGGAAAACTGAACCGGCTTCATCAGCGGATTGCGGTCTTCATGAAGGTAATCGAGGAAGGCGCGCAGGCCGTCCTTGTATTTGTATTCCTCTGTCTGGTTTTTCTTGCCGCGTTTGTCATTAACAGCCAGGGCAATGCCGCTGAGCAGGAACGCTTCTTCCCTTGCCCTTTCACAGACCAGATCATATTTGAATTCAGTCGTTGAAAAGATTTTGGCGTCCGGCTTGAAGCGGACCGTCGAACCGGTGCGGTTCGTCGTGCCGATCTTTTCCAGTTTGCCGATCTTCTTGCCGCCGTTGCGGAATTCCATCCGGTACAGCTCGCCGTCTCTGGCTGTTTCGACCGTCAGCCATTCACTCAGCGCGTTGACGACGGAAGCGCCGACACCGTGCAGACCGCCGGCTGTTTTATAGCCGCCCTGCGACGTGAATTTGCCGCCGGCGTGAAGAACCGTAAAAATAACCTGCAGAGTCGGAACCCCGCTGGCGTGTTTGCCGGTCGGCATGCCGCGTCCCTCATCACTGACGGTCACACTGCCGTCGTTTTCCAATGTGATGGTGATCTTCTTGCCGAAACCGTTTAAAGCTTCGTCGACAGCGTTGTCCACGATCTCCCAGATCAGGTGATGCAGACCATGACTGTCGGTGGAGCCGATATACATACCGGGTCTTTTGCGTACCGCCTCAAGACCCTCTAAAATCTGAATACTGCTGTCATCATATCTTTCACTCATTTGCATCTCCAACTAACTGATAAATTATAGCAAAAAAAGACCTTCGATAAAAGCCGCGCCCGGCAATATATTATTACCGGAAAACAGTTGGCTCACACAGTTTTACGCCTTTTTTCGCAGACTTTGAAAACCGTTCCCAAAAGAACCGTCAGATACAGATTGCAAACCGCTGGAAAGATCGGACTCGATGATGAATTGCGGAACTGCCCCAGGAAATCGCCGAACTGAAAAGAGTGATTCTCGCCAATCCGAAACTGGCGTACGAATGAGAAAGCTGTGCGTGATGCGCGGCAAAAGCCGGCCGGATGACGATGCCACCATTATCCATTTCATTTTCTACTTTAACTTTGACTACGGCGACAAGCTCAGCAACGACAACCCGAATTACTACGGAATGGTCGAAGACCATCAGGAAATGCTTCAGGAAATCAGAAATCACGGCAGAAACGGCTGATCGGTGCCGCTCTGACGACTGTCAGGACGGCACTTTTTTCATACCCTGCGGAACAGTGTGGTAGAATAAAGGACGGAGGTTTTATTCTATGCAGACAATCCTGGTTATTGTGATCAGTTACCTGTTTGGCTCTGTGCCCTGGGCATTGATCATCGGAAAACTGTTCTTTCATAAAGATATACGTCTGGAAGGATCGGGCAATCTCGGTGCTTCCAACGCCGGCCGTGTTCTCGGCAAACCGGTGGCTGTGATCGTCACGGTTCTCGATGCCCTGAAGGCTTTCTTCAGCATGCTGCTGGCTCATTATCTCGCACCCGGCACGGAAATCTATGCGGGTCTCGCCTGCTGCATCGGCCACTGCTTCCCCATTTTCGCCCAGTTCAAAGGCGGCAAGGCAGTCGCCACAAGCTACGGCTTCCTGCTCGGCATCGCCGCGCTGCTGACTGGCGAATACCTGGTGCAGTTCGTCCTGCCGGTCGTTTCCTTCTTTGCGATTCTCTATCTGACCAAGATGGTGTCCGTTTCTTCGATCGGTTCGCTGCTGATCGCGGTCATCGCTTCCTTTGTCCTGCACTTCACGAAAGGTATCGATATCAGTATTCCTCTCGCCCTGCTGGTGCTCTGGGGTTTTGTCACCTACCGTCACAAGTCCAATCTTGAGCGGGTCAAGAACGGCACCGAAAGCAAAATCAAATGGATGGGATAACACATGGGAAGAATTGAAATCTTTGAACTGTCTGTCGAACCGCAGTCAGAATCACCGCGCAAGATCTACGTGTATCTGCCTGAGAGTTATGACAGGACCAAAAAGAAATACGACGTACTGTATATGTTCGACGGCCACAACCTGTTCTCGGACGAGACCGCGACGTATGGAAAATCATGGGGTTTCAAGGAATACCTCGATAAAACCGGTCTTGATCTTGTCGTGATCGGCCAGGACTGCAATCATACCGGCAGTCTGCGCATGGACGAATACTGTCCGATGCCGGCCGAACAGCTCTGGGGTGAAAAGCCGATCAACGCGGAAGGCGACGTGACTGCCGCATGGTTCGTCAACGTGCTGAAAAAGGAATGCGAAAAAAGATACCGCGTCTATAAAGACAGAAAACACGTCGGCATCGGAGGCTCCAGCATGGGCGGCCTGATGGCGGAATACATGATTGCCAGATACAACGACGTCTATTCCAAGGCAGCCTGCGTCTCACCGGCTCATTACTTCTGTCTGAATGGTCTCAGGGAAGTGATCCAGCAGACTGATTACGATCCGGACACACGGATCTACATGGACCTTGGCACCAAAGAAAGAAGCGGCGAAAAAACTCTGATCGCATCGATCGATCTGATTCAGGAATTCTGCCACGAATATGAAAAAAGAGGCTGTCATACCTGGCCGCATCTCGTCATTGACGGCTGGCATGCCGAGGCAAGCTGGGAAACAGTCATTCCCCTCTTCCTCGAATTCCTCTATCCGAATCTTTACAAATGAGAATCCCGCGGGATTCTTTTTTTTTTCCAAACGAAAAGGTGTCCGAAGACACCTGTCAGAACAGCCAGTTCCAGAACCAGCTGATCACCGCCGCGCTGACGATTAGCACGATGATTTTTCCGCCGGTACCGCCCTGCCAGAGATCTTTGCCTTTCGCAAAGATGAGCAGAAGCGTTTCTTTCAGAAGATTCAGCACACTTGTAACGACAGCAGCGATGGCATAGAAGATACCGGAAAAGAATGCCAGTCCGGGAATAAACATCACAGCCAGAATCACGCCGGCAACCCATATATAGATCATTATCCGCCTTTATCCTTTCAGTACATACTGCTCAAGATATCTGCCCATGCCGTCTTCCGTGCACGGGTATTCGGTGACAGCGTCGGACATTGATTTGGAGATGTCACTTCCATTCAGCAGACAGACACCCCAGCCGGCTTCCTTCAGCATTTCCTTGTCGTTGTCCATATCACCGAAGGCCATGATTTCTTCGATCGGGATGTTGTTTCTTTCACTGTATTTATGCAGAGCCATGCCCTTGTTGACCCGCGGATCCATGAATTCAATGATGCCCGGCGAAGTCATGATGCCATGGTATCTTTCACAGTCCACTGTTTTCGCAAAGGCGGCGACTTCTTCGCTGCGTTCCGGGTCAAAGCGGAAAAGAACGTTGTAGTTGGGACGCACGCAGAGACGGTCCGTGTCACCGTCGGTAACGATGACTTCGATGTGGTTTCTCTGCATCGAGGCATGGATCATGTCGTCAAAATGCAGAGTGACCATATGATCATCCTCATAGATCATCACGTTCAGGTTCAGCGGTGCCATGCGCTCAATGATTTCCTTCATGTCAGCGGTGGAAAGCAGATAATAGCTTTCGATCTCTTCATGGTCTTTGTCCCATAACTGGCCGCCGTTCATACCGATGATGACGTCAAAATTGAAGGAAAGTCCCCAGTCTTTCGCCCGGTTGAACATACTGCTGTTGATCTTGCGACCGGTGGAAAGACCGAGCAGCACACCTTCCTGATGCAGTTTTTCCAGTGCTGCTTTTGTGATGGGCATGATGCTTTCACCTTTGTTGACCAGCGTGCCGTCAATATCGGCAACGATCGTGGTTACTTTATCGATCATATATTTCCTCGTTTTTCTAATCTGTTACGTGGTCATTCTATCATGCATTCGCATTTCTTCAGCAGACAAAATAATCAAGAATGCTTTCAAATGCCGCGTAATAACCTGTTTTCAGGGATGAGATCTCAATATACTCCTCTCTCGTATGGGCACCGTCACCATAGTAGAAACCGTAGCAGAGTGAAGGAATGTTCATCGACAGCGGAATGTTGCAGTCGGTGGAACCGGCTGACACTTCGATTTTTTTGCCGGTGTATTCATGCAGCAGAGATACTGCCCGCGCCAGCATTTCATCCTGTACTTCCTGGGTGTCCGCCTGCAGGCTGCCGCACGGCCGCTCGCCGACCACTTCCACACTCAGCCGCACCCGGTCGGTATTGCGGTTGTTGAAGATCGTCGCGAAACGCCGGCTCATGATATCCAGACCGCGGACGTCGTCAGAGCGGTATTCACACAGCATTTCGGCATGCTGGGCAATCGTATTGACAGATGTGCCGCCGGAGATCGTACCGACGTTGTAGGTCGTCTTGCCGAACTCGGGAACCGTGATGTCATAGATTTCGGAAATGACTCTGCTCAGACCGGCAATGGCATTGGGATTGCCGAAGCATCCGTAGGAATGACCGCCGATCGTATCCGCCGAGACGCGGAAACGGCTGGAGCCGACCGCCTGATTGACAATGCCGTCCAGCTGGCCGTCAAAGCTGTAGAACCGCTTCATTCTCTCACCGTATCTGGTGCAGATGGAACGGACACCCTTCAGATTGCCCAGTCCCTCTTCACCGGAGTTGCAGACAAACAGAATACCGCCGTGCTTCGGCTTCAGAGGATGCAAAAGCAGGTATCTGACGACCATCAACATGGCTGCCACATTGGCGGTGTCATCACCGATACCCGGACAGCATAAACGGTCGCCGTCTTCATACAGCGGCAGTTCTTCGGTATCCGGAAAGACCACGTCGGTATGGGCCATGAATACTGTCAGATCCTCACTGCCGTCATCGACATAGGGAAAGATCACATTCAGGGCAGCGTCGATATATACGTTTTCCGCACCCCATTCCTTCAGCAGATTGTACAGGAACTGCGCTCTTTTTTCTTCGTGGTTTGACGGGGCGGGAATCACGGCGATCGTTTTCAGAAGTTCGTATGTTTCCGCCGCGTGTTCTTCGATATAATTCTTGATTTCATTTCCCAGCATGGTTTTCCTCCTTCTGTTCGGAAACATCATAGCACTGTTGTTATGATCCTTCCGTAAAAAAGCAGTCATGACGACTGCTCATTGTTCATTGCGGTAGTAGTTGATCAGACAGCCGTCGGCCAGGATCTGTTTTTCCTCGTCCGTCAGACTGCCCAGGGCAACTTTGATCGGTTCAGCTGTTTCATCGTGGATGACATAGGCTTCCACATCGGTTCCGTTCAGCAGAGCCGTGCGGATGTTCTTCAGGAAGACATAGCTGCCCTTCGGCAGTCTGGCTCCTTCTTCGCTGACAAACGGCAGGATGCCCCAGTTGATGCAGTTGGAACGGTAGCGCTTGGTCGCGTATTCCTTCGCGAAATTGGCACCGCCGCCCAGCACCCGCTGACAGGAAGCTGCCTGTTCACGGGCCGAGCCGTCACCCGGTTTGTTGGCATAGATGGCCGAAGCGATATTGTTGTTCAGACCATTGGCTTCAATGCCGCTCTTCCAGAGGATCTCATAGACATGACTGATCTCGGCGTTCAGTTTTCCGGCCTGCCGTTCGTCATCCAAAGCCTTAACAGCTTTGGCATTGGCGACATATTCCGGATCGCGGCGTGACAGTGTGAATTCGGCCAGACGCAGCGGATTGGAACGGAACGAAGAAGTCTCACCGGAAGGAATCAGTTCATCCGTCGTCGTCACCGGATCATCGATATGGGAAACGATCCTGAGAAGAAGATCTTCACTGAGGGATGGCTGTTCGGGCCAGTCCTTGATATTCGGACCGAAACGCAGTTCGGTTTCCGCATCTGCTTTGCCCCAGCCGTTATAGACACGCTTGGCATAGATCGAAGCGTCAAAGTGCTCTTCCTTCATCGGAATGTCTTCACTGACAAGATCGGTGGCGGCTGTCAGAACACCCTGGTTTCGGGCTGTCGCGGCGATCGATCTTGCGTCCATCAGTGCGACACCGGCAATCTGACCTTCGTTCGGTTTGGAGCCTTCCCTGTTCGGGAAGTTGCGGGTCGTATGACGGATTGAGAATTCGTTGTTGGCCGGTGTGTCGCCGGCGCCGAAGCACGGACCGCAGAACGCTTCACGGAAAACCGCGCCGGCGGCGATCAGTTCACTGACTGTGCCGGTTTCAACAAGCGCTTTGTAAGCCGGCATGGAATCCGGATAAACGGAAAGCTTGAATTCACCGTTGCCGATGTCACCGTCCTTGAGGATCGAAGCAGCGGCGATGATGTTTTCAAAGACACCGCCGGAACAGCCGGCAATAATGCCCTGATCGACGATGACATTGTCATCTTTGTCGAGATGGGAAAGCAGATCCATCGTGACCTTGCCGCCCAGCTGATTGTTGGCCCGCTCCTGTGCTTCCTGCAGATAATGACGGGGATCTTTCTTCAGTTCGTTGATTGGCAGCGCGTAGCTTGGATGCATCGGCAGAGCGATCATGCATTCAACTTCTGACAGATCGAGTTCGATGCAGGCGTCGTAATATGCCCCTTCCCTGACGGAAAGCTTTCTGTAATCTTCTTTGCGGCCGTGGTTCTCATAATACTTTTCGGTCGTTTCGTCGGTTTCCCAGATGCTGCTCCAGCAGGTCGTCTCCGTCGTCATGACATCGATGCCGTTGCGGAAATCCTGGGAGAGATTTTTCAGACCCGGGCCGGCGAATTCCATAACTTTGTTTTTGACAAAGCCGTTGGCATAGGTGGCCGCTACCAGTGCCAGTGCGACATCATGCGGACCGACACCCGGCTTCGGTTTGCCTTTCAGCCAGATCAGAACAACTTCCGGATCGGCCAGATCATAGGTCCTATTGACCAGCTGCTTGGCCAGTTCACCGCCGCCTTCACCGACACCCATCGTGCCGAGAGCGCCGTATCTGGTATGCGAATCCGAGCCGAGGATCATCCGGCCGCAGCCGCTCATCATCTCGCGGTTGTAGGAATGAATGACCGCGTAGCACGGCGGTACATAGATGCCGCCGTATTTGCGGGCCGCCGAGAGAGCGAACTGATGGTCGTCCTCGTTGATCGTTCCGCCCACCGCGCATAAGGTATTGTGGCAGTTGGTCAGAACATACGGCATCGGAAACTTCTTCATGCCGGAAGCACGGGCGGTCTGGATGATGCCGACATAAGTAATATCGTGGGAAGTCAGGGAATCAAACCGGATATGCATGATTTCGTCACGGCTGAGGCAATGATCATTCAGGATCTGATAGCTGATCGTCTTCTCCCTGTTTGCCTGCATGTCAGTCTGACAGTTGACCGGCTGGCCATTGTGGATCATGACCGGTGTGTTTATCAGTTTCATTGCTTAAAGCCTCCTGATCACTTCGGCGGTGAATTCCTGGGTTGAGGCACTGCCGCCGATATCGGCCGTGACTGTTTTGCCTTCCGCGATGACCGCCGCAATGGCATTGTTCAGTCTTTCCGCTTTGTCTTTCATGCCCTGATCGTTCAGCAGCATCGCAAAAGCCATCAGCAGAGCTGTAGGATTGGCTTTGTTCATACCGGCAATATCCGGTGCCGAACCGTGCACTGCTTCATAGATCGTGACGGTGTCACCGATGTTGGCACTCGGTGCGAAGCCGAGTCCGCCGACCAGACCGGCACAGAGATCAGAGATGATATCGCCATACAGATTCTCGGTGACCAGCACGTCGAACGGGGTCGGATCGGTGACCAGTTTCATGCATAACGCGTCGATGATGACACTGTCGGAAGCGATCTGCGGATACTCCTTCGCAATCTGATTGAAGGTTTCCAGGAACAGGCCGTCCGTCAGTTTCATGATATTCGCTTTATGAACCGCTGTGACCCGTTTGCGGCCGTTGGCCACCGCGTATTCAAAGGCCGCCCGGATGATGCGGGCACTGGCCTTGCGGGTAATCATCTTGATGCCGTGCGCCGTGTCACTGTCACACATGTATTCAATACCCCGATAGAGGTCTTCGGTATTCTCACGGAAAATCACCAGGTCGACATTCTCATAGCGGCTCTTCACACCGGCCATGGAATGGAGCGGCCGCAGGTTGGCATAGGTCTGAAAGGTCTGACGGAGCTGGACATTGATCGAACGGAAACCCGTTCCGATCGGTGTCGCTGTCGGTCCTTTCAAAGCCAGGCCGCATTCCCTGATGGCATCCATCAGGCCGTCCTGCAGCAGTTTTCCGCTTTTTTCATAATATTCAGCACCGGCTTCATATGGGAGCCAGTCAATACCGCAGTCCAATGCGGCAGAAACATCCTTTACACTTGCGGCAATTTCTTTCCCGATGCCGTCGCCGGGAATCAGTACGATCTGCATAAGCACCCGCCTTTCCATTGTTCATTATTATACACAACATTCAGAAAAATTGTTTTCTCGGCCATTTTTGAGTATCATTATTGCTTAAAGGGGGAAATATATATGATTTATCCTGACGTTCCTTCATTTACACCCGAAGAACTATCACTGCTTTGTGAAGAATACCGTGAAAACAACTATATCGATCCGAAGACAAGTGAAAAGCTCGGTGTCAAACGGGGTCTGAGAAACCCGGACGGCACCGGCGTCCTGACCGGATTGACAAATATCTGCGACGTCGTCGGTTATGAACGCGACGAAAACGGCAATGTCATTCCCTGCGACGGCAAACTGATCTACCGTGGCATCGACCTGATGGAATTCGTCCATGAGGCAATGGACAATGACCGCTTCATGTTCGAGGAAGTCGTATGGCTGCTGCTGTTCGGCTCATTGCCGACGGAAGATCAGCTCAGCCGCTTCTGCGCGCTTTTGGAAAACCACCGTGAACTGCCGGACGGCTTTGCCGAAACGATGATCATGAGCGCTCCGTCACCGAACATCATGAACAAGATGGCACGTTCCGTTCTGGCGATGTACAGCTATGACGAAAATGCGGAAAACGGTCAGCTGGAAAACATCATGAGCCAGTCAGTCAACCTGATCGCCCAGCTGCCGACCATGATGGTCTACGCTTATCAGATCAAGATGCACGCCTATGCCCGCGGCTCACTGTATCTGCATTATCCGATCAAGGGACTTTCCACGGCGGAACATATCCTGTCCACCTACCGTCCCGATCAGAAGTTCACCCATGAAGAAGCCAAGCTGCTTGATCTGTGCATGCTGGTGCATGCCGATCACGGCGGTGGTAACAACTCGACCTTCACCGACCGTGTTCTTTCCTCGACCGGAACCGATACCTATTCGGCGATCGCCGCGGCGATCTGTTCCCTGAAAGGTCCAAAACACGGCGGCGCCAACCTGAAAGTCATGCAGCAGCTGGACACCATGAAGAAGGCTCTCAAAGATCCGACGGACCGGAATGAAGTCCGCGAATACCTGCGCAAAATCATCCGCAAAGAAGCGGGTGACGGCAGCGGCCTGATCTATGGCGTCGGCCATGCTGTATATACGGTATCCGATCCGCGAGCCAGGATCCTGAAAAAATACTCCCATGATCTGGCCTACGAAAAGGGTCTTGGGACGGATTATGAACTGCTCTGCATGATCGACGAACTGTCACCGGAAATCTTCCGCGAGGAAAAAGGCCTGACGAAAAACATGTGTGCCAACATGGACCTGTATTCCGGTCTTGTCTACCGCATCCTCGGTATCTCGGAAGAACTGTTCACACCGATTTTCGCCGTGTCCCGTATCGCCGGCTGGTGCGCGCACCGCATGGAAGAAGTCGAATTCTCCAACCGCATTATCCGTCCGGCCTATAAATATGTCGGCGGCAGCGCGAATTATGTTCCGATGAACCATCGTGAGGACTGAGTGATGACGGAAAAGCCCATTCTTTATATGCCGATCGGCCTGCCCGCTTCCGGGATCGCGGTACTCCATGCCCTGGTAATCAACACCGATATTGAAACCTGCATTGCAAGAGACAGAATGGGCGCCCGGCACGCCGGTGAAGAGACGATTCGCCACGTCGCATAGCACATGACCGCGCCGGATTTTTCCGAAGGTTTCGACATCATCGATACCTATAATAAAAACGGCGAGCTGGTCAGCCGCCGCACAAAAGAAAAAGCATAACAAAAGGACTGTAACCTGCCGGTGACAGATGTGATCACATCCGCCGCCGGTCCGTTACAGTCCTTTTTTGTTTTCATCGATCAATGCCAGGTATACGGGAACATCGTCTCGTTATAGTCGCCGGTTTCCTCATTGAAATCTACGGCACCCATCTGGTTCAGTTCCGGATACAGGTTGATCTGGCTGTTGCAGCTGGTGCAGACACAGGTGTCCACAGCCACCTACCGGCCGTCGCTGTAGCCGTCATAGCCCTGAATTTGTGACTTCAGTGTTCCTTCCGTACCGCAGACCGGACATTTGATGTTGGCTGCCCGTCTTGCCATATCATAATCGGTATCGAAATTAAAGCGGCCGCCGGCGATCTGTTTCAGTTCTTCCTCATTCAGTTCACTAAGTTTTACTCTTTTGACTGTCATTTTCTAACTTCCGTCTTGCGTCTTTCTGAACTCTTCATTATTCCATCAGACAGTTTACCATCTCTTTTTGTGTCATTGTATTGACCGGAAGATCGTTGATCGAACATGTCAGCGGACCGATGTGATTCGCGGCAGTATGCTGTTTTGTTACGGACCTTGCTGTTTTATTTGCTGTATTCGTCCGGTGATACCATGAGTTCGCGGATGCGGAAAACGCCGTCGGTATATTCAAACGTGAAGATGCCGCCGTTCGGCATGGCCTGCCGGCCTGCCTTCATACGCTTTTCAAAGTAATCCGTACGGTCGATATCGAACAGGTACTTCAGAATATTCAGATAGTATGTACCATGCGATACCAGAAGAATCGTATCGTTGTCCTTGGCCTTGCGGATGATCTTATGCAGGGTTTTCCGGATTCTTTCCTGCACCTGTTTCAGGTTTTCACCGCCGACATCGTCCCACTGTTCGTTAAGATGACGGCGCATGATTTCATCACGCCAGGAATCCGTGACGACACCTTCGAAATCACCGAAGTCAACTTCCTTGAGGCCCTTTTCGAGAACCGGCTCGATCCTGTGCGGAGCGGCTATGATCTGGGCGGTCTTACGGGCCCGGCCGTATGGTGACGTGTAGACAGCGTTGAATTCAACTCCCCGCAGTGCGTCCCGGGCTTCTTCCGCCTGATGGATGCCGGCCGCCGTCAGCGGTGAATCGTCCGCGCCCTGCATGCGGTTCCACATATTGAAGCGTGTCTCACCGTGTCTGACATAGTAGAAGACGACATGTTTCTCCTCTTCCGGCAGAACAAAGCGTTCGGCTTCCGTCGGTTCAACGGTCATTCTGTATTCGCCGTCTTCGTAGGTGAAGACCATGATGCCGCCGTTCGGGGTGCTTCTTCTTCCTTCCGCCACCCGCTGCTGATAGAACGAATCACCGTCCACATTGAGCAGGGTCGTCATCAGGAATAATTCAAACATACCGTGGGAAACGATCAGGACTCTGTCCTGATCTTCACAGCGGCTGACGATATCTTTCATGACTTCCCGGACTCTCACTTCCATGCGGGCCGGGGATTCCCCTTCCGCACTGCTGAAGTCACGGGTGGCGAAATGCTGTTTCAGTTCATCAGGATGGGATGTGAAGCGGGTGCCTTCATACCTTCCGAAGTCAAATTCATGCAGGTCTTCGACGATCACGGCTTCCATGTTGCGGCCGCTGAGAATATGCCGGGCTGTCTGCATGGCTCTTTCCGCCGGTGAGGTGAAGGCCTGATCAAAATAAACCTCGCGCAGGGCGTCACCGGCCCGGTCGGCCTGGGCTTTGCCAAGGGCTGTCAAAGGACTGTCACAGACTCCCTGGACACGGCCTTTCTCATTAAAACGGGTTTCGCCGTGGCGTACAAAATAGAACGTGATTTTCATAATTGTCTCCCTGCCGTTATAAAAAGGCGTATTCCTACGCCTTCATTTTAACAGATATTTACGGGATTCAGTCCATATCCTTCAGGAATGCGGTATAGCAGCGGTATCCTTCATAGACGTCCGCTTTGGAAACCGTCTCAAACGGCGCGTGCATCGACTGAACGGCAATGCCGGCATCGAGAACATCCATGTTCAGATTGGCCAGGATGTAGGCGATCGTTCCGCCGCCGCCGATGTCGACCTTGGCCAGTTCACAGAGCTGGAAGGAAACCTTGTTGTCGTCCATGACTCTGCGCACCTTGGCGAGGAATTCGGCATTGGCATCGTTGGCGCCGGATTTGCCACGCGAGCCGGTATACTTAACGAAGCAGATACCCTTGCCGAAGAAACCGGTGTTTTTCGGATCGGAAACTTCCGGATAATTCGGATCAAAGGCAACCGAAACGTCGCTTGACAGCATGCGGGAATTCTCGAAGACGTCATTGACGTCGATCAGAGATGTTTTGCCCTGCAGAGCGAGCAGTCTGGTGACGACATTGAAGAAGAAGCGGCTGTGCATGCCGGTGTTGCCGACGGAACCGATTTCTTCCTTGTCGACGAGAATGCAGCAGGAAGTTCTTTCCGGCTTTTTCATTTCCATGATCGCCCGCATCGAAGTATAGGCGCATACTCTGTCATCGTGGCCGTAGCCCAGCAGCATCGAACGGTCAAGACCATAGTCTCTCGCTTCACCGGCCGGAACCATTTCGAGCTCGGCGGAAAGGAAATCGTCTTCTTCGATGTCATACTGTTCCTTGAGGATCTTGAGAACCGCCTTCTTGACTCTGTCATCCTTTTCAGCCTTGGCCGGGATCGAGCCGACGAGAACGTCCAGCTGTTCACCTTCGACAACTGTCGCGCCCGGCTTCTTCATCTGATCCTGGGCGAGGTGCGGCAAAAGATCGGAAATGCCAAGCACCGGATCACCCGGCTTGTCACCGATATTGACGTCGACGGTCGTGCCGTCTTTCTTGCATACGACACCGACGAGCGCCAAGGGTCTGGCGACCCACTGATATTTCTTAATGCCGCCGTAGTAATGCGTGTCGAGAAGTGCGAGGCCGTCCTTTTCATAAAGCGGCACCGGCTTCAGGTCGATACGCGGTGAGTCAATGTGAGCGCCGACGACATTCATGCCTTCATTCAGAGGCTTTTTGCCGATGACGAACAGGCACAGATTCTTGCCGCGGTTGTTGGCATAGAGACGGTCACCCGGCTTCACGCTTTTGACGGTGCGGTAGTCTTTAAAGCCGGCCTTCTCAGCCGCTTCAATGCCGTTCTTCACAAATAATCTTTCCGTTTTGGATGCTGAAAGGAACTGGCGGTATTCTTCACAGAAGACATTCAGTTCTTTCAGCTGGGCAGCTGTTAGTTTCTCCCAAACAGTTTTCATTCTTCTTTCTCCTTCAGACGATAATTCCGAAACGCGGCCAGATAGCGGGAAGGTCCCTGCAGGGAAATGACCATGCCGTCTTCCCGGTTTTCCAGGATCCTGATATCCACCGCTGTTTTATACATATCAATCATTGCTATTCTATCATACGGAAGCAGGATCATCGCGCTGTCTTCCTTCGGATACAGTTTATCGATCAGCACCTGCATGAATTCATCCATGCCCGCTCCGGTTTTACAGCTGATCTTCAGACCGTCGATGTGACTGCTGTCGCTGAGCAGATCGCATTTGTTGTAGACTCTGAGAACTTCAATGCCGTCGGCGCCGATTTCCTTCAGGGTTTCTTCGGTGATCTGGATCTTGTCAGCACAGGCCGGATCGGAGGCGTCGGCGACATGGATCAGAAGATCGGCGTCACGGGCTGCGTCCAGGGTACTTTTAAAGGCGTCGATCAGGGTATGCGGCAGATCGGACACGAAGCCGACGGTATCATACAGCAGGAATTTCCGCGCGCCGCAGGTGATCATGCGCACGCTGGTGTCGAGGGTCGCAAACAGCATGTCCTCTTCCATGACTCTGCCGCCCTGCTGTGACGACCGTTCGATCATGGCATTCATCAGAGAACTCTTGCCGGCATTCGTATAGCCGACCAGAGCGACGCGGCGCATCAGGGTGCGGGTACGTCTTCTTTCGTCCTGCCAGCGCTGCTTTTCGATTTTCTTCAGTTCCTGTTTCAAAGCCGCGATACGGCCGGCATACTGCCGGGCGATCAGATCGGAACGCATTTCACCGGCACCGCGGTTATAGGCGGAACCGCCTCGTTCGTGACCAGCCTGATCGGCGCTTTCATTCAGGATGCGCGGCAGATCGTACTGCAAACGGGCCATTTCCACCTGCATGGTCGCCGCTTTCGAACGGGCCCGCTTTGCGAAAATGTCGAGGATCAGAGAAGTCCGGTCAATGACATTGACGCCGCAGATGGAAGCGATCCTTTCCGCGGTCTGGATCGGCAGCGGATTATGAAAGACGATGATCTCGGCTTCCGTCGCCTGAACCAGAGCAGCCAGTTCCTGGATCTTGCCCTGCCGGAAGCCGGTCCGCGGATCCATGGTACGGGACTGCTGGCTGATCTCACCGACCACTTCAAGGTCGCAGGCCAGACATAATTCTTTTGTTTCAGCAAAAACCGAGGCGAACTGCTTCGGTGCGTTTTTCAGGGAAATACCTGCCAGAACTGCTTTTTTCATTACCGGCATTTTACCACAGGCGGACGTTTTGAAAAAGCCGGCGGCTCTTTGTCCGTACGGCGTGCTAGAATAACAGTTGCGGGGAACAGCATGACACAGATGAATAAAAAAACAAAAGAAGCATTGGAGAAACGCATTCTGCGGCTGTCATTTTTCGGCAGCTGCGCGCTTTCCGCCGCGGAAGTCCTGATGGCCTTCTATCTGCAGTCCTATACCGTGCTCATGGACGCTGTCTTCGACTCGGCCGAACTGGTCATGATGTGGCCTTTTCTGCTGCTGATTCCGCTTCTTTACAAACCGGTCAGCGAGTGGCATCCCTATGGCTATGCCCAGGTCGAATCGCTGTTTCTGATCGTGAAATACTCGATCCTTCTGGTCCTGATCCTGCTGATGATCAACACCAACGTGCACGTCATTCTCAGCGGCGGCCACGACGTCAGTCCAATCGGCATCGCCATCTTTGAAATCTGTCTCGGCATCGGCAGTGTCCTGATGTATCTGTTCCTGCAGCACATGAGCAGAAAATACGAATCGCCGACCATCCACGCCGAACTGTTTCTGTGGAAGACGGACATCGTCGGCAGCTGCGGCATCGCCATTGCCTTCCTGGCTGATCATCTTCTCGGTGACACGATTCTCGCGCCTGTCGCTCCCTACATGGATTCCGCCGTGGCGATCATCCTTTCCCTGATCATGCTTGGCGAACCGCTCAAAGAACTGAACCGCGGCTTCAAGCAGATGCTGCTGTTCTCACCGCCGAAAGAAGTGATGGACAAGGTGCACGAGGCAGTGGACAGGCATCTGAAGGATATGCCGTATGAGGCAACCTTCATCGACGTCATCCAGACCGGCCGCAAGACATGGATCGAAGTCTATCTGAAGGAAACCAGCAATACTTCACTGATCGATACAAGGGAATGGTCAAAGCTCCATGATCTTGTGCGTCAGGATCTCAGACCCGATTTTGATCAGCTGTACATCGAATTCATTCCCGATCTTCATGACTGATCTTCCTAAACAGTAAAGCAGCCCAACCGGGCTGCTATTTTTCATATTTCTTTAGAGAGATAGGTTCCTCGGCCGTTCCGGACGATCCGGAAGTGTTCCGAGTTTCTTTACATAGTAATCGACGCCGGTCCATCTGTTCATCTTGTATCCAAAGTCTTCGAACGAAGCCTTTTTATCGAAGCCGAACTTTTCATGGATCGCTTCCGAACCTTCGTTGCCCTGCGTCACGATTGAAACCAGCCAGAGGTAACCATCCTTTTCCGCCAGTTCGATGATCGCCCGCATCAGTTTCGAACCGATGCCCTTTCCCTTTTCTTTCCTGTCGACATAGATGGCAAGATCCGCCGTCCAGTCATAGGCGCTGCGGGGATTGAAGGCGGAAAGATAGGCATAGCCGAGAACCTTTCCCTCTTCTTCGTAAACGATCCAGGGATACTTTTTCATGATCCCTTCCATGCGTTTTTCGAACTGTTCCCTGCTCAGCGGTTTCTCTTCGAAGGTCACCATCGTTGTTTCGATATAAGGGTTGTAGATCTCTGCGAACCGCTGCGCATCGGAAAGAGCTGCCATGCGGATCATCGTTCGTATACCGTCCTTCCGTCCATGACTGTCATCATGACCGGGATTTCATGGATCTTTTCCGGTTCTGTTTCCTCAGGATCCGCTGACAGTACGGCAAAATCCGCGAAATACCCTTTCCTGATCTTTCCGCAGTTTTCCATGCCAAGCAGTTCATATGCCCTGTCGGTAAAGGAATCCAGGGCTTCCTTTACGGTCATGGCTTCCGAGGCATTCATGGTCCTGCCGCTGGTCAGTGACTTTCTGGTAACGGCAAGTTCGATTCCTTTCAGCGGATCGGGCAGTTCGACCGGTGCGTCGCTGCCGTTGGCCGTCGGAACGTTTCTGTACAATGTCGCAAACGGATAACTGTACTTCGCTCTTTCGCCGACTCTTTCTTCCAGGATGCCGGCGTCATAATCGATGAACAGTGTCTGGATATAGCAGGAAAGACTCAGTTTCAGGATCTTCTTCAGCTGGTCTTTGCGCATGATCTGACAGTGGACAAGTCCGTTATGAAGCGGATTGCCTTCGTACATGTTCTGTTCATAGACATCCAGAATCTGATCCAGGGCAGCGTCGCCGATGGCATGGGAAATGACCGGCATGTTGTAGCTCTGGGCCAGGCGAAAGAATGTTTCCACTTCCTCATCGTCATAGATCAGGATGCCGCAGCTGTCCGGATCGTCGCTGTAAGGCATGGTCATGGCTGCTGTACGGGCGCCGAGCGATCCGTCCAGGATCAGTTTCAAAGGACCGATCACGAAGGCGTCGCTGCCGACACCGGCCGTGTATCCTTCATCCAGGAATCTGCTGAATTCTTCCGGATCATGGAATTCGCACTGCTCGGACACGCGCAGGTTCATCCCGTTTTCCATTGCCAGATGCTCGAATGCTTTCAGAGCCGGCTTGTAGGATGATGTGAAACTGACAAAGTCGTCGCTGCCGACAGCGGTGATGCCATGGGCATTGCAGTACTCTGCGCCTTTGCGGATATATTCCTTCAGCGTTTCCTCGTCCGGTTCCTTCCAGGCTTTCTTCAGAAGCCGCAGAGCGTTTTCCTTGATGATGCCGTTGGCATAATCGATGTCGCCTTCCTCTGCTTCCGTATCTTCCGTGATGCCGGCAAGTTCCAGTGCCTTCGAGTTGACACAGGCGACATGACCGCAGGCTCTGGTCAGGACGATCGGCACGTCGGTGCTGATCGCGTCCAAGCTTGCTTTGTCGATCTGCAGGTTGTCATGGTAGCCTCTGCCTCTGAGCCACTGTCCTTCTTTGAGAGAAGGAAGCGCCTTGCGGGTCAGTTCCAGAACTTCTTCGGAACCGGTACAGTGATTGAGCATCAGAGTGCTGAGGTATTCACCTAAGCCCAGCAGATGCATATGGGTGTCGGCAAAACCCGGCACGACATACATACCGGACAGTTCCACCGTCTCGTCGCCTTCCCGCAGCAGGGAACGGATCTCTTCGTCGCTTCCGGTTCTGCTGATCAGATGGCCTTCGACCAGAAAGGCAGTGTCGTCAGAATCCTTGATCCGGCAGTTGAGATATGCTGTTGCCATAAGACCTCCTATTGTGTCAGTTCCGGTACCTTGAACTGGGTATTGTAAAGTTCGGTATATACGCCGCCGGCATTGACCAGTTCCTTATGGGTGCCGCGTTCCACGATTTCACCGTCCTTAACGACAAGAATTTCGTCAGCGTGCAGGATGGTGGAAAGACGATGGGCGATCAGGATCGAAGTACGGTCGTCGATCAGCGGATCGATGGCATCCTGGATCGCCTTTTCACTGATCGAATCCAGGGAAGCGGTCGCTTCGTCGAAGATCATGACATACGGATCCTTGAGCAGGATACGGGCGATGGAAATACGCTGCTTCTCACCGCCGGACAGTTTCAGACCGCGGTTGCCGACCGGTGTGTCATAGCCCTTTTCCTGACTGACGATAAAGTCATGGATATTGGCCTTGCGGCAGGCTTCCTCGAGTTCTTCCTGGGTGGCGTCCGGTTTGGCGTACAGCAGGTTCTCACGGATCGTGCCGTTGAATAGATATGTTTCCTGGGTGACGACACCGATATTGTCGCGCAGCCAGGCAAGATCAAGATCACGGACATCATGGCCGTCGAACTTCACCGCTCCCCTGGTCACGTCATAAAGACGCGGAATCAGGTTGACCGTCGTCGACTTGCCGGAGCCGGAAGGTCCGACGATGGCGATACTGTTGCCGCTCTTGAGGTCGAAGCAGATGTTCTTGAGGATCATCTTGTCTTCGTCATACTGGAACCATACATGTTCGAATGAGATATTTCCCTCTGCCGTTTCCGGAATCAGGGCGTTTTCCTTGTTTTTGATTTCGATCGGCAGATCGAAGTAATCGAAGATGCGGGTGAACATCGCCATCGAACGGATCCAGTCGACCTGGATATTCAGCAGCTGATTGACCGGGCCGTACATTCTGCCAAGCAGCGTGACCAGAACGGAAATGTCACCGACCGAAAGGTCGTGGTCATATTTCATCATCAGGATGCCGCCGATCAGATACATCAGCATCGGTCCGATCGAAGAGATCGTGCTGATGATGACCATGAACCAGCGGCCGGCCATGGCTTCCTTGACATTCAGGTTCACCATCTTTTCGTTGACGGCGCGGTATTTTTCGAATTCCTGTTTCTCCATGCCGAACAGTTTGACCAGCAGCTGGCCGGAGACTGAAAGCGTCTCGTTCAGAATGCCGTTGATCTCGTCGTTGCAGGCCTGGGCTTCATTGGTCAAAGACCATCTGGTCTTGCCGGCTGTCCGCGTCGGGATCGTGAACAGCGGCACGATGACGATGCCGACAAGGGCCAGAACGACGTTCTTCTGGAACATGGCGACAACCGCGACCACCAGGGTAATGGAATTGGACAGGATCGAGCGGAACGTGTTGGTGATGATCTGCTTGACGCCGTCGATATCACTGGTCATGCGGGTAATGATATCGCCCTGGCTGTTGGTCGTGAAGAAACGGTGTGACATCTGCTGCAGATGCTGGTACATCTCGTTGCGCATGTCATAGGTAATATGCTGGGCGATCCAGGTATTCAGATAGCTTTCCAGAACACCGATCAGATTGGAGCCCAGAGTGACACACAAAGAAATGATGATCAGCTTGATCAGCAGATCGAGATTGCGGCCGATCAGACCTTCGTCGATGATCCGGCCGGTGAGAATACTCGGATAGATTGAAAGGATGGACGATACAATAATTGCCGCAAACACCAGCAGCATCTGTTTCCAGTAAGGCTTCAGATAGGAAAATACCCGGATCAGAAGTTCTTTCGTGATCTTCGGGGCATTCTGCTTTTCTTCTTCACTGAGAAACTTGCCGCCGCGGCCTCCTCGCATGGACATAGACATTACTCTCCTGTCTGTAATTGTACCAAAAAAGACAGGCTGGGCCTGTCAATTGCTTTATGTTTTTTCACAGTTCGCCGGCGATCGTGGAAGCACGGCCACAGATGACCGGCAGGTTGCCGTTGCGGACTCTGATCTGATCGATCATCGTCTTTTCTTCCGCGACGTTTCTCAGACGGATGCTGTATTCCGCCTGGAACATCGTGCCAAGGTTCAGAGTGCGCACGGATTCGATCTGATACGATGTCGTGTACTTTTTGAATACTTCGTCAAACACATTTGTGTAATCGAGGTCTTCCGGCATGTTGATACGGATGTTGCGGTAGGTGCCGTCCGCTTCCAGAATGCCTGTTTTGGCATAGATCAGATACAGCGCGCAGACCGCTACCGTCGCCGCCAGAGCGAACCAGATATAGCCCATGCCGGTGCATAAGCCGATGCCCATGGCCAGGAAGATGATCAGAATATCACTCGCCTTGCCCGGCAGGGAACGGAAACGGACCAGTGAGAAACTTCCGGCAACCGCCACACCGACGCCGAGATTGCCGTTGACCATCAGGATAATGACCTGCACGATCGCCGGCAGAATTGCCAGGGTCAGTGAGAAGCCTTTGTTGGGATGCTCGCAGGCCCGATAGACCAGGGCGATCAAAAGACCGCATATGACAGACGCCGCCAGACAAAGCAGGACGGCGGTAATGCTTAAGCTTGAAACAGCACCGTTTAATACTGAAGTGAACATACTCGATTCTCCTTTTCTGTATATACATGTTCCGGGATTTTTCTCGTTCTTCCGGTTTTTTCAAAATTGATGGTATAGATCGTTCCGTATTTGGAAAACGAAGTCTGCCGCAGGTTCATTCTGGAGAGGATCCTGACCAGCCAGAGCGGATAGCGGTTCATGGCTTTGACCTCCAGCATGACCTTCCCTTCCGCCAGTTTCTTTTCCGTGCCGTCCTCGTAAAGACTCACGTGATCGGTACGGTAGCGGATATTGGTGTCGAAGGTGATGCGGACATCCTGTTCATCGACGGCCGCGTAACATTCTCGGTCGTAGATGATCAGCACCCGGGCTTCCGGATTGTAGAAGTTCATGATGTATTCGATCTCGTCGGCTGTGTTGTTATGCACGTGATGCGGAATGCCGTATTCGAGATACTGTTCCGCTTCCTCTTCGTTCAGGACAATGCGGCGTTTGTATACGATATCGTCAAATTTCTTCTTGGTTTCCAGAAAGACCGGTTTTCTGCCGTCCGGCTGGCCATAGCTGCGCAGTCTCAATTTCATCTTGTAGTCAGGTTTCGTGAGGCTGTGAATGATCAGATCCGAACCGGCTGTGTCGTAGTAGACACTCTGTACCGTGTATTTATAATAAACATCTTCTTTGATATGCCGGCCGCACAGCTGGATGAACATTTCCGCCTGGGCCGGTGTCAGTTCATATTTGTCTTCCACCCGCTGGAATACGTCAATGACTTCATTTCTTTCTTCGCTCATTTTCGGCCTCCTTGTCTTTACAGCTGTAATGTTACCGGGTCAGTATGGTCGGAAAATGAATGCATTCTGAAGTTTATGTGAACAATCCTGAAGTCTTTGTGCACATAAAAAAATGATCCGCGGCTGGATCATTTTCCTGTTTATTCTTTAAAGATGTCTTTTTTCGCAAGCTGCCTGACGAGAATATAGCCAAGCGTGCACGCGATGATTTCACCGACCGCAACGAAGAAGCCGTTGATGAACAGTCCGGTGATGAAGCTGTCCGGCATGAACAGATAAGCCAGTTCAGCGCCGACAAAGAAGAAATTGAAGACCACCGGCATCAGAATCGAAAGGACCGGGATACCGTTCACTTTGCGGTCTCTGAATTTCCAGGTGAAGTAGGCAGCCAGCAGTGTCGCTGCTGTGCCGATGACGGAGTCGAGCATGCCGGTCGGGTTCAGACCGGTCATGGCACCGATCAGGTTGCTGAGAAAGCAGCCGAGGGTAACACCGGCAATGGCCGGCTGGTAGATCAGCGGCAGCATCGTCAGTGCTTCCGCGAGTCTGACCTGAATCTGACCGAAAGCAATCATATTCAGACCCGGCGCGAAACAGAGCGCCGTATAGACCGCCGCGATCATGGCGATCCGGGTAAGTTTCTTAGTGTCCATTAATGTAATTCTCCTTATTTTGGGTATACGTCGGGTAGCCGCTACCGACGGTGGCATCAACACCACGATTCCCTATTATACGCTGCTGTCCCCTTTTTTCAACCAAAACAAAAACCGGCATCACGCCGGTTCGTGTGCTTATGCTTCGCTTGGAATTCTGACGTTGTGGTAGATCTTGTTGACGTCGTCTACCTCGTTCAGCATATCCATCAGCTTGTGGAAACCTTCAATGTCTTCCGGATCTGTCAGTTCGACATATTCGTTCGGCAGCATCGTCGCTTCACAGGTATCGAATTCGATATTCGGAATCAGCTTTTCGATGACTTCCTGGGCCTTGCCGAAATCGGTGAAGGATGTCTTGACGGTCATTTCGTCGTCATCGACGGTGATATCGAGAACGTCGACGTCACCTTCCATCATCGCATCCAGCATAGCTTCCTCATCCGTATACGGGAATTCGAACAGACCGACATTCTCATAGCCGAAGGATACGGCGCCGGCACCGGCCAGCTTCGCACCGTAGCTCTTGTTGAAGGCTGTTTTCACGTTTGTGTAGGATCTGTTTGTATTGTCGGTCAGACAGTCAACAATAATTGTGCTGCCGTTCGGACCAAAGCCTTCATAACGGGCTTCATCGTAACTCTCATCAGAACCGCCCTTGGCCTTGTCGATGGCTCTCTTGATAACATCAGCAGGAACCTGATTGGACTTGGCTTCAGCGATTTTTCTCTTTAAGGTGAGGTTCATATCCGGATCAGGAACACCACTCTTCGCTGCGATATATAATTCTTTTCCGAATCTGGAATACAGCTTAGATTTGATTGCCGCTGTTTTGGCCATGGATGCCGCGCGGACTTCATGTGCTCTTCCCATAAGTGTTTTCTCCCTTCCAATTTATGCAAATGAACGTAAGTATTATAGCAAAACATTTTGCTTGTGAATATATCTCTTTTACGCAATCGTTATTTGTTTTTGTGCTACAATGAGTTTAGTTTGAGGTACCCATGTCAACATATGTAATCAGTGATCTGCACGGCTGCAAAGAAGAATTTGACGCCATGCTTGATTTGATCGGTTTTAATGACTACGACGAAATGTGGATCAACGGCGATATCTGCGACCGCGGCCGGGAATCCATTCCTTTACTGCTGGAAATCATGCAGTACGATAATATGCATCTGATTTTCGGCAACCATGACGTGTGGCTTGCCCGCTACTGCCAGGAACTGATCGACGCCAAGAAGGACAACAACTCGGTCGACATGACAGATGACATGATGAACTGGCTCCACTACAACGGCGGCTACTCCACCATGGATCAGTTCATGGATCTCTCTTTCCCGCAGTGCTATGACATCAAGCTGTATCTCGAGGACAAGCTTCTGTACAAATGGCTGAAGGTCAACGGCCGCAAGTTCCTGCTTGTCCATGCCGGAATGATCGCCGACGAACCGGACGCTTCCGGTCATATCGATATGAAGAAGGTTCCCGAGAAGATCCTTATCTGGGCCCATATCGGTCTGGACGACAACCCGCTGGAAGACGGCACGACACTGATCGTCGGACATATGCCGACCTTCACCTATGGCGAAGAATTCTCCGGCATCATTGCCCATGGCAAGAATGACACCATTCTGCATATCGACTGCGGCTGTGTGTACGGCTATTCGCTTGGCTGCATCCGTCTGGAAGACATGCAGGAATTCTACGTGCCGAGTACGTATCCGAAACCGTATTAAATCGCTGCTGCCTCACCATCCGGCGGCAGCTTTTTATATGCCGTCAGGTACATCGCTGTATAGGATGCCAGACCGCCGATCACGTTGGAAACAGGTTCGGCCAGGAAGACACCGTCGGTTCCGAAGAAGGAAGGCAGAAGCAGCGTCAGCGGCACGACAATAATAACTTTCCGGAAGAGCGAGAAGAAAATCGCTCTTTTTGAACATTTCAGAGCCGTGAAAGTGGACTGTCCGGCCATCTGGAACGCCATGAACACAAAGCCGAAGAAATAAAGCTTCAGCGAATGGGTGCCGAGTTCGACCATCTGTGTGTCACTGGTGAAGATGCCCATCAGTTTATCCGGCATCAGCAGTACCAGCAGCCATGCCACACACGTATATACCAGGATGGTCCATGTCATGAAGCGAATCGCTTCTTTGATCCGGGAATGTTTCCGGGCTCCGAAATTGAAGCTGATGACCGGCTGGGCACCCTGCGAAATACTGGATGTCGGCAGCGAGAGGATCTCACGCACCGAATTGATGACAGTCATGATACCGACATACAGGTCACCGCCGTACTGTCTCAGCATGACGTTGCAGAGAATCTGCACCAGAGCGTTGGTTCCCTGCATGATGAAGCCGGCGATGCCAAGCGGGATCAGTTCCCGGACGATCACAAAATCAAACGCCATGTATTCCCGGCGGATATGATACGGTGCCGTGTCGCCATGGAAGAACGAAAGTGCCCAGAAACAGGAAGCAAACTGCGATAGCACCGTTGCCAGGGCCGCTCCGGCCACTCCCATATGAAAGAAATAGATGAAAACCGGATCCAGGATCAGGTTCAGTACGGCACCAAGAACGATCGTCATCATGCCTGCCCGGGGAAAGCCGGAAGCGTTGATGAAACCGTTGAGGCCGGTGGACAGCATGGCAAAAAGCGTCCCGAACAGATAGATTCGCAGATACTGGTCGGCATAAAGATAAGACGCGTCACTGGCCCCGAAGAGATACAGGATCGGTTTGCGGAAAAAGAAACCGACGAGAAACAGAATCAGGGACGCGCTGCTCAGTAACATGACCACCTGGGAGAGGACCCGCTCCGCCCGTTCTTCGTTTCCTTCGCCGCGGGCAATGGCGAACAGCGGCGCGCCGCCGGTCGCGAACAGATTCGTGAAAGCGGCGGTCAGCGTCGTCAGCGGAAAGGCCAGACCGATGCCGGTCAGCGCCATGGCGCCGATGCCTTCCAGATGGCCGATATAAATACGGTCGACGACATTATAAAGAAGATGAACCAGCTGGGCCATCATCAGCGGAATCGCCTGGACCATGATCACCTTCCATACTTTGCCGGAGCCGAAGTCATTCTGTCTGCCTGAAGTTTTCATGCATACATTGTATTACAGAAACTCTTTTTTGTTTTCGATAAGGCTTAAAAAAAGACCTGCCGAAGCAGGTCAGTCGTTCACATAAAGGACAGCTTCAAAGGGCTGCAGTTTCCCCTCTTCATGCTGTTTGACATTGGTGAGGAATACATGCAGGCCTTCCGTCAGTTTCTCGTCATATGACTGCGGTTCCTTCGCGAAGCTGGCGAGGATGACGGCTTTGTGATCACCGCAGGTGCGCTGCCAGGCCAGGATCGTTTCACTGTCTTCCAGAAGCGGCGTAAAATCCCCTTCCTTCAGGGCCGGCAGATTGCGGCGGATGACCGCCAGTTTCCGGTACCAGCTGAGAACCGAATCGGGATCGGCGCTTTCCGCCTCGACATTCTGTTCCCTGTAGTTCTCATGGACCGGCAGCCATGGCGTACCGGTGGTGAAGCCGGCGTTTGCGCTGCTGTCCCACTGCATCGGGGTGCGGGCGCTGTCACGTGAGAAGGCATGGACACAGGCCAGCGCCTCCTCTTTGCTGAAGCCTTCGCTCAGGGCGAATTCATACTGGCCATGGGACGAGATGTCGTTGTAGCAGCTGATATCATCCCATCGGACGTTGCTGTAACCGAGTTCCTGGCCCTGATAGAGGAACGGTGTTCCCCGCAGGGTATACAGCAGCAGTCCCATCAGCTTTGCAGCCCGTACAGGATCCGTTCCCTGCGGGAAGAAATGGTCGACGCAGCGCGGCTTGTCATGGTTCTCAAAGAAAGCGGGATACCAGCCGTTGTCCTTCGTCGCTTCCTGGGAATTGAACAGCGCCGTCCGCAGATCACTCAGCGTCCATGGGTCCGGCCGGCACCAGGTTTCGATGCCCTTGAATTCGAGATTGACATGGCTGAATTCAAACAGCATGTCAAAGGCGCCGTCCTCGCCGACCCAGTATTTCAGTTCGTCGGCACTGACGCCGTTGGCCTCGGCGACCGTGAAGATGTCGTGGCCGTCACTGACTTCCCGCTTGAATTCATGCAGATAATCCAGGATGCCAGGCGTGTTGGCGGTCATGTCATGCACCGACACCATGCCGTCTTCCCCGTCCGGTGTTCCATCCTTGAAGACATCCGGTTTGCGGATATAGGTGATGGCATCGACACGGAAACCGCCGGCTCCCCTCTCGATCCAGAAATTCGCGGCTTTGTACAACGCTTTTCTGACTTCCGGATTGGCCCAGTTGAGGTCTGGCTGCTGAACTGCGAAGGTATGCAGGTAGTACTGCTTTCTCTCTTCACACCAGGTCCAGGCGGAACCGCCGAAGATACCGCGCCAGTTGGTCGGGGCGCTGCCGTCTTCTTTCGCATCACGCCAGATATACCAGTCGGCATATGGATTGTCCTGACTTTTCTTCGATTCCAGAAACCATGGATTCTGATCGGAGGTGTGATTGAAGACCAGATCGATGACGATACGGATACCGCGTTCAGCGGCGAGAGTGAACAGTTCGTCCATGTCGGCCATCGTTCCGTAACTCGGATCGATGTCGGTATAGTCGGCAATGTCATAACCGTTATCGACCATCGGCGAACGGCATACCGGTGTGATCCACACCGCCCCGATACCAAGCGAAGCCAGATAATCCAGCCGCTCGATAATGCCGCGGATCGTGCCTGTTCCCTGTCCCCGCGTATCGAGGAAACTCTTGGGATACAGTTCATACGCCACTTTTGTCTGCCACCATTTCATGATTATTTTCCTCCCAGAATATCTTTGAGCATCTCTTCCGTCAGAGTCGACAGATCCTGCAGGTCCTTCAGCTCTTCATCCGTAAATACATCATGGGCAAATTCACTTGACAGGAAGGTATCGATCATTTCGCCGATCGGCACCTGCCCTTCCTGCAGGGAATTACTGAAAAGCGTGGTGAACATATCGAGCGGATCCTGTGCCTCCTGAATTTCTTCCGCACGGATCAGCACCTGTCTTTCCGTATCGACCTGTACGGTGCGGATCTGTTTGACAGGTTCCGGCTTTTCGAACCAGTGCTGATCCCGGACGTACAGGCAGCCGAAAACCAGCAGGATAAACGTCATGATATATCCGCTGATCACAAGCGACTGATAAAATGTTTCGGAAATTGTTTTTTTCATAGACTCTTTCTTCTATCATCTTACCACAGACAGAAAAAAACCGGTCACATCCATCAGGATATGACCGGTCAGATTTGATGCAGAAGATCAGAGAACTTTCTTGACGAGTTCTGTTACTTCCTCAGCAGTGTCGCATTCGAGTGCCTTTTCAGCCATTTCTTTCATTTCAGCATAGCTCAGGCCGGTAATGATCTTACGGGCGTTCAGAATACTGGTGGCGCTCATGGAGAATTCGTCCAGACCAAGGCCTAACAGAACCGGAGCAGCGAGCTCGTCGCCTGCCATTTCGCCGCACATACCGCACCATTTGCCGTTCTTGTGAGCACCGTCGATCGTCATCTTGATGAGACGCAGGATGGACGGGTTCAGCGGCTGGTACAGATAGGATACCGGCTGGCTCATACGGTCAGCAGCCATGGAGTACTGGATCAGGTCGTTTGTACCGATGGAGAAGAAGTCTGCATACTTGGCAATCTTATCTGCCAGAACAGCAGCTGCCGGAATTTCGATCATGCAGCCGACTTCAACCTTGTCACCGACTTTGACGCCTTCCGCGATCAGTTCTGCACGGGCATCTTCATAGCACTGCTTGGCATCCTTGAATTCGCCGACGGTTGCGATCATCGGGAACATGATGCAGAGGTGGCCGTAAGCGGAAGCTCTCAGCAGGGCTCTCAGCTGGGTACGGAAGATATCCTTGCGCATCAGGCAGAAACGAACGGCACGAACACCCAGGAACGGGTTCATTTCTTCTTCGAATGTGTAGTAGTTCAGTTTCTTGTCACCGCCGATATCCAGGGTACGGATAACGACCGGTTTGCCGTCCATCTTTTCCATGACAGCCTTGTAAGCCTGGAACTGTGTTTCTTCATCCGGCCAGTCTTCGCTCTTCATGTAGAGGAACTCGGTACGGAACAGACCAACGCCTTCGCCACCGTTTTCAACGACGCCTTCAGCATCTTTCGGAGAACCGATGTTGCCGACCAGCAGGACTTTGTGTCCGTCGGTGGAAACGGATTCCTTGTCTTTCAGAGCCTTCAGGGCTTCTTTTTCAGCCTTGAATGCTTCAGCCTTCTTCTGATACTCAGCAACCTGTTCCGGTGTCGGGTTCAGGATGACTTCACCGTTGATGGCGTCGAGGATGACTTCGTCGCCGTCTTTGGCAGCTTCAAGAATGCCGGTAACGCCGACAACTGCCGGGATTTCCAGCGAACGGGCCATGATGGCACTGTGGCTTGTACGGCCGCCGATTTCAGTTGCGAAGCCCTTTGCGAATTCTTTGTTCAGAGAACCTGTGTCAGACGGTGTCAGGTCTTTGGCAACGATGACGACCGGCTTGTCGATGGTGGACAGATTCGGAATGACCTTGCCGCAGATGTTGCACATCAGACGGAACGTAACGTCCTTGACGTCAGCAGCTCTTTCTCTCATGTACGCATCGTCCATGGATTCGAAAATGGAGACCATCATGTTGGCAACCTGCTGAGTAGCATAGTCAGCATTGACGCCTTCATTCTTGATCATGTCTTCGATCTGGCCGCGGAGTTCCGGGTCGCCGGCCATCATCAGATGAGCATCGAATACTGCCAGTTCCTCAGCAGCGAGGCTCTTGGAAGCAACTTCCTTAATTTTCTTAATGTCTTCAACGGTCTTTGTGAACGCATTAGCGAGCTTGGCAAGTTCTCCCTCGACTACGGAATCCTTCTTGACGATTTCCAGAACCGGCTGTTCAAGCTTGTAGACCTTTGCGACAGCAATTCCCTGTGAAGCAGCAATACCTTTCAGCATTATTTATTCCTCCTGAATGCTTTCTGTGCATGTTCGGCTATGTAAGCGTTTACCTGACCTGCCAAAGCAGAAGAAACCCTCCCGCTGTTGCCGATGATAATTGTGATACTGCAGGCGCAGATGAAAACGCTGCGAAGCCGTCCATTTCTGAATTCATTTTAACATCCTTTAATAGTCTAAGCAATTGAGGAATTCCACTGCCGCCTCCTTTTTCAGGCGATAAAACGCGCTGGCGGACAGAAACTCCGCATACCAGCCTTCGTCGCTGTTTTCAAAGTACGTGCGGCGCAGGATCATGCTGTTCTGACGTGAACAGTCCTGCAGGGTGCGGTCGATCAGATAGATCAGCTGCCGGTCGTACTGATCCATCCGGCCGCCGCTTTGGCGGTCACAAAGATCCACCCGTTTTTTCGCCCGCCGGTATATGCCGCCCAGGTATTTCATGATCTGGCTGAGTTCCCTGGCGCTCATGTCTTCGATTTTCTTTCTGCCCTTTTTCTCATAAATCATGGTTTCACTCCTCCCGTTTCCATTGTCTGAACACACGGACGGACAAAGAAAAGCATCCGTGCACGAAAGGCAGTTTTCCATGCACAAATGACATTCTTTTCATTATCCGATATACTAAACTGGTAAAAGAAGAGGTTTCATATGACCCAGACAATTTCCACCCTGTCAAGGAAACGCATCGTGATTTCCCTGATCCTGACGGCCATGATTCCGATCACCGCCAGGCTCCTGAATATCTTCCTGGATCAGGAACAGATCTCATTGATGTTTTCCATGAATATCTTCACTTCGGTGCTGATCATGTATAACTGGAATCTGGTGGCGATCCACTACAACCGCGCCAAGGAGAACATCCCGGATACGATTCTGTATACCCTGATCGGCGGCGCCCTAATCTTTTTGTGGTCACTGCTGGGCCTGAGTTTCTTCCAGGCGCATCTGATCCTGCCGCCCTCCTATGCCCTGATCGGCTACGGCTACGCGCGTCCGGGCTTCCTGGTCGCCTTCAGCTTCATGGAATCCGCCATGCTGAATCTGACCTTCAAGATCATGACCGACCATCTCGATGTCATTCACAAGGAACTGCAGTCGATCCTGCTTTCCGCTCTGGCCGTCGGTCTGGTCATCACCATCGCCTTTGTGCCGCTGAATGATATTTCCCTGCTGTTAAGAAGCTATGTCTATTTCATGGGACTGTTCGCCCTGCTGTCATATCTTTACAATCAGACACACACGATCGTACCCGGCATACTTGCTCTGGGAATCGTCAATCTGATTCTGATGATCCTTTCCATAATGAACTAAAAAATCCACCCGCCGGGTGGATTCTTTTTTTCTTCAGTCTTCGTCAACCTCGATCAGACCGTAGCCGCCGTTGGCTCTGCGGTAAACCACGCAGATCTGTCCGTTTTCCTCATCTCTGTAAATGAAGAAGTTGTGGCTCAGCAGTTCCATGTGCATGATGGCATCGTCAAGAGCCATTTCCTCAGCCGCGACTGTCTTGGTGCGGACCGGAATGTCTCTGCCTTCTTCCTTCACTGCTTCTTCAATGAAGGCCTGTGCCAGATGCTCTCTGTGACGGCGTGACAGTCTTGTCTTCTGTCTTCTGATCTGGTCTTCCAGTTTGTCAATGGCCAGATCCACGGCTGCGTAGAAGTCATCGTTGACGACTTCCGTACGCAGGAGGCCGATTTTCGTCGGAATTGTCACCTCGATTTTCTGTGAATTCGGATACACCCTGGCCACGACTCTGGCGATGGTGTCCGGGTCGATCAGCAGATACTTGTCCATGTTGGACAGTTTCTTTTCGATCTGCTCCCTCATCGAATCTGAAATTTCAACGTTTTTTCCAACAATCTCAAACCTCATAATGACCTCCTATTCTATATCGATCTATGGGTATACGGGAAAAACATCCGTTACGAATTCTTATGATTATGTGTCTTTGATACACTCCTTTAATTACTTATATTGTATCTCAATCCGCAAAAAAAGGCACTGATTTCAATGCCTTCATCGGGAAATCTCATACAGCCATTCCAGCACGACGGTCATCGCGTAGGAATCCATGCCGCAGTAGTCTTTCAGTTCCTGCACCCGTGGATCACTGTCGTCCAGTTCCCCTGCCTCATCCAGGCGGCGCCATTCAAACACGGCATCCATACCCTGCTGGATATCGAGGTCCTGATAACCGGGATCGTCCATCATGGCCATGATCTTTTTCAGTGACCACTGGCCACGCATCCGCACGTCATAGACCATGCCGCTCTCAAACGGCAGCTGCAGGTCTTCCATGCGCTCATTGATTGCGAGAAGTCCGTCCCGGTACTGCGGGAAGGTTTCCGCCAGTTCGCTGATGCGGATCTTCTCCGCTCCTTCGGCGTTGTAAGCCAGCACGGTTCCCTCTTTGGGAATGTCATTGAGCAGACTGCGGGCAAAATCCTCCCGCTGATCATGAATGGAAAGATAGACTTTCTGATCCACGGAATGATCTTCATGGATGATATGGATCGAATATTCGAACAGCAGCACATCGTATGGATGCATGCCCGGATACGGGGGAATCGCATAGCGCTCCCATTCGAAATCGATACAGGTGATCGGATACTTCAGCCGTTTCAGCCAGCTCTGCAGCGCCAGTTTGTCGCAGTAAAGGCCGCCCTGCCGGTCCGCCATGATCTGTGCGTACTGCTGCCTGGAGCCTTCGATACGCTTTTCGTCGGCGTCCTTCAGATAGTTGATGCCATCATTCTGCATTTCATAGCGATGCTGGGCACCGATCAGCGTCAGGATGGAGTTATCGTCCTGGGCAATTTCCTGCGGGAAGCATTCCTCATAGTAGCTGCACTTCTGCCGGCCGGTGCAGTGCTGGGTGCGCACCGGTGCCGGTATCTCGTCAAAACCCGCTTCCATCTCGGCCAGCAGCGGCTGGATGTTCTGCATCTTGGAACGGACCGCTTTGACGACCGGCATTGTCGGATTGTTCTTGCCGTTGTAAAAACAGTCGCTGACGATGAACAGCTGATCGACGTCCAGTTCATCCTGACGGACATACTCACTGTTGAGATGGACCACGTACATGTTCTTCAGCTTTATGTCAAGATGATCCAGGACCCATACCATACTGCAGTAAAACAGCATGTCATTATGGTGCGGAAACAGACCGATGAACATGAAATACAGATCCCAGCCGTCTTCATTGCGGTGCAGAAAAGGCACCTTGACGCGCAGTCTGTCATATTCAAAACGGGCCTTGATCAGCCAGTCATGATCTTCCATCGCGGCCATGGCCTTACCCGCATCGTCACCGATGGAACCGATAAACGGATCGGTGACGCCGAGCTTCTTCGCAACCAGGTCGGAAACCTGCTCGTCCAGTCTGACAAACGGATGGAACGGCTTTCTTTCCGCAAACTGGTCGAGGCAGTAAAGACGCCGGCAGCGCATATATTTTTTGACATCAGAGATATGAAACATAGGTTTTCCTTTCGGTTTATCTGATTTCCTCACCAATCAGATTGTGGCTGGCACTGCGGGTAATGCGGACCATGACGAAATCACCCGGTTCATAGTCCCCATTGCTGTGGAAACGGACACAGCCGTCCACTTCGTCCGGTGCATATAACGCACTGCGGCCGATATACATTTCCGTCAGCCGGTCATATTTTTCAACCATGACCTCCTGGACGGAACCGATTTTTTCTTTCAGACGCGCGGCACTGATTTTTTCCTGCAGCGTCATCACTTCTTCGAGACGCCTCTGCTTGACTTCCGGCGGCACGTCGTCTTCTTTGTCATATGCCGGCGTGCCTTCTTCCTTTGAATAAGTGAAGGCGCCAAGATGATCCCAGCCGGCTTCTTCGATCATCGAAAGATTCAGCTGGTGGTCTTCTTCGCTTTCCCCGGGGAAGCCGCAGATCAGCGTCGTCCGCAGAACGGCATCCGGCAGTTCTTCCCGGATACGGCGGCATCTTTCAAGGATCAGCTGGCGGCTGCCGCGGCGGTTCATCGCTTTCAGGATCCGGTCACTGCCGTGCTGGACGGGAATATCAAAATATGGCAGAACGTGTTCGCATTCCTTCATGGTCATGATCAGATCATCGGGTATTTCATCCGGGTACAGATACAGGATCCGGATCCAGTGAATGCCGTTAATGGCGTTCAGTCTCTTCAGCAGTTCAGAGAGATGCAGCTTTCCGTCGAGATCATAGCCGTAGCGGGAACTGTCCTGGGCGATCAGATTGATTTCCTTCACACCCATGCCAACCAGTCGCTCCGCTTCGCTGACCAGTTCGTCGGCGTCGGCGGAACGCATCGGTCCGCGGATGAGCGGAATGGCGCAGTAGCTGCATTTATTGTCACAGCCGTCGGCGATCCGGAGATACGCCATCCATGGCTTGCCGGAGAGAACGCGCGGTGTCTTGCCGTAGGTGTTGGCAATCTTTTCACCGAGTACTTCGGAAAGAATGGCACCGAGATCCCGGTATTCGTCAATGGCGATGAAACGGTCCACTTCCGGCATTTCTTCTTCCAGCTGCGGTTTGTAGCGCTGACTCAGGCAGCCCATGACGATCAGTTTCTTCAGATTCTGTTCTTTCAGATCCGCGGTGTCGAGAATGGTTTCAATGGCCTCTGTCTTGGCGCTCTCAATAAAACCGCAGGTATTGATGATAATGGCTTCCGCCTCATCATAATTCCTGACGATTTCCTGGCCGCTCGCGATCAGCAGCCCCAGAAGATTCTCCGTATCCACCAGATTCTTGGCACAGCCAAGTGAAATGACTCCGATTCTCATACACCAACTCCCGCCTGCTTCAGACTTCATCTGAATTATACACTAAGCGTGTCTCATTTCATGAAAAAAGAGCTGGGCATATTGCCAGCTCTTACGGCATGTTTCAGTCAGCCAGGGTTCCGAACGGATCCCACGGTTCCAGAACAGTCGGTTCTTCCTGCAAAGCAGCGAGGGCTTTTTCGGAAAGATATTTCTTGTTGATGGCGACGACATACATGTATTTGTCAAACCAGGAATCACTTGCGGAGTAGTAGCCCTTCTGGCCGTTCTTGTCACTCCAGGAGTTCTCGATCTTCCATCTGGTCGGTTTGTCATCGACAAGATTGACGCCGGTAATGACCATGGCGTGGTTCATGGCGCTGTGGCGCATGTCCAGCTGTTCGGCCTTGGTCAGATTCAGATGCATATCCAGGGTGCCTTCGTAATCGAACAGACCGTCATCCCAAAGACCGGATTCCCGGTCGCCGTCCTTGCCACAGTCGCAGCCGAACCAGACGACTTCGCCGTCCTTCAGCTGTTTCAGGGTGGCTTCCTTGAATTCCTCGATCGGCAGGTTCAGCAGTTCCACCCGGTTGCCGGCGACGACGTTGCCAAGATACTTGACGGTATACAGCTTGTGATATGGCTTGTCAGCTGTCGGACCGTTGATGACGCTGACATAGTCGTCGACGTCGGTGCCGAGATACTTCTCATAGAATTCCAGCGGTGTGACGTTATATTCGGCATGGTGCTTTTCGTCCTTGTCATAGTATTCGAACGTGAAGGACTTCGGCGGCAGGCCGAAACAGGAAGCGATCAGTCCGTAGATCTCTTTCAGTGCTTCTTTCTTCAGACCGGCGATGTCTCCTTTTCTGCCTTCGGCAGCGGCTTTTCTCGCGTCTGAGGCGAATCTGCGCAGGCGCTGGTTGAGGATGCCGTTCATGGTTCTGGTATGGGAAGACTGATATGTTTCCGGCATGGCTGTCTTCGGGCAGATGCCGTATTTTTTGATCAGACTTGCCAGCATGTTCCACTGACCGCCGTCGCCGACTGCCCAGTCGAGCAGGAATCTGTTTTCCGGTGAGCCGACCGGATTGTCGATTTCCTGAAGAACGCATTCCATGAACCAGTTTGCCTTTTCGAGTTTGTCATAGAAAGCGACGAAGTTCTGGGACAGTTCAAATTCCTTGATGCCGTACTTCTTGCCGATCGTCTCGCGCATGACGTTGAGCGCCGAGAAGATCCAGCAGCGGCCGGATGCCATCTGATTGGTGGCGGACATGGTTTTGATGTCAATGCTGAAAATAAAAGGATTGGCAGCCTCTGCTTCAAAAACACGGCTGATCATATTCAGATCGTTTTTGGTCAGCGCGTTTCTGACAACTCTGGCTTTCTCATCTTTCACATACGCTTCGCGCAGTGCTTCGATCTCAGCCGTCGTGATCGGTTCCATTTTTGTCATAGAGATACCTCTTTTCTTAAAAAATACTCTACAACAACTTCCCCTTCAAAACAATTTGAACTATCTCTTCCCGGCGCGAAGACCCGCCGGCTGCGCCACGATTTCCATGGCTGCCGCATGGATCATCTCCTGCATGCGTCTTCTGCTCAGGCCGTAGATTTCCGCCAGACTGGCAAGCGGAATACGCTCGCTCCAGGCCAGAAGAAGCAGGATCCGCTGACTGTCGTGCGGCAGTTTTTCCATATCGCAGCGGACACTCTGAATCAAAGTCTCACACTGCTTCAGTTCCCTGTGCAGGTTTTCCTGGCGCGTCATTTTCGCGATCACATCATCCTGTCCGTCCCAGTGTCTGTTTCGGCTGACGTGAACGATCCCGGAACCGGGCAGGTATGAATTCTGCAGGCGCCGCAGTTCATCACGGATCTCCTGCGCGCGCTTCAAAGCCGCCTGATAACGGCGCCAGCGGTGTCTGACCGTCCGGATTTCCCTGCTATTCACCGCTGAAATCCGTCCATGTATGCAGGCGGCGCTGCAGGGTCCGCAGCGGAATGCCGCAGAGCTCCGCCATCTCCTTCTGGGAAATATGATCCACATACATGCCACTGACAATACGGCGGGCGGACCGTCCGAACCGCTCTTCGATTTTCTGCAGGGTGGTTTCCACGGTTTTCACATTCTCCGCGATCATCGCTTCGGTGCCTTCACAGCCGGCCCGGTTCCCTTTCTCCCGCAGCCATTTTTTCTGCGCATGATAGCCGCGGCAGAGATTCTTGAATTCCATTCGTTCTTTTTCCATCGTGTCCCTCCACCTGTTTTATTGCGCCGCCGAAGGATATTTCCATGAAAAAAACCGGATCAGTTCCGGTTTCAGAGTTCTTTGCCTGTGAGCAGGAAGTAAGCTTCCTTGTATTTGGCGATCGTCTTGTCGATGACATCCTGCGGCAGATTGTAGTCGCTTTCCGGATTGGCTTTCAGCCAGTCACGGACGAACTGTTTGTCAAACGACGGCTGGGAATGACCCGGCTCGTAGCCTTCCAGCGGCCAGAAGCGGCTGGAATCCGGTGTCAGGACTTCATCACCGAGAACCAGTTCACCGTTCTCGTCCAGGCCGAATTCGAATTTTGTATCGGCAATGATGATACCTCTGCTTAAGGCATAGTCAGCACACTTGCGGTAAAGCGCCAGTGTCGCATCGCGCAGTTTTTCTGCCAGTTCTTTGCCGCGGCCCGGGAACTGTTTTTCCAGTACTTCGATGGATCGTTCGAAAGAAATATTTTCGTCGTGGTCACCGATCTCCGCCTTGGTGCTCGGTGTGTAGATAGCTTCCGGCAGTTTGTCGCAGTTTCTCAGACCTTCCGGCAGTCTGATACCGCAGACGGTGCCGTCTTTTTCATAGCTTGCCCAGCCGCTGCCGGTAATATAACCGCGGACGATGCATTCGATCGGCAGCATTTCCAGCTTTGTGCACAGCATCGAACGGCCGGCAAATCTGTCGTTGCGGAAGAATTCCGGCATGTCATTGACATCGGTGCTGATCATATGATTCTTAATGATGTCTTTGGTCAGTTCAAACCAGAAACGGGACATCTGGGTCAGGACTTTTCCTTTATCCGTAACAGTGTTTTTCAGAATGACGTCGAATGCCGAGATACGGTCGGTTGCGACCATAATCAGCGCATCGCCGGTGTCATAGATCTCACGTACTTTGCCTTCTTTAACAGGTGTGTATTCCATCATTTTCATGACCTCCATTCAGCCACAGACAGTATAGCAGAATATCAAGAAAGAAAAAGAAACATTTCTGTTTCTTTTCAGTGATAAACCGTCCGGGACGTAACGGAATCTATATCGACGTAATATTCATCCAGGTTGTCGGGATTGATATAAACACGGATCTCGTCGCTGTTCAGACTGGCGGAAGGATCTTCCATCAGATCTCCGCTGCGGAAATTATGACTGATACCGGTATCGGGATCCTGGAAGACGCACTCGACCACATACGGATTGACACCGTTGATCGTCACGCTGTAATTGCGGCTGATATTGACAATGCGGGCCATCACGTAACGGCCGGCGGCCACGACTGAGGCAGCTGTCTTGCGGCGGCTGTACCAGACATACAGCAGAGCCAGGCCAACGCCGAGAAGAACCGCACCGACGGCACCGAAAGCATAAAAGAATAACGCGTCAACCGCCCGGAGTCCAATGCCGATCGGCAGGAAAATACAGCCGATACCGGTCAGGATCGCACCGGCGAGCAGGAATGCGGACGGAGCAGAACGAACTTTTCTCATTTCTTTTTTCTCCTCAGATAATATTGAAATACATCAGAACAGCCACAGCGAGAGCAGCCACGATCAGGAATTTGACCAGTCCCCAGAGTTTCTTGATAATACCCAGAACCAGGAATATCGCCAGAGCCGCGAAAATATAAGTCTTCATTCTTTTCTCCCTTCCGTGCCGGATCAGAATCATCGGCACTTTCTGCCTGATGGATACTATTATACCCGTTTCAATCCGGAAAGGAGAAAAAAGAAAACAGCCTGATCTCTCAGACTGTCTGAATGGTGCGGATAACAGGAGTTGAACCTGCACGGGTCTCCCCACATGAACCTGAATCATGCGCGTCTGCCAATTCCGCCATATCCGCGTTGCATGAATCAATATACACCATTCTTTTAAAAAAATCTACATAAATTTTTGAATTATTTTTCGGGCGCACTGATCACGTTCTTCGTCCCACCCGATCATGGGATCGGTATGCACCAGATAATCCCGCAGATGCGTCATCAGAATGTCGTCGAAAATGATAAAGCCGGTGAAGTCCGGATGTTCGAGAAGATAGTCCATGATCAGCTCCTCCCGCGGTCCGTCCAGTTCCAGTGAGGTCGTATCGGAAAAGACGACATGCTCCGCCAAACCGCCCTCGCGCAGATATTCCATGCAGTAATCCAGGCCGCCGAAGCGCCAGGAAGAGGAAATCACGATCGAAACCGGAAAGTCTTTTGCGAAGCGGTTGAGACGCGCGATGCAGGGACGGCTGAAGAATTCAAACTTTCCTTCGTTCTGAATGCGTTGGTATTCTTCCTCATCCGGCGTGACAAAAACATTGACAACACCGTCAAAATCGAGAAACATGTAGATTTTCTGCAGACCGGCACTGCGGTTGTGGATCATGATCGAATTGATGTGCTTATGATCCAGAAGCCACTGCGCCTCGGTTTTTCTTTCCATCAGGTGCTCCTTTCCTTTCTGAGAGTTTCTTGATCAGCCAGTCATAGATCCTGGCAAGGCCGGCGTTCAGAAACGGAATGACTGCTATGCCGGCAGCGATAAAGATCAGGTCGGTAAGTTCGAAACGGACACTGAACAGGTCCGGCAGGAAGATCAGCAGCAATGCGAGAAGAACGCCCATGGCCGGAATGATGATCAGCCGCATTTTCGTCGGCGGCGCGTAGACACGATACAGAGTATACAGATAGATAAAGCCGGTCAGGGCCACGAAGATGCCGTAATAGCGTTCCACGGTTATATGGAAGAGAAACCGGACGATCAGACAGAAAATCGCCGTCACAAATACCGTGAAGGCAGCCGGAACGGCATTGCGAAAGGCCGGCCGGAAGAAAGCACCCTTCACCCTTTCAAAGCTCGGCTCCAGCTGCAGCAGGAAGGTCGGTATGCCGACGCCGATGGCGCTGATCAGCGTCAGATGCACCGGCAGGAACGGATACTCCTGTCTGAGCAGGATGACATAAACGGAAAGCAGGATGGAGAAAACCGTCTTCACCAGATACATGGAGGCGGCTCTTGAGATGTTGTTGATCACCCTTCTTCCTTCATCGACGATCTGCGGCATATGGGCGAAATCATTGTCCATCAGAACGAGATTCGCGCTGTCTTTGGCAGCCGGCGAACCGGCCGCCATGGCCACGCTGACATCCGCCGTCTTCAAAGCCGGCACGTCATTCACTCCGTCACCGGTCATCGCCACCGTATGGCCGGCAGCCCGCATGGCTTCCACCAGGCATTTCTTCTGATCCGGACGCACTCTTCCAAAGACGGTATAATTCTCCGCCAGGCTGGCGAAATCATCGGAAGCCGCTGACATATCGACGTAACGTTCGCCGTCCGGAATACCGGCCTGCAGAGCCAGTGAGGATACGGTTGCCGGATCGTCACCGGAAATGACTTTCAACGTGACATCCTGTTTCTGGAAATAGGCCATGATTTCCCGGACGTTGTCACGCAGGACGTCGGTGATGGCGATCATCGCCACCGGATCCAGATCGTCCGGCACACCTTTCTCTGCGAAGCTGTCCGCTCTGGATCTGGCCAGAACCAGCACCCGGCAGCCGCGTGAGGTGTACTCTCTCAGATACCGGTTGGCGGCCGGACAGCCTTTCGGAAACAGAAAACTGACAGCCCCGAGATAAAACGTACCTTCTCCCATGATATGGGCGGCCGTGTATTTGCGGTCACTGGAAAACGGCAGATAGGCATCGACATGAAAGACTTCCGCTTTGCCAAAGTATTCCGTCATGGCCTGGGCCGTCGCGTTTGGCTTTTCCTCCGCCGCCATGAAGCTGCAGAGGATTTCCTCCGCGTAGTTTTTCCGGTAATCCAGCAGCGGCCGCAGTTCGTCGACCTGCATACTGCCCTGCGTCAGGGTGCCGGTTTTATCAAGACAGAGCACGTCCACTCTGGCCAGTGATTCGATCGAGAAAAGATCCTGAACAAGAACGTTCTGGCGGGAAAGCCGCATCGTGGACACGGCCAGAGCGATGCTGGTCAGAACGACAAGCCCTTCCGGGATCATGCCGACAACCGCCGCCACGGTTTTCAGAACGGCATCCTGCCAGATCAGGCCGATCAGCCAGTACTGCGTAGCGAACAGGATCAGGCCGACCGGAATGATGGCCACGGAAACGATACGGATCAGACGGTTCAGGTTTTCATTCAGTTCCGATCTGACCTTGCTGTACTTGCGGGCTTCCTCCATGATCTGCGAAGAGGCGCAGGCCCTGCCGACCCGCAGTACTTTCGCCTCGGCGCTGCCGGCCGTGCAGATCGTGCCGGCGGACACTTCGTCATCCGTGCGGTGGGAAACATGTTCCGATTCCCCTGTCAGCATGCTTTCGTCGACTTCCAGATAACCGTTCAGAAGGAGGCAGTCAGCCGGGATCTGCAGACCGCTTTCCAGACGCACCAGATCCCCTTCCACGATTTCCTCGATGGGAATGTCATGCCATTCCCCGTCCCGGCAGACCGGAACCTTCGTGGTGATCATGATCTCCATCTTCTCCAGCAGTTTCTTGGCCTTGATCTCCTGGTAGATACCGATCAGGGCATTGCAGATGATGGTAATGAAAAACATGCCGTTCTTGATATGTCCGGTCGTCAGAACGATCGCGAACAGAACGGCATTGACAATATTAAAGTACGTCAGCGTATTGCTGCGGATGATATCCTCATATGACTTTGTCATATGCTGGTCGCTTTTGTTTACAAGTCCCTGAGAAATCTTCTCTTCGACTTCTGTTTTTGTCAGTCCCTTGTACATAGTGATTTATTTTTGCATGATCATCGCCGCCAGCCGTTCACGGTATCTCTGCAGAGTTTCTTCCGTTTCATCCATGTCCATGCATTCACCGGCGAAAACGAGGGCGTTTTTGAAATCGACACCGGCACACCGCGCGCTCAGGAAAGACGCAAAGAAAGCGTCGCTGTTCACACTTCCGTCCAGCGGTGCCATGAAGTTTTCTTTCCCGTCGTGGCAGTACGCTCCTTCCTCCCGGAGAATGACGACCGGTGCCTGGGTCTTCTGATACAGTTTTGCGGCAATGATATCCGCCGCTTCCTCTTTGCCGTTCAGATAGCAGGCATCCGCTTCATTCAGCAGTAAAACAGGATTGAGGGCATACAGGGAAGACAGCACGTTTTCCCCCGCTTCGTCAATGCGCAGGCCGCACTGAAAATAAATCGGCAGTTCCGCTTCCCTGAGCATTTCCATCAGTTCGTCGGCCCCTTCGCCGCAGAACATGTCTCCGCTTAAAGCAATGGAGCCAAACTGTTTCAGATCGATTTCCTGCATCATGTCCGGATCAAAGTCATACTCCACACCGGGCACGCAGAAATACTGATAATTGCCTTCCGGATCAACGACATGGTATGTGCAGCCGGCGATCCCGGGATTGTTCTGTTTGACTTCCAGACCTTCCTCAACACAGGTATCATAAGCAGCCGTGCCGTAGACACCGCTGCCGCAGTCGGCAAACATTTCATAGGGAAAATGAAACAGGCTCATCAGCAGAGCGGTATGATATCCCATTCCGTCCACCCGCTGCTCATAGCCGTCAATTACCATTTCTTCGTTGCCGCGTGGCAGCTTCGCCACATAGCTGATAATGTCCGTCACAACCGGACCGATGATCATCATTTTTTCCATGACTCGATTATAACAAACTATGCCTTTCCCTGAGAAAGAAAAAAGGAACCGGAGTTCCTTTCACTGATCCAGTACCGCCAGCGAGACGCCCTGGATTACTTCTGTTTTACTGCACATTTCCCCCAGCGTTCCGTCCACCCGGATCGGGAACACACAGATATCGTTGCTGAAACGGTTGGCACTGAGCAGCCAGTTTTCAAAACGGTAGATATCACGGGGATGCTGGCCGCCGCAGGAAACGATCTGCTTTACCGCAAACGTTTCCGTATCCACAGACGTGACAATGTCGATGGTGCGGGTGGATACATAGACCGTCTTTTCGTCTTCCGAAAGACGGATCGCCGCACCGTCCTTTTCATGCGTCCGGCCTTCCGGCAGTACGCTGATCTGCCGCTTCACAGTCCATGAAGCCGGATCGATTTCAAACAGCTCGTTGCTCAGTTCACTGGTCAGATACAGCGCGGTGTAATCTTTATTGAAGATGCCGTGGCGCGGGCCGGTGCCTTCCGCAAAGGAAATCGTTCCCAGTGGTTCAAGATCATAGGAGAACATACGCACTTCATCGATCAGCAGACATGGCACGAGGAAGCGGTCTTTGCCGAAGATCACCTGATGGCAGCCCGCTTTTTCCCGGATGGTCACGGTTTTGATGACCGCCAGTTTTCCATCCTGCCAGGCCAGTACGGTAAAATGTCCGGCATGGTAATTGGTGCAGTAGATCCTGTCTTCATGCCAGCTGACAAAACAGGATGGCTGCTGTTCAAAGACAGCCTTGTCAACAACGGTTCCGTTTTTGTCGATGACGGCAATGCCGCAGCCATCTTCGAAAGACGCGGCGCTTGCCACCAGGCCGTTCTGCACACTGATATATTTGGGATCGGCGATCTTACAGAAAAGATCCGCCTTTGCCACGTTGCCGTCTTCAAATGTGAAGCGGTAGATCCCTTCACTGCCTTTTTCCGTATAGGTGCCGCATAAAAATGTATGTTTCATGACTTGCCTCGTTTTCTGTTCTTCAGTCCGTGTCACTGCCGCGCAGGATGCCCAGTCCATGGCCGAGCGCCGGCAGGATGATATCCAGATCCTCACGGCAGGCTTTCGGACTGCCGGGAAGATTGACGATCAGCGTTCCCTTGCGGATCCCGGAAACCTGTCTTGAAAGCATGGCTTTCGGCGTGATCTGCATGGAGCCCGCCCGCATCGCTTCGGCAATGCCGGGTGCCATCCGGTCACAGACTTCGATGGTCGCTTCCGGGGTAATATCACGGCGTGAGAAACCGGTGCCGCCGGTCGTGAAGATGACGTTGACCTGCCGCTGATCAGCCAGCCGGATCAGCTGCTGCTTCAGCATGCCTTTCTCATCCGGCAGCAGGATCTGCTCGATCACCCGGTAGCCGTTTTCACTCAGGATTTCCCTGATCACCGGACCGCTGCGGTCTTCGTATTCTTTTTTATACGCCCGGTCGCTGAGGGTGATCACCGCGGCGCTGAACGGTCTGTCATCCGCCGGCGGTGTGATCTCGATTTCATCACCGGAACGGATCGTGCCGCCCTTCAGGACTTCCGCGAAGACACCTTCCCGCGGCATGATGCAGTCACCGACCTGATTGAAGATCGCGCAGTGGTCGTGGCATTCCTTGCCGATCTGGGTCAGGCGCAGAAGACAGTCACCGATGCGGATCTCACTGTCGACCGGAATCGCCCTGAGATCAAATCCCCTTGTGATGATATTCTCACCGAAAGCGCCGAAATCAACATCCGCGCCTTTCTGACAGAATTCATCGATCTTCTCAAACGCCAGCAATGAAACCTGACGGTGCCAGTTTCCGGCATGCGCGTCGCCTTCAATGCCCCAGTTTTCCTTCAGCTTTGCTTCTGCGACGGTATGTTTCTGAATGCCGCGCCGGTCACTGATGCAGACAGCAACTACTTTTCCCATACATCATCCTCCGATCTGAGACATCTTTTTCTTTTCCGTGATCTGACTGCTCTGTTCAAAGCAGTGCTCCTTCGGTTTATAGAGAATTGCCTTTCGCAGTGTTTCTCTGAGCTCTGTATCTCTTTCTTCGCCTTCCCTGGTGCGGAGAATTTCCCGCAGGTCAAACGATTCACCATAGCAGAGACATGGCTTGATGCGGCCGGTACAGGTCAGCCGGATGCGGTTGCAGTCCTGACAGAACTTTTCGTTGATTGCCGCGATAAAACCAACCCCGCCTTTAAAACCGGGAATCCGGATATAGGTGGCCGGACCGTTGCCATGGACGCTTGTATCCTCTTCTGTTCCGGGATACATATCCCGGATTTTTCCCCGCAGTTCGTGATCGTTGATGCCGCGCTCCTTGTCACCGTAGCCGATCGGCATCAGTTCAATGAAACGGACATCCAGTTTTCTGTCTTCCGCCAGTTTCATGAGATCGATCCACTCATCGTCATTGACGCCCTTCTGCAGGACCGTGTTGATTTTGGTGCTGATACCGGCTGCAAGAGACGCGTCAATGCCTTTCAAAACCTGCGCGAGAGCGTCAAAGCCGGTGATTGCCGCGAAGCGGTCCGTGCGCAGCGTGTCCAGGGATATATTGATGCCGTCGATGCCGATGTCCTTCAGTTCGTCAACAAACCGCGGCAGAAGAATGCCGTTGGTCGTCAGGGTGACTTTTTCGATGCCGTCGATGTTTTTGATCTCCCGGATCAGATCCGGGCAGTTTTTCCTGACCAGCGGTTCTCCGCCGGTTACCTTGATCTTGCGGATGCCGAGCGTTGCTGCCTGGCGGATCACGTCGAGGATCTCCTCATAGGTAAGAATCATGTCCATCGGCAGCAGCGTGATATCATTTGGCATACAGTACTGACAGCGCAGATTGCAGCGGTCAGTAATGGACACCCGCATATAGTCTATATTTCGCTGATACTGATCTTGCATGGCTTATACTTCCTCCAGGAAAACATCGATATCACCGCCGCATACTTCTCCTTCCTTTGAAGCCGCATCAGCACTCAGACTGAAATGCGACAGGCTGTAATGAATTCCCTGGGCGAACATTTCGTCCGCTTTTTTCTTGACGAGGTGTTCCATCAGACCGCCGCCGATCGTGCCGGTCTGTTCTCCCTGATCGCTGTACAGCATGCGGCTGCCGACTTCCCGCGGCGCCGCTCCCTGCTTTTCCACGATCGTGCACAGCATGCGGTGGCCGGCCATCTTTTCCTGATGATGGCTGCCGAGGATCCTGTCGAGGATGGGCCGCGGGAAGATGATGTCCTTATGACTGTTTTTGACCATGATGATTTCCGCCAGTATGGAAACGGCGATTTCTTCCGGTGTATCGGATTTGATTTTCAGGCCGATCGGTGAATACATGGCATTGACCTGTTCTTCTGGAAAACCTTCGTTGATCAGATCCTGCTTGACGATCGCGATGCGGCGGGATGATCCCATGGCGCCAAGATATGCGTAGTTCTTTTTCAGGATCGAGCGCAGACAGTTGGTGTCATAGCTGTGGCCGCGGGTCACGACGACAAAGAAGGTGTGTTCGTTTCCTTCGATGGTATCAAGTGCCGCTTCGAATTCACCGGTGATGACAACATCGGCTCCGGCGGCCAGTGCCTTGTCGGTAAACTCTTTCCGATCGTCAATCACGGTTACGTGAAAACCGACCAGCTTTGCGATTTTGATGATCGGCATCGCCACATGACCGGCGCCGCAGATCACCATCCGGTTCTCAGAACCGGCGATTTCAATATAAACAGGCCGGCCGTCAATCACGGCAAGGGATGAATTGCCAGCGTTCATGATCTCTTCTGTATGTTCCGGCAGGAAACTGCCGCTGCTGAAAATGACCGTGCCGTTTTCCAGAAGGATCTTTTCACCGGTATTATCACCGCCGACAACCGTTGCGGAACGGTACTGGCGGTTGCTGTCGGAACGTTCGATCAGTTCAAAATACTTTGTCATAATTCAACCTCTCATTTTCCGAAACCGCAGTTCGGATACGTGCAGACCTGACAGTTCAGGCAGTAGCCGCCTTCACCGAGACGGTCAATTTCTTCTTTGGTGATCGGATCGTCCGCCAGCAGTCTTGGCAGCATCAGATCAAAGATCGTCCGCTTCGCGTACATGACACAGCCCGGCAGGCCGCAGATCGGAATCCGCTTTTCGCCTTTATAGGCAAGCATGAACATCGCGCCGGGCAGAACAGGCGCGCCGTAGGTGATCACTTCGTCGGCAGCCGCGCGGATCGCCGCCGGTGTGCGGTCATCCGGGTCGACACTCATGCCTCCGGTGCAGATGACCATGTCAACGTCGGCTGCCAGTGCTTCCTGTATCAGTGAAGTTTCCAGTTCGACGTCGTCGCTGCTGAGCTTGTGGAACACGACTTCCGCCCCGAATGCCTTCAGTTTCGCCTTGATGACCGGTGTGAACTTGTCTTCGATGCGGCCGTAGTATACTTCGTTGCCGGTCGTGATCAGACCGATCTTCTTTTTGACAAACGGCTTCAGGGTGAAAATCGGCGCCCCTTCCGTCGCTTTTTCAGCAGCTGCCATTTTTTCTTTTTCAATGATCAGCGGAATGACGCGGGTGCCGGCCAGGCGGTCACCGGCTTTGACAGCCGTGTCGCCGTGTCTTGAGGCGATCATCATTTCCCCAATGGAGTTGACCGCATACAGCCGTTTGCGGTCGATTTTCAGCAGGCCGTCCATGGCCGCGATCACTTCGATCTTGCCTTCCTTGGGTGCTGTCTTTTCAAAGGAAGACGATCCGTTGGTGCAGATCTGATACAGGATCTCAGCCGCTTCATCTTCATGCAGCATGGATTCGTTGACTTCCCATACATAAATATGATCCTTGCCGATACTCAAAAGAAGAGGAATGTCTTCTTCCGTTACAATATGCCCCTTGCGGAACAGCGGGCCTTTGAATTCGCCGGGAATGATCTGCGTCATGTCATGACACAGCATCTGTCCTACGGCGTCTACGGTTTTCATCAGTTTCATCTTTGTTTCTCCTCTTCCAGTTTATGACGGATCCACACGGCCTTCTCATAACGGCGCTGATGGTGGATCAATGCTTCTTCACTTTTGCATTTCTTCCGGCTGGCAGCAAAGCGCTCTTCAATGCCGACGATCCTGTCTTCCAGCACGCATTTATCGGCATACCAGAGAATATCGGCGTCGGTCAGATCGGCGTCAGGATCGTATTCCTCCCGGTGATGCACAGCGATCATGGCGGCGATTTCCCAAAATCCCTCCCTGCGCAAAGACTCGGCACAGACAGCGGCGTGATGCGGCTGCAGACGGTCAAGATCATGCAGCAGAGCCGCCTTGCGTATCCTTTCGGCATGGAAAATACCTTTTGTTCCGGCAATGCTCTGCAGCGCATACGCGGCAACCGCGGCCATATGCCGTATAACATGTTCGGGTGTCTGATGTTTCCGCCAAAGCTCCCGGATCATTTCATCGTCCAGCAGGACCTCCGGCCGGTATGGTTCCGAAACGGCAGAAAGGATTCCGTCTCTGATACGCAGCGGCAGAATTGACAGATTGGCGCAGGCAAGATTCAGAATTTCGTTTTCTTCTGCCTGATGCAGATGGATCCGCAGTGCGTTGATGGCCCCTTTGTGGGTCACGATCAAGGCTGTTTTTTCACCCGCGGCGATGCGCAGTACGTCATCGTTCACACGCCGCGCCACTTCCTCAAACGTCTCGCCGTTTTCGATGCGGTAATGCCAGGGATCTGCGCCGCGCTTTTCATATTCTTCCGGATACTGTTCTTTGATTTCCGCGAAGGAGAGACCGTCCCATACACCGGTATCGATCTCCATCAGACCTTCGTCGTATACCGGCGTAAGTCCATACGCCTGGGCAATGATACCGGCCGTCGTTTCAGCCCTCTGCAGCGGCGAAGTGTATACTGCCGTAACATCCGACAGGTTCTCCTTCAGCCAGCCGGCCAGAGCAGCCGTTCTCTTTTTTCCTTTTTCACTCAGCCGGGTTTCCCTGCGGCCGATGCAGAGACCTTTCCCCGCATCGGTTTCCGCATGTCTGAGCAGATAGATGTCAGTCATTTCCATCACCCTGTTTCAGCAGGATCACACTGCCGTGGATATCGGAAAGCGGCAGCAGATACAGGTCATGTTCCGCGCAGTAACGGTCGCACGCCTTCTTCACACCCGGGAACTGACGGCTGTGATAGTCGTTGATCAGAATCATGCCGCCTTTGACAAGCCGCGGCCAGAACCAGACAAGTCCTTCATACGTCGGCACTTCCAGGTCGCAGTCCAGGGAAACAAAACAGTAGCGGCTGTCATCCGGAACGTCTTTCAGACTGTCGGGAAAATGGCCTTTGATGAGTCTGGCCCTTTCCGGCTGATGCAGGCCGGCAAGCACCAGTTCCATGCTGGTTTTCGTAAAATCAGGATATTTCTGCAGGACTTCCGTCTCCTGCTGTAAATCGTTCTCGTCAAAACCGGCAAAGGTATCAAACAGATACAGATGGCGGTTCTCAAAACAGCGGCTGATCTGGGCCGCGAAAGCACCGCGGAACACACCCAGTTCGGCACAGTCACCGGCAATGTTTCTTTCGCTGATCATCTTCGCGCACTGCCGCAAAGCAGCCAGCCGCAGGTCAAAGTGTTCTTTCAGGGAAGACAGCGGTATGACTCTGCCCCGATAGCCGAGACGGCGCAGCTGCAGATTCTGCTGTTTCTGTCTTTCTTTTGAAACAGCCGCAAGATACACGAGTGTGATTTCTTCCGGTATTTCGTCCGGTCGGCATACCGGAATACCATTCAGATATGTTCCGGCTTTGTTCTGATCATTGTCCAGATAGCAGACGACTTCCGTTTCCGCCGGCAGCCAGTCCGCCACCATTTCACCAGCCTGACCGGCTCCGAATACAGCCGCCCGCCGGTGATCTTTTTCCTCGATCATTTTCTGCAGTTTTGCGGCGTCGTCCGGCGTGTCGGCGTCATAGGCACTGCCTTTGTCATTGATGGGCAGATAGCGGATCTGATCTTTGCGTAGTTCGTCCAGGGCTCCCTTCAGACCGCGCCTGCTGTCACATGCGAGAAGGAAAGGAATGATGGCGGATCGCAGTAAGATCGGATGGCCGATCCGGCCGCTGCATATGGGAAGAACGGCATCTTCTGAATATGCCATTTCCAGAAAAAGCGTATCGGTTTCAAAAAACGGCACGTCGACCGGTGTGAAAAAGATCCGGTCACAGCGGTCCAGCAGATACTTCAGGCCGATCGCCACAGAGTCAAACATCTGGGTGTTTTCATAATCGGGATTATGCAGAAACGTCACAGGATAACCGTTAAGAGATTCTCTTGTTTCTTCCGCCTTATAGCCGGTCACCACAACGATCTCGTCCGGTTCAGCAGCCTGAAAACGGCGGACAATGTGCTGCAGAAAAGTATAGGCTCCGATCTTTTTCAGCTGTTTCGGTTCCCCCATTCTTTTTGACATACCGGCTGCTGCAATCAGCACCCCGATCTTCTCTTTTTTCATTGTCACTCCGTTCAGAAAGTAAACTCGCCGCTTTTCCCGCCGGTTTTTTTCAGCAGATGGATATCCTCGATGACCATGCGCTTGTCGATTGCCTTGCACATGTCATAGACCGTCAGCAAAGCTGTGCAGACACCGGTCAGAGCTTCCATTTCAACGCCCGTCCGGGAACGTGTTTTGGCAGTACAGTATACGGTAATGATGCCCAGGCCGGGATCTGTCTCAAACGTCACTTCGGCATTGGTCAGAGCGATATTATGGCAGAGCGGAATCAGATCGGATGTCCGCTTGGCACCGCTGATACCGGCAATCTGAGCCACCGTAAAAACATCTCCCTTTTTGACTTTCTGTCCCAGCACAGCCTCCATCACTTCTTCGGAAACACGGATCGTACCCTGCGCAACGGCAGTGCGTCCGCTGGTTTCCTTTTCACTGACATCGACCATCCGGGCGTTTCCTTCCGCATCAAAATGTGTGAATTCCATTATCAAAACCTCATACCATTACTTCTATTCTAAATGAAACCGGCATTTTTGGGAAACATACATGCATTTATTTCCGCTGCCGGTTTTTTTTAATTGATGGTCAAACGGTTATATTCAGGATTCAGTCGGCCGCGATCATGACAGACGTTGCCTTGACGACAGCAACTGCTTCTTTTCCGACGGCCAGGCCGAGCTGGTCGGCTGCTTCAGATGAAATCAGAGCTGTGAGACCGATATCCCCTGTTACATCCAGTTTCACGATTGCCATAAGCGCATCTTTCTCAAGGGATCTGACGGTTCCCCGGAACTGATTGCGGGCACTCATGACGAGTTTGTCATTTGCCATCATCACCTCGGTAGCCTTAATGACAGCAACGACTTTGGATCCGGCCCTGAGTTTCAGATCACGGACGGATTCGGCAGAAATCGTGGCAGTGATCTTTTCGTCACCGGCTTCGACTTTGACGATACCCATGACGCCTTCACATCTGACTTCGCTGACGATACCACGGATTTTATTTCTTGCGCTTAACATGTTTCTCCTACCTCCTGATGCAGCAGCAATATATCTTTTTCATTAAAACCGATTCTGTCCGGCAGTGTATCGGGGGTCAGTGCGTATGGAAGCTTCCACCAGATATCCGCACTGCCGGCTTCCTGTTTGTGAAAGCGGAAGCGGATGATATGTTCGAACGTATCCTCCATGCCGCCGCAGTAACAGACAGGAAATGTGTAATCTTTCTTGTTTCCGAAATGGTGGGCTTTGATACCGATGTGTGTCGTTTTCTCAGGAACCAGCTGCTTCAGCCGTATCTGTATACCCCATTTTGGAATGGCGAGTTCATGTTGAGAAAGCATCTGTATGGGGACAATGTTCTTGCAGCCGATCATGCGGGCGGCACTGACTGTTTCCGGATCGGCGAACAGTTCCCTGGTCGGCTTGCATATGATCAGCCTTCCATCTTCCAGCACCCCTGCCGCATCGGACATCCGGTAGGCTTCGTCGCGGTCATGGGTTACCATGATCACCTGCTGTCCGTATTCCTTTAGCAGATCCTTCATTTCCATCTGCAGTTTTTCCCGCAGATTGGCATCCAGGGCCGCAAACGGTTCGTCCAGAAGAAGTATTTCCGGATCGCTCATCATGATCCTGGCCAGGGCCGTACGCTGCTGCTGGCCGCCGGAGATCCGGTTCGGATACTTGTCTTCATACCCTTCCAGCTGCAGCAGAGAAATCAGTTCCTTGAGGCGGTCTTGCACTTCCGGAAGGTTTCTGTCTTTGTACCGGCTGATGAGGATGTTCTCCTTTACGGTCATATTGGGAAACAGGGCATAATTCTGAAACAGATAGCCGACACTGCGGTTCTGCGGCCGGATATCAGTCTTTTTTTCCGAGTCGTACAGCACTCTGCCATTCAGTTCGATGTATCCCTCGTCCGGTGTTTCCAGACCGGCGATGCACTTCAGCAGCATGCTTTTACCGCTGCCGGAAGCGCCGAGCAGACAGGTGAAATGATCGGCAGCCGAAAAGTCGGCAGCCAGTGTGAAATGCGACAGTTTTTTACGTATCCTTACCGTCAGACTCATCGTTTCCCTACCTGTTCTTCTTCTCCAGCATGTTGACCGTCAGCAGAACGACTGCTGAAATAGCCACATTGACCATGACCCATTTGAAAGCCAGGACGTCGTTGCCGGTCCGCCACATCTGATAGACCGTGGTTGAAATCGTCGCGGTTCTTCCCGGTGTATATCCGATCAGCATGCTGGTGGCACCGTATTCACCGAGCGCTCTGGCAAAGGCGAGAACGATGCCGGCGATGATTCCCTGTTTGCAGGCCGGCATCTGGATGCGCCAGAATATGTACAGATCCGACAGGCCAAGTGTCCGGCCGGCGGATGTCAGATCCTTGTTGTAACTTTCAAAGGCACCGCGTGCGGTCCGGTACATCAGCGGGAAAGCGACCAGAACCGATGCCAGGATGCCGCCCTGCCAGGTCATGACGAAAGTGATTCCGTATCTGGCCAGCAGGCTGCCGAGCGGTCTTCTTACACCGAAGATCAGCAGCAGGAAATATCCGCATACCGTCGGCGGCAATACCATCGGCAGCGTCAGGATCACGTCACAGATACCTTTGATCACACCCGGCAGACGGGCGACTTTCTGGGCAAGGAAGATACCCAAAAAGAACACGATCACACAGCTGATCGCAGCGATACGCAATGAGTTCCACAATGGGTACCAGTCCATGCTGTTTACTCCTTATTCAGCTTTCGAGAAGCCTACACCTTCAAATACTTTCATCGCCGCGTCACTCTGCAGATATGCCAAGAATGCTTTGGCTTCTTCCGGGTGAGCGCTCTCTTTGAGAACCGCTGCCGGATAGATGACCTGGCCGCACATTTCCTTTTTGGCGGTATCGATGACTGTCAGTCCGCCGGAAGCGGCATCCGTCGCGTATACGACACCGGCCTGCACGGATTCGTTTTTAACCTGTTCGACAACGTCCTTGACGTTCGTTCCATAGGTGATCTTGCCGGCATTGGCAAGTTCTTCCTCATTGAGTTCGTAATAGGCCAGGATCTTCTGGGTATACTGTCCGACCGGAACGTCACTGTTGCCCATCGCCATCAGAATCTGTTCGTTCTTCAGTTTTTCAGCAAGATCGTCAAAGTTTTTGATATCCAGCGGATTATTGCTGGGCACGACCAGAGCGACTTTGTTTTCCAGCAGATTGATACGTGTGTCCGGATCGATGAAGTCCAGTCTGTCAGGATTCTTTTCTTCGTCCTGGGTAATGTCCAGCTGGTTCATCTGTTTGGGTGCGGCCGAAATGAAAACATCACACGGTGCTGCTTCAGCGATCTGGGTTTTCAGAGTACCGGAAGAATCGAAGGTGAAAATAAGTCTGACATTAGGATTTTCAGCTTCGTACGTCTTCTGGATCTCTTCCAGTGTTTCCGTCATGGAAGCAGCCGCAAAAACGATCAGTTCGACCTGCTCGTCAGTCGGTGATGCGGACGCGCTGCCGGATCCCTCAGAGGCGGCAGACGATCCGCATCCTGCCAGTGCAATGACCATTGCAAAAGCAGACAGGAATGCAAAAATCTTCTTCATGTCTTATCCTTTCCTCGTCCGGGTGCTCCGGGCTATTAAATTTTAAATAATTATACCATGGCTCACAGATGATGAATGAACCTTTTGCCTGAATACAGCAGTTTGTCATCGGTTTTTATGATCCGGATGTCATATATGAGATTCTGCGCGTCTGCCGTCTTTTGGATCGCGTCTGCTTCCGCCTCGTCGGTGAGCAGCAGCTCCAGCTGATATTGCCCGTTTCTTTCCGTAAGGGAAAGATCAAGAACGCTGTGCAGAGAGAAAAACGCGTTTTCGATGCATGCCAGTGTTTCCGCGTCTTTTCCGATCCGTCTGATCTGATCCAGTCTTCTTGTCACACTGCCGCAGGGACATGGTTCCTTCATGAAACGGGTATGATCGCCGGTCCGGAAGCGGATCAGCGGCAGAACCTGCATGTCAACTGTCGTGATCACCAGTTCGCCCCATTCACCATCGGGAAGAACATGACCGTTTTCATCGACGATTTCACCAATCACCTGATGTTCCCGAAGATGCATTCCCGTGTGAGCCGGACAGGTGATGGCGCCGCCCATGCACATTTCCCGGCTGCCGTAGTGGGGAAACAGCGACAGACCGAATTCTTCCCGCAAGGCTTTCTCCACCGCTTTGCAGCAGGCATCCGCCGAAGGCAGCGCCGCCCTGAGCGGAAAACTGCCGCGGCCGTAAAGATATTCATAATAACGGGCTTTGGCGAGCAGTGCCACCGGCAGATCGATCGCACAGGATGGCTGTACCTGGTGATAGTGCCGGCACTGATCATAAAGGCTTTCCCCGCAAAGCTGCACCGGCTGCCCTCCGCATTCCCGTACGCCGCATGCAATCAGGTCACCCAGACTGCCGGGACCGGTATACGGCATGCCGATCATCACTTTATCACCCGGCTGTGTCATTTCGCCGATGCCGGCCGCGAAAAACGATATGGTGTGGGCAAGGTCATCTTTGCTGTAAAAAATGCGTTTGGCCGCGCCGGTCGTGCCGCTGGTTTTTTCCGTCAGGACTTTTTCCACCCCGGAGGAAGAGCCAAGGAAGAGCTGCGGATAATACCGCCGCAGATCATCGGCCGTCGTAAAAGGCAGAGAGGACAGTTCCTTCAGCGATGTCAGAAAAGCCGGAAGGGATGCGTAAAAACCCTGCCGCTCCTTTTCTTTTTGCAGCAGGGCATTCAGTTTTTTCAGTTGGATTTCTTCGAGGATGTTCCGGTTCAGTTCCGAAAGGTTTTCCTGCTTCCGGATCAGATCATCCAGACGTGATTTTTTCATTTCCTGTATAAAGCCTTTCCGTTTGTATCCGTTAGATTGTAGGCGCAGAACGGCACCATTCCCCTCTCGCTGTCCGCTTCGCAGATATAGCAGCGGCGCAGCCGGCTCAGATCAAGATTCCAGGCATCCTGGAACAGCATGCCGGAAACCGTGAAGGTATCGTTGATGGCCTGTTTCAGGAACAGATCAAGTGAAGAAACGTCGCCTTCCGCGTCCGGGAAGGACGGATCTTCGTTGCCCCATTGCTGCGAGACGAAGTTCATCGCTTCGCTGCTCGGCTGTGGGCAGCAGCAGGACCGGGTGCGCTTTTTCAGTATTTTCAGACGGCCGTCCGGCTGTACGCGGGCCGCGGCATGAAACGAGCAGTAGGGACTTTCGGCACCGCCGCCATGGAAGTCAGAAGCCTTGAAAAGACCGTCCGTCTGTTCTTCGATTTTCTTCAGCATACGCGGAATCGTAATGCGCCATTGGGTCTGATCATCCGCACAGCATTTCTCTGTCAGTTCTCTGGCCGGCACTTCACAGCGGCCGAAATAGCTGAGCGGCTGAAAATGGACACCGCGGACGTGCGGATGGCGCCGCAGAGCGAACTGAATGATTTCACCGATGTCATCTTCGTTGATGCCTGGTGCGATGACCGGCACGAGAACGACCGGCAGATCGGTTTTTGCGCAGGCGTCAATTGCCCGGCATTTGATTTCAAAGAGTTCTCTTCCGCGCAGCGCGGTGTATATCCCGTCCCGGCAGCCGTCGAACTGCAGGAAGACACAGGAAACACCCATTTCCTTCAGACGGCGGGCGTAGTTTTCTTCTTCGGCGATCCGCAGACCGTTGGTATTGAGCTGGAAATAGGTAAAACCGCGTTCTATGCCAAGCCGGATGATTTCGTCAAGGTCTTCCCGCATCGTCGGCTCCCCACCGGACAGCTGAATGTTATATGGTCCGCCATGCGCCATCAGCCAGTCATAATGCCGGACGATTTCGGCCAGCGGCAGATCCGTTCCTTCCCCGGCTGAGGCAAAGCAGACCGGACAGCGCAGATTGCACCGGCTGGTCAGTTCCAGCAGGACGCAGCAGCCTTCACTCTGATGGCCGGTGCAGAGACCGCAGTCATGCGGGCATCCTTTTTCGGCAGGAATGGCTGTTTTCGGCGCGTTCCCTTCGACATCGTCATCGCTCCAGGAGAGATAGGAAATCACATTCCCTTCCCAGATCAGCGTGTCAAAAAAGCCATGTTCCGGACACGACTTCTCCATATGGATAAAGCCGTCGTTTCCGACGGTTATCGCTGCTTTTATTTTTCTCAGACACACCGGGCAGACGCTCTCGGCGGGATACAGCCGTACTGACATTACACCAGACCTTTTCTTTCCAGTATTTCAAGACATTTCTGAAAGGTTCGGCTGATCAGAAGCGGACAGACTCTTGCCCGCTGGGAAAGATCGTTTTCCAACAGGTCCATGCACATCGGACTGCCGCCGGTGTCTTCGTTGTCCTGCAGGAACCAGTCATACAGTTCGGCAGCCATCTCGTCATAGTCAGGATGGGCGGTTTCGTCCGCCGATCCTTTATTGGCAAAGTAGGACAGCAGGCACAGGCCGCCGCTCAGGCAGCCGCAGATGGAACGGTAATTGCTCATGCCGCGGTTCAGGCCGCCCATGGCCCGGATCAGGTCGGGATTTTCGATTTCCTGCGCTTCCAGGGCATACAGAAGAAGCACCTGGGCACACTGGTAGCCGTCATGGTAGTAGTCGAAGATCTTTTCCAGTTCGTCGAATTCAACTTTCTTTTCACTCATGATGCTTTTCCTTTCATGCCGGCCAGATAATAACGGCATTTCTGATCCGCCAGCCGGCAGATTTCACTGATGTATTCGTCATTCCAGAGACGTTCGATAATATAGTCTTTCCAGAAGGAAGTATGATCTTTCAGAAACAGCAGTTCCGCTCCGTATTCCTGCAGGATATCCCGCAGTTCTTCGCGGCGGCAGGGAAACAGATCGGCAATCAGCAGGATTCCGTCTTTCTTCAGGATGCGCAGCGCTTCCTGAACGGCTTCCATCTGTTTTCCGGTCTGAAACATCGCGCATTCGCTGATGACGAGATCAAAATTCCCGTCCGCAAACGGCAGTTTCAGCATGTCACCGGACATGACGTTATCCGCCGGTTCCAGGTCGATGCCGACTGCGTCGAAGCCGTATTCACAGAGCAGCCGGACGGTATTGCCTTCCCCGGCGCCAAGATCCGCCGCTCTGCCCTGACATGGTTTATGAATGCCGGCAAGATCGAGCAGATATTCTGTCATTTCAATGCCGCCGGGATGGCGGACTGCCCCGCTCATTTGTCCTCCAGTACCTTTTCCACGGAAAGGACCCGGCCCATGGCCAGTTCTTCCGGCACATAGACAAAACCGCACTGCGGACAGACCGGCAGTTCCACCGGAAAAGCGTTGTCCAGATATTCAAATACGGCATTGCCCTTGATCAGATGCACGCCGCACTTATGGCAGACAAGATTCTGTCCGGCTTCCAGGGAATAATATGTCTTTTCGTTTGGCATGATACCCTCCTATCTGGTTCTGACCGTCATACGGTGGCTGTAAACACTCAGGATCTTATAATGATTTTCCTCTTCCTGAAATCTGACCCAGAAAGAAACATTGCCGATACGGTGCTGCGTTGTCAGGGTTTCATCCGCTTCGTTGTAAACCGCCATCTGCGTATCCCGATAAGCCTGGATGGTTTCCAGAAGATCGCTTTCCAGGATCATTCTGTCTTCCATCTTCTGCCGCACTTCTTCACTGAGTTCATATGTGAACGCCGGTTTTTCTTCCATGGTTTCTTCCTTCCAGTCTTCCTTCAGAAGTTTTTCTTTCAGCTGCTTGCGGTTCTTCCGTTTTTGCGAAAGACCCGGTGAATCGTCCGCGCTGATGCCGTAGACCAGTTCGCTGAAATGCACGGCATCGGTGCCCTGCCGCTTCAGTCTGTCCCGGCAGGCCATGCAGTATGTGACATAGGTCGCATCCGGATCTTCTTTGACGCATTCTTCACTCATCTGACTGGCGATTTCCCGGTTGACGTAGGATACCAGACCGCCATAGCCGCAGCAGGCTGTACGTTCCTTCGACCAGGTTCCTTCCTTCACTGTGCCGCCGAGCGATGAAACGATACGCCGGATCGCATCCTGGGTCGCGGCATCATTACGGGCGCTGCAGGCATCGTGGATCATGACTTCATTCGTCAGAGTTTCGTGTCCGGCCGGCAGACCGATTTCTTCCAGCACGTCCCAGAGTCCGATGACTTCCGGGAAATGCTCACGGAGGGTGCTGCGGCAGGTCGGACAGCCGGCGATGATGATCGGGTCGCCCAGTTTATGCATTTCTTCCTTCAGGAACGATATCTGCTCTTCATACAGTTCCCGTCTGCCTGCCCATTTGGCGATCACACTGCAGCAGCCAAGCATCAGGGCGACGCCGCCTTCTTTTCTGTTCATCAGATCACGGTAGGTTTCATATACCGTATCCGGAGCGATGCCGTTGGCCTGACAGCCCGGAAAGTACACATAGCGGCAGGTTTCATGACCCGGCTGTTTTCTTGCCAGATAGCCTTCGTTATTTGAAAACAGCATGTCCAGCAATGCGAATTCATGCACGGCGAGACTCATCTTTCTGGTATCGACCATGTTCTCCCTGGCCGCCCGGCAGATATCCGCCATGTCGTAGCCGTTCGGACATGTCACGGTACACTGGCCGCACAGCGAACAGGAATTCAATGCCTTGTTCATCATGTGGTCGCCCATGATAATGCCGGTATTGTTATAAATCTCTCTGGTCAGCAGCCGCGGATAACGTTTGAATGCCCGCAGATAGGCACAGCCCCGGAAACACTCCACGCATTCGCACTGGATGCAGCGGGTGGCTTCCCGGATGGCTTCTTCGCGGCTGTAAACACCGTTTTCAATGACAGCTTCCTCACTTGGAATATAGGTCAGATTCGTAAACAGATGGGATTCTGTTTCCCCTTCCTGCGGACGGCTCTTGTGCGGATCGATACGCTGAATGATCCTTTCCAGCGAGACGGCTGCCCGGCGGGCGTCAAAGAACGACTGCAGAATGGGAGAATACTTCTTTTCGGCATGCGGAAAAACTCGGTTTCCGTCATCACACAGCGTGACAGGATCGACTTCATCGGTTTTCAGATATTCCGCGCCGCAGACCAGATCGTAATTCTTTTCTTCGTTTTCCAGAAAAGCTCTGTCAACTATGGTACTGTAACAGATCTTCAGGTCCGCCTTTCTGAGAAGCGGCAGCTGCCGCTGGAGGATCTCATCCGGCAGATCGGCACAGCGGCGCATCAGATCCATTTCATCTTCCGCTTCGGTATACAGGGTGACCGGATATTTTTTCGCGGCCATGTCAGCTGCGAGTGCCAGCGTGAACAGACTGCTGCCAAAGACCGCAAGACGCTGCTTCTTGCGCAGTTTCAAAAGTCCCTTCGCTTTCGGCACCATGCTGTGCTGCATGATCGCTCGTTCGATGGCCGGGATATTCACGCTCTCCTCGATTTCACTGCGCCGGCATACTTTGCGGCATGGCGCGTCGCACCCCCAGGCCAGGATCTCAGGAAACGGTGAAATGAATTCCATCAGACTGCGGCCTTTGGCAAAATCACCGTCCGAGACAGCCGCCAGCATCGCTTTGACATCCAGTTTCAGCGGGCACGCGGCATTGCAGAAAGGAGGATCCTCATGGGTGCACAGGCTTTCCCTTCTTTCCAGATCCTCTTTTGAAAACAGCTGTTTCTGATGATAGTCCCGGGTGGAACGTTCTTTAAAATGGTCCGTCATATCCTGTCTCCATTCTAGCTGAAAATGAAGAAGAATGGGCGCACACTGCGCCCATTCTTTCCGTTTCTGCTGTTATTGCAGTTTATTTTACTTCACGCAGTGCTTCGAGCACGTTCTCCGGACGGGCCGGGATACGTGTGATTCTCGCACCGGTCGCATTGAAGATCGCATTGAGGATCGCCGGATGCGGAGCATCGAGCGGTGCTTCACCACAGCCGGAAGCGCCGTACGGGCCGTTCGGACGCGGATGGTTCTCCTGGAATACCAGTTCGATGTCATCCGGTGCGTCGTTCGGATACGGGATTCCGCACTTCAGCAGGCTGGTGTGCTTGCTGAGGTCTTCGAAGTCTTCGCTCAGAGCCAGACCGATACCCTGTACCAGACCGCCATAGAAGTTGCCGTCTACAGCCAGTTTGTTCAGGATGGTACCGCAGTCAGCGACAGCCGTGAATTTCTCAACCTTGACTTTACCGGTCTCGGTATCGACAGCGACTTCCGGAAGGAAGATCGTGTACATGTATGCCGGGAACGGATCGCCCTGGCTGGTTGCCTGATCAAGAGCAACGCTTGCTGTATAGGTGTAGACGCCGGTGACATGTGTGTCGATTCCTTCGTCAACCATTTCCTGATAGGTACGGTATGTGCCGTCTTCCTTGCGCATTGCCTTCAGCAGGTTTTCGCAGGCGATTCTGGTAGCCGAACCGGTCATGACAGTCGAACGGGAGCCGCCGGCCGGGCCGGAGTTAGGAGTAACCTTGGAGTCGCAGAGTTCGAGTTTGATCATATCCGGAGTGAAGCCGGCCTGACGCAGTGTCTCGTGACCTGCTGTCAGTGTGGCGATATCAGCACCCTGGCCATGGTCTTCCCAGGAGTTTCTCAGTGTGACTGTTCCATCCGGGTTCAGGTCAGCATAGCATTCGGAAGCGTCGGAGTTATCCAGACCGCAGCCGTATACACCGAGTGATACGCCGACACCATACTTGATTCTGCCGTCGCTTGCGGCGTTCTTTTCCGCAACACGCTTCTTGGCTGCTTCATAGTACGGTCTTGCCTTGTCGAAGAGGTCTTCTTCACAGTATACATCCGGTTTGCAGCCGGTCGGTGTCGTGGATCCGGCACCTTCCTTATAGCAGTTCATCGCTCTCATCTCGAACGGATCGATGCCCATCTTGTCAGCCAGTACGTCGATCGCGATGTCAGAGCCCATGAAGGACTGCGGTGAACCGTAAGCACGGAATGCGGAACCCCAGGCATGGTTCGTGAAGACTGTCGTCGACTTGTTGCGGATGCTCGGAATATCAAGACCGGCACCGACGAACTGAGACAGACGATGTGTCAGCAGGTCACCGAATTCGGAGTACGGACCGTGGTCGATATAGTTGCGTCCCCACAGAGCCTTGAGTTTGCCGTCTTTGTCAGCGGCGAGTTTGATGTGCATGAAGCCCGGTGATCTCTTGCCTGTGTAGGTAATGGACTGATACATGTTGAAGTTCAGGGAAACCGGACGCTGGCATACCAGAGCGGCGACGCCCAGCAGTGCTTCGTTGGTCGGAGAGAACTTGTAGCCGAAGGTTCCGCCGGTGTGGTTCTGAACCATACGGAGCTTCTCCATCGGGATACCGATACCATCGGCGATCATCGGCATATGCAGATGGATACCGATCGACTTGGAGTGAATCGTCAGCATGCCGTCTTCATCGATGTATGCATAGCCGTTGTCAGGTTCGATGAACAGGTGCGGCTGACGTGAGCAGTAGCTTTCGATTTCGACCTGCTGCTCTGCCGGCCATGCATCCCAGTCAAAGTCATCGCCCTTGATGGCGTTGGTTTCATAGTATTCGTTCGGTGTGCCCGGATGGATCTCGATGGCATCCGCTGCCAGAGCTTCCGGCGCGCTCATGTAGGCCGGCAGTTCTTCCAGATCGACCTTGACAGCCTTTGCGGCAGCCTTGGCGTGTTCTTCTGTATCGGCAGCTACGATAGCGATCGCATCACCATACTGGAAAATCTTTTCGTCGCAGAGGATCGGGCGGTCGAAGCCGTCGCACTTATTATTCAGCGGCAGCATGACCAGACCGTTGATGCGGTTGGAGCCCGGAACGTCCTTGGCTGTGATGACCTTGTAGACACCCGGCATCTTCTCTGCTTCGGATGTGTCGACACCCTTCAGATTCGCATGGGATACTTCTGCCTGTACGAGGGCCAGACGCAGTGTGTCTTCCGGCATGCGCAGAGCATCGTCAGCACCGAAGTCCCATGTACCGGTAACCTTCATGGCTGCGGACGGACGGACATATTCCGTACCTACGATGGACTTGCCGTTAGCCTGATAAACGAGATCTTCTTTCTTCATCTCGCCGCGCAGAACAGCAGCTGCTGCCATGGTCGCGTCAACCAGCGGTTTGTAGCCGGTGCAGCGGCACAGGTTGCGGCTCTTGTTGAACCAGTCGCGTACTTCTTCGCGGGTCGGATTCGGATTCTGATCCAGCAGCACCTTGGCGCTTACGATAAAGCCCGGGCTGCAGAAGCCGCACTGAGCACAGCCGAATGCCATCCAGGCGAGCTGCAGCGGATGCAGGTTGCTGACGGTACCGATGCCTTCAATTGTCGTGATCTCGGTGAAATCAGGAACCTTGACTGCCTTCTGCAGACATGATTTGACGATACGGCCGTTCATGATGACGTTACATGCGCCGCAGTGTCCGGCGCCGCAGCCGATCTTGGTGCCGGTCAGCAGAAGTCTTTCACGCAGGACGGTCGAGAGAGTTTCGTCGCCTTCCAGGAAGATCTTGCGTTCGACACCGTTGATGATAAATGTCTTCTTAATCATGTTCTCCTCCTTTCTCAGAGTATTAATTATGTTTTTCAAACCTGATCAGAATACATGCGTAAATACCCGTGCTTCGGATATGATAGAATAGTATAAAACGGAGAATTCATTATGTCTGAAAATCATGAACAAGAGCTTTTCCAGATCACTGCCGATCAGGTCACGGTCGAAGTGACGGACACTTCCACCGGCCGTGTTTTTCGCCGGACTTTTCCAATTGACTATCTAGAGACCTCCGCCATCGTACGTCTGCGGGGCGAAGATCTGCAGGGAAATCCAAGTGAAATTGTCTTCTATACTTCCTTCGGAAAACAGAAACTGGCTGACCTGACAGGAAAAGGAATTGATTATGATCCATGTGGCACTCACACAGAGTAAAAGCCCTTCTACTTATATTAAGGATGAATAAAAAAGCGCTGTCAAATTACACTTTTGTAACAGTCGCTTGTTAAAGAATTAACAGAGGTTTTCATATGAAGCAGAGAATCGGAGCAGTCATCGCCGCGGCCGGTCAGAACACGGAATTTGAGCCGCTGCAGACACTGGGAACGATCACCCTTGCCGAACGCACCATCGCAACGCTGCGCCATGCCGGCATTGTTCAGATCGCTGTCGTCACCGGCTACAAAGCGGATGAGCTGGAACATCAGCTCGCCCGTTATGATGTGATGTTTTTCCGCAATCTTAATTATGCCCGCAGCGAGATGATCGACAGTTACCGCATCGGCATCAGCTATCTTCTCAGCAAATGTGACAGGATCCTTCTGAGTCCCTGTGACATTCCCTTCTTCACGGCGAAAACGATCCGCACCCTGCTGGATGAAGAAGGTGACTATATCCGTCCTGCCTATGGCGGCAAGCCCGGACATCCGATCATCCTTTCCAGCCGTCTCGCATCCCGGATCATTGATTATCGGAGCGAAGGCGGTCTGGCCGGAGCGTTTGCCGAATACGGCATCCAGCCGGTGACGGTCGACGTGGATGACAGCGGCATCCTGCTTGAATACGCCGACGTCTATAAAAACACGGAATTGCTACAGCAGCACAGCCGTTCCATGATCCGTCCCCTGCTCAATGTTTCCTTTGCCAAGGAAAAGGTGTTCTTTGATTCCCGCATCGCTCTTCTGCTCAGTCTGGTCGGTGACCTCGGCTCCGTATCGAAAGCCTGCAAGACCATGCAGATATCGTATACAAAAGGCTGGAATCTGATCCGTGACATTGAACTGCAGACCCAGTGTGAACTGATCAAGCGCAATGTTGGCGGTCTCAGCGGCAGCAGCAGCGAACTGACGGAACGAGGCAAACAGCTGCTCGAATCCTTCCGTCAGTTTGAAAGCATCATGCAGGAGCATGCGGAAGAAGAATTCCGCAGGATCATACCCGACTGGTGTCAAAGCGACAGTAAAGAATGAAAAGAACTCCGGAAATCACACATCAGACTTCCGGAGTTTTCTTCTGCGGAAAGAACGGACAGCGTTCCCTGATGCATTCCCGGTTCATCTGGAAATACCCGCAGGGTGTCTGGCTGATGGGCATTGTCACCTGGAAATGCTTTGCCCAGAATTCCGCCGCGCAGGCAATGGCAATGCGGCTGGTACGCTTGCAGCAGCGCGGTCCGCCGACCGCGATCATGGCCTGCAGGCATTCCGCTGTCAGCTGCTGAGGAATCACCCATTCTTTTTCCCTCAGAGGCGTCGCGCCGCTGACGATGCTGGCAAAGATGCCGGCACCGGCTGCCGCACCGCAGACACCCAGATAGCCACAGGCGCCGCCGGCCATCTTCTGACCGCGTTTCCAGGCTTCCCTAAGACTGCTTTCATAGTCGATTTCCCCGCCGCAGTTGTGATAGGCGGTGATCAGCACAGCCGGCACGATGCTGTGGTGTTCCGGACCATGCAGATGAACGGACGGCAGACGGAACATCTGCTGCAGCAGAACGATCGGATCTTTTTCCCTGCTGTTTCTGAGCAGCTGCAGAACGTCCTGGCTTTTGCCGCTATGACACTCGTCACAGACAAAATGGCTGTTTTCACAGATCGCATTGCCGGGTTTCAGTTTGTGGCAGATACTGCATTCAAACATTCTTTCCCGCTGAAAATAGTGCAGCGGCCGACCGCAGATCATACAGTTCTGCTTTTTGTCATCCGTCTCCCCACAGCAACAGCATTCTTCCTGTGCTGATGCCAGGTACTGCCGTGATTCCGTCATATTGGTCTCCTTATTCTTTATCCAGCCAGATCGTTTCGGAGAATCGCGAAACCGATCTCTTCAGCATTGACCAGACCGTAGTTGGCAGCGACTGCCACGGCTGTCTTTGTTTCCCGGTTGATGCCCAGGAAGGCATTGAAGGCGCCGGCGGCACCGGTATGCCAGCTGATCGGCGCGTCTTTTTCCAGACGCCATGCCAGGCCGCTGTCCGCATTCTTTTCGCACGGTCCGTGTATCGTATGGCAGAACGCCAGATATGGCAAAGAACCGTCCAGATTCAGACGGGCGAACTGCAGCAGATCTTCCGCCGTGGAATTCAGAGCGCCGGCCGGTGCAATGATATCTTCTTTTTCCCATTGCCAGCAGCGGCAAGGCTGATCCTTGCGGTCATAACCAATCAGATCCACATTGCCGAGGAAGGTGTTCTTCAGGCCAAGGTCTTCTTTGATATAACGGTTCATGCTGTCCCAGAAGCCTTCGCCGCTGACCTTACCGACAATATAGCCGAGCACGCTCATACCGATATTGGAATAGACAAACGGATACGGTTTATCTTCCAGCACCGTTTCCCTCAGGATCTTCATCATATCCTCTTCATCCGGATAGCCGCGGAACGGATTGGTATGGAACAGGCCGCCTTCCTGATTCATTTTCAGAAAGAACGGCAGTGTGGTCAGTAATGTATATGGTTCCGTCGTATAACCGGACGTATGGGTCGCGAGTTTCTCGAGCGTCGGATAATAACGTCTCGGCAGGCCGGGAATATATGTGTCCAGCGGTGCGTACAGGTCCAGTTTTCTCTCCATCAGGTACTTCGCCAGCAGAGAGGCCGTAAAGAGCTTGCAGATGGAGCCGACCGGATAGACGAGCATTTCGTCATCCTTTTCTTCGCCATTGGGTCCCCAGTGATGGATCTCGGTCCGGCCGTCCTTCAGAACGCCGACCGTCAGTTCCACATGTTTTCTTTTGTTATATAACTTGTCGATTTCTTTCAATGCTGCTTCTGAATACTTCATGATACTTTACTTCCTTGATCTTTCTTTCATTATGGCATTGAACAATGTCATTTCATCCCATAAAATCACCAAAACCGGACTTTCCGGCATTACTGACAAATAAAATCTGATAACCGGAAATGCCGGACAGCAGTCCAGCACTTTTCATGTGCAGCAAAGATACAGAAAGGATGACTCACTCTGCTTCGGGAAAACGTTTCTTCACCATTTCAAAAAACAGAGAAACGGCACGGCTCATCGGCCGGTACTGCTTGCAGACAAATACCAGCCGGCGGCTGATGACAGGCTTCAGCGGTACAAATGTCAATAACGAGTTCTCATGTTCACTGATCAACCCCTCCAATGTCAGGATCGTTCCGATGCCGTGTTCAGCCAGAATGGCAAGATTGAAAATCAGATTACCGGTAGCGGAAACATTGAGATGTTCCGCCGGAATGCCCAGCAGTTCAGCATACTGCTTCACATTCATATTTCTTCGGGTGGTCAGGATCAGCGGCAGATCGTACAGATCTTTGGCGGATACTGTCTTTTTCTTCGCCAGCGGATGGTCCTTCCGGATAACAACACCCATCCGGTCGGCAGAAGGCATGACGATTTCCTCACATCCTTCCAGGCTGAACGGTTCCACGACTACCGCGAAATCAATGGTTCCGCGGTTCAGTTTTTCGCTGACATCATCTATATTGCCGCTGTAAAAATGAAAAACAACATCGGGATACGTCTTCCGGAACTCGGCGATCACAGCTGCCAGATCATGCAGAGAAAGGCTTTCCGCCGCTCCGATGTAGATGTCACCATGCACTTCCGCGGTTCCCGAGCTGAGTTCGGCACCGGTTTTATCGGTCAGGGCGATGATTTCTTCCGCCCTTGAGCGCAGAAACATTCCGTCCTCAGTCAGTATCATCTTCCTTCCCGAGCGGATAAACAGCTGCTTGCCGGTTTCCTTTTCCAGTTCCGCGATCTGATAGGACAAAGCCGGCTGGGAAACATGCAGACTGTTCGCTGCCGCGGTCATGTTTTCTTCCTGTGCCACAGCCAGAAAGTATCTCAGGGTTCTCAGTTCCATATCGCACTCCTATAAATATTATCTATCATTTTAAATATAACATAAGTATTTCAAATATATCGTAACAGTTTCTATACTGAAGATGCAAAAAGAAAGTACAGGTAACGATATGAAAAAACAGGGCAATCTTATTTATATCCTCGTCGCGGTATGCACCTGCCTGATGGCATGCGGTGCCATGGGAATGGTCAATGCCTACGGCGTATTCTACAAACCGATGGCGGATGTCATGCAGGTCGGCCAGGGGGCTGTCACCCTGCATATGTCCATCTCCAATCTGATCGTCGGACTCGGCACCCCGTTTGTCGCGAAGATGATTTCCCGCAACGTCCGGATCAAGAATATTCTGATGGCCGGAGTGGTTCTGATCATGCTGTCGGGTTTCGGCATCGCTCTTGCTCCGAATACATTCTGGATGAATCTGGCTGCCGCGATCAGAGGTGTCGGTTTCGCGGGTGTTTCGATGATGATCATCACGATGTTTATCGGCAACTGGTTTGTCCGCTACCGTGGCACTCTGACCGGTATTGCCCTGAGCTTCTCCGGTATCGGCTCAGCAATCGCTTCACCGATCCTTTCCAGCCTGATCGAAAATCTCGGCTGGCAGAAAACATACATCGGCTATGTCATCTTCATTGTTCTGTGCATTATTCCCAGCCTTCTGTTTGTTCCGCTGAAACCGCAGGATATCGGCTTGCGGCCGTTCGGTGAAAACGACGCACAGGAAGGAACTGCCAAAAGTTCCCCGGCCAATCTGGATCTCCCCTACACTTCCAGATCGCCGCTGTTTGCCGCCCTGGTTCTGCTTGTCTTAAGCATCGTGCTGCTGACCAGTCTCTCCCCGCACCTTTCCGCTCTGGCGCAGTCCTATGGCTACGCAGCATCAGTCGGCGCCGCTCTGCTGTCCGCTTCGATGATCGGCAACGTCGTCTCCAAGTTCATCCTCGGTGCTCTTTCTGACCGCATCGGCGCCTTCAAAGGTGTCATGCTCATGCTGGCGACTTCCCTGGCCGGTCTGGCCGTGATCCTGGTCAATCCGGGTGGAACTCTGCCGTTAATGGCCGGCGGTTTCCTCTACGGCACATGCTTCTCGATCGGTTCACTGGGTATCTCAATGATCACGAGAACGATCTATGGCGACAGTCAGTATGGCCAGGCTTATTCTGTCATTACTCTGGTAACCAGCGTTGCCTCTGCCATCGGTCTGACACTGATCGGTTTCCTCTTTGACATGACAGGATCCTACGCGGTATCCGTCATCGGCGGTATCGTCCTTGTCGCCGTATCCTTTGCCTGCCTGCTGTTCATTCAGAGCCAGGCAAACAGAAAGACTGCCTGATTCAGACTGACCATTCTGACAGCCCGGGGCTTTAGTTCTCCGGGCTTTTTTGCGTCAGGGACAGTTTCCGTTTTCCAGCTTCTCAGTTAAAATTGTTTCTGAAGAATACAGCCGTCATCCGGCGGCGTAGCATGAAAGGAGATTGCATGGAATCATTTGAAGAATATATGCGTTCTTTTGAGGAGAATCCGAAAGAACTGATCGTACGCATTGTCTGGTTTCCTGAAAAGGCTCCTGCCAAACCCGATTCCATTGCCGGCATGCTGAAAATGCGGGCCCGGTTTGATGAGGCAATTGATGCGGAAAGCGGTGAAAGAATCGGTAAGGGAAAGTATAACTGGCTGGAATGGACATACAGGAAAAAGCTGTTTGGCGATCCCTTTGGCTATACGATGAAGAAAGGTTCCATATACCGCCTGCGGGTAAGAAGAAAAACAACCGGTAATCATAAGAATGCCGAAACATATTATGTGGATGACGTTCTGGAAAAAGACATGAAAGACAGACGGCTTGATCCCATTCTTTCCTTCCTCGATTCGTTTGAGGAAGAGGAAAAGGAAATGCTGTTTCTGAACAAACAGCAGGTTTCCGGCTGGGGTGTTTTCTGGAATTACAAGCGTGTCGTTCTGACCTATCTTGCCCGTATGAATGCGGATGGCACGGAATATCATGATGGAGCCGGACGTCTTTTCCTGCTGGAGAAGAATCCCGCCAGCCATCTGAAAGCAAAATACAGTGACCTCACCGTATACCGGCTGCGCGTGCGTCCCAGCAAAAACGATCCGGAAACCTATCTGGTCGTCAAAGATCTCGGATCTGCTGACCCCACTCCCTTTGCCGGTAAGATCGAAGATTATAAACGGCCTGTCACGATTGAAAATGAACTTGGCACTTTTACCCTGGAAAGACGCTGGAACTGGTTTGACGGTACCATTCAATGGTGTTCACAGCCATGCAATGTCCTGATCGACGTGCCGGAAGGCAGCACGGACTGCACTTCTTCCATGGCCGTTCTGCGCCGGATCTGTGAAGACGACAAAGCTTTCGATGCCCGGGTGCGCCGGCAAACATGCGATCAGACCATGGAACTGCTGGCTGACTGGTATGATGAGGAAATCACGGAGGAAGAGTACATGCAGAGGATGGGTGTTCCGATGATCACGATTTCCGAAGACGGACGAATCGATTTTTCATTCGACACCGGTGATCTGTATGCCGGACATGCACTGGTCGTTTCCGTCGATGAAGCCGGCAACGTTCACAGCACCGACCTGGTCGGATAGAGGAACTCCTATATGAAAAGAATATTGCGCAATCACGGGATCGCCGCTCTGGTGATCGGTACCCTTCTTGTGCTTTCCTATCTGTATACCGACAGTATTCACGGCGGCATCGACAGTGTCGGTCTGGCCATTGCCGCTTCGACAATGACTCTCATTCTGGCCGGCGCGTTCATTCTGAATCTGTTTCTGTTGCTGACCGATACCATCCTCTATTTTTCACCGGTCAAAGCCAGGATCATTCTATCCTGTGTATTGCTGTTTCTATATGCGGCTGCCCTTCTGTATGTGATTTATGATGCTTTCGCATTCAGTTACGGCAGATTCTTCAGCTATCTGGCGGAAGGAGAATTCTTCAGTATCCTGCATGTCTTATTCATGCTGGTGCTGCTGATTATGATCATCATCCGATTCGTGAAACTCAGAAAACTCAGAAACGCGTAGAACAGCCGGATATATCTTCCGGCTGTTTTTCCTGCCACGTTTTCCCCTTCTTTGAACCTGCTGATATAATGAGCAGAGACAGGATCAGAGAATGAAAGATTTTTATATTGAAAGCAATAATACACGTATTCACTGCCGGCTTGATCTGCCGCATGAATGTCAGCGCTGTCCCATGATCATCATTTTCCACGGTCTGACAGGACACATGGAAGAAGATCATCTTTCCACCCTGGCAGAAAACGCCCGGGAAAGCGGCTATGCCGCACTGCGCGCTGATCTTTACGGTCATGGCAAAAGCGGCGGCATGTTTGCCGATCATACCATTTCCATCTGGCTCGCACAGGTCCTGGCTGTCACGGATTATGCAAAGTCGCTGCCCTTCGTGACGGGATTGTATATTGCCGGGCATTCGCAGGGCGGGCTCGCCGCGGCATTGGCCGCCGGTATACGGCCGGCTGATTACCGGGCCCTGATTCTTCTTTCACCGGCTTTGAACATTCCTGAAGATGCCCGACGCGGAATCTTCCTGCATGATTTCCGGTTTACTCCCGGACAGTTCCCCAAATCGTTCGCATTCAGCGACCGCAAACTGAATGGCAGTTATCTCGCCGATGCTGCAAAGATCCATGTGGAAGAAGCTCTCAGGGAGTATCCGGGACCGACCCTGATCGTGCATGGCGATCAGGATGAGATCGTTCCCCTCCCGGTTTCCCAAAAGGCAGCCGCCTTGTGTCGAAACGGCAGACTGATCATTCTGCCCGGTGACGATCATGATTATCACATTCGCACCAGTATGATGGCAGAATCAGTCCGGCAGTTTCTGCAGGAAACAGAAAGCCGCGGTGAAGACTGTTGAAAACAGAATCGATAATGCTATAATAACCTGCTTCCATTATATGCTCACAAAAACTCCGTTCTATACCATTGAGTTCAAAAAGCATATGACAAATCATTCAATCCATTCTTAGCCTGGCCTCAGTCACTGCTTTCAGACTTTTCCAAGCGTGTTAATCAATTCTGTATACATATATCCACTCAACAGGTGCTGTCAGTTCATTCCAATTCTCAGTATCTGCCAATTCAAAACACAATCCGTCAACACCCGGGATATAGTATTCATCTCCTTCGTTCATGTATCCGCCAAAACATTCCGTGACATCCTGCATTGTGCTTCCGATACCAATTGTCTGATAAGTTTCCGCAAACCCGCTTGAAACTCCGATCTGCTGGAGAGTTCCGTCCGTGTCAAACCACAGTTTCATGTTTTCGTATGTGTATATACTAAAACCATCGCCTCTTTCCCAGGTATGATATAACTCCGGAAACAGACGCAGTATGATACTTTTCTGTTTTCCTATATAACAATTTCCGATTCTGACACCCGGAACGATTTCGCCATTTATCATATTCATACACCTTTATGATTGTATTTTCGCTTAATATCAATTACCAGTACCTTATCCAACATTCAGATATATCTTTCGATTACATTACCATATAGCGAACTGCTTTTGACACTTTCATTCTGATGTATTTCTCTGATCGATCCAGTCAGATTTTCAGGAATCTACCCTGCGTCTCTTTGAGCCGTACATTCACCTGCGTTTTCATCATAGCGAAAATCCTGAAATGATAATGGAGCCAGGAAATATATTTCACACCAGCCGTCACGGTGATCCGGCATAAAAAAATGAAGTGCTATCCTTTGTTCCTTCTTATGTTTTTGTTACACGTATGTAATACTGCAGATTCATTTCAATCAAGCTCATACTTTCAGCTACTGCATATGAGACCTACAGTTATAAACTTATCGCTATAATGATGATATACGCCGCATGGCAGACCACGTTTATTTGTGGATCTCATAGAAAGCAGGTACAAATATGACACAGAAGCATTATTGTATCTACTGTGGTTCTTCTCTTGAGGAAGGCAGTAATATATGCCCGTCGTGTAAACAGCCGGTTCCTGAAAAAGAGAGTCTTTTCAAAGAGTATCTTTACAGGAATACAAAAGAGAAACTGAAAAGCACCATTGATGACTCTTTCTTCAATATTGTCAAAAACTGGATCCTGTCGCATCTTTACGGTGTCGTGGTTTCCCTGCTGATTGTCGGTCTTGCGGTAAGAGCTCTCGCATTGCCAGGTCTTCCGTCATATATCAAAGAGATGAACTCTTCTGAACGTCCTGTACAGGCAATAGTCTCCCAGGAAGAGCAGCAGTCGCAACAGCAGCCGCAGCCGTCTCAGGAGCAGGAAATAACCCGGGAGGACTTAAGAGAAATAACCGATGTATCCTCCCAGTTCCAGCACGCTGTTTTCTATGAAACATTAGTAAGCAGGAATGGCGATTCCGGTGGATTCAGAGAGCCTGAAAAACCGTCAGCGGATTACCTGCTGCCTGCATCATATGGCGGCGTCACCCAAAACGATTTCTATATTGTTCTGGAGTATAAAGCGTCTAAGACGGATTACGATTTCGATCACATCACGACGAACGATCCGGCCACAGATACAGGAAAAAAACTGCTGTCCGAGGGATATCCGGTTGCGGAAATCACCTGCCTGAATACTTATCATGATGAACTTTCTGATGATGCCCCGGCTGTAAGAACGGATACATTCGTATTCGTATTGGCAAAAGTCAACGGTAATTGGTATATCGCCGAAACAAAGGCGCTTAATTGAGGAGTTGATAGTTATGAAATGTAAAAACTGCGGTAAGGAAAACCTCATCAAGGCGCAATACTGTCAAGACTGCGGACAGCCATTCACAGATCAGGAACGTCAGACAGCGTATGATCAGACATTCTGGGGAAAACTCGACAAACTGAAAAAAGCAAAGGAAATCGTAACTCTGGAGGCAGTCACTTCCCATCCGATTTTCCGTGCCCTGTTCCTTGCGTTACTGGTATTCGTCGGAGTAATCACCGGCAACAACAAAGGAACTGTCATGCGGCCGCTCGAAAGTGAAAACTATACAGTGGCATATAATCAGGAGAAAGATGAATACTATCTGTTCACAGAACTGGACAGTGTTCCTGTTCCCCTTTATCTTCCCGGTGTCCCCAAAGGAGTAAGGATATCTGCGGAAAGTGAAAATGGTGATGTCGACACAAAAGAATACACCGTCAGCGAGAATCCTGTCCTGGCAAGAGATTCATCGGTTGTCTATACGATATATGGCGTCTACGAGGATACGGAAGAAATGATAAGGGTGCTCATATATGACCCATCCGTATTGAACTGACACATAAAAAAAGTACATATCAAAAACCTGTCTCCCTCTATATACAAAGCATTGACATCTGAAAGCGAGTTTATATAGTATGAAGCCAATGAGGATACTGAAACCGGCTGGTCACCGTTGATCCTTTCACTGGTATTTGCTGTATTACTCTTTACGGGATTGAATTCATCTATAAACATTCAGATTGCCGCCAATACCCTGACATATTTTTTTGCCGGATCGATCTGGGGCCTCAGTATGATCCTTCCGGGGCTTAGTTCCTCTTCATTACTGATTCTGACAGGAATCTATCAGCCAATGACAGCTGGCATCGCAGCATTGGATTTCCGTGTGATTCTGCCGTTACTGGCCGGGTTAAGCGTTACAGCACTTACCCTGTCCAGAATCGTTCATGACATGTTTGAGAAGAAACGCGGATTGATTCTGAAGATCATCATTGGAATCGTAATCGCATCAACTTTGTTCATTCTTCCCGCGTCCTTCCCCACCGCTTTGCAGTTATCCGTATCGTTATTGTGTTTCATCAGCGGATATGCATTGGCAAGAGGTTTGGACATGAAGAAAGAGAAACTGATGATATAAAGAATAAAAACAGCTGACGATACATTTTTAGTTCTGTTCTGGCGTGATTTCAATTCAGGTTAATAGGCATATATTATTCTGTATGTAATGCGAAACCGTTTGGGTGTTTCACATTATTAATCATTTTTCAGATAACCATTTGTATTTTTTTTTAGATTTGACAGATATTGTCAGTAAGAAAAAAGCAGCTATGACTATCAGTGAATTCACAATCAAGCCGAAGAATAACTTCAGGAGTTATCATAATGCTTATCAAAGATCCCGCTTGACCAGCGGGATCTTTTTCATGGCATGCGGGAATGATATCTGTCGATTACACCTGCATATTCGTGACGTTTATCAACGTTTTTCGAAAAACAATACCCGGTATTATATCCTGCAGGTTTTCCAAGACCGTATTATCCTGAGGGATCCCGGATATTGAGTATATTTCGTGAAAGTTCATTATGCTTAGATCGGCATGATTGTATTCTGCCGGTGATGAAATACAAACAGCTGCCTTCTCAGAAAAATCAGGCTGGGTGCTGACCAGAATGAACGTGTCCGCGTTTTCTGCTGTTTTCTCCTGGTAAAGCCGGCGTGACCCTTGGTATCCAGAACGGTATTACTCCGTCTGTGACAGGATGTCACATAATGATATGAATTCAGTATCTTCTCAATCCTTCCGTTCCTGATCCGGGGTTCAGGCATTATCTGCGGTCTTTGTATCTTTGCCGCTGTCATTCATGCCGCAAACATAGTCTCTTGTCTCCTGCAGATTCTTTGGCAGAGGATATTTTTCACGCATTCTCTGAATGCTTTCAGATGTTGGGGTATTGGGAATATTGTTTCCCTCCGCATCACGAAGATGACCCCAGCCCATGCTTGTCGGGGCCGGATCACAGGAGACCTGGGCAGCATAGAAAGCAAGACTGGCATTGTTTTCCGGATAAAGGACCCGCGCAGCACCGCCAGCAATAAAGTAATAGAAAGCTTTATCCTTGTTCGACCATGCGCTGACACTGTCTTGCATGGCAAAGAATTGTTCCAGACGTTTTTCAGGAGAACCAATATTCTGGAGATTCAGCAGTTCTGCATGGGCGAACTCTGCCGGGATGCGTCCGTCTGTTCCATAGCCTCCGTTTTCTTTTTTCAATTCCAATAATTCTTTCTCGGCCGTTTCTTTTACCTGTGTATGGTATTCCCAGATATTGGTAGAATAGTTTTTCAGTCTGTTCAGATCTTTTTCCGCACTCTTTCCGGCAATCTTTCTGAGCATACATGTTAATCCGGCTGCGCCGTTCCACCATCCGTAGGAAACCTGTCCTGCACCACAGCTGATCAGATATTCCGTGATCGCTGTTACTGCATCTTTTCCTCCGGCAAGAAGCTTCCTCTCCAGTTCTTTTTTTCCGGGATTGTCCGCAAAGAGGTTTTCCTCATGGGCATATTCATCAGCCAGCTGTCTGTAGTACTGGATAAGACGGATTGAGTCAGCGTTTGAGGAATGATCCGTTTCTTTGATCGCATAAAGACTTCCGGCTCCCAGCTCATTGTAAAGTTCCCTTTTGACAGCTTGTGTCCTGGCATTTTCCTTAGACCGGGCAGGCTGATTTTGCGGATTAATATTAGCCTGTGAGGCTTTCCAGTTTCTATAACTCAGAATTCCTCTGATACCTAAAAAAGCAAACAGAGCTGCAAAAGCCACTATCAAGGCAACATAAACAAATACATTGCCGTTCTTCGCGGAAACCGTCCTGAGTCCCCCGGGCAAAGCAATAAGAAGTCCGACGGTGCCAATCAGGAGATACACGGATCCGCCCAGCTGCAAAAGACGCAGTGTCTTGTTATTCGTTCCTGCTTTTCTTACAGCCGTTTTATTTTGCTGATTCGCTGATTGATTTTTCTCTTTTCCTATTAACCAGGCAATGAGAACACCTGTCCAATGACATATCGCTATCGTGATTCCAATAGACATGATAAAAAGAAATGTGCCCTGCATATAGACATTGCCATGTGAGGATCCGGGGAGTTTCACCATCCAGATTCCCAGGATCACTCCGGCCAAGGCTGATACAATAAACGCGGCCTTTTCGATCCAGGCTTTTGACATATCTGTTTTTTCTACCGTCTGCTCTATTGCTGACAGCACAATACCGGCAATTACTAAAATGAGATATACGTACAGCATATTCTTTCTTCCTCCTGCTTTGAATTGGGTACCAGTCATTTACAGTATAGCAAAACGTCTTTGTGATTTGCCGGACTGGCTGTCCGCTTTCACTCTTATCTTTATTAAATCATTAAAAAAAACAGGTAATGTGAATAAACGCCTGGTCAATTTATCCCAGTGAATGAGCGTACTCTTTTCCTTATGAAATTCATATACTATGCCGCCTGTCTTGCGTTTGTTGTTTCTTGAATGAGATAGCGATTGCATCTTCATAACCAGTCACAGAATCCCATGTGTTTTGCGTTGGTCCATTTGCCGACTGCATAAATACAATCTCTCCAGTCCAAAAGAACTGGATTTCTGTAAATCATCACCTCTTTTGGATCAATGGAAAGCCTTACCTTGTAACAACATTCATTTAGAACACTATTTTAATAACAGAAACATTCTTGTCAGGAAAACAAAGCCATTAAGAGCCAAAAATGACTGAGGTTTCAAGGCAATTAACCATTTCATTCAGTTCAGCAAAAGAAAAAGCTCAGGCATTACGCTTGAGCTTTTCTTTAAGGTGGTCCCAGGCAGAATTGAACTGCCGACACATGGATTTTCAGTCCATTGCTCTACCAACTGAGCTACAGGACCAATGGTTGCGAGGGAAGGATTTGAACCAACGACCTCCGGGTTATGGGCCCGACGAGCTACCAGGCTGCTCTACCTCGCGATAAGTAATGGATGCCTGCACGGCTTGGTGTGATTGAATGGCGGAGGAACTGGGATTCGAACCCAGGCGCCGGTTTCCCGACCTACCGGTTTTCAAGACCGGACCCTTCAACCACTTGGGTATTCCTCCAAAAAGGTGGACCCTGAAGGACTCGAACCTTCGACCAATCGGTTATGAGCCGATAGCTCTGACCAACTGAGCTAAGGGTCCAATTCCTTACCTGAGCACAAATCAGTACACTTTTTTTGAGAAATGGTAGCGAGGGTGAGACTCGAACTCACGACCTACCGGGTATGAACCGATTGCTCTAGCCAACTAAGCTACCTCGCCATAATATCAAGTCGGGATGGCAGGATTTGAACCTGTGACCCCTTGATCCCAAATCAAGTGCACTACCAAGCTGTGCTACATCCCGATGGCGCGCCGAGCAGGAATCGAACCCGCAACCTCCTGGTTCGTAGCCAGACACTCTATCCAGTTGAGCTATCGGCGCTTGTGCAAAAATCAGTGCTCAATCATGATAACAAACATATCAGTACTTTGCAAGAAGTTATTTAAAATTTCTTTTTCTGCATTTCCTGCCGGGATCATGTCTGCTTCGCAGATTAGTATAACACATGATTTGTGGATCTTCATAACAAAAGACGTCTGTATATGAACAGACGTCCTGTTTCACTTATTCTCCCCCTTCACCGGTGGGTGGTTCTTCCACAGCCGGTTCCTCATAGACCGGCTCTTCGGGAGTTTCCGGCAGCGGTTCTTCCGGTGTTTCCGGCAGTGTTTCTTCCGGAAGCGTGACTTCCTCGGTGTTCTCCTCTGTTTCCTGAGGTACGAACGGTTCGTTGTTCAGCGGATTGGTTTCGTACAGTTCCGTCAGAGGCCCGATCACATAGGGAATTTCTTCCAACGGCTGCGGCCGCCGGTCTTCTGCGATATATGCGTGGGTGCGGATATATCTGAATACTTCTTCAGCTCCCTGCTCACTCAGATGCAGACCGTCGGTATCCATCATGCCTTCCCTGGCGTAGCCGGTGGAAGTATCATACAGCGCGTCGAAGGTGTTCAGGTATTTCCAGCCGTTGCGGTCGCACATCTGCATGATGGCGGCGTTGAACAGACGAATCTGGGAAACTTTGAGATTCGGATACTCATTGAATTTGGCAATCGGGAAAATCGACTGAATGATCAGATCCGCATAAGGCCAGGCTTCCTGCAGGATCATGATCTGCCGTTCATAATCATCAATGAAGAACGACGCGTCGCTGGTAAAGCCGTCCAGGTTGTTCGTACCGAAGGTCAGAACGATCCGGCGCGGCTGCAGAAGGACAGCCGAATCAACCATTGTCAAGGTACCGATCGAAAACCGCATGCAGGGAAGCGTCGAGATGGCCTGGGCACCCATGCCGATGACCGCGATGGTATTGTTCACCGTCGTATAAGTCCGGCCTTCCTTTTCGTTGTAATACTGCATAAAACGGACGGTATTGGAATCACCCAGGAACAGAGTCTCGTCCACATATTCCCAGCCGGCATCTTTCGTTTCGCCCAGGACTGTGCCGTCCAGCACCTGTTCTTCCAGGACGGTTTTCTTTTCCGCTGAAGCAGGCCGGCTGATTTTACGCGGCGCGGTCGCTTCCAGCTGATTGATACGCCGGATCTGAAACACGCAAAGACCTGCGCAAACCAGGGCAATGATACTCAGGATAATGATCAAAACACGTTCTATCAGTGAGAACTTGTTCCGAAACGGTATTTTTTTATAATCGCTCTTCTTCATAAAATCATTGTTATCATACAACAATCCGCCGCAATTGTCCTCCTGCTGACGTGTGTTTGAGCAACTGACCGGTCTGCCCAACGCTTTGCCCGGCTGCTGTGGAAAACCTCCTGAGAAAAACAAAAAGCCGCATTTTCATGCGACTTTCGCGATGGCGCAGGAACAGGGATTTGAACCCTGGCACCGTGTTACCGATCTACGAGCTTTCCAAGCCCGCCCCTTCAACCGCTTGGGTATTCCTGCAAAAACTATCAGCGCTAATTATATTAACATATTTTTACAAAAAGAAAAGGTTTTTTAGTAGAATAACAGTGGAGAAGTTTTTTAATGCATAACCAGACGAAACAGAAACTTGCGGATTCTCTGCGATCCATTCTTGAAACAAAGCCGCTTGATAAAGTCACGATCAACGATCTGACCAGATCATGCGGTGTAAACCGGCAGACGTTTTATTACCATTTTCATGATATCTATGATCTGATTGACTGGATCTATTCCACGGAAACAGAACGTGCTGTTCCCAGCATCTCCGACTGCAACAACCAGCTGGACCGTCTGATCGAGATCATGAAACTGATGCAGAAGAATAAAAATCTGCTGCTGCAGACATCTCATTCCCATTTTAAACAACACCTTCAGCGGATCCTTCTGAACAATTCCGCCCAGGTAATCTACTGCATCTGTGATGAAGCGACCGGCGGGAAACTGAACAGCGCTGACCGGGAATTCATCGCGTCATTTTACAAATATGCCATTACCGGGACTCTTCTGGAATGGATCAACCGCGGCATGAGTGAAGAGCCGGCTGATATTGTCAATCGTATGAACCTGCTGCTGCATGGCAATATCCGGGATGCGGCGATCCGTTTCGCGCGAAACCACTGATCAGGAGGTCAGCTGGGTCATGTCGTTGATCCAGTAGCCTCTTTTCACCAGGACGAAACCGATCACACATTTGATCAGATCCGCGAGCTGAACGAACAGATAGAGAACAGCGACCGGCAGCTGTGTATAATGAACGAAGAAGAAAGCCAGCGGGATCGATACCGCCCAGCAGAAACAGGAGTCAAACAGGAATGTGATGATCGTCTTGCCGCCGGAGCGGAGGATGAAATAAGCCGCGTTGGCATAGGCGTAGATCGGCATGCAGAAAGCCCCTACCCGGATCAGTGACGATGCCAGCTGACGAATTTCATCGGAAGTATTGTAAATAGTCGGGAATACGCCGGAAATCAGATACAGAAGTACACCCATGACGATGCAGAGACACACGGTAAACCACGTGATGCGCTCGGCATCTTTTTTTACGGTGTCAAAATGACGGGCACCGAGTTCCTGCCCGATGATAATACCGGTCGCGCTGCCCAGGGCGATAAAGGCAATATTGAAAACATTGCCGACTGTCTGGGAAATATTAAAGGCGGCGATCACGGAAAGACCGCGGTAGGAATATGTCTGGGAAAGAGTCGCCTGTGATGCCGACCACAGGAATTCATTGGCCAGCAGCGGCATGCCCTTGATGAGGCACTGTTTTGTCAAGGCAGACGGCACATGGAAACTGCTGTAGGCGCCGACAATAAACGGATTGCGCTGCGGATGGGTATGGGTCCAGGCGCCGACCAGCAGCAGTTCCACAAAACGGGACAGTACGGTGGCTGTGGCAGCACCTGCCACACCCAGCTGAGGAAAGCCAAACTTTCCGTAAATCAGGATATAGTTGCCCACCAGATTGACCAGGACGGCTATGATACCGGCTCGCATCGGCACGACCGTTTCGTTGGTGGAACGCAGCGTCGAAGAATATACCTGGGTAAAGGCAAACGGTATCATGCCGATCATCATGACCGCCAGGTAGCCTTCCGCCAGTGTCATTGTCTCGGCAATTGAAGCCGTGCTGCCGTCTTCGTGAAGATACAGGCTGATCAGATCAGGTCCGAAGAAACGGAAGACCAGAATACCGGCCAGGGACAGGATCAGCGCCGCCATCACCATCAAACGGAATGTGCTGCGCACACCGTCATGATTGCGGCGTCCGTAAAACTGCGCGGTAAAGATGCCGATGCCGGCCAGGCCGCCGAAAATGCACAGATTAAAAACAAACATCAGCTGATTGACGATCGCCACCGACGACATGGCGTTCGTGCCGATCTGGCCGACCATGATATTGTCCAGCATACTGACGAAATTGGTGATGCCGTTCTGAATCATGATCGGTATCGCAATCCTCAGAACATGTCTGTAAAAATCTTTATTCTTCATAATGACTTTACTATAACATATGCATTCATAATTGATGAAAACAGGCATCTCTTTTTATCTTTCCGGCGGCTTAGGCTATAATAATAGCCATGGGAAACAAACATACTCATACACATGATCCGGCGGAAGTCAAAAAGATCGCCAATAAACTGGCCCGCTCCATCGGCCATCTGAACAAGGTCAAATCCATGGTGGAAAACAACGATGACTGTTCGGATGTTTTAATCCAGCTGGCGGCGGTCAAAGGCGAACTGAACAAAATCGGCAAAGACATTATCAAACAGCATCTAGAACACTGTCTGGTCCATGCCATTGAAGACGGTGATCTTTCCGCCATCGAACATATGAATGACGCCATTGAGAAATTCATGAAGTAACTTCTGTATCGGTTCTGCTGATACAGTTTTCTTCCATGCCATAACGGATACAGGTAATTTGTGATGGAACAGACAAAGAAAACAACAAGCCGTGATCTGACCAAAGGAAACATAGCCGTACAGGTTCTCCTGTTCTCCCTGCCGCTGATGCTGGGAAATGTATTTCAGATGCTGTACAACACCGTCGACTCGATCGTGGTCGGCAATTTTGTCGGTACTCAGGCCCTTGCGGCCGTCGGTTCGACGACGATGATCGTCAATCTCTTTGTCTTTTTCTTCAACGGTTTTTCGATTGGTGCCGGTGTGGTTATCGGTAACCTGTTCGGCGCCGGCAATCTGAAGAAACTGCATGACGCGGTGGAAACTGTCATGGCCGCGTCTTTTATTCTGTGCGTCATCTTCACGGCTGTCAGTGTCGCCGGCGTTGAAAGCATGCTGCGCTTCATGGCGACGCCGGAAGACGTTTTCGCCAGCGCTTCAACCTATCTGAAAATCTACTGTGCCGGTATCTCCGGTCTACTGATCTACAATATCGGCAGCGGCATTCTCCGGGCAGTCGGTGACACGACCAGACCGCTCTATTTTCTGATTCTGACCAGCGTTCTGAACATTATTCTCGATCTGCTGTTTGTCATTGTCTTCCATCTGGGCATCGCCGGCGTGGCGCTGGCAACGATCGCCTCGCAGTTTGTCTCGGCTGTTCTGATTCTGCTTCTGCTGATGAAGACCAAAGACATCTACCGTTTTGTACTGGCGGATATGCGGATCGACTGGGACATTCTGAAAAATGTTTTCGCCATCGGTCTGCCGGCGGCGATTCAGTCCGTCATTACCGCCTTCTCGAATATCTTTGTTCAGTCCTATATCAATCATTTCGGATCCGGTGTCATGGCCGGCTGGAGCTGTTACAACAAGATCGACATGTTTATCATGCTGCCGATGAACAGTATGGCTCTTGCCGCGACGACCTTTGTCTCGCAGAATATCGGAGCCGGTAAATACAAGCGGGCGGAAGACGGCACCCGCATTACCATTCTGCTGACTCTTGCCGTCACCGGTGTAATCGCCGCCCTGATCTATTTCCTGGCTTCTTTCGCGGTCAATCTGTTTTCCAATGACCCCGATGTCATATATTACGGAACTCTGTTCCTGCACACCAACGTCTTCTTCCTGCTGTTCAACTGCATCACCCATGTCCTGGCCGGTTCACTGCGCGGCCGCGGTGATTCCCGGGCCCCGATGATCATCATGCTGATCGGCTTTGTGGCGATCCGTCAGATCTATCTGTTTATCATGGCCAATTATATTTCCAATACGCCGCAGGCAATCGGTTTCGGCTATCCGGTCGGATGGATGGTCGCCAGTGCACTGGAACTGCTTTATTACAAACTGAGAGTAAAAACTCCTCATGAAGAAATCTGAAGCCGGATCATGATGAATCCGGCTTCTTTTTTGATTATTCAGTTTCTCCGAAGGCGTCTGTGATATCGGCGATATATTCGTAATGCGGCTGGATGCGGGTATACAGATTGTCCACTTTGGCCGGTGTCTTTCCCAACTCGAACTGATGGCTGTACAGTTTATGGCATACCAGTGTCAGCTGCGCTTCTTCAAAGCCCACACCGTTGGGAAGTTCTTTCGGAGTCAGGTTTGCCTCGGCGACTTTGTCTCTGTCCCGGCCGGAAACACTGCCCAGCATCAGCAGATCGTCGCGGTACTTTTTGTCAAAGAAAGTAATCGTGAAGTAGTCATACTGTTCCATGAATTCCCAGGTATAGCGGTTGGGACTGACATATACCGTCACACCCGGTGTATGTCCCCAGACATTTCCCATCATACCCCAGCCGATCGTCATGGTATTGAAATGGTCAATGGTTCCAGCGGTGACCAGCGCCATCTGTTCTGAGAATTTCTCAAATATATCGATTTTTGTCTCTTTCAGGGTTTCCATTGTTACTGTCTGCATGTTATTCCTCCTTACAGTTTCACGGCAAGTTCACTGACTGCCACAAGCACGGCCTGACCACTGATCGCGATCCGGCTGTTTTCTCTGATTTCACAATGCAGGTATCCGCCTCTTTCCGAAGCCTGATATGCTTCGATCACATCCTTGCCAAGTACCTTTGCCCAGTAATCGGCAATCTGGCAATGGGCTGATCCGCATACCGGATCCTCCGGTACAGCCAGCTCCGGACAGAAACTGCGGGATACACAGTCTGTTTCCTGACCTTTGGCGGTCGCGTTCTGCAGGCGGCCGGCAAGCCCGGCGAGGAGCTTCTGATCAGGATTCATATTTCGCACCTGTTCTTCCTTTTCAAAGACACAGATCAGATCAAGACCAAGAATGGCTCTGATCGGCCGGTATCCGAAGGCGGCTTCCATTTCGTCGGTGACAGGAATCTCCTTCAGCTCATAGCGCGGCAGATCCATGACATAGCGGTTTCCCTCTCTTACGACAAACAGATCACCGCTGACGGTATGAAACGTGACGGCGTCCTTTCCCGGTTCAATATAATTCATGATGACAAAGGATGAGGCGAGCGTGGCATGTCCGCACAGTTCCACTTCCGCTTTCGGGGTAAACCAGCGCAGCCGGTATCCGTTGTTTTCCGGTACCAGGAAAGCTGTTTCAGAGAGACTGTTTTCCATAGCCAGCTTCTTCATGCTTTCTTCCGAAGGCCATTTTTCCATCACACATACCGCGGCCGGATTGCCGGCAAACGGCACGGCGGTAAAGGCATCGACAATATACTGTTTCATTTAGAACCTCCCTTTTCGTATCATATCGTATTTTTGTTTTCCGTACCTTAACGGTACTCAAAGAAAAAAACCGCCGCGGCGGTTTATTTTTCAGCAGCCGGTTTACGGAACAGATCGACAGCACTGATCAGCACCGGTACGATCATGATCAGCACACCGAGGAAGGCGACGAACTTGGCTCCGAAAGCATCCATCAGGGCACCGCTGTACAGCAGAGCAAAGACACCGGCGAAGCTGCCGAACATCGCGTCGGTCAGTGAATGAGCCGTATTCTTCAGCGGACCCGGTACATTCTTCTCCGTGATTTCCCGCATGGTCGGCAGCAGCAGACCGTAAGAGATGTTCATCATGACCGTGCCGATGATGATCATGGCCGGATTCAGTGCCTGCCATACAAAGATCAGCATCGCCGTTGCGAAAAGCGTGACCAGGAACATCCGCACTTTGGACGGCATCCGTCTGAGACTGCCGGAAATAAAGATAAAGACTGCCTGAACCATGACGCCGATGAAAGAGTCGACACCGAGAATCGATACATCACCGCCGACGCTTTCCAGGATAACGATCTTCAGGTTATTGACCGGGGCTGTTGAAACACCTGTCAAAAACAGGATAACGATCAGCATGACGTAAGGACTGATCTTCAGCAGATCCTTTGTATTGCCTTTCGGCGCTTCCCTTTTGACAGCCTCATAAGGCTTCTCTTCCGTGATCATCGCCATGATGACGATAATGACGAAGAGAGTGCCGGTCACAAACGGAATCATGTGGAAGCCGATCAGATTATAGACCTGACCGAGCAGCAGCATCGCTACGGCATAGCCGACCGAGCCGAGAGCTCTCGCCCTTCCGAAATGACCGGCGTCGTAATTGAAGGCCCGCAGCATCCAGGCATCCAGATTGGTGCCGAGCGGCGGTGCCATAAAGCCGACGAGCGGATGCAGCACAGCCGCGAACCAGATATTGACTTTGACAAGGAAAAACTCAGCGAGGCAGAGAACGGTCAGCAGAACCAGTTCGGGAATGAACACTTTCCGGTTGGACCGTTTTTTATCGGCCAGACCGCCCCAGAAAAAGGCGCCGAGAAAGGCGAAAAACATATAGGCGGCGACGACAAGTGACAGCATGGAGCTGCTCATGCCGCAGCTCAGAAAATACGTTGTAACGAAACCGAGGAATGACGCAAAAAAGGACCAGTAAAGGAAATCCAGAGCACCGAATTTCACAAACTTGCTTATCGTATTGTCCATAGTCCCTCCCGTTTATTTCTATTGACAATTGTACTATCGATAAACATCCGGCGTCTATTCATTTGACAGTGAATGATGGCATGCACGGACACTTCAGGCGTGCTACACTGAAGACAGAATAACTGTTAGGAGGATAATACGATCATGTTCTGTAAGAAATGCGGTGCCGAGCTGCCTGACCTCACGATGTACTGCACTAAATGCGGTGCGCCGCAGTTCGATGCGCCGAAACCGGAAATCAACCTTGTCATGGCTGATTCTTCCACCAGTAAAGTTGTTATCAATTCCTGTCCGAATATGACAGTTGCCCTGAGTCAGATCAGAGCGCTCACCGGTATGAATGTTCCGGAGATCCGCAGTCTGCTGAAAGAACTGCCGGCCGTGCTGCTTTCTTCCCTTAACAGAGACGAAGCGGAACGCACTGCCGCCATGCTGAGAGAAAACAGCGTGGATGCCGAAGCTGTCCATAAAGAAAAGAAGGACCCGGTCTCTGTGGAACCGGCACCCGAACCGGAACCTGTGCCGGAACCGCAGCCAGTTCCTGAGCCCAAACCCGTGCCGGAACCGGAGCCCGAACCACAGCCCGCCCCGCAGGAAGAACCTTCTTTTGAAGAACAGATGGAAGCTTTCCTGAACGACGGCAAAAAAGAAGAAACCGTACAGGAAACAGCGGAAGCACCGGCTGAGCCTGAACCGGAAGACCCGGAAGAAAAGAAAGAAAAAGAAGAGAAAGTTCCGATCCTGACCCTTGAGCCATCCATCATCACCGATGAAAGTTTTATGCAGGAGATGGAAGAATTCCTGAATAAGAAATAAACACATAAAAAACTGCCGCAGAATGATTGACGGAAATCATCCTACCAGCAGTTTTCTTTTTTATTACGCGGCTGCGGCTGCGGCGGCAGCCTGCTGCTGCTGAATTTCCAGCAGCACGCTGACGATCACGGCACTGGCCAGTTCAACGGTACCGGCCATATAGTAAGCACAGAGGATCAGGCAGGCATGCACGAGTCTGGTCCGGTTGCTGAAGCCGAAGAAACCATAGCCGTCATCTTTGCCCAGAAATTCATAGACTTCCATCAGATCACAGCAGAGGTTCTGGGTGTCAATGCCAAGATTGGCAAGAATGCCCAGCGGAATCATTTCATAGCTCTTTCCATAATTGATTTCAGCGTATTTCAGGAATTTGCAGAGATCCTCCAGGTTCCGGTATTTCACTCTGGCCGTACCCTGACAGAGGGTCAGAGCGTGGCTCAGCGACTGCATGGCGTTGAGATTGAAAATACTCGTTTTGGATAAATGCTCGTACAGGTATTCTATTTCATCGAGCAGATCCGGCACTTCTCTTTCTGTTTTCAGACACAGGAGGCCGGCGAAGATCACGTCTTCCTGTCCGGTCAGTACACGGTGGTTCCGGTTGATGTCGTCATACAGTTTGCGGGTATCCTGGGCAAACTGCTTGAACATTGCGTTCGGCATCATATCGGGCATGATCATGGCAAGAAACGGTAGATACGCACTTGGCCCGAAGAACTGCCGCAGGGCACTGTACGCCTGGGAAGCAGCTCTCATCTTCAGCCCGGGATCCTTTTCCGTCGCCAGCATGGCTACGAAGATCGGTTCACCGCTGCCGCGGAAAGAGGAAAAGAAACCGCTGTTTTCGCGCAGGATCTCCTTGCAGTATTTCGTCTGTTCCAGATCCGGTTCGATATGGTGGTTCAGATAAATATAGGCACATACCGGAAAGACCTGACGATAGCCTGTCCAGAGAAATGACTTCCGGCAAATGTCCCGGTAAGTAAGAAAATCCACGCAAGTCTGCCGTAATGATTCTTCCATAAAAAATACCTCGTACTGTTTATTATTTTAGCAAAAAGAAAACCATGCAATGCATTAATTTCATCACATGGTTTTTAATTCACGGAAAAGATTTTTTATCTTCTCTTCTTCTTTCTAGCTGCTTCGCTCTTCAGTCTTCTTCTGACACCCGGCTTCACATAGTACTCCTTGCTGCGAACCTTGGCGAGAATTCCACTGCTATTAACCTGTCTCTTGAATCTGCGCATTGCGGAATCAAGATCCTCATTTTCCTTAACAACGACTCTAGGCATTTTTTCACCTCCCATCATTTTTTACGGAAATCATCTGTAAAAAAGATGGATCTCCTGACAATTGGATATTTTACCTTATTCTTCCTCTGTAAATCAATAGGTATTCCAACTTTTCTTTGGCCGTGGTAACGATTCAAACGATGAATATGATTCACGGGGAAACGATTTATATCATTTCAACTGCCGTGATGGAAATCGCATCAATACAGGCTTCTCCTATGAAGCGGTCGGCAGTGTTGAAGAGACAACTGAAACAGACTCCAATCCGCTTCCCGGAACAGGGCTGTCATATATAGACAATAAACAAAGCGCAGAATAAATTGTAAAAGGCCTCCTTATTCGTAAATATCGGATCAATTCATCGCATAAGAAGGTCTTTCATTTTGTCTGTTTTACCACACCGCGCTCAGCCACTGTAATATAAACCGCATCGGTTCACATTACCTTGATTATTTGCCGGCATCAGATCGATTACTTATCGCTTTTGATCCCCATCAGCTTTTCGGCGTGTTCGAGAACAGCTTTGCCGTTCATCGTTCCGTATGCACGCATATCAATGACATCAACCGGAACGCCAGGCAGAAGCTTCTGAAACTTTGGAATATCGAAGCGGATCTGCGGTCCTACAAGAATACAATCTGCATTCTGGCATTTGTACTGAACGTTCGATGATTCGGAATGAAAGACTTCATAATCTTTCCCTTCTTTTGCGGCAGCTTCCTTGATTTTATTGACGAGCAATGAAGAAGACATGCCCGCACCACATACGATTGCAATTGTTTTCATGATTATCCCTTTCGACTGTTTTTACTATATCTCACTATATCAACAATCTGTTCTGCCCGCTACACTTTCCACGCCGGTTTGCTTTGACTGTTGAAACTCAATGACTGTCAGGACAGCAAATGCAAGAAGCAGATATCCGATGCTGTATCAGAAAATAATTCCCGCTTTCATCCGCTGCTTTATTGCTTTCTTTCCTTCAGAGATGTCAGCACTTCCTCGATCCGTTTCCACTCAGCCAGTCCGCTGGTAAAGGCTGTCGCTCCGCCGCAGGCTGTTCCGAGCATCAGCGCTTCTTCATAACTGCCGTTTTTCAGCCAGCCGGCCAGGAATCCGGCAAGCATGGAATCGCCGGCACCGACAGAACTGACAAGTGTTCCCTTCGCCGCAGGTGCACGATGAACACCGCCTTCTTCATCCAGCAATATTGCTCCGTCACCAGCCATGGAAACCAGGACATTACGGGCTCCCATTTCCTGAAGTCTTGCAGCACAGGCAAGCAGTTCTTCTTCGTTCTTTATCACTGTATTGCACATCTCGGCAAGCTCGATATGATTGGGCTTGATCAGAAACGGCTTATATTTCAGCAGCGGCAGGAGAAGGTTTTTCTCGGCGTCCGCCACAAGCAGCACACCCTGCGGCAGTGCGGCTGCGATTCTCTCATAAACATCTCCCGACAGGCTTTTGGGCACACTGCCGGAAACAGTAAGAACGTCCCCTTCCGAAAGATTCCTTACCTTATTCAGAAGCATATCAAAATGATGCGGTTCGATTATCGGTCCGATGCCGTTGATCTCTGTTTCCTCCTGCGCCTTCAGTTTGACATTGATGCGCGTCATGCCCTCTTCCACTTCGATCAGATCGGCAGTAATTCCTTTCTGCCGGAGCGCTTCAATCAGAGCCTTGCCGGTAAACCCGGCCGCAAATCCCAGAGCTGTGCTTTCAACGCCAAGTTCCCTCAGAATCATGGAAACATTAATACCCTTGCCGCCGGCATACAGATGTTCTTCCTTGATACGGTTGATCGTGCCGGTCTCGAAATGATCGGTTTCTATAATATAATCCAGAGCCGGATTCATGGTAATTGTATAGATCATATTTCATTATCTCCTGTTTCCATTGTACATGACGGAGAAAGAAAGTGACGATAAGTCTGTTCGATGCCGATTGCCCCGAGCGGTGCTGTCAGAAGGATCGCCGCCACCGAAACGGTCAGAATCAGCTGTCCGGAGGCGATACCCATGGCCAGCGGCAGTCCGCCGATCGCCGCCTGCACGGTTGCCTTGGGAAGATAGGAAATCATGCAGAACATTTTTTCTTTTATATCAAGATTCGTTTTTAACAGGCAGAGCCATACCCCGCACACCCTGAAAACAAGGACCAGTAAAACCAGCAGCACCGCCTGGATACCGCAGTCTTTCAGACTGTTCAGAGCGACAGAAGCGCCGACCAGAACAAAGAGGAAGATCTCCGCGGCAGTCCACATTTCCTCAAAGACCGGGCCAACCTGTCTCATCAGCTTCATGTCATCCCGGCGGATCATCATGCCCATTGTCATAATTGAAAGCAGTGAAGCAAACGGAATCACTTCCCCGAAAGCATCTTCGAAACCGTTCAGCAGAAAAGCAAGACTCATGAGAATGATGACCGTATAGGCTGTCTTCATTTTCGTGACAGCCGCAAAACGGACAACCAGTTTGCCGATCAGGAAACCGGCCAGAACACCAGCGATAATCGAAACCGGTATCTTCAGCAGATGCATGGCAGAAATATCGCTGCCCATAGCCAGCGCGGCGGCACTGGTAAAGACAACGATGACAAACACGTCATCAACCGAAGCACCGGCCAGGATCATCTGCGGGATCCCCTTTTCCGTTCCATAGCCTTCATCAATGATGCGTATCATATGCGGAACAATAACCGCCGGTGAAACAGCTGCAAGTACTGCCCCCAGCACAGCGGCATCAGGAACGGAAATACCCAGCAGTACGGGCGCCAGAAGAATGGTGCCCGCCATTTCGAAACAGGCCGGCAGAAAACACATCAGAACAGCCGGTCTTCCGACCTTTTTCAGGTCTTCAAAATTCAGTTTCAGACCTGCCCGGATGAGGATGATGATCAAAGCGATACGGCGCAGCTGTGAGGACACGGCGAGAATACTGTCATCCAGAAGATTCAATACATACGGTCCCAGCAGCATGCCGGCCAGAATCATGCCGATCAGCGGCGGCAGCGACAGCTTTCTGAACAGATGGCCGGCACTCATTCCCGCCAGCAGAATCAAAGCAATACTCATCAGCATAATCATTTCCTCCTTCAACAAAAAACTGATGACACTGCACATGAAAACATGCACAGACGTCATCAGTGTTTTAATACACGGTTTCAGCTTTCGCTGCGGGAGACATCATTCCCTTTCTCAAAGCATAACACAGGAACAGCGTTTTTCAATGATACATATCATAGACTTCATTGACAGCCGAACCATCCCTCGTTCCGAACAGATAAGTTTTGCCTTCTGTTGTTATGAGCAGATACGGTCCCTGACGGGGATCCAGATTGACTTCCATCGATCCGTATTCATCGCATGCGAACCTGCCCTGCAGAAGGGTTTCCGTTCCGGTGCCGAAGCTTCTTCGCAGGTTGGTGGGAAGTTCCTCCAGAACCTTCATTTCCTGAATGTCATCCAGATCGATTTTGTAGCTGCCCATGCCGGAAGTGCAGACGATCCTGTCATCTTCGACAGCCAGCGTGATTTCTTTGGCGATGCCGCCGTCGAGAAAACCGCCAAGCAGCGGCAAGCCCAGGATCATCAGCAGGAACAGACCGATAAAGAACTTGCCGGCCGGCCGGGCCATATTGACAGTCGAATTCAGACCGACACGGTTATTGATGATCAGCCGGCTGTCATCGGGATTGTAATACAGCAGTCCGCCCAGCCAGTGGTCATCATCATCCACATACCAGTCGGTGCCGCTCTGTTCCGTCAGTTTTTCCTGCACGTGTCGCATCCGCATTTCCAGACGGAATGCCAGCCAGCATAACAGGACAGTTACCGCGATGCCGAGGATAATGCCGATCAGGGCATTACGGCCGCTGATCCAGGCCACCAGGCAGAAGGCCGCCATGAACCAGGACGTCAGAAGCCACATCTTTCCCCAGTTGTAGCGGCGTACCCTTGTCAGTACAGCCGTCAGTTCGGCATTGCTGTCAACCATTTCCGCCTTATTGCGATAAAGATAACGGTAACCGAACCACAGCGTGGCGCATATAACGGCCGAAATGACATACATCACCGCCATCGGCTTATCGAACAGTACCGGCACAAGGCACACAAGCACCGGTGCGGCAAACAGCCACGGTGAGAACCAGTTTTCCGGCGGCAGAACTGCTGTATCCACTCTGACGACATGCTTTTCCTGTATCCAGCCTTTCTCAGCCTTCAGTTTTTTCAGACGGTTGTTGCTCAGTACATACGGTACATAAGGAACGACGATGCACAGCACGATCCACAGCATCCACGGTGTCATATAAGCATGTTCATCCGTGAAGAACCATAATATGGCAGCCAGTACGGTCAGCACAGCCACACTCAGCCACTCATTTTTCTTGAAGCTCTCAACTTCTTTCAGAACGTCAGGGTCTTCTCTGCCTTCCTGAGGCAGGGTCACACCCAATATAATATTCTTTTTGGCTTTCGTTTCATTGATGTTCATATAGACCATCAGAAACGGAAGCCAGATAACACTCAGCCAGAGAATCATTTTTGCCATTATTTGTTTCCCTCCGCATAGATCTTTTCGATCATTGCAAGAATCTCTTCTTTTTTCATACCGGCAAGCCGCAGTTCGGAAATTTTCAGACGCAGCTCGCGCAGGGTTTCTTCACTGATCCGGGATGCGGGAGCGCCTGCGACAACCGCTCCTTTACGGCGGTCGGTAACGATATAGCCTTCTTGCTTCAGGATCTGATAGGCTTTGGATACCGTCATCATATTGATGCCGCTCTCATCCGCCAGTGCCCTTATCGTCGGCAGTTTTTCCCCGGGGGCAAGTTTTCCCTCGGCAATGCCGATGACGATCTGATTACGCAGCTGCAGATACAGCGGAACATCCGATGAAAAATCAAATGTCAGGATCATATGCATCACCTCTTTGCATTATCTACAATAATGCATATAATGCATTCTGTCAATAGAAAAAGGATCCCGTGGGATCCTCTCTATATTATTTCCGGTTCAGATGATTCAGTGTCTGAAGGCCTTCCAGTATAAACTGGACTTCCGCCGCCATGCCGGTCCGCATCGCTTCTTCCTGGAAATTGACAAAGTTGCTGTGGAGTGGATAACCGCCGTCACAGCCCAGATGAGCAAAGACGCACGGTGCGTGTTCGGTATAGACAGCGAAGTCTTCGCCGATCATCTCCTGCTTGCATTCTCCGAACAGCGCGGGATCATCCAGTACTTTGACAGCCGCCTTCTTCAGGACATTATACGCGAACTCACTGTTGACGAGCGGTTTGATCGGTCTTTCGACTTTCACTTCCGCCGTGCAGCGGAAGCTTTCCGCTGTATGTCTCGCGATTCTTTCCATGGCGCCGGGAATCATCTGCCAGACGTCGTCATCGAACGAACGGCAGGTGCCTTCCAGATAGCCTTCCGAGGCAATGATATTGAAGGCGGTTCCGGCACTCATTTTACCGATCGTGACAACCAGCGGTTTCATCGGGTCGCATTCACGGCTGACCATCGTCTGCAGATTCATGGCGACAGCGGCTGTCGCAATGGCCGCATCCGAGCCTTTGTGCGGGGTGGCGCCATGCGCTCCGTTACCGTGGATCTTCACATAGAAGCGGTCAACAGCCGCCCAGTCCGGACCGATCCGGCTTTTCAAGGTGCCGACCGGACTCAGCGGATCCATATGGACCCCAAGACCGAGCTGGACTTTTTCCATGGCACCGTACGGCAGCATATAATCCGCGCCGATGCCGATTTCTTCCGCCGGCTGGAACAGCAGACGGACATTGCCTTCCAGTTCGCCGCGTATCTTCATCAGGATGCGGGCTGTACCCAGCAGGATGGCGGTATGCATGTCATGGCCGCAGGCGTGCATGCGTCCCGGTATTTCGGAAGCGAAAGGAAGCCCGGTCTTTTCTTCAAGATTCAAAGCGTCCATATCCGCTCTTAACATGACGGTCGCTTCGCTGTTGCCTTTTGTGCCTTTGATGTCGGCAATGACACCCGCCTTGCCGCAGCGCCGGTAAGGAACATTGATGGCATCCAGTTCCCGGCAGATCAGATCGGTTGTCTTTTCACATTCCATGCCAATCTCCGGATGGGCGTGGATTTCCCGGCGGATCCGGACTGCCTCGGCAAATACTTCATCATCTTCCGTATATTTTCTGATATCGATCATAATGGTTTTCTCCTGTTTCCCATCATAATGAAAAACAGATGGCAATGCATCTGTTTTCTGAAATTATTTCTTCTTTTTGCGGATGTGCACACCGATCAGATACCGCAGTTCGAAGGCTTTGGATATATTCCCTTCGATTTTCAGCTGGCCATTGACAAACAGCCGGCTGGTTCCGGTCGTACCGATGGCGATGTTGTACAGGTTGTCAAACGTCGTGCTGATCCGCACGTCCGCTCCCTCGTAGCTGTACGGTTCCATTTCCATGCCGTCGCGGGTGAATTTCAGATAGAACGTCCCCTCACCCGGACCTTCGATATGAACCTGCACCACAGTCTGATAGTCTTCCGGCTGCATTGCCAGGAAGTCTTCGCGGTTTTCCTTCGAATCGGAATAGACGATCTTCAATGCTTCAAAGGCATCTTCAAAAGTGACGTTCGGGTCTGTGCCGAAGCCGCAGATATCCGAATACATCTTCATATAGGTGCGGGCGGATTTCTTCCATGAGAAATCCTTGCGCATGCACCGGTCGACGATTTCCTCAAAGACATCCCGCTCCGCGAAATATACCTTGATGGCGTCGTCGATCGCCAGCATCAGTGATTTGGCGGTATAGCCGCTGAAGGAGAAGCCGTCACCGATACCGTCGAAGTCGGAATACGGCCGTACTGTATCTTTGAGACCGCCGGTTTCGTGGACGATCGGCACCGTGCCATAGCGCATGGCCATCATCTGCGAAAGGCCGCACGGTTCAAACGCGGAAGGCATCAGATAGAAATCGGCACCGGCGAAGACCTTCGCCGCCATTTCCTCATTGTATTTGTCAGAGAAGCCGAGCTGGCCGGGATACTGTTCCCTGCATGCGTTGAAATAGTCGACGTATTTCTGATCGCCCTGACCGAAGATGACCAGTTGCATTCCCTTCTGCATCAGCTGCGGCAGGATCTGACGGATCAGTTCGATCCCTTTCTGCTCAACCAGTCTTGCGACGACCGCGAACAGCGGCCAGTGATCTTCTTTGCGAAGGCCGAATTCTTCCTGGATGTATGCCTTGCATACCTCTTTGCCGGCTTTGTTCTTATAAGTGAAATTCGCCGGGATACGCGGATCGATACCGGGGTCGTAATGAGCCGGGTCAATACCGTTGAGAATGCCGTACATCTTGGATTCAACAAGATCGCACACCCCTTCCAGACCTTTGCCGAATTCCGGTGTGTGAAGTTCACGGGCATAGGTCGGTGAGACGGTGGATACGGCATCCGCCATCAGCATCGCGCCTTTCATCAGATTGACGTCATGTCTTCCCTGATATTCATAGCCGAGACCGCCTTCATACCAGCCCGGATTCAGAGCGAATGTATCGCCCAGTTCATTGGCGCCGAACTGTCCCTGATAAGCGATGTTATGAATCGTATACACGGTGCGGATGGTGCGGTAGTCGATCCGCTCCGCCATCTTGTCCTTCAGATAAATGATGGAAAGAGCTGTTTCCCAGTCATTGCAGTGAAGGATCTCCGGCACGAAATCAAGTTCATCCATAACGTCGACAACCGCTTTCGAGAACCAGGCAAAACGGAATTTGTCATCGTCATAGCCATACAGTCTGTCCCGGTAAAAGAGGTCTTCATTATCGATAAACCAGACCGGAACGCCATGCAGTTTCCCCTTCAGCAGACCGCAGTATAATTCCGCGTTGCCGAGTCTGACGCGGGTGCTGCTGACAAATCTGACTTCCTCAGCGAAACGGTCTTTGACACACTTGTAATACGGCGTGATGATTTCCAGTTTATTGCCGGCTTCCTTCAATGCCGGAGGCAGAGAAAAAGCGACGTCAGCCAGACCGCCGGACTTTGAATACGGAGCGCATTCGCTCGTCACGAATAAAATTTTCATAAAACTTCTCCCATTATGTTATGTCATGTTTCTGACATGTGGCTGTTTTTATTATAAACGTTTAACAGCGGAAAATCATAACGGAACAGCTGTTTATCCATGGATCATGCTTTGCGAAAAACCGCCTTCCGTAGTATCGTGGAAACGGAGAATATATTTATGAGCATATCATTATCCGGATTATTGAAAACTGTATGTCTGATTGCCCTGGCTTTTACCGTCTGCGGCTGCAGGAATGAATCTTCCTCGATGGATCTGAAGAACTGTCCCATCGAACATGAAAGAGAATTCGGCGGAATCTATATCAAAATAACCATCGCTGATTTCCTGGATCTCGGTTATCACTTCGGTGACTGCGTGCGCCTGGAATTCTCCAATGGCTATGTGATCGAAGAACTGCCTTTCTACAGCGGCTATTATGTACCGGAGAAAGAAGAACTTCTCGTCGGCTATCCCGGTTATCCGTATATCAAAGCCGCCATCAACAACGGCGATGACTTATGGCTGACAGCCGGGCTGAAAGAGAGTGACACAGTCAGCATCACGCTGGTCGATGCCGGCCGTTACGGGGCCATTCAGGAAGCCCGTGACATGCAGTCAGACGATATCCGTGAGAATTACGAAAGCGATGAGATATTCGCCAACTTCCGACCCATCCGCGGCGGCAGTCTGAAAGAGAATCTGATTTACCGGGCATCCTCGCCGGTGGACGACACCTACAACCGGGCTTCTTACGCTGATCGTCTGAGTGAAAAGAACGGCATCCGGCTGATCGTGAATCTTTCTGATTCCGAAGAAACACTGGCTGACCGCATGGACAGCGTTTCGCCTTCTGAGTATCTGCAGAACCTGTACGATCAGAAGCTGATCCTGTTGCCGGGTATCAATACCCAGTACGGCAGCACCGAACTGAAGACCAGGCTGGCTTCCGTCCTGCTGGAAATGTGTTCCCACGAAGGACCTTACCTGATTCACTGCGCCCTCGGCAAAGACCGCACCGGCTTTGTCTGTGCCCTGCTGGAAATGCTGGCGGGAGCATCCTATCAGGAGATCCTGGACGACTATATGCTCACCTACCATAACTTCTACCACGTGACCAGTGACGGCACACCGGCGAAATATCAGACCGTCGTCAGTGAAACGTTTATTCCTCTGATTCACTATATCGTCGATGCCGACGTCGATCTGACATCAGCGGATCTCGTTCCCTACGCGGAAGCTTATCTGCGGGCCGGCGGACTCAGCGACGCACAGGTGCAGTTCATCAAAAACACCATCACAAAATAAAAGAGACCGTAACCTTCAGGAAATCTGTTCTTCACAGATTTCCTTTTTTTGTTACAGTCCCTTTTTCTTTTTTCTGTTGGAATCCTGCTTACAGAGGTTTGTTCAGATCCGTCAGTACTGCTTTCCGGTAAATAAAGATATTGAGAGCGAAGCAGATGCAGACCGGCACAAGCATTTCCAGGATCATGACGGCGATCTTGGCGATGGTCAGCTCACCGTTCAGATATAAAGCCGCAAGCATGGCGCCGATATAGATCAGTGAAATGCCTGCCACCATGCCATACAGTTTGATCAGTTCGTTCCGGGTGATGGCTTTCAGAGCATCCTCCTGGAAACCGATCTGGTTGAGAACCCTGAAGAACTTGGTCCGGCCGGCCTGTTCAGTCGACGTTTTGAACATGATCATCATGGCCAAGAGACAGTTCATCAGAATGAACGAGAACGTAAACAGCATGACGTCGAATGCCTGTCCCTGCCGGTCGGCGATAATTGAGATCTGGATGATCGCGCATCCGATAAACAGCATGATGTTGCTTTTGTTGATGACGAGATCCTTGCGCAGGAAACCGTTGCCGGCCAGGATCTTTGCCTTGTCAAGATTTGTCTTATCCATCGAGGTGGTGATCGACGGTGCGATGATGTAGTTGATCACACCCCAGACACCAAGCAGACCGAGCATTGAGAAAGCCATGCGGGAAACGTTGGGATTGAAGAGGAAAATGATCGGGACAATAAACAGCGCGCCGAAGAGGATCTGTTTGACGATCAGCGGCATGCCGGAGAAGAAATCACTGATAGCACTGCCCTCTTTGGCAGTATCGCTTCCATCGTTGTTCATCATGGCAAAGGCGGCGTTGGTATAGGTGAAACTGAAGTTGATCGCCGTTGACCAGGCGATGATCATGGCCAGGATAATGAAGACCATCAGATTGGCATCGGCATGAATGCCGATCGTGATACCGGCCGCCGCGACGGACGGCAGCATCGTGTTCATTAACGGAATGATCAGGATACCGAGCAGGATGCCGAGCGGTATCGACAGCAGCATGATGATCAGTGTCTGGGTCATCAGATAGGCGGTCACCTTGATGAAGGTCGCACCGCAGATCAGACGTACGGCAATGTCCTTGCCTTTTGAATGAACATAGAAATTGTTGGCGAACTGAATGCACATCAGACAGATGACGACGACCACGACGACGATGAATGTCGCAGCCATGTCCTTGCCGGACGTGATGATTTCCATTCCCTTGTCACTGCTCATCATGATATTGAAGAACAGAAAGATGAACAGTGATGTCAGGAAATACGTGATCCAGTAAAAGAATGTTCTGGATTTATCACTTTTCAGTGAACGGATGGCATCCCGGAGAATCATTTTTTCAGCTCCCCGCGGGATTCTTCCGCATTGAGCTCAACGATCTTCTGGAAGTAATCATCCTGGCTCATGTCACCGCGTGCCAGTTCTCTTTCAATGTTGCCGTCTTTGATGAAAACCAGCCGGGACGTGTAGGAAGTGATCAGCGGATCATGGGTAACCATGATGATCGTCACGCCGCTTTCCTGATTCAGTTTCTGCAGAATGTGCATCAGTTCCGTCGAGTTGGCGCTGTCCAGATTGCCAGTCGGCTCATCGGCGACGATGATTTCCGGATTGTTGATCAATGCCCGGCAGATGGCGGCACGCTGCCGCTGGCCGCCGGAGCATTCCTTCGGGAATTTATGGAGCAGCGAGGAGATATTCATCTTTTCCGCCATCTCTCTGACACGCGGTTCGATCTCGCTCTTTTTCACATCCGCCAGACTCAGCGGCAGTGCGATATTCTCAAATAATGTGTGAGTATCAAGAAGGTTGAAGTCCTGGAAAATAAAACCCAGCGTCTTGAAACGGAACGTGCCGATTTCGTTGGAACTCATCGTGCGGATCTCGGTTCCCTTGATTTTGACGCTGCCTTCCGTATACTGGTCGATCGTTGAAATATTGTTGATAAAAGTTGACTTGCCGGCGCCGCTCGGTCCCATGATGGCGATGAACTCACCTTTCTCAGCCGTGAAGTCAATGCCATGCAGTGCCTCAAAAGCATTTGGTGTCCGGTAATTGTAGATTTTCTTCATGTTTTTTGTTTCCAGGATTACTTCGCTCATATTGGTTTGTCTCCTTTTCTAATTTCTATATATCGGAAATACACAGAATTTACAATTAAATAGTTTTCCGTTCAAACTGTTTTGTTTTCCATATAAATTAAAAAAGGCCGTAACAGAGAACGGATTCTTCCCGGTTTGGCCTTCTTTTGTTTATATTGTCGGAATCAGCAGATGATCTCCGCCCCATCCGTTTCTTTATTCTGCCAGCTGTCTTTCCGCTTCGGAAGTCTGTCCTGATACTTCGCGATCATTTCCAGTGCTTTCTCATACCAGCCGTTCAGGTAGAAATTGCAGCATTCTTCATCGATTGCCAGGTAGTCCGTACCGGTTTCACCGCAGCCGCACGCCCGGCATCCGGCGCCGCATTTCAGACGATATTTGCAGTCCCGGCACTTTTCATTGTGCATGATGCAGTCTCCCATCTTCACATTGCATATATCACGGTAATGAGACGCCTTCAGGATTTCACTGAGATCTTTCTCGAGAAGCGAATCAAACTGCGCATCGATAGCCGTGCCGCCCAGTGTCATGCAGGGCAAAACTTTCCCCTGCGGGCTGATGTACATACTGGTTTTGACGACACCGCAGGCCAGTTGCTTTTCAGCGCCTTCCCGGCCGCTGTATTTTTGGCTCGGCACCCGCATGAATCCGTCTTCTTTATTGATGTCGAGGAACGTGCACAGCTGCACGGAGATCGGCATGCCGTCTTCGAAGTAATACGGAAGGTAATCGATGATTGCCTGATTGGCTTCATCCTGGGTAAGGAAGTGTTCTGTCACTGCAAGGGTGATTCAGTTCCTTTTTTTGTCCTGTTTCTTATTGCTGTAACGATGTATTTTGTTTCCCCTGTCCTTCTGCACGCCTCTTGCATAAGGAATCTCAGGATAACCGAATCCGACAATCAATCCTGTATAGTGATCCGGCGGAATATTCAGCATCCTGCGGGCTTCCGGGACAAGTTCATTCAGCACCTCCGAAGAGTAACTCATAATAATCGTCCCCAGACCATAGGCGTTGCACAGCAGTTCAAAATATGCAGTTGCGATGATACAGTTGACTTTCGTATCTTCTGCCCATTTACCTGTACAATTGCTATGGGCGATAAACAGATGAGGAGCGCCGCAGAAAAGAAGGTCGTCTTTTCGAATACTCTTTTCCGATTCTTTCATTTTCCGGTAATAAAAATCAGAAAAACTATGTGTATAAATATGCTGTTTCGCTTTCTCTTCCATGACCGGATAAGCTTTGTTCCAGATTTCTTTTACCCGCTCTTTATCATCAATGACCGTATATTCCACATTCATGGCATTGCCGCCGGTCGGTGCTGCAGACATGGCAGAAAGAATACGGCTGATGATCTGAGTATCCACATTCTGATCCAGATATCTGCGGCATGTTCTTCTGTTGACAACAAGCCTTTCCATGAATGCTCCCATTTCTTCAGGAACAGGAGGCAGGGAATCTTCAGGTTTTTTACCAAAAATGCTGATTGCTCCCTGCGGACAGACAGCCAGACAATGCTGGCATCTCCAGCATCCCCGCCAGCCGAAGCGTTCAAATTCCTGCATTTCCGGATAACCGTCTTCCCCGAACTTAAGGACCATACCTGCACAGGTGTTGACACATCTGCCGCATTTAATACATCTGTGCCGATCAAGGGTGAATTGTGTCTTCTCTTTCATATCACTTTTGACAATCAATCATAGAATTCAATTTCAAGATCTTTGAAGAATGCTTCCGTGCCGATCTCACAGAAGTATCCAACCGAACCGCGCGCATTTTTCCCGTGTTTCATATCTGTTACGGTAAGGACAGGTTCTTCCTCATCGTTCATATAGAACGACGCAGTCTCATCCTGGATAACTGCTTTCAGCTGAACCCATTCATCCAGTTTGTTGTGGATCGGTGCTTCGTATTTGGTAATACCGAACTCTCTGAAATATGCGAATGTATAGCCAGGATAGGAGAAATACTGGCAGCCATGGGCTCTTCTGACAGGATCATCGGTCATGCCATTGGTAGGACGGATATAGAACGATTCAAATTCACTGTTGTTTTCATTCACTCTGTAAACGATACCGATAAAGCCTCTGGCAAAATCAGGTGCGTCCGGCAGCAGTCTGCTCAGCATTTTCACCTTGATCACGCCATTATGAAAATCACAGTCCTTCAGTTTGACAATCGTATTTTCATCAAACTGCATGATCTTGTCTTTTTTTACTGCGCGGATCGTGTCCTCATTATCCAGTTTGCAGTTTTCCGCAACAGAATAAACCATTTCAAATTCTGATACATCTGCGGGTATTTTTTTTAACATGCTTCATCTCCTTTTGTATTCTGTAATTGTTTTCTTATATTTTCTGCAGGTTTTGTTACTGCCGTGCTTTCTCTTTTCCATCAGACACGGATAATGACTGCGGCAGGTTTCCCGCCGAGCAGCCGACTGTGATCGGATGCCGTCTGGAATGCTCTGTCCGTTAATGCACATAATGCTCCGTTTGATCCTGTGAAACATAGAGGATATTCTGATGATCACGGCATCAGTTTCTATTATCTATTCAATCAGTTCATGGCAGCGGTCATTATGGCAAATGCGGCGACGTGACTTTGGGCAGTTTGCGCTTCCCATCCATCCTCCGACAGGACCTGTTCCCACTCCAAACCGTATTGCCTCAGTGTCATACCGCGCAAAGTCCTCTGCCATCCGGGAGAAAATCCACGCTGCAAACTTTTTCCTATGCTGGCTTTTCCTGACAAGGAGCACGTTTTTTTATTCTGTTTCTTCCGTTACAACTACGATCTTTCCATTGACTTTATGACTGTCCATGGTAATCAGAGCCTGCTGAATGTTTTCAAATGTATAGACCGCCCCGCTGCATGGGCACAGATGATGCTCATTGATGAAATGAAAGATTTCATCAATTATTTTCTGTGTCGGATAATTTGAGAAGAATCCGGTCAGGTATACCCCGTTGGGAATGTCTTTGATCGGATCAAATCCGTTCAGTGTGTACAGACCGCCGAGAATCCCGGTCTGACATACGATTCCGCCTTTTTCAACTGCCGTCAAAGTATCTTTCAGGCTTTTCGGTCCAATCAGGTCCAGTACTTTGTTAACACCGGAAACTTTTCGTGTAATCACGCCTTGATCCAGTACACATTCATCACATCCGGCTTCCTCAAGGAGGTTTATCTTGCTTTCTCTGTGCGTGGTTCCTATGACTCTGCATCCGAGTGCTTTTGCAATCTGTACAGCAGCATAGCCCAGAGCACATGTCGCGCCTCTTATCAGCAATGTGTCATCTTTTTTCAGATCAAGACATTCAAAGAGAGAGCCCCATGCGGTAAAATACGTCTCCGGAACAGCCGCCAGCTCAGGCCAGGAAAGATCAGTCCGAACAGGGAACACATGATGTTTTGGAAGCAGTGCATATTCAGCATAGGATCCGTTAAAGCTTCTTCCCATACCTCCCATCAATGCGACAACACTCTGACCTTTTTCCCATCCGGAATCCGATGGATCAGCAATGATTCCTGCGCACTCGATTCCCGGTATGATTGGTTTTCGAATATAATCCGCTTTGATTTCCGACATTCGAAGAATCTGCTCGGAATGATTCAGGCCGAAGCCTTTTACTTTGACCAGCACCCAGCCGGGTCTCACTTCAGGTATCTCTGTTTCTGTTAATCTTATATCTTCTGCCTCTGTTACAGAATCAATTAATACTGCCTTCATCAAAGCCATTCGTTTGTCTCCTTTGGCCTCAACAGTCCGTTTTCCTCACTTGCCCAGCATTGCGGATCTTCCGCATAAAAACTTCCGTTTACACCTCTGGCAACAGCCGGACATCCTCTGCACCAGGCCAGAAGTTTACATCTTGAACATTTTGAGAACCTGTCATACTGCCTGTATTCTTCCATAGATGTCAGCCAGACATCGGCCAGACGGTCTTCATACACATTACCGACTTTGCTGTTTTCCACTCTCCGGCAGGCATAAATATCACCGGTCGGCAGGATCGTAATATGGCAGTTTCCGCAGTTGCATCCGCCATAGATCATTCCTTCTTCTGCGTTTGCAGGAATCCGGAAATGCCCTGTTTCATAATCATACAAAGTCCATAAGTGGTCCTTTTTATTGAAATACGTTTCACATCCCAGCGCCGCATAATCTCTGAACTTTCTGTCGCATTTTTCCAGCAAAGTTCTGTATTCTGCAGCAGTCATGGAAGAATCCATTTCCCCGCCGGACGGGACATATCTTGAGAACGCAAACACATGCACACCAGCTTCAACAACCGCATCAATAATACCCGGTATTTCTTCAATATTTGTTTTTGAAACGGTTGTCATGATCACGCTCCGCATGCCGGAACGGTTAATACAGCCGATCTTTTCCAGAGTGCAGTCATAAGATCCAGGTTTTCTGAACCAGTCATGCGTCTGTCTCATTCCATCAATCGACATCTGATATTTCTCACATCCAAACCACTTCAGTTCCCGGCATACCTGATCATTGAGGTGAAACGGGTTTCCCATGATCGTATATTTGATTTTATGCTCATGAAACAGTTCCAGAAGTCTCCAGAAATCCGGATGGAGAATGGGGTCTCCGCCGGTCAGATAGAAATATGGCGTCCGGTTATACAGTTCACAGAAGTCCAGACAGTTATAAAACACGTCCTCCATCTGCAGGAAAGTCATCGACTCAGGATTCTTATCCGGTTTTCCCGAAAAAATATAGCAATGTTTACACCTCTGATCACATTCATCTGTAATATGCCATTGAAATGCAAAATAGGGTTTCATTCTGTTGTTCTCCTAATATTCATTCGATCGCACGATCGGTTTTTTCACGTAAAATCCTCCAAAGGATTTCTTTGAAGGATTTTCTCTTCTGACCGATTATTTGTCAGATGCGCCGCACGCTGCACCGCAGGCTGCAGGCTTTTCTTCGGCAGGTTTGTCTGCTGCGCCGCATGCCGCAGGTACTTCTTCAGCAGGCTTGTCTGCTGCTCCACATGCCGCAGATACTTCTTCAGCAGGCTTGTCTGCTGCACCACATGCCGCAGGTACTTCTTCAACAGGCTTGTCTGCTGCACCGCAGGCAGTTGCAGGAACTTCATTACTGTTCCATCCGGACAGATTGGAAAGTGCCATAATCGTTCTTCTCCTTTCTTTCTTACAGAATCTTTACCTCTGCAGTTTCATTGTATTGATATCCTGTTTCTCTGCTAAGTACGCACCTTTTTATTACATGGTTACCTTTTTGTAACTAATATAAGCAATCGCTCGCTTATGTTATATTGAATTTAATTAATGGTATTGCATTCATTTTTGAAGCAATAAAATATACAGATTGGAGTATTACAATGAAAACAAAAGAAGAACTCCCGGATTGTCCAGTAGCTACTACCGTCCAGCTGATCGGAAGCAAATGGAAACTTCTGATTCTCAGGAACCTCCTTGTTCGTCCATGGAGATTCAACGAACTCAGAAAAAACCTGGAAGGCATAAGCCAAAAGGTTCTTACAGACAGCCTTCGTTCCATGGAGGAAGACGGGATCATCACTCGCACAGTTTATGCGGAAGTACCTCCTCGTGTGGAGTATGCTTTAAGCGAACTGGGTGAATCCATGCGGCCAATCATCAAATCCATGGAGGATTTTGGACTTAGCTACAAATCAATATCAGAAGGCTGATTCAGCATTGCCATACACAGCCGAAAAAAGCTGTCTGAGTACATTTATATAGAGTAAGTTTTCGTCAATCGGCACTCTTTTGTTTTTGGGAGTGAAAGTGATTGACGTTTTTTCAATCAATATAATGATTTAATCTGTTCGTACCATTCCGGTTAATCCTGAAGGAGCCAGTATTCTTAGAAAAGTCATGTCATATCATGAATATGACTTATTGTTCCGTGATTATAACGACAGCATTTTATCTGCATGCGCCGTATGTGGCTTCTGATAAAGATGGCTTCGAAACTATGATGAACCGGAAATATAAACAGTAAATCTAACAATTGATGTCAAATCTGATGTCAAATGACTTAAAACATAAAAAAACCGCGTAAATACGCGGTGTTACAGTGGAGCCGAAGAGACTCGAACTCTCTACCTCATCGCTGCCAGCGATGCGCTCTCCCAGGTGAGCTACGACCCCATGTGCACTAAGAATTGTACCATACTTTAACAGGATTCCAAGTGTTTTTTTAAGAGAGGCCGTTATATCATTTCGGCAGCTTCAGCTGGCCGGCCATACCGTCGCTCTTTAAAGCGAGTTCCAGTTCACTCATGTCTTTTTCCAGAGCGTCCATGTTCTGCAGATTGACCGTGCTGAGAATGTTTTCCAGTGCGTCGTCGATGACTTCCGCGGTGTGCAGAACCTTTTCTTCGTATTCCGACAGTGTTTCACTCTGGTTGGCATACTGCAGACGCTCATAGCGGGAAAGGACATTCAGGAAAGACGGCAGATATGTAGTGTACATCTTTTCCATCTGCTGACGCACATTCTGATCTTCGTTTTCCATCGTATGCAGCTTCTCCAGCTTGCCCTGCATCTCAACGCACTTTTCCTTCAGTTTGCATTCCTGCAAAGCCGAGGTCAGTTTTTCGAATTCCTGAAGCACGATTTCCGCTCTCGGTTTTGCCGGTTCAGCCGGTTTTTTCGGAGCCGGTTTCGGTTTCGCTGTATTCTTAGGCGTTGTTTTCACCTGCTGATAGGCATTCTTTCTTGCCTTGCTGTAAACGGTCTGTCTTCTGCTGTTTCTTTTTGTTTCAAAGCCAAGAAGGTTCGGGGCAACGATATAAATGAAGAAAAGCACTACGGCGATCAGCGGCAGTAATGCAAATCCAACAGCGAGAATCAGAATAAACAGTCCCAAAAGTACTTCCAGCATATTTTCCTCTTAAAAATCGTAGCACATTTTATCACAGCCTTATAGAACAAGTTTCAGCTGCGGATCCAGCCAGGAAACCTGCTTCACGTCCCTGACAATATCATCTTCCTGCAGATGTCCGATCAGCAGCGGGCTTTGCGGATCATGATCCTTCATGTTCCGCAGCACCATCTCCTGATCATAGTTGGCATAACAGTAACGGCAGAAATGAGCGCAGGTATTGTAGGCGCCGATATCATTGCCGAGCAGACAGCTGCACCCTTCCCTGGCCGGTGTCAGTTTCGGCACATTGAGTTCAATGCCCAGTGCTTCTTCCAGCAGTTCCTCACTCATACAGCCGCTGGTATTGACACCATATGCCGCTAAGCGCGGATCTTCCAGGCATGTATATACACGCATGCCGAAATACGCGGCTGTGTAAACAAAATACTGGGTCAGTTCCACCTGATCTTCCCAGGATACTTCCCTGACTTCCGGGAAGTTCTTTTTGGTTTTCTCATACAGATCAATGTAGCTGATCACGATGCGGCTGACATATCCCTGCAGCATTTTGGCGATCTTGTAGAAAGCCCGCCGGTGATAGCCCTTTGCATACTTTTCGGAAAGAAAGACCGGATCATAGCGGAGAATCACGGAATCCCGGCCGACTATCTTCGCCAGTTTCTGAATCGCTTCGATCGTATGATGCTTATCGGGCACGTTCGGTTCGATATCCCGGCCGTAAGGGGTCAGCGTCACATACCAGAGCTGACGGAAGTCCTTCAGTTCATCCAGATGTTCCAGCATCGGCTGCGGATTCTTTGTGCAGAAAGCGAGAATATCCACGCTTTCCGGATCCAGTTGATAGCGGTAAACCTGTTTTGGATAATAGGGATTTCTGGCCATGACAAATCCTTCATGAATTCTGTTCATGAACCATTCGCTGTAGTATGCAGGAATATCTGTGCGGCTGCCGGTATTCAGTATCATAATCATCACCAAAAAAAGTGTAGTTCCATTGAACCACACTTTTTTCAATTTGATAACTGATTTGTTCTCACTCCCAGAGAATATCCGGATAAACACCCTCGTCCTTCATCTGCTGGATCCGGGCGACGACATCCGGTTTGTCTTCCTTGTAAGTGACACCGAACCATCTGTCCTTGCTGGAGAGAACCTTGACCTTGCAGGTGCCGGCCTTCACCAGTTCTCCGACCGTGCTCGGAATCAGGCTTTCGCACTTCATCGGATTGAGCGGGATGTTCTTTTCCAGGTATTCCTTCATCAGCGGTTCAGCTTCATCGAAGATCTTCGGTGTGAAGCCCCAGAAGTTCATGGAAACAAGCGCATCTTCGGAAAGCGGCTGCCATTCACCCTTTTCATCTTCATAGACAGCGCCGCCGTCTTTGCGGGCGATCTTGGCAACTTCGACGATCTCCGTCAGATAACCGTCTTCGTCCTTCTCACAGACACCGCGGGTAACTGTGCCGTTGTCGGTCAGTGTCTTGCCGCACTGATAGCCGACCATCGCATAATGACTGTCGCCTGCTTCGTTGCAGAGGAAGTCGTAGATGACCTTGTAGGCGTCTTTGCCATAGAAGTCATCCGCGTTGATGATGGCGAACGGTTCGTCAACTACGCCCTTGCAGGCCAGCAGTGCATGGGTTGTGCCCCATGGCTTGACTCTTCCTTCCGGAACACTGAGGCCTTCCGGCAGATTTGTCATGTCCTGATAGGCAAAGCGGACATCCATATGCGGAGCGATCTTGTTCGTCAGTGCTTCCTTGAATACTTCTTCATGTTCACGCCGGATGATCAGGACGACTTTTTCAAAGCCGGCTTCCTTGGCATCGTAAATCGAGAATTCAATAATCGGTTCGCCGTGGTTTCCGACACCGTCGATCTGTTTCATTCCGCCGTAGCGGCTTCCCATACCGGCAGCCAGAATTACCAGAGCAGGTTTCTTATTCATATATTATTTTCTCCTTTTACTCCCTTACAGTTAGTATAACATTCCCTTTAATTTCCGATGAAGTTGATTATAATTATTTCTATGAAAAAACTGATCCTCGCCTCTCAGAGTCCGCGCCGCAGAGAACTCCTGGAGAAGTGCGGCATACCCTTTACATGTGAACCTGCGGACATTGACGAAACTATTGACGACAGCCGTGATCTTTCAGAAGAGATCAGACGCCTTTCGCTTGTCAAAGCAGCCGTAATCCTGAAAAAGCATCCGGACGCAGTCGTCGTCGGCAGTGACACCATCGTGGCGGTCGACGGCAAAGTGCTCGGCAAGCCAAAAGACAGAGACGAAGCCCGTAAAATGCTGAAGATGCTTTCCGGCCATACCCATCAGGTCATTACCGGTCTCTCTGTTCTCAGCAGCCGCCGTCAGTTTCAGGATGTCAGTATTTCCCATGTCACTTTCGCAACATTGTCGGATGATGAGATCGGCGCCTATGTCAGCAGCGGTGAATGTGACGACAAAGCCGGTGCCTACGCCATCCAGGGCGGTGCCGGAAAATTCATTACCAACATCGACGGGGATTACTATGCCATCATGGGCCTGCCTCTCAATTCCGTTTACGAAGAATTAAAAAATATTTCTGATTATTGATACCTGCCGAAAGAATTGCTATTATATATAGGCAATGCCGGATTAGTATAGTGGTAATACACATCCATGGTAAGGATGAGCGGGCAGTTCAATTCTGCCATCCGGCACCATTGATCAGGAAAGTGCTGTAAACAAGCAGCGCTTTTTTTTATGTTTTCCTCTCCTGCGTACTGACATTTGTATTTCCGGCTGATCAGATCCCTGATATAAATCAAGTAAACTCAACGGAACAAAAAAGGATGTAAAACATCATCGATCAATCCTTTGATATACTGCAATTGATGAAAAACATATTTGTTTCGAGTACATTTCGTGATTTTCAGTATGAAAGAGACATTCTGCGCAGCCATGTACTGCCGCAGATCAATGAAATTGCGTCCAGGTATGGAGAAAATGTATCTTTCTGTGATCTCAGATGGGGTGTTGATACGACAAATGCCAGTGACGAAGATATCGACCGACAGGTCATGAATGTCTGTCTGGATGAGATCGACCGGGCCCGTCCTTACATGATCGTTCTGCTGGGAGAACGGTATGGTTATATGCCGGGAACGCAGATAATCAAAAACGAGATCCGTTCGCGCAGAGATATTGATCTGGAAGATCTTAACATCAGTATCACCCAGCTGGAAATCGAATATGGTGCCCTGGGAAAGAACAGCAGCCGCGCACATGTCTATTTCTATTTTCGGCAGCTGAGCGGTGACGGTATTCCGCCTGAATATCTGAATGAAAATGCCGGATACGGTGAGAAACTGAAGAAACTGAAGGATCGCATTCTTCAACTTGGCGGTGATCATGTTCATTTCTATCAGGCTTTCTGGAATGGCCGGAAGGTAAACGGGCTTGAGGAATTTGCGGAAACCGTTCTCCGCGACCTGAAAAATGATCTGCAGCCGGACTGGGAAGCGGAAGCCGGACTCGGCCCTTATGAAAAAGAATTACACCTGCAGAAAAATCTTCTTTCTGATGCCTCAGAGATTCTTTCACCGCAGGTTTTTAACAGTGTCCTGGAAAAGATCCATGCCCGGGCGCAGGGTGAGATCTATATGTCCCAGCTTGGCGCCCTGGACCGGAAACTGTCTTACCGTAAGACGGTAAACCGAACAGAGCTTGTCAGTGCTGTTTCCGGCCTGAAGGCAAACCAGACAGATATCCTTGGATTTTTGCGGGAACTGATCTCCCGTAAAGAATCTGAAGATGAAGATCATGGCATCGGCAGATATCTTCTGATCGGGGATGCAGGTTCCGGCAAGACGACTGCTGCGGCATATCTCTGTCAGATCCTGAATGTATTCGGCTGGGATACCGTTGTCATACGCTGCGGTATGAGCAGAGCATCATCCACGGCTTCTTCTGTTCTGAAGATCTTTCTTCATGAAATGGAAAAAAGAGTCCGTCTGAACAATCCGTATACAGAAAGAGATGATTACAGCGATGAGGGAGCCCTTGTGATATTCCGGCGTCTGATCGATCTTTATGCGGAAAAAGAAAATCACAATCATGGAAGGCCGCTTCTGTTCATTGCGGACGGTGCCGAACGTCTGTTTCCTGACCGCCTGCGGAACAGTCTCGGCTTCTTTCCGGCAAAAGGAAACCGGATGGTGCGCTTCCTCATTGTTTCTGACAGCCGCTTTTTCCCAAGTGTCTATGAAGAAAGCTGGAATATCCGATACCTGACTTCCGCTGAGGAAAAACAGCTTGCTCTGCAGGAGATCCTGCGGGTCAGCGGCAAGCAGCTTGCCCCGTCTGTACAGAACAGCCTGATCAGTCGTGCGTCTTCTGCCAGTCCCCAGTATATGGAACTTGCCGTGCAGAGATTGTCGATCATGAATCAGGATGATTTCCGTAAAATCCATGAAGCAGGTGACGGCATGGACAATATCACTGCATATCAGCTTTCTCTTCTGGACCGGATTGGAGACAGGACAGATGAGCTGGCTGTGGAGCTTCTGATGGAGATCGCCGGGCAGATCAGTGACAGGGAGATAGCGGGTGTTCTTGCCTTTCTGTCCATATCCCGTTATGGTCTCAGACAGAATGATCTGGAAACACTGGCACAGCGTGCTTCTCTTCCCTTTTACGGTCTTCACTTCTCACAGTTTATCAATTATATCAATCATATATTCTTTATCCGGGAAAACGGCACGATCGACTTTATGTATGCCGGCCTGCGGGACGGGCTGCTTAAACGGCTCGATACCGGAAAGCTGAAGGGAATCTTTGCGGACTATATCCGCTCTCTGCCGGCAGATGATGAAGTACGGCTGCGAGAGTATCCTGCGCTGATCTGGCACAGGAAAAGCTTTGAATCAGAATTCATACCACTGATGGAACAGCTTGCGTCTCTGCCGCAGCAGTTAAGTGAACTGGCATCCCGCGAGATCAGTCTTCTTCTGCATGAGTCGTTTGACTCATTCACAGACTGGCTGGACGGGTACTGCCGGCATACATTTACGGAGGAAGAAAAACTGCGCAAGGCACCTGTACTCAGGATCCTTGCCGAATGGGCTGCCTCACAGCTTGCGCCGGCACAGGAAGACAGAGAACTTGATCTTAAAGTGACAGCCTACAATATTATGACGATCGTTCAGGGAATGATACAATGCGGCATTCTGGCTGGAACAGAAGGCTGTCTTCTCAGGGCAGCTTATGTATCGCTTGCTCGCAGATGGGGTGATGCCGGTATGGTGGAAGATGTTCTGAACATCAGTCCGCATATTCTATATGATCTTACGGAACCTGAAAATGAGAATGGACGGCGCCGTATAAAAGATCCTTCCGACCGTATTGTCCGGACAATGATCGGTCTGGTCCGCTCCTATCATGATGAAAACGGACTTCCCAGTGATCTTGTCTATCAATGTGCTGAAGCATGTCTGCGGGAAGCAATCCGGCAGTATGAAAGCAAGAGAACCAATGAAATGCATCTGCTGGTGATCGATGCGGCATCCGTTGCCTGTGAACTTCTGTATGATGAAAAATGGTTCACAGATGAAACGCTTCCGACGGTCGGCAAGCGGCTGCAAGCCATGGAAAAGGAAGTCATTAGATTTGAGAAATATCCCTTTACCATGGAAATCCGGATCGTCATGCATCACTATCATCTGGCAAGGTCTGTATACTACAGCCGGACCGGTCTCGGTGATCCGTTTGATGAAGCTGTGAACGCAGCTGTTCACGATCAATGGATCATTACAGCTTCCGATACGGCAGAATACCAGACATTATACTGTGAAGCGGCCATCAGGTTAGCACGCTGTATGGCGGCCATGCACAACAGAAGTGTATATGAAGACGGAGTTTTCCTGATTTATAACCGGGTGCTGGCTATGATTCCGGCAGTACTTCTGTTTAATACGCCGTATTATCACAGGATGTTCGTCCGCCTGTGCATTGAAACAGGCAATACACTGGTGAAAGGACAGGGTCTGCTCAAAGAGGATATGCTGGAAGTCTCCGGCAATGTTTTCCATATTGCCCTGATCACCCTTGACGAATGCATGAAGAAATGGAAGCTTCCACAGGCGGAGCAGATGCTTGATGCAGTCTGGACGGGACTGGAAACGGTATATCGGGAAAAAGGAGATAAAGAGCATATGATCCAGGCACAGCAGAGAAAACTGGCCAGATCACAGGATATGATCAACGCCAGGAAACTGATCCTGGCACGGCTGAAGCGCAGGCCGAAGAATGAAACAGACGCAATTGAAAGCACTCTGCGTCATATGATATGAATCAGATGATGCAGATGCAGTGTTCTGCCGTATGCCATTCGGCACCATCTTTCATGAAAGTGCTGTAAACAGGCACTTTCTCTATTCATACAAAATGAACGGAACGTTATTCGTCATTTACAGGCAGCACCTCCTGATAAAGATTTCAGCTTACGGTTGACATGAAAGTCATGTATTCATAAAGCTTCTGATCAGTCACATTCAATGACGGTGTTTTCTCTGATCCAGTCCGGATCACTCTTAATGACCTCCAGGCAATGGATCATCGCGCCCGGCAGCATATACTCCTTCAGTTCGTCGACATGGATCAGTTCCGGAATGTAGTCTTCGGAAACATACATGCCAAGGGTCGCTCTCAGTTCGTCCATATTCGGGGTCAGAGTACTGAAAACAATGATTTTCTCCGGTGCCACCGTCATGATGAATACCAGCAGGTTTTTCGTGACGATTTCCAGAGCGCCGCCCGGTGTGAAGATCTTTTTGTCGGCATCCTGTATGAATACTTTCGCGACCGGTCCCACTTCGCCGGCTGCGTGCTTGTAGCCGCGGCGCAGTTTGCCGTCGATGATAATGCCCGCTCCGCCAATGGCCAGACCCAATGGCTGGAAGTAGAAGACCATGTTGTCACAGTTTTCATGCATGACTCTGTAGGCCTGGGCGACCGCGTTCACGTCATTGACCAGAACGACCGGCTTGCCGTATTTTTCGGAAAGAGACTGGCCAAGCGGGTGATTGAGAAAACCCAGTTCCGGATGATTCAGGAAGCCGTGATAGGTCACGCCCGGTACGGCGATACTGATGGCATCGATTTTCTTGTGACGGGCGGTGATATAGTCCAGAAGGTCTTCGATATCCCGGATGACAAAGGTTTCCTTGATGATTTCCTTATCCAGGGTCTTTTTGCCGTGATCGTAGATCCGGTAGGCAATGCGGAACATGTCACGGTGGTTGATAAAGGCCAGGGTCAGAATACGAAGATCGTTGTCAAACGGTTTTTCCGGATTGACGTTCTTCTGATCATGAACCCCTTTTTTACGGTATGCTTCGTATTCATCCTTTACAAAGTTGATCAGTTCACCGGTATTGTACTGGGCGAAGACGGCAGCCGGAATCTTCAGAACAAGTGTCTTCCGGAAGATCGAACTGACTTTTTCATACAGATAATGAATCTGCGGAGCCAGCAGGATCACGTCATAAGCGAAGCCCTGCTCATACAGCAGGTTGTAGGCAACCGCGCTGAACTCATAATCGATTTTCAGAGTTTCCGCCGCCTTGTTGAGTTCCATGGCGAAATAATTCGTCGTCAGACCGCCGGTGCAGCTTAATAGGATCTTCAGTTTCTGCTTCCCTTTGAGTTTCAGAAGCGTTGTCTGCATTTCCCGGAACAGTGACTGCGCGTGTTCACGCTCCTGCAGCTGGAAGTGCAGGTAGAAAGAATAGGAATCATCTTTTTTGTTTTTGATCATCAGTTCGATGATATCCAGCTCATGAAAGACGATTTCAGCCGTGCCGCAGTCGGCTGCCAGCTGTATGGTATTCCCGTTCGGTTCACTGATTTCGTAGAAAGGATTTGTCTGCTGCAGGATCCACTGCCGGTATTCCTCTGCCGTGTATGCCATAGGTTGCCTCCTCTTGTCGTCTGTTTATCTAAATTATAGGTAAGAATAATTCAGAATGCGATGAAAAAACAGATACCCGCGGGTATCTGTCATATCTCCAGCATGTCGAGAGCGTCGATTCTCTCGTTCAGGGCATTCTGCTGATCAGTAAACAGCAGCTGCTGGTTGTATTCATAGTATTTATCACAGCCATGGGCATAGATAAAGGCGGAAACAGCCGGTCTGACAGTCAGTTCACTGACCAGTATCAGCATCTCCTGGCCGGCCGCGAAAGCCTTCTCGAAGAAGACGAAGACATTCGTCAGTTTCTGCTTCAGCAGAGCTGTGTCTTCTTTCAGCTTCATGACTCTTGTCCGCAGTCCGTCTTTCAGCTGTTCCTCATCTTTGCCGCTCTTTGTCTCCTTGAGCAGCTCTTCGTACAGATCCATGCAGGCAAATGCCAGGTCGACATGTTCCTTCGCGTCGGTCAGTTCACTCTTCATTTTCCAGAGATCTACCTTGGCCTGCAGTTTGTCAGCATCCAGCGGGCTGAGCTGTCTGATTTCCTTGAGAACCGTACGCAGGCTGTCCTGCCGCAGATTGACCTGCAGCGCTTCGGTTTCCAGGGTGGACAGCAGCAGCGAGATCAGCGACAGGCGTTCGTCAAAGCGGGCGGACGAAGCGCGGTTCACGATTTCTTCCTTAACTTCCCCATTCAGGATGTCAACGATCTGATAGTCGGATTCATATTTGTGATACAGATCATAGTAATTGGCGAAGTCTTTGGCGATTTCCTCATCCTGTACATACTGACTGATCAGATCCAGATTGACCGGCAGATGGTTTTCTTCATAGAGGAAGATCATCTGGCTCAGGTCATCCCAGGCTCGCGCCGTCACAAATGACTTGCCGTCCACTGTCGTCGTCACCCGGTAGAAATACTGGTTCTTGATTTCAAGGTAGGAAAGGACAACCGGGTGAACATGATTCTTCACGGCGAATCCCTTCCACACTTCAAAGTCCGGCTCGACTTCGATCTTCTTCAGACGGTCAAGCATGGCAATATCAAATTCCCGCACGGAGTCATTGAATTCCGGCGGATTGCCGGCTGTAACGACGATCCAGCCGTCCGGAACCTTATGACGGCCGAACGTCTTGTACTGCAAAAACTGCAGCATGGAAGGTGCCAGCGTTTCGGAAACACAGTTGATTTCATCGAGGAACAATATGCCCATCTCCTTGGATGTCGCCTTCATCTCCTCGTAGACACTGGCGATGATCTCACTCATCGTGTATTCGGAAACACTGTATTCTTTACCGCCATATTCCTTCTTTTCAATAAACGGCAGACCCAGCGCGCTCTGTCTGGTATGGTGTGTCATCGCATAGGACACAAAGCCCAGGTCCAGCTCGGAGGCGATCTGTTCAACAATGGCTGTCTTGCCGATGCCGGGGGCACCGACCAGAAAGATCGGACGCTGTTTCTCGATCGGGATGCGCCAGCGGCCGTGTTCATCTTTGGTGCCATAGGCAATGACGGCGTTTCTGATCTGGTTTTTGGCTTCCTGTATATGCATATTATTCTTCTCCTTCCAGAATATATTTAATGGCCCATGGCGGCACCGTTATATCTTTTCTGTCTTCCGTGAAAAGGAAGGCGGTTTTGCAGGATGGTTTGTATTTGGGGTAGACACCGTCACCGTCGGTGAAATAGAGGATACCGGCCAGTTTGCGGAAATGGTGACTGCGGATCTCTTCTTCAACATAATTGAAGACCGGCCGGAAATCGGTTCCGCCCAGACCCTTGATTTCAACGTTCTCAATGTAATGCGTGAACTGGCGCGGGGTCTGGATCACGGCGATATCACGGATGACCATGTCACACTGAATGATGTGGATATTGAAGCGGGAGAAGAAATTTTCCCGCTGCAGAAACAGGTTGTATGTCTTCTGCAGGAATGACTGCACGGTCTCACCCTGCACGGAACCGGAGGTATCGATGGCGATGACCAGTTCCTTCACACTGTCTGTCTCCTTGTATTCCAGAGGTTCGATCAGCGGCAGGTTTTCATACAGCTGCAGACCGTAGGTATAGAAGATATTATCGAAGTCCTCGTCATTGATCTGCAGTTTTTCGCCGCTCTGCATGAATTTCCTGAGGAAGGTCGAGTAGTCATATTTTTCCCGGTGCAGAGCGGTGAGCGACTGGACCATTGCCTCCGTCCTGTCACCGTGCTCCTTCTGGAAAGTCTCGAGATCCGTTTCGATCTTTTCGGAGATCTCCTGCCAGTCTTTCAGAGCGTTTTTGATCTGCCGGATCTCGGCGTCCTTGGCAGTGGGGTCCTCCCCTTCCTTCTTTTCACCGGTATCGTGCGACGCTTTGTCAAAGATATTATTGCCGGCATTGGCGGCATCGTCCTTCACTTCGTCGCCGAACAGCTTTTCCCGGCTGCCGGTGACATTGCGCAGAAGATACCAGGTATCATGTTCGTCGAAGTGAAACAGCGGCGCCATCAGTTTGATTTCGTCAGCCTGTCTGTCTTCCAGCCAGTGATAGATCTTCTGGGCGGTAAAGACCGGCAGATCCTCTTTGATCCGGCTGATGATCCGCTGCATTTCCGCTTCTTTCTCAGCGTCTGTTTCCGTGCACTCCAGCCGAAGATCGCTGATTGCCCCTTCAACCGCGATATCGCTGGCCAGATTCCATAATGACGGCTTCCGGTTTTCGGCAAAGAAAGGATGCTGGAAAACGGAATGCAGGACGATATGCAGATAGCCTCTGGTGATTTTCCGGGGATCGTTGCGGTACATTTTGATCAGGGCGATCGGCGCATAATGAAACACTCTTCCGTCGCATCTGAACTCGGTCGCATCCGCCGCGAAAACATAGCGGTTGAGGGCGATATCCATAAAGCGCAGATGCAATGTCAGACGGGAGATCACCTGGCGGAAGATTTCTTCGCTGATCTGAATCAGTTCTTCATCCATAGACGCTCCTTCCCTTACAGAAGATCGAGCAGATCTTCCTCTTCTTCGTGGGCTGTGTGCCTTTCCTGCATCAGGAGAGCCCGCTCTTTCGGATCATGGATCCTGGCAAGATAGGGCTGCAGGATGTCAGGTGTGACAAGTTGATGGTCCAATGCCTGATGGAGGGCTGTAAAACGTTTTTCGGAAATGATCTTTTCGAGTACCTCTTCCCGGTTTGCGAGAATGAAGATATCAAACTCCGGCACAGAACGGCGGAAACTTTCCAGATAATTGACAGCCAGTATGACCCGGGCCAGCGGCTTCCACTGTTCAAGATCAAGGTTGACGAGCCAGGAATCATGAAGCTGATAGTTGTCCTCGTTGCGGCCGTTGTAACGGCCGTTGGCGCCGAAATTCCAGTTCATGTTCCAGTTGTTCTCGAACATGCCGGCCGCCAGATAGACACTCTCATCCGCGTCGATCCGGATCTTGCCGTGTGTCTCCAGAGCACCTTTGCCGATCTGTTTCAGAGAAGCCGGCAGATTGATTTCCTGTAAAGAGGAACAGTTGAAAAACACATTGGGATGCAGTTCCTCAATACCGTCCGGCAGAGTGATCTTCTGCAGGGACACACAATCGTCAAAAGCGTTTTCCTCAATGACTTTGACGGTTTCGGGAAGCTGTATTTCCCGAAGCTGACGGCATTGCTGAAAGCAGGCCCGGCTGATGCGGCGCAGACGCGGCGGCAGGATGACTTCCTGCAGACTGTCACACTGATAGAACGTGATCTTGGGCAGGGATGTCAGTTTTTTCGAAAAGCGGACCTTCCCGAGTTTCCGGCAGCGTGAGAAGACAGCCGATCCCATGTAATACACACTGTCCGGTATATCCGCTTCTCTCAGTTCCTCACAGTCATAAAAAACATCGGAACCAATTTCCTTCAGACTGGCGGGGAACGTCACGGTCCGCAGCTGATGCGCACCATAAAAAGCATAATCAGCGATGGCTTCGACACCATCGGGAATGATTACGTGTTCTTCATTTCCTTCATACTTTTTCAGGGTGTTTCCATTGATCGTAAATGTCATGATCACTCCGGGAGAAAAAAGCCGGGGTACATGCCCCCGGCTTACAGAGAATTATTTACCGTTGGCCAGCAGATCCTGAACGACCGGATCCTTCGGATAAACGCCTTCCGCCTTCAGTTCAGCGATCTTGTCGGCAAACTGCGGCAGGTATTTTTCGTGGGCAACCAGCAGTTCATTCAGAACTGTCTGTGCGACATGGCCGTGTTCAACCATCGGGTTCATTTCGAAGGCTGCCAGTGCCAAGCCGTAATTGCCGGTAACGGCTGCTTCGATAACGCACTCTTCCATGGCCTTCATCATCTGCACATAACCTCTTTCACTGGCGTGGAACTTGCCCCAGGTCAGCGGCATCGGGCCCTTGCCGGTGATGATGCAGGAAATCTCAACGATGCAGTCATACGGCAGATCGCTGATCGCGCCGTTGTTCTGGGTGGAAACGACCATATGGGTGCGCTTGTCATTATAGATGGAGCAGATGCATTCGCAGGCGGCATCGGAATAATGAGCACCGCCGCGCTTGGACAGCTGTTCCGGCTTGTAGTTCAGATTCGGATCCTTGTAGAGTTCAAACAGTTCAGCTTCCGTCTGCTTGACCTGCTGGGCGCGGGTTCCGACCGTGTTGAATTCTTCGATGGAATGCTTGAGCATTTCGTCGTGCATGTAGTAGTAACGGTGATATCCGCACGGAATCAGCTGAATCTGCTTGAGATGATCCTTGAGGAACTTGCATTCGAAGATGTTGGCCGGTGTGCCGTCATCAACTGTCGGATCATACATATTGTCGATCAGCTTGTCGGTCAGATCATTGCCCTGCTGGTCAGTGACCTTGTGGTAATGGAAGTGGTTCAGACCGGCGAACTGGTGGATACATTCTCTTTCGGTCAGACCGAACTGCGGCGGCTCCTTCATCAGAGCGCCGACCGGCACATTGCACAGACCGACCGTCTTCTTCCAGCCGCCCCATTTGATGGCCGCTTCGGTGACCATACCGGACGGATTGGTGAAGTTGATCAGCCAGGCATCCGGGCAGAGTTCCTTCATGTCCTCAATGATGCTCAGAATGACCGGAATAGTACGGAAAGCCTTGAACATACCGCCGGCACCGTTGGTCTCCTGACCAAGCATGCCGTAGGACAGCGGAATTCTTTCGTCTTTGATACGGGCGTCGAGCAGACCGACACGGAACTGGGTCGTGACGAAGTCAGCGCCCGGCAGTGCTTCTCTGCGGTCGAGGGTCAGATGAACCTTGACGTCATACGGTGTGGCATCCCACATACGCTGCGCCATAGTGCCGACGATTTCCAGTTTTTCTTTGCCGGCTTCCACGTCACACAGCCAGATTTCTCTGATCGGCAGTTCATCATAACGCTTGATGAAGCCTTCCATCAGTTCCGGAGTGTAGCTGCTGCCGCCGCCGATGGTAACGATTTTTACGGGTTTCTTTTCCATATTGTTTTGTCCTCTCCTATTGTCATTTTCATTATAGTTGACGGTTATGGCCTCATCAATTCCGTACGCGCCGATTTGAACTCTGTTCCCGGATGTTCCTGTAAAAGCACACATTTTACGGAACACTGTTCCTTACTCGTTCAGTGTCGAGTTACTGGAACGGCGGCCGCGGGCGACGATCCGGATCTCCCCTTCCCGGCGGGATGCCGCTTTTTTACGGGCTCTGTTTTTCTCATAATCCAGCCGGAAGATCTCCGCGTAGATCACGTCGAGTACATACAATGAGGACAGACTGAAACTGAAATTGCCGAGATTGCTGACGAGTTTTTCCCGTGATGATACCCGCAGCGTGCAACTGATCATATCAGAAAGCTGGTTGATCCCGTAGGAAGTAATGGCCACACAGCTTAGATGTCTGGCTTTGACCATGGCCGCAAAGCGAAGGCAGTGTTCGCTTTCGCCGGTATAGGAAAGAAAGAGAAAACCGGCGGAAGAAGAATCGGCATGTTCAATTTCAAATATCGTGTCATGGTCGGATGAAAGGATCACAACTCTTCTTCCGATCTTGGCCATTTTCTCCTTGAACACCTGGGCAATGCCGCGCTGGGCGGAAAGCGTGATAATATAGACGGTCTCACGGTCCAGCAGGCGGACCGCTTTTTTCAGCTGCCTGCCATCAAGAAGAGAGAGCGTATCCTGGATGGTTTCCTGATACAGCGAGGCAATCTTGCCGGCTGTTTCGATCTCCGTATCAGCTTCCTCAAAGGGACGGTTGGGATCAATATCCTTGAAGTAACGGGAATGATAGGACAGTTCTTTCAGATACTGTTCTTTAAAATCCTCAAGCCCGCTGAAGCCCAGTTTCTGGGTAAAACGGACAATGGAAGAAGGCGCCTGAAAAACATCTGCGGCAATTCTCCGCACGCCTTTTTTCTGCAGGTCTTCCTTCTGTTTCAGGAAGTATTCGGCAATCAGTTTCTCATTATCAGAAAAAGTATCCTGACGTTTCAGAATATCACGTATCAGCATACTTTCAGTTTAGCATATCAATTTGTTATTTGGCGGCTGCCTGCCTTATTGATCATAATCATGCACGAAGGCATAGAAATCAAGTTCCTTCTGATGGTCTTCCTCACTGACTTTGCCGATCGGATGGGCCAGGAAAATGAATTCCTCGTCGCCGTCCAGTCCGAACGCCTCGTCAGCGACATCTTCGCGGATGGCACCGAGAGCGCAGCTGCCGAGACCGATCGCCGTGCAGGCAAGATAGATATTCTCGGAAACGTAGCCGGCATCGACGAGGGCGACGCGGTGGGTAAAGATACCGTAGCGCCATTCCGCCCGGTAAGCGACCATGTCAAAGTAGAAGACGACACCGGCTTTTTTCGCCCAGGACTGGCCTTCCACCGAAACATCAATGAACTCTTTGACATCTTCCTGTTCCTTCAGGCATTCCAGACTGTGGGTCTGCGGCAGATAATGATAGAAGCCGTTTTTGAGACCTTCGACATGCTGGACGCAGAGATACAGTTCGAATTCATGACGGGCACCGCCGCAGGGCACGGTCCGCAGTGTCGCATAGGACTTGCCGCGAAGACCCTTGACACCCTGGGCACACCAGAGAACGAAGGACAGTTCCAAAAGACTCATGTTTTCCTCGCGGTAGACACGGTGGGAACTGCGGCTGTTGACAACTTTGAGGAAGTCATTGCAGACGGGCAGGTTTTCGAAATCCACCGGCAGCTTGATGATGACATTCGATACCGGATCCTTGAACAGCGGCGGTTGTTTCACACCGGAATACTGGTCTGTCTTGTAGTCGGGATCTGATCTGTCGACTTCATGCATGAAGGCTCTTCCCGCAGCGATCTTCTCTTTGATTTCCTTTTCGTTCATGAGATATCCTTTCCTTTGATCAGCGTATCAGCTCACCGTTGATAAAGACGGCTTTCGGTGCCGATTCAATTGAGAACAGCGGACCGTCCCAGATAATGATATCGGCATCCTTTCCTTCTTTGATGGAACCGACCCTGTCTTCGATGCCAAGATGCTTTGCCGGATTGATGGTGATTGCTTTCAATGCCTCGTATGGATCCATACCCGCCTTTACTGCCAGACCGGCATAGACAGGAAGATATTCCTCCAGCGAGAACGGATGGTCGGTGATCAGTGATACCTGGCACCCTTTTGCCGCCAGGATTCCCGGCGTCGTCCAGGACTTATACTGCAGTTCGAACTTTGAGGCATCGGTAAAGGTCGGACCGACGGCCATCGGATAATCTGTTTTCGCGAGAACGTCGGCGATCAGATGCCCTTCCGTGACATGTTCGAGAGTCATTTTCAGATCAAACTCACGGGCGATACGCACCGCGGTCAGAATGTCGTTGGCCTGGTGGGCATGGGCTTTCAGAGGAATTTCCCGGCGCATCACCGGCAGCAGCGATTCCATCTTGAAATCAAACGGCGGCATCTTGGAAAGATCATTGCCGGCATATTCTTTCTTCGCCATGTATTCTCTGGCTTTGAACAGCATTTCTCTGAGGTGGGCCGCTGTGGACATGCGGGCGAAATTACCGCGGTCCTTGTAGCAGCGCTTGGGATTTTCACCGAAGGCGCATTTCATGGCAACAGGATCTCTGACTACCATGTCGTCGACACAGATGCCGGTCGTTTTGATTGCCAGCCAGGTTCCGCCCAGGGCATTGGCACTGCCCGGCCCGGTCGCAATCGTCGTGATGCCTGCTTTCGCGGCTGTTTTGAATGCCGGATCGAAAGGATTGACACTGTCGATACCGCGTACCTGCGGAGAATTGATATCCCCGAGTTCATTGTAGTCGCTTCCTTCAAAACCGATGCCGGTGCCGGAAACGCCGAGATGGGAGTGGGCGTCGATCATACCGGGATAGACGTCTTTTCCTTCCGCTTCGAAAACTTCCGTGTCATCTGTCAGATCCGTTCCGATGGCGGCGATTTTTCCGTCTTTGACAAGAATATCTCCGTAATACGGTTCTTTCTGTTCCAGATCGTGAATCAGTCCGTTTCTGATGAGTAACATATTCATTTTTCTCCTTAATCAAAAGAATAACAGAAAACCGCCGGGAACCCGGAAAAAAAGCACATTACTGTGCTTTGTTCATTTCGTAGAGGATTTTGAGGCCCTTGTAGGCGATATCCGGATCGTATTCGTCGATCAGATCGGTCTCATTGGCAACCACCTTGCCCAGGCCGCCGGTGGCGATGACGCGGCAGTCAGGATCGTTAAGTTCCTCTTTCATTTTGCGGATGATGTATTCCACCGAACCGATATAGCCGTATACGACACCGGCCTGGATACCATGGACGGTATTCTTTCCAAGAATTGATACCGGCTTGACGATTTCCACTTCCGGCAGTTTGGCGGTGCCGCCGATCAGAGCGTGCAGGGCTGTTTCCAGACCCGGCAGGATCACGACATATTTGAATTCGCCTTTCGGACTGACATAGTCGAATGTCGTTGCGGTGCCGAAATCGACAACGATTGCGGAGGAATGGAAGGTATGCCAGGCCCAGGAAGTATTGACAATTCTGTCAGCACCGACGGAGGAAGGCGATTCACCGCAGAGAGTAATGCCGCTTTTCAGCGTGTGATCGACAATGATCGGACGTTTGTGCACATATTTGATGATCGCTGAAGTCAGCGCGTACATCAGTTTCGGAACGACCGATGAAATGATGACATCTTCAATATCATCCGGTGAGATCTGCGCCTGATACATGAAGGTCATGATGAACGAGCCGTATTCATCGGAAGTTCTTGTCGTCTTGGTCATCAGGCGGTAACGGCCGATGATCTGATCACCATCCATCACACCCAGAGCGATATTCGTATTTCCCACATCAATTGTCAGTAACATGTTGTTTTCATCCTTTCAGACAGTATTTCAGAATTTCTTCAGCTGTTTCTTCCTTGGACAGAAGACCGAGCGCCTCTTCCGCATCCGGCGAAAGAATCGTCACGATGTTGGTATCGACACCGAAGCCGGCTCCTTTGTCGGCAATGCTGTTGGCGATGATAAAGTCGGTATTCTTGGCGAGCAGTTTTTCTCTGGCGTTGGCCAGAAGGTTTTCCGTTTCCATTGCAAAACCGATCAGCACCTGGCCTTCCTTTTTATTGGCACCGAGAGCTTTGAGAATATCCTTGGTACGCTTCAGCGGAATGCCGAGATCACCGTCGCTCTTTTTGATTTTCTGTTCTGCTTTCGTGATCGGCGTGTAGTCGGCCACGGCTGCCGCCATGATAATGACATCCTGTTCATTCTGTCTTGCCAGAACCGCTTCCGCCATATCAGCCGCGCTTGTCACGGAAACAAAGTCAACTCCCACCGGTCTTTCAAGACTGCACTGGCCGCTGACCAGCGTGACTTCCGCACCGAGATTTCTTGCCGCTTTGGCCAGCTCGTAGCCCATCTTTCCGGAAGAATGATTGGTAATGTAGCGCACCGGGTCAATTTCCTCCCGCGTCGGGCCGGCTGTCACCAGCACTTTGCGGCCGCTGAGCCAGCGGTCTTCCTCAACCACGGCACTGATCGCATCCCGGATCTCCTCCGGTTCCGGCATGCGGCCTTTGCCGACGTCACCGCAGGCAAGATAACCTTCCCCGGAAGCCAGGATATGCATGCCGTATTTCCGGCAGATGGCCAGATTGTCCTGGGTAACCGGATTATCCAGCATATGCGTGTTCATGGCCGGAACGATCAGCTTCGGACATTCCGCCGCCAGAAACGTCGTCGTCAGCATGTCATCCGCGATGCCGTGGGCGATTTTGGCAATGATATTGGCGGTCGCCGGGGCAATCACGAAGACATCCGCTTTTTTCGCGAGGGAAACATGATGAACGTCCGGCTGGAAATCAACCGCGAACATGTCGGTGATCACCCGCTGGGCGCTCAGGGTCTGAAAGGTCAGCGGTGTGATGAACTGCTCCGCCTCTTTCGTCATCAGCACATGCACTTCGTTGCCCGCTTTTTTCAGACTGGAAACCAGAGAAGCGATCTTATATGCGGCAATACCGCCGGTCACTCCGACCAGGATACATTTGTTTTTCATATTGTTATATCTCCTGTCATCCATTATAGCATCTGCCGTATGCTAAAATGTCAATAGCAGATACGGAGGTATCCGATTATGAAAGATTCTCTGCTTGTTGTTTCCGATATTCACGGTGCCCTTTCCGGTGCTGAACTTGTCCTTGATGCCCTGCGGTATCATGACTGCCGCGAGATTCTCTGCCTGGGTGACGTTCTCTATCACGGACCGCGCAACGACGTGCCGGCTGACTATGCCCCGAAGCAGGTGATCGAGATCATGAACGGACGGAAAGATCAGATCACGGCGGTCCGCGGCAACTGTGAAGCGGAAGTCGATCAGATGGTTCTCGATTTTCCCGTGACAGCCGATTACAATATTCTGTTTTATCAGGGACGCCGCATATTCATGAGCCACGGCCATGTCTACGGTCCCGATCATCTTCCCAAACTGCCGGCCGGTACGATGTTTCTCAGCGGCCACACCCATATTCCCACCGCATATGAAAAGGACGGCCTGCTTTTATGCAATCCGGGATCGGTATCCCTGCCTAAAAACGGCCATCCGAAATCCTATGCCATCATCGACGAGAACGGCTTTACGGTATATACCGCGGACCATCAGGTCTATATGCACACAGACTGGCTATAACAGCTCATACAGTTCTTCTGGCGAGGCGACAATGACCTTCGCGCCGGCTGCCAGCAGATCTTCCTGATCGCGGTAGCCCCAGCCGACCAGGATACAGTCCATACCGGCATTGCGGGCGGTTTCGATATCCACTTCCGAATCGCCGATGTATACCGCATCCTGAATTCTGATATCCATTTTTTTCAGCACGGCTTCGATCATATCGGGAGCCGGCTTTTTTGCGATGCCCTCCTTCTCGCCGAGAGCGGCGTCGAAGATACCGTTGAAATAGGTCTGATTCAGTTCCTGAACGGCATAGTCGCCTTTGTTGGAAACGACTGCCGTCTTCATGCCGGCTTCCTTCAGTCTGGCCAGCAGTTCCATAATGCCGTCGTACGGCTTCGTATGATCGGCGCAGTGAACGGCGTACCATTCATTGAAATCCGCGAAGACCTTATCTTCCGTCTGCGCGTCGCAGTCCGCTGGTATATTGCGCTTTACTTCCATGCGGATGCCGTTACCGATGGTCCGGCGGATCGCATCAGCGTCCCTTGCCGGCAGATTGTTTTTCATCAGAGCGTAATTCAAACCGTCGACAATATCCTTCAGGGTATAAAGGATCGTGCCGTCCATATCAAATACTGCCAGTCTGTACTTCATTTCTGTTCCTCCAGCAAGGCGGCGATCTCAGCAAGATCAGCCGCGAAATATACGTCGGTGATTTCTTCCTGACGCAGAAAGCCTTTTTCCATCATCATCTGAAACTGCTGACGGAGCGGTTCATAATAACCGTCCGCATTGACAAAGATGCAGGGATTGTGATGCAGTCTGAGCCGGCTGGCACTGATCGCTTCAGAGATTTCTTCCAGCGTTCCCGGTCCGCCCGGCAATGCAATATAGGCATCGCCGAGTTCCAGCATCTTTTTTCTTCTTTCCGCCATGTCTGCGGTGACGATCAGTTCGTCCAGATCGTTTCTGTTCCGTCTGGCGCGAAGCATGAATTCCGGCATGACACCGATTATGCGACCGCCGTTTTTTCTGACTGCCTCAGCCAGAATGTTCATCAGGCCAAGACGGGCACCGCCGTAGACCAGCGTGTGGCCGTGCCTGGCGATCCAGACACCGAGTTCTTCCGCCAGTCTGCCGTATTTTTCGTCGCTGCCGCAGGATGAGCCGAGATATACCGTGATTTTCATGTCTCCATTATAAAGAAAATCCTCCCTGTCCGGAAGGATTCGTCATTTTTTCAGGAGCCGCTGCCGTACGCCGGAGCGCTTTCTGTATAGGTCAGCCATTCACCGTCGCTCGGCAGCCAGTGTTCCTGATCGATACGGTACCAGGTATAGCCCTCGCCTTCCGCGATTTCAAATACCGGATAGGTCGTGCCCTCCAGGCTGTTGCCGTCCGAATCATAAGCGGTTCCGGCGCCTTTGCGGATATTCAGTTCCGACACGTTGACCTTGACGGAACCAAGCTGTTTTTCATTTGTGTTGGTGGCATACAGTGTGTAGATGTTGATTTCTTCACCGGCTTCCAGAGCTTCCTTCAGGTTGAGGATGCCGTAGACACCGTTGTATTTGACATAGGCACGGCCATGATTCAGTTCCGTGGCATCCGTGAAGATGAAGTCCGTCACTTCATTGCCCATTTCATCGATGTAGCCCCAGCGGCCGTATTTCTTGACCGGCGCGTAGCCGTCGGAGAAACTGCCGGCACCATGGTAGGACCAGCTGATCTGGGTGCCGGTATTGGCGAAGACAAAAGCGGTATCTTCGCTGGTCGCGATACGGTAATGTCCGTTGATATAGGTTCCTTCCACATAGGAGCCGCGGGCTGTCACCGTGTCCATGATCACATTGCCGTAAACATCACAGAGGACATAGGACTGCGGATGGCACATCAGATCAACGACCGGCACGACCTGATTGGCCGGCAGTTCACCGCCTTCATATGGTTCGAACAGCCAGCCGTAAACCGGTGATTCTTCCGTATAGATCGGCGCGGCAATGCCGAACTGCCCTTCCTGTATGCAGAAGAAGGCCTGCCGTCTGTCATCAAAATAAGGATCATAGGCAAACTGGTCCAGAGTGGTCTCCGTGATTTCCTTATAGTCGCCGGAATAATAGAAGCCTTTATTGGCCGCCGTGTTGGCATAGCCGTAGACAAATGTGAAACTGCCGTCTTCGTTCTGCAGACGGGCCGGCTGTATACCCTGGGCATACGGCGTTGAATGCACATTCACGTCAGCCGGACTGACTTCCTCGCCATTATAGTTGTAAATGCCATTGCGGCCGCTCTTTTCCACGATGATGGCATCCGTGTCATAACCGCCGCCCAGCCAGTCCTGAGGATAGCCGATTCGCTCGAAATCGCCAAGTACATGCAGGGTTCCGAAACGCGGGCTTTCATACAAAACCTCCGTTTTCGGAAACGGCAGCATCGTCCTGGCTTTTTCGATATCCATACCCGGCTCGACGATCCAGAGCTTCAGGGTTTCTTCTTCAACTGTTTCCTCTTCTTCCACCGGCAGCGGTTTGACTTTCTTGTCACATCCGGCCAGCAGGAACACGGCCATCACCGCAAGCATGATCCTTTTCATATCCGTACTTCCTTTTTGTTATACCTATTTTAACAGACTGCACAGCACAAAAGAACAGAATCTGCCCGGTTAAAAAACCGGTCCGTGGATTTGATATAGCCCCTGTCAAGTAGACAGTCGAAATATCTAAAAGAATTGCCATAACCAAGCCAGTATAAATATTGGCTTGGTTTTTTTATATGTTCATTGTATTGGTTTGGTTCTGAAGTGAATGAATATGATCCCAGAATTT
>JAFRCE010000019.1 GCA_017404505.1 Solobacterium sp. | reverse complement strand
AGAGTGTTGGAGAAAGATAGACAATGACTGGAAGCTTGTGCCGACTGTCTATGAAGAAAACTGGGCGCAGGTGCAGTGCCGGAAAATTGCAGAAGACGTGCTGCATAATATTAACCTTGACCAGACTGGCTTTGGCGCGTTCGATGGCGGGCGGATCATCGGGTTTGTGACCGTCTCCCACCGTGTATTCGGAACTGCGGCAAGATATGTGCAGCTGGTTTGTTTTCAGATATCAGAGGAATACCGGCGTCAGGGTATCGGCAGAAAACTCTTTTCAATGGCTTGTGAAGAGGCCCGGCGGCTGGGAGCAGATAAACTGTACATTTCGGCTCATTCCTCAAAAGAGTCACAGGCTGCCTACCGGGCACTTGGTTGTACACCTGCAGAGGAGGTCAATGAGGAACTCTCAGCAGCACAGCCCTTTGATGTCCAGATGGAATACAGATTATAGAAAAGTATGTATTTGAGAAAGTGAGATTATAGAATCATGCGTATCTATGTTGATTTTGACGATTGCCTGTGCGAGACAGGAAGGGCCTTCTCAAAGCTTGTGCTGGAGATGTTCCACAAACATGTTCCTTATGACCGGATGCGTTATTTCGAACTGGACAGGTCTTTTGATCTGGATGCGGAACAATACGAGCGGTTTATGCTTCGGGCGCACGAGCCGGAGAACCTGCTGTCGTTTGATGCGACGCCGGGAGCTGCTAAGACCATAAACGAATGGATCTCCTGCGGGCACGAGGTATCGATCATTACCGGCCGCCCGTCAAGCGTTTATGAGCCATCCCGCATATGGCTGGATGAGCATGGACTTAAGAACGCCAGACTGTACTGTCTCAATAAATACGGAAGGGATCATTTTATCAGAAACAGCAACAGCACGCTTGAACTTGAAGACTATTACAGGATGAAGTTTGATTACGCAGTTGAGGATTCTCCAAAGGCGTTCCGTTTTTTCGAACATCTGCCGGAACTTAAGGTCCTGGTGTTTGACAGACCATGGAACAGAGACTGTGCTTTTCCGAATGAAAACTATCAAAGATGCACTGATTGGGAGAGCATTCGCAGGATCGTTGCAGGTGAGTGAGAAAGAGACGTGCAGAAAGAATTTTAATTTTTCGCGAGATCGCTGAATCGGCATTTGTCTAAGACTTTTGAAAATGCTGTACACATAGAAGAAAACGACAATATGAAGGAGACCTGATATATGAAACAGTTAATTATTGTTGCAGATATGGAAGGTGCAAGTGGAATATTTGATTCGAACAGAGAGGCATGCTGGCATGAGGAATTACATCCTCAGAATACCCTGTGGCGTTCTTATGGAAGAGACTGCATTACCAGCGATGTTCTGGCGGTATGTAATGCTGCTATTGAAATGGGAATAGATGATATTCTTCTTTATGATATGCATTTTGCCGGATGCAAGGAGTATAATGTGCAAATTGAGATGCTTCCATCGATTGTGCGTACATTCGATTTACCCAATAGAGAAGCGTTATGGAGCAGAATACGCGGTCAGGCTGCTATTAACCCATATGGAATAATTACTGTTGGACAACACGCAAGAGCAGGGGAAGAAAACGCTTATTTTCCTCATACAATCCATACACCCCCGATTGATTCATTCTATATAAACGGGATACATGTTGCCGAAATCGGTGAAAGCGTTATGTGTTTTTGTGATGTACCATACCTTGCAAACATAGGGTGCGCCGCATCTCACAAAGAGGCTTTAGAGTTATCTCCAAATATCACATGTATTACGGTTAAGGACAAAGCAAGGCATGGGAACCTTCCCGCGAGGAAACTTATCCTGTCATATTCAATGGCGTAATAGAGGCAATAAAAGATTATGATAATAAAACAGCTTATCCATTTCAGGATCATTGTGTTTGTGAATTAAAGCTGACGGACACGCATTACTTTGAAGAGCCGGATAGCTTTCCCTGGAAAGGCAGCTTCACAAAGGATTGCGCTACATGGGAAACCCATGACATAGAGACAGCACTCAGTTTGTTCTGGCATGTGCATGAGTACATAAGAAAAAAATAAGATTTATTATATAAAAAGTATTTCAACAGTTGCTTAAAAAAAGAGACGAAAACATGATGATTTTTCCAGACAAATCTTCTCACAATCTTCTCACGAGAGAGGTATAAATCAAAAAAAGCCCTAAAAAGGGCATTTCTTTTCTATGGCGGAGAATGAGGGATTTGAACCCCCGCACGCTTTCACGTCTAGCGGTTTTCGAAACCGCCCCCTTCAGCCTCTTGGGTAATTCTCCGTAATGCATATAAGAGTATATCATATTGACCGTAAAGAAAAAAAGAAAATTGTGTTGTATGATGTTACGTAGAGAAACAGGAGAAGACGAAATATGATCAAGTTTTCGGAGATGAAATACAGCCGTCCCGATCTGCGGGAAACCGCGGAAGAGATGAAGCGGATCACTGCTGATCTGCAGAACGCAAAGACTTATGAAGAAGCGCATGCCGCATTCCTTGCCAAGAACAGTCTGGAAATGCATATCATGACCATGAAAGAACTTGCCCAGATCCGTCATGATATCGATACCCGGGATACCTTCTATGATGAAGAGATCAAATTCTGGGATGCATCGCTGCCGGGCCTGCAGGAATATCTTGTGCGCTTTTCAAAAGCGATGCTGGAATCGCCGTTCCGCTGCGACTTTGAAAAAGAATACGGCACATTGATGTTCGTCAATGCCGAAATCGATCTGAAGACATTCGCGCCGGAAATCATCGAGGACATGCAGGAGGAAAACCGCATCGCGTCCGCCTATGAAGACCTTCTGGCATCGGCTCAGGTGCCGTTTGAGGGAAAGACATACACGCTTTCGCAGATGACACCGTTCAAGAACGATCCTGACGATGAAAGAAGAAGACAGGCGTGGATCGCCGAAGGGCAGTGGTACAAGGATCATCAGGAAGAACTCGATACTTATTACGACCAGCTCGTGAAGATCCGTGATAGGATGGGCCGCAAGCTCGGCTATGACGGATATACACAGCTTGGCTATTACCGCATGGGCAGAAACTGCTACGACGCGCACGACGTGGAGAAGTTCCGCGCGGCCGTGCAGAAATATGTTGTTCCGGTAACAGCCGGAGTTTTCCAGGCACAGGCTGGACGACTTGGAAAGACCTATCCGATGTCTTTCGCGGATAATCAGCTGGAATTCCGCAGCGGCAACCCGAAACCGGCCGGCAGTTCCGACGATATCGTCGCCGCCGGAAAGAAGTTCTATGACGAACTCTCACCGGAAACGAGTGAATTCTTCCACACGATGCTCGACGGGGAACTGATGAACCTGCTGTCGAAGGAAGGCAAAAGAGGCGGCGGATACTGCACCGGTATCTATGATTATGAAGTGCCGTTCATCTTCGCCAACTTCAACGGCACCCAGGGTGATGTCGAAGTCATTACCCATGAAGCCGGTCATGCCTTCGAGGCTTATGTCAACCGCAGGCGGGTGCCGGTCAGCTATATCTATCCGACCATGGAAGCCTGCGAAATACACTCCACTTCCATGGAATACTTCGCTGAAAAGTGGGCGGATGATTTCTTCGGTGAAGATGCCCGCAAGTATCTGTATTCCCATCTTTCAGGAGCTTTGAAATTCATTCCTTACGGAACGATGGTCGACCACTTCCAGCATGAAGTCTATGCCCATCCGGAAATGACACCGGAAGAGCGGCATGCCTGCTGGCGGAAGCTGGAAGGCATCTACCGGCCGTGGATGAAGCTGGACGGTGACATTCCGGTATACGGGGAAGGCTATGGCTGGCAGCGCCAGCATCATATCTATTCCGCGCCGTTCTACTATATCGACTACTGCCTTGCCCAGACAGTCTCTCTGGAATTCTGGGCGATGATCCAGGATGACGTGAAGAGCGCCTGGAACAAATATATGAAATATACGGAACAGGGCGGATCAAAGGTGTTCACCGAACTGCTGCAGGGTGCCGGTCTTGCCAGCCCGTTCGATGAGAATACCCTGCGGAATGTCTGCGCGAAGGCAGATGCATTCCTGAAGAATTTTGATCTGAACGGAATTGAATAGGAGAAGGAGATAAACATGGACAGAATCAGTCGTATCGTGGCTCTCTCAGAAGCCTTTGGACCATCCGGATTCGAGGATGACGCAGCCGCCATCGTCCGGGAAGAACTGCCGGACTATGAAACCTATACGGACCACATGACAAACGTCAGATGCGAGAAAGAACCCGCCTCTGACAAACCGCGCGTCATGCTGGATGCCCATCTGGACGAAGTCGGTGTCATTGTTCAGGCGATCAAGCCGAACGGAACCATGCGCTTCCTGCCGCTGGGCGGCTGGGCGGCCACTTCCTTTCCGACCAGTTCCTTCCGTCTGAGAACGAAGGACGGCGGATTCGTCAAGGCTGTCGTCGCCAGCAAACCGCCGCATTTCATGAGTGCGGAAGAAAAGAACAGACCGCTGGACGTCGCCAACATGGTTCTTGACTGCGGCACGTCGTCAAAGGAAGAAACCGAGGCACTGGGCCTGGGCGTCGGCTGTCCGGGCGTTCCGGAAATCAACTGTGATTTCGATGAGGAAAGAGGGCTCTTTTACGGTAAGGCATTCGATGATCGGATCGGTGCTGCGGCGGTTATCGACATTCTGAATCAGGTCAGGGACGAAGAACTGCCGTGCAATGTCATGGGCTCCTTCTCGACGCAGGAAGAAGTCGGAGAAAGAGGTGTTCTCAGCAACGCGGAAGCCCTCAAGCCGGATGTCATGATCGCTTTTGAAGGCTGTCCGGCCGACGATACCTTCAGTGAAGAATACATGATCCAGGCAGGTCTGAGGAAAGGACCGATGCTGCGGCATTTCGACGTGTCGATGATCACCAACTGGCGTTTCCAGAAACTGGCTCTGGATACCGCGCGGGAAGCCGGCATTCCGGTTCAGGAAGCGGTCCGCAGCGGCGGCGGCACCAACGGCGCGATGGTCAATTCACGGGCCGGCGTTCCGGCGATCGTCATTTCCGTCCCGGTCCGCTACATTCATTCCAGCAACTGCTTCTGCACCCTGGAAGATTATGAAAACGCCGTAAAACTGGGCGTTGAGATCTGCCGCAGACTTGACTGGAACACGGTGAATAAGCTGTAGTTGTGCGTTGTTTTAGCAATACCGCAATGATATAATGTTTTCGATTATGGAGGTCCGGAATTATGGCATTCGAAAAGATCAAGAACTTTATTGCACCAATCGATGAAGAAGAGGATGAAGGAGAAGAACTGGAATACACCGAAAGTGAAACAAAACCAGTCAGCACATACGAAGCAAAACAGACAAAAGTAACAGAGATTCCGTCTGACGCCCAGATGGTTCTGTTTGAACCGCGCAGCTTTGAGGAAGCCGAGGAAATCGGCCGTCACCTCAAGCAGAGAAGAGCCTGCGTCGTCAACCTGCACCGTCTGCAGCGTGACTACGCACAGCGCACGATCGATTTCCTGACCGGCGTTGTCTTCGCTCTTGACGGAACGATTCAGAAGATCGGACATAACGTCATCCTCTGCGCTCCGAAGAGTGTCAGTGTCGACGGTGTGATCTCCCTGGACAGCGACGATGAATAATGCCCGGGAAAACGAATCCCTGGCAGCGCATCTGCAAGATCTGAAAGATAAAAGCGAGACATGGCACAGGTCCCTTGCCTCATCTTTTCTGAACGAAGAAGAGCAGGCCGCCATGCAGAAATTGTTTCCGGCATCCGCCCTGGTCCGTTACGACGGCGGCTATCCCGGAGCACGTAAGAAAAAAGTCATTTTCCTCGCCGACGAGGAAGATGACTTTTCTGATATTGTCTGCATTCAGGCGGAAATCGATCAGCGCTTCCGCAAGATCTCGCACCGCGATGTTCTCGGGGCACTGATGTCGCTGCAGATCGACCGCCACAGTTTCGGGGATTTCTGGATCGCCGACGATCATATCTACCTGTACACTTCGGAAACGATGGCCCGTTTTCTGATCGACAATCTGATCCGTGTCAATCAGCTCAGCGTGTCCTTTTCACGGACCGACGAACGGCCGGAACAGGTGTTCTCCAGCAAAAGAATTCAGGTTGTCATCGCCAGTGAAAGACTGGATGCGATCGTTGCCGGACTGGTGCGGTGCAGCCGCTCAGAAGCGAAGGAAATGATCCGTCAGGGCCTCGTTCAGGTCAACCATATAACGCTTGAAGAGCCTGATTATTTAGCATATAATAACGTTACGATTTCGATTCGGAAAACCGGCCGGTTCACTTATCTCGGCGTTCTGCGGAAGACCCGCAGCGATCGGATCGTGGCTGAGTTTCTTCAGAGTACTTAAGAGGTGAGCAGATGGCGAACAGCAGGCCGACATTTCGAATAACCAAAAACGGCTATGACCGCTTCGCTGTCGATGATGCCATTGAGAAATACGCTGCCGAAGTCGCTCAGCTGGAACGCAAGCTGAAACTGTATCAGGATCAGCTGGTGCAGACAACCAGTCATCTGGACGATCTGCGGCGCCGTTATCAGGAACTGCAGAAGACCGATGAAGCCCGCAAGGAGGCGGCCGACAACATTGCCCGGCTGTCCCTGCGTGAGGCGAACGAAATCATCAACACAGCCCAGCAGAACGCTGACGTGATCATCCGGGAAGCGCTTGCCTCGGCAAGGGGAATCCTCGAAGATCTCTCGGTGCTCTACCAGGAAGCCGGCGCGGTCAAATCCGAAGCCAGCCAGAAGCTGGAGAATCTGCTGAAAGATCTGGATGATTTCGAACTTCCGGAAATGCCGGATCTGATGTGGCTGAAAGAAGCCCAGGATAAACTGCGCTGATCAGGACGCGCTGTTCTGTCTGAATCCCTAGAGAGCCTGCGGTTGGTGCAAGCAGGCGTGCCGGACAGAAACAGACATCACCTGTGAGCAGAACGTATTCCGCGTTAAGGAAAAAGAGGGCACTCAATGAGTGAACTAAGGTGGTACCGCGTTTATGACGTCCTTAGATCTAAGGGCGTTTTATTTTTGTGAAGGAGAAAGAAAAGGTATGGACTACAAAACAACTCTGAACATGCCGAATACCGCTTTTGAGATGAGAGGTAATCTGGCAAAGAAGGAACCCGGAATTCTGGAAAAATGGGAAAAGAACGATCACTACAACCAGATCATTTCCCGTCACGAAGGACAGCAGGCGTTTATCCTGCATGACGGTCCGCCGTATGCCAACGGCAACCTGCATGCCGGTACAGCCATGAACCGTGTCATCAAAGACTTCATCGTCCGTTCCCACGCCATGAGCGGCTACTATACACCGTTCTTCCCGGGCTGGGACACACACGGTCTGCCGATCGAAAACGCCATCCAGAAACTGGGCGTTGACAGAAAGAAACTCTCACCGGCGGAATTCCGTTCCAAGTGCATGGAATATGCCAAAGGCCAGATCACGACCCAGATGGCAACGGAAAAGCGCCTGGGCCAGATCGCTGACTATGAGCATCCGTACATCACACTGTTCAAAGAGTTTGAAGCACGCCAGATCCGTTCTTTCGAAAAGATGGCCCTGGACGGCCTGATCTTCCAGGGACTCAAGCCGATCTACTGGTCACCGTTCAACGAAACGGCGATCGCTGATTCCGAGATCGTTTACCGTGACGTCAAGGACGCCACCATCTATGTGGCTTTCCAGGTCAGTGACGGCAAAGGCATTCTCGATGAAAATGACTATTTCGTCATCTGGACAACGACACCGTGGACGATTCCGGCCAACCAGGCCGTCTCCCTGAATCCGGATCTGACCTATGCCGAGATCCAGACAGAAAAGGGCAAGCTGGTCTTCCTGGAGAAATTTGCCGACCGGCTGCTGGAAAAATTCCAGCTGACCAACCAGGGCGTTCTGCGTACCTTCAAGGGTAAGGAACTGGAAAACATCACATACCACCATGTCGTTCTCGACAAAGACTGCCCGGTCATCGTCGGTGACCACGTCACGGATGAAGACGGTACCGGCTGTGTCCATACGGCCGGTGGTCACGGTCTTGACGACTACTATGTCCTGCAGAACTACGGCGTCGCGCCGATCTGCACGGTTGACGAACGCGGCAACATGAACGAAGAAGCCGGTCCGGAATGCCAGGGACTCTTCTTCGAAGACTGCTCCAAAAAGATCATCACGATGATGAATGAGAAGGGACTCCTTCTGGCAGTCGAAACGATGGTCCACTCCTATCCGCATGACGACCGTCTGAAGAAGAAGGTCATCTTCCGCGCTGCCAAGCAGTGGTTCTGCTCGATCGACAAAGTCCGTGAGGCGGTCCTCGATCAGATCCAGAATCATGTCGCATGGCACAACGAATGGGGCCAGATCAGAATGTACAACATGATCAAGGACCGCGGTGACTGGTGCATTTCCAGACAGCGTCTCTGGGGTGTTCCGATCCCGATCATCTACTGCGAAGACGGTTCGCCGATCATGGAAAAGGAAGTCTTTGACCATATCGCCGATCTGTTTGAAGAATACGGTTCCAACGTCTGGTTCGAAAGAGAAGCGAAAGATCTTCTGCCGGAAGGCTATACCAATGCGAAGTCACCGAACGGGACATTCACCAAGGAAACCGACATCATGGACGTCTGGTTTGACTCCGGCTCTTCCTGGAACGAACTGGAAGCCCGCGGCGGCGAATATCCGTGCGACCTGTACTTCGAAGGCTCCGACCAGTATCGCGGCTGGTTCAACTCTTCGATGATCGTCGGCACCGCTGTCAAGGGCGGCGCGCCGTACAGAGAAGTGCTTTCCCATGGCTATGTCTGCGATTCCAAGGGTGAGAAGATGTCCAAGTCAGTCGGCAACGTCGTCAATCCGATGGATATCATCAACCAGAACGGTGCTGACGTGTTCCGTCTTTGGGCAATGACTTCCGACTTCAAGGAAGACCTGAAGCTCGGTCCGTCCAATATCAAACAGGTATCGGATCAGTACCGCAAGATCCGCAATACCTTCCGTTTCCTGCTCGGCAATATCAATGCCGAGGACTTCGATCCGAAGAAGGATATGGTTGCCTACGAAGATCTGACCGCTGTCGATCAGTACATTCTGGTTCAGCTCAACGACGTCGTCGCCAGTGTCCGCCGTCAGGTACTTGACTATGACTATGTCGCGGCCAACAAGACACTGATGAACTTCATGGTCAACGAGCTCAGCTCCTATTATTGTGATTTCACCAAGGATATTCTCTACTGCAGCAAAGCCGATGATCTTCGCCGCCGTCAGGTACAGTCGGTCTACTGGCTGGCCGTGGACGCGCTGGTCAGACTGTGGGCGCCGTTCCTTGTCTACACCTGCGAAGAAGTATGGGCGCATTTCTCCAACGACACGGAAGAAAGCGTGCACTACATGTCTTATCCGGAAGTCAGGGAATATGCCAATGCGGCTGAACTGAAGGAAACCTTCGGCAAACTTCTCGAAGTCCGTTCCGATGTCAACAAGGCTCTCGAAAACGCCCGTAACGAGAAACTGATCGCCTCCGGCCAGGAAGCCGCCATCACGCTGCATCTGCCGGATGACATGCAGGAACTCTTCCGCGGCACGCTGGGGGATGATGTCGCCCAGTGGCTGATCGTTTCCAGAACGGATCTCACAGCCGGCGAAGGCGAGCCGGAAGTGAGAAGGGCAGCCGGAACGAAGTGCCCGCGCTGCTGGAACTACAGCGAAGAAGCGGACGAAGACGGCCTCTGCCCGAGATGCCGCCGCGTCATCAAAGGATAAAAGATCCGGGAGACCGAAAAGGTCTCCTTTTCTTATGGCCAAAAAAAACATGGTTTTCACCATGTTCAGTAAATGATCTTTTTGAACTGCTCCCAGGGCAGGCCTTTCTTGCCGAAGTGGCCGTAATTCACGGTGGAACGGTAGATCGGCCGTTTGAGATTCAGTTCCCGGATGATATCGGAGACCTTGAAACTGAAATTGTTCAGCACGATTTCTTCCAGTTCCTCATCGCTGAACCGCGAGGTCCCGAACGCCTGAATATTGACGGAGACCGGTTCCGATTCACCGATTGCGTAGGAGAGCTGCAGCTGGCATTTATCCGCCAGTCCGTTGGCGACCAGATTGCGGCAGACATAGCGGGCATAATAAGCTGCGGAACGGTCTACCTTGGTCGGATCTTTGGAAGAGAAGCAGCCGCCGCCGATCGGTGCGTAGCCGCCATAGGAGTCTACCACGATCTTGCGGCCGGTCGTGCCGGAATCGCCCCAGCTGCCGCCGAGGATGAAGGAACCGGACGGATTGATCAGGTATTTGGTGTTTTCGTCAATCAGGTCCTGGGGGATGATGGGACGGATCACCTGTTCTTTGATCAGTTCGGAGAGTTCCCGCAGGGTAACGCCGGCGATATGCTGGGTGGATACGACGATCGCGTCGATCCGCTTCAGCCTGCCGTTTACATATTCACAGGTGACCTGTGTCTTGCCGTCCGGACACAGACGGCCATCAGATCTTCTGACTTTCTCAAGCTGTTCGGCCAAACGGTGCGCGTAATGAATGGCGGCCGGCATCAGTTCTTCGGTTTCGTTGCAGGCATAGCCGAACATGATGCCCTGGT
>JAFRCE010000018.1 GCA_017404505.1 Solobacterium sp. | reverse complement strand
TTCATATTCATTGATAACGAGAAAAAAACGGATGGAGATCTCTATAAAGTAACTATTAAACTGTTAAAACTGATGTGTGAACAAACGAAAAGTGGCTTAGATAGCAACTAAGCTACCAACACTTTGCTTTAACGGTTCGATAAAAAAAAGAATAACGCTGCGGCGGTACCGTTCCTGACGGTGCCGCTGTATTCGTGATATCAGGAGAATTCACAATGATAGAACTGAAGAATGTAAAAAAGAATTTCGGCGATCTGGAAGTGCTGAAAGGGATCTCGATGACCATACAGGATCATGAGATCTACGGCATTATCGGCCAGAGCGGCGCCGGCAAGAGCACGCTTCTCAGATGTGTCAACGGTCTGGAAGACTATCAGTCCGGCGAGATCACGGTCGACGGTGAACCTGTCAGCATGAAAGACCCGCAGAAGCTGCGCCGCCAGCAGAAGAACATGGGAATGATCTTTCAGAACTTCAACCTGCTGAACCGGCTTGACGTCTATGACAACGTCGCTCTGCCGATGAAGTTCTGGGGTATACCGACAAAGACCCCGGAAGCGAAGAAGAAGATCGAAGACCTGATCGAACTGGTTGGTCTGTCTGACAAGATCCATGCCCGACCAAGAGAACTTTCCGGCGGTCAGAAACAGCGTGTCGCCATCGCCCGGGCGCTGGTGCTCGATCCCGAGATCCTTTTGTGCGACGAGGCGACTTCCGCCCTCGATCCGGCGATCACCAGGGAAATCCTGGCATTGCTGCAGGAGATCAATGAAAAGATGGGCATCACGATCCTCGTTGTCACCCATCAGATGGAAGTCGTCAAGCAGATCTGTCAGAGAGTCTCCTTCCTGAAGGACGGCACAGTCCTCGCGGAAGGCAGACCGGAAGAACTGTTTGTCAAACCGATCAAAGAAGTCAAGCAGTTCCTGCAGGAAGAGAGCGGACATCTGCCGGATACCGGCATCAACATCCAGCTGTTCTTCACCGATGAAAGCTCGGACGATCCGGTCATTACGATGATGGCGAGAAGCCTGGATATCAACTTCAGCATCTGCTGGGGCAAACTGGAGGATTTCCGTTCCAGCGTGTTCGGTTCCCTGGTCATCAACGTCCAGGAAGAGGACAAGGAAAAGGTATGCGCGTACCTTGACGAAAAGAAAGTCCTTTGGGAGGTACTGTAAGATGTTTGATATCATTCTGAAAGCAACCGGCGAGACCCTGTACATGGTCTTCTGGTCGACGCTGCTGTCGGTCGTCATCGGCTTTATTCCGGCCATTATCATGACCCTGACGGCACCGGACGGACTGCGTCCGAACAAGATCGTCTATGAAGTTCTGAGCTTCCTTGTGAATGTCTTCCGTTCCTTTCCGTTTATTATCCTGCTGGTCATCATCATCCCGTTCACCCGGTTCGTTGCCGGCAAGTCGATCGGCACCACGGCGGCCATCGTACCGCTGACCGTTTCGGCGATTCCCTATATCGCCAGGGTCTTTGAGACAAGCCTGCGCGAGACCGATCCCGGCGTCATCGAAGCCGCGAGGTCGTTCGGCGCTTCCGACTGGCAGATCCTCTTCAGGGTCTATATCAAGGAAAGCATTCCGCGCATGCTGAACGGCGTCGTCCTGCTGATCATTTCCCTGGTCGGCTATTCAGCTATGGCCGGCACGGTAGGCGGCGGCGGTCTCGGTGACATCGCGATCCGCTACGGCTATCAGCAGTACAATACCGAATATCTGTTCTTCTGCTCGGTGATCCTGATCATCTTCGTTCAGCTGGTGCAGATGCTCGGCAACTGGATGTACAAGAAAATCTCATGAAGAAAACAACGCTCCGGCGCCCGCAAAACAGGCTGCCGGGCGTTTTCTTTCGCGGTTCCTTAAGAAAGGGCGGTTTTTCTTTTCGACCGGCTTTGTTACAATGAAGACAGAAGAAACGAGGTAAAGATAATGACCTATAAGATGATTGTGGCTGATCTGGACGAAACTCTGATCAGCCGTGACCGCTCGATCTGTCTGCGCAACATTGAAGCGATCTGGAAAGCGACAGAAATGGGTGTGAAGTTCGTGCCGGCTACCGGCCGCGGCTATAACTCCGTTCATGAAACACTGAAGACACTGGGCCTCTATGAGAAAGAAAACCAGTATACGATTTCCTATAACGGCGGGGCCATTACCGAAAACAAAGGCGAACGGCTGCTGTACTTCCAGGGCATTACGTTCGAAGAGGCGGAAGCTCTCTACAAATACGGCCTGCGCTATGACGACATCTGCATGCACGTATATACGCCCGACCGGGTCTGGGTCAAGAATTTCTTCCCCGAGGAAGTGGAGTATCTGGCTGCCCGCCAGCCATGCACGGAAATCTTTGAGGATAACATCGATTTCCTGAAGGGAAAGGATATCGTCAAATTCATTTACATGAACACCGATTATCATTACCTGCAGAGAATCGCCGAGGAAGTGAAGGATCTGACAAAGGACATGGACGTTTCCTATTCCTCCAACCGCTATATGGAAGTCAACCGCAAGGGTGTCAACAAAGGCGCCGGTCTGCAGAGACTGTGTGATCTGATCGGCATCGACATCAGCGAGACGATCGCCATCGGTGACAACTACAATGACCTTTCCATGATCAAGGCGGCCGGCCTCGGTGTCGGTGTCGCCAATACCGTGGAAGAGATGAAACCGGAATGCGATTATATTACCGATGCGGACTGTGACGAAGGCGCGGTAGCCGAAGTCATCGAGAAATTCATTCTGAATCAGTAAGGAGACGACTATGAAGACGAACCCCAAGACATTCCCGAAGGATTTTCTCTGGGGCGGAGCACTGGCCGCCAACCAGATGGAAGGTGCCTGGCAGGAAGGCGGCAAAGGCTGGTGCATCGCCGATATCAACCGGGCTCAGTATGACCTGCCGCCGGATCAGAGATACAACATCGAAATCGATACCGCCTATGTGCAGAAAGCCATGCAGGAGGATGATCTGCTGTATCCCAAACGCCGTGGTATTGACTTTTACCATACCTACAAAGAAGACCTGAAACTGCTGGCCGGCACCGGCATGCAGACACTGCGGACTTCCGTCAACTGGGCGCGGATCTTCCCGAACGGGGACGAGACAGAACCCAACGAGGAAGGCCTGAAGTTCTATGATGATCTGATCGACGAGATCATCGCCAACGGCATGGAGCCGATGATCACCATCAGCCACTATGAAATGCCGCTGAACCTGACGATCAATTATACCGGCTGGTATTCCCGCGAACTGATTGAGTTCTTCACCCGCTACTGTGAAGTGCTGTTTGAAAGATACAAAGGAAAAGTCAGAAAGTGGATCGTCGTCAATCAGATCAATCTGATCTTCCACGAGTCCTTCAATCATCTCGGTGTCGCTTCTGACAAGGTCGAAAACCTGATGGAAGCCAAATACCAGGCTCTGCACAACGAGATGGTAGCCTGTGCCATCGCCACGAAGAGAGGCCACGAGATCGATTCGCAGAATGAGATCGGCATGATGTTCTGTTCCAATCTGACCTATCCGGCCAGCACTTCGCCGGAGGACAACTTCTGGAACCTGCGCCACAACCAGATGGAAATGCTGGTCGGCGACGTCATGGTCAGAGGTGTCTATCCCGGCTATGCGCTGCGCCAGTTCGAGGACAAAGGGTACGATCTTGAAATCACGGAAGAAGATGAGAAGGCCCTGAAAGAAGGAACCGTGGACTTTGTTTCCCTGTCCTATTACTACACAAGACTGTCCGGTGAAATCTTCAAGCAGGACGGTCTCGGCCAGATCCCCAATCCTCTGCTCAAGGCATCCGACTGGGGCTGGGCCATTGACCCCATCGGTCTGCGTTATGCCCTGAACGTATACTGGGACAGATACCAGAAACCGATCTACATTACCGAAAACGGTCTGGGTGCCTACGACAAGGTCGAAGCGGACGGCAGTATTCACGATCCTTACCGGGTGGAATACCTGAAGGCGCATATCGAACAGATGAAGGAAGCCATCCATGACGGCGTCGATCTGCGCGGTTACTATCCGTGGGGACCGATCGATATCATTTCCTGTTCCTCTTCGGAAATGGAAAAGCGCTACGGCTTCATCTACATCGATTACGACAACTACGGAAGAGGAACGGGGAAACGCTCCCTGAAAGACAGCTATTACTGGTATCAGAAGGTGATCGCCAGCAACGGTGAAGAACTCTGAGACAGACAACGAAAAAGGAGACAACAGCAATGACATCTGCGAAAGGCTTAAATATCGAAATCAAAATTCAGGACCGTGTTCTGATGCTCACGCTTGGCGGCCGGATCGATACCGATTCGGCACCGGCTGCCCAGCAGCAGATCGCGGAGGCTCTTGAGGAATGCGACAGAGTTGTGATCGACTGCCGTGACCTGGAATACATTTCTTCCTCCGGCCTGCGGGTGATCCTGTACCTGCGCAAACGGATCAAAGACGTGGAGATGATCAATGTATCTTCCGCCATCTTCGAGATCCTGCAGACGACGGGCTTTACTGAGATGATCGAGGTCAGAAGACCGCTCCGGCATATTTCGACAGAAGGATGCGAGGTCATCGGCGAAGGCGCCATGGGTATCGTTTACCGCATTGACCGGGAAACGATCGTGAAGGAATTCAAAGATCCGGACGCCCTCAGGGATATTGAAAACGAGCAGGCTCTGGCCCGCAAAGCCTTTATTCTGGGTGTGCCGACCGCGATTCCCTATGATATCGTCATCACCGACCACGGTCTTTACGGGTCCGTCTTCGAGCTGCTCGAGGCGAGTTCCTTTCAGAAACTGATCCTGGGACAGAAGAAGACGATCAGTGAGATCGCTCAGATGTCAGCTGATCTGCTGCATGTTATTCACGGCATCGAACTGAAGGAAGGCGATCTTCCTTCCTGCCGCAGCCAGGCGCTCGATCTGCTGGCTTCCGGAAAGGAACTGTTCACGGAAGAAGAATACGGACGTCTGAAGGAATTGTATGAAGGCATTCCCGAATGTTTCCGCATGATTCACGGTGATTTCCATATCAAGAATGTCATGGTCAGAGGGGAAGAGCCATTGCTGATCGACATGGAATTCCTGAGTGCGGGTGATCCGGTCTTTGAATTCAGCGGCCTGTATGTCGCGTATCATTGCTTCGCCGAACTGTTCCCCGGCAACAGCGAGGAGTTCCTCAAACTGCCGGACGCGGAAACAGACCGGCTTTTCATGGAAACCTTCGACGATTATCTGAAAGGCTATGACAAGGACCGTGACCAGCTTCTCAGACAGGTGAAGCTGATGGCCTGGATGCGCTTTGTCCTTTATGTGCACAGCGGCAAATACTTCAAGGATACCGAAACCGGCTGGATCAAGGAACAGGCTCTGACACGTATCCGTGAACTGCTGCCGCAGGTAAATGAACTGGCCATGAACATGGAAGCATAGTGCCATGAAGATGGAAGAAAGGCTGAGGATCGAACATCGTCTGGGATACGAAGAGGGATTTGCAAAAGGTTTTGCGGAAAGTTTTGCGGAAGGGTATGAAGAAGGATTTGAGGAAGGCCTAGCGGAATGGGAGAAAGAAGGCAAAAAGAAACTGATCTGCAAACTGCTTCTGAACGGAACAGTGGATATGGCCACAGCCTTAAGCGCCAGCGGTCTGAGTGAAGAAGAGATAAAGGAATATCTTGAACAGATGAAAGTATCCGGCACAGTCCGAACATAATAAACAGCAACAGCAGCAGTATGAATGATCATATTGCTGCTTTTTTTGGGAAATGCACCCTGACATCTCTATATGACTGTTGGAGGTGTTCGATGAAAAGATTTGAAGAACTGACAATTAAAGATGATTTTATGTTTCTGACAGTCATGAGCAGAGAAGAGAATCTCAGAGAGTTCCTGCACAGGCTTTTTCCGGAAAGGAATATTGAAACCCTGATCATTGACAGGGAAAAGGCGATGAAGTCAGCCTATGATTCACATGGTATCTGCACTGATCTGAAAGTGACATTTGAAGAGGATGTATGCATCGTCGAAATGAACTGCAATTACCGTATTGGCAGTCTCAGAAGAGGCAGATATTATGCTTCGGAAGTTGATACGGAAATGCTGAAGAAAGGAGAAGACTATCAGGAACTGCCTGATGTGACTGTCGTTTTCATCATAGGTGAAGATCTGTTTCATGATAATATATGTATGCACACAGGTGAGGTCAGATGGGAACCGGAAGGGAAGCCGTCTGATGGTGACGGCAGGAAGTGGATCTATCTGAACATCAATGCCGGGGATTATAATGTCAATGACAGACTGGCGGAAGTGCTGTGCTACATCAGAGACGGAAAGAATGAAAGCTCTGACGCATATATCAGGAAACTGGAGAAGGATGCGGAAGAAGTACGCATGGACCCGCAGGAGAGGAGAGCCTATATGAAGATGGAAGAAAGGCTGAGAAATGAGCGCCGGCTGGGACGTGAAGAAGGTCTTGCAGAAGGAAAGAAGGAAGGCCTTGCGGAAGGTGAGAAAAAAGGTGAAAGGAAACTGATCTGCAAACTGCTTCTGAACGGGACAGTGGACATGGCCACAGCCGTACGCACCAGCGGTCTGAGTGAAGAAGAGATAAAGGAATATCTTGAACAGATGAAATCCTGATAGCAGTTTTGCGATACTGACACGCAGCCGTATTTTTCCATACAGCTGCTTTTCATTAGTCTTCAGTTTTTTCAGTTATAATAATGTTCAGAAGGAGCAACGTGATGAAAGAAGAAAGAGGTGTGGAGCTTCGTGCTCACGGATATACATGTTCACAGGCAGTCGGCTGCAATTACTGTGAAGAACTTGGTATGGATGAAAAGACGATGTTCCGTTTTCTGGAAGGTTTCGGCGGCGGTTTTGGCTGCACGCTTGGCACCTGCGGGGCGTTGAGCGCGGCGATTGCCTGTGCCGGTCTGAAGAAAAGCACGGCCAATCTGGACCGTCCGGATTCCAAAGGCCAGACATATCAGCTGACAAGAGTCATTACCAAGCGTTTTCAGGAAGAGGCGGGAGCCATTCTCTGCTGTGACCTGAAAGGTATCCATACCGGCAAGGTGCTGTGCGACTGCAATGACTGCGTGCGCATCGGCTGCCGGCTGGTCGAAGAAGTCGTATTGGCGGATACGCCAAAGTAGGTTATAATTGCCTGCGGACGCAAGTAAAGGAGACGGAAGACACACAGTCTTCCTTTCAGTTTTATGCAGCAGTATTTCAGTGATACACCGCTGAAGGTCGGTGAAGAATACATCTTCACGAAAGAACAGGCGCATCACGCCCGTGATGTCGTCCGTCTGAGGGAAGAAACAATACGCCTTGTCCATGACGGCAGGGGCTTTTTTGCGCGCGCATATCCAAAAGGCAGGGAATTTGCCGCCATGGTGGAAGCGGAGGATCCGCGGATCAATGAATCCGGGATTGATCTGACGCTTGTCATGGCACTGATCCGCCGGGAAAAATTCGAACTGGTGTTGCAGAAGGCGACGGAGCTGGGAGTCAGCCGCATCGTGCCGATGATTTCTTCCCGCTGTGTGGTGAAAGCCCGGGAAGAAAAGGCGGAGAAGCAACTGAAGCGCTGGCAGGATATCTGCATGGAAGCGGCCCGCCAGTGCAAACGCAGCCGGATTCCCGAGGTGACGGACACGATTGCCTTCTCAGGCCTTAAGAGCCTGTCTGGCGAGGTGAAACTGGCTGCCTATGAGAATGCCTGGGGTGAATCAGAACCGCTTGTAAAAGCCCTGAAAACGGCGAAATCAGTCATCGTGGCAATTGGCCCGGAAGGCGGCTTCAGCGATGAGGAAATGAAAGAATTCGCGGCCATGGACTACCAGTCGGTTACCCTGGGTCCGCGTATCCTGCGGGCCGAGACGGCGGCCATTTATGCATGCGCGGTGATCAGCGCCGTCGGGGAGGGCTTATGACAAAGACATTTTCCATCTGCAATCTCGGCTGCAAGGTCAACATGTACGAAGCCGAAAGCATTGCCTGCATGCTGGAGAAAAGAGGCTGGCAGCGGCTTCCCTTTGAGGAGAAGACAGACGCGGCTCTGATCTTCACCTGCGCCGTCACGAATACCGCCGCGGCGAAAAGCCGCAAGATGATGCACCGCGTGAAACGGGGCAATCCGGAAGCGGTCTGCGTCATGGTGGGCTGCTACGCGCAGATCAACGACGGCCAGCTGGAAGATGCCGAGATCGTCGTCGGCACCGCCCATAAAATGCGGGTGCCGGATTATCTCGAGCAGTATCTCGCAAACCATGAAAAGATCCGTGATCTGGAAGAAGTCAATGAGATCCCGTTTGAACCGCTGACCGCCGACCGTTTTGAAAACCGGGCAAGGGCTTATCTGAAGATCCAGGACGGCTGCAATCAGTTCTGCGCCTACTGCGTGATTCCCTATGCCCGCGGCCGGGAAAGATCGATGGCGCCGGATCAGGTGATCGAAGAGGCGAAGAAGATCACGAAGACCCATCAGGAGATCGTTCTGACCGGCATTCATACCGGCCGCTACGGCAAGGAATACGGCGTGACCCTTACGGAACTGATCCGCCGTCTGCTGAAAGAAGTGCCGGATCTGAAACGGCTGCGCATTTCCTCCATTGAAGTTACGGAAGTCAGCGAGGAACTGATCTCTCTGATGAAGGAGGAACCGCGCATCGCGAGACACCTGCATATTCCTCTGCAGTCCGGGTGTGACGAAACACTGAAGCGCATGGGCCGGCCATACGGCATAGATGCGTATTATGATAAAATAAAGTGGATCCGTGAACAGCTTGGCGATATCGCCATATCCTGTGATCTGATCGTCGGTTTCGCCGGCGAAAGCGAAGAGGAGTTCCAGAAGACGCTGGCCTTCTGCGAAAAGTGCGAATTCGCTTTCCTGCATGTTTTCCCGTTCTCGGTGCGTTCCGGCACGCGGGCGGAAAAGATGAAGAACCAGGTGGCGCCGGCGGTCAAAAAGGAACGGGTCAGGATCGTCAGCGCGCTGTCAGCCAAATGCCGGGACGTCTACGCCCTGGAGCATCTTGGCTGTGAAGCGGACGTGATCCTCGAACAGAACGAAGGAGAATATGTCAGCGGCTATACCTCCGACTATATTCCCGTTCTGATCCGAAGCGACAGACCGCACGGCACCATGGTCCACGCGGTTCTCAGTGAATATCATGAGCATCAGATGTATGCGAAAGAAAGTGAAGTCTTATGAAACTGACGGAATTGTTTGAAAACGCCCCGGATATAGAAATACGGTCACTGATGGCGGACAGCCGCAAGAAGCGTCCGGATTCGATCTTCTTCTGTGTCAAGGGCATGATGTTTGACGGCCATAAGTTTATCGATCAGGCAGTTGAAAACGGCGCCAAAGTCATCGTCTACAGCGAACCGCTGGATGAGATGCGGGACGACGTGACCTATATCAGGGTCAAGGATGTCATCTCGACCTTCAACAAGGTGGCGGATGCCTTCTACGGCTTCCCGAGCCACCACATGACGATGTTCGGCATCACCGGCACGAACGGCAAATCTTCGATATCCTGCATCATCCGTGACATTCTTTCGGCCTTCAAGCCGACCGGCTATATCGGCACGATCGCGATCGAATACGGCAGTGTCAAGCTGCCGCCGCTGCTGACCACGCCGAACATCGACGATCTGCACGGCGTCCTGCGGGACATGCGGGAAGCGGGCATGGAAGCCTGCGCGCTGGAAGCGTCCTCGATCGGTATCGAACAGGGCCGTGTCCAGTCGATCGACTTCGACATCGCCGTGTTCACCAATCTGACGCACGACCATCTCGATTACCATGGCACCATGACCAACTACTTCCTGGCCAAGAAGCAGCTCTTCGATTCCCTGAAGCCGAGTGCTGTCGCCATTACCAACGCCGACGACCCGTACGGCATGAAAGTCGTAGAGGACTGTCCCTGCAAGGTACTGACCTACGGTATCGATCATCCGGCTGACTATCAGGTCATCCGCTATCAGCTGATGAAGGACAGGACAAGATTCACTCTGAAAGTCGCCAACATGGAATATGACCTGGAAACCAATCTGGTGGCCCGCTTCAATATTTCCAACCTGGTGGCGGCTATCGCGGCACTGCACGTGCAGGGCATATCGATCGCCGACATGAAGCCGCTGATCTCCGATCTCTCGCAGATCGAAGGCCGCATGCAGAGAATCTCCGACGGCCAGCCGTTCAACATTCTCGTCGACTTCGCCCACACACCGGACGGCATCGAGAAGGTATGCCAGTACGCTTCCGCCATTACCCCAAAGGGCAAGCGCATTATCTCCATCACCGGTTCGGCCGGCAAGCGTGACACCGCCAAACGGCCGGTCTTCGGCAAGATCCTCGACAAGTACTCCGATATGATCATCCTGACGGAAGACGATCCGCGTGACGAAGACCCGAGACAGATCGCCGAGGAAATCGCTGCCGGCATCAAAAAAACGAACTATATCATCATTACCGACCGCTATGACGCCATCCGCCAGGCCATCGAACTGGCGGATCCCAACGACACGATCGTGATCCTCGGCAAAGGTGACGAGAAATTCATCTACCGGGAATTCGGCCGTGAACCGTATGAAGGCGATGACACGGTCGTCCATGATGTCCTGCAGAAATACTATTTCAGTGAAGGAGAAGATTATGAAGTCCTCTAAGTACATCGACCACACCCAGTTAAAACCCGACGCGACAAAAGAAAAGATCGTTGCTCTGTGTGAAGAGGCGAGACTCTATGATTTCGCTTCCGTATGCATCAATCCCTGCTGGATCCCGCTTGCCAAGGAACTGCTGGCCGGTACGGACGTCAAGGTCTGCACCGTCATCGGCTTCCCGCTCGGCGCCATGAGTACCGCCGCGAAATGCTTTGAAACATCCGACGCGATCAAGGCCGGCGCCGAGGAAATCGACATGGTCATCAACGTCGGCAAACTGAAGGACCACGAAGACGCGTATGTCCGTGACGAAATCGCCGCCATCAAGGAAGCGTGTGACGGACGGCTGCTCAAGGTCATCATCGAAGCCTGCCTGCTTACCGATGAGGAAAAGGAAAGAGCCTGCCGTCTCGCCAAAGAAGCGAACGCCGACTTCGTCAAGACCAGCACCGGTTTCTCGACCGGCGGCGCCACCGTTGAAGACGTTGCCCTGATGCGGAAGACAGTCGGTCCTGACATGGGTGTCAAGGCGGCCGGCGGCATCCGTGACAAAGAGACGTTCGAAGCCATGATCAAGGCAGGTGCCACCCGGATCGGCACCAGCTCCGGCAAAAACCTGATCTGAACACGAAACTGCTGTGAGAATACCGGATCTTCGGATCCGGTATTTTTATGTTTTCCGGAAAATATTGCGTAAATGTTACAGTACCGCGGAAACTGTCACGTGGCCGTCCGCCATATCAGACAGTCTTCTTTGTTATAATCTTCTTACCATCATTCATCCGGCGTGACCGGAAGGGAAAGGAGAATGATATGTTCCGCAGGATCAGATTGTTTTTACTGTCTTTGACAATGGTCGTTGCTTTCCTGCCGCTGACGGTGCTGAATGTCTTCGCTCTGAATGAAGTGAAGACCATCACGGCTTCCTCCGACCTTGCTGATATCATGAAAAACGGAAACGCTCTCCAGTTCGTTTCCTATACGAAAAACGAATCCAACGATATCGTTCTCGACGTCGGCTACTGGGAAAAGAGGATCGGCGGCGAGTTTAAACAGGTCAGTTCCGGATCGTTTACTCCCGGTGAATGGAAATACACGTTCATGGCGACGGTTCTCTCATCTTCGGAATACCGTTTCGCCACGGATGTGACATTCACATCCGACGGCAAAAACTACAGCCATGAAACGGAAGTGGCGGAAGAAACCGGCGAAGGCGAACCGTACTGGTATATCTGGTTTACGTCACCGGTATTCACCGTCAAAAACGACGGGGTGCTTTCTTTTACGGCGCCTCTGGAGTGGGATTATATCCAGAGCGAGGCCGGACAGCCGGTCGAATCCTTCAGTGTCGCCTCCGGTGTATCCGGCGGCAGCGCGCCGTATACATTCTCGAAAGTATCCGGACCGGACTGGATCACCGTATCGGCGGACGGCACCGTTTCCGGCACTCCTTCATCCGCCGGTTTCAACAGTCCGCTGGAGATCCGGGTGACGGACAACAATGGTGATTACAAAGATATCCTTCTGAACGTGGACGAAACGACGGACGGAAGTTATACATATGTCGATACCGTGGCAGGAACGACATCTCTGGGAACCGGTGATCTGAGCGACATCATGAGCTATGGCGCTTCCATACCGGCACTGAGTATCAATGTCACGTCCGGCGCGGAATACGGCGTGACGTTCAATCAGGGCCACTGGATGGTCTATGACGGAACCGACTGGGTATACGCGAGTGAGACGGAATTCCAGGGCGGTGATTATCTGTATGAGGCGCAGTTCGATATCAACGCGCCGGATTCCTTCACCAACTGGTTCGCCTCGGATCTGGAAGTAACCGTCAACGGCGTTCCATGGACCTGTTCGTATCTGCTGAATGACGCATCTTTATGCACCGCGCTGTTCCGTTCTGTGCCCATCACGGTGGACGATCCGCGGACACCGATCTATAAAGTCGTCTCCGAAACGGATGATTTCGACAAACCCGGATATGCGCCGCACTATGGCGATGCCATGCCCGTTCCGTATTTCAACGTAACATGGGGAACCCCGGCATACGTCCAGAGCTCCATGACGCAGTGGAAGAGAAAGAAAAACGATTCCTGGAATTACGTCAGTGGATCGGAACCGTTCGGCTCCGGCACTTATGTCCTGGAAACCCAGCTGCGCATCGACGGGGCCGACAGTGCTCTGTATTACTTCACAAATGACCTGGCTTTTGAAAACAACGGAAACGCATGGTACAGAAACGGCCGGCCGTTCAACCTGGACGGCTACAGCTACAGCATGGTCTATTCCCGTGAATTCCATGTCCCGATGCACAGAGTCAGCGTGAGCGGTGTCACACCGCCGACGGACGGAGCGGTACCGACGATCGAAGGCATCAGCGTGGATTTACCGGAAGCGTCCATCGACAAGTTCAATACCTACTGGGCGGTGGAAGACGGAAGCGACTGGAAAGCCAACGGAACGGCGCCGTTCGCAGCCGGCAAGAAATATGCCATCCAGGTAACGCTTAATCAGGATGCGGCTTACGAGGCGTTCTTCGCCGATACGACGACGGTATATGTCAACGGTGTGGCAGCAACCGCGTCAAAGTACGCCGACGGATCGATCTATGTGACGGTGCCGATGGAATTTGTCTCCGCAAGCTCTGATCTATATGTCGTTACCGCCAGCGCACTGAATGTCAGAAGCGGCGCGTCCACCGACAGTCTGCGGGTCGGCGGCCTCAAATACGGCGACGTCGTGCAGGCGAAAGGCAGATCCGGCAAATGGGTCCTCATCGAATTCGAAGGCAAGGACGCGTGGGTCAACAGTGACTACCTGGCTCTGACCTACACGAAAGAGACCGCGATCAAGCCAGTCAATGCCACGATCAACGTCGGTGCCGTCAACGTCCGTGAACAGCCGGATAAGTACAGCACCAGGATCGGCGGCTTTAGCGAGTCGAAGGTCGTTCTCGTGACCGGCGAAGTCACCGTCGGCGATGAAATATGGCTGGTCGTCGACTACGATGGGCAGCTTGGCTTCATCAATGCCAAATGCACCGATTACGTATCCGCCGAACAGATTCTCAAAGCCATTGAGATCGTGATCAGCGAACTGCCGGAAGATATCTTCGACAAGACATCCATCGAATATACGAAGATCGCCCAGGGTGATACGGTGGCGATCAGTGAAGAAGACATGATGAAGAATGACGACGGCACTCTGACTGTCGGCTTCTTCCCGGATGACGCGATGAATTTCATGGATCTGACAAAGGACAGTATCAGGCTTCCGGAAGGCTGTGGCTATGACGTGCTGGATACCGTGCTCAACGCCGACGGCAGTATCGCCATCGTGCTTGGCAAAAAACCGGTCAAGGTCACCTTCGAGACAAACGGCGGATCCGCTGTCGATCCCGTCTTTGTCACACCGGGCAGTCCCGTGAGTAAACCGGCACCGCCGCTCAAAGTGGGATATTCGTCATTTGATAAATGGTACAAAGATCCATCCTTCAGCGAGGAATTCGATTTCACGGCACCCGTCAGTGAAGCCATGACGCTGTACTATCACTGGTCGGCCAACATGACGTCCATTGAGATGTATGCCGAGGGGACAGCTTTGAATCCGGATGATGACTATACCCTCAATGTCATGAAGCTCGATCCGCTCTTCGAAAGTCTGAGCGAACCGGTCACCCTGACCGTTTCGCCGCTGTATGAGGACGCATCCCATACCAAGACCCTTAAAGAGAAACCTGTGAAGGGAACCACATACTGGTTCTGGATCGATATGGAAGCCGGCGGCATCGAGGAAAAGGGACTCTCGGACGTCTGGTTCTCCTATGACATCGTAACGGAAAGCAGCCTGGCAGCCGCCGAAGCGGATATCGAGATCATCGAACTGTCGCACAGTCCGGGCGGAACCAAAGCCTCCCTGTACTGCCGATATACCGAAAAGGAAATCGTCTATACCTTTGAAAGCGGCGGTGACAGCACCTGGACGAAAGGCAGCGGCAAAACGATCGACTTCACCGTGAAGAGAAACATAAATGACGCGAAGACTTACGCACTTTTCACCGGCATTCAGGTCGACGGAAAACCAGTCGCTGCGACGGACTACACAGCCGCCAGCGGCAGCCTGAAAGGCTCGCTGAACGCATCCTTCCTTGAAACTCTCAAAGAGGGCAAGCATACCATGAGCGTGCAGTTCACCGACGGCACCGCCGAAACGGAATTCACTATCAAGGCAGCCCCGAAGGTCCCTGACACATCCGACCGGAACAATACGCCGCTTTGGATCGGCCTGACCGTCGCGGCTCTGGCGGTGGCCGGCTTTGTCCTGTACAAACGGAACCGCTGAGAAATCACCCGCTCAGAAGAAAATGACTCCGCACCAGTGTGCGGAGTCTTTTACATGTATTTTACCGATCGTTTTCTGTTTCGCAAATCAGCGGCATCGGTTCGCCGCACTGGCTGCAGTAGTTGTTCAGCACGTCGTTCCGGGCACCGCATTTCGGACAGTTCCGGAAAGCGGCTGAGTTTTCCGGCAGTTTCGTGCCGCAGCCGTCACAGAAATGTAAGGAAGAGGGCAGGACTTTCTGACAGTTCGGACAGACCTTGTACTTCCCCAGTTCGTTTCGGACGATCTGCTGAAACTGATCGTCCCATTTCTTCGCATGGGCTTCAAAGTCGGGCAGGCCGTCATGTTTTGGCACTTCCACGTCTTCGGGAATTTCCTCGCCTTTGCTTAAGGCGTCGAAGGAAGCCGAGATGCGGGCGTCCGCTTCGTTCAGGATCTGTTCCGCTTCGTCGAAGAACGGCTTGCCGATCTCTTCGGCTGTGCGGACGACCGTATCGAGCAGGCCGTCCATTGTTTCTTCAAATAGGTCTTTTTTGTCATCAGACGATACCATGTTGTTTTCTCCTTTTTCTTTCAGCAGAATGCCGCGGTATTTCTGATCGGTGTCATTTGTATTGTATTAAAGAAGACCGAAATGTTCAAAGGCGTGGACCAGACCGTCTTCTTCGCAGTCGAGGGTGACATAGTCGGCCGCCGCTTTGACCTCGTCACGGCCGTTGCCCATGGCGACGCCAATGGCAGCCGCCTGAATCATCGTGATGTCATTGCCGCCGTCACCGCAGGCCATGCATTCCTGCAGGGTCAGACGATGGTGTTTCAGCATTTTCTTCATACCTTCCGGCTTGCCGCCTTCCACCGGGATCATGTCGGCGAAATCCACCGACCATCTGGCGCTTTTGATGCCGGGCGCGTGGGAGACGAATTCAGCGTCCATTTCTTCCGGAATGTAGGGGGAATACTGATAGGTTTCATGTTCGAGAGCCCGTACCGGATCGATCGGTTCGGGATATTCGTTTTCCCGGCCGAGCGACTTCAGATAGGCATAGCGTTTCGGATTGAAGCGGATTTCGTACTGGAAGTCTTCTTCCATGACCGTGCAGGGGAAATCCGCCTGCTGCAGGTAGGGAATCAGGGATTCCAGCGTATTGCGTGAGAGGGGCAGTCTGTAGAAACACTGCCGCTCACTGTCCATGCAGTACTGGCCGTTCATCATGACATAGCCGTCCCAGGGAAAGGCGTTGAACGTCTCACCGAGATGCGGCAGCTGGACCGGCGGCCGGCCGGTGGCGATAAACAGCAGGATGCCTTTTTCTTTCAGCTGATAAAGGGCATCGACAAGCGCCGGGCTTATCGTTCTCGTTTTCATGGAAATCAGCGTTCCGTCAATGTCAAAAAAGATGGCTTTGATCATAAACTGTCCTTTTCATTTTTACATCTGCGGCGCGATAACGCGCAGGATAGCGAGGAGTATTTCCTTGACTGGTCCGTTCTTCACTTCTTCGGCTTTCATGAGATGCGACTGTTCCTGGGCCTGCAGGAAGTCGTCGCGGATCTCTTTGACGACCTTGCTGTCGAAGAGGTAGGTGCCGTTTTCAAAGTGCAGATAGAGGCTGCGGTAGTCAAGGTTGACGGTGCCGACCGTGGCGATCCGGTCATCGCTGACAAATACCTTGGCGTGGACGAAGCCCGGTGTGTATTCATAGATCTTCACGCCGCCTTCGATCAGCTGCCGGTAATAGGAGCGGGTGACATCCCAGACGATACGCTTGTCGGGAATGCCCGGCGTCATGAGGCGCACGTCGACACCGTGCTTGGCGGCGAGGATCAGGGCGTTGATGAATTCCGTGTCAATGATCAGATACGGCGTCATGATATACACGTAATCAGAAGCCTGGTTGAGGATGCCCATATAGATGTTCTGGGCAGTGATCTCATGACTGAACGGCGTTTCGCCATACGGCGCGATATAACCGTCGGCCGCACCCGGAATGATCGCGTCGGTCTTATATTTCGTGTAGTCGTCATCTTCGTGACGCAGGGCGTTCCAGTGGGTCAGGAACATGACGGTGTAGGACCATACGGCATCACCGGTAATACGGATGATATTGTCTTTCCAGTGACCGTGGATCTTCTTAACATTGATATATTCGTCGGCCAGATTGACACCGCCGGAGAAGGCCGTCTTGCCGTCGATGACCATCAGCTTGCGGTGGTCGCGGTGGTTCATGATAATACCGATGATCGGATTGATACGGTTGAAGGGAATGCACTTGATGCCTTTCTGCTCAAGCTGTTTTGCGTAACTGCCGCTCAGGGTGGTGAAGGATCCGAGGTCGTCGTACATGACACGCACTTCGACGCCTTCCTTTGCTTTCGCCTCGAGGATATCAAGCATGCCGTTCCACATCGTTCCTTCTTCGATGATGAAGTATTCCAGGAAAATGAATTTCTCGGCTTTGCGCATTTCCTCCAGGAAGACCGGATAGCCATCGTCGCCCAGCGGATAGTAGTTAAAGCCGGTATTCCGGTAGAAGGGGAAACCGGCACTCTTTGAGATATAGCGGAACTGACCTTTGACGGCCGGCGCCTTTTCTTCCATCTCCTGGAGCACGGCGGGATCCTGTTCGTAATATTTGCGGGCCATACTTGTTTCAGCAACCAGAGCCCGGAAGGTCTTGCTGATGAAGATCTCGGCGATCACGAACAGATACAAAGCGGCACCGGGGATCGGCGCGATCATGATCAGCACGATCCACAGCATGTCGGAGGAAAGGTGTTTGCTGTTTTTGATGATGTAAAGAATGATCAGAACACTGAGTACCTGCAGCACTTCCTGGATCCATCCGGCTGCCCCGAAGAACCAGTGGGAAATCGCGAACAGAATGAACAGCTGAAGGATGACCATTAAAATCATGAAGGTGAAACGACTGAATATGAATTTGAGAATTTTCATATTAAAGGTACCTCCGTTATCAAAAGAAAATAGATAACTACAGTTCCATTGTATCCGCTTTTCCGTCCGGCAAAAATAAAAAGAGCATTGGCACATGACAAAAGCAGGCATAAAAAGAAAATAATGTTTTATCAGGCTGATGATAAAACAGTCAGAAGTCTGATACGATTCTGACAGTTCAGCTGGCTGTATGCCGGAGCAATTACCATATTCAGCAAAGCCCTGCTCCGCATGGCTTTAAACAAAAAAGGGGTAACTACTATGTCTGAAACAAAAAGATCCGAACACACAAATTCACGGATGCGCATCCTTATCTCGCATCGTTTCTGTTCGCAGTCGCACTGTGGCTGATCTCTTCCTTCGTATCCATCGGCATCAACGTTCTGATCCGCATGGTGATAAAGGACTATCCATTGGAAACCGGGCCGGCAGGCACCATCATCGGCACCCTGGCCGCCTTGCGGTTCTATCAGTTCTGGTTCCGGCCGGCGTTTGAAGGTCATCTGAAGGGTGGCGACATGGCAATCGGCTTCCGATCCGCAATACCGTATCTGATTTACCTGGCCATCTCATTTGTCCTGTCTTTCTTCTTCGTGCCGGATGTCAACTTCAGACTGATTTCACTGCAGCTTCTGTTTACCGCCATTGCGGCCGGCTTCATCGAAGAAACGATATTCCGCGGCGGTATGCTTACGACTCTTTTGCGGAAGATGGACAGTCCGAAAAAAAATATACCGGCAGCCTTAATTTCCGCTGCTGTCTTCGGTATTATCCATATGGCAAATGTTTTATCCGGTGCCGATGTACTGAAGACCGTATTGCAGAGTGCCAACGCATTCTCGAGCGGCCTTGCCGACGCGCTGATCTATATGACCACCGGCAACATCTGGCTGAATATCGCGGTTCACACACTTCACGATATCATCGCATTCTCTTTTGACACCGTAGCAGAGAACGGTCTCATGCTCAGAACAGTGACCTGGGATTCCTGGATGGACTTCGCGCTGGCCGCGATGCTGGGTGTTTATTCCATCGTCATGCTGTGTCGAGGAGACGTACAGAAGCATATCATGGATGTCTGGGCGAAAAAGTGGAATGCCGATAAACAGTAATCCGCAGACAGACATACAGAAAGAATCCTATGACCGTCACCCGGGTGGCGGTTTTTTCATGCCAGAAAGAACAATAAAAAAACCTGCATGATGATCGGATTATGCAGGACTGCTGTTTGCCTGAAATAATCTGAAGATTAACGGGACGAGGTTAAAATCTGGTTTTCGTCAAACATTTTATGACAGTTGTTGCAACGGTATACTAATACACTTCTGCCGCCAACCATTTTGACGCCTGATGCATATGTTCTTGTAGAATGACAGCTGGGACATGGTACAGATCCGGTTGCTCCGGCGCCGCCGGCTGCATCTTCAGTCTGTTCGTCGGCAATAATCACTTTTTCTTCCATGTTGTTCAGTCCTCCTTCTCTCATTACGAGCAGTACATTATAGTCTTTTTTTTTATATTTCCATTGTATATCTGAATGTTTATCAGTTGTAAGTGATATGAATAAAAACGAAGGATATTTGCATGAAGCAGTGGATGATCAGTATGTTGGCAACAGGTACGTATATGGTGGTTTTTTTGTATGTACATGCTGAATAGAATACTGATGACATAGTATAAAATCGATTTTTACATATTTTGACTATGATAGAATTGATCTATAAAATCTATAGCAGAAAAGAGTACATATGAGAAACTACTTTTTGACAAATTATACTGATTTATCATTTATTGAACGATTGAAAGGCAATCTGAAAAGATGCAAGTCTTTTTGTTTCTCAGTTAGTTTTATCAAAAAAGCAGGGTTGGTATTAATCCAGAGAGAATTAGAAGAAGCACTCAAAAGAGGAGCTACTGGACGAATTATTACTTCGACTTATCAGAATTTTACGGATGTTCCTTCTTTGAATACATTTTTAGATTGGACAAAACAGTATCATAATTTCCAATGCCATCTTGACTATGAATGCTTTGGCGAAAATGGATTCCATTCAAAAGGCTATCTGTTCGAATATGATAATGAAGTTGAAATACTAATCGGCTCATCAAATATTACACGTTTTGCTTTGCTTAAAAATATTGAATGGAACATTGCATTAATATCAAAAGATGAAATCAACACATACAACAGTGCTTACAAAGAGTTTAATGATTTGTGGGAGCAAACGCTTGATCTGACAAAAGAACTGATTGAGATATACAGAATTCGTTTAGACTATGCATTAGAAAAATGGGATATGGATTATATCAGTCCAAATGTTATGACAATCAATCCTAATTCCATGCAAAGAAAAGCACTAAAAGAAATACGTCGTTATAGGGATATGGGCGTCAATAAAGCTCTTGTTGTGAGTGCTACAGGCTCTGGAAAAACATATCTTGCGGCTTTCGATGCAAGAAATTACGGGGCTCGCAGGTTATTATATGTTGTACATCGGGATGTTATTTTGCGGGATGCAAGAAACACATTCATGAATGTATTTGGTAGTGAAAGAACATATGGGTTATATACAGGACAGTCGAAGGATCTTGACTGTGATTTTGTATTTGCATCTACAGCTATGCTATCAAGACATTTATCAGAGTTTAGTCCGAATGAATTCGACTATATTGTTTATGATGAGGTGCATCATATTGTTGCTGAGAGTGGACAGAGAATCTTTCAGTATTTCCATCCTGAGTTCATGTTAGGACTAACAGCAACACCCGAGCGAATGGACAATAAGGATATTTTTGGATTGTTTGATCAGAATATTCCTTTTGAGTTACGCTTACGAGATGCCATATTGAATGATCTTGTTGTGCCATTCCATTACTATGGTATTCGAACAAAGCTGGCTAATTATAAAGATCAAGATCGAATGAAAATTGCTAAGGAAATTGCTAAGCAAGACAATGTGGACTTTATAACGAAGCAGATTGAAATACATCGACCAATAAATGAAAAGCTCAAGTGCCTAGCATTTTGTACAAATATTCAGCATTGTAAGCTCATGGCTGAAGAGTTTAATGAAATGGGATACTGTGCTGTGTCACTAACCGGAGTTAATGATTTAGGTCAGAGAATTCGGGCATTTAAGGATCTTCAGGATGACCAGAACCCATTACAAATTATATGCGCCGTGGATATTCTGAATGAAGGAATAGATATTCCTCAGGTAAACATGGTTTTGTTTTTGAGACCCACTGAATCACAGACAATTTTCATTCAGCAATTGGGAAGAGGACTGCGCAAATATCCAGGTAAAGAGTACGTCACAGTATTAGACTTTATTGGTAATAACTATGATCGTTCTGTTCAGATTGCTCTTGCTTTGGGATCCCTTGGCAGAACAACATATACTGAAAAAGCATATTTGAAGGCATTGATTCGTTCTGATTTTGCTTCTATAGGTATACCTGGTGTGACAATCAATATTGATGATTTGTCGAAAGAAGAAATCATATATTTCATTGATAATATGAATTTTAATAGACGTGATTTCTTGAAAAAGGATTATGAGAATTTTAAATCTTATATTCAGTGTGAAACGTATCCGAGTCATATGGATTATTTAGACTATGATATTTCACCTGATTTGATTCGATTTATGAAAGCAAATATGGGTGGCAAGAATAAATCTTATTACTCATTCTTAATGAAGATTGGTGAAAAGAGCATTCCATATTTCAACAAAGCTGAGATTAAATTGCTAGATCAATTAGAGGATATGCTGCCACTTGTCAGGCCAGAAGAATACTTAGTTCTTGAGCAGTTTATCAACAAAGGAACTGTGAATATTCATGAGCTACAGAAAGAGCATCCTGAATCTGACAGAAGAATATTAGAATATGCTCATCGTTATCTAATCAAGAATAATATTCTTGAGAATCCATCCGTTGATATGAATAACTCTAGTCCTGAATTAATAGAATACCTTAAGGATACTGTAGAATACGGTCTTACCAGGTACGATGCTGAATTTGGTGACTTTGAAGGTAAGTACAAGCTATATAGTAATTACTATAAAGAACAAATAGCCATGATCATGCTAAAAGATGGGGCAATGGATCTAAGAATCATTGGTACATATTATGATCCAAATAACATCGGGGACACATATGTGTTTATTGGCTTAAAAAAAGATGAAGTTGGCAAGTTAAATTACAAGGATAAATTTATAAGTCCATCCGTTTTCCAGTGGGAGAGTAAGAATAATACAACTGTTGATAATGCCGAAGGTAAAAAGTTGATTAATACAAAAAGAGTATTCTTATTTGTAAGAAAAATTGAACGTGAGGATGGTGTGGTTTTACCGTTTACTTATTTTGGCACAGGTAAATTTCAGAATATGCGAGTGTCGTTTACAGAAGAAAATGGTAAAGAGTATCCAACACTTTTGTTTGATATCGCACTAGATAAAGAAGTACCATCTATGTATTACCTTGATTTTGAGATTCCTGAAGGTCATATTGAAGTGTAAGGACGTTATTATTAAAGAGAATCACAAATAGAATGACAACCAACTATTGCAGTAAAGTACTACTCTTTGGTGAGTATTCAATGATTTTTGATTCATCTGCATTGGTAATCCCATTGCAGATGTTTTCTGCTGAATGGGTATTTGATGATACAGGACAGGATGAGAAACTCTTGTATTCCAACAGAGAATTATCCCGGTTCTGTCAGTATCTGGATCAGGAAGAGTCATTGAAGAAAGCAATTGATACAGATTCTTTTGCCAGGGATCTTGCCAACGGTCTGGCGCTGGCGTCCAATGTGCCGATGGGTTATGGACTGGGAAGTTCCGGTACTGTTGTGGCAGCTGTCTATGACCGTTATGCGAAAGAAAAGTCGGATGATTTTCTGGAACTGAAAGGACTGTTTGCCAGGATGGAGAGTTTTTACCATGGCTCAAGTTCCGGTATTGATCCGATTGCCTGCTATACTGGGAAACCATTTCGTATCAGTGCGGATAAAATCGTGATACTTCCCGATGAGTTTATATGTAAAGACATCCATATTTGTCTGATCGATACAAAGATCGCCAAAAATACAAAGCCATTGGTGGAATACTTTAAGAAACAGAGGGAAGATGCTTCCTTTTTGCAGGCATTTCAGTCAGAATATCTTCCGTATGTTGTTTCATGCATGGATACACTGACGGAAGGAAACATGGATGCGTTCTTTGTTTCAGTAAAACAGTTGAGCAAGGCTCAGCTGCGTTTCTTCCGGCCGATGATACCGGATTCCTTTATTCCATTATTTGAAATGGATCATGACTTCCGTTTCGCCGTGAAATTATTAGGGGCAGGCGGCGGAGGTTATATGCTGGGTTTCTGTGATGAAAAAACAAAAACATCTGAGCTTTTGAAAGACTATGATGTGCTTTGGATATAGAAACGAGACATTTTATGAAAACAGTTAATGTAGTAGCCGCTATTATCCGTGATGGCAATAAGATATTTGCTACCCAGCGAGGATATGGCGAGTTTAAAGACGGCTGGGAGTTCCCCGGTGGCAAAGTGGAAGAAGGGGAAACACCCCAGGAAGCACTGAAGCGGGAAATTGAGGAAGAACTGGAAACGGAGATCGAAGTGGGAGAGTATCTGACGACGATCGAACATGACTATCCGAAGTTCCATCTTTCCATGAAATGCTACTGGGCGAGGATCATTGAAGGAAAACCTGTTCTTCTGGAACATGAGGCCGCCAGATGGCTGAGCAGGGCGGAACTGGATTCTGTAGCCTGGCTGCCTGCTGATGTGACGATCATTGAACTGGTGAAACAGGCACTGTAAAATATGTATGACGTCAATAAGACTGCATGATTCATGCAGTCTTATCATTACAAGAGGAATCATATATGGACGAGAAACCGAAGAAGATACTTGTGCGGGGCGCAAGGGTACATAATCTGAAAAATATCGATGTTGACATACCGCTGAATGAGATCGTCGGTATTGCCGGTGTTTCCGGCTCCGGCAAGTCTTCTCTTGCTCTGGGCGTGCTGTATGCGGAAGGTTCCCGAAGATATCTGGAATCTCTTTCGACTTATACAAGAAGACGCATGACCCAGGCCGCAAGAGCGGATGTGGATGAGGTGCTTTATGTGCCTGCTTCTCTGGCGCTGCATCAGAGACCTGCTGTGCCGGGTATCCGTTCCACCTTCGGTACAGGCACGGAACTGCTGAACAGTCTGCGTCTGATGTTTTCCCGGCTGGCCAGCCACCGCTGTCCCAACGGCCATTATGTGCCGCCAAGCACAGCCGTTGCCGCGATGCAGGAAATGGTCTGTCCGGAATGCGGTGAACATTTCTACGGTCCGGGTGCCGAGGAACTGGCCTTCAATTCGCAGGGCGCCTGTCCATGCTGCGGGGGTACGGGAACCGTGCGGACAGTTGACCGTGCCAGTCTGGTGCCGGATGAGAATCTGACGATCGATGAAGGAGCGGTCGCGCCATGGAATTCCCTGATGTGGTCTTTAATGACGGACGTATGCCGGGAAATGGGCGTGCGCACGGATGTTCCGTTCAGGGAACTGAGCGAAGAAGAAAAGCATATCGTCTATGACGGACCGATGGAGAAAAGACATATTCTCTACCGTCCGAAAAACAAGGACAGCGCGACGTTCGCGGAAATGGACTTTACCTATTACAGTGCGACTGCCACGGTTCTGAATGCCCTGAACAAGGTTAAGGATGAAAAGGGCATGAAGCGGGTGGAGAAGTTCCTGAAAGAAGAGGAATGTCCCGAATGCCATGGCACCCGGCTTTCTGAAGCCGCAAGGGCACCGAAACTGATGGGCATCTCCCTGGATCAGGCCTGTATGATGACGCTGAAGGAATCGGTGGAATGGGTCAAGCAGGTGCCGTCTTCCATGCCTGAGGATATGAAAGCCATGGCGGCGAATATCTGCGAATCTTATCTCGAAACAGCGAAACGGCTGATGGATCTTGGCCTTGGCTATCTGACGCTGGACAGAGCCGGTTCCACGCTGTCGACCGGCGAACGGCAGAGAATGCAGATGGCAAGGGCGGTGCGCAACCGGACAACCGGTGTTCTTTATGTCCTGGACGAGCCTTCCATCGGTCTTCATCCGGCCAATATCGTCGGTCTGAACGGTGTCATGCATGATCTTGTCAAAGACGGCAACTCGGTTCTGCTGGTCGATCATGACATCCAGATCCTGAAGGAATCCGGTTGGCTGATCGAACTGGGACCCAAAGCCGGCGCCGACGGCGGAAGAGTCATTGCGGAAGGAACCCTCGAGGATATCCGGCACAACAGCAAATCGATGATCGGACCGTATCTGGAAGACAGGAAAAACGAATACAGAGCCATGGACAAAGAAGAACTGTTTTCCCATGGCAGGATCCATATGGAGACAGAACAGATCCATACCGTAAAGCCATTGTCCGTGGACATACCGAAAAACAGACTGACTGTCGTTACCGGCATGTCAGGCTCCGGCAAGACGACGATGATCCTGGAAAGTCTTGTACCGGCACTGGAAGCCGTATGCAACGGCGGGAAAATGCCGGATCATGTGAAAGTTATGCAGGCGGAGGGTATCCGCCATGTCAAACTGATCGACGCCGTGCCGATCGGCATCAATGTCCGCTCCACCGTGGCCACCTATGCCAATGTCCACGATGAACTGCGCAAGATCTACGGCCGCACGAAAGAGGCGAAGGAAAAGGGATACAAAGCCGGTGATTTCTCCTATAATACCGGTTCGTTAAGATGTCCGGTATGTGACGGCACCGGCCAGATTTCCCTGGATGTGCAGTTTCTGCCGGATGTGGATATTCCCTGTCCGCAATGCCGCGGCAGCCGCTATGGCAAACAGGCCAAGAAGATCCGTGTGACAAATAAGGCGGGCGAGAAAAAGTCCCTTCCGGAAGTCATGGAAATGGATGTCAATACAGCTCTCGAATTCTGTCGGGACATGAAGACAGTCCGGCCGAAACTGGAGATCCTGAAAGACCTCGGACTTGGCTATCTGACTCTGGGAGAAGAAACACCCGGTCTTTCCGGCGGCGAAGCGCAGCGTCTGAAACTGGCCAGTGAAATGGGCCGGATGCAGGATGATTCCGTCTTTGTCTTTGACGAGCCGACGATCGGTCTGCATCCGAAAGACGTGGAAACACTGATGGCCGTATTCCAGGCTCTGATCAGCCATGGCGCCACGGTCATTGTCATCGAACATGACACCTGCCTGATCCGCCGTGCCGACTATATCGTTGACATGGGACCGGAAGGCGGAGAAGACGGCGGAAGGATCGTTGCCTGCGGAACCCCGGAAGACATCCGGAACGATCCCGCCAGTATTACCGGACGTTTTATATGAAAAGAAACAGGATGAACGGAACCATCCATAGACAGGCATTGAGCTGACGGTATAAAGAATCAGCTGAATGCCGGAATCACTTAGAAGGGGATCGGAATGAGAACGATATTTGTTTCCAGTACATTCAAGGATATGCAGGCGGAAAGAGATGCCTTAAGGGATATCTGCGCGCCGAAGATCAATGAAGAAGCCCGTAAACACGGCGATGAAATTGACTTCTGTGATCTAAGATGGGGAATCAATACCTCCGACATGAGTGAAGAAGCCAGTTCTTTAAAGGTGCTTGACGTCTGTTTTAACCAGATCGACAGATGCCAGCCGCCTTTTCTTATCCTGACCGGCTACCGTTATGGCTGGATCCCTGACAAAGAAACCGTCGCCAATGCCGCGAAAGCGCACCGTCTGTATCTGGAGGACCTGGAAAAGAGTGTCACCGCACTGGAAATTGAATATGGAGTCTGCCATCTGAAACAGCCGACCCTGGTGTATATCCGGAACATAGTGGATGATAACATTCCCGGTATCTATGACTGTGAAGATGCATATCATCAGGAGAAACTGCAGGAACTGAAGAGCCGTATCCTGGCACTGGGCAATACCACTGTGCATGAATATACCGTGCATATGAAAGACGGTGTGCCCTGTGCGGAAGATATCCGCTCCTTTGCACTGCAGGTTACGGAACATCTGAAAGCTGTCATGGCGAAAGACTGGCAGGCCTACGATCAGATGAGTCCTTTTGAGCGTCTGCTGCGGGCCCATTGGGATTATGTGCAGGAAAAGGAGAATCTGTTCAGCGCCCGGCAGAAAGATGCTGAGGAGTGCCTGGCCATTCTGAAGAACACGGACCGGCAGGTCGTGATCTGTGCCGGTGATTCGGGCAGCGGCAAGAGCACGCTGCTTTCCTACCTGGCCATGGCCCTGAAAAAGGAAGGGCATCATGTACTGCCGATTGCCTGCGGTCTGACGCCGGAGGCGACCGACGCCTATCACATTACGGAAATGATCATTGCTGATCTCTGTCTGCTTGCCAGAGAAAAGTCAGATCTGGCAGGAAGTATGCCTGTCTCTGAACTGCTGCAGAAATACAGAGACGTTCTTGGAAAGGTACCGGCGGATGGGAATGTCTATGTGCTGATCGACGCGGTCGACCAGCTGTTTCCGGATGAGAACCGGTCCAGGATGATCTTTATTCCGAAGCGGATACCGGCTAACGTGAAGTTCTTCATTACCTGTACAAAGGACATCAAAACCGATTATCTGTCATCTCTGGTCCTGGAAGACATGAGCGAACAGGATCAGTTAAGAGTCATTGACGGATATCTGGATCATATCCGGAAAGAACTGCACGGTTCGGTCAAACAGGGCATACTGCACAATTCTTCCGCCGTTCTGCCGCTTTCCATTTCCCTGATGGTGCAGCGCCTGTGCATCATGGACGTCACGGACTTTGACGTGATCAACAGCTCATCGCTGGAGCCGAATGCTGCCATAGCTGACAGGCAGATCACACTCATCAATGAAATGCCTGCCGATCTGCCATCCCTGTCGGAATATGTCTTTGAAGAAGTTGGAAAGCGCATCAATCAGCTGTTCTGTGAAAAGGTGAGGAAGTATCTCGCAGTCAGCAGATTCGGCCTGCGGGTCACGGATCTGATCCGTCTGTGCAAAGGAAACTGGAGCACGCTGGATTTCGCGCATTATATCAATTACCTGAATACCGATTTTATTGTCCGGACCGACGGCCGCTATGACTTCATGCATAAATCGCTGCGGGAAGGCATTCTGCAGAATACCGACTTCGCTCTGTATAACAACGAAATCTGCGCTTATCTGAAAACACTGAGTCTGGAAGATCCGCTGAAGCGTTCCGAATATGCCTGGCATCTTCTCAAAGCACGGAAGTACGAAGACCTCGCGGCGTTTTTAGAGGAATGCGATAAAGTCAGAGACTATCCGTTATACCGTTCTGTGGCGGAGAATTTCCATTATCAGATCATCCGCGAGGGGACCGAAGCCGTCAGCGGCCTGATCCGTTATACGCAGGAAAACGATTCTTATAAATATGCCTGTCTTAATTTTGTTCTGTATTACCTGCCGATGCATTTTGAAGAAAACAGAGAGCAGTCAGAACTCGTCTGTGACATCCTGGAAAAGACATATGATCTTTTGCAGGTGAAGTTCGACAGCCTGCCGCAGACCCATCAGCGGGCTTATATCATGAAGCTGTGCGATCAGGCGGTCCGCTATACACCTCACAGTATTCCTTTAAAACGGAAGTATACAAAGATCCGTCTGGATTACTGCCGCGAAAAAATAAACCAGGCGGATTTCAAGGACCGTGAGATCCTGTTTAATGCCTATTACCAGGCGATCTGGTCACTGAAGAACGACAAGGATAAAAAAATCCTTTCCGAAGCGCTGAAGCTGGCGGAGGAATGTGACAGACTGCTGGAAGAACAGGCGTTCTGCGATTACCTGATTGAAAAGAACAATACACTGTATTCCAACTATTACGGCAGTATGGGTGAAGTATATTTGCGCATGGACGATCCAATAAAGTGGGAAGAAATGTATAAAAAGGATCTCGGCCTGCGGCAGAAAATGTATGACAGAAATCCGAGCGCATATAACCATCTGCTTCTCGCCGGCAGTTACATGAATATGTACAGTCTGCTCAGAGGCAGATCGGCTCAGGATAAACAGGAAGCCTTCCGGTATGCGGAAAAAGCGGCGAAAATTTACGACAGCCTTGACACCGGGGATGACAGCCAGTTCATGGAATGGAAAGCGCGTGTGTATAACGATTACGCCCAGCTGAAAATGGTGTCCTGTGATTCTTTATCCCCGGAAGAAAGACTGGACGTGACCAGGCGTCTGCTTGATTCTTTCGCGGTATGCCGGACGGGATACAGGAAATACGGACTGTCCTCTTTTCTGCGTGAATTTTCCCAGATCAAGGAGTTTATATACATCAACAATCTGCCGGCGATGTTCCGCATCGATCAGGAAACATGGGAACTGTTCAATGACCGTATCCGTGCATGGACGAATGAAGACGTCGTTGCCCTGAAGCAGAAACAGACAGCTGTCAATTACCGGCTTCGCTATGAAACATCAGAACTGACAGCCAGAGCGTATCTTCTTGACGGCCAGAACGAAAAAGCGGAGACGCTGATCCGCCAGGTGCTGGATGAGATCGAACCGGCATGGCGGCAGAATGCGTACAGTGAACTGAAAGAACCGGTGCAGAAACTTTACAAAATGCTGTTTGAAGCTGCCGGCATGAAGAAGAATGTTTATGACCGTCTTCGCGAGAATGCGAAGAAAAGCGGCAGCAAAGCCGGTTTCTACAGCAGTCTGCTGCAAACTCTGCAGGCAGCCGATCAGTCTGTCGCTGACGTGGCAAACGCACTGCCCGGCAAAAACAGACTGGTCTTTGTGCAGGACGATCCGGACACGGTGAAGCAGGCGATACAGAACGCCGGCATGGGACTGGGCCTGAAAGAAGTCATTGCCTGGCTGGACACCACGAAGAAATCATTGTTCAAGACAGTACCCGCCAGTATCTTTATATTGCATAAGGCGTTCGATACGACCTATGACTACGCGAAACACCTGGAATACAAAAACATCCGGGAAGTGCAGCTGGTGAAAAAGCAGCTGGTCTTCCGGATGAAAAACGGCAAAACGATCACCATCGACTATGACGATCCCGACGGCATCGTCCGGGGCATCGTGGCCGGCTATCAGGAAAAGCATCGTGACTGAGCAGCTGAAGATCCTCGAATAGTAAATAACAGTAAGGTTTCCTGCCGGGCAGGGAACCTTTTGTATCTCAACGGAAGAAGTGTTATGATATGTAATAGTTAGCATGGACTAACAGAGAAATTCCCGAGGTGAGGAATATGAATATGCCTGATGCCGCAAAAATGCTGAATGCAAAGAAATTCATCAAAAAGACGATGGACGCAAGACTCCCGAAGGAGCAGAGTGACAGACTGTGGAAGAAGGCGGAGGAAAGACTGCGGAAGATCCTGGAAACCTATCCGGATATTCCCGAGAAGGAACGCCTGCATCCATACAACTATATTTTCCCGACTGCGGCCATTTATCTGACACTGAAAGATGAAATCGGCGCGTCACAAGCGTATGACATCATCGAGAGCACTATTTCACAGATGACGGAAGACGTCGGCCGCCAGCTGGCAAATATGATTCACTTTCCCGGCTTCCGCAGCCTGTTTCTTTGGGCCTGGGGTCCGGTTTCCAGAAACATGTTCGGACCTTCCCGCGGCTTCCGCAATGTCTTCTATCCGAAGAAAAAAGGGGAGATGCGGATGGATATTCTCGCCTGTCCGTACTGTAAGTGGTTTGGTGAGCTGGGCTGCTTTGAACTGACGAAGATCTACTGTGACAATGACGAAAGAACCTACGGCCATCTGCCCGGTCTGAAATTCCAGCGGACGCAGACACTCGGTAAAAACGGCGAGAAGTGTGACTTTCTGATCAGGAAAGAGTGAAGGATATGGGAATGACACTGTTACTGAGCCTGATCATGATGGCCGGTCTGTTTCTCATGCTGTACAGCGGCGTCGGCCTGATCCAGGACAAGCGTTTCTTCACTTCCGCACCTCTCGAAGTACAGAACGCCGTCACGGATCACAGCGAGCGTTTCAAGGGCGCTCACGCGCTGGGATGGGTACTTGCCGCAGTATCGGTTGGCATGCTTGTAGGAGCGCCTGTATACACCTGTTACGACGGAATCCGGAACGGTTACAGTTTCCTGCAGATCTTTGTCCGTCTTTTGATCATGCTGTGGGGACTGAAGGCGTTTGACATCATCGTCTTTGACTGGATCCTGCTCTGCAATTCCGGTTTCTTTCCGCATTTCTATCCGGAAGTGAAGGAAGTGCTGGGACCGCATCTGTTCGGTTATAACCGGAAGGAACATCTGACACATATCATTCTTTCCGTTCCGGTATCGCTGATCCTGGCCGCAATCTGCACACTGTTCCGGTAAGTCTGACGAGGATTCATAAAAAAGATCTGAAAAAAAACAAGCCTTTGAATGAATAAGGCTTGTTTTCAGTTGGTTTGATCAGTCGTCGATTTCCTTTTCGTAGGAAAGGATCTGGCCGTTGGCGGCGTCGATGTCGTAGCTGTATTCCATCTGTCCCTGATAGAACTTGACTTCATAGACCTGCCGGCCGTCATCATAATCAAGTTCGACGTGCGGATACTGAACTTCCGCTTCGCTCAGTCCGGCATCCCTGAGAGCGAGGGCAAGAGCTTCCTGCTGGCTGATGGCTGTTCCGTTATTCTGCTGCATGACGGATTCCAGGGTGGCTCTGTCATCGATCTCATAGTCACGGGAAGTGATTTCCCCGGTCAGGGCATCGATGTCGTAGTCATATTCCTTGTTGTCTTTGACGAATTCGATTTCATATTCGGTGCGGCCATGTTCCCGGTCAAGATGGAACTTGATGAAGACGACTTCCTCTTCCTTAAGGCCGGCGTCCTTGAGGGCAATGGCCTTGGCATCCTGTTCGCTGATCATGTCCGTGCCGGTCGGATTTGTCACTGTCGTGGTTTCCGTCGTCGTTTCCGAACTGGCCGGCTTCTGCTGTTCCACCGGAGCGGCACCGCCGCCTTTATCGGCCGAGCAGGCTGCCAGAGTGAAAGACGCGATCAGAACAGAACTGAGCATCATGTGTTTCATATTCGTATGTTTCATGTCGGTTAACTCCTTTTTTGTCCTTTTTATTATAATCACCGCCTGACAAAAAGGAAGAGATTGAAACAGCGGGGCAGGTGTATAATTGGTATTGTTAACTGGCATTATTATACACATCATGCCCGGAGGATCACTGTGACACAGCCGAATCATAAACAGCCGTCTTATACGAAAGAACTGGGATTGGAAACATTTCTCTTTCCCGTTATCTTCATAGGCTTTTTCGCTTTATTCGCTTTTCAGATGGGACTGGCAAACACCCTGAACACGATCATGAACACCGCCTACCGGCTGCTGATCGACACGGTGCTTTATATCACCGCCATCTGTGTCATTATGGGCGCAGTTTCCGGACTGCTTTCCGAATTCGGCTTTGTCTCGCTGGCTCATCACATTTTGCAGCCATTGATGAAACCGGTCTACGGACTGCCGGGCGTTGCCTCGCTGGGTGTCGTCACGACTTTTCTTTCTGACAACCCGGCTATTCTGGCATTGTCGGAAGACCGGCGTTTCCGTAAATATTTCAAGAAGTACCAGTTTCCGGCACTGACCAATCTTGGCACTTCGTTCGGCATGGGTCTGATCGTCTGCACCTATATGTATTCACTGTCACCCGTCATGCATGAGTCGATGGCCATACCGGTGCTGTTCGGCCTGCTGGGCGCTGTGATCGGCAGTATCATCAGTACCCGCGTCATGCTGGTGTTCACAAAGAAATTCTTCGGTGAAGAAGAGGAAATGGAAGTCGAGGACGTCCATCACGAGATCACGCCGCATGGCATGCGGCCGATCCGCGACGGCGGTATCGGCAGCCGTATGATGGCGGCCATTCTGGACGGCGGCCACAACGGTGTGAAGATGGGCATCAGTATCATTCCCGGGGTTCTCGTCATCTGCACGATCGTGCTGATGCTGATCAACGGACCTTCGGAAAACGGCACCTATACCGGTGCGGCATATGAAGGCATCCGGCTGCTGCCGGAACTGGCCGCAAGAGCCGGGTTTCTGTTAAGGCCGCTGTTCGGCTTTTCCTCACCGGAAGCGATCGGTGTGCCGGTCACCGCGTTAGGTGCGGCCGGTGCTTCCCTGAGTATTACCGCGAATCTGGCAGCCAAGGGACTGGTCAATGCCAGTGATATCGCCGTATTCACGGCCATGTGCATGTGCTGGAGCGGCTATCTCTCCACCCATGCCTCGATGATGGATTCCCTGCACTGCAAGGAACTGATTGGCAAAGCAATCTTAAGCCATACCATTGGCGGCATCTGCGCCGGCATGGCTGCTCATTGGCTTTATATACTGTTTACGATGTTTTAGAAGGAGTAACGTATGCCCTCGATCTGGATCACAGGTGATACCCATGGCGATGTCAGCCGGCTGAATTCCGTCCATTTTCCCGAGCAGAGTGAAATGACCAAAGACGACGTCGTCATTATCTGCGGTGATTTCGGCCTGATCTGGGACTATAAAGGGGAGAACAAGGAAGAGAAGTTCTGGCTGGACTGGCTGAATGAGAAGCCTTTTACAACGGTCTTTATCGACGGCAATCACGAATGCTTTCCGCGCCTGGAAGCGTTGCCCACGAAGATGTGGTGCGGTGCTCCGGTCGGCGTGGCAAGAGACAGCGTCCTGCATCTCAAGCGCGGCTATGTCTATAACATCCACGGCATCAAGACATTCGCGTTCGGCGGCGCTTCCTCACACGACACCCTGGACGGCATCGTCAACCTTGACGGTCAGGATGCCAACTGGAAGGAAACCGCCAAGGCGTGGGTGAAGGAAGGCAAACGCTATTTCCGCATCAATCAGGTCTCCTGGTGGAAAGAGGAAATCGAGCAGGACATGGCTGTCTATCAGCGCGGCCTGCAGAACCTCGCAGCGGTCAATAACGAAGTGGATCTGATCATAACGCATTGCTGCAGCAACGATACCTGCAAACTGATCGGCGTCGAAGACCGCGACCGCATGACAGATTACCTGCAGAAGATCCAGGATACCGTCAGTTATAACCTGTGGTTCTTCGGCCACCATCATCTCAACCGCAGTATCACCGATAAGCAGATCTGCATCTACAAGCAGGTGCTGCATGTCTATGACATCCGCGAACACAAAGAAAAAACAGCTGAATAACGTTCCTGAACCAGCAGACCGCTGGTTTCTTTTATAATAGAAATCAATAAGAGGGTGCTTATGAAATCCGTATTTATATCGTCAACGTTCAAAGATATGCAGGCCGAGCGCGACTGTCTTCATGAAATTGTTTTTCCTTCGCTGAACAGGGAACTGATGAGCACCGGGGAAACGATTCAGGAGCTGGATCTGCGCTGGGGCGTGAACACGCTCAACATGAGCGAGGAAGAAAGCGGGAAAGAGGTTCTGAAAGTATGTATCGACGCCATTGACCGGTGCCGTCCTTTTACCGTGGTGCTTCTGGGTGAGCGTTACGGATGGATTCCCGATTATCATATTGTGAATGAGACGAACGACACACGGATCACGGATCTTTACAGGGAAGGCTCCAGCATTACGAATCTCGAAATCGATTACGCGGCATTGCGGGACGCGCATAATCTGGACCGGTGTGTATTCTGTTTCCGCGAGAGTTCCTTTATCGAAAACCTGCCGGAAGACATGCGTAAGCTGTATGAAGCGGAAAGTGAAGTGCACCGGACGAAACTGGATCGTCTGAAAAAGGAAATCCGGCAGCTGGAGAACGCTGTCATTCTTGATTACACCGTCACCTGGGACAGTGAAAACGGCCGGCTGGCCGGTCTCGAAACGTTTGCCCAGAATGTGCAGAACGTCCTGCTGGAGATGATCCGGAAGGAATATGGTGACCGTAAACCTGCGACTGAGACGGAAAAGATCCAGGCAGTCACCGATTCAATGCGGGAATACTATCTTTCCTCATATATTCCAAGAGCGAAAGAGGAATTTGAAATTCTGATGCGGCTGATCAAAGAAGGACTGCGCTTTGGCAGCCATGACTGGCAGAAGACGATTATCCATCTTACCGGTGAAGCCGGCTCGGGAAAATCCGCTCTGATGAGTGCCGTCGCAAAAGACCTCACCGACGCGCAAAGGCATGTCATTCTGTATTACTGCGGAGCCCCGGGATGCGGGAATGTCGATACGCTGAAGAAAATGACCGTCGCAAAGCTGCAGGAAGTTCTGAAGGTCAGAGAAGAACTGCCGGCATCGCTGAATGAAAAACTGAAGTACCTCAGTGATAAGATCGACCGTCAGAAGATCTATTGTATTATTGACGGTCTTGATCAGTTATTTGACAGGAACAGGGAACTGTATTTCGACCTGTTCACACTCTGTCCCAGACTGCTCTATGTCGTTTCTTCCGTTCCCGAGTTTCCGCTTGACAGTATTGTCAGTAAAACCCAGCTCGGCCTGAGACAGATCTGTCTTTCGCCGCTCAGCGGTCATCAGACCAGGGAAATCATTGCGAGAACTGCCGGAAAAAGAGGCAAACGGCTCGACGACGAGATCGTTAACGGAATTCTTGATAAAGCAGAATCACGCAATCCGCTTTATCTTTCGATCATGCTGCAGCGATTCTTCATGATGGACAGCGCGGAATTTGCCGAAGCGGAGAACATGGGAGAGGGCATGGAAGGCATTCACCGGTATATGGAACAGCTGCTTTCAAAGATGCCGGATGACAAACGGGAAATGGTGCGCTTCCTGCTGCAGGCCATACAGCGGAAATTCGATGAAAAAGAATTCACCATATTACTGAAGCTGATTGCTTCCTCACTGAAAGGACTTACTGAGAAAGAACTGGAGAACATTCTCAGAGCGGATCAGAAAGACTTTTCCCAGATCCGCTTTCAGCGTATCGTTTCCTACCTGTTTGACGCGTTCAGTGTGCAGGAGGACGGCAAATGGAACTTCAGCCATCGGTTATACAAAGAATCCGTCCTGGCGGATATTTCCGACAGTGCTGTCGATGAACTGCTTGCCGCTTATGCCCTGAGTGATCCGTCTTTCCGTAAAAAGGAAGGATATTATTACATTTTCAAACAGAAACTGCCGGAAGGCGGCAAGGTGCTGAAGGAACTTGCCGGTACGGAGGACAGTGATCTTCTGTGTGAATGCATTGCCGGCCTGATGAAGGATGATGCGTCATATGGGGATTACTTCTGTCAGCTGACGGAAAAGGGCAGCAGTGAGGAAATGGTCAGATTCTGGATACAGGATTTCGGCCCTTACAGTTATTCGGATCCTGTGGATCATTCCTACCGGCGCATTCTTCATATCCTTCGGAATGATCCGGAAACAGGTGATTTTCTGAAAGCGGAAATCTGCAGTATTTTGGCAGATATTTCACTGGAAGAAAAAGACTATGCCGAAGTTCTGGAAATGATTAAACAGATCGATCAGATCCTGCCGCTGCTTCCGGATGCTGAAAGAGCATATGAAAATGCGTCCGCGAGAGATACAGAGGCACGGATGTACTCTCAGCAGTATGGAAAAGAAAATCTTGTTCCGGATGCGATCGAAAAATGCTGCCGGCTGTATGAAGAAGCACTGTCTCTGTTTGGCGCCCGGCATGACAGATACTGGCGAAGAGCGTTGATCAGACTGATGAGTTTCCGCTGCTGGCGTATAGCGTACAGAAAAAAAGAGACTTCCGCTTTTGAGTATTTATATCAGAGCCTGAAAGAAATCGAGAAGGAACTGGATCAGTATCGTGCTGATATCACGGAAGAAAGATTTTATGATTCGCTAATTTATCTCAGACACGCTGAACTGCAGCTGATCAGCAGCCGGTACAGGAATGACAGAGAAAAGAAAAACGAAATGTCAGAAAGCATAGTTGAAAGCAGCCGGCAGATCGCGCACAAGTATCCGACTGATAATATCCTGGCAAACTGGGGAAGCATTCTGGAAAGCTTTGCCAGCAATTATCCGAAGCATTCTTCAGAAAGAATAAAGCTTTTGCATGAAAACAGGCTCATCTGGCTCAGATTGTATGAGAGAGAACGGACATCTTTATCGAAAATGGATTATATTAATGCTCTGATCAGCCTGGCTGAATCAATCTACAGCCTTGATTCAACAAGCAAAGAATCCCAGGAATTGTGGGAAGAAGCCATACAGCTGCTCAGGGATCTCAAGCATTCCGGGTACCGGGGGCTTAGTGATGCGCTGTACGGATACAAACTGTTACTGTACTGCCGCAGCCGGGCGGAACTGCATTTTGATGCACGATATTGGGACACTGCCTTGGATATCTGTTCAGAACTTCTCGAACTGTATCAGTCAGACAGTTTTGATGACGGCGGATACCCGGAATATGTAATCATTGAGGACCTGCGTGACATTTATTATTGCATGGGAATGGTATCCATCGGGAAAGGTGACAAAAAGAATGCCTGCCGGTATGTGAAAGAGGCCTGCTCGTATTCGGCAAAGGCATTGCAGTACAGAGAAGACAGTGTCAATGTCAAACAGGGTGCGAATATCATTATTTGCTGCATTAACATACTGCTCAGGTCGGACAGACCACAGGAAGTCCTTTCATACAGAAGCGATCTGCTGAAACTGATGGAATCTTTAACTGCAGTAAAGCAGGAATACATGGACCATGTCATGGGAGAATATGAATGCTACTTCGGAAGAGCATACTTGGAAACAGGTGATATTGCCCAGGCGGAAAAGCATATGAAAACTGCAGACAGTCTGCTTTCAAATAATGAAAAGTCCTTCCGCCAGATATGGCTGCTTCTTCTGAAAGCTGACGTTCTGGCAGCCCGGGAGGATTATGAAGCATCTGTCTCTGTGCTTGCGGAAGCTGAAGAATGGCTCAGGAGAACTCTAGATCAACCACTGCTTAAGAATCATCAGGTCAGTTTTCGGTCTGAGATGCTCGAACATTGGGAACATTGCTGTAAGACTTATGAATCCGTATTCAGATATCTTGGTCATGAGGATCCGGAAGGCGAAGTACAGATCAAGAAAAATGAGATGCAGAAGATACTGTCAGATGCTGACAGCCGCACACATCTTCGTCAATCTGAAGAGCGATACAAAGAATCCAGAAAAGAAAGAGCAGATGATAGTATTGAAAAGAAGAGAAGAGCCATCCGTTCGCTCTGGGACCAGTCCGTCGCATCATATGAAAAGACAAAGGATGCAGATCATTACAGATCGTTCATGAATGAATTCAAAACACAATATACTGTCGAAATTGAAGAAACGTTTGACATGCTGAACGGATTCATCCGTACGATGAAAGAGACTGCCCCGGATATCATTCCGGAAATCGAACAGTTCGAACAGGATGTATATGTTCATGCGGTCCGTAATGATGTCGATAAATTAAGATTCTGGGAGATGATGTGATCAGGATCCGCTGCCTGAATGTGAAAGCCTTCGGAAAAAACGAAGGCTTTTTTTGCGTCATACTGGTCAAAAGGAGAAAAGCGGTGAATGGCTGAGGAATGGCCCGGCGGATAAAAAAAGAGGAGAAAAATCTCTCCTTCGATGGTCTTATATTACCACAAAATGGGTCATTTTTCCAGACTGGCAATTGGCTGCGGATGCATGTATGAAGTATTCGTCGATTACAGGGAGGATATGAAAATGACAAATCTGACAGCCCTCATCAGTACCTTCGCAAGAGCTTATCATTACCGGAACAATACCATCCATGTATTCGCTGATCCGTATGCCGGAAAGTTCCTGAGTGAAGAGGAGTATGAAACGGTATCCCATCACATGACGCAGGGTATCTCTTATTTCTGCCCCGGCTTTCAGGGAACCAAGGAGGAAGCACTGCAGTGGATCGTGGAACATCAGATCGCACCGTCCGTACTGGCGAGAAGTGCTTTCTGTGAGCGGGCCCTGCACAGTGCCGTGCTGAGTGGCTGCCGGCAGATCATTCAGTATGCCTGCGGCTTTGACACTTTCGCGCTGCGCACTGAGAACAGGCAGCTGAAGGTATTTGAACTCGACCGTCCGGAAATGATTGCCGATAAACGGAAACGGCTGAAAGAAAACGGTCTGAAGCCGGTCTGCCGCACGGATTATATCGGCTGCGATCTCAGGGATCCTGACTGGAGAGAAAAACTGGTCCGGTCCGGGTTTGACGTACAGGAGCAGTCCTTCGGAACCATGCTGGGACTGGTTTACTATCTGTCCAAAGAGGAATTCCGGCATCTGCTTCACACAGCGTCATCCATCTGTCCGGAAGGATCCGCCATCTGCTTTGATTATCCGCTGATCGAGGAAGGGAAAGAAAGTCAGAAGAACCGGGAACTTGCCGCTGCGGCTAACGAATCCATGAAGGTAAGATACACATATGAAGAAATGGAAAAGATGCTTGCCGATACCGGTTTTCTGATCTATGAGCATCTCAACGCGGAAGAAGCGGATCAGGCCTTCTTTCATGCATACAATCAGGCGCAGCCATCTCATGAAATGCATGCTCCGCAAGGAGTCAGTTACTGCCTGGCCGTAAAAAAGATGTAAACTGACAGTGGAGGAAACCCGCGGCATCCGCGAAGTGAGGAACCCATGAAGAACGAGAAAGAGATCCGTATCAGCAAATTCATGTCGCTGATCCTGCGCCACCATCCCGAGAAAATCGGCATTGCGCTGGACGAACACGGCTGGGCGGACGTCAGTAAACTGGTCGAAGGTATCGCGAAGAAGTATCCGTTTGATATGAAGATGCTGGAAAAGATCGTCCGGGAGGATGAGAAGCAGCGCTATGCCTTCAACGCGGATCATACGAAGATCCGCGCTTCCCAGGGCCATTCCATACCGGTCGACGTCGAACTGAAGGAATGCGAACCGCCGGAATATCTGTTCCACGGCACCGGTGAAAAATACCTGGCAAGCATCCGGAAACAGGGACTGCTGCCGCAAGGAAGGCTGTATGTGCATCTTTCACCGGATACGGATACGGCATACAGGGTGGGAGTGCGGCATGGCCGGCCTGCAATCCTGGTCGTAAAGGCAAAGGAAATGCAGGAACAGGGACATGTCTTTTATCTCTCCGCCAACGGTGTATGGCTGACCGCATCCGTACCTGTTGAATACCTGGTCTTTCCGGAAGAACAATAAGGAAAGACATTCTTTACACCCGTTACAGCCGATGTTATATTGTTATGCTCCGGAAAGAGAAATAACCGGAAGATTTACCCATGATTATGTATTACAATCCTTATGTAAAGAATAAACAACAATTGCGGATGGAGAACAAAAATGAAACTGAACGATGAAGAACTGAACATGATTGCCGGCGGCAGCGAAGCTGAAACGGCTGAACTGGGAAAATATCTGTATGCCAGATTTCCGGAATGCTTCCGGAATCCGGACAAAATTGAACTCGGTGATGTTTACGACTGTCTGCTGGCGAAGGTGCCGGGCTTCCGTTCCTTCACGGAACCGGGTGACGCCAGGACAAACATGTATACGATGGACAGTACTGACGAGCGGATGACGCATGCCGAATTCATGGCTTATCTGCAGAAAGTGCTGGGCTGATCATTCTTTTGCAAGACAATGCAGACTGCCTCCGCTGAGCAGGAAATACCGGAAAGCGGAGGTTTTTTCATGCCGTCAGGCTGTATAATAGTTTTTAGCGTTAAGGGGATCCTATGAAATCAAACAACAGTTTCGCCTCAAGAATAGGCTTTATTCTGGTCAGCGCCGGATGCGCGATCGGGATCGGCAATGTCTGGAAGTTTCCATATCTGGCCGGTCAGAACGGCGGCGGCTTCTTTGTCCTGATGTATCTGTTCTTCCTGGTCGTCCTGGGTATTCCGGTTCTGACCATGGAACTGGCGGTCGGCCGCGGCAGCCGCCGGAGTGCCGTGGAGGGCTACCGGTATCTCGAACCGGCCGGTTCGAAGTGGCATGTGCACGGCTGGTTCTGCATTGCCGGCTGCTATCTGCTGATGATGTACTATACGACAGTCAGCGGCTGGATGCTGTCGTACTTCGTCAAATTCGCGTCCGGCACGTTCGAAGGTCTGTCCGGCGATGCGGTTGACGGTGTCTTTGGTGCCATGATGGCGAATCCGCTGGAAATGACCATTGCCATGGCCGTCACGGTCACGGCCGGCTTTGCCGTATGCTCACTGGGTATCCGCCGGGGAATCGAGAAGATCACGACTGTCATGATGACGGCTCTGCTGGTGCTGATCGTCGTTCTGGCGGTGCATTCGATGCTGCTGCCGGGCGCGGCGGAAGGTCTGAAGTTCTATCTGCTGCCCAGTATCGCAAGAGTCAGGGAGGCGGGGCTTGGCAGTGTCATCAGCGCGGCCATGAACCAGGCTTTTTTCACCCTGAGTCTCGGCGTTGCGTCAATGGAGATCTTCGGCAGCTATATGTCCGACGACTTCACGCTGCCTTCGGAATCCGTGCGTATCTGCGCCCTGGATACCTTTGTGGCGATCGTTTCCGGTCTGATCATTTTCCCGGCCTGCTTCAGCTTTCATGTCGATCCCGGCAAGGGTCCGGCCCTGATCTTTCTGACGCTGCCGAAAGTCTTCTCCTCGATGGCTTCCGGCCGGCTGTGGGGATCGTTCTTCTTTCTGTTCATGACCTTCGCGAGTTTCTCGACGGTCATTACCGTCTTCGAGAATCTGATCGCCACGTCGATCGAGAACTTCGGCTGGGACAGAAAGAAAGCCGTCATGATCAACTGCCTGTTCATGCTTGTCGCCAGCATGCCGTGTCTTCTGGGCTATAATCTTCTCTCAGACGTTCATCTGATCGGCGGCCGCGATATTCTCGACAGCGAGGACTTCATCGTCTCGAATCTGCTGCTGCCGAGCGGCACGCTGATGTACGCTCTGTTCTGCACGACCCGATACGGCTGGGGCTTTGACAGCTATCTGGCCGAATGCAACAAAGGCGAGGGCATCCGCTTCGGCGGCATCCTGAAACCTTACTTCCAGTTCGTTCTGCCGCTGCTGATCATCTTCATTTTCATCCAGGGTCTGCTGTAGAAAAGAAATCCGGCAGAGTCACGGAAGAGGATGCTCTTCAGTGAAAGAACTATTTCGGTTATAATTGAAATGAACAACGAACGTTTGCAATGACAAACCGGACAGGATAATCAACCATACAGATAGAGAGGAAAACAGAAATATGGCACTGACAGTCAATTTACGTTACACAGGCACGAACGGAAGTGCCCTTGAATTCGTCAAGGAAATGAAAGACAGCGGAACCGTCGATCTGATCCGCGCCGAAGCGGGCAACCTGCGCTATGAGTATTATCTTTCCCTGGACGATCCGGAAACGGTGCTGCTGATCGATTCCTGGGAGAATCAGGAAGCCATCGACGTCCATCATGCCAGCCCGATGATGAAGACACTGTTCGAACTGCGGAACAAATACGATCTGCACATGAGTGTGGAGCGTTATGTTTCCGACGAAGAGGGCATGCCGGAAAGCGACAGGCAGTTCATCCGCGAATAAACAGAACGGCGGGACATCCTGCCGTTTTCTTTTGTTTTTACGGACCGGATCAGCGAAAACAGGCGTTTATCCGGCTGAGATATAGTAGAATAATGATATGGACACGATGACAGATCATAAACAGAAACACGGGCAGACACCGCTCAGTACAAAAATCTTCCGGACGGTTCTTGTATTTTCCGCTGCTCTGCTTTTTATGAGCGCTCTGTTCGGTCTGATCCTCTTCAACTATTCCAATCAGAAAGCCTACGCCCGGGCTGCTTTGATGATGGCTCAGAAGCTCAGGGATTTCTATCCCGGCTACGTGCAGGACGAACTGGTTCCGGAAATGATACGGATCTATGAAGAAACACCGGCCGAAATCGCCGCTGATCCGTACAGCGAGGAATATCTCAGCCGTTTTGACCATCTTGACACGGACGAGCGGCTGATCGATATCGAAATGAAAATGCTCGACCTTGAAAATTCGGAAGGCGCGGCCGGTCTTTACATCACGGTTTACGACATCGTGGAGGAGCGTCTGATCTGGGCGGCCGATTCCCGCAATGACGAAGACTATATCCAGACCGGTCTGTACCGTGACATCGAAGCCGGAAAGTTTTTCCGTTCCTTCAGTGATGAAACGGTTGATGATATACCGTATCTGGTTTTCAATACTCTGCGGTACGGCAGCACGCTGACCTGCTGGGACATACTGAACACGGCCGGCGTTGGCCGTTACTATATCTGCGCGATGGCGGAACTGGATATGAACATGCTGGCCAGACAGAGCGTGTTCTTTCTGCTGCAGTATGCCTCGGTGATCCTGCTGCTGACCTTCGTGCTTGGCTATTTTATCGTGCAGAATTTCCAGAAAACCGTGGTGCGGCCGCTGAATGAAATGGCCAAGGCTGCCAAAGCATATGCGAAAAACCAGGTGGACGGCAGTTCCGATCAGTCCGCTTTCGGTTCCCTGAATATAGAGACGGGTGACGAAATTGAAGAACTCAGCGAGACGCTGAAGAACATGGAAAAGGAAAAGGATCAGAATGTCAGAAGCCTGATGGAGCTGACCGCCGAAAAGGAAAAGATCCGTTCCGAACTCAGCGTCGCCGCCGAGATCCAGAAGGACGCGCTGCCTTCCCGTTTCCCGCCGTTCCCCGAACGGCATGAATTCGAGATTTTCGCTTCCATGGAACCGGCCCGTGAAGTGGGCGGTGACTTCTATGACTTCGCTCTTCTCGATCAGGATCATCTGATGCTGGTGATCGCCGACGTGTCCGGCAAAGGCATTCCCGGCGCTCTGTATATGATGACCTGCAAGACGCTGATCCGAAATCTCACAGATCTGTATCTGGATGATCCGGCGATGATCCTTGAGAAGATGAATGACCAGCTCAGTGAAAACAACAGCGCCGGTGTCTTCGTGACCGTCTGGGTGGGAATCCTGGAAATCTCCACCGGCCGTCTGTACTGCAGCAACGCCGGTCATGAGTATCCGGTCCTGCGCCGCGGCAGCGGCCGTTACAAACTGCTGCAGGATCAGCATGGCCTTGTCGTCGGTGCCCTGGAAGGGTCGAAATACACAACGTATGAGATCGATCTTTCGGAGGGTGATACGGTTTATGTCTATACCGACGGCGTGCCGGAAGCCATCGACGCGGAACGACATCAGTACGGCACCGACCGGCTGATCAGGGCTTTGAATGAAAGCGGCGCTTCTGACTGTGAAGAGCTGCTGGCGGCCGTCAGCCGCGATATCGCATCCTTTACCGGGGATGTGGAAAGGTTTGACGACATCACCATGCTTGCATTCCGGTATTTCGGTTGTGAAAACAAAGAATAACAGCGAAAGCTGTTTTCTTTTTTTATCTGCATGTACGGCTGATCGGAAAATCCTGTACAATATAGACAGCAGTACTTTTCAGGAGGAACGATAATTATGAGCAACTATCTGACGATCGATGTCGGCGGAACGAACATCAAGTACGCTCTGATGACAGATGAAATCGTAACGGTTGAAAAAGGTGAAGTGCCCACTCCGCGTGACAGTCTGGAACATTTCCAGGATGTCATTTACGAAATCTATCAGAAATACAGTGACAGAGACCTGCAGGCGGTATGCATGAGCGCCCCGGGCCGTATCGATGCCACGACCGGTTACTTCTATACCAGCGGCGCGCTTGGCTATGTCAGCGGCGTCAATCTGCCGGAAAGCATGAAGGACCGCATCACGATCCCGTTCTCAGTTGAAAACGACGCCAAGGCGGCTGCTCTTGCCGAATTATGGAAGGGCTCGATGAAGGGCTTCGAAAGCGGCTCCGTCATAACGCTCGGCACCGGTATCGGCGGTTCGGTCATTATCGGCGGCAAGCTGATCCGCGGCAATACGTTCGCGGCCGGTGAATTCTCCGGTATTTCCGCCGACTGGGGACATCCGTATGGCAAAGGCAATACCTGGGCCGGTGTCAGTTCCACCAACGGGCTGATGGAACGTTATGCTACGGCGACCGGCCGGAAGGTATCTGACGTCAACGGCCATATTTTCTTTGACGCTGTCAATGCCGGCGACGCGACAGCCGTCGAAGTTCTTGAAGAATACTGTGACACGGTCGTCTGCGGCATCATGTCCCTGCAGCTGATCCTCGATCTGCAGAGATATTCGATCGGCGGCGGTATTTCCAAGCAGCCGGTACTGCTGGAAACGATCAACCGCAAACTGGACGAGCTGTTTGAATCCCTGAAGGGCAGAACGCCGGCTTCCCGTCCGGATGTCGTCGCCTGCGAATTCGGCAACGACGCCAACATGATCGGCGCCCTGTATCATTATCTGTACGAACTGAAAGCGTAGTATAAACAATACCCGTTGTTTTCATAACGGGTTTTTTTCTGGAGGAAATATGATCCTGAATGCCAAAAACGGAACCCTGCCGATCCGTGATACTGTCATTGACTGGCTGAAATTCGGTCATGGTGAAAAAACGCTGGTCATGATACCGGGACTCGGCGACGCCTTTAAGACAGCGAAGGGAATGGCGCTGCCTTTCGCTTTGCTGTACCATCAGCTGGCGAAAGACTATACCGTGTACTATTTCAGCCGCCGGCGGGTTCTGCCGCAGGGTTTCACGACGAAGGACATGGCGGCCGACCTGTATGAAAGCATGCGGACGCTCGGCATCGGTGTCGCTGACGTGTTCGGTGTCTCGGAGGGCGGTATGATCGCCCAGTATCTCGCGGCGGATCATCCGGAATGCGTGGATAAACTGGTCCTTGCCGTGACGATTCCGTATGCCGACGCCATTACCCGCGAGGCAATCGGCAGCTGGCTTTCCTGGGCGGACGAGGAAGACGGTTACCGGAAGATCTTTCTAGATACCGCCCGCCGTTCCTATACACCGGCTTATCTGAAAAAGAGCCGGCTGGTCAATGAATTCATGGCGAGAACGACGGCACCGGCCTCGATGGACAATTTCAAAGTCCAGGCCAATGCCTGTCTGAGGCATAACACAGCGGATGTGCTTTCCAGGATCTGTGCCGCGACGCTTGTCATCGGCGCGGCGGAAGACGAGGTGGTCGGCGTGCGCGGCAGTTATCTGCTGCATGAAGGCATCGCGGACAGCCGGCTCTATGTCTATCCCGGTTATTCCCACGGTGTCTATGAGGAGGCGAAGGATTTCCTGCCCAGGATCATGACTTTCCTGAAAGAAGGTGAAGAGGAGTGAATGAGAAAGCGAAAACACTGATCATTTCATTTCTGATCATGGCGGCCGGCATGACTGTCAATTTCACAGCCCGCGTCATGGGCCGGCCGATGCCGCTGTCCTACACCATCTATGGCGGTGAGATCATTCAGGAAATCGGCTTTGGTCTGCAGTATACCCATATCTACTCCATGGAACCGAACGGGCACGACACAGTACGGCTCGGTTTTGATGCCTTCAGTTTCATCGTGACGCTGGCCGGCATCATCCTGATCGTTTCCCTGCTGCAGTATCTGATCAAAAAATACCGGAAGAGAGGCTGATATATGCTGGAAAAGATTTACGAATGCCCGTGCGGGCCCATCCATTACTGGACAAACGAACTGGTACAGGACCGGCTGACGCTCGTTTTCCTGCCGGGTCTGACCGCGGATCACAGGCTGTTTGACAAACAGATCGAATTCTTCCAGGACCGCTACAACGTTTTTGTCTGGGACGCGCCGGGCCACGCCGCCTCACGGCCCTTCGAGCTGACGTTCAATATGGCTGACAAGGCGGACTGGCTTCATGACATTCTGATCAGGGAAGATATAAAGTATCCGGTGCTGATCGGCCAGTCGATGGGCGGCTATGTGACGCAGATGTATACCGAAAAGTATCCCGATCATATCAAAGGCGCCGTGATCATCGACTCAGCGCCGCTGCAGAAGGTTTATACGACCGACATCGAGACATATCTGCTGAAACGGATGGAATGGGTCTATCGGATCTCGCCGTGGAGCTTCCTGCTCAAGACCGGCACGGAAGGGGTGGCGGAGAGTGAATACGGCCGTAATCTGATGAAAGACATGATGATGGTCTATGACGGAGATCAGGACTATTACGCCCGCCTGTCCGGCCACGGCATGAAGATGCTGGGCGACGTCATCGACAGCGATCCGGCCTGTGTTTTCCGCTGTCCGGTACTGCTGCTGTGCGGCCGTGAAGACAAAGCGGGCTCCGCCCTCAGGCACAACAAAGCCTGGCATAAGCGCACCGGTCTGCCGCTCGTATTCATTGAACGGGCCGGCCACAATTCGAATACCGACCAGCCGGAGACGGTCAACCGGCTGATCGAGGATTTCCTGCAGAAGAGCGTCATGAACCGCGGCTCGCTGCATCTGTTTGAGGAATAAGAAAACATGTGCGGAAGATATGTGATCACGGAAGAAATGTTCGCGGAATATGAGCGGATCGTCAGAGACTTCGATCCGCTGCTTTACCGTTTTCTGCCGCGTGACATCTATCCTTCCGCTTTAGCTCCGGTGATCCGGGCGGAAGGAGACCATCTTGCCGGCCGCAACATGATCTTCGGCTTCAGCGGCTTTGAAAAAGGAAAGATGCTGATCAACGCCCGCAGTGAGACGGTGCTGGAAAAGATCACGTTCAAAGACGCCGTGAAAAAGAGAAGATGCGTGATGCCGGCCGCTTCCTTCTATGAATGGGACCGGCAGAAACAGAAGGCGGTCTTCCGGCGTGCGAAAGGGGAACTGATCTGGCTGGCCGGCTTTTACCGTCCGGAAGAGGACGGCGATCACTTCGTTATCCTGACAAGAGCCGCCAACGCCTCCATGGCGCCGATTCATGACCGTATGCCGCTGATCCTTGATCAGAAAGACATTGAACCGTGGATCCGGGAAGACGCTCTGCTGAACGCTTATCTCTCCTCAGAGGGCAAGGAACTCGCGTATCAGATCGACAGCGAGCAGCTTTCTCTTTTCTGAAAAGGGAACGGCAGGGCAGCGGAGAATCGCCGGGCGTGTTTTTACAGTCGTTTCACTGTATCGGTATTCAGGATTCCGTAAATATAATAGTCACACCATGTATTGACCATTCGGCTCTGACGGATCAGACCTTCTCTCCGATAACCGCATTTTTCGAGGACCCGCCAGGAAGCGATATTCCTGACATCAACTTCCGTCCACAGCCGTTTCAGTTCGGTATGTTCAAAGCAGAATGCTGTCATGGCGGAAAGGCTTTCCGTTCCATAGCCGCGGCCGTGAACCGTTTTTGCCAGCCGGAAGGCGACCTTTGCCATCCTGTCCTGTTCAATCAGATAGACCCAGATGTCACCGATAACCTTATCCGTGCTTTTTTCCGCGATGCCAAGATGAAAGCTTTTTGCCGGCTTTGTTCTGACGAATAACAGAGCCGGATCTTTTTCGTTTTTGCCGGGGCCTTTTCCCCAATACTCATAGATTGACGGATCAGGCATCCATTCTCTGAGGGCGCCCACATCCGATACCGTCATCGGCCGGATGACAAGCCGTTCCGTTACGATCGTCGGTTTTTCATAAATGTAATCCTTAAGAGCCATACTGTATCCTTTCCTGGTGTTTTATACATATGATTCTATAAAGTGTATCTGATACTTCAACCTTCACTGTCGTCTTTTTTGTATGTGCGTGTTTATAGAATTGCCATGTGAGAGAAGGGAGAAAGCACATGAATACACAGGTCAGATACACGGTCGCGTCGGTGATCAGCGAACTGAAAAAGCTGCTGAAGAAAGATATCCCGGCGGCATACAGGAACTGGGCAAGGGACGGCATCACCTATGTAGAACGAAATCCGGAAGCTGATGTCCTGGATTTCCCGAACAATATCTTCGCGTATATTCAGAAAGATCCGATGCCGGCGGAAGTCCGGGAACTTGTCGAAGGCATTCTGCAGCAGGGAATCCGCGAGGGCAGCGGAATCGCCGCGTGCAATCTGGGCGCCCTGTACTATACCGGCCAGATCGGTGAGCAGTCTTATCAGAAAGCAAGAGAACTGTACGAGATCGCCGCGGAAACCGGTGACGAACAGGCGGTTGAGAATCTGGGCTATTGTTATTATTACGGCCGCGACTGCGAAGTGGATTATCAGAAAGCGTACGAATGCTTTGCGAAAGGCGCCTTCACCGGCCGGGTGACATCCCTGTATAAAATCGCCGACATGTATAAAAACGGTTATTATGTCAGAAAAAACGAAAGGGAAGCGTACTGCATCTACAGCCATTGCATTGATGTCATCAACAGCGACAGGGAAGCGGCCGCCGAATACGATGCTGACGTCTATGTCCGTTACGCGGAATGTTACATGAACGGCACAGGCTGTGAAAAAGATCTGCTGACCGCACTGTTCTGGGCCCAGCGGGCGGAGTACGATTTCCGCAAAAGAGAAGCCGGCCATGCGCCGTTTGCCAGACAGGGTGTGGACTGGGCGATGCGGGTGGCTGCCCGCTGCCGGCAGATGCTGGATCAGGAAGGTGAAGTGTTTCCCGTCTGCTGATATGAAAAAGGCAGTATCATCTGCTGAAGATGAAACTGCCTTCTGTTTTTTGTGTTCGGATACGGGCTCAGAGCCCTCCGTTTCTGAGAAGATGGATGATGTAATCGTTGCCGTACGGAAGACCATCCGGTGCGATGAACAGGTTCAGTTCCTGATCGCCGAAGGCGGGAATGAACTTGTATCCCCTGGAAGCGAAGAATTCCTGCATTCCTTCGATATCGAGGAGATCATTTCTGTTTTCGTTGACTTTGATATATGGTCCGTATTCCTCGGCGGCGAGAGCAAGCATCAGATCCACGGATTCACCGGACGTTCCGGCGCTGATTCTGGCGATCTGCTCCTCTGTGAGTTCGATTTTTTCAGCCATATGATTTCTCCTTTTCTGCTGCGTTATCTTCAGCATTAGATCATATCATTGCTCTACAGGTAATCAATACATGCATGCAGAAAACAACTGCAGTTTAAACTGCAGTCTTTTCGTTATCTTTTATAGTTTCTCCACATCGTGTCAGTGGCGGTGCGGATGGCCTGGGTGACATCGTCAACTCTGGCTTTGTCCCAGAGCGCCTTGTTGGCTCTGAGGAAGGTCGTTTTGTCTTCCCGGTTGTCAAAGACGCCGATCGGCAGATGATAGGTTCTGCCATAGGCCTTGACGGTAATGGTGTCTTCGACCGTGGTGTGTTCCATCAGGTATTCCATGTCGTCACAGCCGTAGTCGCCCAGCATGACCGGCAGCGGCACGCCGTGGAAGAGGTTGGAACCTGGATCGTCCGGATTGGCTCTCGCGAAGTTCTTACGGCGGCTTTCTTCCGGTGTGACCCAGATATAGAGGATCACGGCGTTCTCGAGGATCTCGGGACAGAACTGCGGGAAGGAATACTGATAGCCGAAGGCACCGGTCAGCGGCATGGCACTGCCGTCCGGACCGCCTCTTGCGCATTCGATAATGATCGTCTTGTTTTCAAACGAATCCGGGTACTGGGCGTGTTTGGCATCCAGCATGGCGCGGGCTTCTTCTTCCAGCTTTTCGCAGATGATTTCGCGGGCGCCGTTTCGCAGCAGACTGCAGCGGGGCGCAAGACCTACTGCCAGGGAAGCCCGGTCAATGCGCTCCATCAGGAACTGGGCGGCGCTTTCCGGCTTGACGATCGTGCGGTTTTTCATGTCCTTGTAGTCTTCGTTGAGCAGGTTGCACAGGGTGCCCCAGTCACGGCCGTCGAAGAACGGGTGATCGTTGTCGGGATAGTAGACGCGCTCTTCGTTGAGCTTTTCCAGTTCTTCGTCGATACGCCGCATCATATGCACATAGGGGAAGTCATCCAGCTGCAGATTGGCACCGATATGGAATTCCTTCTGGAGACGTTCCGGCTCGATATTGGCCATGAAGTTTCTGACTTCAGATTTGCCGGAAGCAGGCAGGGCTACCAGCAGTATGGTATTGAATACTTGATCCATGTTTTTCCTTCTTTCCTAGATGATTACCTGTATGTTGTTCTGTTCTTCAAAGCTGACGTTCTGATGTTCCATGATATAGGAAGCCAGAATTTCAACCATACTGGTCTGTCCCTGATAGATATCGGGGATGTCCTTGATCATATTGAAGCCGCCGCCTCCGGCCGCCCGGTAGTTGTTGATGCAGAAGGTGAAGGTGTCCTCGTCCCTGACGGGAACGCCGTTTCGGGTCAGTGAGACGATCCGTTCACCAACCGGGTTGGAGACCTTGATGGTATATTCGACGCCATCCACCATGTCATAGTTGAAATAGAGCGGTACGGGAATCTCGAAGGCCGGTGAGACGGTGATCTTTCCGTTTTCGACGTCCCAGAATTCGGCGCATTTCTCCAGGTATTCCTTCAGGATACGACCGTTGATCTTCTTGACACACAGTGTGTTCGGGAAGACGTAGGTGCTGACCAGATCGCGCATCGTGATGGTATGGCCGAAACCGATGGCTCCGAGAAAGAGAGCGTTGGCGGCCAGATCGGCACCGGTGACGTCGCGCTGTACCTTGTTGAGGAAGGTGATGACCTGTGACTTGTGGAGGCGGCCTTCGAACTCGTCGGTTACCGTCATGTCGTTGTCACAGGTGCCAAGCGGCTGATCCAGCCATTCCTGGCAGCGGTTTTCCTCGTCGTACAGCATTTCCATCAGCTCGTCGTCCGGCGCTTCCAGCACCGGTTCGATCCACGCTTCAATGCCGCCTTCGTCGATGTCGATGACAGCCACCTGACGGGCGCTGTCCAATACCTGAACGACTGTCGCACCGAACGCTTTCGTGTTGAGCGAGAGATGCTGGTGGCCGCTGATCATGATGTCGATGCCTTCGATTTCCTTCAGCATCCTGTATCCCTGGTTCTCGCCGGTATCTTCCATCAGCGGCATGCCGCTGGCCAGATCGCGTTCGAAGGAACCGTGATAGATGCAGACGATATAATCCGGTTTTTCTTTCTCCCTGATCTCAGCGACGATATCCTTCGCTGTTTCAAAGGCATCCAGAAAGGTGAAGCCGCGCACGTTCTCGGGACTTTCCCAGTTTGGCGTGAAGTGGGTGGTTATCGCGAAAAAGGCGATTCTCACATTGTCAAATTCACGTATCTCATAGCGTTTGCCGACCGGTTTTCCTTCATAGAGGACATTAGCGGTCAGGCAGGTGCCGCTGCAGTTATCAAGATGGCAGAAGAGGGCATCCGCGCCGTAGTCGAAGTCATGGTTGCCGAGATTGACATAATCATAAGCGATCAGATTCATGGCTTTCGTGACGGGCGAGACATCCTGCGGCTGCTTCGCGTAGTGGTAAAAGGACAGAGGCGATCCCTGCAGGGTATCGCCGTTATCAATGACGACGGTGTTGTCGTCATCCATGACGCGGACAAGATTGCGGATCCTCGCGAGACCGGAATTCCGTTTTCGTCCGTCGGCGTAGCTCCAGGGGAATACGACGCCATGGATGTCCGAGGTGGCGATCAGACGGATCCGTTCCATTACTGACGGCCTCGTGCCAGGGTGCTGCGGATACGGGTCGATACGTATTCGATGATCAGCACCAGCAGGATCAGCGCCCAGAGGAAGGCACCGACGTTGGACCAGCGGCTGTAAGTGATGGACTGAACGAGCGGTGAACCGATACCGCCGGCACCGACGATACCGAGGGTGGTCGCGTCTTTCAGGTTGATATCGAAACGATAGATCGCCGTTGAGACGAAACTGGCGCTCAGCTGCGGCATGATACCGACGCGGATCTTCTGGAAGGTATTGCAGCCGGCGGCGTCAAGTGACTCGAGAATGCCGGTGTCAAGATCTTCGATCGCGGTGATGTACATCTTCGAGATCATGCCGATCGAGCAGACCGACTGGGTGACGACACCGCAGAAGGCGCCCGGTCCGGTGACACGGATCCATACCAGTGCCCATACCATGGAAGGAATGGTGCGGATCAGCAGGATGAGAGCCCGGAAGATATATGCGACCCACTTGGGAACGATGTTCGTCGAGGCCAGGAAACTGACGGGGATCGCCAGAATGGCGCCGAAGATGGTACCGAGGATCGCGATCGCGATCGTTTGCAGAACCAGATAGGGAACACCGCCGTCGGTGAGATTGAACAGCAGTTCGGGATTGGGGTGAAAGATACCGTGCAGGATACCGGAAGCGACGATGGAGCCCTGTTCGCCGATACCCTGATAGGATACGGAGTCGCTGCCCCAGGCAACGACCGCCAGCAGAACGATGAAGAGAACGATCCGTTTCCAGAGATTCTTCGGTTCCGCCTGTAATTGTTCTAATACAGTCATGGCTTCCTCCTTACGAAATCTTGGAACGGATGTAGTCGTTCACAAAGTCAATGACGAGGACGACCAGGAACAGGATCAGAAGAACCATGCCGAGGTCGTTATAGGCGCGTAAGCCGGTGCGCTCTCGGATCAGCACACCGAGACCGCCGGCACCGACGTAACCGAGAATGGACGATGCGCGGACGTTCAGTTCGAAGCAGTACAGGCAGTCATCGACATAGGTCGGCAGGATCTGCGGCATGCATGCCGTCCAGAAGGCCTGCAGGGTCGTGGCGCCGAAGGAAATCATCGCCTCATACGGTTTCATGTCGATCGTTTCAATGCTTTCATACAGCATCTTGGCGACGATACCGACCGTGAAGATGGTGATCGCCAGGGTGCCCGCGAAGGTACCGAGACCGAACACGAGAGCCAGCACGGAGGCATAGATCAGGGTCGGAACGGAACGCATGATGGAAAGGATGAAGCGGATCGCCAGCAGAGACGGTTTATGGTGATTGATATTGCTGGATGCCAGAATGGCCAGCGGCAGACCGATCAGACAGCCGATGACGGTACCGAGGATCGACATCTTGATGGTTTCGACCAGCGGTCTGACAATATTCGGGAAATAACTGAAATTCGGCTGGAAGATCTGGCCGAGAATGACGGTCAGTTCCCGCGCGCGGTTGATGATGACCGAGAAATCAAAGCCGGTCATCTTCAGCGAGATGACGATGACGACCAGCAGCGAGCCGAGAATCAGCGGCATCCGGCTGCGCGGTCTGTCCACGCTGTGCCCGTTTTCGAGAACGATGTGTTCCGGTTTGAACACCCGGTCGAAAAGAGGGGGTTTCTTGATTTTGGCCGTGCTCATTTAAGCCACCTCTGCCTCGGTCTGAATATCTGTGGACTTCGGAACTGCCTTGCCGTTGTATACCTGGTCGAGGACATCCTGGGTGACCTGATCCGCCGGACCGTCGTAAACGATCTGACCGGCTCTGACACCGATGACACGGGTGGCGTATTTCAGTGCCAGGTCGACATGGTGGATATTCAGCAGGATGGTGATGTTCATTTCCTTGTTGATCTTGGCGAAGTCGCTCATGACGACGTCAGCCATGATCGGGTCCAGGGAAGCGACCGGTTCGTCGGCGAGGATAATGGACGGGTTCTGGGCCAGGGTGCGGGCCAGGGCGACACGCTGCATCTGACCGCCGGAAAGCTCGTCGCAGCGGTGATATGCCTTGTCGAGAATATTGACCTTGTCCAGGGCTTCCAGAGCCTTGATCTTCTGCTCTTTGGAGTAGATGCCGAGGAACACCTTGTACCACGGCATGTCCGGTACGTTGCTGGAAAGCACGTTTTTAATGACAGTCGATCTGGAAACCAGATTGAAACTCTGGAAGATCATGCCGATCTTGCGGCGGAATTTCCGCAGCGAACTTCCTTTCAGGGTCATGACATCCGTGCCGTCTACCGTCAGCTGACCTTCGGTGATGTCGATCATGCGGTTGATCGTACGGATCAGAGTGGATTTGCCGGCACCGGAAAGACCGATGATGGCCACGAATTCACCCTGTTCGATCTGCAGATTGACATGCTGCAGACCTTTTGTACCATTGGGATACGTCTTCGATACATCTTTGAATTCAATCATATTCTTGGTTCCCCTTTATCTTTTTTATTGTAACGGAAAAGCAGGTGAATTTTTAAGAAAAAACAGAGCAGCTTTCGTTTTCAGAAGCTGCTCTGTATGTGAATCAGTCGTAAGACAGATTACTTGACTGCATCAAGAGCCGCACGTGCGCCGTCATAGTCCGCATCGGTAGCCTTGGCATAGCCGGTGTGGGAGTAGATGGCGAAGATTTCCTTGCCCTTGTCTGTGTTGGCAATGGCGATCAGAGAATCCTGCAGTGCAGTGATGAATTCGTCATTATAGATGTCCTTGTTGGCTTTTGTGACAGCGACTGTGTCGTTGTAGATACCTTCTGTGACACCGATAACATTCAGTTCGTCCCAGATGGAACCGCCGTTGACACGGCCGAGGCCCTGATGGCCTGTGGCATCCTGCTGGTCAGCCGGAAGATTCCAGGAACCTTCGTAGTCGTTACGTCCGTCAGCATAGCAGACGATGACGTCGATCTGTTCAGCAGCAGCCTGCTGGAAAGCAGCCATGTAGCCGTCGAGGGTTGTGACGTTGGCCAGATCTGTGATCTTCTTGCCATACTTTTCGTTCAGCCACATTGTCGGATAGATGTAACCGGCAGAGCTGGAAACGTTCATGACAGCCCACTTTGCCTTGTTGAGGTCATCCCATGTCAGTTCTTCACCGGCATTGACCTTGGCAGCGAGTTCTTTTCCGTACGGAGTCGGTGTTGCGTAGATCAGAGAACGGTAGTAGGTGACCTGCGGGCCGTTCTTCTGAGTGGCGTTTGCCTGGCCATTCCAGTCAGCCGGATTTTCGGAGTCGTTGGAGAGACCGTTACGTGTAGCTGTCAGAATGACATTGGTTTCATCGGAATAGAGAGCATATGTGCCGCCCGGCAGCCATGCGACATCGATGGAACCGGCAGCCAGAGATTCACCGGCTGCTTCATAGGAATCGGAAACAGTAATGTCTACTTTACCGATCGTGTAGCCGCGGCTTGCCATTTCATCAATAACGAGCTGTCCGAGTTCAGATGTGCCGGCGATGATTTCGCCCGGGTCTCTGGACGGAACAAACTGGAAACGCAGTGTGTCGAATTCCTTGGATACTTCAGCTGTCTGTGCTCCTGAAGAACCGGCGCAGCCTGCCAGCAGTGCGACGGCCAGTATACCTGTACTGATTTTCTTTACGTTCATTTCTTTCCTCCTGTTTATGAACATGCCAATTATAAACGATTGCATTTCCAATTAATATGAAAATGCGCTCGAAAAAACGCGGAATTATTCGATTTCATGAAAGAAAAGGGATATTTTTCGAACGACTTTCTGAAAATTACTTTCATTTGCCGCTCATACTGTCTTTTTCTTGGAAGCATGCATATTTTCCGCTTACAATAAAAATAAAGAATTGACAAAGGAGAATAATCATATGCCATTCCGTAAAGATTTCCTGTGGGGCGGAGCTACCGCAGCCAACCAGTACGAAGGCGGTTACCTGGAAGGCGGAAGAGGTCTTGCGACTTCCGATGCCATCCGCGGCGGCGACAAGGATCATCCGCGCAAGTATACCGTCAAGACAAAAGAGGGTGAAGTTCTTGAACTTTCCCGTGAAGAATCACTGCCGGAAGGAGCCGTCGGCTATATCATTCCGGACATCTACTATCCGAGCCATCAGGCGGTGGATTTCTATCATCATTACAAAGAGGACATTGCCCTGTTCGCAGAAATGGGCATGAATTCCTTCCGTTTCTCGATGTCCTGGTCACGTGTCATTCCGGACGGCGTGGAGAAAGTCAACGAGGAAGGTCTCGCGTTCTATGACGCGGTTGTCGACGAATGCCTGAAGTACGGTATCGAACCGATCGTCACGATCGCCCACTTCGACGTGCCGATGTATCTGGCCGACACGCTGGACGGTTGGCACAGCCGCAAGCTGGTCGATTATTTCCTGCATTTCGCGGAAGTTCTGTTCACCCATTTCAAGGGCCGTGTCAAATACTGGATGACCTTCAACGAGATCAACATTCTGAGATCCTGGATGCAGCTGGGTATTCACTCCGTCGCACCGCAGGTCCGCTATCAGGCTGACCACCATCTGTTCGTGGCTTCCGCCAAAGCGGTCCTCAGAGGTCACGAGATCGATCCGGACAACCAGATCGGTATGATGGTCGCCTATGCGCCGACCTATCCGCTGACCTGCAAGCCGGCTGACGTCATGGCGTCCATCGAAGCCATGCGGGCCCGCAACTTCTACATCGACGTTCAGGTCAAGGGCTTCTATCCGCCTTATCAGCTGAAGTGGTTTGAGAGAAACAACGTCAATATCGAAATGGAAGAGGGCGACCTCGAACTGATTGCCAAGGGAACCGTTGACTACATCGGCTTCTCCTATTACATGTCCAATACCGCATCGGCTGATCCAAATGCCGAAATGGCCGGCGGCAACCAGCTGATCGGCGGCAAGAACCCGTATCTGGAAGCTTCCAGATGGGGCTGGCAGATCGACCCGATGGGACTGCGTGTCTCCCTGAATCAGATGTATGAGAGATATCACATTCCGCTGATGATCGTTGAAAACGGACTCGGCGCCCTGGATGTCGTGGAAGAAGACGGCAGTATCCATGACGATTACCGTATCAACTACATGCGTGACCATATCAAGGCGATGAAGGACGCTGTCGAACTCGACGGTGTCGACCTGCTTGGCTATCAGCCGTGGGGCCATATCGACCTCGTATCCGCCGGCACCGGCGAAATGAGAAAGCGTTACGGCTTCATCTTCGTCGACCGCTATGATGACGGCACCGGCGACTTCTCGCGCAAAAAGAAGGATTCCTTCTATTACATGCAGAAAGTTTACAAATCCAACGGCGAGGATCTCGACTGAAAACAGGCTTGTGTCTTCGTGCAGAAGTGCTATGATGTGATGCTCTTAAGGAGGTAAACAGCATGGAAAAGAAAGAACTGGAAGTGAAAGAACTGGCTGGAATAGCAGGCGGATACCCGGATGGTGAACTGCCGGGCGGTAATCTTTTATGCATCCGCTGCGGTGCCGGGGAAGAAGAACTGGAACTCATCGACGAAGGAACAGTCAATCTCGACGGTTACGCAATCGAAGCGCTGGTACCGGACAAAACATTACGTGCTTATAAATGCAAGGTCTGCGGCATGCGCTTTGTTGTCTACGGACCGTTCTGGCAGAAATACTGAATCTGCAGACAGGTATTGACCGCTGGTCAAAAAGTGATAGAATGGATTTGACCACGGAGGTAGAATACTATGGCTTTTGAATTTGATAACGAAACAGTACGTACATATCCTCTGGAGAAAGATGTTTCCACCCAGGCAGTCGCCTACGCGCTGGCTGAGTATCTGGATCTGGAAAAGAACATGATCACCCAGACGGTCAGAAACCGCAACGGTTACCTGATTCAGTGCAAAGGCGACGCTTCCGCTGAATGGACCAAGTATCTGGGCATGGACGCTGCTGTATCCGTACGCCTGAGCCAGGCGGACGGCATTCTGACTGTCAGCATCAGCTTTGAGAAGTGGATGGAGAAGCTCGGCATTGCCGCGGTGGGCGCCGTCTTCTTACAGCCGCTGCTGCTGACGACCGGCATCGGCGCGATCCGTCAGATCATGCTGCCGCAGGAAATCTTCAGCTTCATTGAGAATTATCTGTATCCGGACGGCGTTGTTCCGCAGCCGGAAAGATATCATGAAGAAGAGACGGCGGAAGAGGAAGTCTGCCCGGTATGCGGTGCCAGAGTGAGACCCGGTGCCATCTTCTGCACAAGCTGCGGAGCAAACCTGGAAGAGGCAAACAAAGAGAAGAGCTGCCCGGTATGCGGCGCCCCGCTGAAAGGTGACGAAGTCTTCTGCCCGAAGTGCGGACATCATCTCGAACAGTAACAATATGTTAAGAGATCATACCGTCAGGCATGATCTCTTTTCCTGAAATAAGCAGGAAACGTGTCAAAAACAGGAGGTTATCATAATGACAGATTTTTTTGACAAGATCAAAGAAGAGGGCGAAAAGCTCTACAACAAGGTAGCGACGGAAGAAAACAAGGAGAAGGTCGGAAACTTCTTCAATTCCGTCAAGGAAGAGAGTGAAAAACTCTACAACAAGGTAGCGACGGAAGAAAACAAGGAAAAAGTCGGCAACTTCTTCAACTCTGTCAAGGAAGAGGGAGAAAAACTCTTCAATACCGTTAAGAAGGAAAGCGAAAAGATCTATACGGAAAATGTCAGTGAAGAAGACAGAGAGAAAGTCAGCGCCTACTACAATGCTGTAAAAGAAGAAGGCGAGAAGCTGTACAACAGTGTCGTGACCGAAGAAAACAAGGAAAAGGCAGCAGAACTGTTCAATTCCGTCAAGGAAGGCATTGAGGAGTCTTTCAAGAAAGAAGAAACTCCGCAGGAGCCGGCAGCTGAAGAACCGGCATGTGAATGCCCGGAACCGGAAGCTGAAAGCGAAGAAAGCGGCGAATAAGAGTTTTCTGAGCACGGCATATCTGAGTCACTGAATTCCAGTAAGGAAGGCAGACCGCAATCATATCATTCCCGGTCTGCTTTTTTATGTGTCGCCGCGGGAGACCATTCCGGATTGGTGGACAGAAAAAACGAATGTTATTACAATGTAGAAAATCCGCATGGCGGCAATCAGAAGGAACAAAATATGGATCAGCTGGAACAATTTACAAATGAACTGCATCAATGGACACAAAACGGCCGGGAGCCTGTCTCGGCCTCGATCGGTCTGCGCTATCTGCTCGATCAGCAGGAGGCGCGGCTGAAAGCGCTCGGCATTCAGAGGGAAGAGGAATTCATTCACGTCAAGGATGAACTCAAGGGCAGCGTTCCCCGCGAGGGAAACGGTTTTTCTGCAAAGATCCTTTACCGTGAGGCAAGACAGAATGTCACATACCGGCAGAACGGCAAAGTGATCAAAAAGGTCAGCCGTCCGGTCGACCTGTACGTATCGTTCATCGACAAGGAAGGTGTCGAACCCGGCACATGCACATGTCCCAACTGCGGCCACACGATGCCGGCAGCTGAGGCAAGAGACGGCTGTCCGTACTGCGGGACCCGTTTTGAAATGGATGAGGTATATCCCTGTGCCAGCTATTACTATACGGTGTCCAGTATCGTCGAACGGGGCACGCTGATGGATAACCTCAAACGGGAAATGCGGATCGCCGGCGTGATTTCGGGTATAGCAGTCGCGATAATGGCTTTTATCGGCTGGAATGATCTGGAAATGATATTCAGGATCCTTGGGGCCGGGCTGTTCGGGGGTTTCTACGGTCTTGTGTTCGCTTTCATCTGGTACATGATCCGCAGCCTCATCCTGATGGGAAAAGCGTTCTTTGAAGCAGGCCGGGCAATGCCGATGCTGAAAACACTCAACAGCCGCAAGAAGATGACAAATTTTATGCAGTCGCACGAACCGTCATTCTCCTATGAGGCATTTGAAGGAAAGATCCTATCCCTGATCCGCTCGATTGCCTTCGAAGAAGACAGGGATTCTCTTGGTATCTGGGAAGGAAGCAGCGATCTGTCGGCACTTGATCAGGCTGTCGATATGCAGTACAGAGGAGCTCTGTACATCCGCAGACATGAAAAAGACGGTGACATCCTCAGAGTGCAGGGAACCGCCTTCATGACAAATACCTATGCGTCTGACAGAAAGGTCAGGGAGAGGGACGAGCAGTTCAGTTTCACGGCGGAAAAGAAGATCGATCCGGAATTCCATCCCGAATTCACGTTCATTAAAGTAACATGTCCCAGCTGCAACGGCAGTTTCGACGCCATGCATCAGAGATGCTGCCCGTACTGCGGCCGGGAATATGAACTGAAGAAAAAGGACTGGATCCTGACGGATCTGCACCGGAAGTAAGAAGACGAAAAGGCATCCGCGGGATGCCTTTATTGCTGTTCTTCCTCATTAATGTTCATGTGCATGATGTTCCGGTATTTTGAACCGACGGTCCGTTCCAGTTCGAACGGTTCGCCTTCGGGACACGGTACATCGTCCATCATGGCCCGCAGTGACTGCTTTTCTTCATTACTGAGACGGAAGGAGAAGATCCGGTCGTTGTCTTCGACATGACGGGAATTGCGCACGCCGATGACGGCTGCCGCGACCATGTCCTGTTCGAGAATGAAGCGGGTCGCAACCTGGGAAACCTGCACCTGATGAGCGTCAGCGATTTCCTTCACCCGGGCAAGCAGCTTCTGATAGCCATCCCAGCCGAAGGAGTCTTCGATGATCTGCAGATATTTGACCTGCGATCTTGTTTCCGGAACGATTTCTTCTCTTGTCTTTCCAAGGTATCGCTCGGCCAGGAAGCCGCCGGCCAGGGTACCGTAGCAGATCATCGGGATCTGATGTTCGCGGCAGTAAGCCTGCAGTTTCTTTTCCGGTCTTCGATCGAAGAGGGAATACTGGGCCTGGATGGAAGCGATGGGAACGCCGGCCTGAACCAGCAGATCCATGTGATCGGTATCGAAGTTGGTCAGCGATACACAGCGGATCTTGCCTTTCTCCTGCAGTTTCTTTAAATGCAGGGCGGTCTCGATCATACCCGGCACTTCATAGTCCCACCAGTGGAACTGCACGACGTCGAGGATATCGCGGTTGAGGCGCATTAATGAGCGGTCAATGATGCTTTCGGTAAAGGCAAAGTCTACTTTGGAAAGGTATTCGAGATCCGGCACGTACTTGGTATGGATCTGAATGTCTTCTTTATGATAATCACCGCGTTGTTTCAGCTGGGAAATGAATGCACCGATGAATTCTTCCGCGCCGGTGTAGATATCAGCGACGTCAAAGGTCGTAAAGCCATGGTCCTTCAGCAGATAGAAAGCCTTCATGACGTCGTCCATATCGAGAGGTCCGTTCAGACTGTGGCCAAGCGACAATTGCCAGCAGCCGTTGAGTACCCGGCTGATGCTGTAGGAATCAGTAAGCTGATAACGTTCGGCTGTCATTCTTTGTTTTCCTCCTCTAATGGCACAAGCGTCACTTCGTGATGACGAAAGACGCGTTTTCCTGTTCGTGTGATGCGGAAGCGGGCACCGCAGTTGGGGTCCGGACAGGCAATCTCGGCATCGGTGTACATCCAGTCATTGCGGTCTGTCACTCTCTGTTTGGCGGCCAGCAGGGGCAGGATGGCGCTTAATGCGTACATCGAGAAACGGTCAGTCTCGGGGAAGACCAGGTTTTCTCCCTGTACGAGAAAGTAATCTCCTTCCCGGTGCGAGCAGACAAAGGGTCTCTCTGTGGCAATCGTTTCGACTTTCAGGTCGTAGAGTTCAAATGAGTCGTCCATACTGCATCCTCCTAAAGATCACGGAACTGTTTTTTGATCGATTTGTAAAGGCGTTCCGCTTCTGCAGCTTCCTGATCGCCGCCGTGTCCATAGCGGACCGGCAGCCATAAGCGACGCAGCTTTGAGGCGTCTTTGCTGTTGAGCAAGGCGTCGGTTTTCGCGGCGACGACATCCGAGGCATCCCGGCCGTCCGTGTCGATCTGATAGCGGGATGCGAGCCTGAGATATTTGCGGTAGAGCGTGCGGATGCGGGAAGAAGGATTATGATCCTTTTCCGAAGAGCGGTGCGGAACGGTGCTTTCCTTCGTGAAGGTGAGGCCGCTTTCCGTGCGGCTGCGGCGTTTTTTCATCCGCCGGATGATCAGCCAGGTGATCAGGATCACAAACAGCACAGCGATGATGCGGGTCAGGATCATCAGCCAGGTCAGATCGCCGCCATGCGTGTAATTGAATTCGTAATGCTCATTGTAGGAACCGATTTCTTCAAAGACGCTTTCGAAATCATTTTCAAAATGAATGCCTTCAAAACCGATATTCGCAAGCAGAGTGAAGAACTGCTGCAGCAGCCAGGCGATGCCCTGGATCATCAGCAGGATCGGCGTCAGCAGTATTTTTTCATAAATGAAGCGGATGGTGGCTTTTAATGCATTGGCAAAGACTTCGGATGTCATGACCTGGATGATCACCAGCATCAGAAGCGATATGCCGCCGGAGAACATCAGATACTGCTTATCGTTCTGCAGATCGGGATTTTTCAGCAGCCGCAGCTGGAAGGTGGCAAGCGCCGCCCAGGCAAGAAAGCAGGGCAGGGTCACCGCGAAGAAATCCGCCGCGTTCTCAAGCGAGGAAAACAGAGCGACAACAGCGTACAGCGCACAGCCGGCGAACAGTTCGGTCCGGCTCTGATCGTAGCTCAGGCGGTCAATATTAGCGATGATGCGGGCTGCCGTGTAAATGACAGTCATGGCTTTGGAAACAAACCCGACTTCCCGGAATACCGGCAGAAACAGAAGACCCCATAGCAGCAGCGGCAGATACCGCAGGGATGCGTTTTTCTCTTTCAGCAGCGCGGAAACGGCCATGACGGCTATGGTCAGCGCAATCAGAAGCAGCACCGGCATAGGACCGGCCATCAGCCAGCCGATGCCGAGCGTGCAGAGATACAGCAGGACATGCCGCAGGGTCAGCAGATAATCGGGCCATTTCATGATGGATCCTCCTGGCTGGTGAAGTCAGCCGCCCGAATCGTGAAAATGCGGGTGCCGAGCCGCCGCTCATACTGCCGGATCAGGGTGTCCTTATCTTCCGGATGCGGTGTGATATAGATATAGGAACGCATTTCGTCCATATGGCCGAAGGTCCTTGAAAGCAGGGTGTCGGCGGAAAGAAACGAAGTATGGACAGCCCGGCCGAGCGTTTCCATGATCGATTCCTTATGAACCCGGCCGATGCCGTCCGGCACGATCGCTCTGCCTTTAATGCGGGGATTCATTTCCGCGTTCGTATAGAAGCCGTAATAAATGCGGCGCTGTTCGAGATATTCGATGATACTGCGGGCAATGCCGTAGCAGGCTTCGATCTCCTCCCGGCTGCCACCGGTAATGTCGACGATGACGGATGCTTTCTGTTCCGCCGTGTAGTCATACTGTTTGACCATCAGGGCATTGCGGCGCAGCGTCTCCGTCCAGGAAATGTCCTTCTGCGGCTCACTGCCGCTGTATTCCCGGAACCCGGCGGTCAGGATCGGATCGGGCATGATGAAGCGGCGCACGGAAAGCGAACCGAGGTAACCGCCGAAGCCCGGTTCGATGACGTCGATCGGCACGGCTTTGGGGAAGACGACGAGTTCTTCTTCCGCTGCGAAGGCTTCCGTCCGTTCTCTTAAGCCGAACAGATCGCCGCAGCGCACTCTTGTTTTGCCGAGCAGATAGCGGCCGCGCTGATCGAGGGAAGCCTGAAAGGAACGCTTCGCTTTCTGGTGCGGCAGCAGATAGAGAGACTGCACCAGCACCCGTGTGTCCTGGTCATATTCCTCGTTGAGGACGGCTTTGCTGCGGTCGTCTTTGTAGACATTGATAGCCGAAGGCATGTATTCATACAGTTTGATAAACAGCATCGGCAGCCATTTGTCGTTTTCCAGCACGGTGTCCATGCGGAACTCCTCACCCGGATAGACACATTTCTTTTCCGGATGAATGGCATAGGAAAAACCCCGAAAGCAGTCTTTCAGACTGATTCTTTCGAGGAAATAAAGAAGCAGAATAATGAGAATGAGGATCAGGATCCTCATAATGCCTCCAGCGGCACTTTCACGTTTTCCAGCAGGGTCTGCACCCGGGCGATGCTGTTGTCCATGGACATTGCCGAACCGCCGATGCGGTGGGCCAGGACCGGCACGGCCAGATCCCTGACGTCTTCCGGGATGACATAGTCACGGCCATTCAGGGCAGCGTGCGCCTGACAGGCCGCATAGAGGGCGATTCCGCCGCGGGTGGAAATACCCGGCAGGGCGGGATCACGCCGGGAAGCGGTGATGATGTCCATCATGTAATTGCATACGGCGTCACTGACGGTGACTTCCCGTACCTGTTTCTTAAGAAGGGCGATCGTTTTCTTATCGAGGACCGGCTGCAGTTCATTGACGATTTCCGCCACCGGTTTGCGGGCGATGACGTTTTTTTCTTCTTCGTAGGACATGTAGCCCATGCGCAGACGCATGAAGAAGCGGTCGATCTGCGCTTCCGGCAGGGCGAAGGTTCCGTAGCTTTCCAGCGGATTCTCGGTGGCCATGACCATGAAGGGCTCTTTCATCTGATAGGTGACGCCGTCGATACTGACCTGGCGTTCCTCCATCGCTTCCAGCATGGCTGCCTGGGTGCGCGGGGTGGCGCGGTTGATTTCGTCAGCGAGAATGATCTCGGTGAAGAGCGGACCGGGACGGAATTCGAATTCCTGTTCCTTCATATTATAAAAATTGATGCCGGTCAGATCCGAGGGCAGCAGGTCCGGTGTGAACTGAATGCGGCGGAAATCACCGCCGATCGAGCGGGCGAAGCTCCGTAACAGCATCGTCTTGCCGGTGCCGGGCACATCTTCGAGCAGAATATGGCCGGAGCAGAGAAAACACTCCAGGACATGCAGAATGATATCGTCCTTGCCGAGGATGACCTTCGAACAGCTTTCCAGCACCTTGCGGCGCGTTTCGGTAAATAAAGCAGTATCCATAAATATTACTCCCGTTACGTTTTCATATTATAACGCAAATATGCCCTGATAACAGTTGTTTGAAGGTGTCAAGGAAAAAACCTTGACACAGTATTTCCTTTCTCCTATAATTGATATCGTTGCAGGAGGTAAACAACCATGGCAGTAAGATTACGTTTAAAGAGAATGGGTGCCAAGAAGGCTCCGAGATATCGTATCGTTGCGGCAGACGCACGTATGCCGAGAGACGGCCGTGATATCGAAACGATCGGCTGGATCAACCCGACAACGGAACCGGAAACAGTATTCGTTGACGCTGACAAGGCTCTCGAATGGCTGAGAAAAGGTGCACAGCCGTCTGACACTGTTCGCAATATCCTTTCCAAGCAGGGTGTCATGAAGACATTCCACGACGAAAAGGCAGCCGCCAAAAAGAAGGCTTAATTCCGTATGGCAGAACTCGATAAGGTTCTTCTTGACCTCGTCAGACCGATGGTGGAAAACAAGGAGAGTCTGGATGTCAGAGTCATGCCGAGCCTGAATGAGCGGGAAATCGTTCTGCATGTCTATGCGACGAACGACGACATCGCCCGCCTCATCGGCAGAAAAGGCAGCATGGCATCGGCACTCCGTCAGGTCATGTCGGTCGCGTCCCACGCGGAAGATAAAAAGGTTACGATTAAATTCGAACAGATCTAGGATGCGGATTCGCATCCTTTTCTGACGAACAGGAGGAAACAATGAACTATATCAGAATCGGCACCGTCATCAACACCCATGGTCTGAAAGGCGAACTCAAGATCAGCAGTGAATCTGATTTTGACGATATCCGATACAAAAAGGGAAATACTGTATATCTGGAATGCGAAGCAGGCATGAAGCCTTTTCAGGTGCAGACATACCGGGTCCATAAAGGCTTCCCGCTGGTATCCTTCACGGACCATGCGGATATCAACCTGGTCGAACAGTACAAGGGATGCGGTGTCTATATCGACGCGAAAGACCGTCAGGATCTGCCGGAAGGCGAATACTACCGCGATCAGCTGGAAGGCCTTTGCGCGGTGGATGAAGAAGGTGCGCCGCTTGGCACTGTCGTCGCGGTGGAAGAGACGATGGGAGCGCAGAACAATCTGCGCGTCCGCGATCCGGAAGGAAAGGAATTCCTGGTTCCCAACGTGCCGGCCTTTGTCGTGAAGGTTGACCTGGAGGAAAAGAAGATCGTCATCCGCCGGATCGAGGGACTCTTATGAAGATCACGATCCTGACCCTGTTTCCGGAAATGTTCGAAGACATGCTGAAGACGTCGGTGATCGGCCGGGCTCTTGCGAAAGGCTGCGCGGAAGTGGAACTGGTTCAGATCCGGGACTTTACGAAAGACAAGCACCGGCATGTCGACGACACGCCGTTCGGCGGCGGCAAGGGTATGGTCATGAAGTGCCAGCCGGTCCTGGACGCTCTGAGCAGTGTCCGAACGGAAGGGTCGCATGTCATCATGATGAGTCCGGCCGGCGTGAAGTTCGATCAGCAGAAAGCCCATGAATATGCCGGGAAGGATCATCTGATCATACTCTGCGGCCATTACGAGGGCATGGATTACCGGATCAATTCGCATGTCGACGAACTGGTGTCGATCGGTGACTATGTTCTGACCGGCGGCGAACTGGCGGCGATGGTCATTTCGGATGCCGTCATCCGTCTGCAGAAAGGGAGTCTTGCGGAAGGAAGCACGGAAGAGGAATCACATGAAAACGGACTGCTGGAATATCCCCAGTATACCCAGCCGGCGGATTATGAAGGCGACCTGGTGCCGGCGGTTCTGCTTTCCGGCAATCACGCGAAGATCCGGGAGTGGCGTATCCTGCAGTCACTGAAGCTGACCGAAAAGATGCGTCCCGATCTGTACGCGAAGCATGAATTCACCGAAGAGGAACTGAAGATCCTGAAAAAAGCAGCGAAAGAGGCGGAATGAATTCCGTCTTTTTTTGATGTTTCTATTGTATTTCGAATGTATGAAAAGTATGATTTGTATAACAAAGATTACTTTGAAAGGAGTTCGAAATGAAACCGGATAACCGTTATGCGTGGATCGCGACGGTCGGTGAGAAAGGCCAGATCGTCATTCCCAAACAGGCCCGCGACCTGTTTGATATCAAACCCGGAGACACCATTCTGCTGCTCGGTGATCTCGACCGCGGTATCGCCATTCCTCCCAAGGGAACGTTCGAGCATGTGTATGAAGCGGTTTTTGCGGAGAAAAAGAAATGAAAAAGATCGCCATGTTCTGCATCCCGGCCCACGGACACACAAATCCGATGCTGCCAGTGGCGGCCGAACTGGTCCGGCGCGGCCATTCGGTACGTTTCTATTCCTTTGATGAATTTGCCGAAAAGATCCAGAAAACAGGCGCGCAGTTCATCCGCTGCAACGACTTCCTTCCGCCGCTGAACAAGGAAGAGGAAAAGGGGATCAAAAACGTTTCGTCGACGGAAATGACGATCCAGGATCTGCGCATCACGGCCGCTATGGACAGTTTCCTGAAGGAGGAGCTGACTTCCTTTCAGCCGGATGTGATCTATACCGACGCGGTCTGCTTCTGGGGCAAACTGAATGCCATGAAATATCAGATCCCGATGGTCGTTTCGACCAGCACGTTTGCCTTTAACGCGCTCTCCTCACGCTATATGAAGAATTCCGTGGGCGAGATCATGGATCTGATCCTCGGCCTTGGCAGGATCAAGAAAGAGATGAAGAAACTGGAAGCGTACGGCTATCAAGTGAAAAATGTCCTGTCTCTGATTCAGAATGACAACGACACCGATACGATCGTCTATACGACCCGGCGCTTTCAGCCGTATTCCGAAAGCTTCAGCGACCATTACGCCTTTGTCGGACCGTCTGTCTTCGCGACGGAAATGCCGATGAAGGAAAAGGAAAGACCGCTGGTCTACATCTCGATGGGAACCGTCATCAACGACCGTCCCGACTTCTATCACAAGTGCATGGAAGCTCTGAAGGATATGGACGCGGATGTCATTATTTCCTGCGGCCGGGCCCTCAGCGTCGAAAGCCTGGGAAATATTCCGGCCAACGTCCGTGTCTATCCGTATGTCGACCAGCTTTCCGTACTGGCCAGAGCGGACGTTTTCATTAGCCACTGCGGCATGAATTCGGTCTCGGAAAGCCTGTATATGGCCACGCCGCTCGTCCTGTATCCGCAGACGAACGAACAGAAGGCGGTAGCAAAACGCACCGCGGAACTTGGTGCCGGTCTTCTGCTGGAAGATGATTCCGCCGCGGGCATCCGCGCAGCTGTGACGAAAGTTCTGCAGGATGCGTCATTCCGGAAAGGGGCACAGGAGGCGTGTGAAGACTTCCGGCAGGCCGACGGACGCAAAGCGGCGGCAAACTTCATTGAGCAGGCGCCGCATCCGGGCAATGGTAAAGATCTGCTGAAGGAACTGCAGAAGAAAATGGGTCTGTACCAGCTGGCTTTCTGGCTGATCGTGATCGCTCTGGTTCTGATTCTGTGGCTGGTATGCCATATCCGCACGGCCTGGATCCTCGGCCTGCTTGCAAACCTTGTCTGGCGGCCGCTCAGTCAGAAACTGGAAGCGGATGTCTGGCGGAAACTGACAGGGAAAAGCGAATGAACAAGTTTTTGCAGAAATTGTAGGATACGCAACTGAAAAAGCCGGCATATGGTATAATAGTTTCTAGAAATTCTGAGAGGTGTAAGGGATATGGAATATATTGACCGCAAGGATACTCATCTGAAATGGCATCGTCTGATGCAGTTCATTGGCTGGCCGGTTCTGATTTTACTGAATGGTGCGATCATTGCGACATGCGTCTGCGCTCTGCTCAATGTCAAGCTGCCGTGGCCAACAACACCGCTGACAGCTGTTCAGCAGTTTATTACAACATTGTCAAAAGGAGCGGTCACTCCGCTGCTTACATCGATCATGATAATCGTTCTGGCACTGATTTTCCTCGTGCTGCAGTTCTATTCATGGATCGGCTCTTTCAAATGGCGCAGATACAGCCAGCGCAGCTGGATCGTCTGCATCGTGCTTTCCTTCCTGCTCGTCTGCGGACTGGCAGCCCTGATGGAACTGGTCGTGATTCCGGGCAGCGGCCTGAGTGTTCTGCTCGGCCAGCAGATCGCCGCCGGCGTTCTGCGCAGCCGCGTCATTCTGCTGATCCGCATCGCCATGTACGCGGTGGTCTTTGCGGTCGGTCTCATTCACTATCTCAATTTCCTGTATTATCACAAGCGCAGAAAGCTTTATGTCAGTGATGACTACTACGAAGATGACAGCGTTCAGGAATACGGCCGTCCGGAAGTAACATCGCCGATTCAGCCGCTGCCGGCTGAAACACCGAAACCGGCCCCAGCACCGGCACCGGCTCCCGCCGCCACTCCGCAGGAAGCCCAGGAAACGATTGTCCTCGAACTGCCGGATCAGCCGCAACGCAGTGTTTCCGCCAACTTCCTGGATGCCGACAATGACGGTGTTCCTGACAGTCCGGACAATACAGTCATCAGATAAACTGAATAAAAAGAAAAGATCCGGAGAATTTATTCCTCCGGATTTTTTGCGCGGTTTTCAAAGTAGCGTTCAAGGTACATTTTATGAGCGATCGTAATGATGACGTTGCGGGTCATATGCTCCAGTTCGTTGTCCGGATCCATCTGCACCGAAAGCTCGGGTTCACTGAAGGAGGAGAGGATCTCGGACAGCAGGCCGCGGAAGCGGGTGTAGATTTCCTCGGTCGTGATGCCGGTCTCACGGACATCATCCATCAATGTCCGCACATGATCGATGGAGAGCACCGTCTTGGTCAGAGCAATCATCAGCAGCACAGCGATCTGATCACGCGTATAGCGTTTTTTGTTTACCCGGTCGATCAGCTTCTGCTTGGCATAGTTGGAGATCATCGATGGTGTGACATTCATTTCCGGAAAGTCGATCATGAAGGAATTCATGTACTTGGCGACCTGATCGAGATACAGTCCGACATCGGGGATCTCGTGATAAGTCGGCAGGGTGAAGCGCTTCAGAGCTTCATGAATCTGTATGTTTTCGTTCATATGCTCATTATAGTTGAGATAATCATTAGCGTCAAACCTTCACATCATTACCTCTTGACAGGTTATTGAAAAACCGATAGGATTTAGTTGTAAAAGGTTTATCAAAAACCGATTTGAGGATATATGAAATCCGGAGGTGATTTATGACAGTATTTGAGAGCCGACCGGCTGTCAGTGAAAATCTGATGATTTCCGGGTATTTCCGACTTAAGGATTTCTGGAGCGCGCTGACTCATATTGCCGGTTTTCTGGCGGCGATCGTCGCCATGCCGTTTCTGATGCTGAAAGGTTATCTGGCCCAGAACGAAACCGTATCCATGGTATCTTACATGGTCTACATGCTGAGCATGATCCTGCTGTACGGTGCTTCCTCAGCCTATCATTCCTTCAACATCAGTGATAAGGCGAATCTTCTGCTGAAGAAGATCGACCATCTTTCCATCTTTATTCTGATTGCCGGAACGTATACGCCGGTATGTGTGATCGCCATCGAAAAACCGCTCGGCTGGATCATGCTGGCGGCGGTATGGGGCATCGCTCTGGCCGGTATCGTATTCAAACTGTTCTACGTAACCTGTCCGAAATGGGTGTCTTCGGTGATTTATACAGCCATGGGCTGGGTATGCATCTTCGCGCTGCCGCAGCTGCTGAAAAGCCTGAGTACCGGCGCCTTTATCTGGCTGCTGGCCGGCGGCATTCTGTATTCGCTTGGCGCCGTGATCTACGCTTTGCGGCCGAAGTTCCTCTCAAATCCTCGTTTCGGCAGCCACGAAGTGTTCCATTGCTTTGTCCTGGCCGGCACGTTCTGCCATTTCATTGTCGTCTGCGGCTTCTTGACGATGATCGGCTGAGAGCTGTATACGGAATATAAATGATGTCCGAAGAATCGTCTTCGGGCATTTTTATATTCTGCCGGCATAAAGCTGAAAGAATGCTGTTTTCATTTTGCATGCTTGTTTCTGTCACACATCGGAAAGAAGTGATACAATGCAGCGGAGGAGAATTCTATGCGAGGACTGGGTACACTGATCAATATGGCCGCCATTGTCGCGGGCGGTATTCTCGGACTGTTTTTCGGCAATCTGATGAAGGAGCGCTATCGTGATTCGCTGATCAAAGCTAACGGTGTCGCAGTCATGTTCGTCGGCATTTCCGGCACATTGCAGAAAATGATCCGGGTGAGCGGCGGCACGGTGGAGATGGAAGGGGCGATGCTGATGATCGCTTCGCTGGCCATCGGTGTCGTAGCCGGTGAATTCATCAATCTGGAAGACCGGCTGGAAAAGTTCGGCGAATGGCTGAAACGGAAATCCGGCAGCAGCAGTGACGCATCCTTTGTCAACGGCTTCGTCACGGCGTCCCTGACGGTATGTATCGGTGCCATGGCCGTCGTCGGCGCAATTCAGGACGGTATGAGCGGTGATTACACGACCCTGGCAGTCAAAGCGATTCTCGACTTTCTGATCATCATGGTCATGGCCGCCGCGATGGGAAAGGGATGTATCTTTTCCGCCATTCCGGTCGGCATCCTGCAGGGCAGCGTGACTGTGCTGGCCGTGCTGCTTTCCTCGCTGATGAAGCAGCCGGCGATCGACGCGCTGTCGCTGGTCGGCAATGTGCTGATTTTCTGTGTCGGTGTCAATCTGATCTGGCCGAAGACCTTCCGGGTGGCGAATATGCTGCCGGCTGTGCTTGCCGCAATGATTTTTTCCTTCTTTTTCTGAGAATACACAGTGATGTACAGGGAAACAGACCTTCGAAACGTATATTACGGACAGGAGGTCTTTTTTCATGAGTCAGAGACAATTCGAAAAAGAAGCTTTGAAGAGATACGCGAATTATCAGATCAGACATCCGGACAACACGATGACACCGGAACAGTGGGTCGCGCTGCTCAACTGCTATCTGAAAAGGGAACCGCTGCTGCGCTGTGCGGAAAAGGCGCGGATCAGCGAGGCCCAGGCAGCCATGTGGTACTGTCATTTTTCCCTTGCGGTAAGTGCCTACGCAATCCGGCAGACGCGCCGGAAATATCGCGCCTGAGCATTTAAAAAACAGGCAAAGAGTGCGATAATTTCTTAAAGAGAGTTCATTGTTTAAGGAGTTATCATGCGGTTTGTAGATATGATTGAACGCAAGGCGGAAGGTCTTGCTTTAAGCAGCGAAGAAATCCGATTCATGGTAGACGGGTATGTCAGCGGCGCAATTCCCGACTATCAGATGAGTGCCATGACAATGGCCATTATGCTGAAGGGAATGAGTGACGTGGAAACCGCCCAGCTGACCATGGCAATGATGGAAAGCGGCGATACCGTCGATCTTTCCGATCTGCCGGGCATCAAGGTGGACAAGCACAGCACCGGCGGCGTCGGTGACACGACGACGCTCGTCGTGGCTCCGCTGGTGGCTGCCTGCGGCGGTACGGTCGCCAAAATGAGCGGCCGCGGTCTCGGTCATACCGGCGGCACGCTGGACAAGATCGAATCGGTGCCGGGTGCCAGTGTTGAGATTCCCCTGGAGGAATTCAAGGATATTGTCCGCAGGAACGGTGTGGCGGTCATCGGACAGACAGCCAAACTCGTTCCGGCAGATAAAAAGATCTACGCTCTGCGCGACGTGACCGCGACAGTCCGTTCGATTCCTCTGATCGCTTCCTCGATCATGTCCAAGAAGCTGGCCAGCGGCGCGGATGCCATTGTTCTCGATGTCAAAGTTGGCAGCGGCGCATTCATGCGCACATTGCCGGAAGCTAAAAAACTGGCATCTCTGATGGTATCCATCGGTGAGCTGACCGGCCGCCGGGTCAGAGCGCTGATCACGGACATGAACCAGCCGCTTGGTATGGCGGTCGGCAACGCCCTGGAAGTCAGGGAAGCCATCCAGCTGCTGAACGGTGATATTCCGGAGGACGATCCGCTTTACCGGGTATGCCTGCTGCTCGGCATCCATATGCTGATGCTCGCGGACCTTGCCGAAAGCGAAGAAGAAGCCGCTGCGAAACTGAAGGCGGCAATCCATGACGGTTCCGGTCTGCGGCATCTGAAAAAGATGTTCGAGCTACAGCATGGCGACGCATCCTACATCGATCCGCAGAAGATCAACCAGCTGCTGAAAGTGAACAAGCTGATTGAAGTGCCGGCGGAAACGAGCGGTTATGTGACGGCGATGAATGCCGAAAAGATCGGTACGGCTGCCCAGCTGCTGGGCGCCGGAAGGGCAACCAAGGAAGATCAGATCGATCATGCCGTCGGTCTTGTCATGAAGGTCCGCTGCGGTTCCTATATAAAGGAAGGTGAACCGCTTTGCACGATGTATGTCAACGACGAAACCAGACTTGCGGAAAGTATCAGAATGTTCCGGGAAGGAATCGAGATCAGCAGTTTCCCGAAGAAGGTTCCGCCGATGGTCTATGAAGTCATCACCAGGGAGAATATATGATCGAATATAAAATGATGGAAGGACAGAGCGCCGCGTTTGACGGGGAGACCCTCGTCGGTGTCTGTCAGTTTAAAGACGAAGGAAAGACACGCGTCATCGATCACACGGCCGTGGACATTTCCACCCGCGGCAAAGGTGTCGCTGCCGAGCTTGTGAAGATGGTCGTGGAAGATGCGATCGCGAAAAAACTGACCGTTGATCCGCAGTGCTCCTATGCCGCTGCCATGTTCGACAAAAATCCGGAATGGATTCTTTATCGGAAAGGCAGAAAAATATGAACGTCCGCATCCTTCATCTTCTCGAAGGAGCCCGGCAGGCGAAGGGACTGACGGTCATCATTGACGTCTTCCGCGCTTTCAGTGCCGAATGCTATATGTATGAAGCCGGTGCCGCGAAAGTCATCGCGGTCGGAAAAGTCGAGGATGCCTTCCGGCTCAGAAAGGAACATCCGGAATGGATCCTGGCCGGCGAGCGCAACGGCATCATGGTGGAAGGCTTTGATTACGGTAATTCGCCGGCTGCTTTCGAGCATGCACAACTGAGCGGCAAAACAGTCGTCCACACGACCAGCGCCGGTGTGCAGGGGCTGACAGCCGCGGCCGGTGCCGATACGATCCTGGCCGGATCACTGGTCAACGCGGCGGCCACCGCCCGCTATATCCTGGCGCAGGATCCCGCTGAAGTATCGCTTGTCGCGATGGGCTGGAACGGTGTCAAAACAACGGAAGAAGATGAACTGTGTGCCGAATACATCGCTTCTCTGCTGTGCGGCAAACCACTGAAGGATGTCGAAGAAAGGGCACTGCAGCTGCGTTATCAGGAAGGAAAGAAATTCTTTGATCCGCGGCAGAAGGACGTGTTTCCGGAAAGAGACTTCTGGCTGAGTATTCCGCATGACCGCTTCGATCATGTGCTGCTTGTCGAAAAAAAGGACGATCTGTTCGAAACGTCCTGGATCCGGGCATAAAAAAGGTATTCCTGCGCGAATACCTTTTCTTATAACTTCTTATTCGTTGTTGACGAGTTTGTCTTCGGCGATGGCCGTGAAGGCGATCGTCGGCAGTTCGTGGTCTTCCGGATCGTTGGCGTCATAGAGGGCGGAGCGTTCCTTCAGAGTCTGCAGAAGTTCACCGATCGGTTCGTCTTCCTCGTCGAGCGGAACATCCTGCAGATCCATCTGCAGCGTGTTCTCAATATTCTCAATGGCCTGATCATATTCTTCCAGCTGCGGCATGTAGTCAAGGAAGTCGGTGGAATCCGGATCGGAAACCGGTGCCGGTGTTTCTTCCGGTGTTTCCTCGTCGTCCAGTTCGATGTTCTGAATGTCGGTAAACGGCTTGTCGGCGGCAGCCTGGGCAGCGGCTTCTTCTTCCTCGGCACTGATGCGGCTGGAAATCTGGTCCTCCGCTCTGGCTGCTTCATCGACCGCTTCGTTGATTTCCGAAAGGATCATGCTTTCCGTGAAACTGTCAAAGTCAAAATCGTCGTTTTCCTCAGCCGGTGTGGCAGCAGGTGTTTCTTCTTCCTTCTGCACTGGTGCCGACTCCTGGTATACCGGATAGGCTGTCTCGCTCAGTTTTCTGACAAAGTCGGCGCGGACTGTGTCGGTTGTGACATCACCGTCATCCTCGAAGAAGAAGACCGTGCGGTAAGGAATTCCGTCTTCCTTTCTTTCTTCTTTCAGAAAACGGCATTCGCGTTCCGTTCCGTCGGCATTTCTATATAATGCGTCTTCACCCAGGAATACGACATCCGGGTCATCGGAAGACAGCCATGCACCCCAGTTGACATATTCACTGGCATGCTTTGATACGATCGATCTGATGAAGGCTTCCAGCTGTCTGGCGGAGCAGTTCTGAAGTCTTTCTAAATTCGTGGCCATAATAAAACCTCCCGTATATGATTTTATACGCATTATATTATGACACAAGAAGACTGGCTGGTGAATTATTTTCTGTTTTTTATTGTATACAAAGGGTTTTTGTGCTATTATCTACGAGCGCGATTGCGCATCACTGTTCCGCTGACGTTATCGTGAATGAACAGCTGATCATTCGTTAAAAAGGAGACAGAAGATGAATTTAGGTTTAGTCGACAAAATCACAAAGGAACAGTTACGTAATGACATTCCGGATTTCAAGGTAGGTGACACGCTCAAGGTTCACGTACGTATCAAGGAAGGCAACAAGACACGTATTCAGGTTTACGAAGGTGTCTGTGTAGACCGTTCAAACGGCGGTATCGGCGCATCCTTCACAGTCCGCAAAATGTCCAGCGGTATCGGCGTCCAGAGAACTTTCCCGGTACATTCTCCGGTTCTTGACAAGATCGAAGTTGTCCGCCGTGGTAAAGTCCGCAGAGCGAAGCTGACATACCTCAAGGGTCTGTCCGCGAAGAACGCCCGTATTAAGGAAGACCGCAGTAAATAAGTTTCTGAAAAGGGGAAGGGTACTTCCTCTTTTTCTTTGCAGTGATATAATGGTTTCGTTATCACAGAAGGTAATAAATGAAAGACTACAACAACGCGCCTGCAACGGAAGACACGGAGGATCTCAGTTTCCTCAGCACGCAGACATATGAAGCCATGACAAACGGCAGTCCTTACAAACCGCCGAAGTATGACATGTCTGAAACCCGCGTGCTGGAGACGATGACCCACCAGGACGGGAACGAAAAAGATGACCCCGACCGTACTCAGGAGCTTCCGACCGCAGAAGAGAAAACAAGCTGGACAGATACGGCAGCCGGAGAAGTGCTGCTCTTTTTCCGTGACCTTGGCATCTGCATGGCGCTTGTACTGATCATGATCAACTTCGTGATCCGTCCCATTCAGGTCAAAGGCAGTTCCATGTATCCGACCCTGCAGAACGGCAGCCTCGGTGTTTCCAATCTGCTCGGCTACAACATGAATGGCATCAAGCGCTTTGATATTGTCATCGTCTATCTGGAAGACAAAAAAGAATATCTCGTCAAACGGGTCGTCGGTCTGCCGAACGAGACCGTCGCCTATATTGACGGAAGGTTATATGTCAACGGGGAAGTCGTGCCGGAAGATTTCCTGGATCAGAACTACCGTGATTCCTATGAAGGTGATTTCATGGAAGATGTCGCGCCGGTGACGCTGGCGGCGGATGAATACTTCTGCCTCGGCGACAACCGTCCGCACTCCACCGATTCCCGTTACTACGGTCCGTTCAAGGAGAACAAGATCCTGTCGAAAGGCGTGTTCATCTTCTATCCGTTTGAGGCTTTCGGAGCGGAAACATGGTAAAGATCCAGTGGTATCCGGGCCATATGGAAAAGGCCCGCCGGCAGATGTCGGAACGGCTGAAGGCGGTGGATCTCGTGATCGAACTGCGTGATGCCAGAATTCCCGAAGCCAGCCGCAATCCGCTGCTGAACATGATGGCGAAGGACAAGCCGAAGCTGATCCTTCTGACCAAGACGGATATGGCAGATCCGCTTCTGACCGAAGAATGGATCCGCTTTTTAAAAAAGGACAACGTTTCCTGCCTGGCGGTCGATCTGAACAAAGATCCGCACGTCAGCCGGAAAATCATCCGCGAAGCCCTGAAGGTTATGAAGGAAAAGCGTGACCGTCAGAAATCGCGCGGCATCAATCCGCGGGCCGTCCGAGCCATGGCGGCCGGCATACCGAACGTCGGCAAATCGACGATGATTAACCGCATTGCCGGCAAGAATACCCTGAAGGCGGCCGACAAGCCGGGCGTGACAAGGAGCCTGACATGGCTTCATGCCGATCCCGACCTCGATCTGCTGGATACGCCGGGTGTGCTCTGGCCGAAGTTTGACGACGAAAAGACCGGCTCGCTGCTGGCTGCTGTCGGATCGATCAACGACGATATTCTCGACCGGCGGATGCTGGCAATGGATACGATCCACATGATCCAGGATCTTTATCCCGGCCATCTGGAAGAAATCTACGAGGCGGAAGAAGGAACCAATCCCAACGGCATGTTGAAAGCGATCGCCAGAAAGCGCAATCTCGTCAGGGAAAACAACGAACCTGATACAAAACGGGCGGCCGAGATGTTCCTGAGCGAACTGCGCAAAGGACGTCTGGGCCGGCTGACACTGGAAAAACCGCATGAAGAAGACAGTGAAGAAGATCTGCACGAATGAATATGAACATGAATACTGGGCCCAGGGAAAACTGGTGCTCGGCATTGATGAAGCAGGAAGAGGACCGCTTGCCGGTCCTTTAACCGTTGCCGGCGTCATTTTTCCGGAAGGCTACGAGAATCCCGCGATCTATGACTCGAAGAGTCTGAGTGAAAAGAAAAGAGAAGAACTGTTCGACATGATCAGGGAAGACGCCCTGTGGTTTGAGATCCTGATCGTTTCCGAGAAGGAAATCGACACCTATGATATTTACCATGCTGATCAGATGGCGATGTCGAAGATCGCCATGCATGCGCCGGAGGCGGTCGTCGTGACGGACGCGATGCCGCTTGAACTCAATGACCGTCTGGTGTTTCATCCCGTCAAAGGGGATCAGAAATCGATCAGCGTGGCGGCCGGTTCGATCCTTGCCAAGGTGACAAGAGACCGGCTGATGAAAGAATATGACCTGCTGTATCCGGAGTACGGCTTCGCGTCGAATAAAGGCTACGGCACCAGAAAGCATATGGATGCCATCCGGGAATACGGCATCACGCCGATCCACCGCCGCTCCTTCGCACCGGTCCGGGCGGTTCAGCAGCAGCTGGATTTATTCGCGGATTGACAATTCCGCCCTCTATATAAAAGATGGAGGACGGAAATGGAAGAAAGATTGAAACTCGCTTTATACGCGTACATGTATGACGGTGACTGGCCGAAGATCGCCGCAGCCCGCAAAGCCGGCATCACGCCCGTCATGCGGGAAATCAGAGAAAACTACATCACCTGTCTGGACGAGGACTACCCGAGGCAGCTGCGCGCTCTGCGCTATCCGCCCTGGGTCGTTTTTTACCGGGGTGATCTTTCTTTGTTAAAAAGGAGAATGATATCCATCGTCGGCTCGCGGGATTTGCAGCCATACGGGGAAGCCTGCACCCGGATGTGCGCCTCTCTTCTGAAGGAGCAGTTCGTGCTTGTTTCCGGTCTTGCCAGGGGAACTGACAGTCTGGTGCACCGCTGCGCCATGGCCGGCGGCCACACGGCAGGGGTGATCGGTTCGGGCTTTTCCCATGTCTATCCTTCCGAAAACAGAGACCTGTACAAAAGCATGGAACAGCATGATCTGATCCTCAGCGAATACCCATATCCCACCGGTGTGCAAAAACATCATTTTCCCTGGCGCAACCGGCTGATCGCAGCACTGGGCGAGGTGCTGATCGTTACCCAGGCGGCTGTGAAAAGCGGCACGATGCTGACGGTCAACGAGGCGATTTCCCTGAACCGGGACGTCTATGTTGTGCCTTGGCCGCTGATGGATCCGCACGGCTTCGGCTGCAATAAACTGATCAGCGACGGGGCGATGATCCTGTACGATCCGGAACAGCTGCGAGATATTATGCGAAATAATAGTTGTTGAAAGAATAGATTTTTTACGCTATCCTTTGAAATGAATTTTTTCATCAGGAGAATTTATGAAGAATTTAGTCATTGTAGAGTCACCGTCGAAATCCAAGACGATAGCCAAGTATCTGGGAAAAGACTATACCGTCGTTTCCAGCAAGGGCCATATCCGGGATCTTGCCATCAAGGGCAAGGACGGACTCGGTGTAGATATTGAAAATGATTTCGCGCCGACCTATGTCGTTTCCAAAGACAAGACCGACACGGTAAAGGATCTGCAGAAACAGGCGAAAAAGGCCGACAATGTTTATCTGGCGACCGACCCGGACCGCGAAGGGGAAGCCATCAGCTGGCACCTGGCGGAAGAACTGGGGCTTGGCACAGACGAACTGGACCGCGTCACGTTCCACGAAATCACCAGAAACGCCGTGACGGAAGCGTTCAAAAATCCGCGCACCATCGACATGGACCTCGTTCATTCGCAGGAGACACGCCGTATTCTTGACCGTATTATCGGTTTCAAGCTTTCCAAACTGCTGAATACCAAAATCAAGTCCAAGTCAGCCGGCCGTGTGCAGTCCGTCGCTCTGAAACTGATCGTCGAGCGTGAGAAGGAAATCAACGCCTTCGTGCCGGAAGAATACTGGACACTGGACGCCGTCTTTGAAAAAAGCCGCCGCAAGTTCAATGCTTCCTTAAGCCGTATCAACGGCGAAAAAGCCCAGCTTCGCAACGAAGAAGAAGCGATGAAGGCATATGAGGCATGTCAGGGACCGTTCACGGTCACGGAAATCAAAGTGACATCCCGTCACCGCGATCCAAGACCGCCGTTTATCACCAGCACCCTGCAGCAGGAAGCCAGCACCAAGCTTTCCTTCAGCGCCAAGCGGACGATGTCCGTTGCCCAGCGTCTGTACGAAGGTATCGATACCGGACACGGCGAGGAGGGTCTGATCACTTACATGCGTACCGACTCCACCCGTCTGTCCAACGTTTTCATCAACGATGCCAGAACCCTCATTCTTGATAACTACGGCAAGGAATATCTGGGAGGCTACCGGGTGCGCAATGACGTCAATTCCCAGGACGCCCATGAGGCCATCCGTCCGACGAGTCTTTCCAACACACCGGAAGCGCTCAAACCGTATCTCACCAATGAGCAGTACCGTTTATATAAACTGATCTATGCCAGAGCGCTGTCCTCTCTGATGGCACCGGCGAAATATGATTCCCTGAGTGTCACACTGAGCCGCGAAGGCTATGACTTCACCGCCCAGGGCAGCACCCTGAAATTTGACGGTTATCTGAAGGTATACGGTGATTACGAGTCCTCCAAGGACGTCATCCTGCCCGTCATGAACGAAGGGGAAGTAATGGAAGCCATTGAACTCAAGGCCAACCAGCACTTTACGGAACCGCCGGCGCGCTATACGGAAGCCCGTCTGATCAAAGCTCTGGAAGAAGACGGCATCGGCCGTCCGTCCACCTACGCGATGATCATCGACACGATTCAGGCCCGCAATTACGTTACCCTTGAGAAAGTTTCCGAAAAGAGCCGCACCAAGGTCTTCCGGCCGACGGAACAGGGAACCCTGACCGTGGAAAAGCTGGATGAGTTCTTCTCGGATATCATCAATGTCGACTATACCGCCCGGATGGAAAGCGAACTCGATGAGATCGCAGAAGGCAAGGCGGACGAAACGGAAACCCTGCGGACGTTCTATGACCGCTTTTCCCCGCTGCTCGACAAGGCATACGAAGGTATGGAAAAGAAAGAGCCGGAGAAGGTCGGTGAGACATGTCCGGAGTGCGGCGGCGAACTGGTATACCGTACCAGCCGCTACGGCCGCTTCATTTCCTGCGGGAATTTCCCGAAGTGCCGCTATACAAGACAGATCGAAAAAACGGAAAAGGAAAAACCGGAGCCGACCGGCAAGGTATGTCCGGAATGCGGCGGTGAGCTGCTGAAGCGGAAATCCCGCTACGGAACCTACTTCCACGGCTGTTCCAATTTCCCGAAGTGCCGTTATATGGAAAACCTCGACGGCGAGAAGATCGTCAGCCGCAGTGCCGGCCGTACCGCCGCGAAGAAGACAACCCGCCGTACCGCGGTCCGCAAGACGAGCCGCAAGAGTGATAAGGCATGAAGAACGCGGTCGTTATCGGAGCCGGACTGGCCGGCTGTGAAGCAGCCTGGCAGCTGGCGGAGCGCGGCATTCATGTGAGACTCTACGAGATGAAGCCGCAGAAGAAATCACCGGCCCATCACAGCGATGATTTCGCGGAACTTGTCTGTTCCAATTCACTGCGTTCCAATGCGCTGACCAACGCGGTCGGACTGCTGAAGGAAGAGATGCGGCAGATCGGTTCCTTGATCATGACGTGCGCCGATGCCAATCAGGTGCCGGCCGGCAGCGCGCTGGCTGTTGACCGCAATCGTTTCGCCGCCATGGTGACGGAGAAGATCCGCAGCCATCCCAATATTGAGATCGTTTCCGCGGAATGCGACGCCATTCCGGACGAACCATGTGTGATCGCCACCGGTCCGCTCAGTTCAAAGGCGATGACCGACGCGATTGCCGCTCTGTCCGGTGAGGAATACTGTTATTTCTACGATGCGGCAGCGCCGATCGTGACATATGAATCGATTGACATGAACAAGGCATACCGGAAGTCGCGCTATGACAAGGGCGAAGCGGACTATATCAACTGCCCGATGAACAAAGAGCAGTTTGACGCGTTCTATGACGCTCTGATCACGGCCGAGACAGCCGAAATGCATGTATTTGAAAAAGAAGTGTATTTTGAAGGCTGCATGCCGTTTGAGGAAATGGCGTGCCGGGGCCGCAACACACTGCTGTTTGGACCGATGAAACCGGTCGGCCTTGAGAAGGACGGCTGGCGTCCGTACGCGGTCGTGCAGCTGCGGCAGGACAACGCCGAAGCGACACTGTACAACATCGTCGGTTTTCAGACCCATCTGAAATGGGGCGAACAGAAACGCGTCCTGCAGATGATTCCGGGTCTGGAAAACTGCGAGATCGTCCGCTACGGTGTCATGCACAGGAATACCTTCATCAATTCACCGAAGTGTCTGCGTGAGACCTATCAGTGGAAAGACCGTGACGACCTTTTCTTCGCCGGCCAGATGACCGGTGTGGAAGGCTATATCGAATCGGCCGCCTCAGGCATGCTGGCGGGAATCAATCTCGCGCATGTGCTGAGAGGCGAAGAACCTGTCGCACCGGGCGTGAAGACGATGATCGGCGCCATGTCCCACTATATCGTCACGGCCGATCCCGCTCATTTCCAGCCGATGAACGCCAATTTCGGCATCATGTATCTGGAAGGAAAATACAATAAGAAAGACCGCAAAAACCAGTACGCGCCGCAGTCACTGGCGCTGATCAGGGAGATGAAGAATGGCGGACAGCTTTGAGAGATCACTGGACCGCTTTCTGGATCATATCCGGCTTTCCCGCACCGGCTCCGCCGATACGGAAAATGCCTATCGGCGCGACGTGGAGCGTTTTCTCGAATACCTGCGGGACAACCGCATCGATTCCTTTGAGAAAGTCACCAAGGAAGATATCAGCGATTATGTCATGAAACTGCGTTCCGGTGAGATCGGCGGCGTGCCGCTGGCCAATTCCAGCTACGCCCGCAATCTGTCCTCCCTGAAATCCTTCTACCGGTATCTGAACCGTTCGGAAGGGGTACAGGCCAATCCGGTGCGGATGTTTCGGGGAACCGCCTCACGGCGCAAACTGCCGGAGTTTCTGACGTTCGATCAGATGGAAACGCTGCTCGACTGGTTCGATCTGGACGATCCCGCCCAGATCCGTGACCGCTGCATGATCGAAGTCATGTATGCCTGCGGCCTGCGTGTTTCCGAGTGCGCCGGTCTGCGGCTTGAGAAGATCAATCTGAAGGAACACTATCTCAGTGTCATCGGCAAGGAAAGCAAGGAACGCATGGTTCCGTTCTATCCCCGCTGCGCCCAGCTGATCGAACTGTATCTGAAGGAAGCCCGGCCGGTCTTTATGGCCGATCAGGAAGAACACGGCTATCTGTTCGTGAACCGGCGCGGCAGACCGATCACCTCCCGCAGTATCCAGAACCTCTGCGAAAAAAGCGGCGAAGCGGCCGGCTTGCCGGTGCATGTCCATCCCCATATGATCCGCCACAGTTTCGCGACCCATCTGCTCGACAACGGAGCCGATCTCAGGATCGTGCAGGAACTGCTCGGTCACGAGAATCTTTCCACCACGCAGATCTATACCCATGTCACCCAGGACCGGCTGCAGAAAGTCGTCGATCTGGCGCATCCTCATTCCCGCCGGCATGAAGGATGAAGGTATTGCAATTAAGCGTTACTGTGATAGAATTCAGACAGAAATTTTGAAGGAGAGAGGCGATGAAAAACACGCGTGTCGAAAACATGAACAGCTGCGCGGGAAAACGTGTTTTGAACATTTCTCTTTCTGTCTTATCCGTGCCATATGCATCCGACAGCATTTCCCGATGAGGGACGGCTGTCTTTTTTTATACGTAGGAGGTAAGTGATGAAGACCCTGATCAGAAACGGAACGGTCCTGTATGAAGGAAAACTTCAGAAAAAGGAAGTCCTGTTCGATGAGACCGGCATCCTCGCCGTGGAAGATGCCATTGACGCCGAGGCGGAAGTCATAGACGCCACGGGTCTGCATGTTCTGCCCGGTCTGATCGACGTTCACGTGCATTTCCGCGAGCCCGGCTATCCCCAGAAGGAAACGCTGAAGACCGGTTCCATGGCAGCCGCGGCCGGCGGTTTTACGACGGTCTGTCCGATGCCCAATCTTTCGCCGTTCCCCTCAGACACGGAAACGGTCCGGAAATATCTCGCGATGATCGAAAAGGACTGTTGTGTCAATGTTCTGCCTTACGGCACCATCACGGTCGATGAAAAGGGCAGAGAGACGTCGGATCTGGCCGGCATGAAGGCGAAAGGCATCCGCTGGTTCTCGGACGACGGAGTCGGCGTGGCGGATGAAACCGTCATGGCCGAAGCATTGCGCAAGGCGAAAGATCTCGATGTGCTGATCGCCTGCCATACGGAAGACATGCGCTACCGGGCTCCCGGCGCCAGCGTGCACACATCCGCTTACGCGGAAGAAAACGGCTGGCTGGGCATTCCCGGTGAATGTGAAAGCGTGCAGCTGCAGCGCGATCTCGAACTGGCCTGCGCCATCGGCACGAAATACCACGGCTGTCATATCTCCGCAGTTTCCTCCGTGGAAGCTCTGCGCAAAGCCAAAGCGGCCGGCGGCGACGTCAGCGCCGAAGTCACAGCCCATCATCTTCTTCTGGAAGACCGGGATGTGAAGGGGCCGAACTGGAAGATGAATCCGCCGCTGCGTTCGCATGAGGACAGAATGTGTCTGATCGAAGCGCTGGAAGACGGGACACTGGATTTTATCGCCAGCGATCACGCCCCGCATACGAAAGCCGACAAGGACAAGCCAATGGCGGAAGCTGCTTTCGGCATCGTTTCGCTGGAAACGAGCTTCCCGCTTCTTTATACCGAATTCGTCTATAAGACAAAACGATGGACATTGCCGCAGCTCGTCAGTTGGATGGCGGAAAAGCCGGCTGCCCGCTTCGGCATGGACGGAAAGGGAACGATCGCGCCCGGCAAGGACAGCGATCTGATCCTCGTCCGTCTTGATCAGGAATCTCTGATCGATCCGGAAAAGTTCTATTCCAAAGGAAAGAATACGCCTTTTGCCGGCTGGAGCGTGCGGGCTGCTGTCATGCGGACGATCGTCGCCGGCCGTACCGTATATGAAAAGGAGCAGTCATTATGAGAACCGAAACGGCAAAGATCACCGATAACAGAAAAATCGCTGCGGATACATGGAAAATGGTCCTGAAGACCTCGCTTGCTGCCGAAACAGGCTGCGGCCAGTTTGTTCAGGTCCAGGTACCCGGTTATTTCCTGCGCCGGCCGATCTCCGTCTGCCGCGTTCTCGATGGCGAGCATCTGGTTCTGATCTACAAGGTCGTCGGCGACGGCACCGCAAGAATGGCGGAAATGCAGGTGGGTGAAAGCCTCGATCTGTTCGGGCCGCTCGGCCACGGCTTTCCCGTCGAAGACAGAAACGTGCTTCTGATCGGCGGCGGCGTCGGTGTGCCGCCGCTTCTGGAAACCGCCGCCCGCCATATTCAGGCCGGTCATCATGTCACGGCCATCCTGGGCTTCAACGACGCGGAAAGCATCATTCTCGAACAGCAGTTCCGTCAGCTGGGGTGTGACGTGTATGTCGCCACGATGGACGGCTCTTACGGAACGAAAGGAACGGTCATGGACGCTATCCGCAAAAATGACATCCAGGAAGAATATGTTCTCTCCTGCGGTCCGCTGCCAATGCTGAAAGCCGTCAGCAGCGCCTTTCAGAAAGGCTACGTCTCACTGGAAGCGCGCATGGCCTGCGGCATGGGTGCCTGCATGGGATGTGTTGTCAAAGACCAGGAAGGCGAAAGCCTCAGGGTATGCAAGGACGGTCCCGTCTTTGCCATCGGAAAGGTGGTGCTGTAATGGATCTCTCGGTAAAACTGCCCGGTCTCGATCTCAAGAATCCGGTGATTCCCGCTTCCGGCTGTGCCGGCTACGGCCGGGAACTGGCGGAACTGTATGACCTGAGCCGGCTTGGCGGCATCGCCATCAAGAGCGCCACGCCGAAGGAACGCTTCGGCAACCCGACGCCGCGTATTGCCGAAACACCGATGGGCATGCTGAATGCGATCGGTCTGCAGAATCACGGTGTCGATTACATTATCGAAAACGAACTGCCGTTTCTTGCGAAGTATGATACCTGCGTGCTGGCGAACGTCGCCGGCGCCGCGGAAGAGGACTATATCGAAGTCATCGAAAAGATGAACGACGAACCGGTGATCAGCGCCTTCGAACTGAACATCTCCTGTCCGAACGTGAAGCACGGCGGCATCGGTCTCGGCACGGATCCCGAACTGGCGGCCCATATCACCCGGCTGGCCAAGGCTGCCGCGAAGAAACCGGTCTACGTCAAACTGACACCGAATGTCACCAGCATCGTCGATATCGCCAAAGCTGTGGAAGCGGCTGGCGCCGACGGACTGGTTATGATCAATACGCTGCTCGGCATGCGTATCGACCTGAAGAGCGGCCGTCCGGTGCTGGCCAACAATACCGGCGGACTTTCCGGCCCGGCTATCAAACCGGTTGCGGTGAGGGCAGTCTGGCAATGCGCCCAGGCCGTCTCGATTCCGATCATCGGCGTCGGCGGCATCGCCCGTGCGGAAGATGTCCTGGAATTCCTGCTGGCCGGCGCGGACGCGGTGGAAGTCGGCGCCATGAATTTTGTCGACCCTTATATCTGTGTCAAAATCATCGATGATCTTGAACGGGTACTGAACAAATACGGATACACATCCGTCAGAGATGTGATTGAGAGGAGAAAACTGAAATGAGCAGAACGATCGTAGCACTTGATTTTTCGACCCGGGAAGAAGTACTGAATTTCCTGAAGCAGTTTGACGAGCCGGTCTATGTCAAGATCGGCATGGAGCTGACTTACGCATGCGGCCTCGACATCGTCCGCGAAGTCAAGGAAATGGGCCATAAGATCTTCCTGGATCTGAAACTGCACGACATTCCCAACACCGTCAAAGGCGGTATGAAAAACCTTGCCGCGCTTGGCGTCGATATCGTCAACTGCCACTGCGGCGGCGGCATTGCCATGATGAAAGCCGCCAGGGAAGGTATTCTGGCCGGCACGCCGGAAGGACAACAGCCGGCCAAAGTCATCGGTGTCACGATCTTAACCAGCACTTCCAAAGAGGCGATGAACGAGGAAATGGGCATTGCCGGTGAAGTGATCGATACCGTTGTCCATTACGCGAAAAATGCCAAAGAGGCGGGCCTCGACGGTGTCGTCTGTTCTGTTCATGAAGCAAAGGCGATCCACGAAGCGTGCGGCGCGGACTTCCTGACCGTCACACCGGGCATCCGTCTGGCCGGCAACAGCGCCGACGATCAGAAGCGCATCGCCACGCCGGAATATGCCAACGAACAGGGCTGTGACATGATCGTCGTCGGCCGTTCCATCACCAAAGCGGAAAATCCGGCGGAGACATACCGCCAGATCGAAAAGGAGATCAGCAATGGAAGAGTATAAGAAGGAATTCACGCATTTCATGCTTGCCTGCAAAGCCCTCAAATTCGGTGACTTCACCCTCAAGAGCGGCCGCAAATCACCGTTTTTCATGAATGCCGGCGCCTACGTGACAGGCGGCCAGCTGCATGATCTGGCCTGCTATTACGCAAAAGCCATCCATGACAATTACGGTCTGGATTTCGATGTCCTCTTCGGACCGGCCTACAAGGGCATTCCACTGGCCGTCGCGACCGCCATGGCCATTCACGAACTCTATGGCAAGGAAGTGCGCTACTGCTGCAACCGCAAGGAAGTCAAGGACCACGGCGATACCGGCATCCTACTGGGATCGAAACTGCAGGACGGTGACCGGGTGATCATGATCGAAGACGTCACGACGAGCGGCAAATCGATGGAAGAGACCGTGCCGATCGTGCGGGCGCAGGCCGACGTCGAGATCAAAGGCCTGATCGTTTCCCTCAACCGCAACGAAAAAGGCAAGGGCGACATTACGGCCCTGCAGGAAGTGTCCGAACTTTACGGATTCCCGACCGCCGCCATCGTATCGATGCCGGAAGTCGTCGAGATTCTCAAGGAAGAAAACCTTCTGGATGAAGAACTGCTCGGCCGCATTGCCGCTTATTACGAGCAATACGGCGCAAAAGCGAACTGAGAGACTGCCGCGGCAGTCTTTTTCATTGACGGATGGAAAAGGGACGGTTGATAATGAAATCAGCCAACCCTGAGGAGGATGATCATGAATTTCTGGGAACAGCTCATCAATGATGAAGCTATTTCGAAAGAGGATCTTTTTTACCGGACCAGAGATCTGTATGGAAATCTTCTGAAGCATCTTTACAATGACCCGAAGAATATTCCCGATTTCCGGATCCACTTCGCCAATGACAAGCGCAGTGAGCAGGAAGGAATCGAAAAGGGCTACAGCATCTCCACCGTGAACTTCCGTTCCAACAAGCTGATATATTCGATTGTCAAGGATGTTTCGGAAATCGAGAATTTTGAGAATTCCTACACCTGGTTCTTCGAAGATATTTTTGTCGTTTTTGATTTCCGGGAAGATTCCGTTTCACCGCTGCTGTTTATCACCAAGGCGTTCTGGGAGGATCTTTACCGGCAGTATGACGTTTTCGGTATCCGCAAAGTCCGTATTGCCCATATGTACGAAACACTGATCGCATCCGGTGTTTCACAGTATTTCCACGGATTCTATCAGCTGGATATCTCGCTTGTGCAGACGATGAGCGCTTTGACATATGAAGGGGATTATATTGACTGTTCGATCCTCGTGCCGCGCTATGACCATGTCGGTGACCGGCGCACCCGCCGCAACGGCGGTCTTGACGTCTCCTTCAAGGAGCCGATTCCCTTTGCGGTATCCCATCTGAGACAGGTCCGCAAGCTGGTCGAAATGTCCGACAAGGACGTGGCTCTGGTCATCAACCAGCAGGGCAAGATCTGCGGCCTGACCGGCAGCCGGCCCAATGCCTACGAGTGCTATCTGCGCATGTGGGGACATCTGAGCTGGACGATCACTTACAACGGCAGCAAGAAACTGTCCTACTACAATGCCCGCTATCATATCCACACCCAGTTCAATCACGGCGTGCAGATTTCCAAACTGTTCGGCAAAGTCGGCGAGACGCTGAATACCGAACAGAACGCCCGGGTCGAAGCGGTCATCCGCGCCTCCGCCAAGCAGCGCCACGGCACGATCGTGATCATCGGCAGCAAGGAAGACGCTGCCGCCGAAGCAGCACGTCTTTGCGACGCGAAAAGCGCGACCGGCATCAGCTGCATCAATCTGAGCGAGAAAATGAATCTGATCCCGTACCTGACCGCCATTGACGGCGCGGTGATCATGGATACCGACTGCCGCTGCTCCTGCATCGGCGCCATTCTCGACGGTGACTTTACCGCCAAGGGCAACCCGGCCCGCGGAGCCCGCTTCAATTCGACGGTCCGTTACGTGCGCCGCCGGGCGGATCTGGGCATGCAGTTCGTCGGCATCGTCATTTCCGAAGACGGCACGATCGATGCGGTCAGTGACGATCGGATCGAGCGCATCAATCTTTCCGAATAAAACGGGAACGAAACAGGGAGCGCAGCGCAAGAGAAAAAAAACATCTTTTCGCAGAAAGCACGGCATGTGGCTATAATATATAAAAGGCACTGTGCCTTCGATAAAGGAGAAAACTATGGAGTACAGAAAATACCGCGTCAGCTGGCAGGAATTCCCGGACCGGCTCTACCGTACCTTTGCGATTCGTACGGATGTGACACTGGACAAACTGGCCGAAGTCATTCTGAAACTGTTCCGCACCGACGAAAAACCGTCCTACGTGTTTTTTGACGCGGAGTACAGCTATACGACTGAGCGGCTGTCATACATGAATCCGAAAGGCGATTATCTGCTGGCTCTGACCAACAATCCCGACCTGAACGATGTCTGGGAAAACAAAAAGCCGATGAACGCCTGTTTGGTATCGGATCTGAAAGATCAGTTCTATTTCCTGTATGACGTCGATGACGGCTACCGGTTCATCTGTGAGGCGTGCGGCGAGCCTGTATCCGAAGAGAGGGAAGACTATGTCTTCGTGACGGAAGGAAAAGGTGCCGGTATTTTCGAAGAGGACGATTATACTCTGTGGTCATATTTTGACGGCAGCGCGGATCCGGAAATGCGTGAGGACGATGAAGAAAAAGATTTCTACATGCCTGACAATCTGGAACTGGAAAAACTCGGTGACTTTGATAAGCCGCTGGATCTTCAGGAAGAAACCGAAATCGCCGCGAGTGCGTTTGAAGACGAAGAGTGATACGCCGGACGGATATTGCTTTGTCGATTCAGCATAAGCTGTCAAGTATTTTGTCTTTACAGGGGATGTCAGGGGGTGCTATAATCCTTCTTGGCATCTCTTTTTATGTGCGTTTTTACGCATGCGATGCCGGAATACTCACACGGCGGATTCATCATCCCGTGCACGTGGATCTAATAAACACATCCGGTGTTTATGCGCGTGTTGATGATGTTCGAAACCGTGGCGGAAAACAACGGAAAGAGAGGTTATGAAAAAATGGCTGTTGTTTCAATGAGGAAAATGCTTGAAAACGGGGTACATTTCGGACATCAGACACGTAAGTGGAATCCGCAGATGAAACCCTACATCTACTGCGCCAAAAACGGTGTCTACATTATCGACCTTGAAAAGACAAGAACACAGCTTGAGAAGGCTTATGCCGAACTCAAGAAGATCACCGAAAACGGCGGCAAGGTTCTCTTCGTAGGTACGAAGAAGCAGGCGCAGGCTACCATTCTGGAAGAAGCACTCCGTTCCGGAAGCTTCTATGTCAACCAGAGATGGCTGGGCGGCACAATGACAAACTTCCGTACCATTCAGAAGTCCATCAAGAGACTGCTGGAAATCGAAGAAATGGAAAGCAGCGGAACGATCAATGTCTACACCAAGAAGGAACAGGCTAACCTGCTGAAGAAGAAGGACAGACTGGACAACTTCCTGGGCGGCATCAAGGAAATGAAGAAACTGCCGGACGCACTGTTTGTCGTTGACCCGCTCGAAGAGCACAACGCAGTCGCTGAAGCCAGAAAGCTGGGCATCCCGGTCTTCGCTCTGATCGATACGAATGCAGATCCGAACTCAGTAGACTTCCCGATTCCTTCCAATGATGACGCGGTACGTTCCGTCAAACTGATGGTCAGCCTGATCGCCGATGCCATCGTTGAGGCAAAGGGCGGCGTTCTGGAGAATGCTTACCAGGAAGACGAAACAGAAGCTGACATCACAATGGAAGATGTTATCATCAACGTCGAACAGCAGGCTGCTGAATACGAGCGCAAGAGAAGACAGAAGTACGAAGAACGCCGTCAGCAGATGCAGCAGAGAAGATACAATGGCGAACGCCGTGTCTTCCGCAGAGACGCCAACAATGCCCGTCCGGCCAAGACAGAAGCCGCACCGGCAGAAGTGAAGGAAGAAAAACCGGCTGAAGCTCCGGCTAAGGAGGAAAACGCATAATGGCAATTACAGCTGCACAGGTTAAGGAATTACGTGATCTGACAGGCGCCGGCATGATGGACTGCAAGAAGGCTCTTACAGCTACCGACGGCGATGTCAAAAAAGCAATCGACTGGCTCCGTGAAAACGGTCTGGCCAAGGCTGCCAAGAAGGAAGGCCGCATCGCGGCGGAAGGTCTGGCAAAGATCCTGATCGAAGGCAACCGTGCTGTCATGGTTGAAATCAACTCCGAAACAGACTTCGTCGCCAAGAACGATCAGTTCCTCGCTCTGCTGGATGAAACAGCCCGCACACTGCTCGCTTCCGATGCCAAGACAGTTGAAGAAGCTCTGGCTCTGAGCTGCGGTGAAGGCACTCTGAACGATGCCTTCGTCAACGCTGTTGCCACCATCGGTGAAAAGATCACTCTGAGAAGATTCGTCAACATCGACAAGAACGATGATGAGATCTTTGGTTCCTACACACACCAGGGCGGCAGAATCACTGCTGTCACGGTTGTCAAGGGCACCCAGGATGGTCAGGTTGCCAAGAACATGGCGATGCAGGTCGCATCCATGAACCCGACATATGTTTCCAGAAAAGATATGCCGCAGGATGTCGTCGAGCATGAAAGAAGCGTACAGGAAGGCGTCGTTGCCAACGATCCGAACCTGGCTTCCAAACCGGACAAGGTCAAAGCCGGTATCGTCGAAGGCCGTCTTTCCAAGCTGCTGCAGGACATGTGCCTGGTTGACCAGGAATTCTTCCTGGATACCGATCAGAAGTGCGGTCAGTATCTGAAGAGCAACAACGCCGAAGTACTGCGTTTTGAAAAGTACACAGTCGGCGAAGGCATCGAAAAGAAAGAAGAAAATTTCGCTGCTGAAGTTGCTGCCATGGCGAAATAAGCATCCGACAGAAAACAGATTCATAACAGAAAAAGACTTCATATCTGAAAAAGGTATGAAGTTTTTCATTTTGTCTAACATTCAGTTAGACAAAACTAACCAGGTGTGCTAGGATGCAGGGAGAAAAGATCAGGAGGTAATGATCATGATGAAACTTGTGCTGATACGGCATGGTGAAAGTGAGTGGAACAAACTGAATCTGTTTACCGGCTGGACGGACGTGGACCTGAGTGAAAAGGGTCATGAGGAAGCGAAAAACGCCGGACGGCTTCTGAAGCAGGAAGGCTATGACTTCGATGTCTGCTATACGTCGATCCTGAAAAGAGCGATCCATACGCTGAACCACGTGCTTGACGAAATGGACCGGGTGTGGCTGCCGGTGATCAAGGACTATCATCTGAACGAACGGCATTACGGCGCTTTGCAGGGCCTCAATAAAGCGGAAACCGCGGAAAAGTACGGCGAAGAGCAGGTGAAGATCTGGCGGCGTTCCTTTGACGTCAAACCGCCGGCGCTGGATGTGAGTGACGAAAGAGCACCGCAGAATCAGGCGATGTTCCGGACGGTTCCGAAAGATGAACTGCCGCTGCATGAATCGCTGGCAACGACGATCGAGCGGGTCGTGCCGTATTTCGAATCTGTCATCAAAGAAGACATGAAAGCCGGCAAACGGGTGCTGATCGCCGCCCACGGCAATTCGCTCCGGGCGCTTGTCAAATACTTCGACGGTCTGTCGGATGAAGAAATCATCGGTGTCAACATTCCGACTGGTTCGCCGCTCGTCTATGAATTCGATGACGATTTCCATGTCCTGAACCATTATTATCTGGGCATGAGCGAAGCGGAGCTGCAGGCGAAAATGGACGCTGTCGCCAAACAGGGTTCCGCCGGGAAATAAAACATACCTGCGCATCCACCACAGACGGCTGTATGACAGGTATGGCGAAACGAGAATATACAGTTCAATAAAAAAAAGATATGCCGGTCATTGACCGGCATATCCTGCTTTTTTGCTTAAAGATCCTTGCCTGTGAATTTGCGGTAGCCCCAGACAAACAGGCAGCCGCCGAGAACAGCCAGGATGGCAGAGGCGATCGGGCCATGGGCGCTGAAGCCAAGCAGACTTGCGGCGATGCCGCCTACCAGGCCGCCGACGATACCGAGAATGCAGTTATAGATAATATTTGAACTGTCCAGCTTCATCAGAATGGTAACGACCCAGCCGCTTAAGGCACCGATGACGAGAGAAACAATAAGATTGATCATTTTCATATCCTCCTTTGGATTCCAGTAATATTATACAGCGGACTGACCGCCAGTCAATACAAATTGTACGGTGTGTCTTTCAGGCAATGGAGCAGGAATCCTTCCCGGATATTCGTTTTGCTGATAAAGATCGTTTCCGCCTGATAGATATCCGCGATTTCCAGGATCATATGGACACCAGGCAGAAAGAGCGGCTGACGGGATTTCTTGACATTGTTCTTTACCGCGGCGACAGCGGCAGGTTCTTCCTCACGCACCCTGCGGAACATTTCTTTCAGCTGCGAAACGCTGACGGTCAGATCCGTGCCGTACAGTTCCTTCAGAACCAGGCCGGCTGCCCGCATCGTGCCGCCGATGCCGACGATTTCCCGGCATGTGCGCTTCAGAGCAGGAAAATCATTCTGGGCTTTGATCAGTTCCTTGCGGCATTCCTCTGTATCGAGGGGCAGGTGAAACAGTCTGACACAGCCGAGCGGAAAACTGAGGGCTTCGACACACATGTCATTGTGAAAATAGATGATTTCCGTCGATCCGCCGCCAACGTCGAAAGCGATGCCATGCTGCAGATCCGGCCAGGACAGGCGCATGCCACACCAGTCATAATACGCTTCCTCATAGCCGCTCAGCGGATGGATCTCGATTCCGTATCCTTCCAGAGCGTTGACCAGTTCATCCTGATTGTCGATCCGGCAGGGTTCGGTGATATCCGCGAATCTGTACCGGACTTCCATTTCGTCCATGACGCGGCTGTATTCCTGAAGAACTTCCTGCGCTTTCCGGATCCCTTCCTGATCCATGATGCCTTCCTGAACATGATCGATCAGATGCGCCGGTTCGGAAATGTGTCGGACAGTAACCGGTCTGCCGTCCCTGATTTCGTAAATAAGAAGCACGATCGTGTTGGATCCGATATCCACGATGCCGAAACGTTCCATATCCCATCCTCCTGTCTATCCATCATAGGCGAAAGCATATGAAAAAGCCACAAAGATCTGCATACCTTCCCAACAACGTGGCAGTGCGGCGGGGTATCATGTAGAATAATACTGATGCTTGAAAATACCGCCTATCAGATCTGCCGTTTTCTGTTCGCACCCGTGTTCCGGATGTATTTTCATCCTGTCATTGTGAACCGTGAGAGGATCCCGGCAAAAGGCAGGGTGATCCTGGCCGGTAATCACAAACACGCCCTCAATCCCGTTCTGGTCGACTGCAGCACGTTGCGGACGGTTCACGCCCTGGCCAAAAGTGAACTGTTTGACGGTCCGTTCGGCTTTTTCTTCCGGATGATCAAAGCGATTCCGGTCGATCTGGAAGCAGCCGGCAATCCGGCCGCCTATGCCAGTGCCCGCGATGTTCTGCTGCGTGACGAAGTGATCAATATCTCGCCGGAAGCGGCGCGCAATTACACAGATCAGATACTGCTGCCGTTCAAGACAGGTGCTGTCCGGCTGGCCCGGGAAACGGGTACATCGATCCTGCCGTACTGCATCGTCGGCGACTATCGCTTCCGCTCCGGAAACCTGAAGATCGTGTTCGGAGAACCTCTGGAAATACATGAGGAGGATGTCCGGGCGGCCAATCAGAAGCTCTACGACGCTGTCGAAAAGCTCCTGAAGGAGAATCAGACATGAGCCGGGTATTGCTGGTGCGGCCGGAAGAATCCCGCTCACAGTATGATTTTCAGGGTGTGATCGAAAACGAATGCCTGGAACTGGAATGGATCATGACGATCCTGAAAGAGGCGGGGCATGACGTTACGATCTTTGACAAACAGGTGGAACGGAAATCCTTCGCGGCCTTTCTTGCCAGTCAGGGGTTTGACGTGTTTTACGGCGAATGCCGCTGTTTTCAGGAACCGTTTCTGCTGGAATATGCGAAGCTGTTCAGGGAACGCTGCCATGGTCTGGTGATCGCGGGCGGCATCCATGCCCAGATCAATTCCGGACGGCTGCAAAAAGACTATATCGACGTGATTCTCTGCGGTTTCAACTACTATGATCTGCCGGCTGTCATCGCCGGAGACAGGCATCCTGCCAATCTTGTCTGGCAGGAAGAAGGTATCTGGCACACCACAGCGAAGGAAGCCGTGGATATCCGGAAAATGCCGTGGCCTGACCGTACTTATTTCTACGCGCATCCGGACCGTTATCCGTATCTGGACATGAAGCACGCCATGTGGGTGCGGAGTGCCTTTTCCTGCCCATACCGCTGCCGTTTCTGTCTGCGGAATCATATGAACAGCGGGGTGTATTCGCGCCGTGACGTGAAGGATCTGGTCGATGAAATCGCGGAAAATGACAACGAGACCGTATACCTTGTCGATGACGATTTTCTGTTTGATGAAAACTATGTCCGGCAGTTCATTCAGACGGTCCGGGATAAAGGTATCCGCCGGAAGTATATCTGCTATGGCCGGGCGGATTTCACGGCCGCTCATGAAGACCTCATCCGGGAGTTTCAGAAGATCGGGCTGGTCTATCTGCTGTGCGGCCTGGAGGATATCAGTGACAGCCGCCTGGACTCCTATAACAAGCGCAATACCGCCGCCGTCAACGAGCAATGCATTGCCGTATGTCAGAAACACGGGGTGCGGCTGATGGCGATGTTCATCCTCGGTCTTGACTGGCGCGGCAGGGACTTCCGGCAGCTGTACCGCTATATCGTGAAACATGATCTGAAGCATGTCGCGGTTTCCATCTATACGCCGGAGATCGGCATCAGCGATGCCGAATACATCACCGACGACATGACGCATTTCGACTACCTGCATCTGGTAGCCAAACCCGTCCATCTCAGCGTGCGTCAGTGGTACTTCCATTACTATGTTCTTCTGATCCGTCTCTTTCTGAAAGCGCAGCGGGACGGTGTGTATGATTTCCTTGATTACGGCAGCTATATCCGTTCGTTTCTCAGAACGATCCTGCACCGGGGTGAAGAAGATGCCTGAACTGTATATTCTGTTTGAAAAATCCAATTCAGCGATCGGCCGGCTGGGAAGGCTTCTGATGCCGTATCCATATACCCATGTCACTTTGAGTTTTGACGGCGAAAACTACTTTTCCTTTTCCCGCCGGAAATTTCATGATCCCTTCGATGCCGGTTTTACCGAGGAGAAGCTTGCTTACTTCGCCTATGAGAAAGTGGAAGTCAGGATCTACCGGCTGCCAATCAGCGAGGAAGAAAAGGGAAAAATCGAGGCTTTCGCAGCATCCGTCAGCGACTGTCCGTTCGACGTTCTGGATATGATCCTGATGCCGATCAGCCGCGGCCACAAAAACCGCAATGGTTATAACTGCATGAGCTTTGTGGCGGACGTGCTGCGCATCCTGAAGATTCCGCTGCCCCGCAAGGGCTATGAAAACAACATCGAAGACATCGAAAACGCGCTGCGGAATTATGGGCTGAAAGGGGAAACCGTCGTGCTGGATCCGCGCTGGGACGAGGCCTACATGGCGAAGGTATCCTTGCCTCAGAAGATGCGTTCTCTCTCTGTTCTTTTCCGCCGGCTGTACGGCAGAAATAAAAAATGAAAACAGAGTCATGGTTTGCTATAATGGTAACAGTGAAAAATTGGAGGCGAAACGATCATGTATAAACGTGTTCTGTTGAAACTGAGCGGTGAAGCGCTGGCCGGTAAGGAAAAGAATTTTGATCCGGAAGTTCTGCATAATCTGGCAATGGAGATCAAGGAAGCCCAGGCGCTGGGCGTCGAGATCGCCATCGTAGTCGGCGGCGGCAATTTCATCCGCGGCAAGACAGTATCGGAAATCGGTATTGACCGTGTGCAGGGTGACTATATGGGCATGCTGGCGACGATCATCAACGCGCTTGCCATTCAGGCGGCTCTTGAGGCTGTCGGGGTAGATACCCGGGTACAGACATCCATTGACATGCCGAAAGTGGCTGAGCCGTTCATTGTCAGAAGAGCGGACAGACATCTGGAAAAAGGCCGGGTCGTGATTTTTGGCGGCGGTACCGGAAGTCCGTACTTCTCCACGGATACGACGGCTGCTTTACGAGCCAGTGAAATCAAGGCGGAAGTTATTCTGATGGCCAAGAACGGTGTTGACGGTGTCTATTCCGCCGATCCGAAGGTTGACCCGAATGCGAAGAAATATGAACATCTGTCCTTTATGGACATGCTGAATGAAGGCCTGCAGGTCATTGACAGCACGGCCGCCAGCATGTGCATGGACAATAACGTCGAACTTCTCGTTTTCAATATGAATGAAAGCGGAAATATTCTCAGAGCCATCAAAGGCGAGAAAATCGGTACAGTGATCTCCAGGGAGGAATAAAACATGAGTTACGAAATCATTGACACCAGCAGCAAACGCATGGACAAAGCAATTGAGCATTTTCAGTCTGAACTGAATTCAGTACGTACCGGCATGGCCAATGCCAACATGCTGAACAAGGTTAAAGTGGATTATTACGGATCGCCGACACCGCTGAACCAGATCGCCGGCATTTCCGTCGTCGAAGGAAGAACGCTGGTCATCAAGCCGTACGATCCGTCTTCCCTGCGTGATATTGAAAAGGCTTGCAACCAGGCTGACCTCGGCATCGCTCCGCAGAACGACGGTTCCGTGATCCGTCTGACGGTTCCGAAGCTGACCGGTGACACCCGTAAGGAAATGACCAAGAAGGTTTCCAAGCTTGCCGAAGAAGCGAAAGTCCAGATCCGCAACATCCGCCGCGATGCCATGACAGCCGTCAAGAAAGACGAGACGATGGACGAGGATACCCAGAAGGATGCGGAAAAGGAAGTTCAGAAGCTGACGGACAAATACGTCAAGAAGATCGATCAGATCGCTGACGCCAAGAACAAGGAAGTTCTGACCGTATAATGAACCGGAAGGAATGTCGTACGACATTCTTTTCTTTTTATCGGAAGGCGGGATGAAAACAATGGACGGAGGTTGTCCGTGAAGGTAAAATGTTACTGTCAAAAATATGCTTAAACTGAAAGATATCTGCAAAACTTATATCACCGGTGATCTGAAACAGACCGCCTTGAACCATGTATCACTGAATCTGAGAGAAAATGAATTCGTTGCCGTGCTGGGACCTTCCGGCTCCGGCAAGACCACGATGCTTAATATTATTGGCGGTCTTGACCGCTATGACAGCGGCGATCTGATCATCAACGATATATCCACGAAAAACTACACAGACCGGGACTGGGATTCGTATCGAAACCATTCGGTCGGTTTTGTGTTTCAGTCCTATAATCTTATTCCGCATCAGACGATCCTGGCCAATGTGGAACTGGCTCTGACGATCTCCGGCGTCTCGAAAGGCGAACGGACGAAACGGGCCGCCGAAGCACTGGAAAAGGTCGGACTCGGCGATCAGCTTCATAAGAAGCCGAATCAGATGTCAGGCGGTCAGATGCAGCGTGTCGCCCTGGCGAGAGCTCTGGTCAACGATCCGGATATTCTGCTGGCTGACGAGCCGACCGGCGCTCTGGATTCGGAGACATCCATCCAGGTCATGGACCTGCTGAAGGAAGTCGCCAAAGACCGGCTGGTCGTGATGGTCACCCATAACCCCGAACTGGCCGAGCAGTATGCCACCCGTATCGTCCGGCTCAAGGACGGTGTCATCATATCGGACAGCGATCCCTATGACGTGGAAGAAGGGGAAACCGTCAGCCGCAATCTCGGCCGTGCTTCGATGTCGCTGCTGACCGCTTTGTCACTGAGTTTCAATAACCTGCGCACCAAGAAGGGCAGGACTTTTCTGGTTGCCTTTGCCGGTTCCATCGGCATCATCGGCATCGCTCTGATCCTGTCGCTTTCCAACGGTGTCAACGCCTATATCCGAAGTATTGAAGAGGAGACGATGTCGGAATATCCCGTGCAGATCACCGGCATGGCTCTGGATTTCACTTCGATGATCGCCCGCAACAGCAGTGTCTCGGAAGAAGACGCGCCGGAGGAAGTCACCGACAAGGCAAGAGAACTGCAGATGGTGACCCGCATGTTCGCCGGCTTCAACAATAATGACCTCGGTTCCCTGAAACGCTTCCTCGATTCACCGGAAAGCCACATTCTCGATTACGCCAAGGCGGTGGAATACGCCTACAGCGTCGAGCCGCAGGTCTGGCAGATCTATAAAGGAAAGATCCGCCGGGTCAATCCGGATGATTCCTTCGCCTCGATCGGCATCGGCTCGGGCGGTTCGTCCAACTCACTGATGGCCACCGCCATGAGCACCAATATCTTCTATCCGATCCCGGTCAACGAAGAACTGTATAAAAATCAGTATGAAGTCCTGGCCGGTAAATGGCCGGAAAAGTATAACGAATGCATCGTCGTTCTGACGTCTTCCGGCGGTGTCAGTGACTTCGTGCTCTACGCGATGGGTTTCCGCGATCCCGCCGAGCTGGAAAAAGTGATCCGCTCCTTCGCGGAAGAAACCTACGACGCCACTACCCATGAGCGCATGATCCTCGACTATGAGGATTTCCTGGATGTCTCTTTTAAACTGGTCAGCAGTTCGTCGTATTACACCTATGACAGTGAATACAATGTCTGGGTCGACAAGCAGAATGACGAGAACTACATGCGTTCCGTCGTGGAAGCGGGCGAAGATCTGAAGGTCGTCGGTGTCGTCAAACCGAAGGAAGGGGCGACGGCGGCGATGCTTTATCAGGGTATCTGCTATCCGCAGGATCTGGTTTCCCATGTCGTCAACATGGCTTCCGGCAGTGAGGCGCTGAAGCAGCAGAGGGAGAAGAAGGACATCAATATTTTCACCGGCAAGTCCTTTGACGATCCGGCTTCTTCCGGCTTTGACATGAGCAGGCTTTTCAGCGTCGACGCCAACGCGTTTGAATCGGCGTTCAATTTCGATACATCAAAGCTGAACATTGACTTCTCTGATCTGAATCTGGCCGGGGCTGTTGACATGTCCGGTTTCTCGCTCGATCTGCCGGAAATGAAGAACATCGATATTGCCGCGCTGCTGAAGGGTGTGGAAATCAAAATGGATTTCGAGAAGGTGCAGGAAACGGCGGAAAAGCTGATGACCGGCTTCGCCGACTATACGAAGACACTTGATCCGAGCCGTGATTACACCCATCTGGCAGAATCGTTCGCCGACTATCTGCGCACACCAGAAGGCACCGCCGTACTGGAAGAGGAACTGCAGAAGATCATCGGTGAGGAAGACCTGATCGATGCAGAGAAGGTAACCGAACTGATCGTCAGCCTGAATGCCGGCTATTCACAGTATCTGATTGATCAGGGCATCATTCCTGATCCGGCCGATCCGTTCCGTGATTTTCCGGCTTATCTCGCCACCGAGGAAGCCCGCGCCCTGATCGCGCAGGGACTGCCTGGCCTGGTGAGACCGGTGGAAATCGAAGAAGAGGACATTCAGGAGCTTTCCGAAGCTCTCTATAACGGCTATGTCGCATATGCGAAGGAAAACAGCAAACCGGATCCGTCCCGTCTGGCTGAGACGTTCTCGGAATATCTGAACAAAAGCGAGACACAGACGATACTGCGGGAAGGTATCCTCGCGTCGATCACCAACCTGAGCGATATCCAGGCAAAACTGGCCGCCAATCTTTCGGCCGCCATGCAGGGCTACGCCTCGGCGCTTGAGAGTTCGATCGCCAATGGCGTGCAGCGCATGATGGAACAGATGGCCGGCGGTCTGGCCAATGCGTTAAGCAGTAAAATGACGCAGCTCTCGGACGGCTTCGCATCGGCTTTCTCGGTCAATACCGACGCGTTTGAAAACGCCATTTCGTTCGGCATGGACGAAGAATCGATGCGCGATCTGATGATGTCCATGATGTCGACGGAACGAGCGACCTATGACGGCAACCTGCGCAAGCTCGGCTATGCCGATCTCAGCGAGCCGTATACCGTTTCCATCTATCCGCGCGACTTCGACGCCAAGACGGAAGTGCTGCGTATTCTGGATAACTACAATCAGGATATGGAAGACAGCGGCCAGGAGGACAGAATCGTTTCCTATACGGACGTCGTCGGCACCCTGATGTCTTCCGTGACGACGATCATCGATACGATTTCCTATGTTCTGATCGCTTTCGTGGCTGTCTCACTGATCGTTTCCTCGATCATGATCGGCATCATCACCTATATTTCCGTTCTGGAAAGAATCAAGGAAATCGGTATTCTGCGGGCCATCGGCGCATCCAAGCGCAACATCTCGGAAGTCTTCAATGCCGAGACGTTCATCATCGGTCTGCTGGCCGGTCTGCTCGGTGTCGGCATCACGTTACTGCTGCTGGTGCCGATCAACGCGGTGATCCACCACGTGTCCGGCAATCCGAACATCAATGCGTTCCTGCCGTTTGAAGCCGGTGTCATCCTGGTCATCATCAGTGTCATACTGACGCTGATCGGCGGTCTGATCCCAGCCCGCAGCGCCGCCGGCAAGGACCCGGTGGAAGCGCTGCGCTCCGAATAACGTGATGTGTAAAGACAAGAAACAGGCTATAATGAAGAGGATTCAGGGAGGTGCACTATGGGGTGTGAACATGTAGCGATCATTATGGACGGCAACGGCCGCTGGGCGAAAGCGCAGGGCAAGCCGCGCACCGCCGGTCATCTGGTCGGGGCTGACAATGTCCGTACCATTGCCATCGCCGCCAATGAACTGGGCGTGAAATATCTGACCTTATATGCTTTTTCCACTGAAAACTGGAAGCGTTCGGCGGATGAAGTCAACTACATCATGAAGCTGCCGGCAGTCTTCTTTAAGAAATACATGCAGGAGTTTCTTGACCGCGGTTACCGTATGAACATCATCGGCGAGCTGGATAAACTGCCGAAGAATACCGAAAAAGTACTTCGTGACGCGATGGACGAGTCACGGAACAATACCGGTCTCAATCTGAACATCTGCATGAACTACGGCTCGCAGCGGGAAATCGTTCTGGCTGCCAATGCCTATGCGAAGGATGTTCTGGAAGGAAAGAAGGAACTTGGCATCGACACTGACGAATTCGAGCAGTATCTGATGACAAAGGATTTCCCGCCGGTCGATCTTCTGATCCGCACGAGCGGTGAACTGCGCATTTCCAATTATCTGCTCTGGCAGATCGCCTACGCGGAACTCGCTTTCGTGCCGGTATCCTGGCCGGAGTTCACACCGGAAGTGCTGAAGAGATGTCTGGACGAATATTCCGGCCGTGACCGCCGTTTCGGAGGTGTTAAAAGTGAATAAGAAAATGCTGATAAAATCACTGGTCGGCCTTGCCATGGTAGCCGTCGTCGTGCCTATTTTCTGGTTCGGCGGCATTCCCATGCACGTTCTTCTCAACGCTCTGGCTGCCGTTGCCTGCTGGGAGGCGGTATCTCTGAACCGCTCCGACAACAGCTGGCTGCAGTGCGGCATTGCCTATGCCGCGACAGCCGGCATGATGTACGTGCCGATGGAGTATCTGCCGGCCATCATGATGCTGTGGCTGACGCTGCTGTTTTTCATTGAGCTTGTCGACGGCAAGATCAATTCGGATTTTGTCGTTTATACGTATGCGATCACGGTTCTGATCATGGCTGCCATCCGCTGCGTTTTCCATCTGTATACGATCGAAGGAATCCGCTGCATCTGGTATGTCTTCTATATCGGACTGACCGCGTTTGGCTGTGATACCGCCGCTTATTTTGTCGGCAGTTTCATGGGAAAGCACAAGATGATTCCGCATGTCTCACCGAATAAGACGTGGGAAGGGGCGATCGGCGGCTATCTGATCGCCGCGGCGATTTCCACTGTTTTCGGCCTGTACGTTCTGACGACGCTGCCTTCATCGCTGGTGATCACCGCTTCCCTGGTGCTGCCGTTTGTCGCCCAGGTGGGAGACCTGAGTTTCTCTTCCATCAAGCGCCATTTCCAGATCAAGGATTTCGGCAATCTGTTCCCGGGACACGGCGGCGTGCTGGACCGGGTCGACAGTATTATTTTCTGTCTGGTCGTCTTCAACGGCCTGATGATACTTTGGGGGATCTGAGTTTATGAAACGTTTAGTACTGCTGGGTGCGACCGGCAGTATCGGCACCCAGACGGTCGATATTGTTCTTCAGCATCCGGATCAGTTTTCCATATGCGCTCTGAGCGCCGGATATAACATCGCGAAACTGAAAACGATCCTGGCAGAGATCCATGCCGGGACTGTTTGTGTTGCGAAGGAAAGCGACGCCGTTTCGCTTCGCGAAGAATATCCGGACATTCATTTTGTCTCCGGTGACGAAGGACAGTCTTATCTGGCATCCGAATGTGATTATGACGTTCTGGTCAACGCCCTGGTCGGCTTTGTCGGTTTTCTGCCGACCCTGAAGGCCATTGAAAGCGGCCATGACGTCGCTCTTGCCAACAAGGAAACACTGGTATGCGGCGGCGCCCTGATCAAACGGGCTCTGGAGAAACACGGCCGTGTTCTCTATCCGATCGACAGTGAGCACAGCGCCATCTTCCAGTGTCTGCAGGGCAACCGAAAAGATCAGCTGAAACGGCTGATCATCACTGCTTCCGGCGGCTCCTTCCGCAACCGCAGCCGCGAAGAACTCAAGGACGTCACTGTGGCGGAGGCTCTGGCCCATCCCAACTGGTCGATGGGTGCCAAGATCACGATCGACAGCGCGACGATGATGAACAAAGGGTTTGAGGTCACCGAGGCACACTGGCTGTTTGATGTCGACTACGATCATATCGACGTCATCATGCATCCGGAGTCAGTCGTGCATTCGATGGTAGAATATGTCGACCACAGCGTCATTGCCCAGCTCGGCGCGCCGGACATGCGTCTGCCGATCCAGTATGCTTTGACCTGGCCGGACCGTCTGTATTATCAGCTGGACAAACCGCTGGATCTCGCCAGTCTGCAGGCTCTGCATTTCAGCGATCCTGATTTCGAACGTTTTCCGCTGCTCGCCCTCGCTTATGAAGCAGGCCGCAAAGGCGGCAATCTCGGCGCCGTGATGAATGCCGCCAACGAAGCCGCCAACCAGGCTTTCCGGGACGGCAAGATCCCGTTTCTGATGATCGAGGAGATCGTTATCGAAGCCGTGCATACCTGCACCTTCCGGGAACTGGAAACCGTGCAGGATCTGATCGACGCGGATACGTGGGGCAGAGAATTCGCGATGGCGAAGATCAGGAGCTGCCAGTCATGACAATCATTTACTTTCTGCTTCTGCTGTCGGTGATCATCACCATCCACGAAGCCGGTCATCTGCTGGCGGCGAAGAAATTCAATGTTTACTGCTATGAATTCTCGTTCGGCATGGGACCGCTTCTCTGGCATAAAAAGACAAAGGAAACCCAGTACAGCATCCGCGCCATTCCGATCGGCGGCTATGTCTCCATGGCCGGTGAAACGGACGGTGACGAGATGTATCCGGACGTTGAAGTGCCGGATGACAGAAGACTGATCAACCGCCCCTGGTGGCAGCGCATCATCATTCTGCTGGCCGGCGTGACGATGAATTTCCTGCTTGCCTGGCTGATCTTCTCACTGGTCATCCTCGCCCAGGGTGCCTTTGCGGAATCACCGCCGGCCATCGTCGGCAGCGTCAGGGAGAATTCACCGGCGGAAGCAGCCGGTTTCCAGCCGGGCGACGTCATTCTCGAGATATCCAAGGAAGACGGCTCTTCCGTGAAGCCGAAGACATTCATGGACATGCAGACATTCTTTATGGATGACACGGAAACGGTAACCTATACGGTAAAGAGAGGGGAAGACGTTCTGCAGCTGGAAGTCGTGCCGGCCTACAGTGAGGAAGACGGAACCTATCTGATCGGTATCAGCAGCGGTGATGTCGTCGTCCATGAAGTCAATCTGCTGAACTGCTGGTATTACGGCGGCAAAGAGATGGGAGAGATCACGGCCCTGATGATCCGGACGATACGCAATCTGTTCCGCGGTATCGGTCTCAATCAGCTCTCCGGACCGGTCGGCATCTATCAGGCAACGGAGACATATGCGGCCATGGGTCTGATGAGCCTGCTGTTTCTGATGGCGGAACTCTCACTGAATATCGGTATCTTCAATCTGCTTCCGCTGCCGGTTCTCGACGGCGGTCAGGTGGTGCTTACCCTGGCGGAAGTCATCACCGGCAAAAAGATCAACGATAAGTTCAAGATGGGACTTTTCGCGGTATGCTGGATCGCTCTGATCGCGCTGATGCTGTTTGCGACATGGAATGATATCAGCCGCCTGTTCGGTTTCTGAAGTAACTGACAAACACAATATCCGTTCTGGATGTTGTGTTTTTTTACAGTCTGCCGGAGGATGTCACTTGTCACGACAGCCGGGCTGTCCGTATAATGGGATTACTGATATGCATGCAAAAGCATGCACTGGGGAGCAGGATCGTGGAACCACGGGAGATAGATAACCGTTATCCCGAATTTGCCGAGCCTTATGAGCCGGTCAGAGGGGGCAAGCATCACAGCGGATTGAAATTCACAGGACCGTTTCTGGCATTGACAGGTCTTCTTTTCATGCTGAACAGTCTTTTTTTGATGCCTGTTGCCGGTGGGGAACCGACCGTTCCAGGCGAACCGACAACGGCTGTTGTCACACCCACACCAAAACCGACTCCCGATCCGCCGCAGCCGACTCCGGATCCACCGGTTCCGATCCCAGATCCGCCAGTACCGATTCCTGACCCGCCGGTTCCGATCCCCGATCCGCCAGTACCGATCCCCGATCCGCCGGTGCCGATTCCCGACCCGCCGATACCGATCCCTGATCCACCGGTGCCGATCCCGGATCCGCCGGTCGCATACACAAATCCGGCTTTTACGGCCGCCGGCATGAGTCATGATTACGAACCGTCATCCTCTGCGGAATACCGTGATCAGTTCCATTACACTTTCACGATCGATCTGAAGGATGCGGATACAGCGAAACCGCTGACCGTGAGACTGCAGACCGGTGATAAAAACGGCGGCGGCTGGCAGGATGTCACAGCTTCCGGTGCCACGGTGAGTTCGCTTTCCTACAGCGGCTCGGGAAGTACTTGGGAAGGTGAGATGCTCTATGATGTGGATCCGCTGGAAGTGGCAGAAGACTCCGGCATCGTACAGCAGGTACGCATCGTTTTCGACTACACGCTCAAAGACGGAACCAGCGGAACGCTTGATTCCACCGGTATCCGGGAACTTTACGCATATAAAGGAAACTATCTGGACGCTCAGTCCGCCGTGCTGAAAGGCAATCAGCTTGCCGCTGAATTCAAAGCCGATACGGATCTCGTCATGGATACGGACAAACTGACCGTCAAGGATCTGACGCTGCGAAGCGGCAGTGAATCCTGGAATCTGACCGACAAAGCGACGATATCCGCACCGGCAGCTGATGGAACGATCAGCGTGGCCTATGAACTGGACGGCATCGAGATCGATCCGAGTCTGGACAGGACTCTCAGCATGACACTGTCCTACAGTGATAAAGACGGTGCCATCGATGACTGGCAGTCGCAGGACGAATGCAGTGTCCGTATCGCGCCGACAATCGAAGTGAATCCGCATGTTGAAGGACCCGAGCCGGAAGGCTATCCGTATCCGACGTTGTTCTTCGATATGACGCTCAATGACCTCAAGGGAGGTTCGGCAACTGGCAAAGTCTATGCCGATCTCGGTGACGGTTTTGTCGAGATTACCATGCCGTATGATGACGATGAGTATCTGATATATGATCCTGAGAAAGAAACAGGAGATGTCTACAGCAGCCAGGCTGTCTGCCTGATCGATCCTCCGAAGGGAGGCGGAATCGCCGGAAAGGCGAAGATCGTCTTTGACATCGTCTATCCGGACGGTACCACCAGCACTGTCGAATCCGATACAAGACCCGTTCATAACGGAACATTCGCCACCGTCAACGAAAGCTACGAAGGACCAGGATGGAAGACGGGTGAAAGAACGAATCCGGAAACCGGTACAACCGAATACACCATCACATACGACCTGGTCATCGATCCGGATCTGGTCGTTGCAGAGAATGTCGAAACCAGCGGCGACTCAATGAAGGTTTATATCAACGGCAGCTCTGAGGATGTCATTCAGCTCGATAATGCCGAGATCGAACGCTCAACCGGCACTGATGGAAAATACCATATGTACTTTACGTATGCCAGCAATATTCCGTTCCCGGACGGGGAATACTGGTTCATTCCGGAACCATGGTATCCGGAAGATGATTACAATGTCTGGGAGCCGGATAATATCTATTACCGGTTTATCAAATCCGGCGACACCAACCTCTATGAACCTGAATTCACTGCGGTCAGCCAGCAACATGAACAAAGCGGCAACAGTGACAACTTCATCTACAATTACACGGTCGAACTGAACGACGCTGATCTCACCCAGCCGGTCACGCTGAGCGTCTACAGCCGTGATCCCGCCAGTTACGTATGGGATGTGCCACCGATCTATACCGAAACCTACAATGGCAGCGGCGGCACATGGAGCGGACAGTACATATATGACATCGCTGCCGTGGATATGGGAGAGGCGGACGGAATCCGCAGGGATGTGGAGATCACCGTCGACTACACCATGCCCAACGGCATGACCGGCAGAATCTACTCCGATGAAATCACTGACCTGGTCGCATATAAAGGTGATTACCTGACCGGCGTGTCGGCTGAACTGACCGATGGCAAGGTAGTCGCCAAGTTCAAGGTCGACACGGATCTGGTATGGTATACATACGACGGAGCTATCATGGTGGATGAGCTGATTCTGTCCAACGCCGGCAACACCATCGATATTTCCAAAACCGCGGAAATATCCGAGGTGGATTCCTGGGAGGGAGATCTCACGGTCACCTACACCCCTAAAGACGGCGAACTGAATCTGAGCGGTGAAAATACCGTGAAGCTGACCCTGCGCTATGTTGAAGAAAACAACGGTCTGATCGACTGGAAATCCAGCGCTGGAACATCCTTCAATACCCTACTGACTGACCCGGAAGTCACACTTGACCATATCTGGTACTGGGGCGAATTCAACGTACCGGCTGGTGATCCGGCAGGACTGGAAAGAGTCGAAGTCGCCTACACAGTGACGGCCAACGACGCTGTCGATATCACTTCCGACGTCACGCTGACTTCCGTGCTGATGCCGGAAAACAGCGTTTCCCTGAACGGCGTGGCCGGCAGCGGCCCGCTGGCAGCCAATATCAATACCAACAGCGTCATTTCCTTCAACAGCGCTGACACATGGGAACCGAAGATCACCCTGCATTACACGCTCAATGGCACCGCGAAAGACAAGACGGTGACGTTCGCGGCTCAGCGGCCGGATCGGGTATTCCGGCCGACCCTGGAAACGACGGCCGGGCTGACAAACACGGTCCTGCGGGTCGAACTGGACAATGACGACCGTTATGAATATGACATAACCATCAACAGAGCAGTCATCCGCTGGTATAAGAAAGAGGGCGAAAACTCTTACTATTACGTCGGCGAAAACGAGATCTGGAACCGCGGCAGCAGCGACAGTCCCGCTGTTCTCAGCGGACCGACCGGCGAAACGGCCGGCGAAGGAATCACGTACTACGAATACACACTGAACTATGAAAACATCAATATCAGCGAACTCAGACCGGAAGACGCCAACTGCATGAGCGTGGACTTTGAGGCGGCGGCTTCAGCGGAAGATCCGCTTGACCATCAGATCTACGAATGGAAAGGCGGCATCGCATCCTGGGGTGACTTCACTGATCTGGGTGATTGAAACGGGAGGGAAATCATTATGAACGAAAAGAACAAGAAAACAGTCGGAACAGGCACTTACATCGGTCTGGCCGTAGCAGTGATCCTGATCCTGCTGCTGGCAAACCCGAAATGGCTGCCGCTGTCCGGCGAGATGAAGGAAAAACTTGCCGAACTGGAGAAGACCCATTTCCTCATTGAAAGAAGCGGCCGCATTACCGCAGCTCACATCATTACCCTGGTGCTGGCGCTCTGTGTGGTATGGCTGATCTACACGCTGATCAAACTGATTCTGAATGAGATCGGCAAGAAGAGTGAGAGAGCCCGCACGATCACGACGCTTCTCGCCAACGCCCTGAAATATCTGGCGGCGATCATCGCCCTGGTCTGGGGCCTCAGCATTCTCGGTGTCAATTCCACGGCCGTCCTGGCCGGCGTCGGCATCATCGGCCTGATCCTCGGCTTCGGTGCCCAGAGTCTGATCGAGGACGTGCTGACCGGACTGTTCATCATCTTCGAAGGCAAGTATTCGATCGGCGATATTATCGTGCTTGACGATTTCCGCGGCACTGTCCGCGACATTGGTGTCCGCACGACGACGATCGAGGATGCCGGCTACAATCTGAAAGTCGTCAACAACTCCGACATCCGCAACTTCCAGAACCGCTCGCGCAATGCCTCGCTGGCCATCTGCGAAGTCAGTGTGTCCTATGAGACGGATCTGCCGGCTCTCGAAAAGATGCTGGCGGAAAACCTGCCGCGCATGTACGCACCGCATAAGGATCTCTACCTTGCCGCGCCGAGATATCTTGGAACCTCGGCTCTGGCCGACAGCGGCGTCAACCTGAAGTTTGTCGTCGACTGCAAGGAAGAGAACGTCTTCGCGGCCCAGCGCCAGCTGACCAGGGATATCCGCGTCCTGTTCGCGGAAAAGAACGTCGAGATTCCGTTCCCGCAGGTCGTCGTCCACAACGCGGACTGAACAAAGTAAAAAAAGGGCAGCACCGCCCGGAAATACCGGGTGACGCTGTCCTTTGATTTTTATCAGAGCTGCGGGCTGCCTTTGACATAGGTCTGAAGAACGGAATAATCGTCATTCAGAACAGCGATGTCAGCGTCATAGCCGGCGGCGATGCGGCCGATATGGTCGTCCATCCGCAGCAGGCGGGCCGGATTGATCGTGCAGGCATTGATGGCTTTTTCAAACGGAACCATGGCTCTTTCGACCAGATTGCGCAGACCTTCGTTCATCCGCATGGTGGAACCGGCCAGGTTCTTTTCTTCGACCAGATGAGCGGAGCCGTCCGGATAGATCTCGATCCAGTGGCCGCCGAAGAGGAATCGTTCACCCGGGGCGGAGCCTTTGCACATCAGCGAGTCGGAAATCATCAGGGCTTTGTCGGCATCCTTGGCCTGGAAGAAGATGTGCAGGGCTTCCGGGGTGCTGTGGTTGCAGTCACAGATGATCTCACTGTAGAGGTCATGCATGCGCAGGGCGATGCCGACCATGCCGTTTTCCCGGTGCTTCAATGGCCGCATGGCATTGTAGGTATGGGTAATGGAACGGGCGCCGTTGGCGACAGCCAGCTGGGCCTGTTCTTATGTGGCGTCACTGTGACCCATCGAGACGACGATGCCCTGGCTGACGCAGTAATGGGTCAGGGCGAAGCCTTCGTCATGTTCCGGGGCAAGGGTAATAATACGGATCCGGTTGCCGGAGGCGTTCTGATATTGGCGGAATTCTTCGACGGAAGGGGGAACGATGGCTTCCGGCGGCTGGGCACCTTTGTATTTGCTGTCAAGATAGGGACCTTCGAGATGGACACCGAGGATGCGGGCGCCGTCGTAGGAGCCGGAAGCGACGGCATTGACATTGGCCAGCGCTTTCAGAAGGGTCTCTTTACTGTCCGTCACCGTCGTAGCCAGAAGACCGGTGACGCCCTCCGAAACGACGCCGGCCGTCCATTTTTTCAGACCTTCCGGATCCGCGTAATTGGTATCGAAACCATAGGCTCCATGGGTATGAACGTCGATAAAGCCGGGAACGATCCGGCAGTCGCCGTAGTCAGCGTCTGCTTAGGGTACAGCCCGGTACGGTTCTACGGATTGCATGATATTGTTTTCAATGATCAGATCGGCAGGCATAAAGGAACTGACGATCCAGACACGTGTACTGCGGATACGCATAAACAGTACCTCCTCATTTACTACTTTATCACAGCCGCGAATAACGTGCGCAAGTGAGAATGTGTTGTTATAATATATTGCAATGAGTGAGGAAAGAATATGATTGGTGTGATTGTTACAGGACATGGTACCTTCGCTACAGGCATGAAGGAAGCAGTGAGACTTCTTGCCGGCCGGCCGGAATCGTTTGAGGCGGTCGATTATCTGCAGGAAGACTCAACCGATGACTATGAGGCGAAACTGCGGGCGGCTCTGAGCGCGCTGCGCGGCTGCACCGGCGTGCTGATCCTGGCGGACATGCTGGAAGCGGCACCATATAAAGTCTGCGCGGACGTGCGCCGCAAGGTCATTGATTCACGCCGCATCGAAATCGTGGCGGGTGTCAATCTTGGCATGCTGATGCAGGTCAATCTGGCAAGAGGCTATGTATCGAATGTCCGCGACCTTGCTGATCTGGCGGTCGAGGAAGGCCGTCATCATATCATTCGCTACGCGGATGACAACGAAAACTGAACGGAGGTTTCATGGAAGGAATATTAATTGCTCTGGTGGTGTTTCTGCTGGCCATGGATCAGCAGATCCTGACCCGCACACTGCACCGTCCGCTGGTCGCATGCACCATTTTCGGCATGCTGCTGTCTAATACCGCCATCGGCATGGCAGTCGGCGCGAGTCTGGAAATGACATTGCTCAGCTTTGATACAGCACGTTATTATCTGCACCGTCCCGGCAGTGTGCTTTACAGCTGCTTCGCGGTTCTGCTGGCTGTCAAAGCCGGTATGAACGCAGCGGAAGCCGCCGGTGTGGCGCTTGTCTTTTTAGGCATCGGCTGCGGCATTGCCCATCTGTTTGATGTCGGAAGTCTTGTTTTCCTGCAGCAGGCGAGAAAAGCGGCGGAAACAAGAGACGAGAAGAAATTGACGATGGCCAATTTCCTGCCGCTGGTGCTCCGCGCGCTCATCTTCGCGGTGATCGCTTTCGCGGGAGTGTCCCAGGCGGAAAACTTCACGACTGCCATGGAAACGTTCGGCGACCGCTTCGGCTGGATCCTGGAAGGTTTCGCGGCAGCCGGCGCACTTCTGCCGCTGGTCGGCTTTGCCGTACTGCTGCGCAATCTCTCTGCCAAGGACATGCCGGGTGCTTTCTTCGCCGGCTTTGCTTGCGCTGTTCTGGCCGGCAGCACGCTGTCCTTTGAAGCAGCGGCGGCTGTCTGCGCCTTGCTGGCGTTCGGCCTTGGCGCCTTTGCGTATCATCTGAATCTGAATGAAACATCTTCCGCAAGTGCGGAAAAGACAAAGAAAGGAGACAGCGGGAAATGGTGGTAGGAACCGGTAAATACACGAATACGAACGAAGCGTTCCCGCTGGACAGAAAGACGCTTAATCAGATTTTTGTCCGTTCTTTCTTCGCGGATGCTTCCCATAACGGAGAAACCGGATCGTCAGCCGGCTGGTGCTGGGCACTGCTGCCGGGTCTGAAACAGATCCATAAAAATGAAGAAGACCTGGCTCTTTCAATGGGTCACGAACTGGAATACGTCAGTGCGGCAAGCCCGATGGCAACGCTTGCCATGGGTGTGACACTGGCTCTCGAACAGCAGAAGTGCGATCTTGAAACGATCCGCTCCGCCCGTACGGTCGCTTCGGCGGCGGCTGATTCTTTCGGAACGGCACTGTTTGACTATGTCATTGTTCCCGTTTCCGCCGTTGGCTGCTGTTCGCTGGCGGCCAACGGAAACATCGCCGGTGTGCTGCTGTATTTTGCTGTCCTCGCCGTTCTGTCCGTTCTCTTGCGCTATGTCATGCTGTACTACGGCTACAGCAAAGGCACCCGGGCGGCGGAAAGTCTCTGCCGTCATAAGGACGCACTGAAACAGGGAGCGAGAATGGCCGGTATCTTCATGCTTGGCGCCATGACGTTCCTGTTCATCCGCGGTCTGCAGCCGGATATGTATCTGCCGAACAATTATCAGATGGTCAGTTTCGCGGATGCTCTGGAGAGTGTTCTGCCCGGACTGCTGCCGCTCGGCATGCTTGGCATTATCTGGCATATGCTGACCAAAAAGAACCGTTCGCTTCTGATGTGCGTTCTGCTGCTGCTGGCAGTCGGAATGCTGGGAGCACTGCTCGGTCTGTTCGGCGGCTTCTTCATTTCACCGCTGCATCTGCCCTGGCTGAATCTGTAAACATCACGACCACACTGCGAAGTGTGGTTTTTTTTTGGATTTGGCCGCGGGAAAACAATATTACTTCCGTAAGGAGGTAATTGAAATGCCAATGATCAGAGAAATGCCGCTCAGTGAGAAACCGCGGGAAAAAGCCCTGCGTTTCGGGATCCGCTCACTCAGTTCAAGAGAACTGCTGGCCATCGTACTCAGAAGCGGCCCGAAGAGGAAAAGCGTGATGGAGGTGGCGGATGAGGTGCTGGAAAAAGCCGGCGGCATCAGCGGCATTGCCCGTATGAGCATCCCCGAACTCTGTAGCGTTCATGGCATCTCAGAGATCAAGGCGCTCGAACTGCAGGCCTGCTTTGAGATCTCACGCCGTTCGGCGCTGGAGGAAGCGATGCGGGCGGATATCATCGATCAGCCGGAAAAGGCGGTGAAATGGCTGCAGAAGGAAATCGGCAGCAGTCTGCAGGAGCAGTTTCTTGTCATCTATCTTGACCAGCATCACCGGATCCTTTTCTACCGGGTCCTGTTTGTCGGTACGCTCAATTCCAGCAATGTCTATCCGCGGGAAATCTTCCGGGAAGCGCTGCTGCACAGCTGCACGGATCTGATGCTGGTGCACAATCATCCCGGCAGCGATCCGACACCATCGAAAGCGGATCTCGCCCTGACAAAGAGATTGCAGAAAGCAGGGCGGATGATGGGGGTGAAGATCCTTGATCATCTGATCGTCACGGACAGCCGCTGTCTGTCACTCAGGGAGCGGGGATTCCTGGAAGAACAGATGGAATGATCAGCCTGTCCATGGTAAAATATTGGGAGATTATGAATGCCGTTGAAAGAATTATTTCAAAACTGAAGGAAGACTTTTCCATGCAGGGACTGATCAAGATCGTACTGCTTCTTTTGATCGTTTTGCTTTTTCAGGCGACGGCCGGTGTCTGGCAGGGTCTTTTCAGCCGTCTGTTCAACGTGTTCAAACCGTTTCTATACGGTTTTGTCATAGCCTATATTCTCCGCCGTGCCTTTACCCGTCTGGAAAAAGCCGGCGTGCCGAGGAAGATCAGTATTCCCATCTTATATGTGATCATCATCGCTCTGCTGTTGCTGCTGATTTCCACGCTGTTCCCGATCGTTCTTAACCGCACGTCCAGTCTGATCGAGTCCATGATCAACGGCATCAACTGGGTCACCATGCACATTCAGACACTGACTTCCGGTGATATGCCGCCCTGGATCGTCGGCCTTGTCGATGCCGGTGTCTCAGCTCTGAGTGATTTCCGCAGTCTGATACCGAACCTGACCGGTTCGCTGCCGGAGTTCGTCAATGCCACGATCAGCACTCTGACCATGATCATCTTTTCCATCGTCATTTCCATTTTTATGAGTTTCGGCTGGGAAAAGATCCGCTATTATATCGTTTATTTATCGCTGCGGGTCGGCCGCCGGTTCAACACGGTCGTCTTCGAGATCGACCATGAGATCGATGATTATCTGAAATCGATGCTGACACTGATGCTGATTCGCTTCGGTGAATACGCATTGCTGTATTTCCTGATCGGCCATCCTGACTGGCTGATCCTCGGTCTGTTGACGGCAATTTCCATTTTCATACCGTACATTGGTCCGGTGATCATCAGCACGGTCGGCATTCTGACCGCTCTGACGCTTTCCATGACCCGGTGTCTGATCCTGATTGCCGCCATTGTCGTTCTCTCACAGGTGGACGAATATGTCGTCGCACCGATGGTTCACGCCCGCAACACGCACGTTTCACCGCTGTGGACGCTGTTTTCCATCTTCGCCGGCGGTACATTCCTCGGGATTCCCGGCATCATTATCGCTCTGCCGGTGTTTCTCAGCTGCCGGGTGATTTACAGAATCTATATCAAAGAAGAACTTCCGAATACGGAAGATACAGCAGAAAAGGAGGCCAAGGAATGAAAAGAAAACTGATCAGTCTTCTCTGTGCCGCTCTGCTTTTACTGCCGCTGAACGGATGCGGAACCGTGCGCAGCGGCATTGTTTATACCATTTATCCGATCGGTTTTCTGATCGAACGTCTGGCCGGCACGAATTTCAACGCCCAGTCCATTCAGAAAGACTTCTGTCTGGTTCAGCGGGCCCAGCTGAAAGACAATTACCGGGACATGCTGGGCGGTGCCGAGCTGTTCCTTCACATCGGCGATCTGGAGCCGTATCTTTCCGTGTGCACCCAGGATATCAAGAGCAGCGGCGTGACAGATATGGATCTCTCCAGTCTGAACGCCATCTATGACTTCGGCCGCTATACTCAGATCATTACCGAAGAGGGTGTGCGTTACGAGAAGAGCGAATACTACAAAGGTGATGCCTTCGCTTCGATCGACACGGACAATCTCGATCTGTGTCTCTGGAACGATCCGATTGCGATGCTGTCGATGGCGAAGAATATCTGTGACTGGCTCAGCCGCAATTATCCCGATCAGAAGGAAATGTATCAGGAAAACCTGAAAGATCTGGAAAAGGATCTGATCGACATGGACGCCCAGTATCAGTCACTGGCGACAAATCTGATCAACAACTATCAGGAAATCAAATTCGTGTCGATGACCGCCAGTTTCGGCAACTGGCAGAAAACTTACGGCTTCCAGGTATATCCTGTCGTCCTATCCAAATACGGTGTTCTGCCGAACAGCGAACAGCTGAATCTGATCAAACAGAGGATCATTGCCGACAATGTGCAGTATATCGTCTATGAACCGAATATGACGGATGATATGAAGATGCTCTTTGTCCAGCTGGAAGAAGAACTTGGGCTTATCCGGGTGGAAATGCATAATCTGTCATCTCTGACCGAAACCGAGGAAGCCATGGGCAAGGATTATATCTCATTGATGTATGAGAATCTGAGTGTCCTGGAAACGATGAGAAAGGATATCGTCAGTCTGCAGAACTGATAAGAGGATGTCTATGAGTGACAGAAAAAGATTATTATTGACAGACGGCAACTCGATGCTGTTCAGGGCATATTACGCGACAGCCTACGGCAAGCCGATGACAACCGCCAGCGGACTTCCGACAAATGCGGTTTTCGGTTTTGCCTCAATGCTGCAGAAAGCGGTCGAAATCGTTCAGCCGGATGCGATGCTGGTGGCTTTTGATGCCGGCAAGCACACGTTCCGGCATGAACTCTATGCCGATTATAAAGGCGGACGCAAACCGGCACCGGATGATCTGGTGCCGCAGTTTTCCATGGCCCGCGATCTGCTCGACGCGTTCGGCATCAAATGGGTGGAAATGACTGATATCGAAGCCGATGACCTGATCGGAACGATTTCCCGCCAGTCACCGGATTATGAAACATATATTCTGACCAGCGATCATGACATGCTGCAGCTGATCGACGATACGACGCATGTTCTTCTGATGAAGAAGGGACTTTCCGAAATGGATGACATGACGCCGGAAGCCCTGCAGGAAACAATGGGCATCACACCTACGCAGATCATTGACATGAAAGGTCTGATGGGTGATAAGAGCGACAACATTCCCGGCATTGCCGGTATCGGTGAAAAGACCGCTTTGAAGCTCCTGCAGGAATATGGCACGGTAGAGAATGTTCTGGCCCATGAAGATGAGCTGAAAGGGGCTCTGCAGAAGAAGATCATGGCGGGTCATGAGTCCGCCATGCTGTCCAAGACACTGGCGACGATCCGCCGTGACGTGGAACTCGATCTGAGCGTCGAAGACGCTGCCTTCAAACCGGATTACGAATCGCTGATCCGTTTCCTCAAGTCGCTGGATATGGTTCAGCTGGCTCAGCGGTTCGCGGACAAAGTCAGGACGGAAGAGACGGAAGATCCGGCCGGTGAAAAAGAAACTGAGACATTCGTGCGGACGCAGAAGATACCATCGGAAGCATACAGCCATGATTTTGCTCTGTTCGTTGATGACGAGCATGCCAGTTTCATGACCGCTTCGATTCATGGCTTTGCCGTATATGACGGCAGAAACGGTTACTATATTTCTATGGATGACGCCCGTCATGACGAAGAATTCCGCAAAGCGCTGAAAGACGGCGCGCATGCGGTATGCGGCTTTGACATCAAGCGAAGCATGCACCTGTGTGAAAGGGAAGGAATTGAAGTGAAGTGGAGCGATGACGCGATGATCATGGCTTCCTTGGCTGATTCGACCCTGACCAGCGTGGAAAAGATCATGGAGAAGTATGGCTTCGCGACTTCGAAGAAATATGATGAAATCTACGGTAAAGCGAACAAGCCGGTGCTTCTGCCGGATGAAAACGATCAGATGACATATGGCTGTGAATGGGCCCGCTTCATTTATCAGCTGAAGAAGGAAAATGAGCCGGTTCTGAAATCGTATCAGATGGAAGATCTTTACCGGAAGATGGAACTGCCGCTCAGTGAGATCCTTTTCCGGATGGAGAACGAAGGTATCCGCTGTGACGTGAACGTCCTTGATCAGATTGCCCGGGATACCTATGCCAGCATTACCGCGGAACAGGAAGAGATCTGGAAACAGGCCGGCCGGGAATTCAATATCAATTCCCCGAAACAGCTGGCTGAAGTGCTGTATGACGACCTGCATCTTCCTTCCGGCAAAAAACGCAGCACCGGAGCTGAGGTGCTGGAGAAACTGGCCGGTGTGCATCCGGTCATCGATCACATTCTCACGTACCGCAAACTGTCCAAGATCTACAGCACCTACGCCGAAGGTCTGAAGAAGTATATTTTCAGCGACGGCCGCATTCATACGATCTATAACCAGTGCGCCACACAGACCGGACGTCTTTCCTCCAGTGAACCGAATCTGCAGAATATTTCCGTCCGGGACGAACTGGGCCGCGAGATCCGCAAGGCGTTTGTACCGGAAGAGGGATGCGTGCTGATTTCCTCGGACTATCATCAGATCGAACTGCGCATGCTGGCTCATATGGCAGATGAAAAAGCGCTGATCCAGGCCTTTAACGAAGGCATTGATATTCATACCAAGACGGCGATGGACGTCTTTGAAAAGAGCGCGGATGAAGTGACACCAGCCGACCGCCGGCAGGCCAAGACAGTCAATTTCGGTATCGTCTACGGCATCAGTGATTTCGGTCTCGCCCAGCAGCTGGGTGTCAGCCGGAGAGAAGCTGCGGAATTCATTGAGACGTATTACCGGAAGTATCCGGGTATCCGCGCCTATATGGACGGCATCGTGAAATCATGTGAAGAAAAGGGCTATGTGGAAACACTGTGCCATCGCCGCCGGGAGATTCCCGAAATCAGGGACCGCAACTACATGGTCCGTGAATTCGGCAAGCGGGCGGCCATGAACGCGCCGATCCAGGGTTCTGCCGCCGACCTGATCAAACTGGCGATGATCGATATTGACAGAGCCATGAAGGAAGCCGGTGTGAAAAGCCGCATGATCCTGCAGGTTCATGACGAACTGATCTTCAATGTATATGAAGATGAGATCGACACAATGACGGCTCTGATCGATAAGGGCATGGTCAACGCCATGCAGCTGAAGGTTCCTCTGACAGCCGAGTGTGCCATAGGGCACACCTGGTACGAGGCAAAGTAAAATGCCGGAACTGCCGGAAGTGGAAACGGTCGTCCGCACCCTGGAACATCAGATCAGCGGCCGTATGATCACGGACGTTACCGTCCGCTATGAAAAAACCGTGGTCGGTGATCCGGAAACATTCCGGAAACAGCTGATCCGTCAGCATTTCCGCACCTTCGCAAGACGCGGCAAATACCTGCTGTTTTACCTGAATGATGTGATACTGTGCGTGCATCTGCGCATGGAAGGGAAGTTCTGGCTGCAGAAGCCGGAAGAACCTCTGAACCGGCATATGCACGTTCTCATCGATCTCGATGACGGCATGCAGCTGCGTTATCACGATACCCGTAAATTCGGCCGGATGGAGATCCTGCCGCTGGATACGGACCTCAGGACATTCCATGAACTTGGACCTGAGCCGTTTTCGGAAGAATTCAGCCGCGCCTATGTGCACGCGTACCGCATCAGACATGACATGCCCTTGAAATCCCTGCTGCTTGATCAGCGTTTCGTCGCCGGCATCGGCAATATTTACGCGGATGAAATACTTGCTGCCTGCAATCTCAGGCCGGGCCGCTCCTGTCAGCGAATCACCGCAAAAGATGAAGAGAACCTGATCCGGGAAACCAGGCGGATCCTGAAAGCTGCTATCGCCGCCGGCGGAACGACGATCCGCTCCTATACGTCTTCGCTCGGCATCACCGGTCTGTTTCAGACCGAATGCACCGTGCATATGATGAAAACATGCGCCCGCTGCGGAAGCGACATTCATATGAAACGGATCGGCGGACGATCCTCGTATTACTGTCCGCACTGTCAGAAATAAACGAATAAAGGTTGATATGAAAAGAATCGGAATTACAGGCACGATCGCATCCGGCAAAACCACCGTCTCGATCCTTCTGAAAAGAAGGGGACTGGCGGTTTTCAACAGTGACAACTACGCCAAGCTTGTTCTGCACAGAGGCAATCCCTGTCACGAAAAGATCATTGCCATTGTCGGCCGTGACGTTCTTGATGAGAACGGTGACATTGTCCCGTCCAGAATGGCGGAGATCATTTTTCATGACGAAGAGAAAAGGCTTGCCGTCAACGCGGTGATCCACCCTTACGTACGGGAAGGCATGCGCCGGTTCTTTGAACGGCATGCCGAAGACCTGGCAGCCTGCGCCGAAGTGCCGCTGCTGTTTGAGGCGGGATGGGAAGATGATTTTGATCAGATCATTCTGGTCGTCTGTGATAAGCCGACAGCCTTGCAGAGAATGATGGATGACCGTGACTACAGCATGGAAGAAGCGCTGGCCCGCTATGACAGCCAGATCGATCCGGAAATCCAGAAAGCCAGAGCCGATATCGTACTGGACAACAGTTCTGATCTGAAGACTCTGGATCGCAGGATCAACGAATGGATGAGGGAACTGCGGAAGGAGGCACGTGATGGAAGTCAGAACACGTGATACATACCGTATCGAATACAGCGGCGGTATCAGTGAAGAGATCCTACTGTCACTGATGCAGCTGTATCAGCCGCTGACCGGTCCGGAAGCCTGCAGTCTGTTTCTGACGATGGCGGCGGAGGGCATGCGACAGCATACCCTGGAAAGCCACAGCCGGCTGTTCGCATTGTGCGGCTTTGGCCCGGATGTGTTCGATCGGGCCTGTGCGAAGCTGGAAGAATACATGCTGCTGCGGGTTTACTGCCGCAAGGGCGAAAACCGCGATGCTTATATATACCATCTCAACACACCGATGAATGCCGGGGCTTTCATGCAGTCGGGTGTTTATATGAATCGTCTTCAGAAAGTCCTCGGTCAGAAGAATCTGGAAACGACGGTTGCCAATCTGAAGGATAACGGTATCAGCACCCAGGGGTATCAGGATATCACCCGCATGGTGCGCTACAGTACGGAAGAAGCGAATCAGCCTTCCGCTTTCACGACGATTCAGCCCCGTTACCGTTTTGCCATTGACGATTCGACGATCGTCTTCGACTATGAACGCTTCATCGCTTCCACCAGCGATCTGGTATTCCCCATCGAGCTGCGCACGGAAGAAAACCTCCGGCTGATCGGCAAACTGGCGACAGTGCACGGCCTGTCTGTCGACCGCATGCGTATCCTGGTCAGAAAATGCGTCAATCTGAATACGATGACATTTGACGGAGAAAGGCTGCGGATCCTGGCCGGCAAGAGCACGCCGGATGTCAGCGGCGGCAAAGATGTATACAGTCTGCCGCCGGTGTCCTTCCTGCAGTCCAAGCAGAACGGCAGGGCGGTGACACTGAGTGACCGCCGGATCCTCGATCATCTTGCGCTGGACATGCACTTCAGCAACGAAGTCATCAATATCATGATCGAATACATACTCAATGTTTCCGACAACCGGCTGAACAGCCGCTTTGTGGAAATGGTGGCCGGTGAATGGGCCAGAAACGGCATCGATACCCGGGAACAGGCACTGATGCAGGTGAAAAAGAAGCCGCAGTACAGCGGCGGCAGAAGCGGACATGTCCGTATTGACGCGCCGGACTATATCGTGCAGCAGATGCATGACGAACTGCCGGAAGAGACAAAGGCCAGCAGGGAGGATATCGAAAGAATCCGGGAACTGCAGGCAAAGATGAAGGACTGATATGCAGAAAGCGGATTTTACCGTCAGACAGACGGAAAAACAGATCAGGGATACGGAAGAACTGAAAAAGGAACTGAAGAATGACGAAGTCGTCATGAAGCTGTTCCGTACTTCCGGCATTCCTGAGAAATATCTTGAGATCTCACCCTGGAAGATCGACGACTGGCGGAAACAGTATGCTCCGTGTGTCGGCTGTCAGGGTCTTTCGCGGTGCGGACAGAATAAAGAAGGGTATTATCAGGCTCTTGTCTATGACGGACTGCTGCAGAATGTGCTGATGCCGTGCGTTTATATGCGGCAGAAGCTGCAGAAGGAAAAGCATCTGGAAAATTATCTTGTATCTGATCTGCCAAAACCGTTAAAAACTGTTTCATTTAAACAGATTTTGGCGGATAATGAGAGTAAGGAATATTTAAAGGTATTACAGGAAGCGATTGAGGCTTCCCATCATTCAGAAGGTCTGTATCTGTACGGAACACTTGGCTCGGGCAAGACATATCTTGCTGCGTGCGCATGCAACGAACATGCTTCCCGCGGAGAAAAAGTTGCTTTTATTCATTATCCTGCTTTTACCCAGCGGATGGCTTCGCTGCTGCGGACCGATGAGTACCGGACAGAACTGAAGAGGCTGATGTATGCCGATTTTATCGTCATTGACGATATCGGCGCAGAAAGCTGCACGGAGTTTAACCGTGATACGATCCTGATGACACTTCTGAATCATCGCTATGAAGAAGGCCTTGCCACATGGTTCACATCCAACTGTGATCTGGCAAGCCTGCAGCAGCACTTCACATTCGCTTCGAAAAACCGCGAGGATGTGCTGAAAGCAGAACGTATTATTGAGCGGATCCGGCATATGTGCAAAGTTGCCGCGCTGACTGGCAGAGACCGCCGGAAGCCGCTTTAAAAAAATGACGATGTTGGAGACTGACATGGTCCGGAGGAAAAAAATGGTCAGAAAGATTGGTGTTTTAACTTCAGGCGGCGATGCGCCTGGCATGAATTCCGCAATTCGTGCTGTCACAAGAATCGCTTTGAACAACGGTGTCGAAGTCGTAGGTGTCAAGAACGGCTACCGCGGACTTCTGGAGGGCACATTTGAGGTCATGGATCGTTCGTCCGTATCGGATATTCAGGACCGCGGCGGAACCAAGCTTGGTTCGGCACGTCTGCCGGAATTTCGTGAAGAAGCGATTCAGGATGAATGTATCAAGAACATGAGACGTGAGGGCATTGAAGCTCTTGTTGTCGTCGGCGGCGACGGTTCCTACCGCGGCGCTCTGGCTCTTACCAACAAGGGAATCAACTGCATCGGTCTGCCGGGAACAATTGATAATGATATTCCGGGCACCGACTTCACGATCGGTTTCGATACCGCTCTGCGTACCTGCGTGGAGAATGTCGATAAACTGAGAGATACTTCCAGTTCTCATCACCGCTGCTCACTGGTAGAAGTTATGGGCAACCGCTGCGGCGACCTGGCTCTGTATACCGCGATTTCCTGCGGCGCTGAAATGGTTATTTCGCCGGAGACAGGCTATAACGAACTCGAAACACTGGAAAGACTTCGTTATCTGTCAGATGCCGTACGCAAGAACCATGCTCTGGTCATCATTTCCGAAAAGATCTGTGATGTAAACGCACTGGCCAAGAAGGTATCCCTGAATACAAACTTCAGCGGCAGAGCAACCGTTCTCGGTCATATTCAGAGAGGCGGCACGCCAACCGCTACCGACCGTATGCTTGCCAGCCGTATGGGTGAAAAGGCAGTCGATCTGCTGATGGAAGGCATCGGCGGCCACTGTGTCGGTATCATTGAAAATGAAATCACATCCATGCCGATCCAGGAAGCTCTCGAAAGACCGCGTAAGAGCCGCAAGCATCTTTACCGTCTGTTCGACCGTCTGGTTTAAGTATCCGCATCATTTAAACAAATCAGCTAAAAAGGGAAAGAGTATTCTTTCTCCTTTTTGAAGGAGGAATAGAGAATGAAACCAGTTGTCATCACTTCCTACGGGCATGCATGCTATAAAGTCACCTGTGGCAGTGAAAGCGTTCTGTTTGATCCTTATGCCAACGGGAGTGTTCCGGGACTGAAACTTCCGGAAGGGATTTCGGCATCAAAAGTTTACTGTTCGCATTCGCACAGCGATCATAACGCCCGTGATCTGATCAATGAGACCGCGACGCTGTCAGATCCGTTCAATGCCGTATTTCTGAATGTTCCTCATGATGACTGCGGCGGCGCGAAACGCGGCTACAGCGACATTACGATCCTTGATGTCTGTGGTGTGAAAGTCATTCATTTCGGGGACATCGGCCGGCTGCCGAGTGATGATGAATACGGACAGCTGAAAGGCGCGGATGTCGTCCTGATTCCGGTCGGCGGTTTCTATACGATCGATGCCGCACAGGCGGCTGCCATTGTCCGCCGTCTGCATCCGAAACTCACCGTTCTGATGCATTACAGGACCGACACCTTCGGTTATGACGTGCTGTCACATATTGACGACGTCAGAAAAGAATTCCCGGATATGGAACAGCTGCCTGACAGCGAAGTGACGTTTACCGGTGAAGAAAAGAACCGTATCGTGACACTGATGCCGGTACAGGAATGAATTCATTCTGCAAATATAAAAATATATCTTGAAAAAGAATCTGTGGTTATGTATTATGTACTGCTCCGGAAAAACAAAATGCCATACAGCATTCCGGGCGCATGATGCTATATCATCTGATTGAACAACACTGTATACAGTTATAATGATCTGCCATGGAGGTAAGAAAAATGGAGGAAAAAAAACTGACAATGAAAGATATTGAAAAAGTAACCGGCGGAGCTTTCACATTCGATACAGAATACGAAATAAGAATAATCAATGCCAATCTGGAATGCCCGGCATGCCATGCGACCGGCACGCTGAACTCGGTAGGTCATATATGGGAAGGCTACTCTGACGGAAGAAAGGTTGCTGTAGACCATATGATCTGTTCCAACTGCGGCGCTTTTGTCGCCCTGTTCCCGGAACAGCAGCAGATGTGTCTTGTCGATAAAATGGGCGAGTTCCAGGATGAAATGTTCCCGGCAGTATTCTGAGAGCCGGTATTGTCTCTGTTAAAAACACTGTTTCCGGAGACAATCAATCTTTAACGTCCGAAATACAGTCAAAAAAGGCAGTTCCGCCGATGAGCGGCACTGCCTTTTATCATATGTGCTTATTCTGCTGTTTTCCGGCGTGTCGGACGCTGGCCGGTCTTGGACTGAATCTCGGCAATCGCCGCTTTCTGGTTCAGAATGACCGGAATGACGATCGGATTGCGGTTCGTCTTCTTGAACAGGAAGGGCTCCAGGGAAGAACGGATGCAGTTTTTCAGTTCACCGAAGGTGGTTCTCTGCTGCATCGTCTTCTTCAGGGCGTCGTAGACGATCAGTTCCGCTTCTTTCAGAAGGGTCTGGGAGTCTTTAATGAAGACGAAGCCGCGCGATACGATGGAAGGCCGGCACAGGATCTTGTTGTAACGGGAGTCGATGGTGACGATGACAGCCACCAGGCCGTTTTCAGCGAGGATCTTGCGGTCCTTGATCACGTTGGTGGAAAGACCGGACGTGTCATTGCCGTCGACATAGATCGCGTCGGTCTGGATTCTTTCGTTGGCGATGAAGCATTCTTCGTTGCGCATGACGACGATGTCACCGTTGGAACAGATCAGGCAGTGATCTTCGGCAATGCCGGTTTCCTGCGCGGTGGCGGAATGCTGGACCAGCATCTTGTATTCACCATGATTCGGCATGAAGAATTTCGGCCGGATCAGGTTCAGCATCAGCAGCTGTTCTTCCTTCGGCGCGTGGCCGGTCGTATGGAAAGAGGTCAGCGGTGAATTGGTGACGACATTGGCGCCGACTCTGGTCAGCTGATTGATGACGCCGCCGACGGATACACCGTTGCCGGGGATCGGATTGCTGGAGAAGAGGACCGTGTCACCCGGGATGATGCGGATGAACTTATGCGTTCCGTTGGCGATCCGGCTCAGAGCCGCCATCGGTTCACCCTGCGAACCGGTGCAGACAATGCAGATACGGTTCGGCGGCAGGGTATTCAGTTCGTTGCCGCTGATGAAGCTGCTTTCCGGAATCTTGATGACACCGAGACGTTTGCCGATCTCGCATACGTTTTCCATGGAGCGTCCGAAGACAGCGACTTTACGGCCGCAGGATACGGCTGCTTCAAGGATCTGATTCAGACGCAGGACGTTGGAAGCGAATGTCGAAACGAGCAGACGGCCCGGGGTTTTCTTCATCTGTTCCATGATGGCCAGCGCGACTTTTCTTTCCGAAATCGAGGAGCCGGGAACACTGGAGTTGGTGGAATCACTCATCAGCAATGTAATGCCGGCCTGGCCCATGAAAGCCATCTTCTGATAGTCGGAATTGGTGCCGACCGGTGTCAGGTCGAACTTGAAGTCACCGGTCTCGAAGATCCGGCCGTTCGGGGTATTGACCAGGATTCCGAGAGAATCCGGAATGGAATGAACGGTATCGACGAAGCCGACACTGAAGTATTTGGTGCGCACCCGGCTGTCGGAATCGATTTCAATGACCTTGCAGGAGCGGGAAAGACGATGTTCTTCCAGCTTCTTTTCGATCAGGGCCTTGGCGAAACGCGGCGCGTACAGTTCCTTCAGCCGGACGGACTGGAGGAAAAAGGGAATGCCGCCGATATGATCTTCATGACCATGGGTAATGATCAGCGCTTTGATTTTATCTTTATTTTTTACCAGATATGAATAATCGGGAATGACGTAATCCACTCCCAGCAGTTCATCTTCCGGAAACTTGACGCCGCAGTCGATAATGATGATCTCGTCATCATGTTCGATGCAGTACATGTTCTTTCCTACTTCTCCCAGGCCGCCCATCGCATAAACGAGCGTATCGGTCGCTCGGTTAATTGCGTGTTCATTATATTCCTGTTCGGCAATCTGAGAGAAACGGGCAGAACGGACCGGTCTGGCACCGTTTGTTCTCTCTGTCATATGATTATTTTCCTCACTTTGAAAACATGAGATTACTCTCTGTACTTACCCTAATTATAGCGTAACAGAGTTGCTAAAGACAACGAAAATCTCAGAGAACAAGGGCGTTCTCGGGACTTTTAAGAGGGTCTTCGGGATCGATATGATCATAGAAAAGAATCCCCTTGAAATGATCCAGTTCGTGCTGGAGAACAATCGCCAGATAACCTCTGGCCCGGATCTCGATGTTCTGGTTCGCGCAGAGGTCAAAGGCTCTGACCTTGATGCGGGCGGAGCGGATGACATGGCCTTCGTGTTCATTGACGACCGACAGACATCCTTCGCCGCCTTCCAGATAGGCAGGCTGCACGGAAGAGGATACGATGCGCGGATTCACCAGCATGAACTGGTAGCGGACATCGTTGCCGTCTTTGTCCTTATCGTCGACGACGACAGCCGTCATCTTTTTCGGCACGCCGACCTGGATGGCACTGATGCCGACCGCCGGCCGCAGGTTTTCCCGCTCGGCGATCTCGGGATCGGTGGAGTCAACAACATATTTCATCATATCCCTGAGCAGCTGTTCGTCTTCAGACGAAAGCGGCAGGGGAACATCCTCGGATTTCTGACGGATCAGAGGATCTGTATCTTTAATAATCGTGTCATTATTGATCAGCATAAAAATAACCTCGTTAGTATTCTAGCAGGATTATCCGTATTGTCAAAGAAACGGCCTGTTTACAGCCACCGGATCCGTCCGGCGGGGAATTCGGACCGGAAACAACTGTGAATTTATAAAGATCAATGCTAAAATACATCTGTTATGAGTGTGTTTACGAAATCTGACAGTGAAAAACATCTTGATTTTCTGAGAATTCTGATGCCGGCCGGCCATGACAGATGGATCACCGGCTGCGTGCTTGCTCTGGTGCTTTATGGTGTCATCATGGTTGGAAGTGCCTCAATGGGCATTTATATCGGCAAAACGACCCAGCTTCTGATCACCGTGATCAAGCAGATCCTTTACGCGGTCATCGGTTATTACGCGATGAACCGCTTTGCCCGTTACTTTTCTCTGAAATTCCTGAAGAGTGACGCGTTTCCCTCACTGGTATTCTTTACCTTTATTATTCTGATGGTATGTCTGCTGTTCCCGAACAATACCGGATCGCGTGCCTGGATCTACCTGCCGATCGGTATTACGGAAGTCAGTGTTCAGCCTTCCGAGTTCGCCAAGATCGTCGTACTGCTGATCGTCGCCGCTTACTGCGGTGATCTGAAAGCACGGTTCAAAACGAATTTCGACGTGATCAAGAAACCGGTTTTCTTCTGCGGTCTGATCGTCTTTATCGTCCTGATCCTCCAGCATGACCTGGGTTCGGCGGTCGTTATTTTCCTTCTGACCTGTATTTCGTTTCTGATTCCGTCCCATCCGCAGATGCGCCACTTCCAGTTCTGGCTCAAGCTGCTGTTCTGGCTGACGGTCATTCTGGTCATCATGCTGCTGTCACCGGCCGGTGAAAAGTTCATCGACTCGCTGAAGTTCCTCGAGCCTTATCAGAAAGCCCGTATCATTTCCGCGATCGACCCGTTCTCGGACCGCTATGGCGAAGGCTATCAGCTGGTAAACGGTCTGGTGTCATTCGCGACCGGCGGCTGGTTTGGTCTTGGCTACGGTCACTCCGTGCGTAAGTACATGAATTTCCCGGCGGCCAACACCGACTATATTCTCGCTGTTCTTGTCGAGGAACTCGGCTTTGTCGGTTTCATGGTGCTGATGGTTCTTTACGGCATCGTCATCTTCCGTTTATTGACCTATGCGAAGGAGATACAGAGTGAAAAGGCGCGGATCATCCTGATCGGCACTGCAATGTATCTGCTGATCCATATGTTCTTCAATATCGGCGGTGTGACCGGTCTGATTCCGCTGACCGGCGTTCCGCTGCTGATGATTTCCGCCGGCGGTTCTTCGACCATGTCCTTCATGGCCGCCATCGGTATCTGCCAGGCTGTCATTATCCGCTATCAGAACGGAGAGATCCGATGAGAATCGTCGCCGGAGAATACTCCTCAAGAAAAATCGAAGCTCCGAAAGGCAATACGACAAGACCGACCCTCGACAAAGTGAGGGAAGCGGTCTTTTCTTCCCTGGGCGGTTTCTTTGCCGGCGGTGTGTTCCTTGATCTGTATGCCGGCAGCGGCGCCAACGGTCTGGAGGCGATCTCACGGGGATTTGATCAGGCTGTCTTTGTCGATGTCAGCCGGGATGCCGTCAATGTCATCCGCCGCAATATCGCTTCGCTGGGCTGTCAGGATAAATGCCGCGTTCTGCCGATGCGGGCTGACAAGGCACTGCATCTGCTGAAGGAAGAGGGAATCACGTTTGATCTCGTCTATCTTGATCCGCCGTATGCCAGACAGGAGAATGCCCGCGTCATTCGCTGGCTGGAAGAAAGCAATATGATGAATCCGGACGGCCGTATCGTGATAGAATCATTAAAGGAAGACAGTTTCGCACAGGATTTTGGACATATAAAATATTATAAGGAAGCTGTCTACGGAATCAGCCGCATTACCTATCTGAAAAACGAAGGAGATCAAAAATGAAAGCATGTTATCCTGGTACCTTTGATCCGATCACCATCGGTCATATGGACATCATCACCAGAAGCGCCCGGATGTTTGAGGAAGTCGAAGTTCTGATCATGGAAAATCCCCGCAAGAAATGCACATTCAGTGCGGAGGAAAGAAAACAGATGATCGAGGACTGTCTGAAGGAAGCAGGCGGATGTGACAATGTCAGAGTGCACATCGGCACCGGTCTGACTGTCGAATATGCCCGCAAACTTGGCTGCGGCGTGATCATCCGCGGAATCCGGGCGGTATCCGATTATGAATATGAACTTCAGCAGGCAACCGCCAACATGGTGCTGGCAGAGGAAGTCGAAACGCTGTTCCTGATTGCCCGGCCGCTGTTCTCTTTCCTGAGTTCCTCGGTAATCAAGGAAATTGCCCTGAACAATGGCAGTATCGAAAATCTGGTCCCGCATGCCATCGAACAGAAAGTGGCGGAAAAGCTGAGACAGTAAACAGGCAAACGCCTGTTTTTTTTGTTATCCGTATTCTTTTCACAATTTAGCACTTTTCCATTGACAGTGCTAAAAGCCTGGCGTAAGATATTAGCAGGCATAAGGATGGAGTGCTAAAAAGGAGGTGTTGAATGCTGACGCCGAGAAGAATTGAGATTTTCAAAGCAATCGTCGACGAGTTCATCAAAACAGCTGAACCGGTAGGTTCCAAAACCCTGCAGCAGAAATACAACCTTTCCTACTCCAGTGCCACGATCCGCAATGACATGATGGTTTTGGAGGACATGGGATATCTGGAAAAGACGCATACTTCCAGCGGCCGTGTGCCAAGCACACTGGGCTATAAGTTCTACTGCGAGAATCTGCTGGAGAATTCCGGCATCGACAAGCGTATGGAACTGGCGATCCGCGACGCGTTTGAAGCTTCCAACATGAATATCGAGGAGGCGGTCAGACAGAGCTGTGCGATCCTGTCCGAAATGACGAATATGACAACCGGCGCGATCGGTCCGGATTCTTCGGAACAGAAACTTGAACATATCAAACTGTTCCCGATCGACAGCCGCCATTGTGTATGTGTGTTCATTACCAACACCGGTCACACGGAAACCCGCAGTTTCCGTTTTGATGAAGACGTGCCGTTCTCTGATCTTGAGACCTGTACGGACATTCTCAACCAGCGGCTGAGAGGCATCCGGATCTGTGACCTGGCGAAAGCGATGGATCATCTGAAGCCGGAACTCAGTTCCGTGGTTCAGCGTCATGATCTGCTGTTTACCGCCTTTGTCAAAGCGTTTGTCAGGTTCGCTTCCGACAATGTCTATTTTTCCGGCAAGGACAGAATGCTGTATCAGCCGGAATTTGAGGATATCAACAAGCTGAAGCAGCTGATGAGCATGTTTGACGACGTGAGCGTATGGAAAAAGATGGAAAACAGCCAGAATGCTCTGGCAGTGACCACCAAGCGCGGTGCGCAGCTGACTTGGTACAACGACCTGGCCATCGTTCGCTCCAAGTTTCATGTCAATGATCAGGAGACGGGTGAGCTGATGGTCGTCGGACCGAGCCGCATGAATTACGACCGCATCATCGCGATGATCGACTATGCCGCTAGAATGATTGAAAAGATGTACAACGCAGGAGGCAGAGACAATGAGTGAAGAAAAGATTTTGGATACAGCAGACGAAAACATTGAGGAAACCGTCAGTGAAGATACGGCGGAAACAGCCGAGGCTGTTGAAGAAGTCGATGAGGTCGCTGCCCTGAAAGCGGAGAATGAAGATCTGCAGAAAAAGGTGGCCGTACTGAAAAACGAATACGCGAAAGCATACGCCGACACGGAGAATACCCGCAAGCGTCTGCAGAACGAATTCGAGCAGCGCAGCAAATACATGATGCAGAGTTTCGCGCTTGAGATCCTGCCGGTGCTGGACAACTGTGAAAGAGCTCTGGCTCACGAGACAACCGACGAAACATACCGCAAGGGCGTCGAGATGATCTACGGACAGCTGAAGATGGCACTTGAAAAAGAAGGCGTGAAGGAAATCGAGGCGGAAGGTCAGCCGTTTGACGCCAACTGGCATCAGGCGCTGATGACGGAACATCAGGACGGCGTCGAAGCCGGCATGGTGCTGCAGGTTCTGCAGAAGGGATATAAACTGAAAGACCGCATCTTAAGGGCCGCAATGGTCAAGGTGAGTGAATAAAACAGGAGGACAAAGATTATGGGAAAAATTATCGGAATTGATTTAGGTACCACAAACAGCTGCGCGGCTGTTATGGAAGGCAATGAAGCCAAAGTTATCACGAACCCGGAAGGAAACCGCACAACACCGTCTGTTGTCGCTTTCAAAAACGGCGAAAGAATTGTCGGTGATGCTGCCAAGCGTCAGCTGATCACCAACAAGGAAACTGTTTATTCCATCAAACGTCTGATGGGCACCAGCGAAACAGTAACGCTGGAAGGCAAGCAGTATACACCGCAGGAAATTTCAGCCATGATCCTGTCCTACATCAAGAGCTATGCGGAAGCATATCTTGGTGAAAAGGTAGACAAGGCAGTCATTACCGTACCTGCATACTTCAACGACGCACAGCGCCAGGCCACCAAAGATGCCGGCCGTATCGCCGGACTGGATGTCGAACGTATTATCAACGAGCCGACCGCCAGTGCCCTCGCTTTCGGCCTTGACAAGAACACGAACAAAGAACAGAAGATCCTTGTCTATGACCTGGGCGGCGGAACCTTCGACGTTTCCATTCTGGATATCGCCGACGGCACCTTCGAAGTTCTTTCCACAGCCGGTGACACACACCTCGGCGGCGATGATTTCGACAATAAGATCATCGACTGGCTGGCAAACAACTTCAAGAGAGAAAACAACATCGATCTGAAGGCTGACAAGATGGCCATGCAGAGACTGAAGGAAGCAGCTGAAAAGGCCAAGAAAGACCTTTCCGGCATGGTTCAGACACAGATCTCTCTGCCGTTCATCAGCGCCGGCCCGTCCGGACCTCTGCATCTTGAGGCAACCCTGACTAGAGCTCAGTTCGATGATATGACAAAAGATCTGGTCGAAAGAACGATGGTTCCTGTCCGCCAGGCATTAAGAGACGCGAAGCTGAATGCGTCTGAACTGGATCAGGTTCTGCTGGTCGGCGGTTCGACAAGAATCCCGGCTGTTCAGGACGCGGTCAGAAAAGAACTCGGCAAAGAACCGAACAAGTCCGTCAATCCGGATGAATGCGTAGCCATGGGTGCCGCGATCCAGGGCGGCGTCATCGCCGGTGACGTCAAGGATGTCCTGCTGCTCGACGTTACACCGCTGTCTCTGGGTATTGAGACACTCGGCGGTGTCATGACCGTGCTGATCCCGCGCAATACGACGATTCCGACTTCCAAGTCACAGATCTTCTCGACTGCTGCGGACAACCAGCCGGCTGTTGACATCCATGTCCTGCAGGGTGAAAGACCGATGGCAAACGACAATAAGACACTCGGCAACTTCCAGCTGGACGGCATTGCCCCGGCCAGACGCGGTGTTCCGCAGATCGAAGTTACCTTTGATATCGATGTCAACGGTATCGTCAACGTATCCGCAGTTGACAAGGCTACCAATAAGAAGCAGTCCATTACGATCACCAATTCTTCCGGACTTTCCGATGAAGAGATCGACCGTATGGTAAGAGAAGCGGAAGCCCACAAGGCGGAAGACGACAAGCGCAGAGAGGATATCGAAACAAAGAATAAGGCGGAAGCCTATATTCACCAGATCGACGATACGCTGAACAATGAAAACGCCAACATCCCGGCGGATCAGAAGGCGGAAGTAAAGAAGCTCAGAGACGAACTGCAGAGTGCCATTGACAACAATGACATGGCATCTCTGAAGACAAAGCTGGATGCCCTTGAACAGGCAGCCCAGGCAATGGCTCAGCAGATGTATCAGAATCCGAATGCGAATGCCGGCGGAGCTGATTATGCCGGCGGCGGATCCGCTTCCGGCAGCAATGACGACGTCGTCGATGCGGACTTCACCGAAAAGAACTAAGCAGAAGATTCAGAAGAATGCGGGATTGAACAGAATTCCGCATTCTGTATGTTAGGAGTATTGGAATATGGCAGATAAAAGAGATTATTATGAGGTCCTTGGCGTAGCCAAGAACGCCTCGGATGATGAGATCAAAAAAGCATACCGGAAACTGGCCAAGAAATACCACCCCGATGTCAACAAGGAACCGGGCGCGGAAGAAAAGTTCAAGGAAGTCAATGAGGCATACGAAGTGCTCAGTGACGCGACCAAGCGTGCCAATTATGACCAGTTCGGATTTGCCGGCGTGGATGGTTCCGCCGGTGGTTTCGGCGGCTTCTCACAGGGCTTTTCCAGCGGCGGCTTCGATGACCTGAACGATATCTTCTCATCGTTCTTCGGCGGCAGTATGGGCGGCTTCGGCTCGTCCGGCAGAGGGCGAGCGTCGAACGCTCCGCGCAAGGGCGACGACAAGCTGATGCGGATGAATATCTCTTTTATGGATGCCTGCTTCGGCAAAAAAGAGACGATCAGTCTGGCTGTCGACGAGCAGTGTCCGGACTGCAAAGGCAGCGGTGCCGCCAGTGCTTCCGATATTGAAACGTGTTCGACCTGCCGCGGCACCGGTACCGTGATCCAGCAGCAGCGTACTGCCTTTGGAGTCTTCCAGACCCAGGGGGCATGTCCGGACTGCCAGGGAACCGGCAAAAGGATCCGCAAGGTCTGCCCCCGCTGCAAAGGCAAAGGCTACGAGCGCAAGACGAGCGAAGTGGAAGTCAACATTCCGGCCGGTATCAGCAGCGGTCAGCAGCTGCGGGTAGCCGGCAAGGGCGAACGCGGTTATAACGGCGGCCCGAACGGCGATCTCTATATCGAGATCTATGTCGAACCGCATGAGAGATTTGAACGTGACGGAAAGAATATCTATCTCGATATTCCGGTTTCGGCTGTCGATGCGACACTGGGATGTTCCATCGACGTTCCGACCATTCACGGTGACGTTACGATGAAGATTCCGGCCGGCACCCAGAACGGCAAACAGTTCCGCCTGAAAGGCAAGGGTGTCAAGGATATCCGCGGCGGCAAAGAGGGTGATCAGATCTGCACTGTCAATATCAGAGTTGATGACAATCTCTCCCGCAAGGAAAAGGAATTATACAAACAGCTTCAGGAACTGCAGGGCACAAGACAGGGTGAAAGTGTATGGGAACGCTTTAAGAAAAACTTCTCCTGATCTGACAAGCCTTCTGCAGAAGGAGGTGTGAGATGAATATAGAACAAATGACAGAACAGCTTCAGGAAATCCTGATGAGGGCGGTAAGCATGGCCCGGGAAAGACTGAACAGTGAAATTGCCGCCGAGCATATTCTTTATGCGATGTGCGAGAATGACAGCCTGGACGGTATCTGGCAGCGGCTGAACATCGACAAGGATGATCTGAGCGCTGTCGCGGAAGATGCCGTGAACCGTCTGCCTTCCGTCAGCGGAAACAGCGAACCGGCTGTTTCCCGTGATCTGTCGCAGGGATATACGAACGCGCTGCAGTACATGAAGCAGAACGGCGATACATATATGAGCACTGCCGCGCTGCTGATCGGACTGTCTGACACCAATGCCGGCATCATTCAGACACTGAAGAAGAAATATCACTTCAATACGGATGATATCCGGAAAGCAGAAGAAGATCGAAGAGGAGGTATGACCATGGATGAAAAGACCAACGAAAGCCAACTCGATGCATTGAATAAATACGGACATGACCTGGTACAGGATGTCAAGGACGGAAAGATCGATCCGGTTATCGGCAGGGATGACGAGATCCGCCGGGTAATCGAGATCCTTTCCCGCAAAACGAAGAACAATCCGGTTCTGATCGGTGAACCGGGCGTCGGCAAGACCGCCATCGTGGAGGGTCTGGCCTGGCGTATCATGAACGGTGACGTACCGCTCGGCCTCAAGGACAAGCGTCTGATCGAACTGGATATGGGCGCCCTGATCGCCGGCGCGAAATACCGCGGTGAATTCGAAGAGCGTCTGAAGGGCGTTCTCAAACAGGTACAGAAAGCCGACGGCGGCATTATCCTGTTTATCGACGAACTGCACAATCTGGTCGGAGCCGGCAAGACAGAAGGCTCCATGGATGCGGCCAACCTCCTGAAGCCGATGCTGGCAAGAGGCGAACTGAAGTGCATTGGCGCGACGACGTTTGACGAATACCGCAAATACATTGAAAAGGACAGAGCTCTCGAAAGAAGATTCCAGAAGATCATGGTTGCCGAGCCGACGGTGGAAGATACGATCTCGATCCTGAGAGGTCTGAAAGACCGTTTTGAAAGCCACCATGGCGTCGAAATCAAGGATGAGGCGATCATTGCCGCGGCGACCCTGTCCAACCGCTATATCACGGACCGTTTCCTGCCGGACAAGGCAATCGACCTGATCGACGAAGCGTGTGCTTCCATCCGTGTCGAGATGGATTCCATGCCGGCGGAACTGGATGAACTCTCACGCAAGATCATGACCCTGCAGATCGAAGAGACGTCACTGAAAGACGAGCTCGACGAGAAGGCGAAGGAACGTCTGGAGGAGATCCAGAAGGAACTGGCCGATCTCAATGAGGTCAAAGAGGCCAAGTTCTCCCAGTGGAAAAAAGAAAAAGAGCAGATGGATGCTGTCAAAGCATCCAAGGAACAGCTGGAAAAAGCCAAGCTCGATCTGACTCAGGCGCAGAATGACGCCGATTACGAGCGGGCCGCCCGGCTGAAATACGATACGATCCCGGCTCTGGAAAAGCTGATCTATGAAAGCGAAAACAGCCATGAAGCGAAGATGATCCAGCAGGTCGTTGACGAAGACATGATCGCCAAGATCGTCTCCCGCTGGACGCATATCGAAGTTGCCAGACTGATGAGCACGGAACGGCAGAAGATCCTGCATCTGAGTGACTACCTCAGAGAGCGTGTCATGGGTCAGGATCATGCCCTGAAACTCGTCACGGATGCCATCATGCGCTCCAAGGCGAATATCCAGGACGAAAACAGACCGCTCGGTTCCTTCATGTTCCTGGGTCCGACCGGTGTCGGTAAGACCGAGGTGGCCAAGGCACTTGCCCAGCAGCTCTTCGACGACGAAGGCAAGATCGTCCGTATCGACATGTCTGAATACATGGAGAAGTTCTCGGTCAGCCGTCTGATTGGCGCGCCTCCGGGCTATGTAGGCTACGAGGAAGGCGGTCAGCTGACCGAAGCAGTCAGACGTTCGCCTTACAGTATCGTCCTGCTTGACGAGATCGAACAGGCGCAGCCGGATGTGTTCAATATCCTGCTGCAGATCCTTGACGACGGCCGCATCACCGATTCCAAGGGTGTGACAGTCGACTTCAAGAACACGATCATTATCATGACCAGCAACCTCGGCTCGCAGTTTGCCTTTGATACGGATCCGATCCGAAGAGAAGATTCCTATCTTGCCGAAGTGCAGAAGTTCTTCAAACCGGAATTCATCAACCGTGTCGACGAGATCATCGTCTTCAACAGCCTGGACGACGCTGTGCTTGAGAAGATCGCCGACAAGTTCCTCAACCAGCTGCGGGCAAGACTTCAGGAGAAGGATATCCTGCTGGAAGTCACACCGGCAGCCAAGGGAAGGATCCTGGAATACGGTGTCGATCCGCTCTACGGCGCCAGACCGATGAAGCGTCATATTCAGCGAGAAATCGAAACAGCAGTCGCCAGAGCCATTCTGGAAAATCCGGACGTGCAGGGCAAAACGCTGATCGTCGACGAGGAAAACGACGCCTATATTGTCAAGGTCAAGGAAAAATTGAACTGACAGATACCCGAAAAACCGTGTACATACATAACACGGTTTTTCTTTGTCTGCAGATATGATGGGAATCTGACTGGAAATGTAACAGAAATGAAAATTTCAGATATCGTGCGTAAATTCTTTCAAATCGATTGCATATTTTCAGAAAACCATTTATCATAACGCTAAAGCTGAGAAGTGGAGTAGTACTTCATGATGAACTCCCAAGCGAGCCCCGTCTGGTGCAAGGGGGCGGAGGAAACGGAAGGAACGTGCCATGGAGCAGGGTCTGCGAAGGATTCCGAGCAGATCACGCAGAGACCGCGTTAAGGGAAAAGAGAGTCCGGAGAATATGTCTTCGGGAACAGAGGTGGCACCGCGCACATATACGTCCTTTGGGTTGATAACGCAAAGGACGTTTTTCATTCTGGAGGAGAAAGAACAATGAAAAAAGAAGATATCAAAAAGGTCGTTCTGGCATACAGCGGCGGATTGGACACATCCGTCATCATTCCATGGCTCAAGGAAAACTACAACAACTGTGAAGTCATCGCTGTTTCCGGCAATGTCGGCCAGGGTGACGAACTGGAAGGTCTTGAAGAAAAAGCGATCAAAACCGGCGCGTCGAAGCTTTATGTTCTCGATCTGATGGACGAATATGTCAACGACTTCATCATGCCGTGTCTGAAAGCCGGCGCCGCATACGAAGACTATCTGCTCGGCACCAGCCATGCCCGGCCTTTGATCGCCAAGGGTCTTGTGGAAGTGGCCCTGAAGGAAAACGCCGATGCCATCTGCCACGGCTGCACCGGCAAGGGAAATGACCAGGTCAGATTCGAACTGGCCATCCAGCATTTCGCGCCGGGCATGCATGTCATCGCCCCGTGGCGGGAATGGGATCTCAAATCCAGAGATGACGAGATCGACTATGCCGAAGCGCATCATATTCCCCTGAAGATCAGCCGTGAGACGAACTATTCGAAAGACAAGAATCTCTGGCATCTCTCCCACGAAGGACTCGATCTCGAAGATCCCGGCAACGAAGCGCCGATCACGAAACCGGGCTTTCTGGAAATGTGCGTCAGTCCGCTCGACGCGCCGGACACTCCGGAAGAAGTGACGATCGAATTTGAACAGGGCATGCCGGTATCGGTCAATGGCGAAAAGATGACACCGAAGGAAATCGTTCTCAAACTGAACGAACTCGGCGGCCGTAACGGCATCGGTCTTCTCGATCTGGTTGAAAACCGGCTGGTCGGCATGAAGAGCAGAGGCATTTACGAAACACCGGGCGGCACGATCCTCTATGAAGCGCATAAATACCTGGAAACCATTACCCTGGATAAAATGACCGCTCATAAAAAAGCAGAAATCGCTCTGACATTCGCCGACCTGGTATACAACGGCCAGTGGTATACGCCGTTAAGGGAAGCGCTGAGCGCTTTCGTGGACAAGACGCAGGAATGTGTCACAGGCAAAACAAAACTGAAACTCTATAAGGGCAACATCCTCAAGGCAGGTGTCTTCAGTCCGTATTCACTGTATAACGAAGAACTCGCGTCCTTTGGCGAATCGGATTACGATCAGACAGACAGCAGAGGCTTCATCAACCTGTACGGACTTCCCGTCAGGGTACAGGCACTTCTCGATCAGAAAATGAAAGGATAAAACATATGGCACAGAGGTGGGCAGGCAGAACGGACGGCATCACAGATTCCGTCGCCGATGATTTCAATTCATCGATCCGGATCGATTCACAGATGTTCCGTGAGGATATCTCCGGCTCCATTGCCCATGCGGCTATGCTGAAGAAGCAGGGTATCCTTCCGCCCGTGGCGGCCGATCATATCACCGAGGGACTGCGAGGGATCCTGCAGGATCTTGAAAGCGGCGATCTTACGATCGATCCGCAGGCGGAAGACATCCATATGTTTGTCGAGCAGGTACTGACAGAACGGATCGGTGCGGAAGGAAAGATGCTGCATACGGCAAGAAGCCGCAACGATCAGGTGGCTCTCGATACCAGAATGTATCTGCGCCGGCTGTCCGCGGATCTGATCAGAAAGACCGTCAGTCTGATCGAAGTACTGAATGCGGCGGCGGAAAAATACAGTGACACGGTCATGCCGGGCTATACTCATCTGCAGAGAGCCCAGCCGGTCGTTTTCGGCCAGCATCTTCTCGCGTATGAAATGATGTTTCTCAGGGACATCGGCAGACTTCAGGATGCTGCGAAGCGGATGAACATGTCACCGATCGGTGCCTGCGCCTTAGCCGGCACGACCTACGATACCGACCGGGAATATGAAGCGGAACTCCTTGGCTTTGACGGACTGGCCCTCAACAGTATGGACGCGGTCAGCGACCGGGACTTCTGTCTTGAGATGCTCAGCGCGCTTGCCATACTGATGATGCATATGTCGCGTTTTGCCGAAGAGATCATCCTCTGGTCAAGCTGGGAATTCCGGTTCGTTGAACTCTCAGACGCCTATACGACCGGGTCTTCGATCATGCCGCAGAAAAAGAATCCGGACATGGCGGAGCTGATCCGCGGCAAGACCGGCCGTGTGTACGGCGACCTGATGTCGTTGCTGACGGTAATGAAAGGCATCCCGCTGGCCTACAACAAGGACATGCAGGAGGACAAGGAGCCGGTCTTCGACGCGTTTGACACCGCCGCTGTTTGTCTGGATGTCCTGAAGGGGATGCTGGCGACGATGAAGGTGAACGAAGCGGAGATGCTGAAAGCGTCGCGGCAGGGTTTTATCAACGCGACGGATCTGGCGGATTATCTGGTGCGCAAAGGCATGCCGTTTCGGAGTGCCTATCAGATCAGCGGCAAAATCGTGCATGCCTGCATCGAAGAAGGGCAGGTGCTGGAAAGTCTGCCGCTGGAAACCTATCGTCAGTACAGTGAACTGTTCGAAGAAGATCTCTATGATGCGATCGATCTGAAGAAAGCTGTCAACAGCCGCCGTTCCCAGGGCGGCACATCCCGTCAGTCGGTCATTGAACAGACGGTATGGGTCAGAGAACAGGTTTTAAAAATCAAATAATCAAAGTCAGTGTGTATGATCGCAGGGTAAATTCTGTAAATAAGACAGAGTTTGCCTTTTTCTGTTTTAAGGAAGCATTTTGCTGTAATCAGGTAGATGCGGGCAGCCAAAATCAAATGTCCGGCCTGCGGTGCAGAAGGAACACTGCGCTCGCAGCTTCAGGGTTACAAAGGCTATGCTGACGGCACACGGATCGCTGTGGACAGCTGCATCTGCACAAGCTGCGGATCTCAGGTAAACCTTTATCCGGAACTGAATCAGATGGGTCTCGTATAAATCCATGAAGACGGTGACTTTGACGAACAGATGTTCCCATACACCTGGCACTGATTGCTGCAAACCAGTTCATGAGCAGTCGTGTTGATTGTTATGAGGGCAGGGATTGGGAAAAGAAGATAAATTCCCGGCAGTATTCCAACAGAAAGCCTTCTGTCATGAGGGGGAATTACCGTCCTTAATACAGGAACGATAAATGAAAGCCGTCCGTACGGGATCGTACAGACGGCATTTTAGTTTATATACAGAACAAAGGATCATTCACCGGTGCTGTCATCATCTTTGACGGTCGGCATCAGCAAGGTCGAGACATCGACGTCCATCGTGTCTGAGAAGCTCTTGTCAAAGAGTTCGTCGATCGCGGCGTCAACATCTGCTGAATGATCGTCACCGAGCAGCTGGCGGATGCTTTCCGATTCTTCCCGGTCTTCTTTCAGAAGTTCCTGGATCGTGTCAGTTACTTCTTTGTCTTCTTTCAGCGGTTCACTGTCCTGGACGGGAAGTTCTTCCGTATCCTGTCTGACGAGCGGCGCGTCATATCCGACGATCGGAATCTTGACCGTGTCCTCGCGGACCGCTTCTCTGACCGCGACAATTCTTGACACTTTGACTTCCGCATTCATCAGACCGTTGAGGAGAACAAGAATGCCGTCATCGTTCGCGTCTTTTTTAAAGTCTTCCGGATTGGAGATGAAACCAGATTCCTCTTTGCCGTCATCCAGCGTTACGGTGATGAATTTATTCAGATATGGTTTTAAATCGACCCTGCTCATACATATATTATAGCAGATTCCTTTCGATCCATTCAGCAAGTCCTTCATCATAACAGTTTCCGGCCGTATATTTTCCGTATTTTCTGACTTTTGCCATGGCATTTTTCATAACGACCGCGTGCGTTACTTCCTGCAGCATCGGAATATCGTTTTCACCATCTCCGCAGGCGACCGTCTCATCCCTGTTCACACCACACAGATACATGACTTTTCTGAGGGCAAGACCCTTGGAAATGTTGGCTGTCTGGATCTCGATCCAGCGGGAATTGACATAGGTGACGGAGAACTGATCCAGAGGAAGCTGTCGGACGACTTTCATCAGTGTCATATGCAGGCCGGCAAAGCAGATCTTGCCGAGTTTATGGGATGCGACATCACGGTAATCGGTATTGAGTCTGACCTGATACCGCTGGGAATGCTGAAGGATGTCGATGAAATACTTGATCAGGTCAATGCCGCGTCTCAGGAACAGGTATTTCTTTGCGATATAGTAATGCGACGAATCATTGATGTTGCATTCGGCGACAAGCGGGTATCTTTCCAGAAAAGAGAGAAGATACTCCACCTGTTCCTTGCGCAGATATGGCTGCCGGATATGACGTCTGCCGTTGGGAAGATAGATATCCTGGCCGTTCATGCAGATGGCGTAATCATACAGTTCTTCGGGAATGATGCGGTTCACGCTGTAGAATGGCCGGCCGGTGCAGATGACGACGATGATGCCGTTTTCCTTCAGTTTCTTCAGATCTTCCGCGGCCCGGTCGGACAGCGTGGAAAAACGGGACAGCAGGGTCCCGTCGAGATCAGTCACAAACATCCGGATTCTGTCTTTTTCCATTTCAGAAATTATATAAAGTTTATTTTAGGAAAACAATATGGACAGTGTTATAATAACCGTGTTGTATTTATAAGGAGTTGCTATGTCAGATATTTTCAACATTGTAATCGGCGTACTGTTTGTCATTGTCGGCATCGTCATGCTGATCAGATGGGCCAGAGTACATAAGTATATTATGATCAAGGACCAGCAGTGGGGATACCTCAGGATCTTTTTCCTCGCCATCGGTCTGATGAGCATTGCGACACTGTTAATGAATATTGCCAGCAATACGATCAGTGACTACTTCCGTATTGCCGCCACCATGGTCGCTGTCACAGCGTTCCTGTCTGTTCATGACGGCATCGGTGAAGAAGGCATCGTCGCCGCCGGCAAGTTCTATCCGTGGTCAGAAGTCAGATCATGGGATCTGAAGGAAGATAAGAACTATGTGGCCGCGTATTTCACCATTGAGTCGGAAGACGAAAAGAAACCGGACGAATACACGACAAAGGAACTTGACTTCGCCAAGGAAGATCAGGAATATCTGAAAAAGTTCCTGAACATGAATGTCGGCCGCAAATACACAAGAATGAAAAAAAAGACAAAGTAATCAGATTGACCGCAGGACTGCGGTTTTTCTTTTATAATGAATGGCAATGAAAGCAATTGATAACAATCATCTGACCGTGCTGAGGGAAGCCGATTTAAAAGAAGAGGCAGGTGTCTTTTTTGCCATGTATGAGCGGTATATTGAAGAAGAAAATGATCCCAGCCGCATCGAATACCTGAAAAGCGGTCAGGCATACCGCGATATCCGGGAAGCGCTGGGCCGCAAGGAAAGACCCTGTCAGCTGTTCTGGATCGGTGAAAGAAGCGGGTTTATGATCATCTGTCATGAAACAGATTATATCCGGCTTGCCGAAATGTTTGTTGGAAAAGAGAAAAGGGGAAACGGACTGGCGGAAAGAGCTTTAAAGGAACTGGCTGCTCTGTTTCCGCGGCAGACAGTCCGTCTGACTCCTTCCGAAAAGGCGAAGTCCCTGTACCGGCGTTGCGGTTTTCAGGAAACAGAAGATGTTTATGAAGACAACGGACAGCGGATCTGGCAAAGGAAGCCGATGCAAGGTTGACAGTGCCTCCGGCATGGACTATGATTTAAATAGTCAAATAGACTATAAGGAGGTGCTCAATGACGGAAGTCAATGCCAAGGGACAGACGCTTGAGGAGTTCCTGGCAGCTTATGATGAGACTCTGTACCGCCGTCCCAGCAACACGGTAGACATGATCCTGATGACGATCAGTGAGGGCTCTCTGAAGATTCTGCTGGTCAAAAGAGGTGATCATCCGTTCATTCACGACTGGGCACTGCCGGGCGGTTTCATCAATTTCGATGAAGACATGGAAACAGCCGTGCAGAGAGAACTTGCGGAAGAAACCAACATTACGGATAATACGTATTTCAAGCAGTTGTATACCTTCGGCAACGCAGATCGTGATCCGCGGACCAGGATCATCACCACCGCTTATTTATCGATGACACCGGAAGAGAACATCCGCAATACCGCGGCCGGTGACGACGCGGCGGAAACCGGCTGGTTCACGATATCGAAGATCACGGAAAACACCGATGACAGCGGCCGGAAATCCGTGCTGCGGATGGATCTGGATGAAAAAGACATCCATATGATCTATGATGTGAATGACAGTGTCCGCAGCAATTACGTGGAAACAAGATCATCCCTGAATCCGCAGAGCAATGCCAAACTTGCCTGTGACCATATCAAAGCCATCAACATGGCCATGGATCAGATTCAGCACCGGGCGGCTTCCACCGGCATCCTGTTCAACATGCTGCCGGAAGAATTCACCCTGCGGCAGGCACAGACAGTCTATGAGGCAATTATCGGCCGTAAGACTGATACCGGCAATTTCCGCCGCGATATCAAAAAGATGCTCAAACCGACAGGAAGAAAATGCGCGACCGGCGGCAAGGCGGCCGAACTGTACCGCTTCAATCCGCTGTATTCCTTCCTGGAAGAAAAAATATAGATGATAAAGGAGATTTCTAAACATGAGCGAAATCAAAGTTGAACCGTACGTACCAGATGAGGATTATGACAATCCGGCGATGGTAACTGACTTCTATGAATTCACAATGGCGAACTCACTGTTCCTGCATGGCTACAAGGACGTTGTCATGGTGTTTGACATGTTCTTCCGGGAGAATCCTGACAATCTCGGTTATGCCATCAGCTGCGGTCAGCACAAACTGGTGCGCTTCCTGCAGAATTATCATTTCACCGAACGCGACATCATCTGGCTGCGCACCAAGGGTATGAGCGAGGAATTCCTTGCCTACCTGAAAGACTACCGTTGGAAGGGTGACGTCTACATGCTGAGAGAAGGAACCGTCTGCTATCCGCAGGTGCCGATGGTCAGAATCGAATGCGACATGGTCGGTGCCATACTGATTGAGACCTATCTGCTGCAGACGATGAATTTCCATTCCCTGATCGCTACCAAGGCGACCCGCATCACCGGTCTGAATACCCATACACCGCGTAATGTCATGGAATTCGGAACCCGGCGTGCCCAGGGTGCCTCAGCCGGCAATGACGGTGCCTATGCGGCGGTTCTCGGCGGCTGCATCGGTACGGCCAACTGCCTTGCCGAAATGAAATTCGGACCGGACGTGAAAGCGGTCGGCACGATCGCCCACTCGTTTATTGAATTCTTCCCGAGCGAATACGAAGCTTTTGAAGCTTATGCCAATACCTATCCGGAGAATGTTTCACTTCTGCTGGATACCTACAGTATCTTCGAATCCGGTCTGCCGAATCTGATCAAGCTTGACGATTATCTGATTGCCAAATATCCGAATGATCCGAACCGCCGAGTCAAGAGTGCCAGAATTGACAGCGGCGACCTGGCCCGCGGCTACAAGAAGCTGCGCAAGGCGCTCGACAAAGCCGGCAAGCCGTATATCAAACTGGTCGCTTCCAATTCTCTGGACGAGAAGAAGATGTCCAATATGGAACTGTACGAAGACGCTCACTTCGATTCCTACGGCGTCGGTGAAAAACTGATCACCTCAGCGACTGACCCGGTTTTCGGCGGTGTCTACAAGCTGGTTGCCGTGAAGGAAAAAGACGGCAGCTACACACCGAAGATGAAGTGCTCCGACTCGGTATCGAAAGCGATCATCCCCGGCAAGCTGATGGCCTGGCGTGCGTTTGATGAAGAAGGAAAGGGACAGTGCGATATCATTGCGCTGGACGATGAGGTGTTCGAGGACGGCCAGGAGATCGAAGTGATCAATCTGGATCCGGATGCTTTCGATCCGGTCAAGAGGATCCGTCCGACGCATATCGAAAGAATTCTTGTTCCGCATATCATCAAGGGTGAACTGGTCATTGATCTGCCGACGATTCAACAGAAAAAGGATTATATCCGCGAGCAGCTGACCAACCGTGTATGGGAAAGTGAACTGCGTCCGGAAATGCCGCACCAGCATTATGTTGACCTGACACCGAAAGTCGCCCGGTTAAGAGAAGAAATGTATGAGAAACTGCACGGTGGCAAAATATGAAAGCTCTCGTCTATGTAGGAGCTTTTAATCCTCCCACCGGGGCACATATCGATCTGGCTCAGTATGCCATGTGCCGGACCGGCGCCGACAAGGTCATTTATGTGCCTTCCAAATCAACATATATCAAGTACGATCAGGGCAAGGACTTCGTTTTCACGGATGAGGAGCGTCTGGATTTCCTGTGGCGGATCGCCCACGAAAGAGACTGGATGGATGTCAGTGACTATGAACTGAAAGCGGACCATCAGCCCCGCACCTATGAAACACTGTGCTATCTGCGCGATACGGAAGGATGTGACTGCCAGCTGCTGTTCGGCAGCGACAAGCTGAAGGAACTGGAACACGGCTGGAAATATGTCGACGAGATCTGCAATGAATTCGGCATTGTCTGTCTGCAGCGGATGGACGAAGACTGCCGGCAGATCATTGCGGACGACCCGTTTCTGCGTGCCCATGCAGATCACATCACGGTCCTGAAAACACCGGAAAAATACCAGAAGTATTCGTCCAGCCGCATCCGTCATCTGCTGAAAGCGGAAAAGCCGGATGTCGGTGAACTGAAGCGTCTTCTGCCGCCGGAACTCTTTGACCTGGTGGCCTGAAAGAGGAAAACTATGAAAAACAGAATGTTTAAGACAGCGGCTGCCGTACCGGCCCTGAAAGTCGCTGATCCTGTCTATAATGCCGGTCAGATCATGCAAATCATCCGCGAACATGCCGACTGCGGTCTGATCGTCTTTCCCGAACTGTGCATTACCGGCTATACCTGCGCCGATCTTTTTCAGCAGGATATCCTGCTGGAACAGGCGAAGGAATGCCTGATCGAGATCGCCAACGCCGTTCCTGACGGACAGACCGTCTGCGTCGGTGTTCCGATTGCTTATGAAAACCAGCTGTATAACTGCGCCGCGTTTCTCAGCGGCACGCACGTATGCGCACTGGTTCCCAAGGTCAATATTCCCAATTACAGTGAATTCTATGAACAGAGGTGGTTTACTTCCGGCAAGGACGTGATCGGCCGGACCGTCGTGATCGGTGATGACGAAGTGCCGTTCGGCATCGATGTGCTGGTCTCTGACGGCGAAAACGACGTCACGGTCGGTGCGGAGATCTGCGAGGATCTCTGGGTGCCGGACAAGCCGAGCACACATCTGTGTCTGGCCGGTGCGGATATCATTGTCAATCTTTCGGCCAGTGATGAAATCATCGGCAAACATGAATACCGGACGATGATGGTCCAGCAGCAGAGTTCCTGCTGCTACTGCGGTTATCTGTATGTCTCCGCCGGCACGGACGAATCCTCGACGGACCTGGTTTTCTCCGGTCATACGATGATCGCGGAAAACGGCAGGATCCTCAGCAACGTCCTCTTCCCGGAAAGGAACCATGTCAGCACCGCCGTGATCGACGTTGAAACGATCCGCTTCAACCGGGCTCACCAGAATACATTTCCTTCCGCTGATTCCGCATGGTACAGAAAAGCCGATATCAGCATGGCGCCGTTAGGCGGTAAGACCAATATCAAATCCTCGGAACTTAGGGAAGCACTGCAGAAAGAGGCATACCCGATTCCGCGCAATCCTTTTGTTCCGAAAGACGACGAAGAACGCGGACGCCGCTGCCGCCGGATCATGCAGATCCAGGCGAACGGTCTTGCGACAAGAGTGCGTGCCACCGGCATCAAAAACCTGGTCATCGGTATCTCGGGCGGTCTTGACAGCACGCTGGCTCTGCTGGTGTGCCACGAAGCCCAGAAGATCGAAAAGGATATTCGTATCATTGGCTATACAATGCCTTCCGAAGGCAATACGACATCTTTGACCTACAACAACGCTCTGAATCTGATGAAGACACTGGATGTTGAAATCCACGAAGTGCCGATCGGCAGCGGTGTGACAGATCATCTGAAGCAGATCGGCCACAGTGGCGTTTATCAGGGCGAAGGGGATACGACCTATGAAAACGCCCAGGCAAGAATGCGCACCTATATCCTGATGGATGCCGCCAACCTGCACAACGGACTGGTCGTCGGCACCGGCGATCTGTCGGAACTGGCCCTCGGCTGGTGCACTTATAACGGCGACCATATGTCGATGTACGGTGTCAACGGTTCCGTACCGAAGACACTTGTGCAGTATATCTGCCGTTCTTATGCCGAAACATGCGGCCGCGAGGATCTGAAAAATACACTGCTCAGCATTGTCGATACGCCGATCTCACCGGAACTGACACCGAATCAGGATGGTCAGATCGCCCAGAAGACGGAAGAAAAGATCGGCAAATATGATCTGAACGACTTCTTCCTGTTCTACATGCTGAGATACGGCTTCGCACCGGCCAAGATCTATGCCTTTGCATGCTGTGCCTATGACGACGTCGATCCGGAAGTGATCCGCACGTCGCTGCAGCGTTTCTACAACCGTTTCTTCCACCAGCAGTTCAAGCGCAGCTGTCTGCCCGACGGACCGAAGGTCGGTTCTCTGACTCTCTCGCCGCGCGGTGACTGGCGAATGCCAAGTGACGCCAGTGTCAGACTCTGGCTTGATGAAGTCAGCAAGCTTTCATAATAAGGAGATCTATCATGTCATTTAACAGCAATCATTACGTTCATCCGGACGATAAGGCCGCACTGCAGGCACTGAAGGCCATCCCGGGCTTCACCACACTGATGAAGACATTCATGAAGGAGTGGAGTGAAAAGCAGATCCAGCTGCGCTGCCTGTCTTCCTATGTGAGACTGGGTGAAGACCAGCTGCCGAGGTATAAGGAAATGCTGAAGCCGATCTGCGAAAAGCTCGGCATTGCCGTACCGGAACTGTATCTGATGATGGATGTGAGACCAAACGCCTTCACGGCCGGTGAAAACGATCCGCATATCGTCATTACTTCCGGACTTCTGGAAATCCTGCCGGAAGAACTGATTCCGACGGTTCTCGCTCATGAATGCGGTCATATTGCCTGCCACCATGTCCTGTACAGAACCATGGGTACGATTCTCTTCGGCACTCTCAGCGGCACGCTGAGAGCAGTCCCGCTCGGACCGATCTTCACACTGCCTCTGCAGATGGCTTACTACCACTGGATGCGCTGCAGTGAATTCTCGGCTGACCGGGCGGCTGTCCTGTGCGATGGCTCCGGTGACAAGATGGCGGAAGTCTGTCTGCGGCTGGCCGGCTTCGATCAGAAGATCGCCGGTGAGATGAACATGGACGCTTTCCTGCAGCAGGCGAAAGAATATAAGAAGATCGTCGAGGAAAACGGTGCTTCCAAATCGATGGAAGGGCTGATGCTGATGAATGCCAGCCATCCGTTTGCTGCCTTAAGGGCGCTGGAATGCTTCGAATGGACAAAGACCGAACAGTTCAGCGAGATCATGGCCGGCACCTATGTGCCGAAGGAAGAACCGCAGGACGATCCGGTTCAGAGAACACTCTTCGATATCGATAACTTCTTCAAGAGCCTTGATCCAAAGAACAGTAAGAAAGAAGAAAAGGAAGCGGACAGTCTTGTCTGTCCGAAATGCGGCACGAAAAACCGGGAAGGTTCTGCTTTCTGTATGAAATGCGGCGCGTCCCTGAAACCGGTGAAGAAAGTCTGTCCGCAATGTGGCGAACAGCTGCACGGCGACGAATCATTCTGTCCGAAATGCGGCGCCAGGGTCGAATAAAGTGAAACAAGATCATTCGAAAGAATGGTCTTTTTCATGTAGAATGGTGATTATGAAAAAAGTACTGATATGGGATTTTAACGGCACCATCATCGATGATGTCGATTACTGTATTGAAATTGAGAACACGATGCTGCGGGAAAGAAACATGGATTTCATCTCCACCTATGAGCAGTACCGCCGTGATTTCTGCTTTCCGGTCATCGATTATTACTATAAGATCGGCTATACCTTCGAAGAAGAAAGCTATGCGGATATCTCGGTGGAGTTCAACGATATGTACAATGCCGGTTTTGACACACTGAAACTGATGGATGGATTTGAAGAACTCATTCAGGAAGCGAAACAGGCCGGCTATGAGAACGTCATTCTTTCTGCGACCCATGAGGATTTCCTGGAGGAGCAGTGCCGCAGACTGGGCATCGACCATCTTTTCGACGAGATCCTCGGTATTGACAACAATCTCGGCGGCTCGAAGATCGATATGGCACTGCGGTGGATGGAAACGGCTGACGTCCATCCCGATGACTGCCGCTATATCGGCGATACCCTGCATGATATGGAAACAGCGCTTGCTCTCGGTATTCAGAATTTCACGCTGATCGCCTGCGGCCATCAGAGTTATGATGTGCTGCGGAAGAAGACACCGAACGTGGTGCATACATTGAGGGAAGTGAAACTATGAAAAAGTGCGCGGTTGCGGGAAAATGCGGTGCCTGCAGTTATCTGAAGACAGAATATGCCGAACAGCTGAAGATCAAGCATGACTATGTCGCCGGGCTTTTTCCGAAGCAGAACGTTTCGGAAGTGAAAGGCATGAGAGATCCGTACCATTATCGTCATAAAGTATATGCGAGCTTTTATCAGGACAGATACCATCATATCCACGCCGGTCTCTATGAAGAAAACAGCCACCGGCATATCGATTCTTCAGCCTGTCTGATACAGCATGTCACAGCAAATCAGATCCTGAAAACAATCTGTGAGACAGCCGACAAAATGAAACTATCCGCTTATCACGAAGACAGCGGCATCGGTATTCTGCGGCATGCCTATATCCGGGTTTCTTCACTGAACGGGGAAGTTCTTCTGGTCATTGTCATCGGCTCCCGAGAGCTGCCCGGTTCCAAACATTTCGTTCAGGTTCTGACCAAAGCCCATCCACAGATCCGCACCATCGTTCTGAATTACAATCATGAAAAGACATCAATGATCCTCGGCCGCCGTGACAAGGTCCTTTTCGGGAAGGGATACATCACGGATCAGATCAACGGCATTTCCTACCGGATCTCTTCACGTTCTTTTTATCAGGTCAACCCGAAACAGACGGAAGTACTGTATCAGACAGCGTTGCAGCTGGCTGATCTGAAGGAGAATGAAACAGTCCTGGATGCCTGCTGCGGTATCGGCACGATTTCCCTGGCGGCTGCGAAACAGGCAAAGCATGTGACCGGTGTGGAAATCAGTCCGGAGGCCATCCGTGATGCGAAAAACAACGCCAGGTACAGCAATATTGAAAACGTGACATTCTATGCCTCGGACATCACGGCGTTCCTGAAAAAGAACAGAGAACACTTTGATACGGTAATACTCGATCCGCCGCGTTCGGGAATGGGGGAGGCTGCCATGCGCAGCGTCGCGGACATTGCCCCGGATAAGATCGTTTATGTTTCCTGTAATCCCGTCACCCAGGCTGATGATCTGAAAACCCTGAACGGTAAATATAAGATTCAGAAGATCGTACCGGTCGATATGTTCCCGTTCACAAAACACGTCGAGACGGTATGCTGCTTGTACCACCAAAAGAAGGATTTCATTTCAGTGCCGTATGAACCGAAGAATGCGGACTATCTAAAACAACTGAAATAAGCATGAGGACCATGAATCTGAGAGGCACCTGATATGAGTACCAGAAAAGAAATAGTTAGCAGTTTTTATGGCCAGTATGACGAAGATGGGCGGACAACAAGATCGCGCCACGGTCAGCTGGAATTCTGTACAACGATGAATTACATCCACCGCTATGCAACCAAGGATTCTAAAATCCTTGAGGTTGGTGCTGGAACGGGAAGATACTCAATTGCCCTTGCAAGTGAGGGTGTGGATGTAACAGCGGTTGAACTGGTTGAGAGCAATCTTGCTGTCCTAAGAGAAAACAGCAAAGAGATCGCAAACATCAAATCATTTCAAGGGGATGCAACAGATTTGAGTCAATTTCCAGATAATAGTTTTGATGTAACGCTATTCTTTGGCCCAATGTATCACCTGTATGAAACAGGCGAGGTGAACTGTGCGATTGACGAGGCAATTCGGGTCACAAAGCCCAATGGTGTGATTATGTTTGCCTTCCTATCTGTGTTTGCCATCATGTATGCAAACTATCTCTACGGAAATTGGGCTGAAGGGCAAGCAGAGAACTTTACAAATGAATATCAGGTAAAGCACTTTAAAGAACAGCTCTTTACAGGATACGATGTTACAGAGTTTGAGGAACTTTTTCACAAAAAGCCTGTCGAATGGATAACAACAGCAGGTGTGGATGGACTGATGGAGCCCATCGAAAAGCGTTCTGACTTTTCTATGACGGATGAGGATTTCAAATCTTTTGCTGAATGGTATTTGTATTTTTCTGAAAAGCGGGAGCTATTAGGGACTACAAGTCATCTTCTGTATATCTGCCGTAAGCAGGCATAAGGTATAAACATAGTCGCACTTGTTGATTTATTTCTGTATTGATAATTCATGGAGACGGTATGCTGCTTGTACCACCAAAAGAAGGATTTCATTTCAGTGCCGTATGAGCCGAAGAATGTGGAGTAAGACATGAGATTTGACAACGCGTATTTTATTACTGGTACGGCCTATGCAGGCAAATCAACCATGGTAAAACTGCTTGCAGAGAAATATAACGGTATCCTGTGTGAAGAGAACTATCATGACCAGCTGTTGCCAGGGCTTGACAGTACAGAGTTTCCTTTTCTGACTTATACCCGTGATCTGGAGGACTGGCATGACTTCATTAGAAGGACCCCAGAGGAATACAAGGCATGGATGGACGGCGTGTCTCGCGAGTGTGAGATACTGGAACTCAGGCTTCTGGATGGCCTTAAAGACCAGGGCAGACCAGTATTTGTTGATACAAATATTTCGATAGAGACACTGAAAAGTATTACTCTAGAAGATCATGTGCTGGTCATGCTGGCGGATCCTCAAATATCTGTGCGGCGTTTTTTTGAAAGGCCAGATCGGGAAAAACAGTTCTTATATCGGCTGATAATGGATGAACCTGATCCAGAGAAGGCGATGGAGAATTATCGGAAAGGGCTCATGCTGATCAATTCGCAGGAAAACTATGACCGCTATTTACATTCTGGATTTCATGTGATAATCAGGAATGAAAACCGAAGCATTGAGCAAACACTGGAAATGGTAGAAAAGGCCTTCGGTTTGCAGGCAGTACAATCAAAATCCAGTTGAGACCGTAGTATTGATGTCAAGGAAAGATACATAAGACCGTCAAAAGCACCGTGTTTCCGGGCTTTTCTGGCAAATGACCGTCAGCGGCGAAGAGCAAAAATGGCTGCAAAAACAGCTCCGACAGAACATATCAACTGCTTTGGTCGGAGGGTTGAGTAAACCATTTAGATGTCACCGGGTTGAGTGAGCAGTTTAGATGTTTTTACGGTAGAGTTGAGTTAGTGATTTGGATAACAACGGGTTGTGGCTGTGATTTGGATGTCAGTGACAACTCGGGATTGGTCGATGAAGATCCGCCTGATTCGGTGAACCTGATCTGTCGGCTTTATTTGGAGCAGGAGTAGAAAATGCTGGATAACAAAGGCTTTGATTTATGGGCGGACGGCTATGATTTGACGGTCGGCATATCCGATGAGGAAAACACATACCCGTTTGCCGGGTATAAAGAAATCCTTGGAAGTATATTTCGTACCATCATGGAAAAACCGAGTGCTACAGTGTTGGACATAGGTTTTGGAACAGGCACTCTCACGGCAAAGTTATACGAGAACGGATGCCCAGTTTACGGGCAGGATTTTTCGAAGAGAATGATCGAACTGGCCTCTGAAAAAATGCCGGATGCGCATCTGTATCAAGGTGATTTTTCACAAGGACTGGTGGAAGCGCTGCAGAGCCGGAGCTATGACTTTATTGTGGCCACCTACTCGCTGCATCATCTGACCGATGATCAGAAGGTCCGCTTTCTGCAAAGTCTGCTTGAACGGTTGAATGAAGATGGAAAGATTCTGATCGGGGATGTCGCGTTTAGGACTCGTACAGATTTGGAACAGTGCCAGCGAGAGGTAGGCGAAGAGTGGGATGACGAAGAGATATACTTCGTGATAGATGAGATGAGGCAGTCATTCCCAAATCTCATTTATCAGCCGGTTTCGTATTGCGCTGGGATTCTGACACTGTCCAGATAGTTGAGGAGGTACAGACAGATAGCATCGAGTAAAGAATATCTGGATTTCATGTTGGAGCAGCTTTCCGGACTGGATGAAATCTCTTACCGGGTAATGATGGGAGAATACATCATTTACTATCGCGGCAAGATCGTCGGCGTCATTTACGATGACCGTTTTCTGGTGAAACCGACAAAGTCAGCTGTGACTATGATGCCGGACGCGGATACGGAACTTCCCTATGAAGGGGCAAAGGAAATGTTGCTGGTTGATAATGTGGAGAACCGTGATTTCCTGCGGGACCTGCTGGAAGCAACGTACGATGAGCTTCCGGCTGTGAAAAAGAAGAAGTGAGAAAAGAGAATGCTCAGATTAGAAAAGGCCAACGGGAAAAATGTATGGGAACTCCTGACACTGAGAGTTTCGGATGACCAGAGAAGCTATGTCGCAAGCAACGATACCAGTATTATCGAGGCTTATACTGCGATTATCGGTAACGGATATGCTTTTCCCTTCGGTATTTATGACGAGGATACGCCGGTCGGATTTCTTATGATCGGCTTTGATGTCGATGACTACTGGGATGATGCACCTGCGATAGCGAAAGACTAATAGCTTGGCAGACAGAAAACTGGATCTCGATGACCTCGAAAACATTTCCGGCGGAACTTATCAAGAGGCGATGGATTACCTGGATTATTTAATGTGGGGCCATCATTGGGAAAGCAGGACATACGCCATCAAGCATATGTCAGACGAAGAATACGCACAGTACATAGAATTACTTGATAACTAATAAAAAGGTTAACTATTCATCCAGTCTGTTCATCAGCTCCGGTTTATACCGGAGACTTTTTTGTGTATGAAAGATATTGATTAATTCTGATCCGGCAGTTATCATAAAAAAACAGTTAGCATAACCTAACATCCGTCGTTCATTACCGTCGGCCTGCTGTTGGTGAAGCAAATGAGAAACATGCGGAAGTATCAATGTGATCTGACTTTTTTTCCGACACCTGCAGCGATCCGCAGACATCTTTTTTTGAACATGAGTTAGGTATATTTAACTTTAATAAACTTCTCATGGACCGGAAGGGTATATGAAATCCGTTCCGATCTGCTGATTCTATATTTGGTGCAGGAATGAAGATCCACGAATTTGGAAAAACAAATGGCACGGCTTTACTGCTGATTCATCCGTCTCTCGTCATGTGGGACTATTTCGAATATGTGATTCCTCTTTTACAGGATCGGTATCATCTGATCATTCCGGCTCTTTGCGGCTACGACAAAGAGACAGAAGGTGATTTTACCAGTATCGAAGAAATCTCTGCCGAACTGGCTGACTGGCTGATCGCCCATGGCCTGAGTGATCTTTCCTGTGTGTATGGCTGCTCCATGGGAGGTTCGGCTGTCATAAAACTTCTGATGGACCGCCGTATAGCCATACGAACAGCAGTGATAGACGGCGGTATCACACCATACCAGCTGCCCTGGATCCTGACACGTTTTATCGCTTTACGTGACTTTCTGATGGTTTATCTGGGAAAACTCGGCGGTCTGCGTCTTCTGGAAAAACTATTTACTTCGGACGAATACTCTGATGAAGATCTGACCTATCTCGCAGATGTTCTGAAATTCATCAGCGCGAAGACCATCTGGCGTACGTTTGATTCCTGCAACAATTACACAATGCCGAAAGATATCATGACGGACTGTCCGCATATCGAATACTGGTATGCCAAGACGGAAGAAAAAGACCGGAAGTGGGATATCGATTATGTCAGAAAACAATTTCCGGCTGCTGAGTTTCGCGTGTTTCAGGAGACCGGACATGGCGGGCTGGCCGTCCTGAAACCGGAGAAGTTCGCTGCTGAAATTGAAAGAGCGATGGGAAAGCGCCCGGAAGCGGAGGCATGAAAATGAACATCTGGATGATTTTAATTGAAATGGCTGTTTTTGCGGCAATTTTCACGGCGATTATCTTTGCTTATTATCAGGGAGACAGAAAATACAGTCCGGCAAGCATCCATAATTATCCGCCGGATATCCAGGAGGAATATTTCCGGACACACGAGAGAGTGGATGTGAGTTATCAGTCCAAAAACGTGATCCTGACAAAAGGTCTCGGCATTCTGATATTTACCGGCATCCTGCTGGTCTGTTGCCGGATCGCCGGGGCAGAAACCTTCCAGCAGGGGTTCCTGCTTGCCTTTGTCCTTATGGCCTGGATCGGTATCTATGACACAATTTTTCTGGACTGGGTGCTGTTTGCCAATCTGCCGATGTTCCGGCTGGAAGGAACGGAACATATGGACGAAGCCTATCATCAGAAATGGTTTCATGTCAGGGGAATGCTGTTTCCCGGCATTATCTTCGCGCTGATTCCCGCTGCAGCCGTTGGCTGGCTCGTCACTTTGTTTTGATAAGGGTCAGCTGTAGAAAACCCTGTATATGAAATACTTTGAATTAGGCAAAGAAAACGAAGAACTGATGGTTCTTCTGCATGGCGGCGGAACAAGTTATCTGGGCGTCCTTCCTACCGCGAAAAAGATAGCGGAACGCTATCACGTTCTGCTTGTCGCTTATGATGGCTTCAACCCGTCCGAACCGGACACGGAATTCCGCTCGGTGGCGTATGAGGCGGAAAAACTGGAGGACTATATCATCGCAAACTATGGCGGAAAGGTAGATATTCTCTATGGGCTGTCCTACGGCTGCCGCACACTGATGCAGGTGCTTGAAGATAACCGGCTGGCGATCACGACCGCCATAGCCGACGGTATGTCACTGAGGGATTATCCGGACATCAAAAACGATCTTTTGAAGGAAATCTATCTGTTCTTCTTTACCGGGACATTCTTTGTGATCATGGGCAGAGCGGGAAAACTGCGCAAATGGTTCCTGGCAAAGATCACGGGACGCAGCCGGTCGGAAGCAGATCGGATCCTTTACACGAAAGCCAGCTGGAAAAGCTGGAAGAATCAGGACAGATGCATGATCGGCAAGAAGACAGATTACAGCGTTTTCCAGAACACAGATATGCATATCTGGTACGGCATCAAGGGGACAGTGGATCGGAAGTTATCCGCAAACCTCGAGGAACTGAAGGCAAAAGGTTATCCCTTTACCTGTAAGATTTTTGAAGACATGGGACATGGCGGACTGATCGGCGAAAACACAGAACAGTTCATGAAAGAAGTCGAAAAGGTGCATCATCCGAGTACTGAATGTGCCGGGATATAAGGAAACTGTACGATGAAAAGCAAAAACTTATGGAAGACGATTCTTCCGATCGGTATCTGCGCGGTGGATTTCATGATCATGGCATTCTTTTTCTATCCGAAAGCACAGAGCGGAGAACTGCTCTCCGTGCGCCATGCTTCTAAGAATCTCTGCGGTGTCTTTATGCAGAGCATGACCGTATTTCTATATCCGGCCGCACTGCTGATCCTGTTCGCAGCCTTTTTGCGGAAAGACTTCATCCAGCAGATGTATATGACACTGGAAGGGAAATGGCAGCGGATCACAGCCGGTATATTGCTTCTTACGATCCTTGGACTGACTGTATGGTGTCTGATTGTCAAGGAAGATAAGATATCTGTTCTCTTCAGTCTTCTTTACTATTCTGTCTTTATCGCATTTGCGGAAGAATTTCTGTGCCGGGATGTATGCACCTGGTTCCTGCAGGATTTCAGCTGGCCGGTGCGGTATCTGATACCGAATATCTGTTTTGCACTGCTGCATATCTTCAGTGCGGCGAACTGGGGCGAGATTACTGGTGACATTCTGCTTCATTTCATCACATCGCAGGCCCTTAGCCTGACCGTCGCCGGCTGTCTGTTTCAGCTGCTGAAAGAGAAGTCAGGTACGATCTGGCTGCCGGTGCTTCTGCATGCACTGATGGATTTCTCCATCGTTCTGACTTATTAGGCAAAGGATTTGAGGTGACTGAAATGATTCTTCTGCAATTGATCCTGTTCTGCGCCCTGTTCACGCTGATGGTGAAATTCGGCGTGGGAAACAATGCTCTGAACGGTCTGTACTTCTATCCGGAGCCTGTTCAGGAGAAAGTATATAAACTGGGACTGAGCGATCGGGTGACGACAGCCAAGAAGCGGAAACGCTTTATGACGGCATTCTTTACCGTCATGGCGGCAGCATTGATCCTAATCATCCGTGTCTGGAATGGGGTGCGTAGTTTCTGGCCGGCGTATTGGCAGGCGCTCCTGTTTCTGGAAGTTATGAACTGGTATGACGGAATCGTGATCGACCGGCTATGGGTCGGCCACAGCAGGTTCTGGATCATACCCGGAACGGAAGAGATTCCGTTTGTGCAGACCTGGCCGCAGGTCTTAAGGAAACGCGTGATCCTGACACTGATCTGGATCGCGGGAGCGGCGATTGTCGCAGGCATCATCATTCTTCTGCGTTGAGGAGGCAAAAATGGCACGTAAAGATTCTGAGAATCAAAAGAAATCCATGAGTATTCTGTTCCGCGGCAAAGCGATTTTCAAACCGCTGAATACCGGCTGGATCGATGATCATACCGCATGTGTGCGGGAATGGATCGCGAATATCTTCTTTTATACGAAGAACGGCAACACGGTCATGATCGATGCCGGATATAACTACCGGCGTCTGAAAGAAAAGATGGGCTGGCTGGATATCGATCCCGCTTCCATTCAGGATATATTCATTACCCATCAGGACACGGATCATGTTGGAGCGCTGGAGAGGGACAGTGAACAGCTGTTCAAAGACGCGAAGATCTATATCGGAGAGATCGAAAACCGGTATCTCACCGGCGAAGTCAGACGCAAGGTCTTTCATGGTCTGTATAAGCTGCCCATGGTAAAAACCGACAATCCGAAAGTACTGCTGAAGGATGGTGAAGTCATTCATATCGGTGATATCAAAATCGAATGCATTCTGGTTCCCGGTCATACCTGGGGCCATATGGTCTACCTGATCGATGATGCGTATCTGTTCACCGGTGATACGATCTGGTTCGGTGCGGACGGCGGCTACAGTTTTATCAGCACACTGGCGGAAGACAATAAACTGGCTGTCCGCTCACTGGCGGCTCTGGAAAAGATTATACGGTCCAGAAAACAGCCATTAAAGATCATCACCGGCCATACCGGCTGGACGGACGACCCTGACTTTGCGTTCAGGCACAGAAAGGAAATCTGTAAACCGTTCACAAAGAAATATACCGATCCATCCGCGCCGTACGATGGATATATAGAGAATGACGATACGGAAGAAAGCGCCAGAAACATTCCGCTTCGAAAAGTCAGAACGGACGGTATCTGATGAGTAGCGATGATGAAATATATTTGGTTATATAAATCGATTAGAAAGATGTGACGATGAAACTGGGAATCATTGGAAGACTGTTTCCATATATGTTCAGCAGAGTGGTCTACGGATATACCGAAAAAGCTGTTCCGGATATGGATATTCGCTTATTCAAAAAAAGACATATGGAAGAATACCGGGCTATGGTGAAAAGAACTCCTGCCGTCGGTTCGATGAAAGAAAACATGTTTGCTGCAGTCATGTATCTTGCCTGCTACGGGTTCTCCTATTACAAGGCGGATCCGGAACATATCACGATGGAAGTGTTTGACGGCATGATCGACGCCATCTGCAAGAGCGACATGATGAAGCGGTTCTATAAGGGTAAAAACTGTTTTGATCCGAAAGAGATCGATAAATACGTCCGCGGTTCCAAACGGTCGAAGAAAAAAGAATATCCGATGGACTGGGTCTTCGACTTTTCATATGATCTTTCCGTTCCGGAATACTATGTGACGCATCACGAATGCGGTGTCTGTAAAATCGGCCGCCAGGAAAACCTGGCGTTCCTGACGCCGCACATGTGCGTGATGGATTATCCGACGATCGAGTATAAAGGCGGAAAGCTGCTGCGCACAAAGACGCTCGGAGCCGGTGACGACTGCTGTGACTTTCATGTCGTGAAGAAGGCATGAATACATAGTTACGGGACTGGCTGGATCCGTACTGCTTAATCATCTGTAAAAATGCTTTCCCGTACCATTCACGGGAAGGCATTAAATATAAACTACAGTTAGCATTTACTAACACAAATCGGCGATATGGTTTCAGAAGAATGAACAGGATGGTGATTTTATGAATGAAAAGAAGAAAAGCGATCTGGCTGTTCTGCTTGATTATGCGGGCAGCTACAAAGGACTGACCTTTCTCGGTCTTGGTCTTTCGGCAGTTGCCATGATTCTTGGCATGGTACCTTACATTTGTATCTGGCTGGTGGCAAGAGACCTGATTGCCGCCGCGCCGGAGTGGACAAAAGCTGCTGGGATCGCCCGCTACGGATGGCTGGCCTTCGGTTTTGCCGTGGCCGGTATCGCGGTCTATTTCGCAGCCCTGATGTGCACGCATCTGGCGGCTTTCAGGACAGCGACAAATATCCGCAAACAGGGCATGGCGCATCTGATGAAGACCCCGCTCGGTTTCTTTGACGCCAATGCGTCAGGCCTGATCCGCAACCGTCTGGACGGGGCCGCATCGGAGACGGAAACGCTTCTCGCCCATAATCTGGCGGACATTGTCGGCAGTGCCGCTATGGTACTTTCAATGATCGTGCTGATGTTCGTGTTTGACTGGCGTATGGGGGCGGCCTGTCTGATGGCTGCCGTGATATCGATCATGGCCATGTTCACGATGATGGGCGGCAAAAACGCGAAACTGATGCAGGAATATCAGGCGGCCCAGGACGTCATGAGCAAGGCGGGTACGGAATACGTGCGCGGCATTCCGGTCGTCAAGGTCTTTCAGCAGACCGTGTATTCGTTCCGCGCATTCAAACATGCCATTGAGGAATACAGTGCCAAGGCTGAGCATTATCAGGGAGATGTCTGCTGTATGCCGCAGTCGATTAACCTGACTTTTACGGAAGGAGCCTTTATCTTCCTTATTCCGGTCGTGCTGCTTCTGGCACCCGGTGCTCTGCAAGCTGGGAATTTCGCGGAATTTGTCACAAACTTCGCGTTCTATGCGGTGTTTTCCGCTGTAATATCCACAGCACTGGCCAGAATCATGTTCGCTTCAAGCGGAATGATGCTGGCAAGTACCGCGCTGCGGCGTATCGATCAGGTCATGAGCGCGCCGGTACTTAAGATCAGTGATCATCCACTGACTCCAGCTGACAACAGCGTGGAATTCAAAGACGTCTGTTTCACTTATGAAGGAACAGTCATACCGGCTCTGGATCATGTTTCCTTCCGGGCTGAGCCGGGAGAGACAGTGGCGCTTGTCGGACCGTCGGGCGGCGGCAAGACAACGGCTGCCAGTCTGATCCCGCGTTTCTGGGATGTCAGTTCCGGAAGTGTACTGGTCGGCGGGGTGGATGTCAGAGAAACGGACCCGCATGTCCTGATGGATCAGGTGGCCTTTGTCTTCCAGAATGACAGACTGTTTAAGGCGAGCATTCTTGAGAATGTCCGCTCAGCCAGACCGGACGCCTCACGCGCTGAAGTCATGGCGGCTCTTTCCGCTGCCCAGTGTGATGATATTCTCGCTAAGCTTCCGGATGGTGTGGATACGGTGATCGGAACCGAAGGTACGTATCTCTCCGGCGGCGAGCAGCAGCGTGTGGCATTGGCCAGGGCGATTCTGAAGGATGCGCCGATCATTGTACTCGACGAAGCGACGGCGTTTGCCGATCCGGAAAACGAAGTTCTGATTCAGAAAGCGTTCTCCGTTCTGATGAAAGGCCGCACCGTCATCATGATCGCTCACCGTCTGTCGACTGTCATCGGCGCGGATCAGATCGTCGTACTGGATGGCGGCCATGTGGCGGAAATAGGAACACATAAACAGCTTGTTTCATCCGGCGGACTCTATGCCAGAATGTGGGCTGATTATAACCGGGCTGTGAAATGGAAGATTACCCAGAATCAGCAGGAGGTGAAGTAAATGTTCGGAAAAGAATTTCAAAGAAAATACGCTCTGACAGATCAGGGGATCCGGAATACGAAAAAAGGTACGTTCTGGACCGTCATCGTCAATCTGATCGTGATGGGCGGTATGGGTATTCTCTATCTGCTGATGGAAAAGTATATGGCGGTATTGACCAATGGTGAAGGACTGCCGAAAGCGGGTACGTTCATTCTGCTGGTTCTAGTCTTTGTCATTCTGTCGATCGTAACGCATTTACAGCAATACAAAGCGACCTACGGACTGGTCTACAGCGAAGTGAAGAGCGTTCGTATCAGCCTGGCTGAACAGCTGAGGAAGCTTCCTTTGGGCTATTTCGGCAAACGTGATCTGGCGGATCTCACAGAGACGATCATGGGTGACGTGAACCGTCTGGAACATGTGTGGTCTCACTGTCTCAGTTATCTGTACGGATCCTATATTTCGACGGTGATTATTGCCATCGTGATGCTGGTCTATAACTGGCGGATGGCAGTGGCGTGTCTCTGGGGAGTCCCGGTCGCGTTCGCACTGCTTTTCGGCAGCCGGAAGCTGGCGAAAAAACAATCTGAAATCACCAAAGCAGCGGGGATCCAGGTCGCTGACGGTATTCAGGAAACCCTGGAAAACATCCGGGAGATCCGGGCGACCAATCAGGAAGAACGGTTCCTGCAGACTCTGAACGATAAGATCGACTATCATGAGAAAACTATGCGGCAGGGAGAACTGTCCACCGGCATTTTCGTCAACGCGGCAAGCGTGATCATGCGTCTTGGTGTGGCGACGACGATTCTGACCGGAACAAATCTGATTCTTTCCGGACAGATCGACTTTATGCAATTATTCATGTTCCTGCTGGCCATCACACGTATTTACGCGCCGTTTGATCAAGCCCTGGCACTGATCGCGGAAATGTTCATGTCACAGATCTCGGCCAGCCGCCTGAATGAAATCTATGATGCGAAAACCGCCGAAGGTGCAGACAGCTTCTCGCCGACAAATCATGACATCACATTTGAGAACGTCGGATTCGCCTATGACAATGAACAGGTCCTGCGCGGCGTCAGCTTTACCGCCAGAGAAGGAGAAGTGACTGCCCTGGTCGGACCTTCCGGGTCCGGAAAGAGCACCTGTGCCAGACTGGCCGCGAGACTGTGGGATATATCAGAAGGCACCATTAAAGTCGGCGGTGTGGATATCAGCAAAGTGGATCCCGAAGTACTGCTGAGTGACTATTCCATGGTGTTCCAGGATGTGGTACTGTTTGACGATACCGTGATGGAAAATATCCGCCTTGGCAAACATGGTGCGACAGATGAAGAAGTACTGGCAGCCGCGGCGGCCGCCAACTGTGACGAATTCGCCCTGAAATTGTCGCAGGGCTATGCGACACCGATCGGTGAGAACGGCACCAGACTGTCCGGCGGTGAGCGGCAGCGCATTTCCATCGCCAGAGCGTTATTAAAGAACGCTCCGATCGTTCTGCTGGATGAAGCAACGGCTTCTCTTGACGTTGAAAACGAAACCAAAGTGCAGGATGCATTATCGCGGCTGCTTGCCGGTAAAACGGTGCTGGTCATTGCTCACCGGATGCGCACGGTTGAAGCGGCTGATAAGATCGTCGTCCTTGATAATGGAAAGGTCGCAGAAGAAGGAACGCCTGCTGAACTGAATGCGAGAAAAGACAGTATTTTCCGCCGGATGAGCGAATTGCAGAATGCCAGCGCGGGCTGGAGTGTCTGATGAAAAGGTTTGATCCGTAATTATTCTGCTGTTTGATGATGTATCTTCTTATGTAAAATGCCGAAAACCCTGTGGTGTCTGATCCCACAGGGTTTTCAACTGTTTATCCGGCATCTGAACAATTGATATCATGAATCCGGAGCAATTCATATTGCACTGTCAGATTTTTACTTTTAAGCAGAAACATGCAAGAATGCAATAATAGATAATGGAGATAAGCAATGGATCTATTTGAAAGCTGGAGTCCGGAGTACGCTTTGAACAAAACGATCGATGAAATCAAAGTGGACGGTCTGGCAGGCCTGAAGAAACACCTTACAGCAAATGCACTCCAAAAAGTCAACAGCATGGAATCGCTCTCGGATCTGCCGGGCGTTTCTCTGCTCACCAACACGCTTATGGGTGGCAACGCAGTGAAAGTCTTACTGGAAAAACTCTCAGAATGCAACTGGACCGTTAAAGATGTGATGAAAGGATCGGATTCCTCCAGAGCGATCCTTGGCTTTAACTACCAGGACAAGATGACCGGCACTGTCGAAATGAAGGTGATCAAAGAAGACAAAGTTTGGAAAATCGACGATCTGGAAACTCCGAAGTTTGAAAAGTTTGAATTACCGCAGCCCAAATCGGAGGAATCCGCGAAATAATCAGCATAGCATCACCTCATATAAAAAGTCTGAAATGCATGCTGTGAGATTATCGGAAACAGCAGCGACTGTAATCGAAAGGAGTGCGAAAAATGTCTGTGGAGAATGAAAAAGAACGTAAAGTTATCAAAATCAATCTCGATGAACTCAACAATGTATCCGGTGGAGATACGTATACCGAATTTACATCAGAAGGTATGGAAATCTGGTATATCTGCGGCCTTTGTCGCAAAAATAAGCAGTTGATCTGGTCCCAGAAAGGGAACGGATCTGATTCTTCGCACGGTACCAGCCACATCGTCATGAAATGTCCGTACTGCGGGTATGAAGAAGAGTTCTACTTCGGCTGGTAATCCAGATGTCCGTCCGGACGAAAGAATGAAAGCAGTCCGGAAACAATGTTACGTTACATGAGGAAACACAGTTTCCGTAACGTGTCTTTATCCTGTGTAAGTGCGCATTGGTAAAGCGGGAAACATTTATTTCTTAATGAGGTTTTCTGTCGCGGGATCCGCCGACGACAGGAACCTTTTTACATTGGCTTCAATTGTTAATGCCGGACAGGGATGATACCATCAAAGCAAAGAAGGAAAACCATGCGGATCGGACTTGTTTCATACAGATGCAGAAATCGTGATATTTCATTTAACATGAGTCAGATCGAACTGGCCATGAAGAGGTCTGCCGGAAAAGCCGATGTGCTCTGTTTCGGTGAAGCGTTCCTGCAGGGTTTTGACGCGCTTTGCTGGGATTATGAAACGGACAGGTCTTATGCATTGGATCTTTCTTCCGTGGCGATTGCTCAGCTGCGCAGCTGGACGCTGCAGTATGGCATTTCACTGATCGTTGGCTATATCGAAAAAGAACAGGACAGACTGTATTCTTCCTGCGTGGTGTTATCGGAAGGAAAGATCATCCATAATTACCGGCGTATCTCGAAGGGCTGGAAAGAGTCTTCAAAAGCGGATGAACATTATTGCGAGGGAAAGGAAACCGGTTCTTTTGATCTGAACGGCAGGAGAATTAAATTGACTTTATGCGGCGATCTGTGGGATTTTCCGGAAAGGTTTCAAACGGAAGATCTGCTCATTTGGCCGGTTTACGTTGATTATACCGTTGCAGAATGGAACAGCGGCGCGCTTGAAGAATACGCAGCACAGGCAGCTCTGGCGACAGAGGATGTGCTTATGGTCAATCCGATCAGCAGTGAGCCGGTGAATCACGGCGGTTCGTTTTACTTTCATAAAGGGAAAACTGCTGCCGGTCTGCCGTTTGATGAGGAAGAAATACTGACCGTCGATCTGTAGTTGGCAGTTTGAAGAAAAACTGACGGGTCGAAAAAAGGCTGTTTTCTAAGAAAAACCTTGATCAAATGCATGTATGATTGAAAAAGAGGTAACAGATATGGAACAGAAGAAACGATGGATCAATATCGTACTGGTACTGATCCTGCTTGCGGCCGCCGGTTTATGCGGATTCTATTACGGAAAAACAGCGGAGGCACAGCAGTATCAGAAAGAAAAAGAGTATGCTGTTCAGCTGAACCGGAGTGAACTTGAAGGACTGGGTGAAATTGGAGGGAAGATATATATCACCGGCCACCGCAGTCCGGATACCGATACCGTCGCCGGAGCCATTTCCTGTGCCTATCTGCTGCAGCAGCTGGGCTATGACGCGGTGCCTGTCATTCTCACACCGATCAACCATGAAACGGCATTTGTTCTGGAACATGCCGGACTGGAAGTTCCCCAGCTTCTGGAAGACGCTTCCGGACTGAATATGATCCTGGTGGATCACAGTGAATACGCCCAGTCTGCAGAAGGACTGAAGGATGCCCGTATCCTTGCCATTATCGATCACCATGGTGACGGTTCCGTTTCGACCGGCAATCCGCTGATCTATGACGCCAGACCGATCGGTTCGACTGCCACCATCATGTGGATGCGATACCGGAACTACGGTATTGAGCCGGATCAGAAAACCGCAGCCGTTATGATGTCCGCAATTCTTTCCGATACATATTATTTCAAATCCGAGATGACAACGTTCGCGGACCGGGAAGCTGTGAAGGAACTCAGCCGCCTGGCCGGAATCACCGATCTCGATACCTATTATCAGGAGATGTACAAGGCATCCATTTCCTATGACGGGATGAATGATACGGAAGTGTTCTTCAGCGATTACAAGGAATATGAAAGCGGCAGTACGAATTTCGGCATTGCCTGTCTTAACGCATATGACGATCAGAGTGCGCAGGAACTGATCCGCCGCATGCAGAATACACTGCCGGATATGATCCCCAGGACCGGAATGGATATGATCTTTGTGATGATCAGCATTTTCCATGACGATGTCTCTGTCACCTATCTGCTCCCCGGTAACGAAGCCGCCCGGGAAGTACTGGAAACCGCCTTTGCAGATAAGGCTGAATTTGACGGTACTGCCTATAAGCTGGAACCCGGTATAGCCAGAAAGAAGGGACTTGTGCCGCCGGTTACCGATATCCTTGCCTCATATCCGCAGGAGTGACGGATCATGAAGAAAAAAGAATATATCTTCGACGCTGTGCTGCACGAGACGGATGCTGGCGGAGCCTACGTGATTTTCCCCTGGGATCTCCGCCGGGAATTCAACAGGGGCAGAATCAAAGTCCATGCCCTGTTTGACGGCATTCCCTATGACGGAAGCGTCGTCAACATGGGAGTCAGAAACGAGGAAGGCAATGTCTGTTATATCATCGGTGTCTTAAAGACGATCCGCCGCCAGCTGCAGAAACAGGACGGTGACGTGATCCATACCGTTATCACACTGCGTGAATAGAATCACGCAGTTTTTTCTGTGCGGATAACCATTTATCAAAGTGAACCCGCGACGGTATACGGCGGATGGAGATTTTCAAAGGATGCTCCCTTGAATGCGTTTTGGCAGGGGAGTATGATTTATATAGTTAAACAGGAGTTTTTTAATGATGATTAAGCGGTAAAAGGATCGGTCCGTAAGGAGATATGTTTCTTATGCTTTCCTAATAGCGCTTATTTTTATGGGAAAATGCAATTCAGATCAAAGAAAAGTCTTCCGAAGGCTTTCACATACTTGTCAGAGCACCATGATCGAGGAGGTTATAAATGGCAAAATATGTAATGGCGCTGGATGCGGGAACAACCAGCAACAGATGCATTCTTTTCAACGAAAAGGGTGAAATGTGCTCCGTGGCGCAGAAGGAATTCACACAGTTTTATCCGCAGCCCGGCTGGGTGGAACATGACGCCAGTGAAATCTGGCAGACACAGCTCTCGGTAGCCCGTCAGGCGATGAAGCAAATCGGCGCGACCTGTGAAGACATCGCGGCGATCGGCATTACCAACCAGCGTGAAACGACGGTTGTCTGGGACAGAGCGACCGGCCAGCCAGTTTACAGGGCGATCGTCTGGCAGTGCCGCCGGACAGCTGACATGAAAGACGAACTGATCGCCAAATATCCGAACATCGCGGATGAGGCATATCATAAGACAGGTCTCGTGTTCGACCCGTATTTCTCCGGAACCAAGCTGCGCTGGATCCTGAACAACGTGGAAGGCGTGCGGGAAAGAGCCGAGAAAGGCGAACTGTGCTTCGGCACGATAGACAGCTGGCTGATCTTCAAGCTGACAAAGGGCAAAGTCCACGCGACGGATTATTCCAACGCTTCCCGTACACTGATGTTCAACATCAACACATGTGAATGGGATGAAGAACTCTGCCGGCAGCTGGAAGTCCCGATGTGCATCCTGCCGGAGGCGAAGCCGTCCAGCGCGATTTATGGCGAATCCGATCCGGAATTCTTCGGCGGACCGATCAGAATCGCCGGTGTGGCAGGTGATCAGCAGGCAGCTCTGTTCGGTCAGACATGCTTCAATCCGGGTGAGGCCAAAAATACCTATGGCACCGGCTGCTTCATGCTGATGAATATCGGTGAAAAACCGATTTATCCGAATAACGGTCTTCTGACGACGATTGCCTGGGGTCTTGACGGCAAGGTTGAATACGCACTTGAAGGTTCCGTGTTCGTTGCCGGCGCGGCGATTCAGTGGCTCCGTGACGAGCTCAAGATCATTGACCAGTCACCGGATTCCGAATTCTTCGCGACCCGTGTCGACGATACCAACGGATGCTATGTCGTTCCGGCTTTCACCGGTCTTGGTGCTCCGTACTGGGATCCGTATGCCCGCGGTGCGATCACAGGACTGACCCGCGGTGTCAATAAATATCATCTGATCCGTGCCACCCTGGAATCGCTTGCTTTCCAGACCTATGACGTTCTGACCGCCATGGAAGAAGGTTCCGGTGTCAGACTGCATGCCCTGAAGGTTGACGGCGGCGCCTGCAAAAACAACTTCCTGATGCAGTTCCAGTCCGATATTATCGACGCTCCGGTACATCGTCCGGAATGTGTCGAAACGACAGCCATGGGTGCCAGCTATCTGGCTGGTCTGGCCGTCGGCTTCTGGAGCGGCAAGGAAGACGTCATCAAAAACTGGACATTCGATCGGATCTTCAATCCGTCAATGGACGCGGAAAGAAGAGAAAAGGAACTGAAAGGCTGGAAACAGGCTGTTCAGTCCACGCTTGGCTGGGCCAAATAATAAGGAAATATAACAGGAGGAACCGGTATGGTTTATACGCATGGCCGGAAATCCTGTTTCAACGGAATATGATCAACAGATACTGCTGACACAGTAATCCCTGTGCGGCAAAGAGGAAAACGAATATGTATGACATCATTATCATCGGCGCCGGCGTAACTGGCTGCGCTGTCGCCAGAGAACTGTCCAGATTCAACGCAAGTATATGTGTTCTGGAAAAATGTGAAGACGTGTGTGAAGGAACTTCGAAAGCAAATTCCGCGATCATGCATGCCGGTTTTGACGCGCCGGAAGGATCTCTGATGGCGAAGATGAACGTCCGCGGCAATGAAATGATGGATCAGCTGGCGGCTGATCTTGATATCCCGTTCAAGAGAAACGGTGCCATGGTCGTCTGTGTCCATAAAGAACTGCTCGGCGGACTGCAGGAACTGTACGACCGCGGTATTGCCAACGGCGTCAAGGGACTGAAGATTCTGAGCAGGGAAGAAGCGCTGGCCATGGAACCGAATCTTTCCGATAAGGTGGAAGGGGCTTTGTACGCGCCGACAAGCGGCATCGTCTGTCCGTTCATACTCAATATCGCAATGGCTGAGAATGCCTTCGAAAACGGTGTAGAATTCCGTTTCAATACACATGTCGAAGATATCTGCAGCGATGCGGAAGGCATCTGGCATCTGCGCACCAACAACGGTGAATACAAAGCGAGATACGTCGTTAACGCCGCCGGCGTCTATGCCGATGTCATTCACAATATGGTCAGTGAAAACAAGATCAGGATCACACCACGGCGCGGCGATTACTGTCTGCTGGACAAAGAAGCCGGAAATCATGTTTCCCATACGATTTTCCCGCAGCCGACCAAGCTTGGCAAAGGCGTCCTTGTCACACCGACCGTGCACGGCAATCTGATCGTCGGACCGACCGCCATTGACATCGATAACAGGGAGGGTGTCAATACGACAGCTGCCGGCATTGATGAACTGATCAGCAAAGCCTCGGAGAATGTCAAAAACCTGCCGATGCGTAAGGTGATCACCAGTTTCGCCGGTCTGCGTGCCCACGAAACCCATCACGAGTTTATTATCGAAGAAGTCGCTGACGCACCGCATTTCATTGACTGCGCCGGCATTGAATCCCCGGGACTGACTTCCTGTCCGGCCATCGGTGAAATGGTCCGTGACATGCTCAGGGAAAAGATGTCCCTGACGGAAAAGGAACACTGGATCGCCAAGCGCAAAGGCATCCTCAATCCGCAGGAGCTGAGTCTCGAAGAAAGAAATGAACTGATCCGGAAAGAACCGGCATACGGCAACATTATTTGCCGCTGTGAATCCATTTCCGAAGGCGAGATCATTGACGCGATCCGCCGGCCGCTCGGAGCCCGCAGCCTGGACGGTGTCAAACGCCGCACCAGAGCCGGCATGGGCAGATGCCAGAGCGGCTTCTGCGCGCCGCGTGTGATGGAGATCCTGCACCGTGAGCTTGGCCTTCCGTATGAAGAAGTCACCAAGAGCGGCGGCCGCAGCAACATTGTCCTTGAAAGAACCAAAGGTTCAAACGGAGGCAGCAAATGATTTCATATGATGTAGTGATCATCGGCGGCGGTCCGGCCGGACTGGCTGCTGCCGTTTCCGCAAGAAAAGCGGGAGTTGAAAAGATCCTGATCCTGGAGCGCGACCACGAACTGGGCGGCATTCTCAATCAGTGTATCCATAACGGGTTCGGTCTGCATACGTTCAAGGAAGAACTGACAGGACCGGAATATGCCAATCGTTTTATTGAACAGGTCCTCGCGGAAAAGATCGAATACCGGCTGAACACGATGGTCATGGATATTTCCGCGGAACGTGTCGTGACGGCCATGAGCCGGGAAGACGGCATGTATCAGATTCAGGCCGGTGCCGTGATCCTTGCCATGGGCTGCCGGGAACGTCCGCGCGGCGCTCTGAACATCCCCGGTTACCGTCCGGCCGGTATCTTCTCGGCCGGTACAGCCCAGCGGCTTGTCAACATCGAAGGCTATATGCCGGGTCGTGAAGTTGTTATTCTCGGATCCGGTGATATCGGACTGATTATGGCCAGACGCATGACGCTGGAAGGAGCGAAGGTAAAGGTAGTCGCTGAACTGATGCCGTATTCCGGCGGCCTGAAGCGAAATATCGTCCAGTGTCTGGACGACTTCGGCATTCCGCTGAAACTGTCCCATACCGTCGTCGATATCGAAGGTAAGGAACATGTCACGGCGGTGACGATCGCGCAGGTGAATTCTTCCGGCAAACCGATACCGGGTACGGAAGAAAGATATACCTGTGACACGCTGCTGCTGTCCTGCGGCCTGATTCCGGAAAACGAACTGTCCGTCAAGGCCGGCGTCAGTATGAACCGGATCACCAACGGTCCGCTGGTCAACGAAAGTCTGGAAACCAGTATTCCGGGTATCTTCGCCTGCGGCAATGTTCTGCACGTGCATGACCTTGTCGACTATGTTTCCGAAGAAGCGACCAAAGCCGGCGCCAACGCGGCGAAGTACGTTCTGGAGGGTGAAAGAAGATCCGACCCGGAGGACGTCATCCAGATCAGTGCGGTGGAAGGAGCCCGCTATACCGTTCCTTCAACGATCGATCCCAGCCGTATGGATGATCTGCTGACGGTGCGTTTCCGTGTCGCCAATGTGTTTAAGAACAGTTTCGTCAGTGTTTATCTGAACGACGAGCGCATCATGCATATGCGTAAGCGGATCATGTCACCGGGTGAAATGGAACAGGTCATTCTGCAGAAGAAGAAGCTTCTTGAAAAAGAAGACCTGAAGACCATAACGATCAGAATCGAGGCGGAGTAACATGGAAAAAAGAGAATTAACATGCATCGGCTGTCCGATGGGCTGCCAGATCACGGTTGAACTGGAAGGAACAGACATTCTTTCCGTTACCGGCAATACCTGTGCGATCGGTGACAGATATGCCCGCAACGAAGTCATCCATCCGGAGCGGACCGTCACATCCACGGTCGTTGTCGAAGGCGGCGAGAAACCGCGGGTTTCCGTCAAGACTTCCGGAAACATCCCGAAGGACATGATCTTCGCCTGCATGAAAGAAATTGATGCAGTTCGTGTCAAAGCTCCTGTCCGGATCGGCGACGTGATCATTGCCGATATTCTCGGCACCGGTGTCAACGTCGTCGCGACTAAGAACGTTGACTGATAACCTGTATGAAAAACACGGATCTGCCTTTTTGGCAGGTCCGTATTATTTCTGTCTGTTCAGCAAATAAAACGATCCGCGGAAAGAATCATTCGCCGGATTCGTTCTGTATCTGATCGCGGATGAGTTCATTTGCATAGCTCTGAAAAGCCCGGCAGAAAGCCGGATGGGTATATACGAAAGTGAAATCGGGACGCAGGTAATGGGTGATGCAGACGGATCTGTCGGACAGCATGATCTTTAAATTGCTGAAAGGAGCTTTCCGCAGCGGGACAAAAGAGAATCCGGGGAATTCACGTGTCATTTTCCGGATATTCTCCATGTGCATTTCATATTGTGCGGGTGTGTAGTAATGAGGACGGACAGCCGGCAGGGGATCGATGCCGACTTTGCCGTTTCTGATATCTTCCGGATCAGCGAGAGCGATGTATTCTGTCGCCGTTCCCTGCTGCATCAGATGAAGAAAACGGTCATGCCGTTTCTGCCAGATTTCCATCAGGGCATCGTCATTCATCTGTCTGGCAAGTTCTTCCGGCATGGTTGCTATGGAAAGGGTATTCTGAATCACGGACACTTCATAAACATCTGCCAGCACGTTTACCGGATCGGTGCTGAGCAGAGGTTTTGCATGCTCGAGCAGGCTGGCAAACTCCTGCCGGCAGACTTCAATTGCCTGCGGATCGTTCAGATAATGAAAGAATTCACTGGTTTTCGTCCCGCTGATGTGCATGCCTTCAATACAGGCAAGACCGGGAGCCAGCAGCAGTGTGTGAGAGAAACGTTCATTCCGGCGCCGGCGGCTGTACCAGGATTCCACCGCGCCGGTCAGATAGAGGGGAAACCAGACACTGATCGTCGGCTTCATCTCTTCCGGATCGCGGTCCAGACTGTGAATGATGCAGACCTTCGTTCCGTTGGCGGCGATCCGGTTGATCAGCGTATAAGAGTTATTCAGGAACTGACGGTCGTCCAGCAGGGAACCGTAATCTTCGTCGGAATACAGCATGATCTCGCTGAGCGGGTGTGATGCGGCACACTGCAGAAATCTGATGAAAGCTTCCTTGAAACCTTCCGCGCCATAGTACAGTGTCTTTGGCTCGCCGTTGCCTTCCATCCTGTCTGATGGAAGTTCCGCGGGCGGATAAGTGTAGGAACGTTCGGCGGAAAGAGCGTCGAATACCGACAGAAGTCCGCGGGCGCTGCGCAGATCCTGTTCACGGTAGGAATCGACACTGAAAAGCCATCTGAAAAAAGTCGGTTCATCCGGTATGCCGCTTTGTGCGGGAAGGATGGATGACAGCCGGTCGATCCGGCCGGATTTCTGCAGCAGATCATAAATTGCCTGGCTGATCTGTGCCGCGGTATCCGTGTCGGCTTTCGGCACACGGCTGCCGTTCCGGTAGCGGCTGATCAGGGAAGGGTCGACATGAATGATCTGACTCAGACGCATGTTGGAAATACCGGCCATTGTCATCAGGGAGTCAAGACGGTCACGGAATGAATTGGTGTCCGGCACCGTTTGCGGGGCGCGGGCGTTCATTGCTTCCGACGCGGTATTGATTTCCTCTTCGAAAAGCCAGATACGCAGACGTTCGGTCTGCTGTTCGAGGGAGGAAAGCGGATCATAACCGATCAGTTCCGCAAGGTCTGAGGTTTTGTGGCTGTCCTGACTGCAGAGACAGATTCCTTCCGCCAGTTTAACGGCCGTCGCGCCAAAAGGACGGAGCGTTCTCTCACCGCTGCGCAGGCGGGTGATAAATGTTCTGTCGAACCCCGCATAACGGGCAACAGCCGCGTTGGAGGCATCGATCGTACGAATCGCCAGTGACAGTTTCTCAGACAGCATAAGCAGGATTTCCTTTATCTGTCTGTATTGTAACAGACCGATAAGTATTTGTGATCCTAAAGCGTGACTGTTTAATGTCAGTGACATTTTATAGTCACGCTGATTATTCCCGGTGTTTTCATTTATGATATTCATGCAGGTGTAAAACCAGCTCCATTGGCTTTCAAAGTATGTATGTTTTACGTATCATGGAATCAGGGAGGATTTGTATATGAGCAAGAAGTGTCCGGCATGCGGGAGATTGCTTCCCGACGATGCGCTGTTCTGTGATGAATGCGGAACAAAACTGCCTGCTGTTCAGGAAGATATACCTGTTGAAGAGAAAGAACCGGTTTACTGCCGATTCTGCGGCACGAAGTTTTCGGCTGATGCGAAATTCTGTCTCAAATGCGGAGCGCCGCGTCTGCGGCCTGATGAAGAGGTAGAGCCACTGGTCATTGATGTGCCGGAAGGATCGACCGTCGTCAGTATCAGCGATAAACTGCCGTTCTGTATATTCTGCGGCGCGGAAATGAGCGATGATCAGGAATTCTGCCCGGTCTGCGGAGCACCCCGTCTGAAACCCGGTGAAACACTGGAACCGCTGGTTCTGGAAGCACCGGAAGGCACGGAAGTCATCATCAGTGATGCCGCAGGGGAAAATGATTAAAACAGGCTGCCATCCTGTTTTATATGTGTGAAGGAAGAGTTTCTTCAGGAAACTCTTCTTTTCCTTTTCGGAAGCGTGCTTCCTATTGGGCAGTTATGCGTTAAAATAATGCTATTGAAAGAAAACTGTCCTGTTCATCATGGGAGGGTATTTCATACATAAGAGGAACGGAAAATGATCAAGTTTGACAGCCGCGCAACAAAACCGAAGATAGGCTATCTCGCCATCGTGACCGGCGTGTACCTTCTGATCGTTACGCTGATGCTGATGCATGAGCCGCTGATGATGGTGCCGTTTCAGATCGTCACGGTCATTTTTCTTGCTATCGTGATCGGCGGTCTTCTCCATGCCTTTATCGAACAGCTGAAGTATAATCCGTATTCTTATAATTCGATTTACTACATATCTTTTTCACTGCTGATCTTCACGGTTCTCGCAATGGAACTGTTTCTGATCTTCGGTGTTGATTTATCGACGATGACGGAACGGGAAATGATCATGACCATGCTGGATATCATGCACGAATCGGCGCATCTGTTCATGATCCTGTCCGCTCCGTTTATCCTGTTATTCTCGGCGGGCCTTTGCGTTTCGAACATTTCCCTGATCAGACATGAAGGAAAGCGGCTGGTCAATCTGCTGGGCATTCTTCTTTCGCTTCTTATGATCGGCGGGGAAATCTATATCTTTTTTGACAATTATTATTATTCGGGATCGCTTTTTCAAATTATGATCCACGATGCCCTGAACACTGCTTTCGCGGCTCTTTATCTTTATTACGAATGCATGCTGATCGGCACGATCATCGTCAATCTGATCGTGATCCGTCATAAACCGGACTATGACAAAGATTTCGTTATCATCCTGGGCTGCGGTCTGATGGATGACGGAAGTGTGACACCGCTTCTGAAAGGCCGGGCGGACAGAGCGCTCCGTTTCGCCAGGGAACAGTATGAAGCGACCGGCAAGGAAGTCACCTTTATCGCTTCGGGCGGCCAGGGTCCGGATGAAGTCAATTCGGAAGCGGCGGCGATTCAGAGATACCTGGTGGAGCAGGGGGTACCGGCAGAAAGGATCCTACTGGAAGACAGGTCAACCGATACAGCGGAAAACATGGAATTCTCCAAGGCGATCATCGACAGCATTGATTCGCATGCCAGGGTGATCTACAGCACGACGAATTATCACATCTTCCGCAGCGGTCTGAAAGCCCGCCGTGTGAAGCTGAAAGCGACCGGCATCGGAGCCAGAACAAAGTGGTATTTCTGGCCGAATGCGACTGTCCGTGAATTTGTCGGCATACTGACAGACCACAAACTGAAGCAGGCACTGATCATCGGCGGCATGCTTGCCTACTATGTCGGATACACGCTTCTTTACTACAGTTACTTTTGAAATTACAGGTCTTCTGTGGCTTTCTAAGGAGGCCGGTTACATTGACAATCCAGCCGCATTATGTGAAAATATTTTCATTATAAGACAGGAGAGTGATAAGCCCTTATGGACGAAGGCGGCAGTCGAATATACTGGATATTTATCGTTGCGCTGTTGATATTGCTGGCACTGTTTTTTGCCATGACAGAGACCGCGTTTGCCTCGGTTTCCCGCAACCGCATGAAGACAATGGCGGAAAAGGGTGACGGCCGGGCGAAAAGAGCCCTGCACGTTCTGGACCATTTCGATACAGCGATCACGACGATTCTGATCTGCACCAATATCGTTCATATTGCGGCAGCTTCTGTAGTAACAGTGAATGTCACACGGATCTGGGGAATCTCAGCCGTTACCATATCTACGATCATTACCACGCTGGCAGTCTTTTTCTTCGGTGAAATGCTGCCGAAAAGCATTGCCCGCAAATACTGCGACAGCATCTCTCTGAGTACTGCCGCCGTTTTGTCGTTTCTGATGACGGTCCTGCGGCCTGTATCCCTGCTGCTGAGTGCCATCGGCAATGCCGCCGCCAGCCTGACCAAAGGCGATCCGGATGTTTCCGTAACGGAAGATGAACTCTATGACATCATCGAGGACATGACAGAAGAAGGCACACTGGACGAAGAACAGGGTGATCTGATTTCCAGCGCCCTGCAGTTCCAGGATGTCATTGTCGGCAGTATCCTGACCAGCCGTGTCGACATGGTTGCGATTGACGTCAATACACCGCAGAGCGAGATCCTGGATATTATCCGCCGTGAAAACCACAGCCGTCTGCCGGTCTATGAAGGAACCATCGATCATATCATCGGTATTCTGCAGATCCGCAAATACATCAAGGAATATCTGAAGAAGGGTGAGATCAGTGATATCCGGCCGCTGCTCGACAAGCCGTATTTTGTCTATCAGACGACCAAGATCGACGATCTGCTCAGTTCCATGTCATCGGAAAAAATGAATGTCGCCATCGTTCTCGACGAATACGGCGGCACCCTCGGCATCATCACCGTCGAGGATATTCTCGAAGAACTGGTCGGCGAGATCTGGGATGAAGACGACGACGCGCAGGAAAACGTCATCGAGCTGCCGGATGGCACGTACAGTATCAAGGCAGACGAACTGGTCAGTGACGTGCTGGATGAAATGCATGTCGATTACAGTGAGGAAGAGGAAGAAGAGTTCGCCAACAAGATCATGAGCGAGCTGGCCTTTGAAGCTTTCTCCAACATACCGAAGGAAGGTGACAGTTTCACCTTCATGAACCTGCAGATCACCGTACAGATCATGCAGCAGAACCGTATTGTCCGGCTGAAGGTGAAGATCATTCCCGAGGACGAAAATGAAGGAGGTGAGGCAGCATGAGTCTTCTGCATATCTGCATCATCGCCGTCGCTGTATGCGTCCTCTGTTCCGCGTTCTTCTCGGCAGCTGAAATGGCGTTCTCTTCCGCCAATAAGATCCGTCTGGAAAACGCGGCGGAAGAAGGGGATACAGCTGCCGAAAAAGCGATGCATATCACCGAGCATTATGACGACGCTCTGTCTACGATCCTGGTCGGCAACAACCTGGTCAATATCGCCGCATCCTCGCTTGGCTCCATTGCCGTGATCACGGCCCTTGGCGAAGACTATGCCTGGCTGTCTACATTGCTGGTTACCGTCGCCGTCATTATCTTCGGTGAGACCATCCCGAAGATCAGCGCCAAAAAGAACGCGACCCGATTCGCCATCCGCTTTGCCGGTATTCTGCGTTTTCTGATGTATCTATTTAGGCCGGTGACCTGGATCGTCGTGAAACTGGTCAATCTGATCACTTCCGGCATGAAGGATGAATCGGAAACAGATGAAGACGCGGCCGTCGACGAACTGCATTCCATTATCGAAACAGCGGAAAACGAAGACGTCATTGACGAAGATTCTTCCGAACTCGTTTCCAAAGCCATTGACTTCGCGGACATATCCGTTTCGGAAGTCATGACAGCCCGAGTGGACATTACCGCGATCGATATCGACGACGACTGGGATGAGATCATGGAGACGGTCACGTCATCGCCTTATTCGCGGATTCCGGTCTATGAAGACAGTATCGACAACATTATCGGCATTCTGTCGCTGAATCATTTCCTGAAGCGCTGCATTGACAGAGACCCGTTCGATATCAGTGAGATCCTGATGCAGCCGCTGTTTGTCTACAAGACGATGAAGCTGCCGGCTGTCCTTTCGACACTGCGTGATTCCCAGCAGCATCTGGCCATCGTTTCCGATGAATACGGCGGCACGCTGGGTGTCGTCACGCTGGAAGACGTGCTCGAAGAACTGGTCGGTGAGATCTGGGACGAGACTGATGTCGTGGAAGACGAAGTGAAGGAAGTCGACGAAAACACATATGAACTGGACGGCGACACACCGGTCAGCTCAATGCTGGAACTGCTGGAGTGGGATGAAGACAGCTTCGACTATGAAAGTGAAACCGTCGGCGGCTGGTGCATCGAGATGCTCGACGAATTCCCGGAACCAGGCAGCGCGTTCAACTTCCGTTCGCATGAGTTCCGGATCATTGACACGGATGAAAGAAGAGTCACACGGATCCGCATCACCCGGCTTCCGGAAACTGAAGAAGAATAAAAAATGATCTCCGTGAATGCGGAGGTCTTTTCAAAACCGCTTCTGAATCATACTCTTATGTTGAGGTACATTGATGAGAAATACTCTGAAGACAAACATCCTGACTGTTCTTGCCCTGAGCATGTTGACAGCCGCCGGCTGCACCGCCAGGGATATCACACCGGCTGAAGAGCCGGAAGTGATCCTCAGCAGGGAAGAAGAGATCCTGGAAGGAATGAGTCTGACAGAAAAAATAGAACAGATGATGGTCATCAGCCTGCGTTACAGTGGTTACGATGACGAAAGCTATACGCCGCTGACGGAACTGAACGGCGTGGCAATCGAGCATCTCAAGACGCATCACTACGGCGGTGTCATTCTGTTCGGCGGCAATATCCGATCATGTGATCAGACCATACGGCTGATCGATGAAATAAAGACAGCCCACCGGGAAGGATCGTCCATACCATTGCTGATCGCCGCCGATCAGGAAGGGGGAGACGTCCGCCGTCTGACATACGGTGTGTATCACTGCGGCAACATGGCGCTTGCGGCTTCCGGCAGTCCTGAGACTGTCAGGGAGTCAGCGGCCGTGATTGCTGAAGAACTGAAAGCTGTCGGTATCAACACAAACTTCGCGCCGGTTGTTGACGTCAACAGCAATCCCCGCAATCCCATCATCGGTGTCAGATCCTTCAGTGATGATCCCGGAACGGTCAGCACCATGGCGGATGCCTATATCAAAGGCATGCAGGATGAGAATATCATTTCCTGCATCAAGCATTTCCCCGGTCACGGTGACACGGATATCGACAGTCATACCGGACTGCCGCGGGTCGATGCTTCCTATGACGAACTGAAAACGACTCATCTTCTGCCGTTTGCGGAACTGAGCGGGGATGCGGATATGATCATGAGCGCTCATATTGAGTTTCCGATGATCGACGATACGGAATATACGACTCCGGACGGCAGCACAGTATATCTGCCTGCCACATTGTCTGAAAAGATCATTACCGGCATACTGCGGAATGATCTTGGCTATGACGGTGTCGTCTGCACCGATGCCATGGGAATGGATGCGATCCAGGAATACTACGACCATGATGAAGCGCTTGTCATGGCCATCAATGCCGGCGTGGATATTCTGCTGATACCCGTCTATGAAGACAAGGCGCAGAGTGAATACCTGAATGACCTGGATCACGCCGTGAACATGCTGGTGACAAAAGCGGAAGACGGCACGATACCGATGGAAAGAATCGACGAATCGGTTCTGCGCATTCTGAAACTGAAAAACAGGCACGGCATTCTCGATGAGAAACCGGCTGAAGATATTGACGCATGGATCGCATCCGCCCGGCAGACGGTTGGTTCCCGGGAACATCATGAACAGGAAATCCGGGTCAGCGAACAGGCAGTGACATTGCTGAAGAATGACAATAGTGTACTGCCGCTTGGCGCTGATCAGACTGCTCTTGTATTCGTGCCGTATGAATCAATGATCAATTCCGTGCTGTATACTGCTTCATATCTTGAGGAAGAAGGATTGATCGGCAGTGCCGATCAGATCAATATCGTCTGCTACAGTTATCTGAGCGATTACGATATCATGTTTGCCATCGATGAATTTGAACCGGATGCCGTGATCTATATCACATCTGTCTACAGTATCTATGATCTGTATGATTCGGAAATCATCCGGCAGGGCATTTCCCATGGTCATGAATACGGTATCCCGCAGATCGTGCTCAGTGCCAATCTGCCATATGATCTGAGTCTCTATGATGAAGCGGATGCGCATCTGGCATGTTATCTTGGCAGCGGCATGGTGGAGATACCCGTGTTCGACGGGCGGGAGAACATCGGCTATGGTCCGAATGTGATCGCGGCGCTTTCCGTGATGTATAATGACGCCGCTCCGCGGGGCCGTCTGCCGGTACAGGTTCCTCTTGTCGAAGCGAATGAAGACGGATATGATTATGCAGATGAGATTTATTATCACCGGAATGAAGGTTCCGGTTACTGAAAGGAGGGATGACAATGGCGAATTGTCTTGATTACCTTGAATGGCGCGGCGATCTGCCGTTTGCCAGAGACCCGATCAACGAAGTTGACCTTTTGATATTTTCTGTGCTTGCCTATACGGCCATGGATACTCTGTTCGGTAAGGACCGACAGCTGACAATACCGGAACTGACCCAGCGTTATGTGGATGCCGGTATTGATCAGTCCAGTCTGCCGTATAATCCAAAACCGCTGCTGCTGCGGGCGGCGGAATGTCCGCGTTATGCCAACGTGCTTGTTTCCCGCTATGTCAACCGGGTTGACGATACGACGCATCTGCAGTTTTCGGCGTGCACGTTCCAGACCGGCAGTAAGGCTTCGGTCATCGCTTTCCGGGGTACCGACAACACTGTCGTCGGCTGGCACGAGGATTTCAATTTCTCGATCAACCAGGAAACACCGGCCCAGCGGATGGCTGTTCTGTATCTGAATCAGAGCATCGCGGAAGAGATTTATGTCTGCGGTCATTCCAAAGGCGGCAATCTGGCCATGTATGCTTCAAGCTTTGTACATGATTACGTCCAGAAAAGGATCGTCATGGTAACTTCCTTTGACGGTCCGGGTTTCCAGCCGGAAATCATGAAGGAAGAGGGATATCAGAAGATACTCGACAGAGCATTCCTGATTCTGCCCGAATCCTCTGTTTTCGGTCTTCTGATGAACCAGATGGCGGCCCGTACAATTATCCGCAGCACGGATATCGGTATCGGCCAGCACAACCCGTATACATGGAAACTGAAGGGGAACCATTTTGAAAAGACCAACCGGCTTTCCGCCTTTTCCAACTACATCGACGAAGTTGTCGATAAGTGGCTGGAATCGGTATCCATCGAAGAACGTAAGAAGTTCATCGACACGGTTTTCACAGCCATCGAATCAACCGGTGTATCTACTTTCCAGGAGATGAAGAAAAAGAAACTGGAGACGGCCAATGCGATCTTCAAAGCCCTGCAGAAGACAGATTCCGAGGAAGTCAGAATGATGGCCGATACACTTGTGAAACTGGCCAGTACCGGCGGCAATGTCATTATCAGTGACGTGATGAATTTCTTCGGTATCAATCGTGACAAAGACGAAAAGAAAGAAGATAACAAACAGCCATCAGAAGCGGAAACTGCTTCTGAATCCAACTGAATAGCATAAGGGGATAAGTATTATGCCTGAAGAAAAAGAAAGCATTCTGCAGCGCATCCACCGCCAGCCGTTCCACTGGTACAATATCTTTGTTTTTCCAATCATCACCGCGGCACTGCTGACCATCTTTGTCAGCGGTATCCTTCAGTTGATGCTGATTGCACTGTTCAATCCGCTGATCAATGGTACTGACGGACAGTTCTGGAACATTTTCACACAGTATTTCGCGTTTATCTGCATATGGGCTGTCTACCTTCTTCACTGTTTTATCTTTAAGAAGAACCGGCCGGTATTAAAGGCATTGACACCTTTCTGCAAAGGCAACAATCTGAAAATGTTCGGACTGGGTCTGCTGATCGGCGGCGGTATGAATCTGTTCTGCGGCCTGGTCGCATGGCTGCACGGTGACATTCATCTTGCGTTTGATTCCTTTCCAATCGTCAAGCTGCTGATGCTGTTTGTCGCGGTACTGATCCAGTCGGGCGGCGAAGAACTCGTCTGCCGCGGCTATTTATATCAGAAGTTGCGCCGTAGCTACCGGAATCCGCTGGTTGCCTTTCTGCTGAATGCCTCGTTTTTCATGGCGCTTCATATGGGTAACAGCGGCGTCAATATTTTCGGTCTGCTGAGTATCTTCGCTTCAGCCATGCTCTTTACTGAGATGGTGTATTATTTTGACAGTTTCTGGTGTGCTTCCGCTGCTCATTTGGCCTGGAACTACATGCAGAATATCGTGCTTGGCCTGCCGAACAGCGGTGTTGTTTCGGTTGTCTCGATTTTCAAACTGACAGCCGGTAACGGCCGCAGCAGTTTTGCCTACGATCCGAATTTCGGCATCGAAGGCACCATTCTTTCCGTGATTGTCCAGATTCTTGTCTGCATCGGTATATATTACTGGGGCAGCAGAAACAACAAAAAGCCGACTGATGTGTGGGAAGAACAGATCAAGGAAGAACTATCCGCAGCAGAATAGAACAGACAGGACGCTTCGCAGGATGCGTCTTTTCTTTATGCGCACCATGTAATTCAGATGCTGAAAATTGTATAATTCTGGTATGGATCTGAAAGAAAAAAGACTGAAACTGACAGCGCGCCGGATCGAAGCTTTAAACAGCCTCGGCATTTACGATACCGACGCATTGTTTTCATATTATCCGTACCGTTATGAAATAATGGAGGAAAAGCCGTTTGATACATGGCAGATCAAGGATAAGGTCACCTTAGAAGCGGAGGTCGTTTCGGCTGTGAAGACATGGCGGCATGGACGTCTGACGACCAGCAGCTTTGACGTCATGGCACAGGACAGAGTCCTGAAGGTCACCATTTTCAATCGGCCCTGGGCCAAGTCACTCGCTTTGAATCAGATCATTACCGTGCAGGGTGTCTATCAGGGCAAAAACAAGGTCACAGCCATGACCTATGACAATAAGAAACTTAGTGAACATGATGCGATCACACCGGTATACAGCACAAAGGAAGGCATTCAGCAGAGAACCATCCGTGACAGCATACGGCGGGTATTTGAAGAACTGCAGAACGAGATCATGGACATCATTCCGGAAAACCTGCACGTCAGATACCGGCTGCTGCGCAAGGCGGATGCCATCCGCCGCATTCACTTTCCGCAGGACACAAGAGATATCCGGCTGGCTGCCAGGACATTGAAATATGAAGAATTCCTTGTTTTCTTCACGTCCATTGCCCTGATGAAAAATGAAGAGGGCAAGGGTGTCTATAAGCAGCCGCGGGCGATCGACATGGGGAAAGTAAAGAAAGTCATTGCCAGGATGCCTTATGAGCTGACAAAAGACCAGAAGACCTCTCTGCAGGAGATCTTCAACGATATGCGGGATACGAAGGTCATGTACCGTCTGGTCCAGGGCGATGTCGGCTGCGGCAAGACAGCTGTTGCTGTTCTGGCCATGTATGCCTGTGTCACAGCCGGTTTTCAGGCGGCGCTGCTGGCTCCGACCGAGATCCTCGTCCGCCAGCATGTCGCATCCCTGCAAAGCATTCTGAAAGACACGGACTGCCGGATCGCCGTTCTGTATGCCGGTATGAGCGCGGCTGAGAAACGGGAAGTGCTGGACGGTCTGGCAAACGGGACCATCGATATCATCGCCGGCACCCATTCGCTGATCCAGGATACCGTTGCCTTCCATCATCTTGGTCTGGTCGTGGCCGACGAGCAGCAGCGCTTCGGAGTCGAGCAGCGCAAAAAACTGAAGGAAAAGGGCGACCGGGTGGATTTCCTTCTGATGTCTGCGACCCCGATTCCGCGCACCCTCGCTTCGGCGTTCTATGGCGATATGGACATTTCCACGATCGAAACGATGCCGCCGGGCCGGCAGGCGCCGATTATCCAGTATATTCAGGAAAACAGCTTCCGCAGCGTGCTCAAGGACGTCAGCGGTCTGCTTGCATCAGGCCGGCAGCTGTATGTCATCTGCGCGGCGGTCGACGAAAATGAAGACTATGACGCGCGCAATGTGCATCAGATGTGCATCAGCCTGCAGAAACTCTATCCGCAGTACCGGGTAGCTTTCCTGCACGGCCGTATGAGCAGTGAAGAAAAACAGGCAGTCATGAGCCGTTTCGCGGCCAATGAGATACAGATCCTGGTATCGACGACGGTCGTCGAAGTCGGTATGAATGTCGTCAACGCCACCGGCATGATCATTTATGACGCTGACCGGTTCGGTCTCTCCCAGCTTCATCAGCTGCGCGGCCGTATCCAGCGCGGCAGCGAGCAGGGCCGATGCTGGCTGCTGAGCGACTCCCGGGAAGAAAAAACCATGCAGCGGCTTCAGGTTCTCGTACAGACCAATAACGGCTTTGAAATCGCTTATGAAGATTTACGACTCCGTGGTCCGGGTGATATACTTGGAACAAGACAGAGCGGTATTCCGGACTTTATTCTCGGCAATCTCGTTGAAGATACAGATATCATTGCGCAGGCCCGCAAAGACGCGGAATACATTGCCGAAAACCAGCAGGACGACGACTGCTGGATGCTGCTGGATCATATCCGCATGCGCAATCAGCGCAATGCCGTTTACGCAGATTAGGAGGGGTAATTTTGGATATCATTGAATGGCTTGATCAAAGAGGAATCACGGTTTCAGACCCCGAACTGATCCGGGAAGCATTTATGCATTCCTCCTATGCCAACGAGCATCATGGCAAGCATGATAATGAGAGGCTTGAATTCATGGGGGACGCGGTGCTGCAGCTGTGGAGTTCGAATGCCATATTCCCGCTGAATCTTTCGGAAGGGAAAATGACAAGGCTGCGTGCTCAGCTTGTCTGCGAACACGCTCTCGCGGTATATGGCCGCGAGCTGCATCTGAATGACTTTCTTCTGCTTGGCACCGGTGAGGAAAAGACCGGCGGCCGGAATAAGGAGGCCATCATCGCTGACATGTTTGAGGCCTTCCTCGGTGCCCTGTATCTGGATGCCGGCATGGGGGCGGTGGACAACATCCTGAATGAGGTGCTGCTGCCGCGTGTTACCCATCCGGAAGATATCGCGGAAATTGATTACAAGACAAAACTGCAGGAATACGTGCAGGCTGACAGCCGCCGGACCGTTCATTACGAGCTGGTCTCGGAAGTCGGACCGAGCAATGCGCCGGAATTTACGATGAGTGCCGTCGTCGACGGACTGATCATGGGAACCGGCCGCGGTTCCAGCAAGAAACAGGCGGAACAGAATGCCGCCAAGAACGCATTTGAAAAAATGGCGAGGTGAGAAAGATCATGAAAAACACGGAATTGAAACAATGGATCCTGGATGGAAAACTGGATGAGAAACTGGCTTTCCTCTACGGCAGCGAGAATCTTGATGCTCAGAAAGAGCGTTATCTTTCCGTACTGCAGAAAACTCTCGAACTTTTCGGTGACAGCGAAACAAAACTGTTCTCGGCGCCGGGACGTACGGAAGTCGGCGGCAACCATACCGACCATCAGCTCGGGCGCGTACTTGCCGCGAGCATTAACCTGGACACGATCGCGGCCGTTGTGCCAAGCAGCGACAACGTCGTGCGGCTGGCATCCCGCGGCTTTGAAATCAAGCCGGTCGACATTTCCGATACCGAAATCCATCTGGAAGAAAAGAATACGACAGAATCGCTGATCCGCGGCGTGGCGGCCGGCCTGAAGGAGCGCGGCTACAATGCCGGCGGCTTTATGGCTTATTCGGAAAGCGATGTCATCGCCGGCGGCGGCATGTCTTCTTCGGCGGCATTTGAAGTGCTTCTCGGCACGATCCAGAGCTATCTGTACAACGAAGGCAAAGTTTCTCCGGAAGATATTGCCAAGATCGGTCAGTATGCCGAAAATGTCTATTTCATGAAGGCTTCCGGTCTGATGGATCAGATGGCATCTTCCGTCGGAAGCTTTGTCGCCATTGATTTCTATGAAAAGGAAGCACCGGTTGTCAGCAAGGTTCCTTTTGATCCGGAAGAATACGGCATCGATCTGATCCTTACCGATATCCGGGCGGATCATGCGGAACTGTCCGATGAATACAGCGCCATTCCGAATGAGATGAAGGGTGTCGCCCGCCGTCTCGGTCAGGAAGTGCTCAGCAGATGCACGGTTGAGGATCTTCTGAAGAATGTTGCCGAGATCCGGGAAAAGTGCGGTGACAGAGCTTTCCTCAGAGCCTATCATTTCCTCAATGAAACCAGACGCGCCGATGACGAAAAGAACGCGCTTCTGAAAAAGGACATCGACACATTCCTGAAGCTGGTCAGAGAATCCGGCTATTCATCCTGGATGTATCTGCAGAATATCTGCGTGCCCGGCAGCAAGAGCGAGCAGCCGGTCGCACTGGGTCTTGCCTTAAGTGATGCCGTTCTCGGCAACGAAGGCGCCTACCGTGTGCACGGCGGCGGTTTTGCCGGTACCATTCAGGCATTTGTACCGAAGGCGAAAACGGAAGAATATATCAGAACACTGGAAGCCGCGTTCGGCGAGGGTTGCTGCTATATTCTGAAGATCCGCGGTGTCGGCGGAACAGAAGTCATTTAACAAAGGAGTTCTTATATGATCAAGGATGGCAAGATTTTACTTGGCAAGGCGCAGGATCAGGAAATCTTCATGATTCCTTCCCAGATGAACCGCCACGGCCTGATTGCCGGTGCGTCCGGCACCGGTAAAACCACGACCCTGCGTGTCATCGCGGAAGGTCTCAGTGATATCGGCGTGCCGTGTTTTGTGGCGGACGTCAAGGGTGATCTCAGCGGTCTCATCAACCCGGGTGACATGGAGCGCATCCAGGGACGCGTCGACAGCATGGGTCTGGAAGGCTTCACCGTGTCCGGCTATCCGTGCCGCTTCTTCGATGTCTACCACAAAAAGGGACACCCGATCCGGGCTGTCATGCAGCAGGTCGATCCGGTTCTGCTTTCGCGTATTCTTGATCTGACAGATGCCCAGCAGGGTGTGCTCAACATCATCTTCAGAGTCGCGGAAGACATGGACCTTGACATCATCAACATGGAAGATCTCAAGGCGATGTGCGCCTATGTCGGGGATCATTCAAAAGAATATACCGTCAAATACGGCAATGTCTCCAAGCAGAGCATCGGCGGTATTCAGCGGCGTCTGCTCGAACTGGAAAACCAGCAGGGCAATCTGCTATTCGGTATGCCGCAGCTGGACATCAACGACCTTCTGACAAGAACCTATGACGGCCGCGGCATGATCTCGATGCTGGAATGCGACGAGCTGTTCCATCACCCGATGACCTACTCGACGTTCCTGCTCTGGCTGCTCGACAGCATTTACAGGGAACTGCCGGAAGTCGGTGATCTCGACCGCCCGAAGATGGTCTTCTTCTTTGACGAAGCGCATCTGCTGTTTGACAATACTTCCCGTCAGCTGATGGAAAAGATCGAACAGATCATCAAGCTGATCCGTTCCAAAGGCGTCGGTATCTTCTTCATTACCCAGTCGCCGACCGATCTGCCCAACAGTGTTCTTGCCCAGCTTTCCAACCGCATCCAGCACGCGCTGCGTGCTTATACGCCATCTGAGATCAAGAATGTGAAACTGGCCGCGGATGCCTTCCGCGTCAATCCGGAGCTCGACACGGCAACCGTCATCACGGAAATGAAGACCGGCTACGCGCTGGTTTCCGTTCTCGACGAAGACGGAGCGCCGACCATTGTCCAGCATACGAAGATCTGCCCGCCGCGCTCCAACATGGATATCGCAGCGGATGCGGACCGTCAGCGGGCCATTGAGAATGACTCCGCCGGCGCCCGTTACGATCTCGAATACGATCCGGTCAGTGCATTTGAATCAATGGACGAGATCTACGCGGAAGAAGCGGAAGAAAAAGCCCGTCTGGAAGAAGAAAAGAAGCAGGCCAAACTGGAAGAACAGAGACTGAAACAGGAAGCCAGAGAACAGGCCAGACGGGAAAAAGAAGGGGACTGGCTCGATCAGCTGTCCCGCAAGGCGAAGAAGAAAGCCCAGAACGAACTGGTCAATGCCGGTATCCGTTCCGCCCGCAAACTTCTCAAGGGTCTCTTCAAATAACGATCCGAAAACTGCTGTTGCTCAGAAACAGCAGTTTTTATGTTACAATGGTGACTCGCAAGGAAATATAGATTTATGACAAACCCGTTTCTTACACTGCTGAAAGAAAAAATGGAAAGCCAGATGGATCCGGATACGCTTGGTATCCGCAGGATCTGTTTTTACCGTGAAAAGAAACTGCTGGAAGTGACCCTGCAGGCGCCGTCCGTTCTTTCCTGCGGTGAATATGAACATATTATCGATATCATCAGAGAGAAGACCGGCACCGATGCTGTTCTTTATATCGAAGCGGACGATACGGCGCTTTCCTCCGTGGAAATGCAGAAATATCTGACACGGATGTACGACGCGGATCCCGAGACGCAGATCCTTTCGTCTTCCGTCATGCAGTATGATTCCGCCCGCCGCACGCTTTCTTTCCAATACAGCGAAAAAGAGGAAAGCGAAAGGGCGTCCGTCTGTCATGACAATGTCATGGCCATGCTGAAGAAGATCGGCTGTCCCGACGTGCATGTCTCTTTTGACGTGGCGGAAAGACAGGATACCGTCGTCCGGGATATTCCCCTGGATGTCATTCCGCTGCCGGAAGAAACAGCCGAAGCAGCACCGGTACGCAAACCGAAGAGAGACTATTACCGGCCGAAGATGAGTGATTACACTAAGGTAGAGCTGCGCGACATTCACGATCCGATTTCCGACATTCAGTTTGACGCGGATGTCTTCAATGAGGAAACGATCGAAACGAAAAAGACCAAAAAGATGATCCAGACACTGTCCGTCTTTGATGGCACGGATGCGATCGCGGTCAAACGTTTTGAAGGCCGCGGTATCACCCGGGAAGATCTTTCGGAGATCAAAAAGGGCGACCGGGTAAGGATCTACGGCCGGGTGGAATTCGACACATTCGCCAAGGACCTTGTCTGCAGCGCCCAGAGCATTGAAAAACTGGAACGCCCCAAACCGGTGGACACAGCGGATGAAAAGCGCATCGAGTTCCACATGCATACGAACATGTCGGAAATGGACGGTGTATGTGATATCAAGGAAATCGTCAATTACGCATGGGATATCGGCCACCGCGGCATTGTCATCACGGATCACGCCGACGTGCAGTCTTTCGTCAAGGCGTTCAATAATGCCCAGGGACTGAAAAAGAAGGATCCCGAGCGTGATTTCAAGATCGGTCTGGGCTGTGAGATGAATCTGGCCAACGACCGGCTTTTGATCGTCCGCAATGCCACGGACGGCAAAATCGACGATCAGGAGTATATTTCTTTTGACCTGGAAACGACCGGTCTGTCCTGCTATTACGATCATATTATTGAATTCGGTGCGGTCAAGATCAAAAACCAGACCGTCACGGACCGTCTGCAGATGTTTATCAAGCCGCCGGTGCCGATTCCGCCGTTTATCAGTGCGAAAACAAATATCACCAACGACATGGTCAGAAACGCGAAACAATTCGCGGAAGCGGTGGATGAGATCCTCGCCTGGATCGGCGACGGCATTCTCGTGGCCCACAACGCTTCCTTTGACTATCACTTCATGAATGAAGAATTACGCCGTCTCGGCCGGCCGCCGTTGAGAAACACGGTCATTGACACGCTGGATATGGCAAGAGCCATCCTGAAGGAAAGAAGGGCGTACCGCCTCGGCAATATCGCCCGCAATTATCACGTTTCCTATGACGAAGAAGTCGCTCACCGGGCCGACTACGACGCTGAGGCGCTGGCCGGTGTTTTCCTGAACCTGCTGAAAGACGCGAAAAACAAGTTCGCTGCCCGCACCATCCGGGATCTGCAGGATAAGATCCAAGATGACAGAGCGTTTGTCAAAGTCAGACGCACGCATGTCTGCGTCGTGGCCAGAAACCATGCCGGTCTGAAAGATCTCTATAAACTGGTCACGGAATCCAACACAAAAACACTTGCCGTCATGGGCAAGGCATCCGGAAAGGAAGGCACGGACGTGGCCGCTGAGCCGCGTGTACTGCGCAGTGAACTGCAGAAACACCGCGCCAACCTGCTGATCGGCAGTGCCTGTCTGAACGGGGAAGTATTCGAACTTGCCTGCAATGGCGACGACGCCAGACTGGAAGCCGCGATGCGCTTCTATGACTATATCGAACTGCAGCCGCTAACGAACTTCTCAACCGCTCTCGCTCTTGGCAGTATCCCGTCCATGGACCGCCTGAAGGAAGTAATACGGCGCATTATCCGGACGGCGAAAAAGCTTCATAAGCCGATCATTGCCGACAGTGACGCCCATTACTGCACGAAAGAGGAAAAGATCTTCCGTGACGTCTATATCATGAGCCAGGGAGTGGGCGGTGTTACCCATCCTCTGTATATCCGTGACGACAATCTGAGATGGCGGACGAAAAATCCTGACCAGCATATCCGCTTCACCGAAGAAATGAAGCAGGAATTCGCCTGGCTGGACGATCCTCAGCTGATCGAGGAAATCACCGTGATCAATCCGAATCTCCTGTTTGATCAGATCGAGGAGATCCGGCCTGTCCCGGCCGGCACATTCCCGCCGCACGTGGAAGGCTCGGATGACAAACTGCGCAAGATCTGCCATGACACGGCACGGTCAATGTATGAATTTAAAGGAAAGATTCCCGAGATCGTCAGCAGCCGGCTGGACGAGGAACTGGAGAATATCATCCGCAACGGTTTCGGCGTGCATTATTACATTGCCCATCTGCTGGTCAAAAAGAGCAACGAAGACGGCTATGTCGTCGGCTCGCGTGGATCGGTAGGTTCTTCCTTTACCGCCACGATGTCCGGCATTACCGAAGTCAATCCGCTGAAACCGCATTATCTGTGTCCGAAATGCCATTACAGTGAATGGATGGACGATCCGGAAATCAAATCCGGCTTCGATCTGGAAGACAAGAAATGCCCGCACTGCGGCGCCATCATGAAGGGCAACGGTCAGAATATTCCGTTCCAGACCTTCCTTGGCTTTGACGCCGACAAAACACCGGATATCGACCTGAACTTCTCGAACGAGTATCAGTGGCGGGCCCATGCCTTTATCAAGGAAGTATTCGGTGAAGATCATGCATACCGGGCCGGAACGATCGGCACGGTGGCGGAAAAGACCGCCTACGGCTATGTATCCGGCTACTGCGAAAAGATGAATATCAACGACATGCGACGGACTATGCGAGACTATCTCGCAATGGGCTGTCAGAATGTCAAACGCACGACCGGCCAGCATCCCGGCGGCATCATCATTATTCCGGATACCTATGACGCGGAAGACTTCACCCCGGTGCAGTATCCGGCCAACGATCCGAACTCCGACTGGAAGACGACCCATTACGACTTCCACGACATTCATGACAATGTCCTGAAATTTGATATTCTCGGCCATGTCGATCCGACGGCGATGCGTTTGATGCAGAATATTGCCGACCGGAAGCCGATGGATATTCCGATGAACGATCCTGAGGCACTGAGTCTGTTCTACAGTGATGACGCCCTGAAGGCGGATCCCCGCATCTACAAGAAAGAAACCGGCGCTCTCGGTCTGCCGGAATTCGGCACCCGCACGACCCGCGGAGTCCTGGAAGAGACAAGACCCAGCAAATTCTCCGATCTGGTCATTATTTCCGGTCTGTCACACGGAACAGACGTCTGGGCGGGCAATGCCCAGGAACTGGTCCGGGCCGGTCATCCGCTCGAGGAAGTCATCGGATGCCGTGACGATATCATGACGTATCTGCTCGACAAGAAACTCGAACCGATCGATGCTTTCAAGATCATGGAGGATGTCCGAAAGGGCAGAGGCCTGCGGCCCGATCAGGAAGAGAAGATGAAGAACCGGAATGTGCCGGAATGGTATATCGATTCCTGTAAGAAGATCAAGTACATGTTCCCGAAAGCGCACGCGGTCGCCTATGTCATGATGGCGGTCCGTATTGCCTGGTACAAGGTACATGAACCTCTGCATTTCTATATTCAGTTCTTCTCGCTGCGCTGTGATGCCTATGAGATCGAAACGATGACAAGAGGCATTGACGCGATCCGGGCGCGGATGAGCGATATCGCTTCACGCCGCGATGACCGCAACGCCGCTGTTCCGGTTTCCAATAAAGAGAAGGCACTCTATGACACACTGGAAGTCTGCGAGGAACTGTATGCCCGTGGCTTTAGGATCGGCAAAGTCGATCTCTACAAATCGAAAGCGACCCAGTTTACGATCGATCCGGATGACGACAAGGCGATCATACCGCCGTTCTCCGTCATTGACGGTCTCGGCGGCAACGTGGCCCGCTCGGTTGAAGAAGCCCGCAACGCGGCTCCGTTCCTTTCCAAAGAGGACATCATGCGGCGCACCCAGCTTTCCGCCACGCTGCTGAAGAAGCTGGAAGGCATGGGATGCCTGGAAGGACTGCAGGAAACGAATCAGATGTCACTGTTCTGATTGAATTTGACATCGAATCGGACAAATTGTATAACTAAATAGATAAATGCGATGAAAAGGACATGGTCTTTCCGCTGTCGATCAAGAGAGTTCACCGGATGGTGCGAGGTGAATGAGACAGGAAATCACTACTCCCTTGGAGCAGGCTTCGAAAGAAGAACCCGTATTCCGCGTTAAGGAACAATGAGAGTCCGCGTCATAAAGGATGCGGGAATTAAGGTGGTACCGCGCACAAAGCGTCCTTTTGTGAAAAGGACGCTTTAATAATTGAAAGCAGGGGAGAGAGAAAGAATGCTGAATTTTAAAGAAAACGAAGAACTGAATGTGCTGAATCACAGCTGTGCTCACATGATGGCTCAGGCCATCAAGCATCTTTATCCGCATGCCAAGTTCTGGGTAGGTCCGGTTGTCGAGGAAGGTTTCTATTACGACGTCGACCTCGGTGACGACGTCATCCGTGACGAAGATCTTCCTAAGATCGAAAAGGAAATGAAAAAACTGGCCAAGGACGGCAAGCGGATCGTCCGTCATGAGATCAGCCGTGAAGAAGCACTGGAACAGTTCAAGGACGACGAATACAAGGTCGACCTGATCGAAAGAATGCCGGAAGGCACGAACATTTCCATGTATACGCAGGGTGATTTCACCGATCTCTGCCGCGGTCCGCACGTTGAAAGCACCAAGCTGCTGAAGAATTTCAAGCTGCTGAAGCATTCCGGAGCGTACTGGAAGGGCGACAAGAACAACAAGGTACTGCAGAGAATCTACGGTGTCTGCCTGCCGGACGCGGAAGCTCTGGAAGCTCACTTGGCGGATCTGGAAGACGCCAAGCAGAGAGACCACAGAAAGCTCGGTAAGGAAATGGCCATGTTCATGTTCTCCGAGACGGTCGGCGCCGGTCTGCCGATGTGGCTGCCGAATGGTTTCACGATCCGCAGGATCCTGTCCGACTACATCATGGACAAGGAACTGGCTCAGGGTTATGTCCATGTCATGACACCTTCCGTCGTCAGCACCAAGCTGTACAAGATTTCCGGCCATCTTGCGCACTACAAAGACGACATGTTCCCGATCATGGAAAGAGACGGGGATGAATACTGCCTGCGTCCGATGAACTGCCCGGAACACATGGTCATGTACAAGAGCACGCTGCATTCCTATCGTGACCTGCCGGTGCGTATCGCGGAAATTGCCAATGACTTCCGTTTTGAAGCCGGCGGTGCTCTGACCGGTATCGAACGCTCCCGTGCTTTCACGCAGAACGACTCGCATATTTTCTGCCGTCCCGATCAGATCGCCGATGAAATCAAGAACGTCACAAAGCTGATCCTCGACGTCTATGGTGACTTCGGCTTTGAGACATATTCCTTCCGTCTTTCTCTGAGAGATCCGGAAAACAAGGAAAAGTATTTCGGCAATGACGAACTCTGGGAAAAGAGTGAAGCACAGCTGAGAGAAGTTCTGAAGGAAATGGACGTTCCGTTCTATGAAGCGATCGGTGAAGCTGCTTTCTACGGACCGAAGATCGACGTGCAGGTCAGAAGCGCCCTCGGTCACGACGTCACGCTTTCCACCATTCAGCTTGACTATCAGCTGCCGGAACGTTTTGAACTCGAATATGTCGATCATGAAGGAAACAAAGTCCGTCCGGTCGTCATTCACAGAGCGATCCTGGGTTCTCTCGACCGCTTCGTCGCTTTCCTGCTGGAAGAGACAAAAGGCAACCTGCCGCTCTGGCTGGCTCCGAAACAGATGGTCGTCATTCCGGTATCACCGGAAGCCCACGGTGCGTATGCCAATGAAGTCGCTGACGTTCTCAGAAGCCATGGCATCCGCATTTCCGTCGACAGCCGCAATGAAAAACTCGGCTACCGTGTCCGTGAAGCGCAGATGAGCAAGATTCCGGTCGAACTGGTCGTCGGTGAAGGCGAAATCCAGGACAGAGCCGTTACCGTCAGACGCTACGGTAAAAAGGAAGCCGTCAAGATGTCCCTGGAAGACTTCATCAAGGCATCTGCCGAAGAAATCAGGGAACGCAGTTAAGCATAAGGAAAAGAAGTTCTGACGAACTTCTTTTTTTTATTCAGCGAAGCGTTTCAGCATGGCTGTCAGTTTCTCCCGATCTTCCGGAATAAAACTGTATAGATTTTCCATAAAAGGATCCATGTCGGAAAAGAGAATGGTGAGCCGTTCTTCCGAACCGTCCAGCATGATCAGATCAGGATCCCTGAAATGCTTCAGACACATGGAACCTTTCGTGATCTCTTCCAGAAGGGCGGTCCAGTCATCCTTGGAAATCTCTTTTTCGACGCTGTGTTCCTTTCCTTTCTGATCATGGAAGTCAGCAGTATATATGATTCTTTCATCATCCACATGCACGCTGTAATTGAAAATGAGTTCGACGGAATCTCCGGTTCCGCTGTAAGCAAACGATACAATGTCATCCGCCATGACATCCTGGCCGAAGAGCAGTTCTTTTCTGGCGGGAATGATGTCGGATGACGCGAAGAGTTCGCTGTCCTCCTGCAGTACTGTTTCGTTGTCCAGGCTGGCGGTGATACGGAAGCACAGATTGCCGTCATAACCATTTTCCTGAACATAATAGCCCGTCAGTTCGAGAGCGTTGGCATACGGCGCGAAAGTACGGATCTTCACCGGACAGACCGGCACATAATCCGGATCTTCGGCGAGTACTTCCACGTCGAAAACCGGATCTGTGTTCCCGAAGGCCGGCGATGTCCATTTCACCATGAAATTGCCGTACTCCCGGCTGAGAATAATATTCATTGAATCACTGACGTTCATATCGGTTTCCATCTCCTGCGGGGGATCTTCCGGCGGGGCTGGCTGCACACAGCCGGCCAGGAACAGACACATCAAGACCGCGCATAACTTTTTCATATACTAATAGTAACAGAAAAAGCTGTGCCGGTTGACACAGCTTGCGGATCAGAATAAGGATTTGACTTTTGTAACGATGTCTTCGAGAGCGACATCTTCCTTCTCGCCGACACGCGGCTTGAATTCGACCATACCGTCCTTGATGCCTCGGCCGACCGTGATGCGGTAGGGGATACCGATCAGTTCCATATCCTTGAACTTGACACCCGGACGTTCGTCACGGTTGTCGAGGATGACGTCGATGCCGGCAGCTTCCAGCTCGTCGTGGATCTTCTCGGCCGCTTCGACCTGCTGTTCGTCCTTCATCGAAATGACGACGACCGCAACCTGATACGGTGCGATGTCAGCCGGCCAGTTGATGCCGTTTTCGTCGGCATTCTGTTCGGCCAGAGCAGCCATGGCACGGGCCGGGCCGATGCCGTAGGAGCCCATCCAGACATACTGCAGTTTGTTGCTGGCATCGAGATACTGCAGGTCCATGGCTTTGGCATACTTGGTGCCGAGCTTGAACGTGTTGCCGACTTCGATACCGTGTGCGAAGTGGATACGTCCGCCGCAGACAGGGCAGATATCGCCTTCCTGAATGTTGCGGACGTCACCGGTGACATCTGCCTTGAAATCCTTCTGGTTGACGCCTGTGTAGTGATAACCGGTCTTGTTGGCACCGGTAATGAAGTTGAACATGTGGGTGACTTCTTCGTCTTCGACAAGCTTGCACCTGATGCCGATCGGACCGGCGAAGCCGATATCGGCACCGGTCGCGGCAACGACCATTTCCGGATCAGCCAGAGTGACTTCATTGGCATTGAGCAGCTTTCTCAGTTTGACTTCGTTTACATCGCGGTCACCTCTGACCATGACAGCGACCGGTTCGCCGTCGACATCATAGATCAGGGTCTTGACGAATTTCTTCACGTCTTTCTGCAGGAAATCCGTCACTTCCTCGATCGTGCGGGAATGCGGTGTTTCCACCAGTGTCACTTCTTCAAGGTTTTCTTCGACATCGACCGGCTCGCTCTTGCAGGCGGCGACTTCGATGTTGGAAGACAGGTCGCAGCTGTCACAGAGAACGAGAATATCTTCACCCATCGGTGTCAGGGCCTGGAACTCTTCCGAGAGCAGACCGCCCATGACGCCAGTGTCGGCGCGGACGATGCGGTAGTTGAGATGCAGACGGTCCATGATATTCTTGTAAGCATTGAACTGCTTCGCATATGCTTCATCCAGACCGGCTTCGTCTTTGTCGAACGTATAGGAGTCCTTCATGATAAACTCACGGACGCGGATCAGACCGTAGCGGGGACGCGGTTCGTCACGGAATTTCGTCTCAAACTGATAGAGGGCGAACGGCATGTCCTTGTAGGAACGGATCTGCATTTTGGCAGCGGCTGCGAAGAGTTCTTCATGGGTCGGACCGAGTACATATGGCATGCCTTTGCGGTCACGCAGGGAGAACATGGATTTGCCGAAGCCGTCGCGGCGGCCGGAAGCGACATAGACATCTTCCGGGATCAGAGCCGGCATCAGAAGCTCCTGAGCACCGGTCTTGTTCATTTCGTCGCGGATCACCGCCATGATCTTCTGCAGGACTTTGTAGCCAAGCGGCAGCATCATATATATGCCGGCCGAGCTTTTCTTGATATATCCGGCTCTGACCAGCAGATTGGAACTGACGGAATCCTCGTCTTTCACATTTTCACGAAGGGTGAAAAAATAACTGTTTTTTAGTTTCATACGCAATCCTCGTTTCCTATGGATTATACCACAGACAGTCCTTTACATTCACTTTTACTTTGTTATAATGAATGAAATTATAAAGAGGAGATGAATCGTTATGGCCAAGTTTTATTCTGAACCGTCGCATACCTTCAGCGAATATCTTCTGATTCCGGGTTATACCGGCGAAGAGAATACGCCTGATAATGTCAGTCTGAAAACACCGCTTGTCAAATTCAAAAGGGGAGAAGAACCTGCCATTTCTCTGAATATACCAATGGTTTCGGCTGTTATGCAGTCGGTATCCGGAGACCGCCTGGGTATTGCCCTGGCCAAAGAAGGTGGCATGGCTTTTATTTTCGGCTCACAGCCGATTGCCTCACAAGCCGCCATGGTCGCCAATGTCAAAAAACACAAAGCCGGCTTTGTTGTCAGTGATTCCAATCTGACACCGCAGATGACGCTCAACGAAGTTCTTGAACTGAAGAAGGAATCCGGCCATTCGACAATGGCTGTAACCGACGACGGAACCGCCAACGGCAAGTTGCTTGGTCTGGTCACTTCCCGTGACTACCGCATTTCCCGCATGAACGGTGACGAAAAAGTTGAAACGTTCATGACACCGAGAGAGAAGCTGGTCGTCGGCAGCACCGCGGATTCCCTCAGCCGCTGCAACGATATCATCTGGGACAATAAACTGAACACACTGCCGATCGTCGACAGTGAAGACAGGCTTGCCTATCTCGTTTTCCGCAAGGACTATGAATCCCATAAGGAAAACCCGCACGAACTGCTCGACGACGAAAAGCGTCTGCTGGTCGGTGCCGGCATCAACTCCCGTGACTATGCGGAGAGAGTTCCGGCCCTGGTCAATGCCGGTGTCGACTGCCTCGTAATCGACTCTTCCGAAGGATATACATGCTGGCAGGCAAATACGATCAAATGGATCCGTGATCACTATGGCGACAGTGTGAAAGTCGGAGCCGGAAACGTCGTTGACGGCGAAGGCTTCCGCTTCCTGGCAGATGCCGGCGCGGACTTCGTCAAGATCGGTATCGGCGGCGGTTCCATCTGCATTACCCGTGAGACCAAGGGTATCGGCCGCGGCCAGGCGACAGCGGTCATCGACGTGGCTGCCGAACGTGATAAATACTTTGAGGAAACCGGTGTTTACATTCCGATCTGCTCCGACGGCGGCATCGTCTACGACTATCACATCACTCTGGCACTTGCCATGGGAGCTGACTTCGTCATGCTGGGCAGATACTTCTCACGCTTTGAAGAAGCACCTGGTGAAAAGCTTGTCGTCAACGGCAATACCGTCAAAGAATACTGGGGCGAAGGTTCGGCGAGAGCGAGAAACTGGGGCCGCTACGACCTCGGTCAGGGCAAGAAGCTTTCCTTTGAGGAAGGTGTCGACTCCTACGTGCCGTATGCCGGTCTGCTGAAGGACAACGTCGCCATGACGACTCTGAAGATCCGCTCCACCATGTGCAACTGCGGCGCACTGACGATTCCTGAACTGCAGGAAAAGGCCAAGCTGACACTGGTATCCGCGACTTCGATCGTGGAAGGCGGCGCCCACGACGTACAGGTCAAGAACAGCGATCAGCCATACAACAAATAAGCAGTGAAACGAAACATCTGTGCGGAATTCAAAGTCATAGATGTTTTTTCTTTGTTATGATAGAAATGATTTTATGAAAGGAAGTGAATTTCATATGGGAAAACCGCTTACCAGACTGGGCGCACTGACACTGATCGGACTGAGTGTCTTTCTCGTGGCCCGCTGGAAGAATAGACAGGAAGAGAAAAAACAGGAAGACGAGGCGCTCGCCGAAGCCATCCGTGAGGAAATGGAAAACGAGGATCACTGAAACTGTAAAAAAAACGGTCGGAACACAGGTATAAACATGATAAAAGGTGTCATTCATAAGCGAATGGCACCTTGTTCTTTCGCTGCAGGGATGCGGTATTACTGTTCGGATTCGGTCTTTCTGACCAGCAGGATGCCGTAATACGTGATAAAGGCAAGCACGGCCAGGAAGAGAACCACCACAACGACATTCAGCGGTGAGGGAGAACTCTGGAAGATCTGACTGCTGAAATCCGTCAGGAAGTGCAGCAGGATTATTGACGCCGGATCCTTCGTATAGACATAGATGCCGCCGAACAGAATGCCGACCGCCGTGGCATAGCAGGTCTGGATCAGGGTATTGAACACATCACCGCCGACAATATTGGTCAGATGGATCGCTCCGAAGATCAAAGCGGTCGTCAGTACCGCTGCGAAGGGAGATCTGCCGGCATCTTCCAGTTTCTGAAAGCCGATCATGCGGAAGATGGACTCTTCAAACATCGCCGGTGCCAGGGCGGCAAGGACCACGCCCGGAATATCCGCCAGCGGTTTCAGCGGCGCGTGCATCAGGTAGTTATAGATCAGATTCCAGACAACGATGATCAGGGCGGGAAGAATGACTCTCAGTCCATGGAAGGAATTCGGCCAGGGAAAGCATCTGCGGAACAGCACCATCAGCATAATGCCGGTAAGAATTCGGGCAGCCGACGTGGACAGACCTGCCTCCATGCCGATTGTCTGAAAAATGATCACAAACACGGCTGTTACGGCAAAAGACGCGATCAGCAGTAAGATCAGAAACAATACGGGTTTATCCGATAATCCTTTTTTCATAGTTTACTTCTGGTATATTCTTTTTGACTCATCAGACTGATGTTCAAGAAGGATATACCTTTCCTTTCTATCGGCTTTATTAACCGCAGCCGATTGCGGTTTTTGAAATCCTGTAGAATTGAAATGTGTGAATGTGGATTTGTATTACTC
>JAFRCE010000017.1 GCA_017404505.1 Solobacterium sp. | reverse complement strand
TTACAAAGAGGATATCGCTCTGTTTGCCGAGATGGGCTGGAACGTTTTCCGTCTGTCGATCAACTGGGGCAGAATCTATCCGAACGGCGACGACGCTGAACCGAACGAAGCCGGTCTGCAGTTCTATGACAACGTCTTTGATGAGTGCAAAAAGTATAATATCGAACCGCTGGTAACGATCTGCCATTATGAAATCCCGTGGGCGATCGTCACTAACTACGGCGGCTTCTCCAACCGCAAGGTCATCGACCTGTTCGTCAAGTACTGCGAGACGATCTTCAAACGTTATAAGAACAAGGTCAAGTACTGGCTGACCTTCAACGAGATCAACATCGCATGCATGGGCGAAGGCGGCATCGGTAACCTGTACGGCCTCGGCATCATGGAAGAGGAAGACATCAACGCGACAGCACCGATCAAGCTCTCCGAACTGAAGGCCAACAGACAGAGAACATTTGAAGCGCTGCACAATGAATTCGTCGCTTCCGCGAAAGTCGTCAAGCTCGGTCATGAGATCAATCCGGACTTCATGATCGGCAATATGATCTGCCACATCACCGTATATCCGCTGACACCGGATCCGAAGGACATCCTGGCCTGCACAGTTGATGACAACTTCAAGAACAATCTGTGCGGTGACGTTCAGGTCAGAGGTAAGTATCCGGTATGGGCAAGAAAGTACTTCCTCGACAAGGGTGTTGATCCGTTCTTCATGGATAATGAAGAAGATGCGAAGATCCTCGCGGAAGGCACGGTCGACTTCTATACCTTCTCTTACTACATGTCCAACTGCGTCACGACCCACGCGGATGCCGAAACAACCGCCGGCAACATGACACACGGCGGCAAGAACCCGTATCTGAAAGCTTCCGACTGGGGCTGGCAGATCGATCCGGACGGACTGGAATACACACTTGAATACCTGGCAGACAGATATCCGGGCGTTCCGTTAATGGTAGTAGAGAACGGCTTCGGCGCATTCGACAAGGTTGAGGAAGACGGTTCCATTCACGATGATTACAGAATCTCTTACTTCCGTTCACACATCGAATCCATGAAGAAGGCCTGTGAAGCGGGTGTTCCGCTGATCGGCTACACGACATGGGGACCGATCGACCTCGTATCGGCCGGCACCGGCCAGTATGCAAAGCGCTATGGCTTTGTCTATGTCGACCGGCATGATGACGGCACCGGCGACTTCTCGAGAAGCAGAAAAGATTCCTTCTTCTGGTACAAGAAAGTCTGCGAAAGCAACGGCGAAGTCCTCGGCTGAGCGATTCTGCCCGATAAGCAGCACACATGACACAGTCCCGCTTTGGCGGGACTTTTATCATGCCTGAAGAAGGCGGACATCCATTCGTGAAGTTCCTCATATCAACTGTTCACATAAACGGTAATATGGTACATTAAAACCATAGGAAGTTTCCTGCATCCATGTATATACAGGAATGTATCATCAGATGTTCATGCGGACACTCCGGAGGTGACAGATATGACAAACAGCCGAACCACTTCTGTCCGGCAGCTCCCTTCGGGAATGACATATGATGCGGATGGACGGATCTGCTGGACGTATGTTCAGGATATCCGCAAACATCCCATGACATTGTATATTCTCGAAGAAATGATGATCGGTGCCGCTCTGGCATTTGCGATCATTTCCATATTCAACGGGTATTTCCTGTTTGCCCTGCAAATCTTCCTGGCGGCCGGCGGACTGCTTGCGGTTTTGGGTCTTGTCGGCTGGCTGGTCTGGAGTTTTCTGCGCAAGGGAAAATACACCATGACATTTGCCATGAACGAAGATCAGATCGTCCGTACATCTCCGCCCGGTGTCACCGGCGGCAGAGACGGCAATCTGTATGTTACCCGGTATAAGAATGTCCGCCGTCTGCGTTCCGTTCCCGAACATGATATGGTCGGTGTGATGGGACCGTGGAGTTTCCATCAGATCTATGCCGATCCGGAACAGTTTCAGTTCGTTCTGGATTATATGACTGCCCGATGCGATAAAGCATCCGTCGAAAAGTAAGGAGGACTTGTATGGAACTGTTCTCAATTCTCGGCGGGATCGCACTGGTCCTGATCATCGGGTACATCATCAGCGCCATGGGCCGCGCGCTTATGAATCTGGCAAGAAATATGATGATACTGATATTCGCTGCCGCTTTTCTGTTAGGTCTGTCTATGATGTTCGAAATGTTTTAAAGGGAGGAACTGCTATGGATTTCATTACCATTCTGGGTGTCATTTTTCTCATCGTGATCGTTGGCTTTGTCATCAAGCACATCGGCGGCGCACTGGTCGGAGCTGGCAAAAGCCTTGGCATCATTCTGCTTGGCGCGATCCTGTTACTGGGTCTTTGGGCACTGTTTATCATCATGGAAGGATAAGCAGGACGAAGCGGCATTGTCCGGACTGTTTTACGAAGATGCAGATTCTGCATCTTTTTTCTTTTTTATAGGATCAAATTACGCCTGCCGGCTGTATTTTATCTTCTGCATCTGTTCATATCTTCTTCCTTTCCGTTAATATAGAAACTGCAGGGAGGTGCGCAATATGAAACTCGTCAGACCGGTCCGCATACAGGTGGCTGAAAACACGGTGGGTTCCAGCCTGAATCCATTTACGGAATCGTTTTTGCGGGCTTCCTTTGATCTGCTTTCCGGCTGGCTGCCGTATACAGCGGAAGAAATGCTTGCGAAATACCGCGAAAAGGATTCTTCCTTCCGTTTTTCCCTGACCGTCGTCGACGAAAGGATATATGTGCTGTTTTCCCTTCCCTGGCTGGATGAGAACGGACAGCTGATCACAGATGCTTCGATTGCCTGTACGCCGGTTTCACTGCTTGTCGGACTGGTATTCAGCCACGACAGAGAAGTCATTGCCGACCTGGCTCTTTATCACCTTGCGGCAGCGGATATGCATAACGAAAAGATCCGCGCGGCATTTGAAGAAGAAAGCGACTGGCTGTACTGGCAGGCATATATTGTTGACGAACTGTTCCTTCTGGATCATGAAGCGGAAAAGAATGAAGAAGTGCTGATCTATACCAATGCCTATACCGGCAGAGATGAGCGGCAGAACGGGATCTTCCGCAATCTGATGAATCTTTCCGAATCCTTCTTCGCCAGAGAGAAAAGCGAGATCACTCTCTATTCCGTGATCTCGCTGGATCCTGACGTCGCCTGCTATGGCAAAGACAGACTTAACGAACCTTACATCTACAGCATGAAGGACGAACCGGCCCGGCTGCGCAACGCCGAAATTATCCGTAAGCTCGGTTTTACGCCGCTGAAACTGGAAACCGATGAAGAGGTGGAAGACGGTTCCCTGCTGTGGTTTGCCTGGAAAAAGAGTACTTATATCGATCTGGATCCGATCAGCTGAAAACACCCGGCCGGGTGTTTTCTTTCTGCTTATTTCCGCTTTTTATAGTCGGCCCGGATTTCCTCGCTCCAGCTTTCACAGACCATTCCTTTCGACCGCATGGAGCTGACCGCCTTGGCGATGTTTTCAAAAACGACAGCGGTCCCGGTCGCGTCGGCGTGATAGTCGACCGCGTTCTGCTTGCGGATGCCGAAGTGGGCGGCGGTCTCAACTGCGTCGATATTGGCTCCGATAAACAGGAATTCCCAACCGTACTGTTCTTCCTGGCGGCGGATCATCCGTTTCAGTTCATCGGAGCTGTATTCTTTCGAAGCGTTCTCCATACCATCGGTCGTGATCACGAACATCGTATGCTCCGGCACGTCTTCCTTACGGGCGTATTTATGGATGTTGCTGATGTGGTGAATGGATCTTGCGATAGCGTCCACCAGCGCTGTCGCGCCGCCGACCTGATAGTCCTGATCACTCAGGTCTTTGATCTGATCGATCGGCACCCGGTCATGCAGGACCTTGAAACGGTGGTCGAACAGCACCGTGGAGACAAGGCACTTCCCCTCTTCTTTTCTCTGCTTTTTCAACATGGCGTTGAAGCCGCCGATCGTATCGCTTTCCAGGCCGGCCATGGAGCCGCTGCGGTCGAGAATGAATACCAGTTCTGTTGTTTTTTCTTTCATTTTGATTACCTCCTGATCTGAAAAATGTGACCGTACATCTTTCTGTACGATCACATTTTAAGTAATCAGATCCAGGCAGGTGTCGCATGCTGTGCGACATTTGATCAGACGCCGAGTGTCGGCTGATCAAAGGCAAACAGGGCGTCGTTGATGGCGAAGATATCGTAATTGCCATGCCGGATAAAGTATTCGACGATGATGTCGAATTTACTCGAGGAAGACAGGGCAAAGCCGGCCTTCATCAGCATTTCCTCGGTTTCCGCCAGCGGCAGCTCGAGGGCGATGGCAAACGCCAGGACCGTCGGTTTGCTGGGCCGGTAATCCCGGTTGGAGCGGATCTTGGAGAAAAGCTTGCGGTCAATATTCGCCTTTTTATAGCATTCACTGTCACTGATGCCGGCTTCGTCGATCTTTCTCAGCAGCATCTCCGAAAAGCTTTCGTCAATCACTTTCAGCCGTTCGGCAAGACTCTCATCCGGCCGTTCTTCACGGCTGGCATAGGAAAAAGACGGAGCCTGATTGTACAGGACTTCTTCCCTGGCGGAACCCAGGGACTCAGAATATGTCCACTTCTTCGCGGCCTTCTGCCGGCGCCGTCTTTCGGATGTGACCTGATAATGCTCAGCAGCGTATTTCTCGTCGATGAACTGCTGGATATCGACATACAGTTTACTGCTGATCTGATAGACCTTCTGGTCGAAGACGACAAGATATACCAGGATATCGTTCGCCATGACAAAAGACGTGATCTCGGAGATCGCCGTCTGTAAAGCTTCCTCTTTCGGATAGCCGAACACGCCGGCTGAGATCAGAGGAAACGCGATGGATTCACAGTTGTAATCTTTCGCCAGATTCAGGCAGTTCCGATAGCAGCTGCGCAGCACCTGTTCCTCATGATGACGGCCGTCCACATAAACAGGACCGGCGGTATGGATCACGTACTTACACGGCAGCTGATAACCGTCGGTAATGCGCGCTTCTCCGTCCGGGCAGCCGTTCAGTTTGCGGCATGCCTCTGCCAGTTCCGGTCCGGCCGCTTTATGGATGGCGGCATCGACTCCGCCGCCGCCCGAAAGTTCGTTGTCGGAAGCGTTGACAATGGCGTCGCAGCTGACTCTGGTAATATCATCACGGATCAGCTTTAAAGGCATCCGGTTTTACCTCTCAGTCAGCCAGACCTTTCATATGCTGCATATCGGTGCCGCAGTGCGGGCACTTCGGTCTTTCAAACGACACTTCACAGCCGCATACCGAACAGCGGCAGCTGCGCAGGTAAAGAAAGCCCGTCACGGATGTGGGGTCTTCCTTTTTGTCATGGATCCAGTGCGGAATCGCGTTCTGGATTGCTTCGAAGGCAGATTCTCCCTTCGCTACTTTTATACCTTTCTGTTTCTCGTTCATCTTTTACGTCCTTTACTATAAATACCGGCAAAGCCAACGCGGACGGCCCGCCGCAAGAAAAAGGAAATACGCCGTTTGCCTTGTATTTCCCGTAGATGTCTATTTCTTTTTAAAAGGATTGCTGAAAAACTTTGTGACCGGGGCGATCAGTTTCTCGCCGTCGTTCTTCCAGCCATTCGCAGTCTTTTTATTACAGTACGGGCATTTCAGGGCACGGTCGGGGATACTTTTTCCGCATCTTTTACAAAGCATTTTCTCCTCCTTTGTTTCTATTATACCGCAGATCGCGGTTTCTGTTCATCCTTTCAGACTTTCGATGAACCAACGGTTCTTTTCCAGATACAGACGGCGGCGCTGTCCCCGGATCAGAACCGTGAACAGACGGCCGGCTGAACCGCTTGCGGAAATCCGCGAACCGGCTGAGTTTTCGACGATCCTGTCAATGGCATAGCGGACCGCGATGCCGTCTGCGTTCTGCCAGTAAACAGCCAGCGGCTGCAGAGTTCCGTCCTTCTTCATCAATACCTGAACATCAACGTAGTGCTTGTATACCATGGCATTTCTCCTGCTTCGATCATAAACCGGATGCCGGTTTCAAAGTGTACACGATGATGTACTTTTCCTGATTTCCACAAACCACAGCCCGCTGCTGTGTTCATAAAACAGCCGTCGGTTCCTGCCGTTGATATGAACACAGTACAGCTGTCCGAGAAAGCCGGTGTCAGAGAGGATCTCGGTATCTGTCACACGGTCCGTCTTCGTGACCTCGTAGCGGATCATCCCGCCCGATGGATCCGGCCAGTAAACAGCCGCCGGCATCAGCGACCCGTCACACCGCCAGAGAACCTCGCAGTCGATATAGACCCGCTCCGCGTCGTAATACATCAGCTGCCGAACCTTCTTACCGCAATGGCTTTGGCAATGCCCATGATGAAATCAAGATCTTCCTTGATTTCCTCGAAGGAGTCGGCGATGATCATTTCACCGCTTGTCAGGCTGTCATAATAAAGATCGTATGCCTGCTCGATGAGGGCGTTCGTCTGCGCCGCGAAGTCTTCCAGCGTATCCACCTCTTTCTGAACCGCCTCACCATAGGTGCTGCGCAGTTCGTCGGCTGTCTTCAGCAGATTTTCCCTCGTCGTTTCCATCATTTCGATTTCCTGAATCATTTCTTTTGGTGTTTTCATTCTTTGCCTCCCTTGATAAACGCATCGATCAGTTCAGCAACTGTCGTTTTGTGCACGATGTAGCTGCCATGGCTTTCACCCGGCAGGATCCTGATCACGGCACCGGGAATGTTGGCGCCGATCTGCAGGGTTTCTTCTTCTCTGACCGCGTCTTTCTCACCGGCCAGGACCAGCGTTCTGGCTTTGATGCCGTGCAGCATTTTCACATCGATATGCGGCTCATCCAGCATCAGGCGCAGTTTCGGATCGCGGCTGAACACCGTCATGGCCTTGATCAGATATTTCAGACCCGGTTTGACGCCGTCCGGTGTCAGATTGGTGCCGGAAATGATCATTTCCGTGATTCTCTCACTTTTCGCGGCCACATAAAGGCCGATGATACCGCCGTCGCTGAAGCCGTAATAAATGACATGACGCAGATCAAGCGCTTCGAGAAAGGCGACGACATCGTCCGCCATCTGCTCATAATGCAGTTCGCTGCTGCTTTCGCTTTTGCCGTGATTCCTTGAATCGATGGCGTAGCATGTATAGCTTTCTTTCAGATATTCCACGGCTTCGTCGAAGATCGTATGATCTTCCCCGTTGCCGTGAACCAGCAGCAGCGGCTGGCCGGTGCCGGTCTGTTCATAGAACAGCTGCAGACCGTTTACGGTAATAAACATAAAAGAAGTCCTCCCTTCAATGATTATTCTCCATCACTCTCATCTTCGAAAAGATGCTTCAGTACCTGTTTTCTGTTCCGGATAAACATTTCATAGATCCGGTAGCTGTCTGTCTCCTCATAGGAACAGACCCGCAGTTCACCGTCGTTGAAATTCAGGATCTCCGCCTCCGGCAGCGCCAGAAGGATCGGCGAATGCGTGGCAATTACGAACTGGGCGCCGTTTGCGGCGCACTCATGGATCTTCAGCAGAAGACCCAGCTGTCCCTGGGCGGACAGAGCCGCTTCCGGTTCATCCAGGAAATACAGACCGTCGCCGGTAAAATGTTCGCGGGCCATGGCCAGGAAACTTTCGCCGTGTGATTTTTCATGGAAATGAGCGGGTGTCCCGCCATAGGCACTGTATTCCTCTTCCTTGGTGGCGACGTTGTAGAAACTCTCGGCCCGCAAGAAATAGCCGTGCTTGGGCTTCCTTACACCCCGGACCAGACGGATGGCCTGATACAGATCCGAGTGGGAGTCACGGGACGAAAAGGCATAGTTCCTGGTGCCGCCTTCCGGATTGAAACCGCAGGCAATCGCCAGAGCTTCCAGCAGAGTGGATTTGCCGGTGCCGTTTTCACCCGCGAACAGCGTGACATTCCGATGAAAAGAAAGCTCATGCAGGCCTTTGAGGGCAGGAATCTTCCGCAGATAGCTGCTGCGGGGAATCCGACTGTCGTCAATTGTAAATGAACGGATCAGAAGATCATGATTCAATGATGCCATTGTCCTTTCCTTTCCTCGTCCATACTTCCGCAATGACCGTTTCCGGCATGACGAAGAGTACTCTGGCAGGTGCCTCATCTACAAATTTATCATACAGACGGCCGGCTGAAAATGTCCCTCGCGCCGTCGTATGAACACTGTTGGCGACATAGCCGCAGCGGCATCCCTTTTCCGAATAAACGCTGATTGCCTCATCATCATAACAGTTGTCGGTATCTTTTACGAGTGATAACGGCATGCCGGGGCGGAACATTTCACAGCCGCCGTAATGACTGATGCCCGTAATCGTAATATAGTATTTCTTTCCTTCCATATGAACCTCCGGATACTGCTTACAGATTACTCATGAGGCAGACAAAAAATATGCCAAAGGCCACGAAGGCACAGCCGTGCCGTTTATTCCGGCGGGTTCTCATACCTCTTATCATAGATATGCAGAGTAAAGGATACGGATGCGCCGCTGTTCAGACTGCCGGTGATCGTCACGGTTCCGGTTTTGTGCATGCGCACCGTGTTATACTCCCTGATTTCGGCCGTTTCCGGATCTGAGGATATCCAGTGAACGTTCCGGTCCAACGATTCTTCCGGACGGATCGCAAAGCTGATCCCGTAGTCTTTCTGATGGATCTCACCCCATTGTTCGCTGCCGGCGGGCAGAAGGATCTCTTCGGCGATCACGGCATCCTTCCGCGCTGTATAGGCAGGATACAGAACGACATCTTCCCGGGACGGTGTCTGATCATAGGATTCCCCGTTTTCATATACCCAGCCGGTGAATACAAAGCCTTCCTTTTCCGGGCCGGCCGGCAGATCCGAAAGACCGGTTCCCCGTCTGACCTGCTTCTTCGCGTATTCGCCGTCCTCCGCCAGGAAAGTCACATCATAGAACACACGGGTCAGTTCTTCGTCGATGTGTTCATTGATCCAGGTTCTGCGCCGGTCGATTCTTTCCCGCAGGTATGCCATGACGTCCGTAAAGTCATAGGATATGGTTTCCCCTTCTTCACTGATCAAAGGCCAGCGCTCTGCATCGTCCCGCCATGACTTTTCGATGGTGTCCTTGTACCCATCCAGGATGCCGCCCGGTTCCGTCACCTGCATCAGGATCGTATTCAGCACTTCCCAGCGTTCTCTGAGCATCTGCTGGAATTCCGGCTCATTGCCTCTGAGGCGGTCGATCCACGGCATTTTCGTATACATCAGCCCTTCCTCTGTTCCGTATCCTTCATCAAAGGACAGATCAAAGTCCCAGACGGGACCCCAGAACAGTTTGCCGTCTCGCTCCTTGAACATGTAGGTACTGGAAGTCGTGAAGGCGTCAAAATTCTGTGAGAATTCCTGGATCCACCAGTAATCGGCAGCCGACTGCAGATCCATCAGTTCTCCATAATACGTGCCGTTTTCATCTTTGAAGTCTTCCGCGAAAATGGCGTCTTCCAGTCTCTGCATATAGGAAACGATATAGTCTCTCTGCTGTGTCCGGCTTTCTTCCGCTTCGCTGAATTCCGGTTCTTCGCAAAACAGACGCACCATATGGTCCGTCAAAAAGACATTCGCAGGCGGTTCATTCTCGTCCGGATTCAGAGCGAGAAGATAGCCGCCGCTGAGCGCCGGCTCATCGGTATCTTCCGGCTTCAGTTCGTCGATGGCGATCCGGTTCTTGTTGATCCGGACATCTTCGGAAAGAAGATAACTGCCCCAGTATTCCCCGTTGACGACAAGATCGACCGGCCGGCATTCCGGTGTGTACGGCAGGCCCATCCTTCCGGCGATATCGTAAACAAGCAGGTTTCTGATCAGGGTCGGATCGTAGCGGTTGGCAAGCAGCACCCAGTGCTTGTTTTCGCCCATGTTCAGAAGGTCCGCTTTTTCTTTCAGTTTGAATTTGTATGGTTTCTTATCCGCTGACCAGGTACCGTGGCCCCTGCCCCGCAGGTATTCCAGTTCCAGTTCAATGCCGACGTCATCATCCGTATCCGCAACGCGTACGGTGCCACCCGGTGCGCGGTATTCATGTTCCTCGCTTTCATTGACCTTCCGGAATTCCTCTTCGTCGATCGTCAGATACACGACAGGAAGACCATTGTCTTTCCATACCGGGGTATCCGGTGTCCGGCTTTGGCAGCCACTGGCGAACACCGTCATGGCAAGCGAAACAACCAGGCTGATCCGAAATAAGGCATGTCTGTGTTTCATATCGTATTCTTAACTCCGTTTATACTATTATATAAAAACAGAACACCGGCAGTGATCTTTCCTGCAAAAAGGAACGGACCGACCGGATGACGGTGATCTGGCGTGTTTTCTGTCCCGTCACCCGGGCAGAATAGAATCTGAGGAAAGGAATACCGGCCGTTTATGAAATACCGACTGCGCAGAATCGTCATTCTCTGTATCACAGCTGTTTTCATGGCGGCCTGTTCTCTGCCCGACACAGCCGGCGAACCGCAGTTTTCGGCCGGACATGGATCAAATGAAATCACGAAGATGGAACTCGCCGCGAAAAAGGAACAGATCATCCGGCAGATCCTCGACGGTGAATATGATCAGGCGATCATCGCATTCAACGAACTGTATCAGACCGCTGATCCTGTATATGAGCAATTCACAAAGGATCACCGCTCCATCAAAACCTATGCCGAAACCCTGCAGATGATCGAAAACGGCCGTCTGGATGAGGCAAAAGAGGCGTTTGACCATCCCGAACGGTTCCGCAATCTGCCAGCGGAACTGCAGGCGCATTACCAGCAGACACTGGCCGCATTCGAGGAAAAATACGCCGCCTTCCGCACGGAAAGCGAAAAACAGTATGTACAGGACTTTCATGCCCGGACGGAAGAGATCATTTCCCTGCTTGCCCGGCAGGAATATGAGGAAGCCTTTGATCTGGTCCTGGATCAGTACCACACGCACCTGAACGGTAAGTTCTGGTACGAGACCGGTCTGTTTGATGAAGAAACGGAAAAACGGTTCTATGCCCTGCACGATTACACGTCCGCCATGCATTACTATCTTCACGAAGAATACGTACTTGCCTATTCATCGATGAACGGACGGGATCCATCACGGCTTCCATCTTCCCTGCAGGCTCCGTTTCTCCGTGATCAGGAAACGGTCGTGAATGCCTTTCAGAAACATATCTCAGAAACAGGCAGTCAGAATTCCGGATCGAACGGCACCCATAAGAAACAAGATCAGGGATGCAGAAACGACGAATTCGACGTATGTGATTATGCCGATCCCTATGAATTCTGGTACTGGCATCCGGATGACTTCTATGACTATGAAGATGCCGAGGAATACTGGCAGGAACATCACAGCAGCTGATTCGCACATGCACGCAGATATGCCTTATAATAGAGGCAGAAAGATGAAAAGGAGATCCATCCTCATGAAAGCCATTGATACACTGCTTGACCTGGGTGACAGATATGCTGAGAAAAGCACCTGGAAAGACTTCGCCCTGACAAAATTCTGCCTTTTTTCGATGGGTGCCGCGATCGGTATGTATATTCCCAGGGAACACCGGGCCAAAGCACTGTGCGGCTGTGCCGCTGTCTTTGCGGCAACCTATATTCCCCTGATGGCGAAACTGTACCGCATAGCCACGGAAAACAGAGAATGATCCGCATGGATCATTTTTTTCTTTTTCAGAAGAAAACCCGGAACGGAGAATCCCGGGTTCTGATCGGATTTTAAAACAGATCCTTCATGGCATCTTCCATGCGTTTTTTCCGCAGCTCGGCAAGCCGTCTCTGCTTCGCCCGGGCAACGTCATCGGCATTGACTCTGATATTCGTGCCGTTGATCGTGGCGATGTTGCTGTTGACGTCCAGCGTGCCGCTGTTTCCGTAGCCGTCGGTGACATCGAACGGACTATTGAGGGCTTCGTTGATCAGAGCTGTTTCCGCAGCCAGACTCTGCCAGAATGCGATCTTTTCCTGTTCATACTGCTCCGCTTCGTCTCTTTCCCGGTAGAATTCCGCCAGTTTGGCGCTGTAAACCAGTTCCGACAGTTCGGCGGACTGCTCGGAGATGACGCCGCTGAGTTCGCGGGCCGGTGCGAAATTGTGTTTATAAGCTGCCTGTGACGCAAACCGGCCGGCCTTCTCCAGGATCTCCAGTTTCTTCTCCCAGGTATATCTCTGGGCGAGATTGAAGAGATTAATGGCATGGATGTACATGCTGAGCGGATCGCCGTTTTCGGCCGCAGCCGGCACGTATTTGTCGGCAATGCTCTGATCGCCGAGATTCAGGCCGATACGGACCAGCAGTGGATATACTTCCTTCACACTGCCGTCGGCAGCAAGCTCGCCCCACTTGAGGGCTTCCTCATAATTCAGTTCTTTGAAGCAGATCCTGCACAGTTCCAGAGCCGTCTTCGCGGCCGGTTTGCGCTGATAGACCGCCGTATAGATGCGGTATGTTTCGGCATTGGAGACATGATCCTTCCAGCCGTTTTCCAGAATCGTGTAACAGACGTCCTGTGCCCTGCTGTTTTCCAGGATAGCCAGCGGGAAAAGGACACGGTAGGCCTGCGGATCCTTTTTCCACATATGCAGATCCCAGCCTTTTTCATAGACGCTTTCCTGCTGGTTTCTGAGATTCAAACATCTGTTTGCGGCTTCCGGTTCCGCCTGCTTTGCGGCATCGGCGTAATACATCCAGGCACGCGGCTTTACGTCCGGATTGAGGCTGTTTTCCATCACCCGGCCGATCAGCGTATAACCGGATGGCGACCCGTGTTCATAGGCCATTGTGCCGTACTGATATACCCTGGCAGCATCCGCGTAATAATAAGGACGCTGCTGCCAGTAACCGGCCGCTTCGAGCATCGCTTTTACACTGCCCTTCTTTGCGGCCTTTTCCATCAGACTGATATACTGATCCTCGCTGTATACACCGCCGTTCCCCTGCAGGAACATACTGGCAGCGGTATAGAGTCCGGCAGCTATATCGGCGGAACTCAGTTTCCTCATCTCGTCCATGGCCTGTGCCTTCTCTTCACTGCTCATCTGCATGGCCTGCAGTGCTTCTTTGGCATGCGGATATCCGGCTTCCTGAGCAATCGTCAGCCAGTGCTGCGCCTCCTGCAGATCCGCTGCTGTGCCAAGTGTGAAGAAATAGCGCTGGCCGGTTTCGAAAGCACTGGCCGCATCGCCTTTTTCCGCTGCTTTCAAGATCATCTGGAAAGCCAGACGTTCCCGTTCTTCTTCCGTATGGGCATTCGTCCATGGCACAGAGGTAAAATGGCTGCATTTGCCGTAGTGACAGACGGCATAAAGAAGTCTCAGATCGTCGATTTCCGCACAGTTTCCGCGCACCAGACAGTTCAAAGCCGCAATGGCCAGCCAGTCGGATTCAGCAGTCAGCGCATATTGGCGCACGGTATCCGCCATACCCATGGAAAGCATCCGGCCGAAGCAGTCGGTCAGCAGTTTCTCTGCTGAGCGCGCGTCCTGATTCTTCTGATAAAGAATACGGTAGGCATGCACGTAATGATCGGCTTCGGTGGCAATGTCACCGCAGTCTGCCATACCGGCACGCAGCAGTTCGGCGCACTTCATAATACTGGAAAGGTCGTCTTCCTGCGCTCTGTACTGATATTGTGTATATACATAATTCCAGTCCGAAGGCTGCAGTTCAGCTGCCTCAACGCGCTGCAGATATTCATTCCGCAATGCGGCATCCGCATCGAGGGCCCGGCGGAACCAGCGCTCCGCTGTGGCCGCATCCTGCCCGGTCCCCTCGCCCTTTGCATAGCACATGGCCAGCGGTCGGTATGCTTTGGCAATGTTCAGGGAGGCGGCTTCGCTGTAACAGGCAAATGCTCTTTCCACATCTTTTGAACAGCCGGTTCCCTGCTGAAGATACCAGCCAAGATCAAAGGAATATTCTTTGACGCCGTTCTGATAGGCTGCTTCCAGCCAGCGGAAGGCTTTTTTCTGACTTTCCGGATTGGCGGCACTCTGGTAATGCTGATACAGCTGCTTCATGCATGGAACATTGCCGGCTTCCGCCAGTTTCTCTTTCAGTCGGTATGCCTCTTCCGGATCATAATGTGTCTCTTTCCGATCGAGAAGTGCTTCCGACAGGAAATACATCGCCAGTTCGTGATTGCTGTCGGAGGCGAGTTTCAGCTGCTGATAGCCAAGCTCAGGATCATACAGCTTATCCTTGATATCGTAGAACCGGCGGCCCAGCTGATAATGTTCCGCGGCGCTGATGGCTTTGCTGGCAAGCCGCAGTGCCTCGGCATGATTTTCTCTTTTATCATAATCCCAGATAATGCCCATGACCGCCGCGTCGCGCTGTCCTTCCGGCACCTGCATCGCCCAGTAATGGGCGGTATCGAGGTCATGCTCGGTTGCCACGCCGCGGTAATAGAATTCCGCGGTTTTCTTCATGCATGTGACATTGCCGGCATCCGCTCCCGTTTCATACCAGTAAAGGGCTTCGTTATAGTCCTGGCCGACGCCGCGGCCCCGCTCATAAAACCGGCCGATGTTTTCGGCGGCGTCCGGCTCACCCTTTTCGAATGCTTTTTTATATGTTTTCAGCGCTTCGGCATATTTTCCGTCATTGCTGAGGGTCAGTGCCTCCCGCAGCAGATCGGCGCCGGATTTGATCGTGAACAGTCCCGCCATATGCTATACCAGTCGGCCGCCTTCCGCGTCGAAGAAGTTACCGGTGGCAATCAGATAAATGTCTTTGATCACACCAAACATGAACAGACCGCCGGTCGCCGCGTAAAGAATGCCGGTTGCCTTGCGGCCGACATAGATATAATGAGCGCCGGCAAAGCCGAGCGTCACGCACAGTATCAGGGCAACGGACTTTTTCTTCGTGAAGGAGGTATAGCCGGAAGGCCGGACTTCCAGTTTCTCAGGCCTGAGGAAATACAGAGTCAGACCGCCGCCGACAATAATGACAAACAGAAGCAGCGGCAGCAGGATACTGCGGCGTACACCATTGGCAAACATGCCGAACAGATAGGATCCGACGGCGATATACCACCAGATCGTGGAAAGCTGATCCCAGTTGCTGGTCACCTGGCTCTTCAGGTTTTCGGTGATCTCTTCAGCCTGTCTTTCTTCCGCCTGTTCCTCAAATGAATTCTCAAACATTTCCTTGGTGACTTTAATGCGCTGATGGCATTCCGGACAGAGCAGCGACATTCTGCCTTCCTGAACAGGAATTCTTTTCTTGCAGCTGGGGCATTCGATTTTGACAGTTCTTGTTTCAGACATGTGGTTTCCTCCGATTTTCTATCGTGTTGTATTTCTCATTGTTCCGGCAGTGATGAAGCCCGGACAGGGAATGTGAAGTAAGTATCCGGATATGGTTCATCCTTCAGGGTGAAATGCCACCATTCTCCTTCGTATGGTTCAAAACCGTGCCGGATCATCGTTTCTCTTAGCAGGATGCGGTTCTGATACTGTTCTTCCGTGATCCCCCGGAAGGAAGGATAGGACAGTTCCCCGAACCAGTCGAACGGTCCGCCCATATCGACGTCTTTCCCCTTCTGCATATCGAACAGCGTCAGATCGACCGTACTGCCGCGGCTGTGGCCGGAACGGTAAGCGATGAATCCTTTTTCAAACACTTCATCCTTGTTCAGATCAGGATAGAAGTATTTCTTCATACGGACATCACCGGTATCCTTTCCCCAGGCCACGAAATGATCGACGGCACACTGCGGCCGGTATGCGTCGTAGATCTTGAAGCAGTATCCTTTTTCCTTCAGTTCAACAGCCGCTTCCTTCAAAGCTGAAGCGGCCTCTCTGCTCAGAAGCGCGATGGGTTCCTCGTAGCCGCGGATCCGCTCACCGATGAAGTTATACGTACTGTAATAACGGATCTCGAGGATCACGTCGGGAATCGCTTCGGCAAGTACGACAAAACCGGATGCGTCATCCGTCGCCGTCTTTCTCATCTCTTTGTTATCACACATATCGTTTCCGCCTTTTCTAACATTATACACTGCCGAAGTCATTCTGATATCTGACAAAAAACACGCCAGCTATGCTACACTGAAAGAGAAGTGAGGATCATGACATGGCTGAGAAAAAACATATTTCTTTCACGATGCTGCAGATCCTGCAGGAAGAATCGGATGCCGACCATATCCTGAGCGCCAATGATCTGATCAGCCGGATCAGGCAGCGTCTGAACATTACCATTGACCGCCGTACCGTCTATTCGAACATCCAGATCCTGCGCCAGGCCGGTTATGAGATCTCCGATGTTTCCGATAACGGCAAAGGCTATTATCTGATGCAGAGAAAGTTCGAAAAAGGCGAGATCCTTTTGCTGTGCAACGCGATCCACGCATCGCATATCATCAATCAGAAACAGAGCAGTGACCTGATCCGGAAACTGCTCAGCGAACTGTCGAAGGAACAGCAGAAGGAATTCACCTCCTCCGTCTACCTGCCCAATCGTCTGAAGTCGGAAAACAAAGTGCTTTTCTTCAACATTGAAATCATCTCGGAAGCGATCCGGGACGGCAAAATGCTGCAGTTCGCCTATAAACGCTACGATCCGGAAAAGAAAAAGGAAGACTGGCGCAAAGAACCGTATCGGATCGAGCCAAGATACATCGTATGGCAGGATTCCCGCCCCTATCTGATCGCTTCCAGTGCCAAATACAGCAACTTCATCCACTTCCGTATCGACCGCATGAAGAATCCGCAGGTCATGCCGGAGCCGGTGCGGCGCTTCAGCCGGAGCGAACATCAGGAAGCCTACCGCTATGCGGAAAACAAACTGTTCATGTTCGCCGGTCCGACCCTGTCGGTCGTCTTCCGGGCCCATAACCGCATCCTGCCGCAGCTGCAGGACATCCTCGGACCGCAGATGAACGTCAGTCCTTCCGACGGTGAAACCAGCATCCTGCGCTGCACCACGACGGAAAAAGGCGCCATCTTTCTCGCCCAGCAGTTCCTCGACGCCATCGAGATCCTTTCACCGGAAAGCTTAAGAAAAACATTCCTGGAAACACTTCAGGAAGCACTGCGTAAATATCAGTAAAACACAATGGAGGCAAGCAATGGAAACCAGAATCAAATCCGTACAGATTTACCGCAGCGGTGCCGCCGTGGAACGGCGCGGCAGCATGACCCTGCAGAAAGGCCTGAACAAGGTCAGCATCAGCGGTCTCAGCAACAGTGCCGACACCGCATCCCTGCGTCTGTTCTTCCCGGAAGGTGTCAGCGGCAATAATATCCGCACCCTCAATCCGGCCTTTGATGATCAGGAAGAAGAAAAGCCATCGGCGGCCGTTGCCGAGAAGATCAGCCTGGTCGAACAGGAAAAAGAGATCCTGAACGAACAGATCCGGCTCTGGAAGGAAAACGGAACATTTACCGGTGAAGGCTGTGACGTCGGCCAGATCGAAGCCTACATCGAAAAGCTTCCGGAGCGCGTCATGAGCGTCAACCGCCGGCTGAATGCCCTCGCCAAAGAGAAAAAAGAACTGGAAAAGCAGCTGAACGAAATGCTCGAACAGGAACGCAAGCCGCTCGTCACTGCCGATCTCTATGCCGAAGCGGAAGGAACCTATCCCTTCTCGCTGAAATACTATGACAATGGGGCAAGCTGGCATCCCGTCTATGAGATCCATACGGAAGGCAAAGGCAGCGAACTCGAATTCCGTGTCCGCGCTGCGCTTGTTCAGAACACCGGCGAAGACTGGGAGGACATCAATGTCTCGCTGTATACCGGCAATCCGTCCCGTTCCAACGACCTGCCGGTCCTGAACCCGGTCTATCTGAATATCCGTCCGGAAATCCAGATGCGCGCCTCAGCGCCGATGGGCGGTGCCGGTGTCTTTGCCAAACTGACGGAATCCTACCTCGCAGGCGAAGAAGCGGATGCTGATATGGCGATGGAAGAAACCGTCCAGATGAAGCGAATCGAAACACCGCAGGCGGAAGTCAGTGATTCGGAAACAATGACCGAATACATTCTCAACGAGCCGCGTACGGTCATCTGCGGCAATGACGGCACGATCGTCGATCTGCAGACTTTCCGGCTGAGCGCGGAATATGAACTGATCGCCGTGCCGAAACTGCAGAACAACGCCTTCCTGTGCGCCAATGTCAAAACGGCGGATCTGCCGGTCATGGTCGGCGGCAATGCTGGTGTTTACCTCAGTGACGCATATATCGGTGAAGTGATGATTTCACCGGATATGAGCGAAGAGAATTTCCGCATCTCGCTCGGCAAGGATGACCGTATCCAGGTACAGAGAAAAGAAGCGCGCCGTAAAAACGCGACCACCCTTCTCAAGAGCCAGAACACACGGGAACAGGAATATGAAATTCAGATCACCAACCGGAAAGCGGAAGACGTTCAGCTGACGATCCATGATCAGATCCCGGTTTCCCAGGACAAGACGATCAGCGTCGACAACGTGAAGACGGATAACGGCAGCCTCGATGAAAAGACCGGTGAAGTCATCTGGAAGCTGACGGTTCCTTCCCAGAAGACGGAAACCGTGCACCTGGGCTGGCGCGTCGCCTGGCCGAAAGACAAGGAGCTTCAGGAAACCCGCCCCTATGTTTCCCGCCGCTTCTGTCCGGAATGCGGCAGTCCGATGACCGGCAATACCTGTCCGGTCTGCAATTACGGAATTCCGACTTTCCTGCGCAGCAGATAAAGCAGATGAAAAGCCATTCTCACCCGGAAGTGAAAATGGCTTTTTTTCGGTTTACTGAGCTGCCTCAAGGAGTTTCTGATTGATACGGTTCAGGGTATCCAGATAAAGCAGGTCTTCTTCATAACTCAGTTTGCTTTCGTCAATGGCATCCAGCTTGTTCATCATGTCTTCATATTTGGCCAGATATTCATAATACTGCAGCAGCGTTTCCGTGGAAGTATTCCCCTCGTTTACGCTCTGCATGAAACTGATATATTCGTCAAAGAAGACTTCATAGCTTTCCATCGCTTCCCGGAATTCCGGCCGGACACCATCCGCCGGGGCTTCTTCCGCCGGTTCTTCCGGAACAGGCGGTGCTTCTTCTTTCACTTCTTCTTTGACTTCTTCTTTTTCAGTTTCTTTCGTTTCTTCCTGTTTCCGGCTTTCCGTCTGTCTGGCCGTTACAGCCGGTGAAGAAGCGGATGGCTCGGGGGCAGATGGTTTTCTGTTCAGGACGGCAGTGAAGATACCAAGCAGCAGGCATACAGCCGCGATGCCGGCAAGGATCATGCCTTTGCGGCGGTCCTGATTCCGTTTGGTCAAGGCCGCTTTTTCTTCGCTGCTTGCGGTATCGATCAGATACTGCAGAGCGTCTTCCTTATCTTTGAGGACTGCCGTGCAGGCATCGATTTCCTGATGGTCCCGGCGGGCCGTATCCAGATCGGTCCGGGCTGTCTCGATTGCTCTTAAGGCTCTGTCATATTCCCATTCGACATTCTTCGCGGCTGTCAGGATATCCGCCGCGAAGGTGCGGGCTTTGCCTTCGTCACTGATCTTAACTTCACTGACAAAGACGCCGTCGTTGGTTTCCACGTTCAGATAGACGCTGCGTTCGTCATGCTTTTCACTGCGGATATCGTTTTTCCTTGTCACCCCGCCGACGACCGCGCCAAGCGGGCCGGCGATTGCGCCGCCGATCAGTGCACCGCCGACACTGATGCCGGTGCGGCCTTTGGAAGTCATGGTCGTATACACGGCTCCGGAGGTGCTGACTTCCGCTTTTGTATATTCATTCAGGGCGTACGTGCGGTTCTGAAAATCGATATGATTCAGGTAGAGATCAACACCGGCGAAGCTTTTCAGAGGCTGGCTGATATGATTCTCCGCATCCTGCAGGTTCCTGCTCAGGTCTCTGATCTGGTTCTTTTTATTTTTCTCCGCCTGGTTCAACTGTCTTCTGGCGGCCCGGACTTCCTGCTCGGCCGCTTTTACACTGCTCAGATATTCACTCATGTTCTCCTCCCTTCGCAAATGCATATTTCAGATAAAAAACGATCAGGACAGCTGCCGCATAGGATGAAGCGCTGTCTTTCTGCTGTTCGGCAAGATGAATGGCGGCCAGCAGTTTCTCTTCACTGCCGCACCGGCTGGAAAACGGCAACGCCAGCAGCCTGTTCACTGTCCTTATGACCGCTTCACTGTCCGTGCTTTCCTTCTGCAGACGCTGCAGATCATATACGATCTTTCGGATACGTATGCTTTCTTCCTCTGACAGGGCTGTTTCCGTTTCCTGAAGCAGCCATTGCCGAACCGTTTCCCGATCGTTTTCATTCAGACCGCAGGTTTTCGCCAGAGTCGCATTTTCCCGTAAAAGGATGCAGCAGATATAGAGACCCGCCCGACGGTAACCGGACGGAACCGGCTGCTCACCTTTCAGGATTCCGCAGACCGTATCCTTCTCCTGCTGAAAAAGCAGACGCCATTTTTCCAGTTGTTCGAAAAGATCGGTCTCTGGCATGATTTCATCCCGGATCCGGCTGATTTCCTCGAGCGGCAGCGCGGAAAGATAACGGACCATCCGCTCGCTGCTGCCCGTCGTCTGCAGAAGTCTCGCCAGAAAGATTCGCCCGTCGATTTCCCGGCGGTTTTTCAGCATCCGCTGAATGCCGGCTTCCAGTTTCCATTGGCCGCTTTCCTCTTCTTCGAGAATGCCGCGGATCTCGGACAGCTGCAGTCCGCAGGCCCGGTACAGACGGATCTTCAGCAGTGTCTCCACAGCGGTGTCGTCATAATACTTATGCGCCTGGCTGCCGATGCGCAGCGTCGGTCTGAGCAGGCCGATGCGGTCATAATAGAACAATGTCTTTCTTGTCACGCCGGTCAGCTGACAGATTTCTTTCACGGATTTCATGGCCAGCTCAAATGTATCGCTGTTCCCCGCGGAACGGTCAATACCCGCAGAAGTGCTCTTTTCCGAATACCATTTCATACTTTGAAAATAGCCGTATGCCAAGTGGAAATATATGCCCAAAAAACTTCCAAAAAAAGACCGCGGCACTGACCGCGATCTTCTGAGATCTGTGTTTTTCGTGAATTATCCCTCCGCTTCCAGCATGCCTTCATGAACTTTGGCAAGCAGGTCCTGCAGTTCCTGCAGTTCGATCTGGCCGGGTGCGGACGGTTTGCCGAGACTGCCGAAGGTAATGGCGGAACCGGACACTTCACCGCTGATGCGGCTGATCAGTCCGAGTCCGGACATCGACATCGTGACGATCGGTACATCCTGAAAGTCACGGCTGAGCTGTTCCGTGATCAGCAGCAGCCGGACGACGTCTTCCTTGTCTTTCGGCATGACGGCGAGTTTGCAGATATCCGCGCCGAGTTCATTCATCTTACGGACCGTTTCGATCATCCTGGCATCTTCCGGTGTTTCGTCAAAACAGTGAGCGGAGAGAATCACATGAAGAGAATGCAGATGGGCGTTCTTCAGCAGCTGCTTCGCGATTTCTTCACCGCGGCTGAGTTCGACATCCACAAGGTCCGCGTTGCCGCTGCGGATCACCGCCTGATTCAGTGTCAGATACTGATAGTCGTCCAGTACTGCCTGGCCGCCTTCCTTGTCGGAACGTATGGTAAACAGCAGCGGTTTCTCCGGGTATGCTTCTCGCAGTTTCGCCAGCACAGCCAGAACTTCCTCTTCATTCCGGTAACCGGCAAACTGATCGGCCCGCCATTCGATCATCTCGGCATCTGTTTCTCTGATCCGCCGGCAGGCTTCCAGAACCGCCGCTTCGTCTGCCTCGACGATCGGCACACAGACCGTCGGCTTGCCTTCGCCGATTTTTATATTCTTTATGATCACTGGTTTCATCGTTTCAATCCCCTTTACAGACATTATAAACAAAAAAGAGGAATTATTTTTCTACTTCCTCTCTCCGGCGGGCAATTGCTTTCATGATATCGTCCGGATCCAGCGGGTTTTTGCCCATCCGCCGATCCTCCTGGCTTTCATAGATGACATATTCGCTGATCTCATTCTCATATCCGCAGGCGGTGCACTTCCATGGCGTCGTATGATCGTCAAAGCCGGCCTGCTCGTTCAGATGGGCGCCGCACTTATCACAATAGAATTCAATGCCAGGCAAGCGGCGGTCCAGTTCATCTCCGTAATATACCGATTCGTATTCTTCCGGGTGGAACAGATAATTCAGACGGTCCTGCAGCGTATCGCTTTCAGACGGTGTCCGGTTGACATTGATGAACGAAGAATCGTACAGCCTGAGAACCCGGCCGCTTTCATTGCGGAGCAGTGAACCGATCAGCAGCCAGAGATAGGCATTGACATATCCTTCCATCTGATCGCGCTGCAGCTGTTTCAGACCGTTGTACACAATCCCTTCAAATACTTCCCGGTCCAGCGGAAACAGTATGTCCTCATCACATTCCTCTGTTCTTTCACTCAGCCGGAACAGAAAGCTGCTGAGCAGATATACAAAGACGGCAAGCTGTTCGTCATCCAGAACTTCCAGATATTTACGGATGATCTCCTGCAGCAACAGCATGTAATCGGCCGTCGAACAGATTACAGAGGCTGCCTGTTTCTGCATCAATTGGGCAGTTCGACGTTCCTTTTCCTGATTGCCGCGGGCGGTTCCGCACAGCCGGCCGAGGATCTGCGATACCCGGCGGCTCGAGCCGACATACAGAGAGTCGTGATAGCGGATGGCTTTGATCCGCAGTTCCACATCGTCAAATTCCGCTTCCTGTTTTTCTTTCCCTTCCACTTCCACGACAAACAGATAGGGGAAAAACATATCCAGCAGATCGAGCTGCCGGAACGGTTTTTCGCCGAGCGCGTAAAACAGCAGTGCGGCGGTATTGCCGAAACGCAGTTCACAGGATTTCTCCATATTTCCTCCTTCCATCCGTTACCATCAGCCGTCATCATGGGACTCTCCTTTGAGAAAGTCCCATGTCCCCCGGACGGCCGGAAGGAAAGACACGCTTTCCATCATCCTGATTATACAGAGACAGTATGACAAAAAAGACGCCATATTCAATGGTGCAGATGAATTGACGCTGGTGCGCCGGCGTATTATTTTGAATGCATATATAAAAAACGCAGGAAAGCATCACGCGCCTGCCGGGAGGTAATCATGACAGATTTCAAGGAAAGAACAGCCGCTTTCGCCCAAGAGCATGGCAGAGTGTATCAGAATATCGCCCTGGCCATCCATGCCCAGCCGGAAGTATCCAATTATGAATTTTTCGCCTCGGAAACACTCAGCACCCAGCTGAAAAAAGAAGGTTTTGAAATTGAACTCCCGGCAGCCCATCAGAGGACCGGCTTTGCGGCTTATTACAAGACCGGCAAACCGGGACCGGTCGTTGCATTGCTGGCGGAATATGACGCGCTGCCTGGTCTTGGCCATGGCTGCGGTCATAATATCTTCGGTGCCACCTCTTCCCTTGCCGCATCGGCTCTGAAAAGTGTCATCGACGAGATCGGCGGTGAAGTGCGTCTCTACGGCACACCCGGCGAGGAAGGCGGCGAAGAAGGAAGTTCCAAAGGCAGCTTCGTGCGGGACGGCTATTTCAAGGACGTTGATTTCGCCTTATGCGTGCACCCCAACGGCGCACCGGAAAATGAGCTTTCTTCCCGCAACCTGGCAAATGCCGCAATGAAAATCGAATTCCGGGGCAAACCGGCCCACGCGGCGGCCGACCCCTATCACGGACTGAATGCTTTGGACGCGCAGATCCTGGTCTATAACGCCATCAGTATGCTCAGACAGCAGGTAAAGCCTGATGTCAGAATGCATGGCATCATCACCGATGGCGGTACAGCACCCAACGTCATTCCGGAATTCACCCGTTCCAGATATTACTTCCGCGCGGCTGCGAAAACGACGGTGCAGGATCTTGTCGCCAAGATTGAAAAAATCGTCGAAGGCGCCGCCCTGCAGACCGGCACGAAAGGTTCGATGAAGCCCTATGCGAACTTTGTCGATAATATGGTGCTGACTCCGAAACTCGATCAGGTATGGGCTGACAACCTGAAAGCCCTTGGCCATGAATCCCTGCCGCAGAGCTGGGAAGTACAGCCCGGCTCCAGTGACGTCGGTAACGTCTCCCAGGTCGTTCCGGTCATTCAGCCGTCCATCAGCATCTCGGATGTCGCCATCGCCGGTCATTCGCAGGATATGGTCGAAGCCTCCCGTTCTGAGAAAGGCATGGATTCCATTATCCTCGGCGCTACTGCCCTGGCCTGGACAGCCATCGATGTCATGCTTGATCCCGCTCTTCTGCAGGCCATCAAGGAAGAACACCGGTACAATGTCGAAAACCAGGCAAAATAACCCTGAAGATACTAGAGTTCCTCATTTTGAGGAGCTCTTTTTCTGTTTTTCACCGTTTTCCCTGTCAGAAAACAGCAGTTTCGTGTAAAAAACACCGGATTTCGGCATGAAAAAGCCGGAAAATTAATTTCGACAAATCTTGACGAATATCCCAATCCGCAAATAGTAGTTCCTTCCCTATTTCGACACAACGTGACATATTAGATTTTTAATGCTTTTTCACCCGATTCTGGTCAAAAGATGACCGCATCCGCCAGACCGGACAGAAAAAGGAAGACCGAAGTCTTCCCTTTCTTTCTGTTTTCTGTGTTTGCTTTTTTTCAGATCGAATCGTCATCCATGCGGGAAATGACAATGGCGCATTCCATGGCCATCCGCCCTGCTTCCTCGCCGGGTGCCCCTGCTTCGACAGCCTGAAGGATGATGTTCTGCAGAACGATGCCATACAGGATCGGCCATTCCGATGGCTTTTTGCAGTACCTGTCCGTCATGTTGGTATAGATCCCGTCCCAGCATTCCTTGATCTTCTGATAGACACTGCCCGGTGTCATATTCCAGATCATCAGATCATCAGTTCCGACACTCTGAACCACATGCGTGACAATAGCCAGCATCTCTTCATTTTTATTATGGGAGACTGCCTGGCAGAAAGACCAGACGCTGTACTGATCTTCCAGCAGATAATGATTCACGTCATTACCGAAGTAGAAGCGTTTGCCGTTTTTCGTCTCCGCCACCGCGAATGTACCAAGTTCCGCCTTAACAGCCTGATGGCACGCATATCCGGCCAGTCCGGCCGCATACAGCAGCGGGAATTTCATGTCCAGACCATTGGGCCCTCTCAGCACATCCTTCAGCATCGCGATGATATTGCCGGCGTTCCCCGCCAGTCTTTTCACAGTCTGTTCCTGCGTTTCTGTTCTGTCAAATTGCCCCATTCTCAGTTCCTCTTTCGGTTTTCAATCATCGTATGCATGCCGACATACAGCAGCGGCGCCGCCACATCCAGAAACCAGTCGAAGGCAAACGGCTCCTTCCGGATGAACGTGCTCATCACATAGTGAAAGCCAATAAATATGATAAAAGCCGTAACTGCTTTCTGCAGCAGCAGAAGATATCTGTTTTCCATGCGAAGTAATCCTTTTTAACGTTATTATCATAGTCAGAATCAGCCCGTTTGTTCAAGTTCGAACACTGGTGTTCAAAAACCGAAATCGAAGCGCTTTCAGATGTAAGCCGTTACAGCAGGAGAAAAATGTAATTTTTTTCAGAAAATGCATTGATTGTGTTTCAGAGGCGCGCTATAACAGTAACCGGATCAAGGAGGTACTTGAACTATGAACGCATTAAACAACACAGAACTGAAGGTTACGATCGCAGCCGAAGACAGTGTTAACTATAACTTTACCGTCGGTGACGAGGTTCACCTGGGATATGACAACGGCCGATATGTCATCGTCGATGAAAACAACCGGATCGTTCCGGCCCAGCTCGTCTCCAACATTTCCAGGGATGACGCGAAAATACTGTCGGATATCAAGGCAGTCTTTGCAATCAAAAAGGTTGAAGGCAATGTCCTGAAAGCCGAGATGGTCAACCCTTACAGTTATGTCCACCATGCCTGCGGCATCTGGACATGCCTGAACTGATCACAGTAACCGCATATACGAAAGAAGAACCTCAGTGAGGTTCTTTTTTGTATTTCTTCTTAATAACCGTAACTGACGATGTCCCAGTCACCGTCGGCATCACAGCCAAGCCACCAGCTGTATTCCGTGTATTCCTGATCCGGATCGAATGAGCCGCTGTTTTCTTTTGGTGAATGAAAATCCATCAGGAAACATGCTACCTTAACATATTCCGGATCATCCTCTTTCAGATCGTTGATCCATGCGAAGTTCTCCGCGGATGCGGATTCATCCCCGGCATAGCGGAGACTGTGAAGCTCGCATCCTTCCATCGCCGCGAACCGGCACTTGATCAGAATCGTCATTTCTTCCCGCTCTTCCGGTGTATAGAGTTCGGATGTTCCGTAATCAATACGGACGTCCGTTTCATTGACGGCACCAAGATACGCTTCCAATGTAATGCCCTTATCACTGATTTCCCTGGCCGTTTCCACGCCGACATAGCGCAGGTGCCACGGTTCATAGGCATAGCCGGTAATGTATTCTTTGCCGGGCAGATAGCGGAGGATAAAGCCGTAATCCGGCATGCGGGAGTGAACTTTCTCCCAGATTTCCGGATGCTGCAGCATCGCATCATTGTCGTATATAGCTTCCCCGTCAATGATCAGATAGACGTCCAGAGCAAGACCGGTATGATGTTCGGAATAACCCGGTTTCGCAACAATTTTGGCGGTATATTCCGCACCGAATTCCTTCGTGAAGTCATCGACGATTTCCTGCTGTTCGGCAACCGTCCGCCGCACGGAATCCAGATCGATAAGCACGTTGTCCTTTGCGAGATCTTCCTGCAGTTTCAGATATGCCTCATAGGCTGTCTTTTCCACTTCCACTTCATTGCCAAGCTGGTTTGTCACTTTCACAGTCTCCAGCTTCGCTTCCCAGTCTTCCGGAAGCGGATGCAGTTTATTGACCAGAACCAGATAATCGATTCCTTCTGCCGGTTTTTCCGGTTCGCTGTTCGCGGCCGGTGTACTGCAGCCGGCCGCCAGCAGCAGTGCAAGTACAGTACTGATCAGTTTTTTCATAGACTGCCTCCCCCTGTTCTTTTTCAGACTTCTCCTATTCTGTCACGAACTGTTTCCAACAGCAACTTTTTTTGCCGCAGATAATCTTCCCTCCCGGCATAAAAAACAGAATGTAAACTGTCACACTCTGTCTTACTGGCGGAATAATGTCGTCTTTTCTTTCTGCATCCGCCGCTTTTCCGTTTCTTCCTTCAATACCGCGTTAACGGCTTTGCGTAACGCGTTGTTTGCTTCGATGAAGACCTGCGGTTCGATGGCCCCTTCGCTGCTCTGGCCCATTGCCAGCACGATCCGGCTGCGGTAGAGCGGGAAAATATCCATCGTCAGTCTGCGCAGGTTCGCGGCCATGACGGTATCGGTCGACTGAATCAGTTTCAGCTGGGTCATCATCTGCAGCGGCAGTTCCCTGCTCAGGGAAAGATCGCCGAGTTTCTTTTCAAACAGCAGGCAGTCTTCCCGGAAGTCTTTCGCCTTGATGGCGTCTTCCATCAATGTGCTCGTCTTTGCTTTTTCCGTCAGTTCTCTCTGTCGGTTGGCCCGGCTGTCTTTCAGACATTCTTCACCGGCATATAGATACAGATCAAACTCCCGGACGACTTTCAGATGTTCCTGATACAGCCGGTCCATCCGGTCAATATGATGCAGCAAGGCACTGCGCAGGATCTCCAGTCGCCGGGCGCATTCCCCGAGTTTCGAATTAAAGGCATCATACTGGGACCTAAACTGCTGCAGGGCTTTGTCCGAAGGCATCGTGATATTGCGGGTGCGCTTGACTTCGTCCTCGAATTCGTTCAGCTGCCGGATGATCCTTTTCAGCAGCATCTCGATCTCATTGAGATCGTTTTCCGGAATATTGAGATGGGCGGATTCGGAAAGCCGTTTAACCTTGCGCTGGGCTTCCGTTCCGTACTGCAGCACCATGACCTTGTTGGTTACGTCGATCGACCGGGCGAAGGTTCTGGCATACTGCAGCTCGTCTTCGGTAAGATCGCTCATTTTATAATGTTCGGTTGTCTGATCCAGTTTCAGATCAATATCATGATTTTCCATGCTTTTATTATAAATTCACGGCATGACGGTTTCCAGCCAGGCCTGCAATTCTTCCATCGTAACAGCCGCAGAAAACCGCGTCCCCGCTTGCCAGCGGCCGCCCTTTGACAGTTCCTGCAGATACTCCGCGCTGTCAGCGATCGGTGAAGAGGCGGACGTACAGAACGGAATGATCAGCTGATCGCCGAAATCATACTGTTCGACGAACGTATTCATAATACGCGGCGCCTGACCCCACCAGATCGGATAGCCGAGAACGAGCACCTGATATTCCGACAGGTCAAACGGTCCCGACGCGATGGCCGGACGGGCGGCCGGATCTTTCTGTTCAAGCGTGGCACGAGTGCTTTCATCATGATAATTCAGATCCTCTTCAGCATATGGTTCGGCCGGCACGATCTCAAACAGGTCAGCGCCGCACAGTTCCGCGATCTGGCCGGCTGCCATCCGGGTATGGCCGGTCGCTGAAAAATACACGACAGCGATCTGCTTCTCGTCCTTTACTGTATCAGCCGGCTGGCTTTCCGCCGGCACTGCTTCTTTGTTTTCCGCGACAGAGTCAGCCGGTTTTGTCCCGCAGCTGAAGAGGAACAGCGAAACCGCGGCTGTCAGGAACAGTGTCAGTTTCTTCATTCCGCCAGTTCCTTCACACTGCCGTTGACCAGGCGGCCGCCTTTGATATTCAGCTGCGGATAGGCGGTCTGAAAATCCTTCACCGCTTTATCGATGCCGCTGCCGCCGGATGTCGCGAACAATACGATTTCCTTGCCGCTCAGATCATATGTTTCGACAAAGGTATTGATCAGGGTCGGAGCGGTATACCACCAGATCGGAAAACCGATCAGCACCCGGTCATAAGCACGGAAGTCATGATCCGTTTCAGCCAGAGCCGGACGGGAAGCAGGATCCTTCATTTCCCGTGAAGAGCGGCTTTTTGGATCACGCCAGTTCAGATCCGCGCGGCTGTATGGCACGGCGGGTCTGATTTCATAGAGATCCGCAGGAATCATTTCAGCAATCTTTTTGGCTTTGCCGGCGGTCACGCCGGAAGCGGAAAAATACGTTACGGCTGTTTTCATTTACTCATCCTTCTTTCTTTTCTATAATTTGCACTCGGCAAGAATCACGGTTTCTTCACCCCTTGTGACTTCTTTCAGCGGAACAAAGCCGTTTTTGTGCCAGAAATGGGAAGACTGGGGATTGCCTTTGTTGATGCAGAGACGCGCTTTGCCAAAGCCGCCGCGCTTCAGTTCTTTCAATACGTCCTGGATGAGACGGGAACCGGCACCTCTGCCCTGCTTTTCCGCTGCCATCATGAAGAAGCCGATAAAGGCGGTTTCCTCATCCGGATAGCCGTCGATCAGGTCCATCACGGCAATCAGTCTGCCGTTTTCGAAAAAGCCAAAGTAATACTTGTCAGCCATCGTCCGGCCGGGCGGCAGCGCCTGCATGTCTTCCCTGACAGCTTCCCTTTCCGCTCTGGCAGTGGTGTATTCATAAAACAGCGGATTGCCGCGCAGGATCCTGAGAATATCATCAATGTCTTCTTCTTTCAGAATTCTGGTTTCATAGCTTTCTGTCAGTTTCTGTATGTCGATCTGTTTCATACAGACATTATAGCAATAGATAATAAAAAAGCGGGATTCTCCCGCTTTGTATCAGTATCTTGTTACTTCACAGCCGAACATGTGGGCCAGCATTTCCAGTTCGTCCGCGACATCGTCAAAGATGACGGCATAATGCGGCTCCCAGCCCGCCTTTACTGCTTCGTGAATGATTTTTTCACTGCTTTCTTCCGTCTCGATCACGACCGAAGTTCCAAAGAACTGCTTTGGTCTGTCAAGAGCCTTGCCGGCGGTAATGAAGAAACGGAACGTGCCGTCCGGATTGCGGCCGATGCGGAAGATGGTGGCATGCTCACTTTCTTCACAGCCGAATTCCATCGTCGGGCCGATATGACGGTTGCAGTGTTCGCCGATGCAGGCACCGGTGTCTTTTCTTGCCAGTGAACAGGCTGCCGTACCGCAGTGCCAGAAGGTAATGGTGTTTTCCTTTTCGTCCAGCGATACCGGATCACCGAAGAAAACACTCCGGCCGCTGAGTTTCATACCCATCCACATGGATAAGGCGCCGTACATATCCGCTTCGCAGGCGGCCGCGACACCGAGGTCGTTGAGCATGGCCAGCACGGCACAGACCGGCGTGCCGAAGGATACGAAGAAGTCCGGCCAGCATCTGGAAGCCACTGCGCCGATGTTGTTTTTTCTGACAAATTCCGCATAGGCCTTATACAGTCTGGCAAAGTCCATGCGGTTCTTTTCCGGTGTTTCATCCAGTCCGACGGTGCGGTTTTGCGCGTCGTTCAGGTACTCTTTGACGTCTGCTTCATTGAAGCCTTTGGCAGTTTCGATCAGCTCCCTTGCCTCAATGGCGTCCTGCCGGACACCGAAGACAAACAGAAGATCGTTGTCCAAGGCTCTGCCGAAACCGAATCCCTGCGGCGTGTAGCCGATGGCACAGACTTTCAGGGACTGCATTTCCTGACGGACCCGGGCCGCTTTGATCATCTTGGTCAGCGTATCCCTGACCTTTTCTTCATCCGGTGCGCCATAGACGTATTCGAACGGCTGGGCCCGGAAATGACGGATCGTGTTGGCGGCGGAGAACGCGCCGGTCAAGGCATTGAGCCGCAGTCTGCCGCCGTCGATGACCGGTTCCCTGAGCGTCCATAACAGGATCGGCACGTCATGGAAGCGGTGCAGGACTTCCGAAGCATATGCGGCATTGGCGAATGTCAGGTTCTGCAGAATGATCAGATCCGGATCAATGGTATCCAGATAAGCATTCAGAAGATCCGTATTCAGCAGCATCTCTTCCGGCACAACTGTGTCTTCACAGATGCTTTTCAGCAGTTTCGCGGAGGCATCGAACATTGCCTGGGCGGACGGCATGTGGAAGGTTCCCACGCCGATCGGCACATAGGCCGCCTGAAATTTCTTTTCCATCTTCTTCCTCCTCAGTATTTCAGTTCTCTGTTTTCCCCGATCAGACCGGGATGCGCACCCTGCCGGATCAGCGGCTCTCTTTCCGGATGAGCAAGGACCCATTTGTTTTTCTGCAGGAGCAGCTGTGCTTCTGGATCGTCGCTCTGATCACGCAGCTGCTTTTCTTCTTCGCTTAACGGTGTGTTGGTGCCTTTGGGCAGGATGACGACATCTCTGAATCCTTCGTCACATACCCGGCAGGGAGACAGATGCAGGGTCGTCTGGAACATTTCGATGACGGTTCCCTGCGGTACATAGAAGACCTGGGCATCCTCTGTCCGGATAGTGTTGTTTCTGATCTGCCAGGTGTGGGCAAGCACCAGCATGAAGTCGCTGACAGCGATGTTGATCTCGCTGCCTTTGTGATATTCAAAGCCGTTGTAGGTCGTATTGCGGCCGTTGCAGTAACCGATCTGAACCGGCAGGCCGCCGTAGAAGACCTCTTCGATTTCCTTTCTGACGGGAAACTCTTCCATCTCTGCGACGGAAGCGACATAGACATTGCCGTCTGCCGGAATGTCCGTATGATCTTTCATATAGCGCACCAGTCCGGAAACGTCATGGCCTTCGACGATGCGTCCATAGCTTGCAAAAGCGGGATCGTGCACGTCGAGGATCAGCTGACCGTTGACTTCGTTGAGATGTTTCAGCATGGTTTTCTGTCCTTTACCACTTTGATCGTGGCGCAGAAATCTTCCGGACCATAGCCCTTTTCCATCGCCTCGTCATACACACGTGCGGCGTTTTCTTCGCCCGGCATGGCCAGTTCTGACTGCTTTGCCAGGTTCAGGCAGATATGAACGTCCTTGTGCATATTGGCAATCGAGAAAGCTGTCGTGTAGTCTTCATTGGCAATGGCGTTTTTCTTGGAATCGAGATAGAAGTTCTGGCCGCCGCCGTAGCTGATGGCTTCGGCGTAGGTCAGGATATCGATGCCGTTCTTCGCCGCCAGCGCGCTTGTTTCGTTGACGCCGTTCTGGATCTGGGAAACCAGGGCGTTGTGACAGATCTTCATGATCAGGCCTTTGCCGTTGTCTCCCATACGGATGATGTTCTCGCCCATATAGGAAAGCACCGGCAGGATCCTCTGATATCCTTCTTCGCTGCCGCCGACATAGATGCCGAGTTTTCCCGCTTCCGCCGCCGGCCGTGATTTGACGACCGGAGCGTCGAGGAAGTCAGCACCGGTTTTTTTGACCATTTCCGAGAGTTCCACCGACACGTCGGGATCGATGGTGCTCATATCCACATAGATCTTCGTTTCGCTCAATACCGGCAGCACCTCATTGACGACTGCTCTTGAGTGCTCTGACTTGGGAACCATGGTGATGATCATGTCCGCTTTCTCTGCCACTTCCCAGCTGTTCAGGCAGGCAATGGCCCCCTCTTTGACGAGCAGATCGACTTTTTCCTGCACGAAGTCAAATACATATACAGGATCCTCGTTTTTCCGAACGATATTTCTGCACATTGCCTCGCCCATGATGCCGAGGCCGATAAATCCGATTTTCATGATTTCACGCTTTCTATTTCAGTCTGACCGCATTGTCACGGTTCCAGAGATCTGCGAAGGCAAAGCCGGTGACATTCTCACAGACAGCCTTTTCTTCCGCGGTCGTTTCGGAAGCTTCCTCACCCTTGCGGCGGGCGATTTCCTTCTTGATGATTTCAAATTCCTTTTTCTGCAGCGGATACTTCTTCGCGACAAGGATCGTCAGAACCATCAGCAGCACCGGCACGAAAATATAGATATAGGCAATGCCGTGCTGGACAGAGGCGGCCTGCCGCATGCCGCTGCTGGCAACCACTTCATCGTAACCGATCATGCCAAGCAGAAGACCGATGACAGCCGAAGACAGACCGGTAGCGATCTTGCGGATGAAGGTCGCCATACCGGAGCAGGTGCCGGGCCGGGAAACCGAGGTGATCAGTTCGTCGACGTCCGCCATGTCGGAAAGGATCGCGTAGATACTGGTGGAGGATGCCGCCATGCCGAGACCGACAATGAAGGACAGGATCAGGATGATCGTGAAATTGGCGCCTTCATGCGAGAACAGCAGCATTGCCAGAGTTGCCGCGATCCGGATTGGGAAGCCGACCAGGATCGGGAATGTCTTGGAAGTTCTCTGCATGATCTGGCCGAAGATGATCGTGCCGGCAAACTGGGCGATCAGCAGCACGCCCATCAGGATCGTGAAGTTGCCGCCGCCATAGGCGTTCAGCACGTCGTCGACATAATATACGGCAAGTCCGGTGACAAAGTCCGCCGCTCCCTGACCGAGCAGGAAGATGGCGATGAACATCCGGAATGCCTTGCTTTTGTACACCGTGAAGGACTGGGTGAAGCTGTCTTTCAGCGGTACCCGGACAGGTTCCTTCTGCTTTTCCCAGGTGCCGAAGAACGTCCAGAGAATCGTAACGGTGAAGATCGCGCCGAAGATCAGAGCGACGATCAGATACGGTGTCGGATTGGTGTTGTCCTTGATCAGGATGGTCGGAATCAGACCGGCTAGAATTGCACCGAAGGTCGAAAACATCATACGCACGCTGCTGTAGCGGGAACGTTCGGTATAATCGTCGACCATATCCGGCAGCAGGCCGTTGTAAGGAACCATGACGACGGTGAAGCCGGTGCTGAACAGCATGTACATGGCCGCATAGAACACATACTTCGATGTCATCGTCGCAAACGGCGCGGTGATCCACATCAGGATGAAAGTCAGAGCCGACAGCAGCGAGCCGACCAGAATATAGAAGCGCTTGGCTCCGAACTTCGATTTCGTCCGGTCGCAGATATTGCCCATGATCGGGTCGGTGACGGCGTCCCATACCTTGCCGATCAGCGGGATCGTGCCGGCCATGGCCGCCGGCATGCCCTGTGCCTTGGTCAGAAAGACCGTGTAGAATGTGCTGATGACGACAAAGGCTCCGCCGCCGTAGATATCCGCGGCGCCGTAGGCCATTCTGCTCAGCAGTGAGTGTTTCTTTCCCTGATTCATGATTTCATCTCCTTGATCACTTCCTGAAGGGTTTCTTCACTGATCTGTGTATGGTTTTTGCGGCAGAAGACGGGAATCGTTCCCATCGGCGCTTCGATCAGGACAGTGCCGCCTTCATATTCTCTGCCGCTGTTCAGTTCGATCCATGTATCATCCGGCAGGATGACATGGCGGTCGGTTCTTCCCTGTTTGCGGATCGGGGCGACAAGCAGATCCCGGCCCAGCATGTATTCCTTATAATTGTCATACTGACAGTCGTAATGGTAGAAGATCGGCCGCATCATCGGGATTCCCTTCTGCGCCTCTTCTTCCAGCTGCAGCAGGTACGGTTTCAGAGCGGTATGGATGCGGGACATCTTCGCCAGATGGGCAAGCAGTTCTTCGTCCGCGTCAAACTGGACGTTGCGGGACGGCTGGTTGCCTTCATGCATGCGGAAGAGCGGCGAGAAGACATTCATCTCCTGCCAGCGCATCAGCAGTTCTTTCGAGCGGGTCATCGACATGACGGTCGTATAGCCGCCGGCGTCGGAATGGACAATGGCTTCGCCGCACATACCGAGGGAAAGCGAAGCGGGAATGACGGACGGAAGACCGTCGTCCTTGGACCAGTCGACATGCTGGTCGCCGGTCCACATGCATGCAGCATTCCTGACGCTTTCGGTATAGCCGGCCCGCATGAAGAAGAACACTTCGTTCTCCGCCTGACACTCCTCGACGGCTTCCCGGTTCATTTTCGCCCAGATGGCCGGCCACTGGTTATGCATGCGTTTCGGACTGCCGTTGTAGAGAACACAGTCGACCGGCAGATATTCACCGAAGTCGGCCATCCAGCCGGACATGCCGATACCGATCATGTTTTCTTTGATCAGACTCTTGTACCAGTCATAGGCGGAAGGATTGGTGAAGTCGATCATCGCGGCCGGGAAGGTCGTGATCGTCACCAGATAATCCTCGCCTTTTTTATCTTTGACACAGTAGCCGTGTTCATGGGCGTATTTATACAGGTCCTTTTCAATGGCCATGAAAGGATTGATATAGCCAAGGAAACGGACACCCTTTTCCTTCCATTCTCTGATTTTCTGCGGCAGATCATGATAGAGCTCCTGGTCGTATTCCCAGTTCCACATAACCTGATAGCCAAAGCCGGTCCGCCGGCAGCCGCACCAGTCCTGCGACCATACGGCATTGACTTTCACACCGGCATCCAAAGCCTTATCGATTTTCCTTTCGACGGTTTCCGTGCCCTCCTGAATCGCCAGGATGACCCCGTCATACAGCCACTCCGGCAGTTTGCCGTAATGGCCCAGCAGAGCGCCGAGTTTTTCCGATACTTCCGTGAAATCCTTTCCTGCTTCCATATGGAAGACAGGCCGCTCCTGAAACATCAGGGTGACACGGTCCCTGCGGCTGAAGTCAAATTCGGCATAGCTGACCGTATCGGCATGGAGATAGTATTTTCGTGATGAGACGAAGGTCGGCTGGACATAATAGGATTCGTATTCCAAAAAGGCCAGTTCTTTTTCCGGATCATGACCGATCAGCGTGTCACGGACCAGCTTTCTCGTAATGCGTCTGGTATTCTGGTGTTCCGCCACGAAGATACGGACTCTTTCCCCTTTCAGATCCAGCGTCGAATAGGTTTCGCCGCAGCCGTAGAAATGCTCGTCCGCATCGGATGGATAGGAGATCCAGAAACGGTTGACACGGCTCGGATGGGAACGCATCTTCACGTCGTAGCGGCCGTTCTCGCGGGTGATGTCGATCACATAGTTTTCCTTGTCCCGCCCGTCATGAAACGTGACGGTGAAGCCCTTTTCGTTTTCTTCATAACCGCTCATGTACAGACGGCGGCGCCAGTGGATCAGCCGGCGGTAGCGGAAACTGCCGCGGCTCATCGTGAAGTAGTTTTCACCATGGCCGACGGAGAGTTCCATATGCTTCAGAAGATGATGCAGCAGTTCTTTCATAAAAGATCCTCACTCTTTTCTTTTCTGTAAAGGGATGCCGTAGGCGGCAAGAAGATGCAGGGCGTCCTGCCATGTGCCGGCGCTGCGGTTGGCACCGATCGCCCCCAGCACGGAATAGGACTGGGCACTGCCGATCGCCGCGCAGGAAGGAATGTCATAGCCTTTCAGCCAGGCGCTGACAAAACCGGCCAGAAACGCGTCACCGGCGCCGGTCGTGTCCACCGGTGTGCCGTGATAGAGACTTGCCTGTTTCCATGTCTGATGGAAGTCGGTGACCAGCACTCCTTTTTCGCCGAGCTTGATGCCGAAGATCTTCAGCGGATAGGCGGAAAAGAAACGGCAGATCTCATCCAGGTCGTCACTGCCCGCATAGATGGCGGCTTCCTGCAGACTGGGAATGAAAATGTCACAGTTCTGCAGAGCGTCTTCGATGTTCTTCATCCAGTTGCCGCTGCGGTCATAGGACGCGTCCAGGGAAGTCGTCAGTCCTTTTTCCTTCGCTCTGGCAAACAGGCGGCCGAGCGGTTTTCCGTCCAGCGAACGCAGCACGTTGGCACTGGCGAGATGCAGATGGCGGCTGTTTTCCAGCAGTTCGTCACGGACCATCGATTCGGTAAAGAACTGGTTGCCGTTGTCCGGCACCCGGATGATATGTCGCTCCCCTTCACTGTCGATCAGCAGGACCGGCGAAGCGGTATAAACATCGGCGCTTTCATACAGATGCGAACAGTCCACACCGTCCTGTTCCAGTTCGCCTTTGACGAGCAGTGCCGCACTGTCTTTGCCGATGGCCGCGCAGACGGCGGTCTTCAGACCGAGCCGGGCCATACTGATAGCCGCGTTGACAGCGTCACCTCCCGAGGCCGCGAAATAGCCTTTGGCGAGAATGCCGTCAATTTCCATCAGGTCTTTGTCGACGCCGGTAAAAAGCGTGTCCCATGTCGCAATACCGGCGCAGATCACATCATATTGTTTATGTTCAGACATAAAAAAACACCTTCACTATACCTGTATTATACGATGAAAGCGCTTTATCCTGTGATTATTTCTACTAAAAGAAACAACGAAAAAACACTCCTTTACGGCAGTAAGAAGACTGTCACAAAGGAGTGCGGAGATACGGTATCTGTTATTCTGACGGATCAAACAGCGGTGTTCTGTCTTCTTCCGGAACGAAGCGGGCCAGAGCATCCTGCAGACAGAGATCCCAGAAACGCCATTCATGCGAATAGCCCGGCAGTTCAAAGAACTTCGCGTCAAGACCGATTTCTTTCGCAAAGGTGCGGAAGTCTTGAAAGGACTGGTAGGCAATCGGATCCTGATCTCCGCAGGCAAAGTACAGCTTCGGCAGATCCGCTTTTTCTTCCGCCTTCTCTTTGACGATGTCCCAGAGATTCAGCGGTGATTTCCGATAACCGTCCATGCCGCCGAAGTTGTTGATGAGGTTGTATTCGCGGGCCGCGAACGGATTGGCGGGATCCGGTTCCTTCAGCGGATTCGGAACTGCCGAGAAGCTGTAGGCCGCCGCGAATTTCTCCGGGTGCGCGAAGGCGTAGACACAGGTTCCCCGGCCGCCCATGGAAAGACCGGCGATAAAGTTGTCTTCCCTTGCCGCACTGATTGGCAGCCAGCTGTAAACCAGCGGCATCAGTTCTTCAAAGAAGAAGGAATACGGCTGATAGCCCATGGCGAAACCGCGCCAGTCCACGTAATTGCTGTTCTGGGCGGAAAACATGACGACGGCAATCTGTTTTTCACAGGCGTACAGTTCGACATTGGACTTGCGCAGCCAGTCGCTGTAGTCACCGAAGGTGCCGTGCAGAAGCCAGAGCACTTTGTATTTTTTGCCGGATTTGTAGAAGTCTTTCGGATCGGTTCCGTAAGGAAGATCGGGAAGGATCACGTTGATGTCGGCCGGAGCCGCCAGATATTTACTGGTAAAACTCAGATGCAGCAATGCCATAATTCAGCCTTTCTATTCTTATTCTTTTATAAACTGCAGAAAACATGCGGATATTCTGTCTTCATTTTATCATTATGCGGGCATGTCTGCCGGGTTCTTTGCGGATCATTCGGACGCAAGACAGCGGTCAATGACCCAGTCTCCTCTCGTTGTCTTCCGTAAAAACCAACGGCCCTCTTTCTCTTCCCTGTCCGTGTCGGTTACATACTTCATGACAAAAACTGTCTTTTCACCGTCCCCGGCATATGCCAGACTGCGCAGATGACAGCCGCGCCAGGCCGCGAAACGGCATTTGATCAGAATCGCCATCTCTTTTAATTCTTCCTGTGTGTAAAGGGAAGAGCGGCCGTAATCGATCTGCGGCACGTATTCTCTTTCCCCTTTCAGGTATTCTTCCAGAGTCAGGTTCTGATCGTGGATGATACGGGCTGTCTCTTTTCCGACATAGCGGATATGCCATGGCTCGTAGACATAGCCGGTGATATGTTCTCTTTCCTGCGGATAACGCAGGATAAAACCGTGATCCGTGATCCGCTGATGGATCTTTTCCCAGACCGGCGCGTATTCCATCATCTCAAAGTTGAAGTAGACGTCTTCCCCGTCGATATTCAGATACAGATCCAGAGCCAGACCGGTGTGATGCTCGGAATAGCCCGGCACAGCGACGATCTTGGCGGTATATTCCTCACCGTATTCCTCAGTAAAGTCAGCGGCGATCTGCTCCTGCGTTTTTCGGCTCCGCAAGGCGGAATCAAGGTCGACGGCGATGCCGTCCTTTTTCAGTTCTTCCTTCAGGTTCAGATATGCTTCATACGCAGCGGTTTCCGTTTCCACATCCATGCCGAGCGAGTTGGTGATGTGGACCGTGCGGATCCGCTGCCACCAGTCATCCGGAATCGGATTCTGCTTATTGACCAGGATCAGATAATCTGTCGTTTCGTTGTAAGATTCCATACTGTAATTCTGTCATCCAAAACGGCATTCAGCAACCAGGAAAAAAGCGCCGGCACGCTGGGGTATCAGCGTGCCGGCAAAAGCAAAGAAAGGAAAATATGAAAGAACTTATTGTTTACTCTTGAAGGAAGGCGGCGGTGCCGGCAGCTGAGCCCGTATCGGCTCAGGCACGGCCTGGAAGATCATTTTGACCGCCCACCAGAAGAACATCAGGACGATGATCGGGATCAGGAACGATGTCACGATCATGACGGCCAGCGCTTCGATGAAGTTGTTGAGGACATTCTCGAAACCGGACAGAACGCTTGAGACGCCGCCGGTGATCGTATTCACGAAAGAGTCCCAGGCGGATTCGGTCTTGGCGTTGTTTTCAACCTGTTCCGAACTTTCCTTCGCCTGATCGATCGTCATTTCGATGGAATCATGATATGTTTCTTCGATGCTTTTGGAAGTCTGCACACTGACCGGAACGACCATGAACAGCACCAGACCGAGCGCCGCGACTTTGACAGCCATCTGCCGCAAAACCGGTTTCTTGAATTTGGCGCAGTAGAGAATGCCCAGCAGACAGCCGGCCGGAATCAGGATCCTGAAAGCCAGACTGCCGGTTATCGTCACCAGGTATTTTTCCAGGAAGATCGCACAGAGCACCAGCAGCGCGTACATGCTGAGATCCGCCAGCTTGTCGGCGATCGCCGAACCGGCGTCACCGGGAATCAGTGATATGGCGGCGGAAGCTGCGGTGGAAGCGGCGGTGATCTCCATGACCGTGTTGCGTTTCTGATTCAGATAGGCAAGCGTCCCTTCCGTGAACTCCGGCGATGTAAAATAACCGGCTGCGAAAAAAGCAGATGCCAGTCCGAGTATCAGTAAAATAACGATGAAGATCAAATCCGCATTATTCTTTAAACGTTCCACGAGATATCCTCCCGTTTGAATCTGAATTTATTATAGCACAACTCATTTCCGGTTTGCTTCTGAAACACCCTTACAGATAACGATGTTTCAGGATTCGTTCACGCTTTCCAGAAAAGCGATCGCTTCTCTGTATTTTTCGATCCTCTGCAGGTCCTCTTCCGTGACGTGACTGAGCCGGCTGAGGTCGGAATTATGTCTTAAGTCAGACAGTTTGACGCGGCGGGCAACGGGGCTGACGGACAGGTTCTTCACGTAATCCATATACGGAACACCGTCCTGATGCGTCAGCAGTTTCAGTACGTCCGTCACTTCTTCCGGAAAGCCCATTTCAGCAAGATCCTGCAGAGTGTAATCCGTGTCTTCCACGACGTCATGCAGCAAAGCGCAGGTGCAGGAAATCTCATCTTCCATGCTTTCCGCGACATGAAACGGATGGAAGCAGTACGGGAAGCCGCCTTTGTCCATCTGTCCCCGGTGGGCTTCATACATCAGACTGATCGCCTTTTTTGTCATATCCGTGTAGATCATTCGTCATCCTCCATGATCAGAGCGAATTCGATCGCTTCCCACTCTCTTTTTTTCCGGCCGCATTTTTCACAGTACAGCCGGCCGTCCAGGACGCAGTAACGCTCACCCTTCCGGATGCGCCTGCGGCACTGGCTGCAGCGGGCATCGGAAGAAATCTGCCCGGTTGTGTTTTTCTTTTTAAACAGTCCCATCGTTCCCTCACTCAGTCATTGTTTCGTTTGGCTCTGTCATCCGCTTCGGCCAGACGCATTACCTCATCGAGCAGTTCTTTTCCCCAGAGTTTTTCCTTCTTCTTTAGCCCTTTTTCGCTGTGATTCCGCCGCCAGTCATGCGGTAACATATGATAGTTGATCAGAAATGCGAGATGGAGCGGATCGTATCCGGCGGTATCAAAGAACAGCGAATCATAGGCACCGGTATGCTCGTGGTTGTAGTAATGAGCGATTTCCGTTGGCTCACCGCGGCCGTTATGAAAGTCCTTGGTGCTGACTTTGCCGAAATCATGCATAAGACCGGCCAGGCGCAGCAGCTCCGCTTCGCCTTTGAGATTGTCATAGGTCATCCGCAGATGCTCGCCGAGTGTTTCCAGATGATGAGGATTATCCTGCCGGAAATCCATCAGTTTTTCCGCGAAGGCAAACGGATCACCGAGGCTGTATTGGTCGCGGTCCGGATAGACGATGCGGATCTCGTCCCAGCCTTCATGACTGTGCGGGATGTCGATCCGGTGATACCGTTTCTTCATCTCTTTTTCCGGCCGCAGATCGTTCCTGCTGGCATTGAACGTGAGACAGTTCGCATACTGTCTGGCTGTCAGGATGCAGCAGGTCTTCGCCGGCAGACCGATCCGATCAAGAATGTCTTTCCGCATCGAGGCGGAAAGAGCCGGTCCCACAAAGACCGCGTCCTTTCCCGCCTTGAGAGCCTGCCGGATGTCCTGGGTGATGTTTTTGCGGGCCGTTTCCCGGATCCGGTTTTCGTCGTCTGTGAAGGTAATCTGTTTCTCGTATTGCGCCAGTTTGAAAACAGCCGCGCCGCCGGCCCGCAGTTCTTCTGTGATGTTTTCTTGATCGTCCTCACAGAGAGCGACCGGCATGTAAAAAGTTGGCATTGTCATCATAATTATCATACCCTGTTACGGCAAAAAAATGCACTGCGCAAAAGGATCGGCAGAAAAAGAGTTACATTTCAGACCATGACGATAACTCAGTCTGTAATACCTGTCTCACAAATACGCCGGACAGTATGCAATTGAGGGGGTAATCCATGCTGACCCTTCCGAAGAAGCTCTTCTTCCTCATTCCGGGAAGTAGGTTTTCTTTTCTTCTGATTTGTCAGAATAAAAAAACAGCCCCAGAACTGAGGCTGTTCCGCATTCCTGCGTCAGCAGTACAGTGAATTAAATCTGATCCGGCTTCATCGGCATGGGAAGGCTCTCCCATTGCTTGCCGCAGTTATTGCAGCGATACGTGTATATTTTTCTGCCATAGGAATCAAATTTCATACCCTTGGTAAGATTGTCTGAACCGCAGTTGTGGCAGAATACTTTGAGGATCGGGTTGGGATTATTTATATCAAAATCGCCGCCGGAAACCTTTTCCTCTTCTTCCTGCGAAAGAACTTTATTTTTGTCTTCCATAATTATCCCTTCTCTTTTTCTATACTAATTATTGTACGAAATCGTTCAATTAATCCACAAGTATATGCACGCAGGGATGATGAGCGATCTTCTTTGTGAAGCCATACAGCCAGTGTTAAAAGCCGGTATGGAAAAACCATATACAGACGTGAGAAGCCAGCACAAAGACCTCAGCGGCGCCTGTCGTCGGAGTGCGGCCGAAAGAAGAATCATAAAAAACGAGTGAACTTCCACAGAGAGTGGCTGTGTTCACTGCATTTCTTCAATTCCCGGTATCGCCGGAGTCCGAACAGTAACGAAAAAAGAAAAATGACCGCGCGGTCATTTTCATTCGGATGCCCTCTGTGACAGAGTGCTCAGTTGTTGAGAAGATACGTGAACGTCATGCCGTCGGCCGCGTGCTCCGCCTGATCGTCCCAGGTCAGAGTCAGAGCGCCGTCATCCTTGAAGATGATGGAACCCTTACCACCGGTATAGACTTTCGTTTCTTCCTTGATACTGCCGTCTTCGTTGTAGACAAGATCACGGCGGACACAGTCGGAATAGTATACGTAAAGACCTTCTTCGTCAAAGGTGCCGCTCATTGTCCATTCGGTGTTTTCCGATGCGCTGCTGCCCCAGTTGACGGTGAATGCCGCTTCGTTCTGGCCTTTGGCTTCGACCAGGATGGATGCCCTCTCGCATTCATAGACACCGACGAAATTCATGACGGGATTCTGGCCGTCATCAGCAGCTGGAGCTGCCGCTGTATCCGTTTTACATGCCGTCAGACTGAAAGTCAGAAGAACGGCGGTAAGCAATGCTGTTAACTTTTTCATTTCTGTTCCTCCTGCTGCACTACGTACAGCATTCCATTAAACCACAGATACCGTTTCTTTTGAATACCTTTTAATCTGCTATACTTGGCTTGAGAGTATTACTGCATGAATGAACAGCGCACTTACATCGCGATCGATCTGAAATCCTTTTACGCTTCGGTGGAATGCGTGGAGCGTCATCTGGATCCTTTGACGACCAATCTGGTAGTCGCCGACGAGAGCCGTTCCAGCAAGACGATCTGTCTGGCCGTATCCCCTTCCCTGAAAGCTTACGGCATCAGCGGCCGGCCGCGTCTTTTCGAGGTGGAACAAAAAGTCAAGGAGATCAATCAGCAGCGGCAGAGGAATTCTTCCCGGGGCAGACTGAACGGCAGTTCCTTTCATGATCCGGATCTGAAAAAGAACCGGGATCTTGCCCTGAGCTATGTCACAGCCGTGCCGCGGATGGCTTTTTATATGGACTACAGCACGAAGATCTATCAGATCTATCTGAAATACATCGCTCCGGAAGACATCCATGTCTATTCCATCGACGAAGTGTTCATCGATGCGACAAAATATCTGAAGACTTACCGGATGAGCGGTCATCAGCTGGCGATGACCATGATCCGCGACGTTCTCAGCACGACCGGCATCACCGCCACCACCGGTATCGGCACCAATCTGTATCTCGCCAAAGTCGCCATGGATATCGTGGCCAAGCATATTCCGGCCGATCAGGACGGCGTGCGCATCGCCGAACTGGACGAGATGAGTTACCGCCGGCAACTGTGGAACCATCAGCCGCTGACCGATTTCTGGCGCATCGGCAAAGGCATTGCCCGCCGGCTCGATCAATACGGCATCCGGACCATGGGTGATCTGGCCCGTTTTTCACTGCGGAAAGAAGACCTGCTGTACAAAGAATTCGGCGTCAATGCCGAACTGATCATCGATCACGCATGGGGATATGAACCCTGTACCATGGAAGCCATCAAAGCCTATGTTCCGGAAAACCATTCGCTGACAAACGGTCAGGTGCTGGCCGGTCCCTATCCTTTTGAAAAAGGCAGGATCATCGTCCGGGAAATGGCTGACAGTCTCTGTCTGCAGATGACGGAAAAAGGCCTGGTATGCAATGCCGTGGCGATGAGCGTCGGCTATGACGGCACCGTCGGCATCGAGAATTATCACGGTGACTATGCCAGTGACTGGTATGGCCGCCGCATGCCGAAAGCCGCTTCCGGAAACGTGCGCCTGACCCGTTATACGGACAGCTCCCGTCTCATCACGGACGCTTTTCTGAAGATCTATGACGAGCACGTGGATCCGTCACTGATGGTCCGCCGCTTCTATCTGAACCTTGGCAATGTCCGTCCAAAAGGCAGCGTGAAAAACCAGACGGTCATCGAGCAGTTTGATCTGTTCCAGACACCGGCCGTATCGCATGAAGAGGAAGAAAAGGAACTCGCGAAAGACGAAAAGATCCAGCAGGCGATGGTCGGCATCCGTCAGAAGTTCGGCAAGAACGCCGTGCTGAAAGGCACCAGTCTGGAAGACGGCGCCACCGGCAAGGAAAGAAACATGCAGATCGGAGGGCATAAGGGATGAAAGACATACATGAATATGACGATATCATTGCCCTGCCGCATCCGGAATCCGCTTCCCATCCCCGCATGAGCCTGCTCGAGCGGGCAGCTCAGTTCTCACCTTTCGCCGCCCTGAGCGGCTACGATGACGCGGTGAAGGAAACCGCCCGGCTGACCGACGAAAAAACGGTGCTGAGCGAAGAGGAACTGGCCCAGCTGAATCAGAAATTCGCCCTTCTCATGCCGCATATCAAAGAGCGGCCGGAAGTGACACTGACCCGCTTCGTGGCGGACGAAAAGAAAAGTGGCGGCCGCTATCTGACGGAAACCGTCCGGATCCGGCGGCTGGATCTCATCCATCGCCTCCTGATCACCGGCGATGGCCAGAAGATTTCCCTCGACGACATTGCCGATCTGCAAATTGGATCTCGGAAAACTGAACCATTTGAATAGAATGCTGTTAGAATGATTATTATGAAGAAAATGATTAGACAACTGTCCATATTTTTTTTCTGCATGCTGATGCTGATGACATCCGTGCTTCGCGTCAAAGCGGATGAAAATGAATATGAGGACGGCACAATTGAACTGAATGCGACCTATTACGTCATGACCTCCCAGCATGACAATACCCTGAAGGTGCCTTTCAACGCGAGATGGTTCGATGCGGACGCCCATATCTACAACCATGATCTGGCCAAGCTGTCGCTCGGTTTCGCGGTGGCTTCCTTCCGGCCCAGCAATAAGTATTCCGATCCGAACCGCTCGGCTGACGCCAGTGCCATTTCCTTTCTGGATCAGGCCGGCTTCGTTGAGATGCAGAGTGACGATTATGACAAGAATCCGAGCATTTACACGGTTTCCACTGTCATGGGCCATCAGAAGATCGGTGAAGGTGACGATGCCTTTGAACTGATCGCCATCGGCGTCTGCGGCCAGGGGTATCTTGATGAATGGGAATCCAATTTCAGCATTCTCGGTGACGATTACGAAAACGAAGAACTGCATGATGGATTCCAGCGTTCTTCCCGGCTGATCTATGACCGGGTGTTCGGTTATATTTCCAGCCATCACCTTTCCGGACCGATCAAAGTCTGGATCACCGGCTTCTCCCGGGCGGCTGCCGTTTCCAATATTACCGCCGCATGGCTGAGCGATTCCGATCTGCTTGGTGAAAGCAACGTCTTCGCCTATACCTTCGCGACGCCGCGGACCACCCGTGATCCGAAAAGCGGACAGTATCAGAATATCTACAACATCGTCGGCAAGACCGATCCGGTGCCGCTGGTTCCTTTCGCGGACTGGGGCTATGACCGTTACGGTGTGACGTATTCCACGCCTTCCCTTGAAACGGATTCCGACTTTCAGGAGAAACGTCTGAAAGCCAATGCCGTCTACAAGGAAATCACCGGCATCGATTACTGGGTCAATCCGGATATGGACAAGCATATCCGCAATATCCTGGACTACTTCCTGAAGATCGTGCCGGATGCCAAGACATACCGCCTCGCCCTGCAGGATGAACTGATCCATCTCTGGGCCGACCGTTCACCGATCAATATTCTCGCCCGTATTCTGAGCATCGCGTCCGAACCGCTGCTGATGGACAAGGACGTCCGCCACGAGGCGAATTCCCTGCTGAACTACATGACTTATCTGCTGATCGATTCCGCCACGAACAGGAACGCCCAGCGGAAATGGAAAAAGGAAGCTTCCCTGTCTTCCAATATGGCCCAGGCGCATACGCCGGAACTGTATATCTCGTGGGTCTTCTCGGCCGACCGCGGTGAAAATCTCTACTCCGAGCAGGATACCTTCCAATACATATACCTGGATCATTCGAACGGCAGCCTGGCCGTGGAACTGTACCGGGACGGTCAGCTGGTCGAAAAGATCGATGACCTCGATCCTTCCTCGCTTGACCAGAACGTCTATCTGCTGCAGTCAGATGACGGTATTACCGCTCAGATTCCCAACGACAAAGAATATCAGCTGGACGTTACGGCATACAGTGATGAAATCATTCTCATGGGTCTGACCAACGCAGCCTACCGGGTCGGACATCACTCCCCGGAGCACACGATCAGAAACTACTATTTTCTGGATGATGAAGATACCATTTCCATGACGCTGACAACCGACGGACAGGTTCTCTCTTCAAAACCGGAAGATTCTTCCGCCGTCATCATTTACGAATCGGATGAATATCTCGACACTTCCACCGTCATCGCGGCGGAACGTCACAATATGCTGAACCTGACCTGGCGCACGATCATGATGCTGGTGATCGCGGCGGTTATCATAGCCGTTTCGATCCTGATGTACCAGATCGTCTGGCTGGTCACCCGCTTCCGTTTCAACTGGCTGAAGAAGATCGGCTGGATCAAGCCGGACGAGAAATTCCATTCTCTGCCACTGTTCTGCTTCTTCTTCATGTTCTCACTCTTCGTCATCGAGGAATTCTTCGCCGTCCTGTATCCGGAAGATCTGCTGATTCATCTGGTTTTCAAGGGACTGATCGGACTTCTGTCTGTCCTGGTTGCCTGGATCGGCTATAAGAATCATAAGACAAAGCTGAACATGATGATTGTCATTTCCCTGGCGGCGCTGTGTATCGCAGACGTGACGACGCGTGTCAACCTCCGTATCGGCACCATCTTCCATATGTCCTGTTACGGCCTGCTGGTCTACGCCTACTGCCAGGTAGAAAAGCCGGACTGGCAACAGTATAAGATCTTTATTATCCTGGCCGCCGTTTCCTTCGGTGTCACCATGGGCCTGGAAGGAAATTTCCAGGCTGACCGTCTGCTCGCCTTCGGCTATCTGCTCAGCGCTCTGTATATGGTCGTCTGTTCCTTCCCGCTGCCGCGCCGGTGCTTTGCCGGTTCGATCCTGCTTCTGCTCGGCGGCATACTGCTGATCGCCACCAACGTTCTCAGGATCAGCACGGAATTCCTGCCGCATCTGGTTTCCCTCGGCACTTATTATGCCGGTATCGGCACCCTTGCCTCAACCGGTGTTCGCATGCCGATCGCCAGACTGGTTCCGGTTTACGACGAGGAAACCCCGCCGGCCGAACAGCCGCTGCCGGAACAGTAAACAGAACAAGAAAAAACTCATACACGTGTGTATGAGCTTTTTTTCTGGGTCGGAAAGATCAGGATTTTGCTTCTGTTTCCTCAGTTTCGGACGAATCATCCACCGGCAGGATCCGGATGGAATTCACAATGCGTTCGACCAGGGCTTTCAGATTTTCCACTTCTGACTGCGGAAGCGATGCCTCGAAGTAGAAATTATAGACATGACGGTCAATCAGGACAAGATAGTTATATGTCTGTAAATCACTGTTTTTATCATCCGGATCAGGTATCCTCGCATAATAGCAGAATGCGTCATGACCGTCGATGGTAACATCCTCGATCCGCTCGCCCTCGATCAGATCGTCACTGACAGCGGAAAGCATATTCTCGGCTGATGTATACACGCCTTTTTCATAGCCTGTCATGTCATCTTCGAAATCCGTGCGGTAGACAGCCAGATCCGTGTTTAGGTAAACCATACTGATGAAAGCAGACTCAGTATTCAGTACTGTCGCATCTCCATCATCCTCATAATCGTCATCACCGTAGGAGACCGGAACTAACGGAGGCAGTTCCATCTCGACATTCATGACCATCGTTTTGGTGAACTCGAGATCTTCAGGAACCGTGCCGGTTTCTTCCTGGCTGGCAGAGCAGCCGCTGAGCATTATGCCGAAACTCATCATAGCAGCGATCCGCCGATTTCTTTTTTTCATGTCCGGCCTTCCTTTCCGTTCTGCCCTCATTATACGTTTTTCACGTTTCTTTGTACAACGCGCGCCGGTTATAAACGTTATTCTTTCTTCACGAAAGATACGCTTCCAGAAGTGCCAGGGTGTTTTCGGCGCCTTCCACGTGGCTTCTTTCATAGCCGTGTGATGCGTAGACACCCGGACCGATCAGAGCATGTTTCATATCGCTGCCGGCATTGACGGCCGCCTGGGCATCCGAGCTGTAGCTGAGATAGATATCGACCGCGTACTGCAGACCGTTTTCTTCAGCCAGCCGCACCAGTTCACTGGTAACGTCGTAGTCATAGGGACCATGGGCATCCTTGGCGCAGATGGAAACTTTTCTCTCACTTCCCTCAAGACCGAGGCCGACACATCCCATATCGACCGCCAGGATCTCTTCCGCATCAGCCGGAAGGCCGCCCTGGCCGCCGTGGCCGACTTCTTCATACGTTGTCAGGAACAGATATACTTTGCGCTTCAGACGGAGCGTTCCTTCGCTGACTTTCTTCGCCAGGGCGAAAAGAATGCCGGCAGCCAGCTTGTCATCCAGATAACGGGACTTCAGATAGCCGGATTCGGTAATGACCGTGCGCGGATCAAAGCAGACAAAGCAGCCGTTGGTGATCCCCAGCGCCAGCGTGTCTTCCTTGCTGTGGACGTCTTCGTCGATGACGATTTCCGTCGTGTCGAAGTTTCGTTCTTCCGTTGCTGATTTCGGATTGACGTGGACGGAAGGATCGTTGAGCTGCAGACAGCCGTCGTATACCTTACCGTTGCGGGCATAGATGCGGACATTTTCCGTTTCGCAGTTGACGGCCTTCATACCGCCTAGGTTGGACAGCTTCAGGCGTCCGTTGGCTTTGACTTCCGCGACGATGCCGCCAAGCGTGTCAAGGTGAGCGGTAACGATCAGCGGCCGGCCTTCGCCGCCCAGGTCGCAGAGAACGCAGCCTTTCCGGGTGATTTCCGCCCTCAGACCGAGATCCGTGAATTCCTGTAAGGCAGCCTTTGATACGGCATTGGTAAAGCCGGTTGGTGAATCGACGGCCAGCAGCCGCTGCGTGACATCGAGAAGATATTGTGTGTGTCTATTGTATTCCATCCTGTTCTCACTTTCTTTTCTTCCATCATAACAGAGCAGAAAATACATACAAGGAGCGTGCATGCGGCGGACGAATGCAGTAACATATGGGAGAGAAGAAGGAAACGACTATGAGTGAACCTGTCAAAAATCCCGTATTGTCTTCCCTGCTGAAGAAATACAATGAAACACCCGCGGAAAACCGCGAGGAAAAGAGCGACAGAATCAACGCTGTCGCCGAAGAATTTGTGGAGAACGCCCGGCTTCTGCTGCCGGTGCAGATCGATGAAAAGTTTATTGAAAAAACGGGTCCGAACGCCGCTGTCATCAAAAAAGACGGCCGCTTCAACGTGACCGTTCTGACGGCGGGTGACGGAGCAAAATACTATCCGCTGTTTACCGACTGGCAGGAGATCGCCAGATGTCCGGATGACATGAAGAAAAACATCCAGACCTTCGTCGTGTCATTTGACGATTTATGGGCTCTGCTGCAGAATGTCGACGCCGGTGCGGTGATCAATCCCTTCTCCGACAATCTCGCTTTCAATAAGGAAACCCTGCGGCGCTTTCATGAGCACAAGGAGCTTAAGACTTCCGGACATACCGAACATCAGGTCGAAAAAGACACGAAAGTGATGCTTGGCGATCCGGCTGAGGATCCCAAACCGCTGAAGGACGCGTTACGGAGCACCGCGGAAAACTATCCGGAGATCCGAAACATGTGGCTGAAGCTGATGATCAAGGAAGACGAAAAAAGCTGGCTGCTGATCGTTGATCACAAAGGCGATAAAACACCGCTCTTCGAGGCTCTCTCAAAAGCCGCCAGAGGGCATCTTGACAAAGGCATGTACATCGATATGATTTCCTACAGTGACAGTTTCGGTAAAAGAGCAGCCGATGGAAATCCATTCTATGCCCGGAAAAAGAAAGGACTCTTCTTCTGAACCGTATGTCTGAATACAAAAACAGACTGTTCGTCCGCACGGCACGGCGCTGTCTGACCCTCTCAGCCGCACTGGCCCTGCTGCCGCTGCTGCTGTCCATCTTCTGGCCATGGCTGAAAGTGCTCGGTCTTCTGGCTCTGCTGCCGGTATTCTATATGGCCGTGAGGATGTATCATATCGCCGGCTTTGCCGAGACCCTCGGCACGATCAGAAATGTCCGGCTGCTCGATCCGACGGGTGATCCCTATACGGTCGCTGACATCGTCTTCAATTCCGGACAGAGCGGCCATACACATACCGCCGTCTGCACTTTGCGGCACTATGGCGACTACACGGAAGGCTGTGAGCCTGAACTGGAAAAGATGCTGGACGAGGATCGTCAGTATATCGGCTGCCAGGTTCCCGTTCTGTATCAGAAAAACAATCCCGGAACCAGCATCGTCTATCCGGAAGACATCCAGAAAAACAACTGAAAATGCATTCCTTCGCATCAGGAATGCATTTTTATTGTCTCTTGGTTCAGATCGCCGGGCTTTGCCTGCATCAGAATATGCTCAGCAGTACAATGCCTGCGACGCCGGCAGCAGCCATCACCTTGATGGGATCCGGTTTTTTCAGACGCAGGACCGTCAGCGCTGCGACAAAGATCAGAAGCGGAATCCACTGCACGGCCGTCAGATCAGCCGGCAGTGCTCTCTGCCCGTATACGCTCAAAATGATCAGAGACAGACCGGCGGAAGCGATCATCGCGATCACAGCCGGCCGGAGTCCGAGGAGCACTCCCTGGATATAGGACAGGCCGCGGTAGCGGTAATACAGATACGCCAGCAGCAGAACGATCAGACTGCCGGGGAGCACACAGCCGGCCGTCGCGACCAGGGCACCGGGTATACCGGCTGTCTGAATACCGACGAAAGTAGCGGAATTGACGGCAATCGGACCAGGTGTCATTTCCGCGATCGTCATCAGATCTGCGAACTGCGTCATGGTCAGCCAGCCGTGGATATCAACCGCCTGCGCCTGGATCAGCGGCATCGCCGCATATCCGCCGCCGATCGAGAAGAGACCGATTTTCATAAAGCTCAGAAACAGTTCAAGATAAATCATCAGAATCCCCTTTCCTTTTCGGCTCTGCTGGAAGTCCATATCTGCAGGGCGCCGATACAGCCGCAGATCAGAATGACCATAATGATATTGAGATGGAAATAACGGACGGCAATGAAACTGAGAAGCATCATGATGACAGGCACCGCCTTCCGGCTGCGCACCAGGTCTGTTCCCATCCGCAGTACGACATCCGTGATGACCGCCGCGACACCTGCCAGCATACCGCTCATGGCATAGCTGACATAGATATTGTCACGGAAAGCCTGATAGAAGGATGAAATCACCGAGATGATGATCAGCGGCGGAAGCACGGTCGCTGTCAGGGAAACGATTGCCCCGGCAAGACCGCCGACCCTGTATCCGACAAGCGTCGCGGCATTTACCGCTATGGCACCTGGTGAAGACTGGGCGATCGCTGTCAGGTCGAGCATTTCATCTTCGTCGATATAATGCAGTTCATCGACGAATTTCTTTTTCATTAACGGGATGATGACAAACCCGCCGCCGAACGTGCAGGCACTGAGCATAAAAGATGATGTGAACAGTTTCAGAAACTGATTCAGTTTTCCTGGTTTTTCCGTTTTTTCCATCGCTGACGTTACTCCTTTTACAGAAATATCTTAGTGTCTTTTCGTTTATAATGAAAATAGTATTATTATATATTTATCATAAGTATATCATTATAAGGAGTTTATATGACGATCCGTCACATTGAAATCTTTCTCGCCGTCTGTGATTCCGGCTGCAACATGACGAAGGCGGCCGAAAAGCTGCACATCGCCCAGCCGGCCGTCAGCACCGCGATTAAAGAACTGGAAGATCATTACGGGATCATGCTGTTTGAACGGCTTGGCAGAAGACTGCAGATCACCGAAGCGGGAATGCGTCTAAAAGAATATGCCCAGAGTATGGTGGAACTGATGGATGACATGGAAGGCAGTATGAAAAAAGCCGACAGCATCGGTCCCATCCGGATCGGCGCGTCCATGACCATCGGTTCGGTTCTTCTGCCTGACTACATCAAGACATTCAGCCGGCTGATTCCCGAGGTCCAGACCCATATCCTGGTAGCCCCAGGTGATGTTCTGGAAGAAAAACTGCTGAACAACGAACTGGATATCGCCTTAAAGGAAGGCGCCGTCATGTCGCCGCTGATCGATTCCGAACCCTTTATGACCGATTCCCTGATTCCGGTATGCGCGGCGGATTACGGCTTTGCAAGCGGCCAGGTTCTCGGCATGGAAGAATACCGCCGGCTTCCTTATCTGCTCAGGGAAAAAGGCAGCGGCGCCAGAGAAACGTTTGATCATGCGGCTGACATGGCAGGGTTTTCACCGGTTCCGGTATGGGAAGCCCACAGTACGACCGCGCTGATCAACGCGGCTGCCAAAGGACTGGGTGTGGCGGTCCTTCCCAGCCGTCTTGCGGCCGACGCCCTCTTAAGCGGGAAGATCATTCCCCTTTCCTTTGCCGGTATGAATCTGACAAGATATTTCAGTATTATCTATCACCGCCGCAAGCATCTGACTTCCGCGGCGATCCGGTTTATTGAACTGTGCCGCCATTATGAAGACAACTATCCGGCGATCCATGACAGCGGAATATGAAAACAGCCAGCGGCTGTTTTCTTTATGTATTCAATGCTTTTCTCAGGAATCTCTGCCGATCGAGAAGAGAGCCGCTTCTTCGCCATGGATCAGCGTCGTGTCGTAGACCGGTATCTCGCAGTCACTCTGATGGACCAGCAGGCCCAGTTCCGTGCAGCCGAGAATGACACCTTCCGCGCCGCTTTCCTGCATCTCACGGATGATCCGCTGCAGTTCCGCTTTGGATTCTTTGCGGCAGATGCCGAGGCACAGTTCGTTATAAATGATGTCATTGACGGTATCGATATCATCTTCCGGAATCATGACTTCCAGGCCGGCGTCAATAAGCTTCTGCTTATAAAAGTCTTTGCACATGGTATATTTCGTGCCCAGCAGCGCAATCCGGTGAATATGATCACGGTGCAGGCGCAGGATGGTCGCTTCGGCGATGTGCAGCAGCGGGATCTTCACCGCTTTCTCGACTGCCCCGGCGGCGATATGCATCGTGTTGGCACCGATCAGAATGATGTCCGCGCCACCCTTTTCCAGAGAAACAGCGGCGTCTTCCATTGCCTTCGCGCAGGTATCCCAGTCATCTTTTTCCTGGGCATCCGCGATTGGCGCGAAATCAATGCTGTGGATCAGAAGACGGGCGGAATGCAGGCCGCCAAGCTGACGGCGGATGGTTTCGTTGATCACCTGATAGTAAGTAACGGTGCTTTCCCAGCTCATGCCGCCGATCAGTCCGATCATTTTCATTTCTGTCATGTCTTTTTCACTCCTGTTCAAAATACGGATAACTGACGGTTTTGAAGCCGCCTCTCGTGGTCAGTCTCAGATGCTGTGTGCCGGTATCTTCCAGTATGACTTCATTGGAAAGCGAGCCGTCCATCGTCGAAGCGAAAATGGTGCACACGTCATCCTCCAGATGCAGTTCAACTGTTTTGCCGTTTTCGATCCTGGTTCCCAGGGCATCCAGGGTCCCGATATCGATGCGGCTGACGGGCTGTCCCATGACGTCATGCGTACACAGATCCTCCCGCAGGCCGAAGCGGGCCTTGAAGTCGTTTTTTGCAATGCCGGTGATCAGCCAGTACGGCATCCAGGCGGATGCGAATTTCTTTTTCCTTTGCACAGTTACTGTTTTCATTTGTCTGCTCTGCTGTCTGCTGAATCTGCTCATATCCTGCACATTTTTTTGTCTTCTGGATATGTCTGAATTTATAATGGAATCAGGAGATGATTCCAAGGAGGCAGATCATGTATTATCTTATACCCTTTTGTCTTATTCTCGCTGCCCTTTTTATCTTCCAGGAGAAACAGGAAAACTACACAGCCGCCGTCATTCTGAAAGGACTGGCGTCTCTCTGCTTTGTCGTCTTCGGCTTATCGATATCCGACGGTTCGTCGATGAGCCGGCTGATTACGGCTGGTCTGATGCTGGGGTGCGTTGCCGACGTACTGCTGAACCTGCGCTTTGTTCTGAAAGAAGCAGGCCAGCTCGTCTTCCTGGTCGGCATCCTCGTCTTTCTGAGCGGCCATATCGCCTATCTGATGGCAGTCATGCCGCTGGCGCAGCACCGCTTCACCTATGTGATCATCGCCCTGGTGCTGACCGCTCTGTTAATGAAATGGATCTTCACGAAAATCGAGGCGAAACGAGCATTCAAGATCTTCGGGATATTCTATATCGGCGCCATTGTCCTGCTTAACGTCGTGGCTATCGGCAATCTGATTTTCGCGCCGGACACTTTCCGGACGATCTTCGCCGCCGGTGCCCTGCTGTTTCTGATCAGTGACATCGTCCTGATCCTCAACACCTTCGGTCCTGAGCAGAAGTTCGTTCTGCGGGTAACGAATCTGTCTCTGTACTATATCGGCCAGATTCTGATCGCCCTCAGCCTGGTGTTTCTCCACTGACCGGTTTCTTAAAAAACTGTGCGGCCGCACAGTTTCTTTTTTATTGTTTCTTGCCAAACAGGAATTTCAGCAGTTTATAAACCAGGAAGCAGAGCAGTAAAAACAGCAGAAGCGAGAAGCCGAGAATGACCAGAATCAGTATGACGGCTGAATTCGCTTTTCTTTTCGGGTCGGCAACCCGACACATTTCGAAATACAGTTCTTCTTCCGGCAGATGATCAAAGACAGCCGTATAGCCTGTTTCCGTCTTTTCAAAGCCGGCCGGTGTGCTTTTCAGCATTTCCCAGCCGCTGACGACATTGACCTGCAGGCCTTTGAATTCGCGCCAGGTGGAAGCCGGTGAGAGAAGATAACGGTAGCCGTATACCTCATCTTCATAACCCGCGTCGATATACGGATAGGACGGCGCTTCGACCGTATTTCTCAGCGTCTCGCCCGGGGCGAATGTCAGGGTGTAGCGGAACCATTTCATCAGCCGCTGTTCCATGTATTCGAGCCGCGGCAGAAAGATCTTCCCGGTATCTTCGAGATTGAAGTAATCCGTCACGGCGTTGTAGTAATCGATGGGCAGGATCTCTTCTTCTGTCTGTTTCTCACGCAGGAATTCTTCATAGGTCAGCTGCCGCACTTTTTCCATCTGACAGCTGCCGTCTGTTTCTTTTCCCTCTTTCTCGGTTGTCTGATAGGACCAGGCAAGTTGGACTTCTTCGCCGAAGGTATACAGCATAACGTCCTGAACAGCCTCGTCCAGACTGATCATGATGCGGCAGCCGTCGGTTCCGGTCTGATAGCCGCCTCTGTCGGTGTCAAACAGATAGCGTACCTGTTCCGGGCTGTTTTTCAGATCGGCTCTGGCATTGATGTAAAAACCCTGATCGAGTATGTCCGGATCCGTTTCAAAATGAAGCCGGTATTCATAGACCGAAAGATCGGGATGAAAAAACGGATCTTCGCGGTAAGTATCCTGCAGCAGCTTCAGGTCCTTTTCAACATCAAACTGCCGGTAATCAATATAGGTATAGCGAACCTGCGGTGTGATCTCTTCGCCATTGAGAAAAACATGATACAGGCTGGTATCGTCATACGGACCTTCCGAACGGTAATAACCGGGCGCGCCGCCGAACGGGAAAGAGAGTTCCGCCTCGATCTGCAGATCGGACGGATTATGAAAGGTATATTCCGCCGCGAACCGGTCGGCTGTTTTTCCTCCGTCACTCAGGGTAAAGGTCAGTGTTTCATGCTCGACAACGATCGGACAGTCTTCATCCGCTGTGAGAATACCGGCCGCGTCGGTGCCGTTCCAGTTTGTCAGAGCCGAATTGGCCCTGACGAAAACCGTCATGGACAGAAACAGAATACATGAGAACAGTCCGTACAGCAATTTTCGCTTCATATGCCTTCCTCCGATTTCAAAATAACATGTTTCCGGCCGATCCGGGTAATTTTATACACTTTCCATGCGCTGCGGGTGTATGATTGAGCCATGTCTGAAAAAACGAAAAACCGGTTTCTGATCTTTTTCCTGATCTCTTTCCTGTTCAATGTGGCGGCCAGCTTCGCCCATCCGGTCACACCGACCCTGATCGTGGAAAGAAATCTTGATTCCTCGATGTTCGGGGTCGCCTTAGCGGCGATGATGACGATGTACTTCCTGTTTTCGCCGCTCTGGGGAAAACTGTGCTCCTATATGCCGACGAAGCGGATCATGCTGATATGCTGCAGCGGCTACGCGGCCGGCCAGATCGTCTTCGGCATGGCGCAGAGTGAACTGACGGTCGTTCTCGGCCGTATGTTCGCCGGTGTCTTCACCGGCGGCTGCTTTGTCTCGATGGCCAACTATATCGTCAACCTGTGCGGCGAGGATACCTCAAGCCGCGGCAAGAATCTGGTCTATCTGACAACGATCCAGAATGTCGGCAGTGCCATCGGCTACTTTATCGGCGGCATGCTGGGTCTGATTTCCGTCGAAACGGCGTTTATCCTGCAGGTCATCTGTCTTGCCCTCAGCGGCTTCCTGTGCAATCTGCTGTGTGAGGACGACACGCCCTATAAGGTCAAACCGGACCATGCCCTGCAGCTGAAGGACGTCAATCCCTTCGCCGCCATTCTCGGCGCGAGAAGCTTCATGACACCGATGCTGGCACTGATCTTCCTGATCACGGCCATCTCCGCCATCGGCCAGAATTCCTACGAACAGTGCTTCAACTATTACATCAAGGACCAGTACGGCATGTCTTCCGCCTACAACGGCATGTTCAAAGCCGGCATCGCCACCCTGACCCTGCTGCTCAACGGCACGGTCGCTCTTTATCTGCAGCAGAAGACCGATACCAACCGGACGTTCCTGTATATCCTGATCGCCTGCACGGCACTGACTTCTACGGTGCTGTTCGATCCTTCCCGTTATGTGTTCATTGCCGTATATATCATTTACAGCAGTGTGCAGGTACTGCGGCTGCCGCTCTTGCAGATGCTGGCGTCCGCCCGGTCCGACAAGACGAATTCCAACGCTGTCATGGGTTTCTATACGTCGATGAATTCCTTCGGCGGCATCTTCGGCGCTCTGTTTGCCGGTCTGATCTATGCCAGAGGCGCGAAGCTTCCGTTCATCCTGGCATTTGCCACCTACCTGATCGCGACCCTGCTTGGTGTCGTCTACCGGAAGAATTACCGCAAATCCTGAATACGAAAAAAGCCTGCGGCCTTAATAACCGCGGGCTTTCCTTTTCATTCAACGGTCAGTGTGATCGTGCTGATCGTTCCTTCGTTAAGATCAAAATCGATATGATAACTCTGGAAATAGAACATATCGACGGCGTTGTTCACCGTCGCTGTCTTTTCCGCATTGCCGCCTTCGACTGTGGTACTGATGATGCCGGAATCGTTCAGGAGATTCAGAAGATCATCTTCTGACATGCCGCCGCGGATGCTCTGCGGCAGCTCGACAAGGCCGCCGGTGTCCTTGATGCCGGTGACAATGACAAATGAAGGCACGTCGTTGCTGACCGGTTTGACGGCAGTGACCTCCAGCGTGGTGGAGTTGTCCAGATAGGTCAGCGTATAGTGAATCCGGTAGAACCCGTCTTCGGTCTGGCTTTCGATCACCTGCTGGCCGATGCGCCAGCCATTCAGCAAAAACCGGGAAAGCGGCACCGGCAGACGGTAATAATCATCCTTGACCATCATTTCCGGAACCCGCAGATCGGTGCCGAGAACGCCTTCGCTGTTCTGATTGCTGTGGGCGTCGATGACCATCCGGTTGTAATCACTGGTCGGCGTCAGCGTCGGATTCTTGTAATCCGGCGTGAACACCGGAACAGGGTCCGGTTCAGCCGGTTCTTGTCTGGCGATGGAGCCAAGATACAGATTGAGACCCAGCGCCAGGCACACAGCGATGACAGTCCCGCTGATGTAGACAGCCCGGTGCTGTTTTTTCTGTTTCTTTTCACTCACGATCTGCTGAACGTCCTGTTCCACCCGGGAACTGACTTTCATTTCGTCATCCGGCAAATCATTGAGATATTCTTCAAACAGATCGTTGTTCTGCTGGTTTTCCTTCTGGTATTGTCCCCTGCTCATACGCGCCTCTTATTTGTGTACATGCTGTTCTGCTAACGTGATTATAACAATGACGGACGGACCTGTATGCCCTTCTGTCTGATTTCATCCCCGGAAATTCGCCTTGATATCGTATCTGGCCGCCATCCGGGTGACAAATGTCTGGAATTTTTCATGAAACTCGTAAGTGTTTGTGCCGCTGATGATGACGACCGTTTCTTTCGGCGAACTGATCAGGACGGGATACATATAGTCGTTCTCCCTGCTCAGAAGGTACCATTTGTGATAACAGCCGCTGATCACACTCGTATTGCCGCTTATTTCTTCGCACTTCTTCATGGGTTCGTCTTCCGTATAGCCGATCTCATCGATCAGATCTTTGACCTGTTTAAAGGTTTCCTGGAAGTAACTGCCTTTGATTTTATAGATATGCTGCATAAAATTCCCCCTTCTGTCATTACCCTGCGGCATCCATCTGCTGCATGACGGCCTGCAGAGTGCCTTCGATATCGGTGTCTGGCAGGTCCAGTCCTTCCGCTTTGTAGTACAAGACTTCCGGTATGCCGTAGAAGTTTTCACAGAGTGCCCTGATATAGCCGAACCCGTATGCGTCGTCGACGATAAAGCCGCCGGAAGTCGTGATATAGACCAGTTTCTTCGCTTTGCAGAGACCGAACGGATTTCCTTCTGCGTCGTAGTCAAAGGTGATACCGACGCAGTTGACGCGCTCGATATAGTTTTTCAAAGCGGCCGGGAAAGACAGATCCCAGTAAGGCCCGGCAATGACGATTTCTTCCGCTTCGGCGAACTGCCTTGCATAGGCAAGAACCGGATGTTCGTGATTTCTACCGGCAAGCGCTCTGTCCCTTTCCTTCAGCATTTCCCGATCCAGTCCATAAAGTCCTTCTTTTACCGGATGGATTTCCACGATCTCGCCTTCCGCATGCGCGAGGTAATGATCGGCCAGTATTCTGGTCCGGGATTCTTCTCTGACACAGGTATTGACAAACAGTGTTTTCATTTGCGTTTCGCTCCTTTGCCTGTTTCCTGCAGCTTCTGCAGGATCTTCACCATCGCGTAAGTGTCCAGTTCACAGTATTTCAGCAGATAGCCTCGCGATTCTTCCAGGGTGTCCTGATCCATGAGGCGCATCTTCTGAAACATCGCGGATGCCTCGGCACCATTATGGATCTCGGCAAGATGATGATAATCCAGCTCGGGATCATCGGGAAACAGTGCCGGCAGTACAGCCTTGATGGAATAGGATCCGTGCATGGCTTTACGGTAGAACCATTTCTTCTGAAACGGCGTGATCAGATCGACGATATGCGAGCGGATCATCAGCAGATGTTCTCCAAGATCCGGGAAGAGTTCAGCCAGCCGGCTGATCCTGCTCTTTTCATAAGACATGTTATAGGCAAGCACACAGACGTCTTTGGGAATATCCGCGCATAATTGTTCCGCGATAGCGCGGCGCGGATCAGCGTATGGATAAGCCAGAAATTCCTTGTGATACAGTCGGCCGTTCTTCCGCTTCTGATAATGCAGGGAATACTGAAACGGGATCTGTTCAAAGGGATAGGAACGGTCATATAAGGGAACCGGCGGCTGGAAGGATTCAAAGTCCAGATAGTACAGCGGATACGTGATGTTCTGAAGATATTCCACGATCTTTTCCGCTTCGATATGCTCGCTCTGATCCGTCAGTTCCATTTCGGCCTGCAGCTTCGCGCCGGACGGCAGGCAGTCCGCTTCATAAAGATCCTGGAACGTGATCAGACCCTTGCGGTAATACTGCAGCTTGGTCCGCAGCTGAACAGCCGAAAGATCAAAGACATTCGGCCGTTCAAGATGGCGGGAACAGCACGGGAAAAAGCCGCATGCATAAGGTGAGAAACAGTATGCGCCAAGCTCGCATTCCGGCTCTTCGTGTCCGCGCAGAACCGCCCGGAATACTTCGATATTCGCTTCCACTTCGGCCTGTTTTGCGAAAACGAGATCGCTCAGGTCCGCGATCCGGAACAACTGGGAAAGATCCAGTTCACCGATCCTTTCATAGGTGCTGTCGATATAAACAAGACACGCCTTGTCGACCTGATAGCCGCACTGCTGCAGCACACAGACCTGAAAGGCGATGTCATCCAGATAGATGTCATGGATATGGGAAGAACTCTTGACTTCGTACAGTTCGACATGCTTTCCGCACTTGTTCTTCAGAATATCGACGCTGCAGAACAGTCCGTCATGACAGAAGGAAGCTTCACAGATGACCTTCGTCTTTTTCTGGATCAGCCGTTTCGTCATTCTGATCATCTCATTCAGATCGCCGTACGGAACTTCCGTATAGGCGCCAAAAAGACCCATGGCCAGATCACCGACTTCATTGCCGGCGTCAAAAACAGCCTGGTTCAGATAAGAGTCATCAAAGACTTCCGGCATATGGTCTTTCAGCCACAGCATTTTCACACACTGCACGGCGGAAATATAACGGGATTTGGAAAGCGCGTCTGACATATCTTCATTATAAGAAAAATGAGCCGGAACCAAACATGTTTTCATAGATTCCCCACTGCCTGGGTTACAATGAATAAAAAGAGGACATGACCATGATCACAATCCAGACATATGAAGCAGCGGATCTGCCCGTAACGAAAATCGATTCCCAGAACTTCACCGAACTCGTCAGCATTCCGGAAGTGAAACAGCGCGTCAAAGCCGTCATTGCCACGGAAGCGCCGATCACCGAGTGGCTGCTGATCAAGCGGGTCATCAACAGTTTTCAGGTCTATAAATCCGGCAGTAAGATCCGTCCATTCATGACGGAGATCCTCAAAAACATGAAACTGAAAGTGACGGAGGACGAAACCGGCAGCGTCTACTGGTCAGCGAAAACAAATCCGAAAAACTATAACCGCGTCAGAGTCTTCGGCAGCTATGAAGAAACCTGCCGCGACGTCACCCAGGTACCGACCGTGGAAATCGCCAATGCCCTTCTCTATGTTCTGCGTGATCAGGTCATGGAAGAAGACGTGCTGATCCGCACCGCCGCCCAGCTGCTCGGCTACAGCCGCATGGGCACCAATGTCAGAGAAGGCATGCAGAGAGGCCTCAGGTTTGCCTTGAAAGAAAAGAAGATCCGCCGCGGCAAAGGTCTCTGCTCGCTGGCGAAATAACCCCGCAAAGACAACAGGACCCGCTTCCGCGGATCCTGTTTTCATTTTGTTATTATTTGCCTTCAGTCCTTTTGTCTTTGACCGATGCTTTCGGCACCGACCAGTTCAAAAGGAATCAGCTTATGGACTGCCTTGCGCGGATAGGAAATACGGAACAGCAGGTCTTCGACGCTTTTTCTTGCCAGTTCGCCAATGTCCTGACGGACCGTCGCAAGTCTTGGCAGTGTGAATCTTGTATACTCAATACCATCATAGCCGATGACGGAAATATCCTCGGGCACCCGCAAGCCGGCGTCATGAACCGCCCGCATGGCACCGATCGCGATCATGTCGCTGAGGGCGAAAATAGCCGTGATTTCCGGATTCTTTCGGAGCAGATTCCGGGTGTTTTCATAGCCGTCCTTCATGGCGAAGATGCTTTCCTGATAATCCTTTTTGCGATCGAACGCCAGACCGTTTTCCCGCATGACGTCAATGGCTCCCTTGAGGCGCTGGTAAGAAACCTGGTTTTCTTCAAAAGTCGCGAAGCCGCCGATCATGCCGATCTTCTGATGGCCGCTGGCAATCAGCCGGCTGACCGCTTCCCTGGCACCGGCATAGTCATCGGTCGAAAAAGAAGACAGGTTGTCAAAGTCCAGCTTTGAAGCATCCGCCGCGACAAGCACGGCCGGCGTGTCGATTTCCGGAAAGGACCGGCGGAAATTCTCCAGGTCGCCGCCCAGGAAAATCAGACCTTTCGGATTTCTCTCACGGCTGAACTGCACGGCATACTGCACTTCGTTTTCCGCCTCTTTCAGAAAAATGACGGTGGCTTCTTCGCCATGGGCGCGCAGTTCGGCCTGCACTTTTTCAAGCAGGCTGTTCAGAAACAGATTGTCCGCACCTTTGACAATGACCGTGATGGCACTGGCATGGGTCTGCTTGAGCAGCCGGGCGTTGCTGTTGGGCTGAAAGTTTTCCTCTTTGATGATTTTCAGTATTTTTTCTCTTGTTTCCGCGCTGACATCGGGATGCTGGTTAATGACACGGGAAACGGTACCGACACTGTAACCGGAGAGCCTGGCAATGTCTTTGATGGTAGCCATGATGATTCCCCTTTCTATCGTTTTGTGTTACTTCTGCAGGATGACAAAGGACTGCGGTGTCATTGTCATTTCATCTTCCTGTATACTGACCGCATGGATCTGATACAGGATCTTCGTTTCCTTTATTTCCGGAAGCTGTAGGGAAACCGTCCTTCCGGAAGGATTGAGAGCGATCAGACAGGATCCCCTCGCAAAGACAAACGGATCTGTCCCGTCATGAAGGATCTTCAGTTCACCATCCGCCTGAAGGTCTTCGGTTTCTTCGCGCAGGGCGATCATATCCTTTGTGACATGCCACAGCGAGTCCTCCCGCCGCATGGCGTCGGTTACAGTCGGTGCGTCCGGGGACGGATCCTGCGGCAGGTAAATCTCCGCTGCATCCGCGTTTGAGAAACCGTAATTCTTTTCGTGATTCCACTGCATCGGGGTTCTTGAGCCGGTGCGCTGATAGCCGCCTTCCTTCGTTTTGACATCCAGGAAGCGCATGGCGATCTCGTCACCATAATAGATAAACGGTACGCCCGGCATGCTGAGGAGAAAAGCATAACACAGTTTCAGTTCGTCTTCACTTAATGTGCGGGCCGGCCGCGGTGTGTCATGGTTGCAGGTAAACATGGCGATATAGCCATTGTCTTTTGTCGCTTCGTATTTCGGCAGATAATCCGCCAGGAAACGCCGGATGTCACCGCCGCTGTCCATTTTGAAATAACTGTGATCGCCGCCTTCCGACTCATAATCACGCATCAGAGTGTTATAGCCGTTGCCGACATGATCGAGATAGAAGTCCATATGAAAACCGCCGCCGTTGATCGCCTGTACAGGATTGGACCATTCACTGACCAGCGCGCATTCCGGATAGTCGCTGTCCATCATCTGCCGGATGTCACGCCAGATGGCAGCCGTGAAGGATTTGTCTTCGTCGTCGTCCTTGACCAGAGAATCGGCCATGTCGACCCTGAAACCGTCACAGCCCTGATCCATCCAGAAGCGCATGACGTCCTTCATCGCTTCCCTTGTCGCGATGGCCTCCGGACTGTCCGGGGCCGACATCCAGCGTTTGCTCGGAACGCCCCAGCCGTAATTCAGGGCTGGCTGGGAAGCGAAGAAATTGAGCATATATGCGCCAGCCCGCTCTTTCATGCCGCTGATATAGGGATGATCGGGAATGCCTTCAAAGGCATGGTCAGTCCAGATATAGCGTCCGGAGAATTCGTTCTCTTCCGCCTGGCAGGATGCCAGAAACCAGGGATGCTGATCAGACGTGTGGCCCGGCACCAGATCCAGCAGAACCTTGATGCCTCTTTGATGGGCTTCCCGGAACAGCCGGATCAGATCCTCGTTGGTGCCGTAACGGGCAGCTGTCTTCTTATAGTCCCTGACGTCATAGCCGGCATCCATAAACGGTGAATCGAAGCAGGGATTGATCCAGAGGGCATTGCAGCCAAGCTCCCGGATATAATCCAGTTTGGCGATAATGCCGTCGAAATCACCGATGCCGTCATCGTTGCTGTCGTAAAAGGACTGCGGATAAATCTCATAAAAGACTGCTGTTTTCAACCATTCTCTCATACGTACTTCCTTTCCAGGGCTTCTTTGACGCTGCCAGCGCTCAGCAGAAAGCCATATTCTTTCTGCCGTTCGGCAATGACGTCATCCGGCCAGCCGGCTGTGTTGATATATACGGCATCGAGACCGGCTTTATGAGCCATAGCCATGTCGTCTTCAAAATCGTTGCCGAAGAAGACGCATTCCTGTTTGGCCATTTTGTATTTCTTCAGAAGATTTTCAAGAAGCAGCAGTTCCGGTTTCCGGAAACCGACGGCGGAAGAAATGCAAATTCCGTCAAAGTACTGCTCAAGACCTGTTTCCTTCAGCTCGGGAAGTGTGAAGAGCACCTGGGCATTGGACAGAAGATAAATGCCTTTCCCCTCTTCCTTCAGTTTGCTGAGAACTTCCTCTACGCCGTCATAGACTTCGAAACGATGACGCGAGAGCCGGCGGAAATGATATGCCAGCCGGTGGATCTGCATTTCGTCATGCGTGTGAAACAGCTGCGCAAAGACCGGATACAGATCGATCTCGGCATTGGCCTGCGGATGCTTCCTGGTTTCTTCTTCACACAGTTCGTAATAGCGTTTTCTCAACACGGCCGGCTGTTCCGCCAGATGGCACTGGTCTTTCAGCTCGTGCCAGAAGCGGAAGCTTTCCTCATCGGTATGAATGTCGATCAGGGTACCGTACAGATCAAAGATGTAGTTCTGATATTGTTTCATTTTGTCATCACCGCGATTCCAAATGGCGGAAGGATCAGTTCTTCATTGTCGATACGGACTTCGTCCGCACCGGTATTCAGTACCGCTTTCAGTTCATGAAACGGCAGTTCGTTCAGTGATACGGTTTCTTCGTTTTCCGATGTATTAATGATGATCATGACATCGTCATACTGTTCATGGTGACGGATGAAGGCGGCGATTTCCTCTTCCATCACAGCGTCCACCGCGACCGTTTCACCACGGGCGATCACCGGGAACGCGTTGCGGATCTTCAAAGCCTCACGGTAGTAATTGAGAATGGAATACGGATCGTCCTTCTGCACGTCATACGGATCGAATTTCATTTCGATATCGTCCATGCCTTCCGGCGGATCGCACATGCCTTCCGCCGCGTCTTTCGACCAGTACATCGGCGCCCGCTTGTTTTCATCCCGGCCGGCACCTTTCATGCCGATTTCCTCGCCGTAATAGACAAAGACATTGCCGTTCATCAGAATATTCAGGGCACCGGCCAGCTTGGTGCGGCTGCCGTCGTCACCGGCGTAGTAGCCGGCGCTTCTGCCCATGTCATGGTTGGTATAGAACGGCGCGTTGACATAAGCCGGATTCGCCTGCTGCCAGGCCTGTTCGCAGCTGATCATGGAAGTGACGTAATCATCGGCACCGATGATGCCGGCCGCTGTCTTTTTGATCACGCCTTCCGCGTCCGCGAACGGAAACGCGAACAGTGAATCGATGCCGCTCTGATACAGGACGGCGATCTCATCCTTGTTTGTCCACGCTTCACCGACGAAATAACAGTCCGGATTCAGCTTCTTTCCCTCTTCCGAAAGCCACTTCAGAAAGGCCGTGTTCTTTTCCGGATCACCGGTGTAGTAGGAAGTCACGGCATCCAGACGGAAGCCGTCCGTGCCGTGCTCCAGCCAGAACTTCATGATCGACACGATCTCGTTTCTGACCTGCTCAGAATCCAGATTCAGATCCGGCATCTGATCCCAGAAACGCGCTTCATAATACCAGTTGGTATCGGGCAGCTTTTCATAGCCGCTCTGGAATTCCCGGGAGAAATGATAATAGTCAAAATACGGACAGTAGTCAGTGGAAGGCTGCCAGTCTTCCGGCAGTTCTTTCAGGTAAGCCCAGGCATTCTGAAACCATTCATGTCCGAAAGCGGTATGGTTCAGCACCAGATCGGTGATTACCCGGATGCCCCTTTCATGACATGCCTTTACCAGGCTGTCATAGTCTTCCATCGTTCCGTATTGAGGATCGATGGCCATGTAGTCTTTGACGTCATATTTATGATAGGTATCGGAAGGACAGATGGGCATCAGCCAGATCTCGGTGAAGCCCATGTCACGGATCTCGTCCAGTTTTGTCTGCAGCCCCTTCAGATCTCCGATTCCGTCATGATCGGAATCATAGTAGCTGCGCAGAAAAACTTCATAGGTATTCCGGTACGCGTCATCGACGGCAGTTTCTTTCAGACTGCTGTTGAAATCATGCATCTGCGGGAAAGAAACAGCAGATCCCGAAGGATCTGCTGCAGCATTTTGTTGGCAGGATGTGCTCAGCAGCAGGAGTGAAGAAAGAAGAACCGTCTTTCTGATCATTCCCTGCTTCTTCATCATCCTTTTACAGCACCGCTCATTCCTTCCACATAGTATCTCTGCATATACAGGAACAGTGCCGCGATCGGGATCGAGATGACGACCGCACCGGCTGCGAAGCAGGTATACCACTGATTGATGTATTCCTTCTGCAGCATGTTCCAGAGACCGATGGCAACGGTGAACTGGTCAGCGTTGGCACGGCAGATGACGCGGGCGAAGATGAAGTCTACCCACGGAGCGATGAACGACGTCAGGATCGTGTAGATAATAATCGGTTTTGACAGAGGCATCGTGATCTTGGTAAAGACCTGCCATTGGGTGGCGCCGTCGATGATCGCCGCTTCGTCGATCGATTTTGGAATCGTGTCGAAGAAGCCTTTGGCAATCTGGAAGCCAAGACCCGCGCAGGCGGAATAGACAATGATCAGAGCAATGCGGATCATTGCGCCTTCCGTCAGGCCCATCGCCTTCAGAATGTAGTACTGGGCGACCATGGCCATGAAGCCCGGAAACAGACCGAGGATCATGGCGATGTTCATATACGGTTTACGGAATTTGAAGCGCATTCTCGAAAGGCTGTAGGCAACGGACAGAACGAAGAAAGTCGAAATCAGGCAGCAGACGATGGCAATGATCAGAGTATTGCTGAACATCTTCGGGAAATTCAGGACGTTTCTGTCGGTGAACAGCTTGACATAGTTATTCACGGTATAGCCCTTCGGGAAGAAGGTATTGACATAGGAGCCCGGTTCCTTGCGGAAACTGGTCAGTACGATCCATACGATCGGCATGACCCATACAAAGGCCAGCAATGCCAGCAGAAGATGGACCAGAATATTGACAATTCTTTTTCTTGCACTGGGTGCATTCTTTCTCGCCATGGTACTCATTACATGAATGCCTCCTCATTCTTATAGGAGCTCGAGTTGCGGTATGTCACAAGGGTAACGACGGTCAGGACAATGAACGTCAGGATACCGATGACAGCACCGATGTTGTAGTACTGCTGATCGATCGTCAGCTTGTACAGCCATGTTACGAGCAGATCAGTCTGACCGGCGGTGTCACCGACATAGGTCGGTCCGCCTCCGGACAGCAGGTAAATGACATTGAAGTTATTGATGTTGCCGACAAAGGATGTGATCAGATACGGTGTCGTTACAAACAGCATGTACGGCAGCGTGATCTTGAAGAACGTCGTGACCGGACCGGCACCGTCCATCTTTGCGGCTTCATAAAGTTCACCCGGGATATTCTGCAGAATACCGGTTACCTGCAGCATGGTATACGGAATACCGACCCACAGGTTGATGGCAATGATCGTGATCCTTGCCAGCATGGCGTCCTGCCAGAACGGGATCGGTTCCGTGATCCAGCCGAGATTCTGAAGAATGACATTCACGGCACCGTGCGGCTGCAGCATGATATTCATGACCATCAGGGAGACAAACTGCGGGACGGCGATGCTCAGCACGAAGCAGAAACGCCAGAAGCCTTTTCCCTTTGTATCCTTGCGGTTGATGACCAGTGCGAGAACCATGCCGAGAATGTAATTCAGGAAGGTTGCGAAGATGGCCCAGACGATCGTCCATGCCAGAACATGCCAGAACTGGCGGCCGATGTTGCCGTTCATGTTCAGAACCCGGTAGAACTGCGTCATACCGTTCCAGTCGAACAGCATCAGATGGTTGCCTTCCTTGGAATAGCTCGTAAAGGCCATGGAAATCATGAAGACCAGCGGTACGATGTTGAAGATCAGAATGCCCAGACACGGCAGCGTCATCAGCGTGATGTGCAGGTTGCCGTTGATCAGGCTGTAGAGGTCTTCCTTGAAGGTCGGAACATGACGTCCCTCTTCCAGTTCCTTCTGCAGCTTATAGGAATGCCGCATCTGCAGGATCCACAAAACAATGATGGCGGCGATGACGAACAAGGTGATCACGCCATACAGCAGGATCAGCAGTGAGTTATCGCCCTGTGTGTATTCATATATGCCTTTCGCTTCATTGAATACTTCGCCGGCTTCCAGGCTGCCCAGCCCCGGCAGCATCGCCAGGTTGTGAATGCCGCTGCCGACCATGTAAACAATGAAGGCAATTTCTATCAGAAAGACAATCGCTCCCTTGATCTTCTGCTGGTGTCCGTACAGACCGGCACCCATCAGGATCATGGAGAGTTTTGTCCAGAGGTCGCCGTGTTTTACCGCGTTACCGACAGATATTTTCTTTGAACCTGCGTTCCCCATAATTCTACCTACCTTCTTAAGAACAGGGAGAATGTGCCGAAGCACATTCTCCTGTTACGGTTTTTATTGAATGATACTGTCTTACTGAACGCCGGCTGTGTTCATGCTGGTGTTCATGTCTTCTGTCTTTTCAGCAGCGTTGTCATGCGTGACTGTCTTGGCGACAAGTTCCTTACCCATGTTTTCTGCCGGTCCCCAGTACTGACCCATGTTGGCCTGCAGCGGCTGTACGATGGATGCGAAGTCCATGGCGTCCATCTGAGCCTTTGCCAGAGCGTCGTCAACCTTGATGGATAAGTCGGTCGGGATGATGTTTCTCAGATCATAGTGATCTTTCTGAGCCTGTGTGCTGCCCAGGAAAGCTGCCAGAGCAACAGCTGCTTCCATGTACTTGGAGTTCGGGTTGACACCGATGGCCTTGGAGCCGGCGAATGCCTTCAGCTGCTTCGCTTCACCGTTCAGTGTGTAGGTCGGAGCTGCGCAGATACCGACGTTTTCTTCACCGATTGCTTCGACAACACTCTGATAATCCCATGTTCCGGAGAACAGGCAGTTCAGGGTTCCATCAGCCAGGGTGCTCGGTGTCAGACCGTTGGCATCGACGAAGTTCAGATTGGCAGCCAGATCAACGAGGTAATTCGTAACAGCGACTGCTTTGTCACCGGAGAAATCAAAGCCGGCATCCGCGTTGTCACCGTTTTCGCCGAACAGTGTGCATCCGTTGGCTACATAGAAGGAAGCGATGTACCAGGAGTTGGAAAGCGGGAAGCCTACCTTACCCTTTTCCAGCATGGTGTCGAGGCTCTTGACGTCATCTTCTGTGAAGACACGCTTGTCATAGTACATGAACCATGTGTTGCCTGTGAACGGTACGCCGTAGACGCCGCCGTTGTAGGAAACGGTATTCAGAGTTGTCTGTGAGGACTGCTTCTGGATCTGTTCCAGTGTGCTGCCGCCGAAACGGGCAAGAGCACCGGCTGTCAGCAGATCAGGAATCTGGTCGTTCGCGAACATGAATACATCAGCAGCTGCTTCCGGGTCGGTCTGAATGGTCTTCAGAGCGTCGCCTTCCGAGCAGACACCGGTCTTGAAGGTAATGTTCCATTCCGGATGTGCTTCTTTGAAAGCTGTCAGTTCCTTGTCGAGCCAGTTGCCGCTGTCATTGGCCTGGTCTTCGGACGGTGTCCAGACAGTCAGGACGATTTCCTCACCGCCTGTTGTCTCTGTGCCTGTGCCTGCCGGCTTGCTGGACGAGCAGCCTGCCAGAAGGGAGACGCTCATCATTGCGGATAAACCGAGTGTGAATAATCTTTTGCCGTTCATTTTCTTTCCTCCATAATGTGCAAAATGATTGTTATGATGCATACTCATTCTTTGAATATTTCTGCCTTTTCAGGGTTTGTGTGCGGCAACACTTTCCCCGACGATGACCCGGTAAGGGATCACTTCGTGTACGGTGCTGCGTCGGTAGCTGATCCTCATCAGAAGATCTTCAACCGTTCGTTTTGCCAGCATGTCAATGTCCTGGCGGACCGTCGCGATGCGGGGTACGGCATACCGTGTATACTCAATGCCGTCATAGCCGATCACCGAAATGTCTTCCGGAACCCGCAGGCCTTTGTCCTGAATGGCCCGCAGAGCACCGACCGCAACCATGTCGCTTAAGGCGAAGATGCCGGTGATTTTACTGTTCTTTTCCAGAAGCCGGCTGGTCGCCTCATAACCGGATGCCATGGAGAAGCGGCTTGGCTCGTAGTCCTTCTCATAAGAGAATGACAGATGATTCTTTTTCAGTACCGCCTCTGCCCCTCTGATCCGTTCGCCGCTGACCAGTCCGTCCTGGGTATTCAGGCTGCCGCCGACGATACCGATGCGCTTATGGCCTTTATGCACCAGATAATCGACCGCGTCGCTTGCCCCTTTGATGTCATCCGTCGTGAAGGATGACAGGTTGGCAAACGGCAGTGATGCGGCACTGACCGTGACCAGCACGGAGGGTGCCGTGATCTTTGCGAAACTCTCCTCGAAGTATTTCAGGTTGCCGCCGAGAAAGACGATTCCCTTCGGCTTTCTTTCCGTGCAGATCTGGATGGCTGTTTCAACTTCATTGGCCGTTTCATCCAGAAAGACGACGCTGATCTCTTCGCCGTTTTCCTTGAAAGTTTCCTGGATCTTTTCCAGCAGGTTTTCAAAGAAGACGTTGCTGGTGCCTTTGACAAATACCGTCACGGCGCTTGCGGAAGTCTGTTTCAGAAGCTTGGCATTGGAATTGGGCTGAAAATTCTCCTCTTCAATGATCCGGCTGATGACTGCTCTCGCCTTCGGACTGACATCGGGATGGTTGTTCAGCACTCGAGAAACCGTGCCGACACTGTATCCGGACAGCCTGGCAATATCTTTTATTGTTGTCATAGCACTACTTCTTCCCTTTGGAAACGCTTCCGTAAACAGTTCCGTTATCATTCCCGTTAACGTTTCCAATTTCATCATATGGGAGCGCTTTCATTTTGTCAACACGGTTTTTTAAAAATTTTTTCCCGAAAGAAAAGAGACTGCTTTCCGCCTGGAAAAACAGTTCTCTTTCATGCCTGTTTCTGCTCAGTTTTCCCCGAAGACGATCAGTTTGTCCCAGAAGCCGATTTCCAGCTGCCGGTTCAGTTCAGGATTGAACAGATATTCATTGTTTTCATTGATGACACCCAGGAAAATATACCCCTGCTGATACAGACGCTGCCGCAGTTCACAAACGCTCAGACTGCCGCTGCAGTGCAGATTCCGGGCCGTCTTGAGATACAGTTCGTTGCCTTCATTGGAAAGGATCTCGGCAAAGGCCTTCCGCAGTTCCGGTGCCTGGGCCAGCTGGGCGAGGAACAGCGAAGTCATGTTGGAGGCGACGACGAAATCGGTGTGGTCATCGGAAACGATCAGGCTCTGGTTGCGTTCCCGCTTCATTTCCGCCGTGATGTCAAAGCGGAGATGATACTTGTATCTGAGTTCCCGCAGATTGAGCAGCAGGAAGATCGTCTCCATATCCGCCTCTTCCTCATCCAGACCGAAGTTGCTCAGCAGGATGACATGCTCGGTATTGCGCGTCAGGCGGAGTAGCTCCATTTCGTCACGCGGATCGCCCGACTCATAGACAAGTCGGATATTTCTTTCCGCGCAGGTCTTCTCGATCTGGTCCTGGTTGTGACCGTCGAAGTTGACCAGCGTCACTTCCTGCACGTTTTCCGGCAGTTCCCGCATGATGACTTTCAGGGTCGAATTATGGCCGATGATGATCGTCCGGGTGTTGCTTTCCGGCCTGATCGGCTTCAGTTCCTCTTCCTCCGGGATCGGGACATATTCCGCCTGCAGTACGGCGCTGTTTCTCTCCGGGGCAAAGACAAGGATCTGATCCTTCTCTTCGATGACGGTTTCCGGATCCGGATTCATGATCATTTCATGATCACGGTACAGACCGACCGGCACGGCTCTGTCCAGCCGGCTCATCAGTTCCATGAAGGACAGACCGGCAATCCCGGCCAGTTCGATCAGATACAGTTCCGAACCTTCGAAGTTGAAAATTTCCTTGAACACTTCCGAAAGACCAGTCTGGGTGCAGGAATGGGCAATGATCTTGGCCAGCGTGTCATTTGTCTGCAGAGTCGTGACGTTGTGCTTCTTCGCAATGTTGGGCGGGAAGCGGTTTTCTTCTTTCGCCGTGATGGCATTGACGCGGATGCGGCGGTTGTCGCTGCTCTGGATCAGGGCGGAAACAGCCAGCAGGATCTTGACGGTCGTGTTGTCGTCGGTCGGTGAAATAATGATCGTCCGGCAGTTTTCAACCGCCAGGTGTTCGATCGACATGGGATCGAAGAGATCGACGGTACGGCAGACGATTTTGACATTCGCCGGCCGTTCGATATTGTCGACGACATACTGTTCCAGTTCGTCACGCTCCATTTCGGCGCCGATGACGATCGTCAGGGGCTGCGAGCCGGCGGCCAGGATCAGCTGCCGGATCAGTGTGTATTCACCGGGATAAAAGCCCAGTACGACGATGTGGTCGTTTTCAATGACCGGTGAGTTGCCCTTGCGCAGGCTGATGATCTTTTCTTCCATCGTGCTGGTCACGATACCGATCAGCACACTGGTGATCAGAAGACCGACGATGGCACCGATCGATGCCATGATCAGATAACCGATTTCCCCGTCCTCCGCCGAGGGCATCCAGGCATTGATGACAGTTGTCAGAATATCCCAGAAAACAGCAAAGCCTTCTTTTTCCGGACTCAGACGGAACAGAATGACCAGGGCGGACAGACCGGCAACTGCCAGAATCGTGAAAATGACCAGCACACGTATCAGACTGATACTGCCTTTGGACATACTGTTGTCAAACCAATAACGAAAACGGTCTTTCAGAGAAGGCTTGTTCATAATATTCCCCTTTCCGGATACATATCTGATTTTATTGTACAGGAAAAGACGTGTCTGTTCCGACGAAAAAAGGATGCATATTTCAGCATCCTTTCGTGTTCATCGCGGTTCAGTCAAGATCTTCGCCGTTGGAAGCGATGCACTTCTGATACCAGTAATAGGAATCCTTCGGTGTCCGCTTGAAGGTGCCCTGGCCGTAGTTGTCAGCGTCGACGTAGATCTGGCCATAGCGCTTGGCCATTTCGCCTTCACCGTTGGATACCATATCCACACAGCCCCAGTACAGATAGCCCATCAGCGGAATGCCGTCGAATTCGACCGCGTCACGCATCGATTTGATGTTGGCTCTCATATAGTCGATACGGTAGTCGTCATGGACGGTGCCGTCTTCGAACTGGTCGTTCCAGCCGATGCCGTTTTCGACACAGAACAGGTCGCAGTGGTATCTGTCAAAGAACGTGTTCAGGGTAATGCGCAGGCACTGCGGGTCGGTTGCCCAGCCCCAGGCGTTGGTCTTCAGGTACGGGTTTCTGACCTGGTGCGGCTGGCCGCCGCCGTTGCCCTCGCCCGCCTCGGCGTTTTCGTCATGGAGCGTGACGACATGTGAGCCGTAGCAGCTGAAGGACAGGAAGTCACAGGTATACTTGGCGATGATGTCCATATCGCCTTCCTGAGCCGGAATCGTCAGACCTTCCCGTTTATACTGCGCCAGTTTGTAGTTCGGGTATCTGCCCAGCATCTGCACGTCGGCATAGAACAGGGTTCCGTTGGAACGCTGCTGAGCCAGCAGCTGATCTTCCGGATCGGTCGTGTAGGCATAGGTCGGTCCATAGGCCAGCATCATACCGATCTTGATGTCCGGATACTTCTCATGGGCGACTTTCGTGGCCAGAGAAGAAGCGAGGAACTGATGGAACGTCGCGTTGACGATATTCTGTGGATCCGCGTGGATCAGACCGGCGGTAACGTATGGTGCGAATTCAATGCAGTTGATCTCGTTGAAGGTCAGATAGTATTTAACCTTGCCGGCAAAACGCTCGAAACATGTCTCGGCATATTTCACGAACTTGTCGACCAGATAACGGCTGTCCCAGCCATTGTACTTGGCGGCCAGATTCAGCGGTGTTTCATAGTGTGACAGCGTGACCAGCGGTTCGATGCCGTACTTCAGGCATTCGTCAAAGACGTCGGAATAGAACTTCACGCCTTCTTCGTTGACTGTCTCGTCATCGCCGTTCGGGAACAGACGGCTCCACTTCATCGAGAAGCGCAGGCACTTGAAGCCTTCTTCCGCGCACAGTCTGATGTCTTCCTTGTAATGATGGTAGAAGTCGGAAGCGACGTGGGACGGATAATAGTACTTCGGATCGTTCAGTTCGACCGGTACCGCTCCTTCCGGCAGATGTCTTTCCATACTGCCGAAGCATAACGGTGTGGAACCTGTTTCACCGTCCGGCTTGACCCAGGTGACCTGGCGTCTGACCGTATGGGAGCCGTTGGTCATGACATCGGCTGTACTCAGGCCGGCGCCGCCTTCGTGGACACCGCCTTCATACTGGTTGGCAGCGGTCGCGCCGCCCCAGAGGAAGTCTTTTGCAAATCCCATAATCATTATTCTCCTTTTATTGAAATGATCTCTGTTTCCATTATGGCATTGTTTTGACAAAGATTCATTATCTCTGCTGAAATATAAAACCTTCCGTTTACCGGAAGGTCTCAATGATGCCGTTTTTAATGATTTCGAGGGCTTCCTTTTTCTCGTGTCTCACATGTTTCTGTTCCAGAAGATACAGCTTACTGACGGGATATTCCACGGAAAGTGTGTGGAAAGTGAATTCATAATGATCCTTCAGGCTGTGCAGGGAGCTTTCCGGCGCGAGATACCAGCGACCAATCTCATCGAGATAGCCTGGCGCCATGACGCTGGTGCCGACATGCATGCGGTATTTTCTGCCGGGCCAGAGATGATCGTGCCAGACCTCAAATTCATCCGACCAGCGCGAATAGATCTCCTTCTCGGGATCCAGTTCTTCCGGGCGGATGAGCGGACCGTAGTCGTTGTCCGGATGACAGACGACGTACATGCGTTCCTGGCCGATGATACGGGCGGTGATATTGAAGACCGGATACAGGGCGCTGACAATGCCAAAGTCGAGTTTCTGCGCTTCCATCATCGCGTATATTTCCTTGGAGTGACGGGTATGACAGTCCAGCCGGATCTCTTTGTGTTCCTTCATGATTTTCCGGTAGAAATCCTGCAGGGTAAAGCAGTTCAGACGGTCAAGCGCACCGATGGATACTTCCGTGACATTCTCCGCATTGACCGCGTTGTCAAACTCCTTCATAACCTCCTGCCACTTGCGGGCGGTCTTTAAAAACTCTTCGCCGGCCGGCGTCAGGGATACTTCCGAGTGCCCTTTGCGGCGGATCAGCAGCTGGACGCCCGTTTCTTTTTCAAGCTGTTTGATCTGCTTGGAAAGATTGGACTGGGTGGTAAACAAATTGGCGGCCGCTGCCGTCATGTTCCGGTATTCCACAACGCTCAGAAAAGTCTGGATCAGCTCATTGTCAATCATATGACATACCTCTTATATTTAGTCTAAATAGGAATATTTATTATGTCAAATATTCGTTTTTCTTCATATTTATGAACTGCTATATTATCCATGTAAGGAACAGGAATTCTGTTCGCAATGAAGGAGGATAAACATGGATCACGTATTTCCGAAAAACTTTTTCTGGGGCGGCGCGGTAGCTGCCAACCAGTGTGAAGGCGCCTGGCTGAGCGACGGCAAGCAGCCGAATATCACCGACGTCATGGTCGGTATCAACTCCCCTGAATGCGGTCTGAAATGGAACGAGGAAGCCGGCAAATGGAAAATGGTTCTGGATCCCGAAAAAGCATATCTGAGCCATGAAGGAATTGATTTCTATCATCGCTATAAAGAAGACCTCGCTATGATGAAAGGCATGGGCTTCAACTGCTTCCGGACATCGATTGCCTGGGGCCGTATTTTCCCGAATGGTGACGAAGAAAAGCCCAATGAAGCAGGCCTTCAGTTCTATGACGATCAGTTTGATGACATCATCCGGCTCGGCATGGAACCGGTCATTACTCTGAGCCACTATGAAACACCGCTGCATCTTTTGACCGAATACGGCGGCTGGGCCAGCAAGAAAATGATCGAATTCTGGAAGAATTACGTTACTGCCGTCTTTACAAGATACAAAGGCAAGGTGCATTACTGGCTGACCTTCAACGAAGTCAATAATCTCTACAGAAGACCGGTCGTCTCAGCCGGTGTGCTCTCCGTTGATCCGCCGTTTGACAAAAACGATCCGCTGAAGGTTTCCCCGCAGGATACCTGGCAGGCCTATGCCAACATTCTCGTCGGCAATGCCTGGACCGTGAAACTGGGTCATGAGATCGATCCGGAAAACCATGTCGGCTGTATGCTGACGTCTTCCAGTGTGGCAACCTATCCGTTCACCTGTGATCCAAAGGACGTCTGGGGTGCCTACAACATCCAGCGTATTTCCAATTACTATTTCGGCGACCCCTTCTGCCTCGGTATCATTCCGGGCTATGTCAGACGTCTGTGGCGTGAGGAAGGCGTACAGCCGGAACTGAGTACGGAAGAGCTTTCTCTGATCCGGGAATACACCGTCGACTTCTTCTCCTTCAGTTACTACCGCTCCGGCACCTTCTCCAAGGACGTGAAGAATGCCTTCGATACCGGCGGTATCAAGGGCAAGGACAACCCGTATCTGAAAGCCGTCTCTCCGGAGCCCTGGAAGTGGCCGGTCGATCCGGAAGGACTGCGCTATGTGCTGAACGTTCTCTATGACCGTTATCATAAGCCGCTCTTCATTGTCGAAAACGGCATCGGCCTGGATGAACATCCGGACGATAACGGTGAGATCGCCGACACGTTCCGCAGACAGTATGTCCGTGATCATCTCGAACAGGTCAGAGAATCCCTGCTCGACGGTGTGGAAATCATGGGCTACCTTTACTGGGGACCGATCGATATTGTCTCGGCCGGTACCGGCGAAATGAAAAAACGTTATGGCTTCGTCTTCGTCGATCGTTACAACGACGGCAGCGGAACCATGGCACGCAGTAAAAAGAATTCCTATGACTGGTTCCGAAAAGTCATTGCCTCAAACGGCGAAGATCTCTCACTGGAAGACTGAAAAATAAACTGCCGGTTTTACGGCTCTCTCACAGCCGCAAACAGCAGGAAAGGAGGAAATCTATGACCATCGCACCGGATCAAAGAGGTTCCAGATCCTATCTGTCGGCCATTCTTCTGACGCTGGCCGGCGGCTATCTGGACGCCTATACCTACTATGTCAGAGACGGCGTCTTCGCCAATGCCCAGACCGGCAATATTATCAAGCTCGGACTCGTCATTGCCGAAAAGCAGAACGGCCGGATCATTTATTACCTTCTGCCGGTGCTGGCTTTCATTCTCGGTGTATTCGCCAGTCTCTGCATTGAGAATTTCTTCGAGAAGAAAGACATTCCGGTGCCGCGGCGGGCGGTGCTCGCCATGGAGATCCTGATGATGATCATAATTTCCTCTCTGCCCCAGAATGAGACCTGCAACATCGCCGCCAATGTCATGGTTTCCCTGCTGTGCGCCATGCAGATGCAGTCATTCCAGATTTTCAAAAACCAGGGCATCGCGACGACGGTCGCCACCGGCAACCTGCGCAAAGCGACGGAATATCTGTATTACGGTATCCATAACAGAGACCGTAAGCAAATCCGACTTTCCCTGATCTTCTTCGGCATTATCCTGCTGTTTATTCTCGGCGTCATTCTCGGCGCTCTGATTTCCCGGTTCATGGGCATTCGCTCCATTCTGATCCCTGCCCTCTTACTGAGTGCAACTGTCGTTCATATCACAATGGTTTATCATAATGTAACTGCTGCAGGCCAGTAAGCCGGCAGCAGTTTTTTCTTATCCGCGGATTTTCATTGTATAATGACGTCAGTAATAACAGGAAAGAAATGAGGTGTCAGTATGGCAGGCAAAGTCTTACTTGATGATGAAACAATGAACACGATCAGCGGCGGTACCTTTTCCGAAACAGATGAAATCTATGAATTTGTCAAGACGCACGACCCGGCAGGATATGCCCGTCTGATGGATGATCTGCGCGGCAACTTCTCCGCTTATTTTCAGTCAGTCGGTCTCAATGTCGGCTGCGTCAACACCCGGTTCTACGACAGCAACGTCTACGCGGCGGAATATGACCCGCAGGCGATCGCCGACGGTACACTGGCGACCTTCAGTCATGAGGAAGTCATGGCCATGCTGAGACAGAGATTCCCGGGATGATTTTTCCCTTGATCAGAAAGGATTAAAACATGCCATATATCAGAATTGACTGCAGCGACAGCGTCGCCAGAGATCTGAAACAGGAGATCTGCCGTACCATTACCGAGATGATTCCCGTTCTGCCAAACAAACTGCCAGGTCATACCATGGTCTGCTTCGAAGATGACGGCTGTCTGTATTTCAACGAAAGCTTCGAAAAATGTCTGAAGATCACCGTCGAGCTGTATATGCCAAGTCCCGATGACGCAAAGAAGGAATTCGCGGAACAACTGATGAAGTATCTTTCCGACACACTGGACATTCCGGTGCAGAGAATGTATATGACCTATATCGAACACGATCACTGGGGCAGCGGTGGAACCCTCCGCTTCAGCAAACAATAAAAATCAGCAATACGCTGGTTTTTTTTCACACTCTTCTCAGATCAGACCCGCGTGACGCAGGAAAAGAAAAGCAGCCGCCAGAAGCAGACACAGAAACGGATCAATCACGATCCGTTTCGTCTGTTCCGCTTTATTGAAGGAACGATCCTGCCAGCCATCACAGTTTTCCGTCTCCGGATACAGTTTTTTATAATATCCATACCTCAGCACCAGCCACTGATCCTGTACGAGAATATCAAACAGTTTGCATAAATAAAGAACGAACAGAAACCGGCCGGCCAGACGCCAGAAACCATAGCCTTGCCGGATGCCGTCCAGACCCAGAAAGACAATGACGCCGAGAAAAACAAGCAGGAAAACAGCCAGCAGGCAATGGGCGATCATCTGCTGATACAGCGGCGGCTCGGGATGGTTTTTCGCGGCTTCCTGCACGTCTTCGGGCAGAAAACGCAGAACAAGAGACGGTTTCGCCATCGGCGAAGCAATCACGATGACGGTGAATTCCGTGATGCATATGAGTGCGGCTATGAGGATCTCCGTCAGCATGCCTTTCCGTCAGGATCCGTGATCGTTTCGCTTCTGGCCGCTTCCTCGCAGTTCCCCTCTCCTTTTTTCCTGCGGATGCGGCTGACGAGAAAACCGCTTTCGTCCGTTACCGTTTCGTATTCGGCAACGAGCGGATTCCGGTTTCCGACGACCAGATAATCACAGACTGTACTGTTTCCGCAGGTGCCGCGGCGGATCAGCTGGCCATGGATCTGCTGAATACCGAAGAAGTCGCAGTTACAAAGCAATGGCAATACATGAAGAAGGCCGTGTTTTCTGGCAAACTCCGCGTTCGGACACTGGGTAAAGTGATAGCGGGACGCATGATGTTCTTCGTTATACGGCTCGCTGACGTTGATGAAGCCGGCCGGATACTTCCGCGCGTCTTTCCTGTCCCGTTTGCCAACCATCTGAAAGACCGTGTCGATCAGCCGCATGTCAAATTCCCGGTTCAGATCAAAGACTTTGCTGAGTCTTTTGAACGGTGCCATGAACAGATCCTGCACGAAATCCTGCAGCTCCGTGATGGGCGGCTGATCGGGCAGCGCGGTATAGAGAGCGAAGACCAGCAGGCCGCCGTAGATGGCCTGCGCGTGGCCGTTCTTCCTGCCGCCCATGTCTTCCATTTCCGTAAGATAGCGGTCATAGTTGTCGCTGACTGTCCGCCATATTTCTTCCGCCTGCGTGCCATAACGGTCATCCAGCCATTCTCTGACCTGTCTGCTGTAGGAAAGTTCCGCCAGTGGGATATGGTTTCCTGTCATGTTTCATTCTCCTTTAAATGCTTTTCGTGCGCTGCCAGCCGTTGCCGGCGTCGGTTTCATGGCGGACAAAGCAGAAGTCACATACATCGCCGCCCTGACAGAGCGTGCGGGTGCGGATGAAGTCCGTATACGGGAGATTTCCGTAGTTGATGATGTCCGCGTGACAGCACATGGCTCCCAGTTTCAGAAGATTCCGGCGGCCGAGGATCTGATGATAGATACAGGCATTGCATTCAAAACGGAACATGTTCTTCGGATCGTCCGGATGCCAGGTATAATGCCAGCCGTAACCAGACCCTTTTTGAAAACCGGCCGGCACGATCCGTTTCATCAAGGTCAGAAAGAACGGCACTTTTGCCAGTTTCTGCATCCCGCGCGGATCCAGAAACTTCCACATCTCTTCACTGACAGCCCGGTAGGCTTCTTCTTCGCTGTATCCGTTCTTCTGCAGAACTTCATATAAGGCAATGGACGTGATGATCTGACACATATGGGCATAATTTCCCTTGTCACAGTATGCCTTTTCTTCTTCCAGCAGTTCGTCCATCCGGGCATAGACTTCTCTTTGGATCTTCGGCGGCAGGCTCGGAAAGTAATTCTGATAGCGGCTGGCGGCCGTCATAAACTCCGGTACATAAGATTTCATACATTCCTCATTTCCACGTTCGATAAATGTTAGTTTATTCTAACTGATTGCTATTCTTATTGTACCTGTCTGCCGTGTTTTTGCCAGATGTTTTTACGCCGGATATGGTATCCTGCAGTGGTGAATTTGTGAAGAATTCTTCTTTTTGTTTGCAATTGGAGGGATATAATAGAAGTAATCCTGCGGACAGCAGTTTTTCGTTATACTTTCATCATTGTTTTAAGGGGAGCGGAATATACATGCAGACGGTCAGTATCAGAAAAACAAGTATCACCAATCTGAAAACCGAAATCATCGTCAACGCGGCCAACTCACGCCTTCTGCAGGGAAGCGGCGTATGTGGCTACATTTTCAGAGCGGCCGGCGCGGAAAAACTGCAGGAAGCCTGCTATAAGATCGGCAGCTGTCCGACCGGCAGCGCCGTCATCACGCCCGGCTTTGATCTTTGTCCGTATATCGTTCACGCGGTCGGTCCGGTATGGAACGGCGGCAACAACCATGAACAGCAGCAGTTGTACAACTGCTATCAGAAAGCAATGGAACTGGCCAAGGAAAATCAGTGCCGTTCCATCGGTTTCCCGCTGATCTCCGCCGGTATCTACGGCTATCCGAAAGACAAGGCATGGAAGACAGCCGCCCAGGCGATCTACCACTGGTTCAAGCTGAACCAGGAATATGACATCGCCGTCGAATTCGCCGTTCTGGAAGAAGAAATCTACCGGCTCGGCTTCGAAGCTGTCTTTGATACGATGTCCGAACATTACAAGGTCTCCTCCACCGACTGGGATCTGGCCCGGATGCCGCGCCAGTATGAAACCTTCACGCTGGAACGCGCCTTCAGCCGCCAGCAGATGGAAAAACTGTATCTTGGCTATCTGCCGGGCACACCGGAAGACCGCTGGGTATCCTATATGGAAGGCAATGCCCTCTTCATCCACCGCAGCCGGACCGGTCACTGTATCTATATCATTCAGTTCCGGCCAAACAACGAGCACATTGTCAATGTCAACCGCAATCCCGAACAGTACAAATGCACGGACATTGAAGAAGACAGAGAACGGCTTAACAAGCTGCTGGATATGCTCAGCCGCTGATAATTAACAAAAAGACGCAAAAGACATGAAAAAGGGAAGATCAGCTGCCTTCCCTTTTCTCTTCTTTGCTTTTGTACGGTCCTTAGCAGCAGACCTGGCCACGGCACATCCAGCCCATGGATGTGTAGTAGTTGCCGTTTCCGTCGTCATCGCCGCGGGATTCTGTGTTGGGGTTCTTTTCCTTTGCGTCATAACCGCCGCTGACAGATTCGAGTGCGTCGTCGAGAAGTTCGGATTTGTGCTCATTGAAGTAAGCCATACGTTCTTCTCTGCTCTTTCCCTTCAGGGATTCCAGTAATTCCTTTTCCATTGTTTTTCTCCTTTATATTTATGATCAATGATTTATTACTTGCAGATTTCCTGGCCACGGCAGATATAATTCCAGGATGACAGCCAGTTGCCAAAATAATCAGGAACATCAGAGTTCGGATTTCTGTATTCTTCCGGCATCTCATCGTGTCCGCCGCTGACTGACTCAAGTGCGTCGTCAAGCAGTTCGGATTTGTTAGCTTCAAAATATGCTTTGCGTTCTTCCCTGTTCATTGATTTCAGGTTTTCCAGTACTGTTTTATCCATAAACCATATTCTCCTTCCTGAATAGCATTATATCCTATATTCATTTTCGATATGTTTCAAGTTTTTTCAATACTGTTTTTAACAAATTGACAGGATAGTTTCCCTGGGATACTATCCCTGCCGGCGGAAAGGATCTGCCGCATGCATTTCCAGCATTAAAAATACAGGACTGCTTCCTCTTTGATGGGAAACAGTTCCTGCATTTTTCGGTTTGTATTATGCTTTGGTGAAAACTTCTTTGCCTAATGCGCAGATCGGGCATACCCAGTCTTCGGGCAGGTCTTCAAACGGTGTTCCGGGAGCGATTCCGTTCTCTTCATCACCGACTTCCGGATCATAGACATATCCGCAAGGGCACTCGTATTTATCCATTGTGTTTTTCTCCCTCCTCTGTATCTTCAGCATAGCAGATTCCTGAAATAAGAACAGAAATATTATCCTCCTTTTTCCTCCTTCTTTCTTTTACAATAGAAAACATAGGAGGCCATGCATGAAGAAACAGAAATCGCTGATCATCCTGCTGGCACTGTCGTTCCTGTTCCCTCTGGCTGTGCATGCGGAAGCAGTAACGGAAATCGATCTTAACAGCGGTGCTGCCCGCAGTGACACGTTCGTTTCCGTCAATGAGCTATTTGAAACCGGCCAGGGCACGTATCAGCTGATCATGTACGGCCTCAAGGAAGAAAACAAAGATGCCCTGCTGCAGGCCTTGAGCGAAGCGTATGACGCACAGCAGGAAGAAGCATTGACGATCCGCGATCTGGCTTTCGCGGATGCCGAGAAGTTCAATACATATCCGGCGGATGAAAGAACACCGGGTGAGGATTCCGGGCTTTGCTGGGCGGCCTCAGCTTCCAACATGCTGTGGATGTCCGGCTGGGCACCGCGGCTTGTTAATCCTGATGCCGGCAGTATCTTCACCTCGGAAGATGACGTGTTTGCTTACTATTATGATCATTTCTCAAACGGCGGCTCTGATGTCAGTGCCGGTATTGACTGGTTCTTCATGGGCGAATACTACGCTTCCCCTGATCATGGCGGCTCAGCCATATTGGTCGATCCGGCGAATTCCGACAATGGCCTGCGCAAAGAGTTTGTCAGTACGTTCGTGCAGGATCACTATGATCTGACAGTTGATCCCACAGGAATCGATGTTCTCATGGACTGTGACTGGGACAGTGCTTCCCCGGCTGTCTTTCAGGCTTCGCTTGGTTCCCTGATGCTGGGTGAGATTGCCATCTCCGAACATTCCGTGACCTGTGCCGGCTTTATTATCGATCCGCAGGCGGACAGCTGGCAGAACCGTTATAAAGCATTGATCATCATCAACAGTGACAATGACGGAATACCTTCCATTGATCCGGATACCTCTTCCCGCGAGGAGCGAAGAGCCGACAAGGAAAGCCGGCCCAACAGTATTACCGTTTACAATATCACCTTAAGCGCTGACATTAACGGCACTCCCTTCTGGCAGCTGCTTGGCTATGACAGCTATGAACCGGAGCTTATCTATGCTTTGAACCGGCTGCCTCTCTATGATGAAGGCCTCGTGGCGCAATATACCGAAACAGAAGGAAACCGGTCCGTCAGTACGACCCTTGATCTGACACCGTTTACCATCTTTACCACTGATCGGACGGAAGTTATCCGTGACCTGTACAGAAAAAAGCCGGAAGACTTCACCGTTACCGAATTCGAAGCGGATGAAGCAATCAATCTGAGTTATTTCATTACCAACAAAGGTTATCAGCCGCTCATGCAGGACAGCGGTCTATGCGTCAGCTGGCAGGTTGTCAAAGACAGCGATCAGAGTGTTATAGCTGAGGGCATTTACTATCCCGATACGCCGTTGTTTCCGCGGATGAACATTGGCTATATGATCCACCTGAACCAAACCGACGGAGCCATTCAGACCTGGAAGCCAGGCAGCTATACCGTTTATCTTGATCTGAATCCAGACCGGGCCGTCACGGAATCCTATTATCTCAACAACACACGGTCCATCTTCCGTTTCACGATCAATGGTGAAGAGGAAGAACAGAAACCGATCATTGATCCGGATGACCGGCGGCCGGTGCCCAATACAGCACATCATTAACACAAATAAAACCGGAAGCGGCAGAAATGATATAGCCCCTGTCAAGTAGACAGTCGAAATATCTAAAAGAATTGCCATAACCAAGCCAGTATAAATATTGGCTTGGTTTTTTTATATGTTCATTGTATTGGTTTGGTTCTGAAGTGAATGAATATGATCCCAGAATTT
>JAFRCE010000016.1 GCA_017404505.1 Solobacterium sp. | reverse complement strand
CTTGTGTGCCGGCTTCACCATAGATCAGGATCAGATCGTCCTTGACGGTTGCCTCGACTGCCATATGGCTGTCAGGATCCTGGCGAAGTGCTTCGTCGAGGATGGAATCTGCGATGAAATCACAGATCTTATCGGGATGTCCGCTGGTTACGGATTCGGAAGTAAAATACATTCTTGACATAATAAAAGCCCCTTTCCATATGTCTTTTCAAGAGCTTCAGAAAGAGACAGTGTTTTTTTATTCGGTTCTCTTCCTTATCGATGTCAGCAGTACCACCTTGCCTCGGCAGGTTGGTATGGGAGTCGCAGAGCTGACTCTCTCGTCCCATTCTTGATAAAAGACAGTAGTATTAAATCATTTCCTGCCGCTTCCGTCAACAAACTTTCCGAAAGAATATCTGGTTTGCCGTGTCCGCCGCAATGATTTCCCAAAGAACCGTGCTATAATCTTAGCGAGTAGGAAAACCAAGATGAAATTTTCTAACCTGAAAGAAGAAACTCTGGAAAGCATCAAGGCGTTTTCGATCGCCGGCATCATCATCGTATTGTTCTTCCAGCTGGTGAACAACCTGGGCTGGCTGAAGAACTTTTTTGCCAGTGCCTTTCAGACGCTGGCACCGTTTCTGATCGGTATTGTCTTTGCCTTTATCACCGTTCCGCTTCGGCGGTTTGTCGAGGACAGTCTGCTGGCTGATATGAAATGGTCGAAGAAGACAAAACGGTATTTCGGTGTCGCAATTGCCATGATCGTGCTTCTGGCCGGCATCGTGGTGTTCTTCGCCATCCTGATTCCGCAGCTGGCAAGCAGCCTGTCGATCTTTATCGCATCCTTTGACGGCTATGTCGAGACATTGCGGGGACTGATTGAAAAAATCAATTCCGGCGCGCCGGAAATCGCCCAGTTTCTCAGCAACGGCGTTAAATTGATGGGTGAAAAACTGACCGAGTGGCTGACCGGCGCGCAGGGCGGTCTGGCCCGGATCCTGTCTTATTCCATTTCCTTTGCCAAAGGAATCATGAATTTCTTCATCGGTGTCATCATTACGATGTATCTTCTGCTGGATGAGGAAAAGTTCAAGCGGCAGATCAAGATGTTTATTTACGGTGTATTCGGACAGGGAACGGCGGAAAACCTCATCCATGTTCTGAAACTGACTGCCAATACCTTCAACAGCTTCATCTTCGGCAAGTTTGTGGATTCGCTGATCATCGGTGTCATCTGCTATATCTGTGTCACCCTGATGCGGATGCCGTATGCGCCGCTGATTGCCTTCGTTGTCGGCATTACCAATATGATTCCTGTCTTCGGTCCGTTTATCGGTGCCGTGCCAAGTACCCTGATCCTGCTGATCATCGATCCGTTCCAGGCTCTGGAATTCCTGGTCTTCATCCTGATCCTGCAGCAGATCGACGGCAATATCATCGGCCCGCATATCCTCAGTGACGCGGTCGGCCTGCCAACTCTCTGGGTCATGTTCGCCATCATTACCGGCGGCGCCATGTTCGGCGTTCTCGGCATGTTCATCGGCATTCCGGTCTTCTCTGTCATTTACACGCTGATCGAAGACTGGATCCACAGAAGACTGAAGGAAAAGAAAATCTATTTCCCGCCGGCCGACAAAGAAGAATAAGACGTAAAAAAACCGTTCCGGATAATGATCCGGAGCGGCTTTTTCATATTACAGACTGAACAGCATGTCTTCGTACATCGGCAGATGGTAGAATTCCCGGGAAGCGATCATTTCATAACGGTCGATCAGTTTCCTCAGTTCCAGCATCAGCGGTGCGACAGTGTAGTAAATATTCTTACCTTTGCTGAAGGTGTCCGGTGCTTTCATGGCTTTCTGCCAGCCTTTTTCCAGAGCTGCGCAGGCCTTGTCCGTCGCATCGATCAGGCCGGACAGTGTGCTGAGACGCTCTTTGACGAATTTCGGTGTCAGATCACCGGCAGAAGCCAGCGTTTTCGCATAGAAGTTCAGTTCGGCACTCATGGCCGGCAGGATGTCCTTGCGGCTCATTTCCAGCAGGGTGCGGACTTCAATGACCATCTTCTTTTCATAGCGCTCTTCGAGGATCGTCCGGTTAGCGGACAGTTCCTTTTCAGAATAAATATCGAGCGAGGTGAACAGTCTGACGACCTGGGGATCGTTGAGAACCTGAACGGATTCAATGAAGGACTTGACCGAAGGAAGACCGCGGCGTTCCGCCTCCTTGACCCATTCACTCGAATAGCCGTCGCCAGAGAACAGAATGCGCTTGTGGTCATGCACGATATTGCGGCAGATGTCGACCGCTTTCTCGCGGATGTCCTGCAGGTATTTGATGCCTTCCAGCTGGTCGGCGATCTCGTTGAGCGACTCAGCCATGATGGCATTCAGAACCGTGTTCGCAAAAGAAGACGACATGCTGGAGCCAAGCATGCGGAATTCGAATTTGTTGCCGGTAAAGGCTAGCGGGGAAGTGCGGTTGCGGTCGGTATTGTCATGAGGAATATAAGAAAGGGTGGTGACCGGTGAGAAGTCTTTGATCTCGTTTTTCCCTTTCTGTGATTCATGTCCCTGATAAAGACTGTAGAGGATGTCTTCGATGTAGCTGCCGAGATAGATCGAAATGATGGCCGGCGGTGCTTCGTTGGCGCCGAGACGGTGATCGTTGCCGGCGTCGGACGCGCTCATCCGGACCAGCACCGGATAGGTGTCGACGGCTTTGATGAAGGCACACATGAAGACCAGGAAACGGATGTTCTCGGCCGGTTTGTCACCCGGTGCGAAAAGGTTCTGGCCGTCATCGGTAATGATCGAATAGTTATCATGCTTGCCGGAACCGTTGATGCCGTCGAACGGCTTCTCATGGAGCAGGCAGGCCAGCCCGTGCTTCTGGGCGGTCTTGCGCAGGATGTCCATCGTGATCTGGTTCTGATCCGCAGCGATATTGCCATTGGTAAAGATCGGCGCAAGTTCAAACTGGCAGGGAGCGACTTCGTTGTGTTCGGTCTTGGCATAGATGCCGAGCCGCCATAACTCCTGGTTGACTTCTTTCATGAATTCCGAAACGCGGACCGGGATCGAGCCGAAATAATGGTCGTCCAGTTCCTGGCGTTTGGGAGCGGGGGCGCCGAAGAGGGTGCGGCCGGTCAGTTTCAGATCAAGACGCTTCTCGAAGTATGTGCGGTCGATCAGGAAGTATTCCTGTTCAAGGCCGACCGAGATATTGCAGGAGCGGACATCCTTGTCTCCGAAAATGTTGACCACCCTGGTAGCCGCTTTGGAAAGGGCACCGATCGATTTGATCAGCGGCTCCTTGCGGTCCAGCGCTTCGCCGGTATAGGAGACAAAGACGGTCGGAATACAAAGGATGTTGTCGCGGATGAAGACCGGACTAGTCACGTCCCAGTAGGTATAGCCGCGCGCTTCGAACGTTGCCCGCAGGCCGCCGCTCGGAAAACTGGAAGCGTCCGGTTCGCCTTTGATCAGCATCTTGCCGGAAAAACGGGAAATCGGTTCGCCGTTCGGGCCGGGTTCGATAAAGGAATCGTGCTTTTCGGCTGTTCCGCCGGTCATCGGCTGGAACCAGTGGGTGAAATGGGTCACACCTTTTTCCATGGCCCATCGTTTCATCGCATGAGCAATTGCGTCGGCAGTGGGCCGGTCGAGGGTGCTTTCGTTGGCAACCGTTTTTTTCCAGGACTGATAGACAGGCCGGGGAAGCCGGTCAGCCATTTCTCTTTCGCTGAAAACCAGACAGCCAAAATCTGCAAAAGGCATTTCCATAACACATTTCTCCTTTTATATGTAAACAGGATATTCCTGTGTTTTTACGAAATCAATAAAAAATACGGAAAAAATGGCAAAAAAATTTGAAAAACCAGCCAAAAACAGAATAATTTTTGAAAAATAGCGAAAAAAATCCGGATTTCGGAAGAAAAACCGGATTTTTACATAAAAAGCAAAAAGAAAACACGGTTTTTACCGTGCTCAGAAGTAATAACTGAATGGATCCGCCGGGAGCAGGCGTACGCCTTTGACTTCCGGAACCTCATCGATCAGCAGTGCTTCAATACCGTCATTGAGCGTTGTATTGATAGCCATACAGCCCGCGCAGGCACCGCTCATGGAAACACTTACGATGCCGTCCTCAAATCCCTCGAAATGAACGTCGCCGCCGTCCGCCTGGATATAGGGACGGAGCTTGTTCAGGGTACGGTTGATACGGGCAACGAGGTCGTCATAAGCAGCCTTTTCTTCTGCTGTCAGCTTCTTTTCGTTCTGCGTCACTTCACTCATAGTGTACCTTTCTTTCTATATCCTGATATGGAAGATCAGGGCTACAATGCAGCCAAGCACGATACCGCCGAGCACTTCGAACCAGCGATGGCCAAGAACCGGCTTCATCTTGGTGTCATACAGCGGATCGTCAAACAGATCAGGATACATTTTCTGTAAATCCCTGATTAATTGTTGCGTAACTTTAATATTTTGTCCACTGTAAAACCTCACGTTGGCCGCGTCATAAATAACGATCGTCGCCATTGCCAGGGTTACAGCGAAAATGGAAGAGCGGAACTGTTCCTGCAGACCGACGGAAACGGCCAGGGCAGAAACCAGCGCGCTGTGGGAGCTGGGAAAGCCGCCCGCCGCATGCGCGAGGGCCCAGTTCCATTTTTTAGTTGTCAGATATCCAATGGCCGGCTTCATCAGCTGGGCAATGACAGCGGCTGTCAGTGCTGACCAGAAGGGGACCATAACACGCCAGGAAACAAACATATAAAACCTCTGATTTCTTTAACGTAGTTAGTATAGCACAAGTCCGTTAACGTGGTATACTTGCGTAGGAAGGTAAATTATGTACTGCAAACCAGGTCAGATCATCGAAGGAAAGGTGACCGGGATCCAGCCATACGGGGCGTTTGTCTCACTGGACGGCCACACGACCGGACTGATCCATATTTCCGAAATCAGTGACGGTTTTGTCAAGGATATCAATCGTTTCGTGCATGTCGGTGAAGTGGTGAAAGTCAAAGTAATTGAATACGATCCGCGCTCCAGTCAGGCGAAACTGTCCCTGAAAGCCGTACGCCGCACGCATACCCGCAACCGCCGGCGTCCGCTGATGACAAAGGCTTCTCTGCCGCCGATGCGTATCGGTTTCCGCTCCATTGCCCGCAAGATGCCGGAATGGATCAGCGAAGCGATGACAGAAGAAAAGACCTCAGGTTCTGATGAAGAACAGTGAGGTTTTTTTTGTTGCATCAGCCGGCCGGTTCAGATGTGATATACTGAATTTATCTACAGTTGCTCGCGGAAACAAATACTGATGTGAAGACCTATGATTGATTGTTGTCAGGACTTTTTTGTTTTCTGCGGCAGTACGCTTGCCAGGCGTTGGAAAGGGGATAAAAAATGGCACTTGATTATCGTAAGTGCGCAGAAGAAATTTTCAGCCATCTCGGCGGAAAAGACAATATCGCTTCTGCGGCACACTGTGCAACACGACTCCGTCTAGCCATTGTCGACAACAGCAAAGTCGACGTCAAGGCGCTGGAAAACACGGAGGGTGTGCAGGGAGTTTTTTCTTCAAACGGCCAGCTTCAGATCATTATCGGAACCGGAACCGTAAACAAAGTGTTCGACGAATTTATTGATATCAGCGGTGTTTCCGCCGGTTCCAAAGATGACGTAAAAGCGGCGGCCGCCGCCAATATGCCCTGGTGGAAACGTCTGGTAAAAACACTCGGTGACGTGTTCGTGCCGATTTTGCCAGCCATCGTCGCGGCCGGTCTGATGATGGGCCTTGTCGAGGCGCTCGGCAATGCCATTCCTTCTTTCCAGTCCAGCGACTGGTTCGGCTTCCTGGATATGGCCGCCAATACGGCGTTTGCTTTCCTGCCGGTTCTTGTCGCAATCAGCGCCACCAAGGTGTTCGGCGGCAATGAATTCCTCGGTGCCGTTATCGGTCTGATGATGGTTCATCCGGCTCTGACCAACGGCTGGAACGCCGCCAACGGATACGGTGTATGGTATCTGTTCGGCCAGGGCATCAGGATCGGCAATTACGTTCTCGGCCAGATCAACCAGCTCGGTTATCAGGGTCACGTCATTCCGGTCGTTATCGCGATCTGGATCATGTGCAAGGTTGAGAAGTGGCTCCATGCCCACGTTCCGGAAATGATCGATCTGTTTGTCACACCTCTGACAACGGTTCTTGTGACAGCGCTGCTGACGTTCATGATCGTCGGTCCGATCTTCTCCGGTCTGGAAACGATCGTGCTGAACGGCGCCACGAAACTGGTCGCCAATCCGATTGGTGCCGGCGTCATGGGCGCCGTTTATCCGGTTACCGTCGTCATGGGTCTGCATCATATGTACAACACGATTGAACTCGGCATGCTCGGTGCCGGTGCTCTGAATACCTGGATGCCGATCGCCTCAGCCGCCAACTTCGCGCAGTTCGGCGCCTGCCTGGCTGTCGGTCTGAAAGCCCGCAACCAGAAGACAAAGGCGATCGCCATTCCGTCTTCTCTGTCTGCTTCACTCGGTATTACCGAACCGGCGATCTTCGGTGTCAATCTGCGTCTGATGAAGCCGTTCGTATTCGCGGCGGCGGGCGGCGCGATCGGCGCGCTGTTCGGTGCCATCATCAAGCTCGGTGCCCACGCCAACGGTGTTACCGGCATTCCGGGCTATCTGATCATCAACAACTATTTCGGCTATACGATCATGCTGGCGATTGCCGGCGGCATCGCCTTCGCCTTGACCTTTATCCTCTGGCGGGAAGACGCGGAAGAAGCTGCCGTGCCGGCAGCTGACACGACAGTTCCGGAAAATGAAATCTTCACGACCGGTAAAGGCAGCGTTACCCAGCCGGTTGCCGGCAAACTGATCCCGGCCTCCGAGATCGCGGATCCGATGTTCTCCGCTGAGACAATGGGACCTTCCGTCGGCATCGTGCCGAGCGGCGAGACGGTATACGCGCCGTTTGACGGGGAAGTCATGATGGTATTCCCGACAAAACACGCGGTCGGTCTTGCCAGCGAAGACGGTATTGAAGTGCTGGTCCATGTCGGTATCGATACGGTTCAGATGGATGGCAAAGGATTTAAGTCCTTTGTGGATCAGGGCCAGAAAGTCAGCAAGGGTGACAGGCTTCTGACATTTGACCGTTCGGAAATTAAAAAAGCCGGCTATTCTGACACGGTTATCGTCGTGGTGACCAATGGCAGCAGTCTGAGTGACGTGCAGAAAGCACTCTGAAATCATTTCGCATAAACAGGCAAAGACCCGGTATGACACCGGGTCTTTTTTGAAGGTCTATGAATGATTGCCGTGCATCAGGATCCAGTTGTAAGCAGCGCCGACCAGATTGGCGTCCGCCTGAAAACGGCATGTGTCGATCGCCGTTTCCGGCAGGTAGCTGGCCAGTTTACTGACGGCCTTCTGATACTCTTCCTTCAGATCGCGGATGAACCGCTCATTCCGTGAGACACCGCCGCCGATGACGATCTTCTCGGGTGAAACGGTCAACTTTATATTATAGAGCAGCCATGCCAGCCGCTGGATCCATTTCCGGTATTCCGTAAGGGTCGGGGGATCTTCCGCTTCGATCCACTGAAAAACATCCATGCCGCTGATCCGCTTTTCTTCCCGGGAGGCGTTTCCGGATATTTCAAAACATGCCGGATCCATGTTCTTCGCACGGGCGACCGCTTTCAGAAAGCCGCTCATGCTGGAATCGTAACAGATCGTGTTTTCCTTTTCGTAGCATCCCGGTCCGACAAGCAGGTCGCTGATTTCCCCAGCCGCAAAGCCGTATCCTTTCTGCAGTCTGCCGCCCATGATGATACCGCCGCCGATGCCGCTGCCAAGCAGGATGCATGCCGCGTCACTGACATTGGCCAGAGCGCCTTTCCATGCTTCGGCAAGAATGGCAGCCTTGCCGTCATTCTCGACGCTGATAGGGACGGGGATCCTGTCTTTGAGCAGACGGCAGATATTCTGGCCGCTCATTTCCGGATAGAGAGCCACCAGAATGATATCGCCTTTCTCACTGTCGATGACACCCGGCATGGAAATGGCAATACCGTCCGTTTTGTCGCGGTACTGTTCATACAGGCGGCAGATCAGATCAAGAAAATCATCTTTTGTCTTCAGCGGAGCAGGCAACTGGCCATGCTCGCTGATCTCTGCCTGATCATTCATCAGACAGTATTTGACGAAGGTGCCGCCGAAGTCAAAGGTAAGTAAGTTCATATGCGTGTCTCCATGTCTTCATTCTAACATGCGAATGCGTTGTCTATACCGCGGCAATCCCATAGAATGTTATATATATACGGAGGTTTTTCATGAATCTGTTCAAGCCTGTGGATATGACAAAAGACGATCCGGTCAGATCCATTCTCATATTCACCATACCGATGCTGATAGGGAATGTCGCCCAGCAGCTTTACAATACGGTGGACAGCATCATCGTCGGCCGTTATGTCGGTGACAACGCTCTGGCCGCGGTCGGCAGTGCCGGTCCGATCCTGAATCTGATGCTGGTGCTGTTTATGGGAATCGCCACCGGCGCGAGTATTATGGTCGCTCAGTATTTCGGCGGACGGCAGCGCGATGAACTGTCACGGACGATTGGGGCCTGCATTACCATGACGCTGGTCGCTTCAGCGTTTATTATGGCGGTCGGACCGCTGGTCACCAAGCCGCTGCTGCATCTGCTCAACACACCGGAATCGATCCTCGGCTGGTGTTTTGACTACCTGCTGATCATCTTCCTCGGTATTGCCGGCGGCGGTCTCTACAATATTCTCAGCGGCGTTCTGCGAGGACTGGGCGATTCTGTTTCGGCGCTGCTGTATCTTCTGGCGGCGACCTTTCTGAACATCGTTCTCGACTTTCTGTTCGTGGCGGTCTTCGGCATGGGCGTGGCCGGCGTTGCCTGGGCGACGATCACGGCCCAGTTTGTCTCGGCTGCCCTGTGTTTCTGGAAACTGACCAGAATGCAGGAAATATTTGATCTGAAAAAAGAATATCTGATGCCGGAAGGCGAGTATATTTCCCGGCTGGTCCGGCTCGGGCTGCCGTCCGGCGTGACGCAGGCGATCTTCTCCATGTCGATGATCGTCGTGCAGTCATTGACCAACAGTTTCGGTGAACTGTTCATTGCCGCAAATGTCATCGTCATGCGTATTGACGGCTTTGTCATGCTGCCGGCATTTTCCTTCGGCTCGGCCATGACGACCTTTGCCGGCCAGAATATCGGTGCCGGCCGGATGGACCGGGTGCTGGAAGGGGCGAAAAAGGGAACCTTCGCGGCCATGGGTATTTCGGCTGTGCTGACCGGTATCATCCTGCTGTTCGGACGGCATCTGATGGGTATCTTTACCGATACCCAGGAACTGATCACCCTCAGCAACAATATGATGAGGATCCTGGCTGTCGGATATATCGCCGTGGAAGTGACGCAGTGTCTTTCCGGCATCATGCGCGGTGCCGGTGATACCGTGACACCGATGTGGATCTCCATCATTTCCTCCGTACTGCTGCGCATTCCGCTCGCCTATGGACTGGTATGGCTGACCCGCACACCGCAGCTGCCGCAGGGTGACTGCGCGATGATGTTTGTTTCCATGCTGATCAGCTGGCTCAGCGGTGCCGTTATGACATTCTTCCTGTATAAACGCGGGACCTGGAAAGAGAGAGCGATTTTCTGATGGAACTGATTACCCGTACATTCCCCCAGCTGAGCACCGAGGAACTGTATGACATCATGGTTCTGCGGTCGGAAGTTTTTGTCGTCGAGCAGAACTGTGTCTATCTGGATCCGGACGGTATAGATAAGGACAGCCTGCATGTTTTCCTGCGGGATGAGGAAGGTATCCTCGCTTATGCCCGGCTGTTTGTGAAAAGCACGGATCCGCTGACCGTTCAGATCGGCCGGGTCGTCGCGAAGGTGCGCAGAAAGGGCTATGGCACCGTTGTCCTGCGGGAGTGCATCCGCCAGGCGGAAGCCTGTTTCGGAGCGGAAGAAATCATTCTGGAAGCACAGACATATGCCAGACCGTTTTATGAAGCGGAAGGCTTCGTGCAGACCTCGGAGGAATTTCTCGAAGACGGGATTCCGCACATTTGTATGAAACGGGCAAAATGACAGGATCCCTGTCATTTTTACTTGCATAAATCCTTGGCCGTAATACACTTTTAAATGGTTATTGACAGCGAGGATTTCATTATGCAGATCGGCACCATGCATTTCTCAAAAAAAGACATTCCCAATATCGCGGCGATCGTGATTTCAACCCTGATCTATGCCTGCGGATTCAACGTTTTCGTCCGGTCGGGAAACCTGTTTCCGGGCGGCTTCGCCGGTATGTCACGTCTGCTTTCCATGGTTCTGGAAGACTGGTTCGCGATCCATGTTTCTTTCAGTATCATCTATTTCCTGCTCAACTTTATAGTCACGATGCTCGTGATCCGCAAGACCGGCCACAAATTCATTCTTTACTCGGTGCTCTGGTATTCTTTGTCATCGCTGTTTACCGGCATGATCAAACTGCCGATGATTACCCAGGACCCGCTGCTGATCGCCGTCTTCGGCGGTCTGGTCAACGGCTTCGCCATCGGTATGGCGCTGCGCTATGACGCTTCCAGCGGCGGCACGGATTTTCTTGCCATCGATCTTTCCATACGTCTGAACCGTCCGACCTGGAATTACATCTTCGCATTCAACGCAGCGGTGCTGTTCATGGCCGGCTTCCTGTACGGATGGGAAAGGGCACTGTATTCGATCATCTTCCAGTATGTTTCCAAAGAAGTTGTCAATATGATGCATGAACGCTACAAGATCACCCGCATTCAGGTCGTGACGGATCACGCGGATGAAATCTGCAGTGAAGTGTTCCGCATCTGCCGCCACGGCATTACCAAACTCAAATGCGTCGGCGCCTACAGCAACAGGGAACATGAGCTGCTGATGATGTCTGTCAACAACAACCAGCTCAAGGATGTGGAAGAGGTGATCCTCCGCATCGATCCACATGCTTTCATGTCTTTGACGCGGGTCGACAGGATCATTGGCAATTATTATCAGAAACCGATGGAATAAGGCGTACAAAACCCATATAATGAACACGGCAAAAGCCGAAGGAGCCAAGCTATGTACGATATTATTGAACAGTACCGCATCCGCGACGAGATCCTGAGTGAAAGACTGGATAAAATCCTTCCGGAAGTCATGAAAGAGACCGGCACCGAATTCTGGATCATTGCCAGCCGCGAATACCATGAAGATCCGATGTTCCGCCATATTGTGCCAGCCCATTATCCGACCGCCAGAAGACTGACGATCCTGGTCTTTGCCTTCGAAAACAATGAATTAAAGAAGATCAGCGTTTCCATGCCGGACGCGGCCCTGGAAAAGTTCTATGAGCGTGACTGGGACAGGCAGAACGAAACGCAGTTCGAAGCCCTCACCAGAATCATCCGCCGTATTGATCCTGCGAAGATCACGGTGAATGTATCCGAGCACAACTATGCCTATACCGACGGTCTTTCCCATGGCCTGTATCTGCAGATGAAAAAAGAAATGCCGGAAGATATCATTGCCCGCTTCTGCGGCAGTGACGAAGCCGGCATCCGCCTGATGGAAACCAGAACCGAAACCGAACTGAAGTACTGGCCGCATGTCATGGAAACAGCCGGTGAAATCATCGAGGCGGCCTTCAGTGACAGCGTGATCACGCCAGGCGTCACGACCTGCCGTGACGTGATGGACTTCATGACAAGAAGAGTCAACGAACTGGGCATCACGACCTGGTTTGAGCCGACCATCGATCTGCAGAATGAAACGGGAATGCATGGCGAGGAGACGGTGATTCAGCGCGGTGATCTGCTCCATTGTGACTTTGGTATCGTCTATCTGAATCTCTGCACGGACACACAGCGTCTCTGTTACGTCCTGAAAGAAGGCGAAAGCGACGTGCCGGCCGAACTGAAAGAAGCCCTGAAGCGGAACAACCGTTTCCAGGATATCGTCAGTGAGAACATGCAGACGGGAAGAACCGGCAACGAAGTATTCCTGGCATCTATTGCCAGGGGAAGGGAAGAGGGTCTCTGCCCGATGCTTTACACGCATCCGCTTGGCCTGTTCGGACATGCCTGCGGCCCGACGATCGGTCTTTATACCAATCAGAATCCGATCTATCCGGCTGGTGAGAATCAGGTCAATGATCTGACCGGATATGCCCTCGAACTCAATACGAAGGAATATCTGGAAATGTATCAGCGTGACACCTTTATCTATACCGAAGAATCGATCGTTCTGATCGACGGCAAGGTGCACTATCTGCAGGAAGGCAGAGAATGGATCCGCAAAGTCGGATAAGAAGGAGACGGATATATATGATTGAAAAACTGTCAGTCGTCGCAGCCGACATCGATGACACACTGCTGCCAAAAGGAAAAACGATGCTGCCGAAAACAAGAGCGGCTCTGCAGCGTCTTCATGAAGAAGGCGTCCTGTTCGGACCGGCTTCCGGCAGACCGCTGGACCATCGCACCCTGGACAGGGCGAAGGAATGGGGCCTCGGTTTTGAGTTTGATTTCGCCATCGGCATGAACGGCGGTGAACTGTACGATAAGGAAACCGGCCGTTTTGAAAAATACTTTCTTCTCTCCGGTGAAGACATCAGAACGATCCTGACACCGATCGCCCATCTGGATCTGAACGCGATCGTCTATGTCAACGGCTATGATGAGATCAACGCCCTGCGCATGGATGACTTCATGCGGGATTCTCAGAAGCGCAATCATTCCCATGTTGAAATCGGCGACGTCGATTTCCTCAGCCGCTATGACACTGGCAAAATCGAGATTCATCTGAAGCCGGAAGACCTGGATGAGTTCATGGCTGCCTGCAAAGCCAACAGCAGTCCCCGCTGGACGGTTGTCAAAACATTTGAAGGCTATGGCCACATCACCATGGAATTTGTCGATCCTCGTGTCAACAAAGGCTACGCCCTGAAGAAATTCAGTGAAAACCGCGGCATTCCTCTTTCCGAATTCATGGCGTTCGGTGACATGGATAATGACATCGGTCTGCTCCGGGAAGCCGGCTGGGGTGTCTGCCTGATCAACGGTGCCGATGCCACCAAGGCCGTTGCCCAGGCAATTACCGAATACCCGGTCGAAGAAGACGGTGTCGGAAGATATCTGGAGGATCACTGGTTCAGCCGCAGTGACGCATAAGCAGGGAAACCTGCTTTTTTTCTTTCGGGAATTGTTTTCCATTTCAATTTATCGTTTAATATATTGTTATGGGGATTAGAAACAGGGGATTTTATTCTATGATGAAAAAAATAAAACTGGCACTCAGTGTCATACTGCTGCCAGCCTTTGCCTATGGTGCGTATTATCTGTACTATCTCGGCAATGATATTTATTTTGGGGATCTGATGACCGAGTTCATCGATTATCAGATGCAGTTGTATCTGTTTGGCTGGATCGCCTGGCTGCTGGCTGGGGTGTGCGCGCTGACTGCGCTGTATTGTCTTTATTACTTTCTGATGTCACTGATCAGACATAATTACTGAAAAGAAGATCACAGGCGTGATCTTCAGTTTTTTTTATGGCCAGATGATGCGGCCTTCCAGATTTTCCGTGTAGGTGATAAACAGATCGCCGACGACCCGTCCTTCCTGATCCTGTGTTTTGTCGGGATCCATCATCCAGACAGCTTCACAGGCATCGCCGCTTTCCTTTGCGTAAGCCGCGAGAACCTTTTTCCCGTCTTCCACGCTCATGGTGAACAGGGCGGTGCTCAGACAGTCCGCGGCGCCGCTGTCTCTGGTGACGATGGAAACACTGTGATAGAGGTCAGCGGGCTTCTGCGTCGTCGGATCGATGATGTGATGATAGCGGACGCCGTCTTCCCCGGTGTAGAAGCGCTCATAATCACCGCTTGTCACAAAGGAGGAAGAGCCATCCATTTCGACGACGATGACGGCGCCTTCACCCAGCGGATTCTGAATGGCAATGCGCCAGGGTGAGCCGTCCGCCTTGTCATGGATCGTGCGGATATTCCGTCCGGCGTTGATGTTGGCATAGCCGATTTCATCGCTTTCAATGGCATCGGCGATCGCTTCCGCCGCGAACCCTTTGGCAATGCCGCCGACGTCGAGCGAAACACAGGGATCGGTAATGAAGACCGTGCTTTCCGCTTCGTTGATTTCGATCTTGTCCCAGCCCCGGCAGGCAAACGCGTCCTGCAGTTCTTCATCCGCCGGAACCGCGGCCGGTGTGCCGTTCTCGTTGGCGCTGATGCCGGCTTCCCGGTAGGTGTGCCAGAGATGCAGCAGGTTTCCCATCGTTACGTCGAACTCGCCGCCGGACAGGTCATAGAAGTGTTTCGCTTCCTTCAGCATGGCGATGATGTCCGGGCCGACTTTCACCGGTGCGATGCCGGCGTTGTCGTTGATCGTTTTCAGATTGGCGGTTCCTTCATAGTCATGATAGATATCAAACTGGCTGTTCAGGTTTTTGAATATCGCCACACCGGTTTCAAAACGGTCTTTCATCGGCTCCAGAGCATAAGAAAACTCGGTGTAGGCATAGACGGTGTCAAAACCGGCATCATAGGACAGATTGCTGTATTCCAGCAGTTCATTGCCGGCGGTCGGCTGATCCTGGCCGCAGCCGCAGAGCAGCAGCGAGGCGATCAGACAGACTGTGATTCGGGAAGTACTCTTCATTGTGAATCTGAGTATATCACAATCCGCAGGAACTGTTCTGAAAACAATTTCCGTCTGTTTTCAGAAACACACCGGATAGTTTCATCTTTTTATTGATATTTCAGATACCGGATTGTCATGGAGAAGGCAGAGCCTATAGAAAATGAGTGTTTAAAAATGGTATAATTTCACATACAAAGTATAGAGGAAAGGACCTGATAATATGTCATTTTTAACAGGACCGATGAATCATCATTTAGAAGGGCACAAGGAGATCACCAAGCACGCTGATGTGTTGAAAACGATCGATCCTGATGTTGTCTGGATCCCGCTGGTCAACGGCAATGCACCGTGTAAGCCGCTGGTCGAGATCGGCGATGAAGTCAAGGTCGGAACGAAAATCGCAGAAAGAAACGATCATTTCTATCTGCCGTTATTTTCACCTGTGTCAGGAACGGTTACCGGAATAGAGAAATTCATGACATCCGGTATGGCACAGGCTGATCATCTGCGCATCCAGAATGATCATAAACACACGGAAGTCCGTGCCTTCCCGGCGTTTGACGCCGAAAAGGCAAGCTGGGAGGAACTGCTCGAGTTTGTGAAAAACGCCGGCATGCTGGGACTCGGCGGTGCCGGTTTTCCGACCTATGTTAAATATCTGAAGCCGGAAAATGTTGAACTGTTTATTGTCAACGCGGTTGAATGCGAGCCGTATCTGACAGCGGATTATAAGAACATTGAAGAGAATATCGATCTTCTGAAAACGGGAACTCTGGCTCTTTACAAACTCAGCAAGGCAAAGAAAGGCTGTGTTGCCATCAAGGAAGACAAGAAAGAACAGATCAAGGCTCTGAAAGAGACATTTGCCGGCACACCGATCGAAATCAGAACCGTGCCGGATCTGTATCCGATGGGCTGGGAGCGTACGCTTGTCTTCCAGCTGACCGGCAGAAGGTACGACAAACTGCCGATCGAAGCCGGATGCATTCTCAATAATGCATCGACCGCGATCGCCCTCGGCAATGCCATTGACAACGGTCATCCGATCACCCACAAGTATCTGACCGTTTCCGGTGAAGCGATCAGGAATCCACAGAATGTTTACGTGCCGGTCGGCACCAAAGCGCACGAGATCATTGATGCCTGCGGCGGTTATATCGACGGTATTGAAGACGTGCTGCTGATCGCCGGCGGTCCGATGATGGGCCGTACGATTCCCAATGACCAGTTTGTCATCGCGCCGCAGAACAACGGTCTGACCGTCTTGCCGACCGAAGACAAGGATGAGGTGAAGTGCCTGCGCTGCGGCCGCTGCACCGAAACATGTCCGTCCGGTCTGCAGCCGGTCCGTATCCAGATGTCGGCTGCGATCTTCGATGAGGCGGAGCTGAACAAACTGTATGTCATGGACTGCATTGAATGCGGCATGTGCACGTATGTATGTCCGTCCAAGATCGACGTTACCGAAAATGTCAGAAGGGCAAAGAACTTCATCCGCGCCCGTATGGCATCGCGTGCAAAGGAGGCAAAGAAATAATGAAATTCTCATATCGGCCTTCTCCGAATTTCCGCAGCAAGAGACATACTTCGCGGATCATGATGGACCTGACGGTCTGTCTGCTTGCCGTACTGTTATGCTCGGCTGTTTCCTACAGCATCATCTATGGCCCGGCAATCGGTATCCGCGCCATTCTGATGGCAGCTGTTTCCGTTATTACCGCAGAAGCGACAGAGGCGGTTTACTTCAAGATCCGGAAGATGGATATCAAGAAAGAGCTGGAACATTCCTATGGATGGGTCACCGCTCTGATCCTGACACTGATTACCCGCATTGATGTCAGCTATTATGCCCTGATCGTCGCGACGATCCTGTGCATTATCGTCGGCAAGCTCGTCTTCGGCGGCTTCGGACAGAACATTTTCAATCCGGCTGCTTTCGGTGAAGCAATCATCATGAACAACTTCGCCGCCAGCAAAGCCGCGGATGTTACCGCGAAAGTCTACGACACACTCTCCGGCGGTACGCCGATGGCAGCCATGAACTCCTACGGCTGGATCATTGAGAAGGCGAATTTCCCTGACTTTATCCAGCAGTTCGGCGGTTTCAGCAATATGGCAATGGGCGGCTATCCGAGCGTCATCGGCGGTTCCTGTGCCATCGTGATCCTGCTCTGCGGCGCTTTCCTGCTGTGGCGCAAGGACATCAACTATCATCTCTCATGCACCTATCTGGTGGTCCTGTTTGTCATGTCGCTGATCGTCGGTCTCTACCATGGCGCAGGCGTTGAATACGCTCTGTTCCATGTACTGGGCGGCGGTGTTCTCTTCGGCACGGTATTCATGATGACCGACCCGGTCACGACCCCGATTTCAATTCCCGGACGGGTGATCTTCGCGGTCGGATGCGCGGCTTTGACAATGATTCTGCGCTGGCGTTCCAACCTGCCGGACGGCGTCCTGTTCTCCATTCTTCTGATGAACATGCTGACACCGGCAATCGACCGTCTCTCGGACGGCAACCAGATCAAAAACAGAAAACTGATCCGCAACAAGGTTCTCGGCGTATCCGCCGTGATCATGCTGATCACACTGCTGGTCGGTTTCTTTGGTATCGAAGCCAAACATCCAGTGGTTTCCGCTTCCGGAGCGAACACCACAGCTCTGAAAGACGAAGACTTCGCGGCCAACGCTGTCGAATGCACAGCGCAGGGCAACGGTGTCTATCTCTGCAAAGCCAAGGGATTTGAAGGTGTCAATGAAGCAACCATCACGGTAAAAGACGGCAAGATCGTCGGCTTCGAAGTAACAGCCTTCCATGACACACCGGGTGTCGGCGATATGGCGACAGCGGAAGCTGAACTGACAAGGTACAACGGTGTTTCGCTTGATTCGATCATCGATGCTACCAGCGGCGCTTCCTTTACAAGTTCTTCGCTTCGCGCGATGGCAGCAGCCGCTCTGAAAGCAGACGCGGGAGAACCGGTTTCAACAGCACCGGCTGCCGCACCGGAAGGATCGCTTGGCGCGGAAGATTTCAGTGCCAACGAACCGTACTGCACGGTATGGACCAACACGAACAAACCGGAATACGTATACAAGTGCACGGCCAAAGGTTTCGAAGGCGTCAATAAAGCACTGGTAACCGTCAATAAAGACGAAGGCAAGGTCATTGCCATCGAAGTGACGGAATTCAATGACACGAAAGGTGTCGGTGATGCGGCAGTGGCTGAAGCAGAACTGGCCAGATATGCCGGCCTGACACTAGATGCGAAGATCGACGCCACCAGCGGCGCGTCTATGACAAGCGCGTCACTGCGGGCGATGGCTGCCGCTGCTCTGAATGCCGCGGCGGGAAACTAGGAGGGCAAAGGATATGAAGAATCTGAATAAAGACTCTGCCGTATATAAAATGCTCCTTCTGGGAATCGTATGCGGTGTCTGCGGACTGCTTCTCTCAGGCGCAAACAGCCTGACAGCTCCGCTGATCGAACAGAATAAACTCGCAACAATCAAAGAAAAACTTGAACTGATCTTCCCGGGCGGGGACTTCTCCGACGTTACAGATCAATATATCGCTCTTGATGAGACCGGTCTGGTTGACGGTATCTATGAAGCCAAGGACAAAGGTTATATCTTCACCCTCCACGGCACCGGCTACAACTCGGATGGTTTCACATTCATTACCGGCTTTGACAATGACGGCAAAATCGCCGGCTTCAAGGCAATCGAACAGAAAGAAACCGACGGCATCGGTTCCCGCTGTTTCACCGACGGCGGTGAGTATGAACAGCTCATGCTGACTCTGACGACAGCCGATCCGATTCCGCTGCTGTCCGGTGCGACCCTGACTTCCACTGCCATTCAGAAGGGCATGGACGCCGCCAAAACGGTATTCGGCGGTATCACCGGCGGTGCTGTAGTACCGAGCGGACCAAAAGAGAATACAGCCGCAGCGGAAGGCACGCTTGGCGCGGAAGATTTCAGTGCCAACGAACCGTACTGCACGGTATGGACCAACACAGACAAACCGGAATACGTATACAAGTGCACAGCGAAAGGTTTCGAAGGAACCAATCAGGCGCTTGTGACCGTCAACAAAGACGAAGGCAAGATCGTTGCCATCGAAGTGACGGAATTCAATGACACGGAAGGTGTCGGTGACGCGGCTGTGGCCGAAGCAGAACTGGCCAGATATGCCGGGCTGACACTTGATCAGACAATCGACGCCACCAGCGGTGCGTCTTTGACAAGCGCGTCACTGCGGGCCATGGCTGCCGCTGCTCTGGAAGCCGCGGCGGGAAACTAGGAGGTGAAGCGGAATGAGCGAAACAACACGTAAGGAAAACTTCTTCACCAGACTTCTGACTGACAACCCGGTCTTCGGGCTGTATCTGGGAATCTGCTCCACACTGGCCATCACGACCAATATCAACAATGCCATCGGCATGGGCGTGGCAGTCACCGTGGTTCTGACTCTTTCTAACATCCTCGTATCGGCAGTCCGTGACATTACTCCGGATGACATTCACATTCCGGTGTATATCGTCATTATCGCGACGCTGGTCACCATCGTCGGCATGCTGATGCAGGCTTATACGCCCAGCCTCTACTCGGCACTCGGCGCTTTCATCGATCTGATCGTCGTCAACTGCATCATTCTCGGAAGAGCAGAGGCATTCGCGTCGATGAACCCGATCGGCCCGTCTGCCAAAGACGGTCTGTTAATGGGCATTTCCTACACCGTTTCACTGATTGCCATGTCGCTGGTCAGACAGATCCTCGGCACCGGCATCCTGTCATTCTCAAATCCTTTCACCAATCAGGAAATCTTCGCTCTGCGTCTGATTCCGAAGGGCTTTGAGATTCCGATGTTCAGCAGCCAGGTCGGTGCCTTCCTGACATTCGCATGTCTGGCAGCGGCGATTGCGGCGTATAAGAACAGCCTTGCCGCGAAAGAAAAGGCGAAGACAAAGGGGGCTAAATAATGCATCTGTTTACAATGTTTCTCAGCGCCATACTGATCAATAACATCGTTCTTTCCAAGTTCCTCGGCATGTGTCCGTTCATGGGTGTCTCCACCCGTCTGGAAAACGCCATCGGCATGGGTGTCGCTGTTATCTTCGTTATCTTCGGCGCATCGATCCTCTCCTGGTGCCTGTACTACTTCCTGCTGGTACCGTTGCATCTGGAATATATGGAACTGATCTGCTTTATTCTGCTGATTGCCGCGTTTGTCCAGTTCGTGGAAATGTTTGTCAAAAAGAACTCTCCCACACTGTATAAACAGCTGGGTATCTATCTTCCTCTGATCACGACCAACTGTGCCGTATTATATGTCGCACAGGACAATATCACTCAGGGATATAACCTGATCGAAACGATCGTCAATTCGATTGCTGTTCCGGCCGGCTTCATGATGATGCTGTGCATCTTCGCATGCATCCGTGAAAGACTGCAGGGCAACGATGTTCCGAAAGCGTTCGAAGGCAATCCGATTGCTTTTATCATTGCCGCGATCATGGCTGTTGCCTTCACTTCTCTTTCAGGACTGGTCTGATCCATGAGGGCATTGCTCGCAGCACTCATTATCGCTGTATTATTCGGCGCGAATGTATGGCTTTACCGCAGCAATAAAAAAACACCGGTTCCGGAAGGCTGTGAAAACCTCCGGCCGGAGTGCGGTACCTGCGGTATCAAAGACTGTGCGATGCGCGGACAATTAATGACGGAAAGAAAAGAGGATAATCATGGAAATCTTTAAGGCGGTACTGCTGATGCTTCTGCTTGGCGGCATCATCGGCATGTTCCTTGGTGTAGCCGGCGAAAAACTGTACGTAAAGGAAGATACACGCGTGGAAGACGTATTGGCAATGCTGCCGGGATATAACTGCGGCGGCTGCGGCAATCCGGGCTGCGCGGGCATGGCCGCGAAACTGGTCGAAGGCGCGATGACCGTCGACAAGTGCCGACCCTGCAAGCCGGACCAGAAGGAAAAAATCAAGGCATATCTTGCCGAACACAGCGGAGATTGAATTCTCCGCTTTTTTCTTCCGCGGATTTGCCGGGCAGGGGAACTATATGACTGTTGAAGGGAGGAACCATATGGACAGAGCCAAAATCATTCCGCACGAAGGAAAACATACACTTGTCTATGCGCGCAACAATGAAATTATGACCGGAACAGTACACCTGCTGAAAGATGAAGACGGTGAGGAAAAGGTCAGTATCCGGGGCCGCCGTCTGCCGCTTTCCGCCGTGCTGTATATGATCGAAGCGCCGCTGTATCTGAAACTATGAAGGAAGAGCAGAAAGGTCTGCCGCTGACGGGTCGCATGACGGTGCTGTGCATTGTCTGCACGGTACTGTTTCTGCTGCTGAACTATATTCTATTTCAGCTGTATGTGGAACGAAGTCTGGCTCTGCAGACAACCTATATCGCCGCCTGTGACATTCCGCCGCGGACCAGGATCCAGGAGGAAGATCTCCTGGAAGTCAGAATACCGTACGGTTATCTGATGGACCATGCCTGTACGAAGAAAGAAGAAATCATCGGTATGTATACCGAAATCCAGGGAATGATTCCGGCCGGCTCGCCGTTTTACAGATCGATGCTGTATCACGAAAAGGATCTTCCGGACCGGGCGGCGATGCAGCTGCGGGCCGGCCAGACATCCTATGCGATGAACACCGATGTTTCAAAGCTTGGAAGCATTGTGTCGGGTATGCGGGCAGATATTCATGTCACGGTGGAAAGACGGGGTGAGAAACCGCTGACCGGCTGCCTGTTCCGCAATGTGCGGGTGCTCTCCGTCAAAGATCATAAAGGGCTGGAACTGAGTGAGGCCGGCAGCACCGGTATTCCGTATCTGATCGAGGTGGCAGTATCTTCCCAGGATATACCGCTGCTGACCCTGGCCGAGACGGCCGGTGAGATCCGCATGTTTCCGACGTCAGATTCCTACCGGACGGATACGGAAGCGGAACTGGTCAGCGATTCTGAACTCAGTATGTATCTGCAGTCACTGCTTGGCGCGGAAGCAGGTGAGGAATAAAAAAGTCCCGGTCACTTCCGTAATCGGGACTTTTACAAAGGGGCGACTAGTGGGACTCGAACCCACGAGTGCTGGAGCCACAATCCAGTGTGTTGACCAACTTCACCATAGCCGCCATATTGCTTGGTTATAATACCATAAACAAAATGTGAAAACAACAGGGAAATTTTATCAGGTGCTATAATAGTTTTCGTTATGAACGAAATGAAAATAACAGCAGCCGGAAAAGAGAGAACGGTCCATATTACATACAAGCGCAACCGTAATATGTATCTCAGAGTCGCGGATGACGGATCACTGAATGTAACATGTCCGCGGTATATCAGCAGGGCGGAGATCGCGGCGTTTATCATGGAAAAGGAAACGTGGATCCGCCGCACGGAAAACAGACAGACAAAGCGGGAGCAGAGACATCTCTCAGGCATTGACGAGCACGAGGCGGTATGGCTCGGCAGGCGGTATCCGGTCCGTTTTGAGAAGGCCAGAACAGACTTCATGATGATCGAGGAAAACGAGATCGTCTTTTTCCTGCGGGAACAAAGTCAGGAGAGAATTGAAAAAACCTTCTATGATTATGCGGCCAGACAGCTGCAGGCGATGATCCTCGAAAGAAGGGAAGAGTGGGACCGGGAAATCTGTCAGAAGAATCATATTCCGCTTCCCAGGATCACTCTGAAATACATGACGAGCCGCTGGGGAAGCTGTACGCCGGCCAGCCGTCATATCAGTATTTCCAAGCGCCTGATCCATTATCCTGTACGGTGTCTGGATTATGTGCTCCTGCATGAATATGCGCATCTGCTGGTGCCGAATCATTCAAAGGCTTTCTACCAGGTGATCAGTGAATACATGCCGGATTATAAGGAAAGCGTGCGGCTGCTCCGCTGAGAAAACAATGAAAACGTTTACATTTTTCTTACATTTTTTCATTAATTTTCAAAGATTTCAGGTTCAATTCTATTGAAGTATCAAGTGATTCAGGTAAAATGAAAGCAGATATATTTAGCCCAGATAAGCGAGATCGGAGACGAATTTTATGGTTGGCGGAATGCTTTTAATAGTACAGAATAACAGCACAACCCAGGAGGTTAACGGTCTTTTCATTGGGATTGGGTTACATAGGATGTGACAATTTTTAAGATGGATGTAGAGCGTCCATCTTTTTTCATCGAAAAAGTGAATATATCTTTGAATGATCACAGGAGGTAATGTTAATGGATCAGACAAATCGTGAATTCTTCGATGCTGCAGCAAGTGGTGATTTCGCCAAGGTTTGCGCTCAGGTTTCCAAAGGCGCTGATGTCAATGTGCAGAGCGGTGACGGCCGTACGGCTCTTATGAGATCTGCCAAGCGCGGCTATGAAGATGTTGTCCGCTTCCTGCTGGACAACGGCGCAGATCCTAGAATGCGTGACAGAAACAACAAGACGGCTCTGATGGGTGCCGCAAAGAAGGGACATGTCGATATCTGCAGAATGCTGGTACATGCCGGTGCTGATGTCAACTCGCATGACAACAGAGGCAGAACAGCTCTGATGAGAGCATCACTTCTTGGCGAGCAGGATGTTGTTGAATACCTGGTCGGCAAAGGTGCGGATGTCAACGCTGTCGATGAACAGGGCAGAACGGCTCTGATGGAAGCAGTCAATGGCTACAAGACGGATATCATTGAATATCTGCTGGCAAACGGCGCGGATATCAACGCTTCTGACAATAAGGGATGCACAGCTTTAATGAGAGCTGCTTATATCGGTTATCCGAGTCTTGTCAACCTGCTGCTGAACGCCGGTGCTGACAAGGAAGTAAAAGACAACAACGGCCAGATGGCAATCCACTATGTCCGTAAGGAATGCCTTGCGGATCTGAAAGATATTCTGAAATAAGGGGAACAAGCGATGAAAGATTATTTAGCAAGTGATGTACGCAATGTAGTTGTATTAGGCCACTCCGGTGCCGGCAAGAGCTCTGTCATTGAAGCCTGCCTGTATTTCAATAAACAGATCGACAAGTTCGGCAAGAACTCCGACGGCACAACTGCGTTGAACTTTGACCCGGAAGAAGGCAAGAGAGGCCTGTCTGTATACTGCCATCTGGCACCGGTCGAATGGAAAAACAGAAAAATCAACTTCATCGATACACCAGGCTATATGGATTATGAAGGTGAAGAAGTTACCGGTCTCACCACCGGTGACAATGCTCTGATCGTCGTCAATGCCAAGGAAGGCGTTGAAGCCGGTACGGAGCGTGCCTGGAAAGAAGCTGTCAGCAAGAGACATCTGCCGACCATCTTCTTCCTTAACAAGATGGATGACGAACACGCGCACTTTGACAATGTGCTTGCTGAACTGCGCGATAAGTTCGGCAACTCCGTCATTCCGTTCGAAATGCCGATCGTCGAAAATGGCAAATCGGTAGGTTCTGTCAATATCCTGCGTAAGAAGGCATGGTATTACAACAACCGCAAGGAAGCTCAGGAAGTTCCGGCTGATCTGGCTGACCAGGTCGAAGAATACTACGCTCAGATCTGTGAGGCAATTGCCGGCACAGATGATGATCTGATGGAAAAATTCTTCATGGAAGAACCGTTTGACGAGCATGAAATCGCCAAGGGACTCAGAATCGGTGTCCGCAGCGGTGATATCAGACCGGTATACTGCGGCAGCGCCGTTGATCAGACCGGTATCGAAAGACTGATGGACCTGATCACGGAATACTTCCCGTGCTATGCCGAAAAGGGCCGTGTCCACGCGCTCAACGCCAAGAACGAACCGATCGATCTCGAAACCAACGAGAACGAAGCAATGTCCGCATTTGTCTTCAAGACGATCGTCGACCCGTTCGTCGGCAAGATCTCCTATCTGAAGGTCATGTCCGGTGTTCTCAACAGCGACTCTCAGGTTTACAACTCCTGCAAGGATGCCAACGAAAAGATCAACCAGATCTTCGTTATCAGCGGCAAGTTCCAGATGGGTGTCGGCAAACTGTTCACCGGTGACATCGGTGCGGTCGTCAAGCTGCAGAACACGGAAACAAACGATACACTGTGCACAAAGAGCAGAATCGTCAAGTTCCCGAAGATCGAATATCCGGAACCGATGCTCGGCTATGCGATTATGCCGAAGACAAAGGCTGACGAAGACAAACTGTCCGTCGGTATCCGCAACCTGATGCAGGAAGACGGAACGATCCGCCTCGTCAACAACGCGGAAACACATGAGCAGGTTCTCTATGGTCTGGGCGACCAGCATATCGACCTGATCGTCTCCAAGCTGAAGTCCAAGTACAAGGTTGAAGTCACAACTCAGGAACCGACTGTTCAGTACCGTGAAACGATCCGCGGCAAGGCAGAAGCACAGGGTAAATACAAGAAGCAGAACGGCGGCGCCGGTCAGTATGGTGACGTCTGGGTACGTTTTGAACCGACTGACAGCGATGAAATGGAATTCGCCGAGGAAGTATTCGGCGGTGCCGTACCGAAGCAGTACTTCCCGCCGGTAGAGCAGGGATTAAGAGACTGCATGGAACACGGTCCGCTGGCCGGCTTCAAGGTCGTCGGTGTCAAGGCCATCCTGTTTGACGGATCCTATCACCCGGTAGACTCCAAGGAAGTTGCCTTCAAGGAAGCTGCCAGACTCGCTTATAACAAGGCTATGCCGAACGCAAAACCGGCTCTTCTTGAACCGATCGGCAAAGTCACGATCACCGCTCCGGAAGAATACACCGGCACGCTGATGGGCGACATGTCGAAGAGACGCGGCATGATCATGGATATGCAGCTGAACGACGATCATGATCAGGTCATCCACGCGGAAGTTCCGACAGCCGAAATGCTGACATACGCAAACGAACTCCGTGCCATGACCCAGGGCCGCGGCAGATATGTCATGGTATTTGACAGATACGAACCGGCACCGAAAGATGTTGCCGACAAGGTCATTGCCAAAGCCGTTGCCAAGAAAGACAACTGATCAGACACAGAAAGCTTGCTGAGATTTTCAGCAGGCTTTTTTTATCAGAATAGGAGAAAAACGGAGATGGATGAACTGACAGTCATTGACCGGTTTCTCGATGACAGGGAATTCCGGAATTATATCGCATCGCTGCTGGGCAGAAGCGGCTTCCTTGAAGTGCGCATTGAAGACGTGCGGACGGCGGATGGAAGAAGGGACAATGACAATGATCTGCTCGTTCAGAAAGAGGGCAGAGTGTATACGGTGCAGACCTATCTGAACCGGGAAATCACAAGCCGGGAAGTCAGCGAAACCGTTCAGGATATCGATATGGAAAACGCCGACGGCGGCATTCTGGTCACCAACACGGAAGTGAGTGGAGACGTGAAGAAACTCGCGGAAGAGAAACAAGTGGAAATCTGGGATAGGGCGGTTCTGGAAAACATCCTGTAAAGCAGCCGGCAGGATCCTGGGATGCAAAAAAAGACCCGAACATGATTCAGGTCTTTTTTCGTTACGTGCCCCTGGCCGGACTCGAACCGGCACGGTGTCGCCACCGGGAGATTTTGAGTCTCCTACGTCTACCAATTCCATCACGGGGGCATTTCGACTGCTTGTTTATTTTATCTTAGTGACAGGATTATTGCAATGCGGAAAAACAGTTTCAGATACACACAATAATAGTTCGTGATAGAATGGTGAGGATATATTCTGGAGGACCAGCTATGTTCAAAATCAAAACACTGAATAACATTTCCGACTCCTGCCGTGAGATCCTGCGCAGTGAAGACTATATTGTCGGTGACAACGTCACGGATCCGGATGCCATTTTTGTCCGGGCTTCCGACATGCACGGATATCCGTTCAATGAGGAACTTCTGTGTATCGGCCGGGCCGGTATCGGTGTCAATACGATTCCCTATGAGGAATGCATCGAAAAAGGCATCGTCGTGTTCAACACCCCGGGCGGCAATGCCAACGGCGTCAAGGAACTGTTCCTGTTTGGACTGTGCATGGCCAGCCGTGATATTTTCGACGCGGTAAAGTGGGTGTACACCTATGACGATTCCGAAGGTCCGGTGGAAGAGCGAATGGAAAAGATCAAGAAGCAGTTCGCCGGTCCGGAATATGCCGGCAAGACACTGGGTGTCATCGGCACCGGCAATGTCGGTTCCATTGTCGCCAACGCCGGTCTGGCCTGCGACATGAAAGTATACGGCTACGATCCGTATCTTTCCGTGGAATCTGCCTGGAAGATTTCCCAGCGGGTGTTCCGTGTCAAAAACCTGGACGATCTTCTCAAATACAGTGACTATATTACCCTGCACGTGCCGCTGAAAGAAGATACGTATCATATGATCGACGAAGCGGCGATCGCGAAAATGAAGAACGACGTGCGGATCATCAATTACGCCCGTGGTGCGGTCGTCGACGAAGACGCGATCATCAAAGCTCTGAACAGCGGCAAAGTCGCGCGATATGTTTCCGACTTCCCGACCCGCCGTCTGATTGAAACAAAGAATGTCGTGCTGACACCGCATCTCGGCGGCACGACCGTGGAAGCGGAAGCCAACTGCGCCCGGATGGCAGCTCAGGAAATCGATGACTACCTGCGCAACGGAAACATCCGGAATTCCGTCAATCTGCCGGATCTTTCCCTGGAAAGAAGCGGCGAGGCGAGAATCTGTCTGATCCACCGCAATCTGCCGGGCGTTCTGGCGGATATCATGCCGATCTTCGCAAAAGACCGCATCAACGTTGAAAACATGACCAATAAATCCCGCGGCAACTATGCCTATTCCGTATTTGACGTCAACTCGGATGTTGATGAGACAGCCATCCGGGAACTGGAAGAAATCGAAGGCATGATCCGGGTCAGAGTACTGGAGCACTGATCTATGCTGGTATGTCTGAAAAGCGGAACCTCCCAGCAGACGCTGGACGTCCGCGATGAACTGGTCCTTCAGGTCCTGACGCCCAAAGATCTGCCGCAGGATCCGGATGAGGAAAAGATCCTCCGGGAGGCGATGGAGAAGCCAATCGGAACACAGCCGCTCTCGGCCATCGTCAGACCGCAGGAAAAAGTCGTGATCATGACAAGTGACATTACCCGTCCCTGTCCCAGTTACAAAATCCTTCCGCATGTGCTGAAGGAACTGTATCTGGCCGGTATCCGCCGGGAAGACATCACGATTCTGTTCGGCCGCGGCTCACACCGACGGCAGAGCAAAGAAGAAATGATTCATCTTGTCGGCCGGGACATCTTCGCGGATGTCTGCTGCGCCGATACGGATTTTGATGATATCGTCCATGTCGGAACGACCAGCCACGGGACAGACGTCGACATCGACCGCCGGGTCGTTGAGGCGGACCGCCGCATTCTGATCGGCAATGTGGAATATCACTATTTTGCCGGTTTCTCAGGCGGTGCCAAGGCTTTGATGCCAGGCGCTTCCACACCGGCGGCGATTCAGTCCAATCACCGTTTCATGACCGACGAGAATGCCCGCACCGGCAAACTGGAAGGCAATCCGGTCCGGGCGGATATCGAAGAAGCGGCTGCCATGGTCGGAGCTGACTTTATTGTCAATGTCGTTTTGAACACAGCCAAACAGATCGTTTACGCGGCCTGCGGAGATATGGTGAAAGCCCACCGCCGGGCATGCGCTTTTCTCGACAGTCACTACGGCTGTCCGCTGAATGAAAAGGCGGATATCGTTCTGGTATCACAGGGCGGCGCGCCTAAGGATCTGAATCTTTATCAGACGCAGAAGGCGCTCGACAATGCCGGGCATGCGGTAAAGGAGGGCGGTACTGTGATCCTTGCCGGCTCCTGCAAAGAAGGCTTCGGCAACGACGTATTCGCAGAATGGATGCTGAAATACCAGGATCCTAACGCAATGATCAGAGCGATCCGCCAGGAGTTCAGGCTGGGTGGCCATAAAGCGGCTGCCATTGCCATGATCCGCAAAAAGGCTGAGATCTTTCTGGTCAGTGACATGGACAGCGATACGGTTTCCCAAACCATTCTGAAGCCGTATCAGAGTCTGCAGCAGGCATATGAAGACGCCCAGAAGAAATACAGTCAGCAGGGGACGGTGATCGTGATGCCGTACGGCGGCAGCACGCTTCCGAAAGAGGAAACAGAATGAATACTGAGGGGAAAAACAGATTTGCCGAATTGGAGAAAAAACTGAATGCCTATCAGTTCGCCCTGACGGTGATCGGCATTGATGCCAATGACAGACCGCCTTACGAGGGAGCAGCGATCCGTAACGAACACACCGCGTTTCTGCATGGCGAACTGTTCAGTCTTGAAAACGATGCGGAAATGTATGAAATCATGAAGGACCTGCTCGCGGATCCGGATCTTGACGAAGTGACAAGACGGAAAGTGCAGATCCGTTATCAGCAGGCTGCCAGGATCCATGACGTGCCGAAAGAAGTCTATGTCGAATACCAGCGTATTCTGCATGCCTCTGAACAGGCCTGGCTGGAATGCAAAAAGAACGCTGACTGGCCGTCCTACGCGCCCTATCTGGAAAAACTGGTCGAAGCGCAGAAAGAACTGCTGTCATACCGTCAGGATGACAGACATCCCTATGACATCCTGCTTGACGATAACGAACCGGGCTGGAACATGGAACGCTACGATGCGTTCTTCACCGCTGTCCGGACAAGACTGGTGCCGCTGATCCGCCGGATTTCTTCCTGCCCCCAGCCGCCGGATGCGTTCCTGCACAAAGCCTACCCCATTCCTCGGCAGAGAACATTCATGCAGGATGTCCTGGCCTATGTCGGCTTCACGCCGGCATGGGGAAAGCTGGGTGAATCGGAGCATCCGCTGACGACATGGATCGCGGAGAACGACGTGCGCATCACCACTAAATACCGTGAACATGATCCGGCTGCCGGCATTCTTTCGACGGTGCATGAAACCGGTCATGCCTATTACGCGCATGATGTCGATCCGGCTTATGACGATTCCGTGATCGTGTCCGCGATCAGCGCCGGCATGCATGAGTCACAGTCACGTCTGTGCGAGAACCATCTCGGCCGCAGTGAAAGCTTCTGGAAGGTCATCTTCCCGCGTCTTAAGGAAACCTTCCCTGAACAGCTGGGGGATGTCAGCCTGACGGAATTCATGAAGGCTGTCAATCTTGTCAGACCTTCCCTGATCCGCACGGAAGCGGATGAACTGACCTATCCGCTGCATATCATGATCCGCTATGAGATCGAAAAGGAACTCTTCGCCGGCCGTGTGCAGACAAAGGATCTTGAATCTCTGTGGAACGCGAAATACAAAGAGTATCTGGGGCTTGACGTTCCGGATGCGGCATCCGGTATCCTGCAGGATATGCACTGGCCGTATGCTTACTTCGGTTATTTTCCGACCTATGCTTTAGGCAGTGCCTTTGCGGCGCAGTTCTATGCGGCGATGGCAGAGGAAATCGATCCGGCCAGACTGCTGGAAGAAGAAAGATATCCTGAGATCATGGCCTGGCTGAAGGAACATATTCATCGCTTCGGCTGTCTGTATCCGTCTTCCGAAATCATGGAAAAAGCAACCGGCAAAGTATTTGATCCGCGGTTCTATCTGGATTATCTGGAAGAGAAGTATTCCCGGCTGTATGATCTGAAATGACAAAAGACTGCTTCGGCAGCCTTTTTCAATGGTATACTGACTGTGCTCTGTGAAAAGAAAGGGGACAGACCATGCCCTGTGTAAGTATTGTTGTGCCTGTTTACAATGCCGCGAAATCGATCCGCCGCTGTGCGGAAAGCGTGCTGCAGCAGGAATATAAGGATTTTGAACTGATTCTCGTCGATGACGGCAGTAAGGACGATTCGCCCGCCATCCTGGACGCGCTCGCTGCGCAGGACGAAAGAGTGAAAGTGATCCATCAGGAAAATGCCGGTGCCTCGGCTGCCCGCAATCATGGCATCGAAGCGGCAGGCGGAAAGTATCTGCAGTTTATGGACGCGGACGACTGGCTCAGCAGTGACGCCACCAAGCTGATGGTCCGGACGGCGGAAGACAATCAGTGTGATATGGTCATCGCCGATTTTTACCGGGTGGTCGGTGAGAATCTTTCCCGCAAGGGAAACATCCTGACCAGCAAGGTGCTGAGCAGACGGGAATATGCCGAATTCATGATGGACGCGCCGGCTGACTATTACTACGGCGTTCTCTGGAACAAACTGTACCGCCGTGATCTGATCGAAACATACAGGATCCGCATGGATGAAGATGTCAGTTTCTGTGAAGACTTCCTGTTCAATCTGGAGTATGTCATTCACTGCGAGAGGATCTGCGCGCTGCAGGTTCCGGTATACTACTATGTCAAAACGGAAGGCTCACTGGTCGCCAGCAACTTGAATCTGATGAAACTGGTGGAAATGAAAACCAGCATCTTCCAGTATTACAACAATTTCTTTAAGAGTGTTCTCGATCCGGAAACCTATGAAGCGGAACGGCTCCGCATCGCCGGCTTCCTGATCGACGCCGCCCGGGATGACATGACGATTCCGATGATGCCGGGTACCATGAAAATCGGGGAAGAGACAGTTCAGGCCAGCTATCACGCCAAAACGGCGGATACCCTGACGGTCTGGTATTATACGGATAAACTGTATCAGCGCTATCTGAACGCGGCTGCCATGAAATATGATCTGACGCTGAGTGATCTGCGGGTCTATACAGCGGTATGCATGACGGGCGGCTGGTGCACCCAGAAGGAAATCGCCGACTTTACCGGTATTGGCCAGCTGAATGTCATGACATCGTTTCAGAAACTGCAGAGCCGTCATCTGATCGGCATCCGGACCGCGCCGGCGACACTGGAAGTCATCGCAATCAAGGGCATCAATGAACAGTTTGAGCGTGATGTTCAGATGGCGAAGGAAGATATGCTGGAGGTATGTCTGGACGGTTTTTCGGAAGAAGAAAAAAACACGCTGGATCAGCTGGTGAAGCGCATCTGTATCAATGCCCGGAATGCATTGGGGCAGACCGAAGAAAAACCCAGCGAAGAAGAAACAGAACGGCAATGATCCCGGACCGGGATCATTTTTTTGCGGGAAAACCAATTTGAACACAATAAAAAAGACAGAGGACAAAGGAGAGATACAAAATGAAAAAACCGTTTATCCTGTTTGCCTGCTGTCTATTCATCCAGGCGGCCTGCTGGCCGGTGAAGGCTGCTGATTCGGAAGAAACATGTCTGCGCCTGATCAGCCCGGTAAGGGGAATTCTTCTGCGCATCACCGATAAGGAAAGCGACTGGGAAAAGGAAATCGTTATGAATGAGACGGAAGAAGAAATCACATTTCCCGCCGGACATACAGCCCTGATCGAAGCGGAGCAGCTGCCGCCGGGCTGGGCAGCCGGAAGTGAAATGAAATATCCCGTTGGACGCGAAGAAGAGAGGATCGAACTGCCGCTGCATCCGTTCTCACTTGCGTTTCAGCTCTCAGGCCCTGACATGTGCGAAGCAGATGGCTTTCAGATCGAACTGTATGACGAAGCCGGCAGCCGGCTTGCGGCATGGTGGAATTCCGTTCATGAAAAGACGGTTTTCCATGATCTGAAAGCACCTTGCGGCAGCCGTCTGCGCATCCATTACACAGCGGTTCCGGACGGCTTTCATCTGCCGGACGATCAGGTTTTCACTGTTCCGGAAACCATCGCGGACGAAGAATTTATCATCGTTTCCGAAGCGCTGCCCTACGCTGTACGGAAGATCCGGTACGAGCCGGAAAACACCGAACAGATAATCACCTTTTACCGTAATGACGAGGATGAAGAAGCATGTCTCGACGAATTCGGTGAAAAAGCAGTTTATGAACCGGCGGAAGACGGCACGTTTGAAGCCAACCTGACGCACGGCAACTATTTCATCAATGCCGAAACGACGCCGGATGGTTACTATCCGCTGAAGCGTAAAGCGTTTCTGTTTGATCTGTACAGTGACGAAGAACTGGTGATTTGTCAACAGCCGATCCGGATCCATGTGCAGATTGCCTGTGAAGACGGAAGCAGCCCCGGTGAAATACCGGTGTATGTGTACCATGACGACTCTTTTTTACAGGAAGAAGTGATCCATGAAGAAGGGGTGATCAGCGGCGAAGAACTGAAAAGCGGAATGGAAATCACCATCGTGCCGGAAACGATGGATGGCTATGAATGGCTGGAATCGGCGCAGAGCATCCGGATTCCTGAAACGGCGCCGGAGGAGGATCTGATCGTCCGCTTCTCATGCGCGAAAACAGCCGGACAGCCGTATCCCCATGGTCCTTCGGAAGCAAGCGTGGAAGAAGGAAAGAAAGAGGAAGAAGAGGACAAGCCGGTGGAAAAGGAAGAAGCACGGCCGGTATACCGCGGTTATGAAGCATCTGTTCTGCGAAGGACGGAACCGGAAACGACGCCGGCGGAAGCATCGCCGGTACGGAGTTTCTGTGTCGTTCTGCAGGATGAAAAAGGTCATCCGCTCTCAGGCGCGGTGCTGCGGGTCGATAATGCGGAAGGCGAAACGATTGCCCAGTGGGTCAGCAGCAATGACGCGAAGCGGATCAGTGAACATGTCGAACCGGGCGAAACATATCTGATTTCCCAGCAGACCGCCGTCAGCGGCTATGAAAAAATGGAACTCAGGATCAGTTTCACGATGCCGAAAGACGCGCAGAGCGAGCCGATCATCACGATCAAAAACAAAGCGGCGGAAAAAGCGGTACCGATCCGAAGTGAAAAGGACGGCAGTCTGTTCTGGGTGGTGATTCCCGCTGTCCTCAGTGCGGCGCTGCTTGCTGTCTGGTATTTCCTGCAAAAGAAAAAGAAGGGTATGAAACAGGTTTCATGAAAACCGATGCTTTTCTGTTTACATCGATACAGAGAGTGTTATAATTTGAATAATCAGAAAGGCTGAGAAGGGAAAAAGTAAGCAGAAGACGGTGCTGAAGAGAGCTTCCGGGTGGTGAAAGGAAGCGGATCCGAACTGCGGAAAACACATCCCGGAGCCGCTTTTCCGAAATCACAGTAGGGAATGACGTGTGTGCACGTTACAGCACAGGAGTATGATAGTACTTCGTGAGGCCGGCCGCCGTGAGACGCCGGTGAATTTGGGTGGAACCACGTGAAGCGTCCCTTGGCAGGACGCTTTTTTGTGTTCAGGGAGGAAATGATGAAACAGATTCAGATACCCTTCGGGATGCGGGACCTGTTCCCGCAGGAATGTGCGGTGAAAAGCCGTCTGGAAGAGCGTATCAGCCGGGTCTATGAAAGTTATGGCTATCAGAAGATCGAAACACCGCTGATCGAATTCTATTCGACATATCAGAACACGTTTACTTCACTGAAAGAAGAAACGATGTATAAATTCGTGGATGAGAGCGGCCAGATCCTCGCTCTGCGCACGGATATGACACTGCCGATCGCCCGTCTCTGTGCAACAAAGTACGGCAATGTCCAGGGCCCGTTCCGTTTTTCCTACTGTGCGAATGTCTACAAAGTCAGACAGAATTTTGCCGGCAAACGCAACGAAGTGACAGACTGCGGCATCGAACTGATCGGTCTCGATGACGGCAGTGATCTCGAAGTTCTGAGCTGCGCGCTGGACGTGATGGCGGCACTGCCTGTGGCAAACAGCACGCTGGAAATCGGCAACAGCAATTTCTTCAAAATGGCCGTCCGGGAAGCCGGTATCGGAAAAGAGGACGCCCGGCAGCTGGCGGATCTGATCGACGCCAAGGCAATGACGGACGTCAGGGAAAAACTGCAGACGCTGCCGATCGATGGCAAAGCCCGTGCCTTCTTTGAGCACCTGCCGCTGTTCAACGGTGAGGATGCTTTGCAGGAAGCTCTGAAATACAGCTTCACACCGTCTTTGAAGCAGGAAGCGGAGCGCTTCGTGAAACTGGCGGAGGATCTGAACACCCTGGGATATCAGGATCGTTTCGCTTTTGACCTCGGCAAGGTTCCGCATCTTGACTACTATACCGGCATTATCTTCGAAGGCTTCGTGCCGGGCATCGGAACAGCCGTACTGAGCGGCGGCCGCTATGATGACCTTCTGAAGAAAGTCGGCCGTGACATGCCGGCCATCGGGTTCGGCGTCAAGGTCGATTATCTGCTGGATGCCGTAAAAGAGGAAACAGAAACCAAACGGCAGCTGGCCTATCCGCAGAAATGCCTGATCGAGGCACTGCAGTATGCTAGAGTGCTGAGGAAGGAAGGACCGCTGGAACTGGTCCGTGATGATACGATTGATAAACCGGAGGTGCGGCGATGAGTCTGTCGGTAGCTCTGACAAAGGGCAGATTGGAAAAAGCGGCTGCCGAGATGCTGGAAGAAGCCGGCTACGGCGTCGAAAAATTGAAGAATAAAGGAAGAGCGCTTGTCTTTGCGGATACCGAAAAAGACGTCCGGTATTTTCTGGTCAAAGCCAATGACTGCATTACCTACATCGAGCACGGCGTGGCGGATATCGGTATTGTCGGCAAGGACACGCTGATGGAGGGCGGCAGTGATTATTATGAAATGCTGGATCTTGAAATCGGCAAATGCCGCTTCATTGTCGGCGGTCTGAAGGGGTGTGATCCGCTGCAGAAAAACGGTCACATCCGCATCGGCACGAAATATCCCGAAGTGGCCCGCCGCTACTTTGCCTCCCGCGGCATGGACGTGGAGATCATCCGCATCGAGGGATCGGTGGAACTCGGTCCGGTGCTTGGTCTGTGTGACGGCATCGTGGATATTATGGAAACGGGAACGACACTGAAAGAGAACGGCCTGGAGGTCTATGACACCGTTGCCCGCATCAGTGCCCGCGTCATCGTGAACAAAGCCAGTTTCAAACTAAAGCGGAAAGAAGTCATGACATTCATTTCTGATTTGGAAAGGATCGTGAAAAAACATGCTGAAGGAAATCAATAAAAAAGACACGAAAGTCCTGCGGGAATATCTGAGTGCCCGCACCCAGGAAATCAGCGCGGATATTCTGCAGAAGGTCAATACGATCCTGCAGGATGTCCATAGCCGCGGTGACGAGGCTCTGCGTGCGTATACAAAAGAATTTGACAGAATCGATATCGCTCAGTTCCGCGTCAGTCCGGAAGAAATCGAAGCGGCCGCCGCGCAGTGTGATCCCGGCTTCTGTCAGGCGATGCTTAAAGCCAAAGAGAATATTGAATTCTTTCACCGCGCCCAGGTCCAGAATTCCTATCTGCAGCAGAAGGATATGGGAATCTATCTCGGCCAGCGCGTGCTGCCGCTGAGCGCGGTCGGCATTTACGTGCCGGGCGGCCGGGCCCAGTATCCCAGTTCGGTGCTGATGAACGCGATTCCCGCCAAAGTTGCCGGGGTCAGCCGCATTGTCATGGTCACGCCTCCCAATGCGCAGGGCGGCATCAATCCCAATATCGCCTTTGCCGCGAAAATCGCCGGCGTGACGGAAATCTACCGGGTCGGCGGAGCGCAGGCAATCGCGGCGCTGGCTTACGGCACGGAATCCATTCCGGCGGTGGATAAGATCGTCGGACCCGGCAATATCTTTGTCGCCTCCGCCAAGAAACTGGTTTACGGCAAAGTGGATATCGATATGATCGCCGGACCTTCTGAGATCCTGGTGATCGCGGACGAAGGTGCGGATCCTGTCTGCGCGGCAGCCGATCTGCTTTCCCAGGCGGAACATGATCCGATGGCTTCGGCGATCCTGCTGAGCACTTCCGAAAAACTGATTCAGGAAGTGAATGCCGAACTGAAAAAACAGTCCGCCGTGCTGCCGAAGAAGGAAATCGTCGAAAAATCGCTGGCTGATTACGGCAAGTCGATTCTCTGTGATTCCCTTGAAGAATGCATTGCTTTCGCCAATGCCATCGCCCCCGAGCATCTTGAACTGATGGTGCGGGAGCCGATGAAATACCTGAACAGCGTGCACAATGCCGGTTCCGTCTTCCTCGGTTACTATACCTGCGAATCGATCGGTGATTATTACGGCGGCACCAATCATGTACTGCCGACCAACGGCACCGCCCGCTTCTCGAGCGCCCTTGGTGTCGATGCGTTTATCAAAAAATCATCGTTCCTGTTCTACACTGAGGAAGCTCTTGCGGCATATGGAAATGACATTATCGCCATGGCGAAGGAGGAACAGCTGGACGGTCATGCCAACGCGGTCAGAGTGAGGATGAAGAAATGAAAAAGATACAGACGTACGAAACCATGAAGCAGGAGGGGATCCTGCTGAATGCCAACGAGAATCCGCGGCCGCTTCCCGAAGCCGTCATGGCCGAAATCCTGGAAGCGATCCGGGACCTTCCTTTGAACCGTTATCCCGATACGGATGAAACGGAACTGCTGCAGGCATATGGAAAATGGACAGGTCTTGTTGAGGAAATGCTGCTGGCCGGCAACGGTTCAGACCAGATGCTCGGTTATCTGATCGGCACCTTCCTCGGCCGTGATAAGATCCTGTACACATTCGATCCGGATTTTTCCATGTATGACTATTATGCCGGTTCCTATGAAGCGAAAGTCCGTAAGTTTGACATTAACGAAGACGGGTCTCTCGATATTGACGCCTTCATTGAAGAAGGCAGGAAAAACAATGCCGATCTTGTCATATTTTCCAATCCCAACAACCCCAGCGGCCACTGTCTCAGTCTTTCCGAGTGCGAAAAGATCACTGCCGCGTTCGCACCGTTGCCGGTCGTGATCGATGAAGCGTATATTGAATTCGCGGATGAAGAAAGCGCTGTGCAGCTGCTGGACCGATATGACAATCTCTATGTTACCCGAACCCTGTCAAAAGCGTTCGGACTGGCCGGCATCCGGGTCGGCTTCCTGATTTCCAATCCGCAGAATATGGCGGCTCTCAAAAACGCCTTTGTTCCGTACGCCCTGAATGCCCTCAGCATGAAGGCCGCCTGCATCGTGCTTGCCCATAGCGATGAGGTACAGGAATTCACCGCCATGATCCGCCGTGAGCGCCGCCGCATGCTGACCGCTCTCAGCGGCAGTCAGCGGGCCAGATATATTGCTTCGCAGGCGAATTTCATTTACGGTATATCCGAAGACAAGGAGAGACTGATGGAATTGCTGAAGGAAGCCGGCATTGTGATCCGAAACTACAAGGGAAGCAGAAACTTCCGGGTCACCATCAGTGTTCCGGAAGAAAATGACCTGGTGCTTGACGTGCTGAAAAAGTTTGAGGAGGAAAAAACATGCGGGCAGTAAAACTGGAACGTGAGACAAAAGAAACAAGAGTGGAATGTGAACTGAATCTGGACGGCGAAGGAAAATCCGCCGTGGATACCGGCATTGGTTTCTTCAATCACATGCTGGAACTGCTGGCGTTCCATTCCGGTATGAATCTGTATATCGACGCCAACGGCGATCTGGATGTGGACGATCATCATACCATTGAAGACTGCGGCATTCTGATCGGTCAGGCTTTGCGCAAGGCACTTGGCAGCCGGGCCGGTATTGCCCGCTACGGCAGTTTTACCCTGCCGATGGACGAGGTGCTGGCCAGTGTGAATCTGGATATCAGCGGCCGGCCGTATCTGGTCTTCAACTGCGAATTCCAGCGTGATCAGATCGGTATGATGGCAACCGAAATGGTGGAGGAGTTCATGCGGGCATTCGCTGTAAATGCCGGTATTACTCTGCATGTCAACGTTCATTACGGAAAAAATGACCACCATAAGGCAGAAGCCATTTTCAAAGCTCTGGGCAGAGCCCTGAAGGAAGCTGTCCGAGTCAGCGGCGATCAGATCCCCAGTTCGAAAGGAATGCTTGAATGATCGGCATCATTGACTATGGCATGGGCAACCTGCGCAGTGTCGAGAACGCTCTGAAAGAACTTGGCGCCGAAGCTCTCATCAGTGACGACGAAGCAGTTCTGGCAGACTGTGAGAAGATCATTCTGCCGGGGGTCGGGGCGTTTGGTGACTGTGTTGCCAATCTGCGGCAGAAGAAACTTGACCGTTTTGTCATCCGCTGCATTGAAGAAGGAAAGCCGCTGCTTGGCATCTGCGTCGGTATGCAGATGCTGTTTGAGGAAAGCGAAGAAAAGGGCGTCCATCAGGGACTTGGCTTCTTTACCGGCCGGATCGTCCGTTTTGACACGGATCTGCCGGTGCCGCAGATCGGCTGGAACGAGCTGATCCTGAAAGAGCATCCGCTCAGAAACCGTCTGCGCAAGAACCCTTATGTATATTATGTCCATTCCTATCACGCGGCGGAATATCAGGAAGAAGATCTGATCGGCTGGTCGTATTACGGGGATGTGAAAGTGCCTTCCCTGTTTGTCAAAGGGCATGTGATGGCAGCTCAGTTTCATCCTGAAAAAAGCGGTGAGGAAGGGCTGAAGATCCTGAAATACTTTCTGGAGGACTTTGTATGATCATTATTCCTGCTGTTGATATGATCGACGGCGCACCGGTACGGCTGTACCAGGGCGATTATGATAAAAAAGAAGTGGTCGCGGAATCGGTCATGGACACTCTGCGGGCTTTTCAGGATGCCGGCGCAGAATATGTGCACATGGTGGATCTTGACGGCGCCCGCAGCGGTAAAAAGGAAAATGCCAGACTGATCACCGCAGCGGCCGGAAACCTGAAGATCCCGGTGGAAGCGGGCGGCGGTATCCGGACGTTTGAAGACATCCGCTATTATATTGAAAACGGTGTTTCCCGCGTCATTCTCGGCACGGCTGCCGTCAACGACGAACAGCTGCTGAAAAGAGCGCTCGAACGCTACGGGGAAAAAATCGCGGTGGCCATGGACTGCCGGGACGGCTATGTGCAGACGGCCGGCTGGCTGCAGACAAGCGCCTGCTATTATCTGGACTTCGCCGCGAAGATGGAAGAACTCGGTGTCCGCAATCTGATCTTTACCGATATCTCAAGAGACGGCACGCTGAGCGGTCCGAATTTCGCCATGCTCAATGATCTGAAACTGCACTGCGGCTGTGACATCACGGCCAGCGGCGGCATTCATGATCTGCAGGATGTGAGGAAACTGGCGGCGATGGATCTCTACGGTGCCATTATCGGCAAGGCGCTTTATACAGGCGACATCGATCTTGGCGAAGCAATCGCCGCCGGGAGAGAAATATGATCACGAAACGAATCATTCCCTGCCTGGACGTCCGGGACGGCAAAGTGGTGAAAGGCGTCAATTTCGTCGGCCTGAAGGAGGTCGGCGATCCGGTAAAACTGGCCAGGACATACTATGAACAGGGGGCGGACGAACTGGTCTTTCTGGATATCACCGCCACCCATGAACACCGGGATACGATGGTTCATATCGTGGAACAGACAGCCGCCCAGGTATTCATGCCGTTCACGGTCGGCGGCGGTATCCGCACGACCGACGATATCCGCCGTATCCTGCGGGCCGGTGCGGATAAGGTTTCCCTGAACAGTGCGGCTGTCCGGAATCCGGATCTTCTTCAGGAAGGCGCCGGCATGTTCGGCGATCAGTGCATCGTGCTGGCGGTCGACGGCCGGATGCGCAAAGACGGCAGCGGCTGGAATGTCGTGATCAGCGGCGGCCGTATCGATACCGGGATCGATGCCATTGAATGGATCAGAGAAGGAGTACGGCGCGGGGCCGGTGAGATCCTGCTGACCAGCATGGATGCCGACGGAACGAAAAAAGGCTTTGATCTGCCGTTTCTGAAGGCGGTGCGCGAAGCGGTCAGCGTGCCGGTGATCGCCAGCGGCGGCTGCGGAGCGCTGGAGCACTTCTATGATGTGTTCGCGGCGGACGCGGCAGATGCGGCGCTGGCGGCCAGTCTGTTCCATTACAACGAACTGACGGTCGGCGACGTAAAAGAATATCTGAAAGAGAAAGGAGTGCCGGTAAGATTATGATCCGTCCGGATTTTGAAAAAGGAAACGGTCTTATTCCCTGCATCGTTCAGGATGTCCACACCAATCAGGTGCTGATGCTGGCGTGGATGAATGAGGAAAGCTTTCAGAAAACACGCGAAACCGGCCTGGCAACGTACTGGTCGCGCAGCCGTCAGGAACTCTGGTGCAAAGGGGAGACCAGCGGTCATTACCAGCACGTGAAGGAGATCCTGATCGACTGTGACGAAGATACTTTACTGCTGAAGGTCGAACAGGACGGGGCCGCCTGCCACACCGGCAAATACTCCTGCTTTTACCGCAATATCGAAGGAGAAGAAGTACTATGAGTGAACTGAAGAACCTGTATCAGACCGCCCTGGCGAGGAAAAACAATCCGCAGGAAGGCAGCTATACTTCCTATCTGTATGAAAAAGGCCTGAACAAAATACTCAAAAAAATCGGTGAGGAAACAACCGAAGTCGTTGTCGCGGCTCTTTCCGAATCAAAGGAAGAGCTGATCGGCGAACTGAACGATCTGGCCTATCATCTCGTCGTGCTGATGGTCGAAAAGGGCATCACTCTCGAAGAAGTGGAAGAGGTCATGGCGAAGCGTTCTCTGAAGCAGAACAATCTCAAGCCGGAGCGGAAACCGATCGAGAAGATCTGAGGCCGGAAACGGCGTGAAAATATCGTAAGCACGGTGTTTATCGTGCTTTTTCTTTTCTGCAGAACGTGATATTGTAAATGAGAAGAGATATTTTTGTATTGCAATTTTACGAAAAGGGGGAGGTTTCACCATGAGCCAGGATTATCCGACAAATGTCAGAAAGTGGGATGTGTTTGAAGTCGCTGTCGAAGGACCGTCAGACGGCAATCCGTTTCTTGATCATTCACTGAAAGGAATCTTTACAAGCAAGAATGAAAGCGCTGTTGTAGATGGTTTCTATGACGGTGACGGTGTATACAGGCTGCGCTTCATGCCGTCCTTTGAAGGCAAGTACACATTTGTCCTCAAAGGCTCATTCCTGAAGGAAACACTGTCCGGTGTATTCTATGTCGATGCTGCCGACGAAAATGTCCACGGTCCGGTCCGTGTATCTGACACACATCATTTCAGCTATGAAGACGGCACACCGTTCTATCCGATCGGCACGACAGCCTATGTATGGCATCTGCAGAGCGAAGAAAGAAAAGCGGAAACGCTGGACAGCCTTGTTGAGGCGGGTTTCAACAAGATGCGCTTCTGCATTTTCCCGAAGCATTATGACTACAACCTGAAAGATCCGGCTGTTTTCCCGTTTGAAGGCACACCGATGGACGCATCCGTGCTGAACAGTGAAAACTTCATGGCTTATTTCGGTAAAAACGAAGGCAACCACTTCGATTATGACCGTCTGAATCCCGCTTATTTCAGAAATCTGGATGAATGCATTACAGAACTTGGCAAACGCGGCATCCAGGCTGATCTGATCATCATGCATCCATATGACAGATGGGGCTTCAGCACCATGACACCTGAGCAGGATGCCAATTATGTCAAATACATCGCTGCCCGTTTCTCCGCATACCACAATGTCTGGTGGGCGATGGCCAATGAATATGATCTGATTCCGACCCGCAGCCAGGCCGATTGGGAAAAACTGGCCGCTGTTCTGGTGAAGAAAGACAACTATCATCACCTGCGTTCGATTCATAACTGCCAGAAGATGTATGATCACAGCCGGCCGTGGATCACCCACTGCTCCGTACAGAGAATCGATCTGTACAAAGGCGCGGAACTGACCGATGAACTGGCCGCAAGATACGGCAAGCCGGTCGTTATGGACGAAATCGCCTACGAAGGCAATATCCAGCATGGCTGGGGCAATATCACCGGTGAAGAAATGGTCAGAAGATTCTGGGAAACCGCCATGCGCGGCGGCTATCCGGGACATGGCGAAACATATCTGAATGACGACGGTGTTCTGTGGTGGTCACACGGCGGAACACTGCATGGCGAAAGCTGGAAGCGTGTCCGTTTCCTGAAGGAAGTACTCAAGCAGACACCGGGTCACGGTCTCTGTGCCGTCAATGACAAATTTGACTGTGTCACAGCAGTTCCGGAAATGGAATTCCTGAAGCCTGTCAAGAGCCAGTACATTTACTACTTCAGCTTCATGAGACCTTCTTTCCGTGATTTCTATATTGATGAGGATACGGAATTCGTCGCTGAAGTGATCGATACATGGAATATCCTGATCCGCAAAGCAGGTATCCACAAAGGACATTTCCGCATTGACCTGCCGGCCAGACAGTACATGGCAGTCCGTCTGCGCCGCCCGACGGAAGAGGATTATGAGAATCCGTTCGATGACGAAAGCGTTCTGGATCTGCCGCTCGTGACGGTCGCCGCACCAGCTGCGGAAGAACCGGCTGTTGTTGAAGAAGTTGAGACAGAAAGCGTGTCAGAGCCGGAAGCGGAAGGACAGCTCAATCTCTTTGAAGACGTGGAAGAACTGCAGGATGACGGTCTGGATTTCAACATGACCGGTGAAGAAGTGATTCCTGTTTCCGAGACAAAGCCGGATCTTGAAAGCAGTATGGAACTGAATATGGACGACTTCGATCTGACGATGCCGGAAGAAAGCGATACGGAACTTCTTGATGAAGTTGGTACCGCCGGACTGCGCACCTCTGAGATGAGCCTGACCAATTCCGATCTGTTCAAGCCGGGTCTGGATGACATCGAACCGGAAGGAGAAGAGGATCTCTTCGCTGATGACGATGACTTCCTCGAGGATGAGGTTTCCGGTGCAGTCGTGAATGAAACGACAGACAGCGAGGATGAACCGCTGCTGCTGGAAGATCCGCTGGATGACACGGCTGATCTGATCGCCGACGAACAGACACTGAACATTGCCGGCATGAGCTTCCGGAATAAATAAACATGAAAAAGGCTGAAAAGCCTTTTTTCAGTTTGCGGCCTGCGGATACAGCACGCAGTCCAGAAGGGAAATCAGATGGGCTGCCGCCTGCTGGATCGTCTGCAGGGATGCCTTGAGTGCCGGCAGATCCTTGTCTTTTGACCAGGACGCGATATAGCCGAACGAATAGGAAGAAGTGTCGATGCCGTAATGGGTGCTGACAATATAAGCGACGCTTTCCGCTTCGATTTCCCGCCTGCTTCTTGCTGTCCGGCTGCTGTCTCTGTCATGACGGTGCAGAACGGCATGGGCGATCTCATGGATCATGGTCTTTATGGTCTGGGCGTTCGGCAGACCGGCCCGGATCTCGATGCGGTTTTCCAGCGGATAGAAACATCCGTATGCATGCATCCGTTCCTGAAAGGCCACCGGCACCGGGGAAACCATGATCAGGGCATTGATGAACATCTGATAATCCTCGACATGACAGTCGAGGATCCGGCTCAGGGAAAGAGGAATCTCATCACCTTCGGTCTGGGAAATGTCAAAGACGCTGCAGACCGCAAAACCGCTCAGTCTTTTCGTTTCTTCCTCCTCTTCGTTTTCCGTCCTGCAAAGCAGCGGCCGCAGGATGCGGATCGCTTTTTCGCCTTTGCGGATGCGCCGGTTGAAGCTGTCGTTCCAGGTCCGGAAACCGGCAACATAAGAAGCGTCCGGTTTCTGTGTGAGAATGAGAAGGGTATTGCTGTAGGAATAATGATGAAAGCGGGACATCGCATTGAGATACTGCCGGTAGCTGTCACTGCTGAATACAGCGCGCACGCCTTCTTCGAGCCGGCTGCTCAGTTCTTCGATCGTTAACTGTGTCATAAAAAAAGCCTCCGACAGTTATATAGCGAAGGCACCGGGGAATCCCACGATTGTCAGAAAACCGGACGTGAGAATCCATGTTATAATAGAAAACAGATATGGAGGTTTGCATATGGAACAGCTTGAATTCAAATTCGATACACAGCTTCTGATCGCCGGTGAAGGTTTGGATGAAGATGAGATCTATGATTATATCGTTGATCACTTCAAGGGCGACAGTCTGCTGGTAGCCGGGGATGATGATCTGATCAAGATCCATTACCATACCAACGAACCCTGGCTGGTTCTCGAATATGGACAGTCCATCGGTGATATTTATGATGTCGTTGTTGAAAACATGCAGCGTCAGGCAGAAGGTCTGCAGGGCTGATAGATCACAGGAACGACAGGATATTCTCAGCGATAAAAAGAATGATACAGATGACAATTGTGGAAGACGTGAAAACGATCTTCCACAGTTTTTTTTCAGGCATGCGCATGAAGGCGATGCGGTAATTGACGGCATTGCCGACCATGAACAGCAGGGTCACGATATAGACCAGCGTAATGACAATGATTGGAATCAGAACATATTCATCCGGAATGATGGATATGATCCAGAGGAACAGAGAAATCAGAAGATGGGTCTTGATGGCCGGCTGGATGGAATGATACCGCAGGGTCATCAGTGCCAGATACCAGCCGGTGAAGAAAGCCGGAATGGCGTCGGGCAGGGAAGGCTGGGCGATGGCATACAGCAGTGAAGACGCAAGCACACCGAAGAAACGGTTGTAATGACCGAGCTGCCGCTGGATGATGCCGCGGAAAATGTACTCGTCGCAGACCGGCTTCAGCAGCACGAAGAGGGCGAAATAGAGTCCGTTTTTCAGAATGTTTTCCGGCGTGGTGAAGTGGCCGACGAACGCGAAGGCGCTGCTGGCCGGATGCAGCAGGAAATTCAGAAAGGACCCGGTATATGTTGTCAATACGGTAATGGCTATGCCGATACAGACCAGAGCTGTCTTGTGGAGGAAGTCCATGCCGGTCGGCTTCAGGTAATCACGGATCGGCAGGTGCAGGCGGGCGGCGCTGATGCTGAAGAAGACAAAGGTGATGATCACCATCAGCACCATCGCGGCTGCCATGCAGAGGATCTCAGGATCGATATCAAAGAAGGTGATATTCAGGCGGTCATAGAGAAGACCGACACCATGCCATAACAAAAGATTCAGGAGAATATATAAGACGAGCGAGCCGCCTAATATATTCACCTGATGTTTTGCCTGTTTTGTTGTAATTACCTGGGGTCTGTTTTCACTCATACAAGAAACGGATCAGAAATGATATTTACGGAACAGCTGATCCATCAGCTGCGGATAAGTCTCGAGGTCAAAGCCCTGCATGGAATGGGAATCCAGGGCGATATCCGCCAGATGGCCATGCAGCCAGACAGCCATGCATACGGCCGTGTAGATGTCTCTGGTCATGGTCAGGATGCCGGCGATCATACCGGCCAGAAGGTCGCCGCTGCCGGCCTGGGCCAGGGCGGGATTTCCCGACTGATTGAAATAGACTTCACCGAACGGTGAAACGACGATCGTGTTGGCGCCTTTCAGCACCAGAATTACTTTGTTCTCTTTCGCGAATTGCGTCGCATAAAGGATCTTGTTGTCACGGATGGCATCGATCGGTTTGTTGATCAGAACCGAGAATTCTCCCAGATGCGGCGTCAGGATCAGCGGACATTTGACAAAGCGCAGGATGTAGGTGTTCTGATGCAGCAGCCGCAGGGCTTCGGCATCCAGAATGACCGGGCATGTGCTGCTTTGCAGGATCATGTCCATGCACTGTTCCTTGCGGTCCATATAAACCGCGCCGCTGCCGAAGACGATTGCTTTGGCTTTGCGGCTGAGCGGTTCCACGACCTGCTCGACGGTATGACCGGAGAAGGGGTGGAAGACAGCCGTCATGTGCCGCGAGGCAACGATCGGATAGATCGATTCCGGCAGCGCACACTCAATGTACGGAGCGCCGACAGTGCGGGCACCGAGAATATTCAGACTGACGGCGCCGGCCATGCCGTAGCAGCCGCCGATGATCAGAGTGTGGCCGAATGTGTTCTTGTGCATCATCACCGAGCGGTGCGGGAAATTCCGGAAGAAGATTTCTTCGTTCATCTCCATATAAGGTGTCGGCTGATCATGCGGCAGCCCGAGATCGAGCAGCCGGACTTCGCGGGCGACCCCGATTTCCTTCTGCAGCATATGCGTCGGTTTGTAGCAGTCCAAGGCAAAGGTAATATCGGAGCGGATGGCGTCTTTGTCAAAATGATCCGTATCGGCTTCACAGCCGCTGTTGATGTCAATGCTGAAAACACGGGCATTGCTGTCATTCACCATCCGGAAAAGCTTGCGCATGTCGGCTTTCAGTTCGCCGTGGTATCCGAAACCATATACCGCATCAATGATGACATCCGCTTTGCGGATCTCGTCTTTAATCTTTCTCTTACTGACAATACGGGAAGCGGGAAGCAGCCGGTAGTTGGCGAGTGCTTCCTCACTCTTTGGAACACCGGCTGCAGGATAAACCATGCAGGCATAGTCTTCCAGATAACGGCACATGACAAAGCCGTCACCGCCGTTATTGCCGTTTCCGGCAATGATCAGTATCCGGGCATCAGGGGAGACTTCTTTCTTTACAGCCTCTGCCGCAGTCCGGCCGGCTGTTTCCATCAGTTCAGACACAGGAATGCCCGAAGCAGCTTCTATGGCTTTCATTCCGTTGCTGTTAATGATCATGATCGTTCATGTCTCCTTCTGAAATTTAGCATACCATGAAAGAGGGAAAAAAGGTTACTCCACCGCGGACGTTCCGACAAAGAAATCATGTATTCCCATGACACAGTGATATCGTCTGAAAGGGGTTCCACCGGTGCGAAAAGGCATAAAATAGCGATAAATAAAGGGTTTTTGGCCGATAAAATGTCTGAAAAACCCCATATAAATATGGATTTTAAAAAAACCGTGCTATAATTATGAAAGTTTATTGCAATAATAAACGGTTTATGAGAGGGAGGTATTTGCAATGCCAGCAAAGAAAACTGTAAAGGCTGCTGAAAAGGAGACAGAAGTTAAAGTAGAGAAGAAGCCAGCAGCTAAGAAGACAACAACAGCTACAAAGGCTGCTCCTGCCAAGAAAGCTGCTACTACGAAAACTGCTGCCAAGAAAGCCGTAAAGGTTGAAGCTGAAAAAGCAGTTGAGACAAAAGAAGTAAAGAAGCCTGCTGCCAAGAAAGCTGCTCCGGCAAAGAAAGCAACTGCTGAAAAGAAGACAGCAGCCAAGAAACCTGCCGCCAAGAAGACAACCGCCAAGAAGACAACTGTTAAGAAAGTTGCCAAGCCGGAAGTTGTCAAGAAGACAGTTAAAGACTATGAAGATGTCATTAACTGGAAAAAGGGTGAAGCTCATGCCATGGACTGGCTGTATATCGAAATCAATGCAAACGATCTGCTGACGGAAGTTGAAGCGGGTGTCGACAACCTGGCTACAACATGCGAAGCAATTCTGAACTGCATGCTCGAAGGTGACGGCTTTATCGTTGAACCGGCGGAAGAAAACAAGGTCTCCGATACTCTGACAGTTCGCTACTACTGCGACAACCTGAGTGAAGACCGCAGAAAATACTTCGACGTATTATAATCTGCATGGAAAGATCTGATCTGATCAGATCTTTTTTTTCGCACCGGTGTCAAAAAGAAACATTCGTCTGTTATGATTATGTCGTTTGATAAAGGAGGAATGCATGAGTGAAAAAAAGAAAGAACTGATTCGTGATCTGACGGTCGGCAGTGTTCCGGTGACATTGCTGAAGTTTGCCATGCCGCTGTTCCTTTCCGGTCTGCTGCAGACGGTCTACAATATGGTGGACATGATCGTCGTCGGCCGCTTTGTCGGCACCGGCGGTCTTTCCGCGGTGGCGATCGGCGGTGAAGTGCTGCAGCTGATCACTTTCTTCGCCATGGGTTTCTCCAATGCCGGCCAGATCATGATTTCCCGCTATGTCGGTGAAAACCGCAAAGACAAAGTCGGTATGATGATAGGCACTCTGTTCACGTTCCTGACTCTGGCGGCCATCACCATCATGGTAATCTTCCTGTTTACTTACCGTGGTATCATTCACTGGCTGAATACGCCGGAAGAAATCTTTGAGATGACCAGACAGTATTCCGTGACATGTGTTTACGGTGTGCTGTTTATCTACGGATACAACCTTGTTTCCGCGATCCTGCGCGGCATGGGCGATTCCAAACATCCTTTTATGTTCATCGCCATTGCTTCGGTGATCAATATCATACTGGACCTGCTGTTTGTGGCGGTGCTTCATATGGGACCGTTCGGAGCGGCGCTTGCGACCGTCATCGGCCAGGCTGTCAGCTTCATCTTCGCGATCGTTCTTCTGTATCGCAATCGCGCGCAGTTCCACTTTGATTTCCGGCCGCAGAGCTTCCGCATTTATCCGGAAGTATTCCAGCCGCTGCTGTCACTTGGCATTCCGATGGCCATTCAGTCCGCCGCCATTACTTTCTCGATGCTGTTCGTCAATTCCTATATCAATACCTACGGCACCACCGCGGTCGCGGTTACCGGCGTGGCCCGAAAACTGGAATCGATGATCTCCATTGTTTCTCAGTCGATCTCTAGTGCCGGCGGCGCGATGATTGCCCAGGCGCTTGGAGCCGGCAAGATCGACCGGGTGCCGAAGGTCGTTTACCACGCCCTCTGGATCGTGGCGATCCCGGCTTCCGTCTTCGCCGTGATCACCGCCTTCAAACCGGAGTGGCTGTTCGGTCTGTTCTCGTCGGATGAGGCGGTGCTGACGATGGCGATCACCTATATACCGGTCGCGATGATCCAGTATCTTGGTGCCACACTCAGACCGGCCAATTTCGCTCTGATCAACGGATCCGGCAATTCCCGTCTGAACCTGAGCGTCGCTGTTCTGGACGGTATTGTCTGCCGGATCGGTCTGGCATTGCTGCTGGGTGTCGCGCTGAACTGGGGCATCAAAGGCTTCTGGTACGGCAACGCCATTAGCGGCTGCGTGCCGTTCTTTATCGGCAGTGTGTATCTGTACTCGGGTGCCTGGAAGAGCCGGGCCTCGATGCCGGACGCGGCATAAAAAAAACAAACCTGCGGAAATGATGAATTCTGCAGGTTTTTAAGTACGCGCGCATAACAGTGAGATCATGACTGAGATGCCGATGCCGATGACGACTTCCGACAGGCCGGTGACAGCACTGCGGGTCAGGGAATGCAGCAGCGCGAACAGCAGCAGGAGAAGATAAATGTTCCGCATTGCTGTCTGATTGGGAATATAGCGCCAGAAGATGATATTCATCCAGATGAAGGCGGAATAAGCGGCGACGATATGCAGGCCGCTGATCAGCTGCGAGGTTTCCTCATAAGGCAGAAACAGGCAGACGACGCTCAGCAGCGCCAGGATACCCAGATCATACAGCACCAGTTCTTTCGGTATTGTTTTCATGCCGATCCGGTAGAGACAGAAGCACAGCCATGTCAGCATCAGCAGGAAGACAATATGGGAAGGAATGCGCCAGACGGGATCGTTCAGCAGACCGGTCAGATTGTCATACGGGTAGCCCATGATCAGCATACAGGCCAGAAACGCAGCCGGTATGAGAATGCAGCCGGTGAAAATGATCAGATGTTTTTCATGTTGATGGATGAATTCACGCATACTAAAATTATACTCAAACGGGAGAAAAGTATGAAGATAAAGGTTGGTTATCAGGGCAATCACGGAACGTTCAGTGAAATCGCGGCAATGCGTTTTTTCGCCGGAAAAGACTATGAGGCATGCGGTTATCCGAATTTTAAGGTGATACTGACAGACGTCGAAAACGGTGTTCTGGATTATGCCGTGCTGCCGGTGGAGAATACGACGACCGGCGTCATTGCCCGCTGCTACGATCTGTTCCGTCATTACGACGTTCATGCGGTCGGCGAAATCGACATTCCCATCCATGAAGATCTGATCGTGCTTCCCGGCACGAAACTGGAAGAGATACAGGAAGTATACAGCCATCCGGAGGCTCTCTCACAGTGCACGGAATTCTTTGCCGCGCATCCCGGGATAAAGTCAGTTCCTTTCCAGGACACCGCCCGCAGTGTGGAATATGTCAGAGAATGCGGCGATCGCACCAAGGCCGCGCTGGGCAGCTGGCGGGCCAGGGAATACTACGGTCTGGAATCGCTGATCAGCAAAGTGCAGGACTCCGATCTGAACATGACCCGTTTTCTGATCGTCACCGCCAAAGAGGAACTGGATCCCAAAGCGGATAAGATTTCCATGATGCTGGTGCTGAAGCACCGTCCCGGCGCACTTTACAACATCCTTGGCATTCTTGCCAAAAAAGGCATCAATATCATGAAACTGGAATCGCGGCCGATTCCGGGCAGAATCTTCGAATATATGTTCTATATCGATTTCAGCGGAAACATCAGAAACCGGGAAATCAAAGAAGTTCTGAAGGAACTGGAACTGCGCTGTGAAGAGACAAAACTGTTAGGCTGCTATCCGGCTGCTGATCCTGAAAAGTTTTCAGAAAATCAGTCTTGAAAACGGCAGGGGCGTATAGTAAAGTTTTTGTTAGATGAATCAGACAGCATGCACATATTTTTACTTTTATTACAGATAAGCTGGGCAGTTAGCAGATAACTGCCCGTTTCATCTTAACGGCATTATCTGAATGGAAAGAAATGATCAGCCATGCGGATAACGCCGTATGGCTTTTTGTTTCATCAGCAGGAGGTTTCTCGATATGGAAATCATGGTACGTACAAAAACAAAAACCTATCCGGTGATTCTGGAAAGGGGAATCCTGGGAAAAGCTTCAGAATACATCAGCAGAAAAGGACGGGTTTTTCTGGTCAGTGACGACGGTGTGCCGGAAACGTGGCGGGCTCTTCTGCAGCGTCAGTATCCCGGGGCGCATATGCATGTCTTTCTGCATGGTGAACCGTCGAAAAACATGGACACCCTGAGGCGTCTTCTGGAAGATATGGCGGAACATCAGGTAGCCCGGAACGATACTGTCGTCGCCCTGGGCGGCGGGGTGGTCGGTGATCTGGCCGGCTTTGCGGCGTCTGTCTATAAGCGCGGCATTTCCTATGTCAACATTCCGACGACGACCCTCTCACAGATCGATTCGTCGATCGGCGGCAAGACGGCTGTCGATCTGGCCGGTGTCAAGAACCTGGTCGGTGCCTTCTGGCAGCCGGATGCGGTGCTGGTGGATACCGATGTCCTTGCGACTCTGCCCGCGCGCCATTTCAGCAACGGACTGGCCGAAGCAGTCAAGGAAGGACTGACGTTTGATGAAAGTCTGTTTGAGATCTTTGAGAAGGATGATTATCCGGACCATATCGATGACATTATTTACCGGTGCCTGATGATCAAAAAAGGTGTCGTCGAACGTGACGAGCGGGAGGAAGGCGAGCGGAAGCTGCTGAATTTCGGCCATACGATCGGCCATGCCTATGAGGCCTCGCATGGTCTTGCGGAATATCTGCATGGCGAATGCGTGGGCATGGGCATGCTGGCGATCATGGACGATCCCGCACTGAAAGAGCGGCTGAAGGCTGTCCTGCAGAGGCTCAATCTGCCGATTCGCTGTGATAACGACAAGGAAGAAGTATTCCGGCTGCTGCGGAATGACAAGAAAGCCAGCCATGACAGAATCACGATCGTTCAGGTGGATGAGATCGGCAAAGGATATCTGAAAGAAGTTGAGATCGACAGTCTCAGGGAGAAATTGATATGAGCGGGAACACACTTGGCAAGAATCTGACCGTGACCATTTTCGGTGAGTCACATGGACCGGCTGTCGGTGCTGTCATTGACGGACTGCCGTCCGGCCTGAAGATCGACATGGATTTTCTGCTGGATCAGATGAAGAAAAGAAAAGCATCCGGAAAGATTTCGACAGCCCGCCAGGAAGCGGATCTGCCGGAGTTTGTTTCCGGTCTGAAAGACGGATACACGGAAGGCACACCGCTGACCCTGATCATCCGCAATGAGAACGTACGCCGTGATGACTACGCAGCCACGATGAATAAACCGCGGCCTTCCCATGCCGACTACAGCGGCCACATCCGTTACGGCGGTTTCGAAGACGCATCGGGCGGCGGTCATTTCAGCGCCCGTCTGACGGCTCCTCTGACAGCCGCCGGGGCGATCGCCATGCAGATGCTGAAGGAAAAAGGTATCCTGATCGGCACCCATATCCGTAAACTGCATCATATTGAAGAAAGACCGTTTTCCGAAGAACATCTGAAAGAAGACATCGAACTGGTCAACAGCCGGCTGTTTGCCGTGCTGGAAGCGGCATCGGAAGAAAAGATGAAAGCTCTGATCGAAGAAGCAGCCGCAAAGAAAGACTCGGTCGGCGGTATCCTTGAAACAGCCGTTTACGGTCTGGAAGCGGGAATCGGCGAACCGATGTTCGATACTCTGGAAGGCGTGCTTGCCAAAGCGCTGTTTGCCGTGCCGGCTGTCAAGGGCGTGCAGTTCGGCAGCGGTTTCGCTTTCGCGGATATGTATGGCTCACAGGCCAACGATCCCTTTGCTGTAAAAGACGGTGCGGTGCAGACCCTCAGCAACCATAACGGCGGTATCAACGGCGGCATTTCCAACGGCATGCCGATCCGTTTTGAAACCGTCATCAAGCCGACGCCTTCGATCGGCAGAAAGCAGGCGACAGTGGATCTGGAAACGATGACAAATACGGAAATCGAGATCCGCGGCCGTCACGATCCGGCCGTTATTCACCGTGCCCGGGCGGTCATCGACGCGGTAACAGCTCTGGCTGTCGCGGATCTGCTGATGGAAAAATACGGCCGGGCCGGCTTTGAGGAGGGACATATATGAAACTCGGACTGATCGGTTATCCGCTGGGCCACAGCTGGTCGAAGCCGATCCATGATTTTATGATCGGATCGGATTACCAGATGTTTGAACTGAAACCGGAAGAACTGGCTGACTTTATGACGAAAAAGGATTTCGACGGTCTGAATGTCACGATCCCTTATAAGCAGAAGGTCATGCAGTACCTGGATGAAATCGATGAGACAGCCGCGAAAATCGGCGCTGTCAATACGATTGTCAATCACGACGGCATTCTCAAAGGCTACAACACCGATTATCTCGGTTTCATGGAGATGCTGAAACGGAATCAGATCGATGTCAGAAACAAAAAAACGGCCGTGCTGGGCAGCGGCGGTGCCTCCCGGGCGGTCGCGGCGGCGCTGACGATTCTCGGTGCCGACTTTGACATTGTCAGCCGGAAAGCCGAGAGGGAAGATACGATCCTGTATGAAACGATGTACGAAAGAAGTGATGACTATCAGGTCATCATCAATACGACACCGGTCGGCCTGGCTCCCCATCCGGACGAAATGCCGGTTGACCTTGACCGCTTTGGCAGACTGGAAGCGGTGGCTGACATCATTGCCAATCCGCTGCGCAGCAGACTGCTGTTTGAAGCGGGCTGCCGCCATCTGAAAACGGCCGGCGGTCTGGAAATGCTGGTGGCGCAGGCCTGGTATGCCGATCTGCTTTATACCGGCAAACAGCTGGATCCGCAGCTGATCACGGCATGTCTGGAAGAACTGTACCGGGACCGCCGCAGCATCGTCCTGATCGGTATGCCAACCGCCGGCAAAACGACTGTTTCGGCATTGCTGGGAGAAGTTTGCGGCCGGGATGTCATCGAGATGGATGATGAGATCGTCGAAATTCTCGGCACTTCGATCAAAGAGTGTTTTGCGGAAAAAGGCGAAGATTACTTCCGCTGGCTGGAACAGGAAGTCGCCAAAGACCTGCGCAGCGGCGGCCGGTTTGTCATCTCCTGCGGCGGCGGTGTGATCAAGAATCCGGAAACGATGCGCTTTCTTTCTGAGAACAGTATCGTTGTCTGGCTGAAGCGCGGCATCGAGCAGTTGTTCGCGACGGATTCGCGGCCGCTTTCCAGTAATGCGGACGCGCTCCGCAAGCTGTATGAAGAGCGGAAACCGCTGTATGAACTGTACAGTGACGTCAGTGCTGACAATACCGGGGATATCGGTGATACCGTTGCCGAGATCCTCAGGAAAACCGGAGAAAGGAAGAAACGCATATGATCATTACACTTAAGAAGAACGCACCGCAGACGGAAGTTGAACGTCTGCATCAGATGTTTGAGGACGAGGGACTGCAGGTCACTCTGATCAAAGGTGTTGATTTCAACGTGTTCGGTCTGGTCGGTGACACTTCCCATCTGGATGAAAGAGATATCAAAGCCAATATCTGGGTGGAAAACGTTCAGCGTGTGTCAGCGCCCTATAAGCTGGCCAACCGCATGTTTCACCCGAAAGATACCATTGTCGATGTGGCCGGGGTGAAAGTCGGCGGACAGGAAAAGATCACCGTGATTGGCGGACCGTGTTCGGTGGAAGGAAAAGAACAGATCTGCCGGATCGCTCAGGCGGTAAAGGAAGGCGGCGCGGACATGCTGAGAGGCGGTGCCTATAAGCCGCGTACTTCGCCGTATGCCTTTCAGGGACTTGGTTATGAAGGTCTGATGGATCTTGCCGCGGCCGGGAAAATGACAGGTCTGCCGGTCGTCAGTGAGATCATGAGTGCGGACAAGATCGACGAGTTTGAAGAATATGTCGATCTGGTGCAGATCGGTGCCCGCAACATGCAGAACTTCGACCTGCTGAAAGCAGTCGGCCATATTCACAAGCCGGTTCTGCTGAAAAGAGGCATGAGCGCAACGATTGAAGACTGGATCATGTCGGCGGAATATATCATGGCCTCTGGCAATCCCAATGTCATCTTCTGTGAAAGAGGCATCCGTACGTTTGAAAAATATACCCGCAATACCATGGATCTTGCGGTTGTGCCGATCCTGAAGGAACGTACCCATCTGCCAGTGATCATCGATCCGTCGCATGCGACCGGTGACTGGAAACTGATCGAACCGATGGCTCTGGCTGCCGTGGCGGCCGGTGCCGACGGCCTGATCATCGAAGTGCACGACGAACCGGAAAAAGCCTGGTCAGACGGTGCCCAGTCATTGAAACCGGAGAAATTCGCCCAGCTGATCGAAAAGGCAGCCCTGGTTGCCGCGGCAGTGGGAAGGAAACTCTGATGGAGATCACGGTAAGCCGCGGTATGCCGGCGGATACGGTCATTCATGTTCCATCCAGCAAATCACTCAGCCACCGGGTGCTGATCGCCGCGGCTCTGGCCGAAGGCACTTCCCGCATCAGCCGGCTGGCTGACAATGAAGACATCGCCGCGACCAGACGGTGTATTGAAGCGTTCGGGGCAAAGATACGGACCGACGGGAATGATCTGATCGTAGAGGGAACCGGCGGAAGGATCCGCTATGACGGCCGTCTGATCGACTGCGCGGAATCCGGCAGCACACTGCGTTTTCTGATTCCCATCGCCGCCGTAACGGATCAGGAAGTCCGCTTTACAGGCCATGGCAGACTGCTGCAGCGTCCGCAGACGGTTTACGAAGAAATCTTCCGGGAACAGGGCTGTCTGTTTATGATGAATGACGAACAGCTGAAGGTGCGGGGTCCGCTGCAATCCGGCGAATACGAGATTGCCGGCAATATCTCTTCCCAGTTTATTACCGGACTTCTGTACGCCCTGCCGATGCTGGAAGGGGACAGTCTCATCCGGGTCATGGAACCGTTTGAATCCAGATCATATGTGAATCTGACGCTGTCCGCGTTAAAGCAGGCCGGTATTAGGATCGCTGCTGAAGGATCGCTCTACCGGATCGACGGCGGGCAGAAGTATCAGCCGTTTACAGCCCGTGTGGAAGCGGATGCTTCCGCGGCGGCGTTCTTTATCGCCCTGGCCATGCTCAGAAAAGTGCCGCTGACGATTGCCGGACTGAATCCCGCTTCCGCCCAGGGAGATCTTGTCATGGTGAAGATCGCTGAGCGTCTCGGAGCGGAAACGGTCTGGACGGAAGAAGGCTGCCGGATCATTCCGCATGCGATGAAAGCCGTCGAAGCGGATCTGTCCGACTGTCCGGATCTTGGCCCGGTATTATTCGCCGCGGCGGCCCGGGCGGAAGGAACTTCGGTATTCCGCGGCGCCGGAAGACTGCGGCTGAAAGAAAGCGACCGTATTCAGGCAATGGAAGAGGAACTTGCCAGGCTTGGCGTTCAGATGACATCCGATCAGGATACGGTGTATGTCACAGGCACTTCCTCACTCAGAAACGCCGTTCTCAGCAGCCATAATGATCATCGTATCGTCATGGCCTTAAGCGTGCTGGCGGCTTCTTCGGACGAGAAGATCACCATTCGCGGCTGTGAAGCCGTGGCGAAAAGCTATCCGGATTTCTTTTCGGATCTGCAGAAAACAGGAGCATATGCAATATGATCAGTAAAGACACAAAAATCACGATTATCGGTCTCGGTCTGCTGGGTGGCAGCTATGCCCAGGGGCTTTCCGAAGCGGGCTGCCAGGTAACCGGTATCGACATAGATCCAGAAGCCATTCAGTATGCAAAGGAACAGGGCTGGATCACAGAAGGCGGTCCGGATCCGGAACTTGTGGCCGGCAGCGGCATCGTGATTTCCGCCCTCTATCCGAAAACGTTCATAGAGTGGGTCGGAAAATACCAGCACCTTTTCACGTCCGGCACGATTCTGACAGACGTGACCGGTGTCAAGCGCAATGTCATCCGGGAAATCAATGCCATCCTGCGGCCCGACGTCGAATACATCGCGGCCCATCCGATGGCGGGAAGGGAGTCGCAGGGCATTCACTTTGCGGACTGCACCCGCTTCCATCAGGCCAATTATATTATTGTGCCGACCGCCGCCAACACGGAGCGTGCCATACAGACAGCCCGGGATATTGCCGAAGCTCTGAAATTCCGCTATATCGGCATACTGACGCCGGAAGAACATGACAACATGATCGGCTTTGTTTCCCAGCTGTCGCATGTGATCGCGGTCAGTCTGATGAACGTGACCGACTGCACGGACCTGGTGAAATATACCGGTGACAGTTTCCGGGATCTGACCCGCATCGCCAGCATCAACGAGAACCTGTGGCCGGAACTGTTCCTGCAGAACCAGGATTATCTGTTGGCGGAGATCGACGCGTTTGTCAAGGAAATGCAGGATTTCCGGAATCTTCTGGAAGCAGAGGATGTCGAAGGAATGAAACAGAAGATGATCACATCAACGATCCGCCGCAAAGCCTTTGATGTCAAACCGTAAGGGGAAGAGCTTCGGCTCTTTTCTTTTGTGTTATGCTATAATCGATATCGCTTATGAAGAAGAAAGAATGGCTCATCATTTTACTGATCGGCGTACTGGCTGCCGGCATGATTCTCGGCCGGCGTCTGTTTTCCTCTTCCGCCGGGAAGCCGGATCCATATGGGGATGTGAATGCCCCGAAAAAAGAAGCGGAAGGGGAATGGGTCGCCATCGTGCACCACAACCGTATCATTCTTTATTTCGATTCCGGGGTGGACAGCGAATACACAGTGGAAGGCGATGTCGGTGAGATGCATATCGAAGTCAGAGACGGCCGCTGGCACGTGAAAGACGTCGAATGCTATGACTATACATGCAAGAAAATGGGGTGGGCGGATCAGAACAATCTGTTTCCGATCATCTGCCTGCCGAATGATCTCGTGATTGTTGATGCGGAAACCGCCTGGAACATGATGGAGAAGGAGTAAGTCCGTGGGAATTGAAAAAACCAGACATTTCATATATCTGGCTCTGCTTTCGGCGATGGCGATCGTGCTCAGCATAGCCGAGTCGGTCTATATCGGTCCTGTCTTCTATATGGTGCGGCTGGGCCTGGCCAATATTATTGCCCTGATCACGATCAAAATCATGGGTGTCAGGGAAATGATCGTCGTCAATGTCATGCGTGTCGTCATATCGACCCTGATGCGCGGCATGATCTTTTCCAGCACCTTCTGGATCTCGCTGGGCGGTGTCGTTCTTTCCAGTATTGCCCTGATCCTGATGGACAAACTGAAATCCTCGCTGATGTTCACGTCCATCATCTGCTCCATCATGCACTCCGTCGGCCAGGTCATCGTCGTCTGTCTGTTCTATATGCAGTCCGGTGTGGCCGTGATCCTGCCGTATCTGCTGCTCGGATCGATTCCGATGGGTGTTCTGACCGGCCTGACAGCCCAGCTGGTTCTTTCCCGGATCAGACCGCTGAAAAAGAATAAGATCTAAGGAAGCTTAAAAGGCTTCCTTTTCCATCCGCAGCAGCCGGTAGGATCCCTTGCCGGTTTTTTCGACGACGCCTTCATCACACAGCTGCTTCAGGATCCGCAGCAGCTGTCTTTTACTGCACTGAAGCAGTGAACACGTACGGATGACGCTGTGGATCATGTGGTCGCTGCGGGTCACCTGCATATGATACAGGATCCGGGTACGCAAAGAACCGGGAACTGACATGGCTGTCGAAAACAGGATGAATTTGCGGCTGATCGAAGCCAGCATATTCCGCAGAAAGACAGGGTCGTTCATCAGCTGCTGCCGGATATCCCGCAGCGGCAGAACGACAAACCATGATTTCTTCAGCGCTCCCACCAGGTGAGGGGAAGTGACAGAAGAGGCGAATTCGAGATCGCCCAGGACAGTAAATTCCGTTATCTCACCGATCGTGAACGAAGTGCCGTCATCACGGATATGGGTAATGGCAATGGCACCGGCCACGAAAAAGACGAGATGATCCGTGAACTCCAGTTCGTTGTTGATGACTTCATGACGGGCGGCGGAATACAGTTCGAAGGGAAGAGAAGGAATGCCGAAAAAAGAAGGGATCCGGTATTTCTTCAGATAACTTTCAAGTTTTTTTGCATTGTTTTCCTTCCGCATACTTTAATGGTGCCATATGGCACCATTCTGGTAAAGTGGAAAAAGTATAATAATCATCGGAGGAAATCCTATGAACAACGAATTATTTGAATCCATGCCGATCGGCAAAGCATATATGAAACTGGCTGTTCCGGTCATGATGAGCAGCGTGCTGATGCTTGTCTACAACATGGTTGATATGTATTTCATCGCCAAGACAGGCAATACGAATCTGGTTGCCGGTATCGCCTTATGCGCGCCGGTGTTTACCTTCCTGATCGCCATCGGTGATATCTTCGGACTGGGCGGCGCTTCCGTGATTTCCCGTCTGTTCGGCCAGAAAAAAGACGAAGACGCGAAACGCATTTCCGTTTTCGGTTTTCTCGGTTCGTTTGCCTTCGGCATTCTGATCGCCCTGGTGCTGATCCTGAGCCGCGGTGTCATGCTGAAGCTGCTCGGAGCCGGCAGTGACACACTGTCGTTCGCATCGGACTATTACACGTGGATTGCTCTTGGCGCGCCGTTTATCATTTTCTCGCTGGTACCGACCAACCTGCTGAGAACAGAAGGCTTCGCGACAGCCGCGATGATCGGTTCGGCCATCGGATCGATCGTCAATATGATTCTCGACCCTGTCTTCATCTTCACGCTGGGAATGGGTGCGGCCGGTGCTGCCATCGCGACCGTGATTGGCAATGTCTGCGCGGACATTTACTATTTCTGGTTTATCATGAGCAAGTCCAGAAAGCTCTCTGTTTCACCACGCGGCTTTCATATCAGCACCGATGAGCTGCGGCAGGTCTTCGGCATCGGTATTCCTTCGTCCATCACGAATATCATGCAGAGTGTCGCGATCATGCTGCTGAACAACTTCCTGGTGCCGTATGGTACCGACAAGATCGCCGCGTACGGCATTGTATCCAAAGTTCTGATGATCGTCATCATGATCATGGTGGCGTTCTCCTTCGGCGGCCAGCCGCTCTATGGCTATCTGTATGGCGCCGGCAATAAAAAGCGTCTGAAGGAAACCCTGCGTTTTGCCAGGATGCTGGTATGCGGACTCGGTGTCGTGCTTTCCGCTGTGTTGTTTGTTCTGGCACCGGTACTGATCCGGTTCTTCCTCAATGATCCGGCGGTAATTGAAACCGGCACCCCGATGCTCAGGACGATCCTTGCCGGCATGCCGTTCATCGGTTATACGATGGTCACGACCTGTCTGTTCCAGTCCGCCGGCAAAGCGGGCGGAGCACTGGCTCTGAGTGCCGGCCGGCAGGGTTACATCTATGCCGTCATGCTGTTCGCCCTGTCCGCCATGTTCGGATACATAGGCGTCATTGCCGCGCAGCCGGCAGCGGATATTCTGACAGCCGTTCTGGCATATGCCATCTTCCAGAAGATCATGGCGCCGGAACTGGCGGAATAAAGAAAAAAGGGAAGATCCTCAGCGGGATCTTCCCTTTTTACGCTGTTCTTCTTTCCATGCTTCGATCTGTTCCTTGTGCTCTCTGACCCGTTTTTCCACCCCCTGGTCAGAAGGCTGATAATACTTTTTGTCTTTCAGAGAGTCAGGCAGACACTGCATGGCGGTGATATGTCCTTCGTAATCATGGGCATACATGTAGTCTTTTCCGTAGCCGAGATCCTCCATCAGGCGGGTAGAGGCATTGCGGATCTGCAGCGGCACCGGCTCGTCGAGCATGTTTCTGGCATCTTCGGCGGCGCTCATATAAGCGACTTCGAGAGAATTGGATTTCGGCGCCAGGGAACAGAACACGACGGCGTGGGTCAGATGCACGTTGCATTCCGGCATGCCGAGGTATGTACATGCCTGATAGGCGGCAATCGCGATCTGCAGAGCCCGGCTGTCCGCCATGCCGACGTCTTCAGAGGCGAAGCGGACAACACGTCTTGCAACATAGAGCGGATCTTCCCCGGCTTCCAGCATGCGGGCCAGCCAGTAGACCGCCGCATCAGCGTCGGAATTGCGCATCGATTTGTGCAGGGCGCTGATCAGGTTGTAGTGCTCTTCGCCGTTTTTGTCATACAGCAGCGACTTGCCGGCGATGCACTGTTCGATGATTTCTCTGGTAACGGTGGAATGCACGGCGTCACCCTGGCCGTTCATGACAGCCAGTTCCAGTGTGTTCAGCGCAGTGCGGGCGTCACCGTTGGCGTAATTGGCAATCAGATAGAGAAGATCGTCGTCGATCGTCACTTCCCAGGCACCGAAGCCGCGCGGATCGGTAAGAGCCCGCTTCAGAAGTGAAACGATATCATCCGTTGACAGGGCTTCCAGGGTGAAGACCTTGCAGCGGGAGAGCAGAGCGTTGTTGATCTCAAACGAAGGATTCTCGGTCGTGGCGCCGATCAGGATGATACTGCCGCGTTCCACATACGGTAGGAAGGCGTCCTGCTGCGCTTTATTGAAACGATGAATTTCATCCACGAAAACGATCGTTTTCTCACCCATGGAACGGGCGGCTTCCGCCTTGTTCATGACTTCCTTGATTTCTTTGATGCCGCTGGTGACTGCGGAAAAAACGATGAAGTGGGATCTGGTGCAGCGGGCGATGATTCTTGCCAGGGTAGTCTTGCCGACACCGGGCGGCCCCCAGAAAATCATCGACTGCACTTCATCGCGGTCGATCATCCGGCGCAGGATCTTTCCTTCCGCCAGAAGATGCTGCTGGCCGGCATAATCACCCAGTGTTTCGGGACGCATGCGGTCGGCGAGCGGTCCGGTGGTCCGGCGGTCATCAAATAATGAAGTCTGTTCCATGGCTTTCCTCCTCCCGTATTTTACTATACAAAACAGCAGGATGGGAAAAGGGGAAAAGAAATTATGAAAAAATGAAATAAAAAGATTGTTTTAGATTTTTGTTTATGCTATTATTTCTGAGCACCACATGGCGCGTTGGTGAAGCGGCTTAACACACCGCCCTTTCACGGCGGCATTCACGGGTTCGAATCCCGTACGCGTCACTTTTTCTTTTTAGGGGTATCGTACAATGGTAGTACATCGGTCTCCAAAACCGCTGATGGGAGTTCGATTCTCTCTACCCCTGCCTGTAAATCAGGATGATCTCTGACAGTAAGAGATCATTTTTTTGGTTTTCCCGAAGGCATTGTAAACCGCTTGCGGAAGAAGAACTTCTGATGGTAAAAAAAATATCAGATGCAATGACAAAGCTGTTCCGAAAGGAACGGCATTGTCCTCAGATAATGATGGTAAGAGAATTTGATTTACGAAAGGAAACAAAAATGACAGAAAAGAAACAGATCCCAAATGAACTGATGCAGTTCATTAACGGCGGCACGGAAGCGGAACTCAAGGAAATGTATGAATATATTCACAGAAAATTTCCTGAGTTTGACAGCCTTCCAAGAGATGATGCAATCGCGACTGCTTTGCTGGTATATCTGCCGATCGGCCGGGCGGACCTCAGCACCTATGGTCCGGAGGATAAACTGAATGTGTTCTTCACTTATGACGGACAGGAAATCGGCACCCCTGAGATCATGGCAATGCTGAGAGAGAAATACGGTGATTAGCATATCGGGGAATTCATTTTTCCTGTCATAAGCAAGAGGCAATAAAGGAGAATCAGAAATGGCATTGATTGCGCGAAAACAGTTAACCGAAGAAGAAATGAAGGATGTCAGCGGCGGTGCGTTCTTCATCTACCAGGGAGCCGATATCAACGGCGGCTATACGGAAGTTGAAGTCATCGACGATGTGTCCGGCGAGGTTATTAAAACATTCTACAACGATATTCACGGGGCGGAACGCTACGCCAGGGAAATCGGCATGTCCATTGACGTGCTGACCTGGCCGCAGCTGAAAAAACTCCGTGAGGACTACAAAAACAATCAGGAGTGACCGTGATCCGGCATCCCGCAAAGCCTGTATAAGATCCTGTAAAAAGCAGGATCTTTTTCTGTACAGCGGCTGCTGAGGCCGGCAGGACAAGCGTGAAAAGGCAGGATGAACGGTCAGTATAAAGCCCTGTTATGGGCTTTTTCCGTTTGTGTGATATAATGAATCATCAGTGAAAGAGATTGCAATACAGATGAAACCACCAGTCAGAATAAGTCTGTCTGACTTTATTAAAACAACAATGGGATCACAGTTTGTCATCCCGGTATATCAGAGAAACTATACGTGGAACCCGGAGAAGGAAACGTATCGTTTTATGAACGATCTGCAGGACCTTCTGGAAGGGCGGACCACGAATCATTTTCTCGGCATTATCATCTATCTGGAGTCCAAGATCTCGGCCATGTTCCAGCAGCTGCAGATCGTCGACGGACAGCAGCGACTGACCACCTGTTTTATCTTTCTGCTGGCTCTGAAGAGGGTGGCGGAAGAAAAGAAGGACAGAGTCGTTGCCGGCATGATCGATGACTATTATTTATATAACCGTCATTCCGATTCCAATGCCGCCCTGCGTCTGAAGCCGGCTGTTTCCAGTGACGATGTCTATGCCCGCCTCGTTTACGGCAACGTCAAAGATCTTTCCCGCAAGGAGAAGGAATCGGGCGTATACCGCAATTATGACTTCATTCATAAGCGCATTGTCGAACTGGCCCGCAAGCACAGCCTGCTGGAGCTGCTCGACTGTCTGAACCGGGTGGATATTCTGGCTTTCCCGTTAGCGGAAACGGACAATGCCCAGCAGATTTTCGAATCGATCAACTCGACCGGCGCGCCGCTGACGTCAGCCGACCTGATCCGTAACTATGTCCTGATGAATCATACCGACGAAGTGCAGGAACGCTATTACGAGATGTACTGGGAACCGCTGGAAGAGTATTATCCGGAATCCCGGCGGCTGGAAGAATTCTTCCGGTTCTATCTGGCAATCAAGACGTTTGATCTTCTGAACCGCCGCGATGTCTATGAAGGTTTCAAGAATTACTGGAACCGTTCCAGACAGGATACCGAAAGCCTGCTGCGGGAGATCAACCGTTACTGCCGCTATTACTATGAGATCTATGAAGGACCGGCTGAGAACCCGGAAATTGAAAAAGCCCTGAATGATTTCCGCCGCTATGAATTCCGTATGCCGGCCCCGTTCCTGATGGAAATGTACCGGCTCTATGAAGACAATATCATCAGTGAAAAGACACTGGTCGCTGAGATCCGTCTGATCGATTCCTACCTGATCCGCCGCTCTCTGTGCGGCTATGACACCGGGTCTTTGAGCCGCTACTTCCCGACCCTGCTGAGATCGGTCATGAATGCCTATCAGGCCAATCAGAAACAGGATATTCTGTCTTTGACCAAAGTCAATCTGATTACCATGAACCGCGGCAAATCACAGGCCATGCCGACGGACGACCAGCTGCGTACCCAGCTGAAGGAAGTCAACGCCTATTCTTTGATGTGCATCCGGCCGGTACTGGACAGAATTGAGCACCACGGTGCCACGGCGGCTGTCAATACCGACGATCTGAACATTGAGCATATCATGCCGCAGAATCCCAACAACTGGTGGAAGAAGAACTGCGGTATCGACGACGAGGACGATTATCCGTTCTATGTCAATCTGATCGGCAATCTGACGCTGTGCGCGGAATATGACAACACCCGCATGGGCAACGAGGACTTCGCTTATAAGAAAAAGGTGCTTTCCAAGACCCTGCACATCCGCATGAATACCGAGATCCTGAAGATGAAGCACTGGACCAAGGACGATATTCTCAGACGCTGCGACGAACTGACGGAAGAGATCATCCGCATCTATCCATACAACGGCGCCAACATGGACAAGGTCAGAAAATCGCAGGTCATCGCCCATGGTGAGGACATGATTTCCCTGACAGCTCCGACGGTCAATGCCAGAGCCATCAATCATAACAAAAACGGCGTTGAAGTCCTGCCCGGTTCGACGATGAAAGCCTACGGCCCCAAGGAAATGAAAAAGATGCGCACACTGTTCCTTGATCTGCAGGCCAAGGGTGTCCTGCATGAAAATGACAACGGCAAGATTCAGTTTGCCCAGAGCTGGACATTCTCCTCCCTGAATGAAGCCGCTCAGTTCCTGATGCACCGCGGCGGTGAGAACGCCCAGGCCTGGCAGGTGGATCTGAAGGCCGAGGAACCGCAGAAAAAAACACAGCCTTCCAAAAAGAAGAAGACTGCGGATAAAAAACAGACGGGCGGCAAAAAGGAAACGCGGAAGTTTACCGCCCGGCGCAAACAGATCACGATTCACGAATCCTGATCGCGCAGGGCATACCAGTCCGTATATGTTTTGAAAGCAGAAGGAACCGCCAGTTGGGCGAGTTCCTTTTTGTCTGCCAGGATATAGCTTTCATCCATCCGACAGCTGATCTGTTCGACGGTGATCTCATAGGCTTTCATATGCCATTCCAGGTGGGAAAAGATATGTCTGCTGTCCGGCAGTGCCTTGATCCTGAGCGGCTTCAGAGAGAGCTTTTCCGCTTCTTTCCGGGCCTCTTTGAAAGACAGGTCGGAATCATATCCGACAAACTCATATAAGCCTCCGAGAAGGCCGGCAGCAGGCCGCTTGTGAAGCAGGAACTGGCGGCCGTCACGGATGATCAGCAGGGTGCGCTGAACGATGCGGCGCTGTTTCAGGGGACTGCGGTAAGGAATCTCTGAAATGAGATTCTTCTCCTTTGCCTGGCAGAATTCCGCCCAGGGACATGTTTCGCAGCGCGGCATGCCGTTGGGAAGGCAGACGGTCTGGCCGAGTTCCATCAGACCCTGATTGAAAAGGGCAGGATCCATCTTTCCCTTATATACATCCAGAATGGTGTCTTCCAGACGTTTTTTTATCGTCACATCATGGATATCGCCTTTCTCCGCGAAGATCCTCGCCAGAATGCGCAGAACGTTTCCGTCCACGGCCGGAAAGGGCAGATGAAAGGCAATCGAGGCGATCGCACCAGCCGTGTAGGGACCGATGCCGGGCAGTTTCCGAAGTGCCTGATAGTCAGCCGGCAGCCGGCCGCCGTATTCTTTCATCAGCACCACAGCGCATTTCTTCAGACTGCGGGCCCGGCTGTAATAGCCAAGGCCTTCCCACAGGCGCATCAGCCGGTCATCTTCATAGGCGGCCAGGGCAGGGATGTCCGGCAGCTCGCGGACGAACTGGATGTATTTGTCCCGGACTGCTTCGATGCGGGTCTGCTGTAGCATGATTTCGCTGATCCAGACATGATAGGGATCACCGGTATCGCGCCAGGGCAGAGGGCGCCTGTTTCTTTCATACCAGCGGACCAGCCGGTCAGCTTCCTGCGATGTGATGCGTTTTCTGTTCATGTAAATCATTGTATCGCAAAATGACGCGGGAGCCAGGTGAAAGACTGCCGGATTGCCAATTCAGGGCAAATGGATTATATTTAATAGGCATGCAGGCGTAATTCAATGGCAGAATGTCAGCTTCCCAAGCTGAATACGCGGGTTCGATTCCCGTCGCCTGCTCCTTTTTTATCCGCTTTCTGCGTTTTAAATCAGAAAGAAAAAAGGAGATGCGGAAAGACAGGTAAAGATGATGGGCAAAACATATGTTTGTTCCGATATCCACGCCCATGCCGACGTACTGCGTGAAGTACTGGCCATGCTGGGTGAGGATGACAGACTGTATATGATCGGTGACGCGGTGGACAAAGGCCCGGACGGCATGGAGGCTTTGCAGATGCTGATCGCGGATCCGCGCTGTGAGATGCTGCTGGGCAATCATGATCTGATGATGATGCAGAACTATGAATGCGAAAAGCATCGCGACGAAGTGTCGATCCTCAAGCGGGATGATATTTTCTTCCGCTGGCAGATCCTCAACTTCGGCAATCACACATGGGACGCGCTGATGCAGGAGAGCGAGGAGGAACAGGAAAGACTGATGGACTACCTGAAGAGCCGGCCGCTTCTCAAACTTCTGGAAGTCAACGGCCGCAAATTCTGTCTCGTTCATGCCGCGATTCCGGCGGATTATCCGCTCGATGACCTGCATGATCTGTATCTGGACACGATTGCGGACGAGAAGTATCCGTTCCTGTTCGACTGGAAAAGTGATTTTGTCTGGGGCCGTTATGTGACGAAGATTCCCGGTTACACGGTGATCGTCGGCCATACGCCCGCCCAGTACCGCGGCGATGAGTACATCCTGCAGGACGGGGAGGACTGGTATGACATCGACTGCGGTCTGGCATACAACGAAGATTCTTCCAAACTGGCGCTGCTGCGTCTGGACGATATGGAACTGCGTTATATCCCCATTGGGAAAAAAGCGGCGTTCAGTGACCGCCGATGAGCGAAAAGAAAAGAACTGTTATGAAAAACAGTTCCTCTTTTTTTTATCCCGGAATCATTCGCACAGGGCGATGAATTCGTCGATTTCGTCGGCCAGGATCTGCAGGGAAGAACGCCAGAATTCCTTGTCGGTCAGATCGATGCCGGCAACTTCCGCCGCGCCTTCAACAGTCGTCGTTCCGGTCGCCTTCAGAAGTTTTTTGTAAAGCGGCACAAAAGAAGGGCCTTCCTTCAGGTATTTCGCATAGAGGCCTCTGGCAAACAGACCGCCGAAGGCATACGGGAAGTTGTAGAAGCTGAGGCTGCCGCTGTAATAATGGCTCTTGCATGCCCACATATACGGATGCAGGAAGTTATGGTCGAGACCGTTGCCGTAAGCTTTCTTCTGTGCTTCCAACATGATTTTGCACAGACTGTCGGCGAACAGGAATTCATTTTCCCGCTTTTCGAAGACGGCTGTTTCAAACAGATAACGGGAATAGATGTCGCAGATGATCTGGTTGGCATCCATCAGCTGGCTTTCGATCAGCGCTCTTCTGGCAACCGGATCGGTTTCGGCGCTGATCGCCGCGTTCATGGCGACTACTTCGTTGAACGTCGAGGCGGTTTCCGCAACCGGCATGGATACGTCCATGTTCAGAAGGCTGTTGTCGCGCAGGCAGTGGTTATGGAACGCATGACCCAGTTCGTGGGCGAGGGTGACGACATCGCCGAGGGTGCCGCCGAAATTGGTCAGCACGCGGCTTTCCTTGAGGACGGCGACCGGTGCGCAGAAAGCGCCGCCGACTTTGCCGTCATGCGGATAGAAGTCGATCCAGGCTTCGTCGAAAGCCCGGGCGATCATATCGGTTTCTTCCTGATCGAACGTCGAGAACAGATCGACCAGATAAGCTTTGGCGTCTTCGGTGGTATAGGTTTTGTCGTTGCCTTCCAGCGGCGCGAACATTTCATAGAAGGGCAGGCCGTTGTCATAGCCGAGCAGTTTTCCCTTGGCCCGCATGTATGCCCAGAACTTCGGCAGATATTCTTCCATGGCACCGATCAGGGCATCGAGCGTTTCTCGCTTCATGTGGGCATTCTTCAATGTCTCATCAAGCGGTGATTCGTAGCCGCGCAGCTGGCAGTGGGAGATCACTTCCATCTTGATCGAATTCAGGGAGAAGGCAATGCCGTCCCGGATGCGCTCATAGGCTTTCAGTTCCGCCTCGTAGGCGCTCTTGCGGACAGATGGATCCGGATCGTATGCCTTGTTGCGGATGTCGGACAGATTCGTAATGCCGCCTTCATATTCGACCGGAACGGTGGAAGTCAGGAAACCCTGCAGATCGCTCCAGGCGGAAGAACCGCTGATCTCATACAGGCTGATGGCCCGCTCAACTTCCGGTGAGAGGGTATACTTCGCGTCCTGGCGGATATTGTGCAGGAAGAAGGAATGTTCCTCCAGCAGTTCATGGCCGCGGATCACGGCATCAAGATCGTCCAGGCCGGCGATATACTGAACCAGCGCGGTGCGCGGTGCCGCCAGGCGGGACAGCTTGCGGGAGAGACGGCCGAGTACAGCGGCGGAAGCCGCGTCGGACGTGTTGACTGACTGCTGCAGGGATGCGAATACCATCATGCTTTCCGCTTTACCGGTGATCTGCTGGTTCAGGGTGATCATCCGGCTGAGAAGATCGGCAGGATCGCCCTGCAGACAGCCGGCAAATTCCTCATATTCACTGAGGAGCCGGTCCAGTTCCGCTTCGTCAGCCGCGAAAGCGGGATCGTCGTAACCTTTGTACAGTTTTTCAAGTGACCATTCTTTGTTCATATCATTTTCCTCTTTGAAGAGAATTATACCATGGCTCCTTGCGGTTCAACGCGGCAAAGCCCGGGAAAAATGAGCGGCCGGAAAAAGAAAAATAGCGTGAAAACATACTCGAAAATAAAGAACATGATACTATTGTAAGGACAGATAAACAGTCTGCCGTGTTTTCAGCGAGTGAAAATGGCAAGAGTTTATCTGTAGGATGAAAAATGCAGGAGGTGCATATGCTTAATATCAGAAAAGAACAGAACGGAACCAGTCTGACCGTCTTTCTGGAAGGAAAACTGGATACCATCACGGCTCCGGATTTCGAAGCGGCGATCAAAGAGAGCATCGATAACGTCACGGAACTGGTCTTTGATATGGAAAAGCTGGAGTACATCACCAGTGCTGGTCTGAGAGTGCTTCTTTCAGCTCAGAAAACGATGAACGCGCAGGGAACGATGACGGTGAAAAACGTTAACGAAGATATTAATGATGTATTTGAAGTGACCGGTTTTTCTGATTTCCTGACAATCGAATAAACGAACAGGTGATATTCGGATGAATATCTACAGGAATCCGCAGGTACCGGAACGTGACGCGCTGGCAACTGAGCCGGTGCGTTCACTGCTTTTGAAAATGGCCGGGCCGTCTATTGTGGCGATGCTGATGCAGGCGTTTTACAATACGGTGGACTCAATGTACGTGGCGCGGATCAGCGACGGCTCACTGGCCGCTGTCACACTGGCTTTTCCGGTACAGATGATCATGGGCGCTCTTTCAACGGGTATCGGTGTGGGTATCAATTCCTGCATCTCCCGCAATCTCGGCGCAAAGAATACGGAAGAAGCAGGTTCAGCCGCCGCCAACGGACTGTTGATCGGCATTCTGACAGCCGGCATCATGATCCTGTTCGGTCTGTTCGGCTCGCAGGCTTTTGTCAGTCTTTATACGAATGACCCGGAAGTTTCCGCGGCGGCTGTCATTTATATCCGCACGATCTGTCTGCTTGGTTTCGGAAGCATCTTCTCACAGCTGAGCTTCTCGATCCTGCAGGGATCGGGCAGTATGGTGATTCCGATGCTGTCGCAGATTGCCGGCGGTCTGGTCGTGTTGTTTCTGGATCCGGTGCTGATCTTCTCTTTGCATCTGGGCGTCCGGGGAGCGGCCATCGCTTCCAGCTGCGCGCAGATGGTTTCCATGCTGATTGGCATGTACGGCATCTTCGTGAAAAACAGGGAGAATCTGCCGGTGAACCCGCAGTGTTTCAAACCGGATTTTACGATTATCAAGGATATCCTGTATGTCGGCGTTCCATCTGCCCTGACCCAGGCGACCACTTCCGTCGTTGCCGGCATCGTGAACAAGGAAATCGCCATATACGGAACCGATGCGGTTGCTGTCTACGGATCATTCTCGAAGCTTTACTCATTCGCGACGCTGCCGGTCTTTGGTATCACCCGCGGCATGAATCCGATTCTCGGCTTCTGCTGCGGCGAAAAGAACCGTGAACGATTCCTGGAAACAAGAAATTTCGCCATGAAAATGGCAAACAGCTGGACACTTGCTGTCTTTGTGCTGTTTCAGACAGTCCCGCAGTTTCTGCTGGGTCTGATGAATATCAAAGGCGAACAGCTGCCGCTGGGCATCTCGTCCTACCGGATCCTGTCGCTGTCGCTGACGATTCTCGGCGCTTCGATCGTTCTGACACAGCTGTTTGCGCCGGTGAAAAAAACGTATATCTCAATGATCTCGGCTTTGCTGAGACAGGTCGTTCTGCTTGTGCCGCTGACCCTGCTGTTACAGCAGTATTTCGGAATCAGCGGTATCTGGCTGGGAATCTGCGCGGCGGATTTCCTGAATTTCCTGTTTATCATTGTTATGAATACCTGGCTTAGAAAGAAAGTACTCAGCACATGGTCTTAGAGAGGAAGTAATCATATGGCCTATAATATTTTGCTCACATCGTTAAGCATGCCGAGTGATGCGGAACAGATCCGTTATTATTACGGAAAAGACGGATTCAAGAATATGTACTGTGACGCGATGCTGACGGTGGAAGCCAGCTGTAAATATGTTCTGTCCAAATATCCGGTGGATGAGATCATCACGCTGGGCCGCAAGCTTACCTTCGATGAAGGGGATGACGGCAAGCTGATCCAGCTGCGGGAAGGAAAGAACTTCTATACCGCCGATATCAAGGAGCTTTCGGCATACAGTCTTTTCCGTTACCGTATCGCCCAGTATATTGACGAGCTGCATATCGAACAGCAGGATCTCGGTCTTCTGCTCAATGAGGAAGCACAGAAACAGGTAACTGGCTTTGTCCGCCGGTTTTATAAGGAACGCGGCTTCCAGGATGACGATGTCAAATACAACCGTTTCTTTGACGTTCTCACCAAAGACCCGAAGATGTATGAAACGTTCAAGAAGGAACTCGCGAAAGAAGTTCCGGGTGCTGCTGATGACATGATCGTCTACAAACAGTGGTTAAAGAATTATCTCTACGGCACCCTCAAGGATTCCTATAAGCTTGAGATCCTGCCGGAGAACTCGGACGTCAAGGTCAGATTCATTCCGACCAGTGTCAGCGATGACGGCAAGCTGCCGATCGAGAATATCATGCAGCTGGCCAAAGCCATCGAAGGTGATCACAATGATGAGATCAACCTGTATGTCGCTTTGAACAGTGACGATATGACTGACAACTTCGTTCTGATCAGTATTCTCGACATTATCAACACTTTCCCGGATTCCCGCGTGCATCTGCGTCACGTATTCACGACGTCCGATTCTCATAACATGCTGGCCGGTGAAATCAGAGACGATACGAGAGGCTATGGCGTCACGGCCCTGAATGCGGCATTCCGTACCTTCCTGAAGTACGGCAAGGCTGACATGATCATTGACTATTGGGAAAAATACGGTTCCGAAAACACCCGGGTGGATCAGATGATCTATGCCATGCGGCATATCGACGCCGGCGTTTCTCTGTGTGACATCGGTGAAATCGAAAATGGCATCAGCCAGCTCCGTGAGATTCTCGACAAAGGTCTGGAAACGGAGGAGAACGATTATTACAGCAGTCTGTTCTCGATCCTTGCCGAAGGCATCAAACGTGATTACGGAGAGCTTCTGACAAAAGATGAAGTCAGCTTCATCGACATGGCCAGATGGGCTTATCGAAAGAGTTTCTATCAGCAGGTTCTGACTCTGATCGAATCCCGCGCGCCGGAGATCTTTGTCAATAAGGGTATCCTCTATTACTGCAACAGCGAGGAAGAAAAAGGCAATGTCGCGGCCCAGTTTGCCAGATGCCGTAACAGCCTGCGTCCGAACCAGTACTGGATGATCGATGACAACGTGCAGCATTACTATATAAAAACATATCTGCGCGGTGACAATCCCATCCATACCTACAAGGACGCCCAGCGCAATTACGCCGCTCTGCATGTCAGTCTGCTGGATAACACATCGAATGTAAAAATCACCGGATATACCGTCTGTGATGACCGGGAAGCACTGGAGAACCTGCTGTTTGCCTATTATCATCTGTGCGAGATCCGCAACATGACCAACCATGCCTCGATGCGTGAATCGGATGATCGTCTGATCGTTGAATTCAGAGATCTCAGTATCCGGATGATGAGGATCCGTGAAGGCATTGATTATTTCATGCAGTGTTATGACAAAGTCATTGATCTGATCAAGGACAAGCCGCTGAATGTGGTTCTGATCTCACCGGGTGAAATCAAGGCGAAAGCCAAACAGCTGAAAGACTGAAGATAAAGATCCTGCTCAGGCGGGATCTTTTATTGAACCGTTTTTATCTTTGGAAGAAACCGTTTCACGCTTATAATAGATATATGTATATAACAGAAAACTGGGGGAAGATATGTTCTGGAAAATACTGAAAATCGAGCCGACGTCGGACAGAAACAGGATCCGTTCCGCTTATCGGGAACTGCTGGCGGTGACGAATCCGGAAGACAAGCCGGAGGAATTCAAGCAGCTGCGGCAGGCCTATGAAGACGCCCTGGCGTACGCTGCCGAACATGAGGTCAGTGCATTGAAGACACCGATCGAACAGTGGCAGGATGATCTTTCCGCTTTATATGATGACTTCCGGCGCCGCAACGATCTTTCCGAGTGGCAGAAGCTTCTCAATGCCGATGTCTGTCTTTCCGTGGACAGCCGCATGGAATGCGAAGATCTGCTGATCCGTTTCCTGATGGAGCATTATTTTATTACCCATGATGTCTGGGTTTATTTTGACGAACAGTTTTCCTGGCTGGAACGGCAGGAAGAGCTATATGAAACCTACCCGCGTGATTTCATCGATTATGTCATCGCGTCGGGGATCCATTTTGAAGACACGCTGCTGATGGATCTGTTTGAACCGGGAACGGACGGCGAAGCCGCCAATCAGTATCTCGGCCTTTATCTGAAAGCCGTGAATCAGGAGACAGAAGATCTGAAGCCGGTATTCGACGAAATGCTCGCACTGCCGGAACAGCATCCTTATGGCAATGCCCTGTGGCTTTCCTGGCGTCTGCGGGAGGGCGATGAGGCAGCCCTGGATGAATTGCGGGATCTGCAGAAGAAATATCCCGCCAGCCTGCATGTCGGTCTCGCCCTGGCGGAAGAACTGCTGGGCAGGAATCTGTATGACGAATGCCTGCAGCTGTCGGAAAAGCTGGCGGAACTGGACAAGGACAATATCCGAAGACGCTGGTTTGAAGCCAACGCGACAGCCGGACAGGGCCGTTATCAGGATGCCGTGAAGATCATCGACGCCATGCTGCGGGACACCGCCGGCAATGGCGAACTGCAGTACACGCTGGATCAGAAACGCAGCGAATGGAACAAGGTCATCATTGAGGAACTGAGCAAGAAACTGGCTGACGATCCGGACGATCAGGAAGCCCGTTTCGATCTCTGCTGGGCACTGCTGGAAAACAACCGGATGGATGAAGCGGACGAAGCCGCTTCATTGCTTCCGGAAGATTATGAGGACCGTTTTGGATACTTCAATCTCAAAGGCAGTCTCGCCCTGGGACAGGGAAGATACGAAGAAGCGGCCGGACTGCTGGAGAAACTCGCCGAAATAGCCGCGCAGCTTCCCGCTGACACGGAGAAGAATATTTCCCGCCGCCGCCGAGTCGGTGAAACATGGACACGGGTCGGTTTCTGCTACTACAGTCTGAAGAACATGGAAAAGGCCGACGAAGCATACCAGAAAGCCCTGGCGACATCGGAAGACAAAACCGAGATTCTCGTCCATCTCAGTGAGAACGGTCTGACGGAGCGCAACTGGGACAAGACACTGGAATACTGCCGTGAGCTGGCCCAGGTCGCGCCGGGCAACTACCGCGCGTTCCTGATGATGGCCTATGCGTATTACTACAAACGGTTTGACCGGGAAGCTTTCAACGCCGTGAACCGGGCGATGGATCTGTACCGTTCCGACATCAATCTCTATACCCTGAAAGCCCGCATTCTGATCCGCAACGAGGCGGCGGACGCGGCGCAGGAGATCATTGATTTCCTGGTGCAGAGCGGTGTCGGGGAGGACCCCGGTGTATTGTTCGTGCAGGGCGTGCTGCAGGAAGACGCCAAACAGGATTACAGTGCCGCGCAGGACTTCTATGAAAAAGCGCTGGCCGGCATGAGCGGCCAGGAAGAAAACTATGAATTCGGCGCGGAGATGCTTTACCGTCTGCTCTGTCTGAAAGGTGAAAAACTGGACGCCTATGTCACCGATGACAGAGAAATCATGCTGGATCTTGCCGAACGCGGTCTGAAATGCAATCCGGATCATTATGGTCTGAAGGATTACAAAGCCTGGCTGCTGGTGCGGGGAAATCAGTATGATGAAGCGATGGCGATCTATCAGGATCTGCTGAACGATCCCTACCACACACCGAATGTCGAAGCTGAGATCGGTTATATCTATTATCAGGATCTTGAGCACAAAGCGGATCAGGCTCTGAAATACTATCTGATGTCATTGGAAAAAGGCGGCCGTCCCTCCGGCCACTTTTATGCCGGCATGTGCTATATGTACATGTTCAGACCGGAAGAGGCGCGTGAGCAGTTCGAACTGCTGAAGGAAAAGAACCCGAACTCCATTGACAGCTGGTACCGGCTCAGTTCGGTCTATGGCATGCAGGGCAAACTGGAAGAGGCGCTGGCGGAAATCAATCACGCAGTGGAAATGGCCAGCGAACGGGAAGGGGACCAGAGCGGATACTTCCTGCGCAAAGCCACCATCCTGCGCCGGATGAAGCGCTATGATGAAGCCATCGAAGTTCTTCGCGAAGTGCTTGAGCGCTATGATTACAAATATGCCCGGCGGATCATCTTCATGGTTTATGCCCATGCCGGCCGTCTGGAAGAGGCGGAAGCGTTCCTGAAGGAATGGGCGGCAGTCGATGAATATGACCGGGAACTGTGTGACTGCGAGATCCTTCTGCATATGTACCGAAAAGATTTCGACAAAGCATCCCTGCAGAAAAAAATGGTGCGCCAGTATCTCCATCCCGACCGTGCTCTGGAAGTGGATCATATCCTTTCCGAGTACTACGGCGATTATAAAAAACAGCTGAAGGAACTGCTGAAATGGGAACAGTTCCGCAAAGAGCGGGACGGCTTTGACATGTCCCGTATCCAGGGTGCCATTGCCATGTGTTATTTCCGTCTTCATGATCTGGAAATGGCGCAGGAATACGCCCGCACGGCACTTGTGGAAATTGACCGTAAACTGTCGGAATTCGAGCCGGACAAACTGCTGTTTATGGCCCGCAAGATCCGGCTGCTGGCCATCCTTGGCAGAAAGGAAGAAGCCCTGGCACTGGCCGACGCCTGCAAGAACCATCCGTTCTGCATGTCATGCCCGGAGCAGACATGCAAGGATACGGACATTTTCCGCATGGAAGCGGAAGAGATCTTCGGCAACTATCAGAAAGCGTATGAGATCGCCTGTGAATGCCAGAGCATGTATCCGGACGAGGAAGATTTCCTGATTGCCGAACATAACCTGAAACGGAAAGTTAAGTGAAAAAATGCTGATAGGAATTGATTTAGGAACAACGAACAGTCTGGCCGCCTGCTTTCAGAACGGCAAAGCGGTCATCATTCCCAACCGTCTGGGAAAGAACCTGACGCCATCCGTGGTCAGCGTGGACGAGAAGGGACAGATCCTGATCGGAGAGACAGCCCGCGAGTACGGCTATCTGCATCCGGAAAGGATGGCGAGACTTTTCAAGCGGACGATGGGAACGGAAAAGACGTATACACTCGGAGAACTGACATTCTCACCGGAAGAACTGTCAGCTTTTGTGCTGCGTTCTCTGAAGGAAGATGCCAGTGCCTATCTGCAGGAAGAAATCAGTGAAGCGATTATTTCCGTGCCTGCCTATTTCAACGACCGTCAGCGCCGCGCCACTGCCCGGGCCGGTGAACTGGCCGGTCTGAAAGTCAGCCGCATCATCAACGAACCGACAGCGTCGGCCATCGCCTATGGCGTCGGGGAAAGCGGCAGCAGTGAATGCTGCATGGTGCTGGATCTCGGCGGCGGAACGTTCGACGTCACGGTGCTTGAATACTACCGCAATATCATGGAAGTGTATGCCGTTGCCGGTGACAACCGGCTGGGCGGGGAAGACTTCACCATGGTGCTGACGGAACTGTTCCTGGCCGGCTGCCAGATCGATGCAGCGTCGCTCGATCTGAAGACACTGAGCAGCGTGTACAAAGCGGCGGAGGCCTGCAAATGCGCCTTCGCTCAAAAACCGGTTTCGGAAATGAGCGTGACGATCGGCTCTCTGATCTACGAAGAAGAGTTCAGCCTGAGTGAATATGAAACAGCCTGTCTCGGGCTTCTGGAAAAAATGCGGAAACCGATCGAAAAGGCGCTGCGCGATGCCAAAATCACCCTGAATGATCTTGACCGCATCATTCTGGTCGGCGGAGCCACCCGGCTGCCGCTGATCCGCAGCTATATCCAGCGCATGACCGGTATCTATCCCGAATATTCCGTCGATCCCGACACATCCGTTGTGGAAGGCGCGGCACTGTCCGGCGCGATGAAGGAGAGGAACCGTGATATCCAGGAGGTGATCCTGACCGACGTATGTCCGTTCACGCTGGGTACGGAAGTTCACTCGTTCAATTCGACATTCGCCGACGACGGCAGATATCTGCCGATCATTGAGCGTAATACGATCATTCCGGTCAGCCGTTCACAGACCGTATACACAGCCTATGACGATCAGGAATGGGTCCGGGTCAAGGTCCTGCAGGGCGAAAGCAGGATCCCGGCCAACAATCTTCTGATCGGTGAAGTCAACGTGGAAGTGCCGAAAGGACCGCGCGGCCAGGAAGCGATCGAAATCACCTATACCTATGACGTCAATTCATTGCTGGAGGTGGAGGTCAGGGTTGTTTCGACCGGCCTGCAGAAGAAGGTGATCATCCAGGATGAGGAAAACCGCATTTCCGAAGAGGAAGCGCAGGCGCGTCTGGAGCGGCTGCAGTATCTGAAACAGAATCCCCGTGAGGATGAGCAGAATGTCTTCGTGCTGCTGAAGGCGGAGCGCATGTATGAAGAAGCCGGCGGCAGCGAGCGCAGCCGTATCGAGGAGGCTGCCGAGGCGTTTGAGAGGACCATGCAGACCGGCACCCGTCTGGAAATTGACAAAAAAAGACAGGAGCTGCTCGATCTTCTGGAGAACCTGGAAAAAGGCTCCGGCCAGCCCATGCTGTCGTAAGGGACAGACAACAGTGTCAGGATGAAATGACACTGTTTTTTTTCCGGGAAACGGGGCTTGAAAAGCGGCTCGGGTATTCACTTTGAGGCGTAAATGATTTATCATTTGGATAGTAGAAAAAGGAGTAGATAATATGAATATTTCACCTCTTCAGAAGGAAAGACTACAGTATGTTCCGAAACTTCCGGGCATGCTCAGACACGGTATTGCCGAGATCTGCGTAGTGGAAGGAAAAGAAACACAGAGCGTTGCGGATCAGGAAAAGATCCAGGCTCTTTTCCCGAACACCTATGGCAAAAAGGAAATCACTTTCGCGAAAGGCCAGAATACTTCCGCTGCCAAGAAACAGGTTGTCGGTGTTATTCTTTCCGGCGGTCAGGCACCTGGCGGACACAACGTTGTCTGCGGTCTGTATGACGCTTTAAAGGCTACCAATGCTGAGAATGAACTGTTCGGTTTCAAGAACGGTCCGAGCGGACTGCTGGATGATGATTATCTGGTATTTGACGATGCATACATCGACCAGTTCAGAAACACCGGCGGTTTCGATATCATCGGTTCCGGCCGTACGAAGCTGGAAACAGAGGCTCAGTTTGCTGTAGCAGCAGAAGTATGCAAGAAGCATGGCATTACAGCAATCGTTATCATCGGCGGTGACGACTCCAATACAAACGCAGCCGTTCTGGCTGAATACTTTGCCGCTCACGAGACCGGCGTTCAGGTCATCGGCTGCCCGAAGACCATCGACGGCGACCTCAAGAACGAAGACATCGAATGCTCTTTCGGTTTCGATACAGCCACAAAGACATACAGCGAAGTTATCGGTAACATCGAAAGAGACGCCAACTCCGCTAAGAAGTACTGGCATTTCGTCAAGGTCATGGGTCGTTCCGCTTCCCACGTCGCTCTTGAATGCGCACTGGAAACACAGCCGAACGTCTGCCTGATCTCCGAAGAAGTCGCTGCCAAGAAGCAGTCCCTGTCCGAGATCGCCGACTACATCGCTGACTCCGTCAACAAGCGTGCGGACAAAGGCATGAACTTCGGTGTCGCCATCATTCCGGAAGGCGTTGTTGAATTCGTACCGGAATTCAATAAACTGATCCAGGAAATCAACGAACTGCTGGCCGGCAAGAAGGCGGAAGAATTCAACGCTCTGCCGACCTGGGCTGACAAGTATGCGTTCATCGAAAAGGGTCTGACAAAGGAATCCATGGACGTCTTCGCGATTCTGCCGGTAACGATCCAGCAGCAGCTGTTCCTGGAAAGAGACCCGCACGGAAACGTACAGGTATCCCTGATCGAATCCGAAAAGCTGTTCTCCGGTCTGGTTGCCGCAAAACTGGCTGAGAGAAAAGCTGCCGGCACATACAACGGCAAGTTCAGCCCGCTGCATCACTTCTTCGGTTATGAAGGAAGATGCGCGTTCCCGTCCAACTTCGACGCTGACTACTGCTATTCCCTCGGCTACAATGCCTTCATGCTGATTCAGTACGGATACAACGGATATCTGTCCAAGATCTCCAACCTGTCCAAGCCGGCAGATGAATGGGTAGCAGGCGGCATGCCGATCACCAAGATGATGAACATGGAAAGAAGACACGGCGAAGACAAGCCGGTCATCAAGAAGGCTCTCGTCGAACTCGAAGGCAAACCGTTCAAATACTTCGAAGCACACAGAGATGAATGGGCTGTCGAAACAGCTTACACATATCCGGGTGCGATCCAGTACTATGGACCGGCTGAAGTATGTGACCTGACAACCAGAACACTGGCTCTGGAAAAAGGCTTATAATCATCTGACTGCAGGAACCGGCGCAAAGCGCGCCGGTTCTTTTTTTTGTTCTGACCATGGTATAATCGGATTAACAATAAATACAGGTGTTGATTTATGAAAAAGACAATGATGAAAATCCTGGCAGCTGTGTGCGTCTTTGTTCTGAGCGGCTGCGTCAGAATGCGTATGTCGATGGATGTGAGTTCATCCGGAGATGTGAAAAGCGGCGTGACGCTTCTGTTTCATGAAGATCTGATGAACTTTAACGGTGCCAACGCGGAGGAACAGATTGACGCGATGATGAGCCAGTACCGTGAACAGTATCCGGATGCCGTGATCAAAAAGGTGGAAGAAAAAGATGGCGATACGGTATATGCAGGTGTCAGTGTTTCCGGAATTGTCAACGACGCTTTGAAAGCAGATGTTTCGGAAGGTATGGTTACTCTGCGTCTTCCGGTCAGCGCTCTGACGAATGAATTCGCCGCCACCGTGCTGAACGGTGCGAATTTCAGCCTGAATGATCTGAAGGAACACGGAGCGCAGATCACGCTGGAAGTCAATATGCCGGCCGCCGCTTCGTGCAATGTCGGAACGGTGGAAGGCAGACATGTCTTCATCGACCTGCTGGATCTTCCATCCGGCACAGCCGAAATCGTCGTCACCAGCAAAGCGGGCCAGCCGCTTTCCACGCTGCTGCTGATCGCCGGCGGTCTTCTGATTGCGGGCGGCGGCGCATACTGGCTGCTGAAACGGAAGGGAATATCCGGGGAGGAAGTATGAGCAGGGTTCTGATCCTGCATACCGGCGGAACGATCGGTATGACAAAAACGGAGAAGGGGTATCAGCCGGACGGGGAATACTTCCGCCGGGCAATCTTTCATATGGATTCTCTGAAAGCGTCCGGTATGCCGGAATGGGATTTCATGGAAACGGATCCGCTGCTGGATTCCAGCCGGATGGCTGTTTCCGAATGGAATATGATCGGCCAGCTGATCGCGAACCATTATGAAGCATATGACGGCTTTGTCATTCTGCATGGCACCGACACCATGGCCTATACCGCTTCGGCATTGTCTTTCATGCTCAAGGGTCTCAGGAAGCCGGTGATTCTGACCGGCTCGCAGATCCCGCTGTGCGAAACCCGCAGTGACGGCCGTGACAACCTGATCACTTCGATGATCATTGCCGGTGAGGGAAAGGTCAAAGAAGTCTGCATCTATTTCGGCGGTCTGCTGCTGCGCGGCAACCGGGCCACCAAATACTCGGCGGACGGTATGCAGGCATTTCTGTCGCCGAACTGGCCGGCGCTGGCTGAAGCAGGCATATCCATCCGCTATCACAGATCCGCTTTCCGGAAACCGTCCGATGAACCGTTTGCGTGCCGGCCGTTCGCGAATGTTCCGATCGGTGTGCTCAAGGTATTCCCGGGCATCCAGTTTGAACTGTTCGCGAATGTGCTCAGTCTGAAACTGAAAGGAATCGTTCTGGAAGCGTTCGGTTCGGGCAATCTGCCAGATGACAAAAACGTGCTGCTGCCGATGCTGAAGGAAGCCGGCGCCAACGGAGCGGTGGTCGTTGTCTGCTCGCAGTGTCCGCAGGCGACCGTGAACATGAACGCCTATGAAGCCGGCCTGGTTCTGCGTCAGGCAGGCGCCCTCAGCGGCTGCGACATGACAAGTGAAGCGGCTGTTACAAAACTGTATTATCTGTTCAGTACCTGCCGGAACGCGGAAGAAGTCAAGATGTATATGGAGCGTGATCTGCGCGGGGAACTGCGGGAAGAAATGATTTGATTGCATTGGCAGAAAAAAAGATATACCATGAAATGCCAGGGTAAAACCTGCAGGAGGAAAAGAAAATGAAAAAGCATATTTCCATTCTGAGCGCCGCGGCACTGGCCGGAGCAATGATTCTGACCGGCTGTACGAAACCGGCTGAACCGGAAGAAGTGAAGGAACCGGAAACAGAAAAGACAGAAACAGAAACGCTTCTGGGCGGCTGGCAGCCATATACAGAATATGTAGAACTGCTCAATGAAGAAGAAAAGATCATCTTCAAAACAGCGATGGAAAATCTGATCGGTGTGAATTATTTACCGGTACAGGTAGTTGCCACTCAGCTCGTTTCCGGCACAAACTACGCATTCCTGGCATCGGCTGAGAACGTTTCAACCGAAGCTGACAAAGGTTTTGCCATTGTGACCATCTATAAGAGCCTGGAAGGCAAAACAACAGTTCTGGCAATCAACAGACTAGACATCAATGATCTGAAAGTCAAAGACAACGCTGACGATCCAAATCTGCTCGGCAGCTGGGAAGTAACCGATATCGGGAAGGTGGCAGGCATTTCCGCGGAAGGGGAGAACGCTCTTTCCAAAGCGCTTGAAGGCTTTACAGGCGTATCCCTGAAACCGATCGTTCTGCTCGGCACACAGGTAGTATCCGGCACGAACTACATGTTCCTCTGCCGCGGTGCAGCAACCACAGCGGATCCGGTAATGAATCTGTATATCACGACGGTATACGAAGACACAGCCGGCAAATGCACGATCACAGACAATCAGGTCCTTGATCTCGTTCACTACGTCACAGCAGAATAAAGCAAACTGAAAAAGAGATCCACGCGGATCTCTTTTCCTTTGGTGATCAGAAAAGGGGACCGGATGCGGTCCCCTGATCAGTTTATTTCTTAATGTCGTTGAAGCCTTCTCTTGCCGCATAGGTCGTATGCAGAAGTTCATGGGCTTTGTGGGAGTTCGGTTCACCAAGGAACTTTTCGTACAGTTCAACGATCTGCGGGTTGTTGTGCGACTGACGTACAACCTGTCTTTCGTCTTCACTGTAGAGGGCTTTTGCTCTCTTTTCCTTGTATGTGTCGAGGATGTTGTCATCTTCGTTCGGCAGGAAGACCGGTCTGACATATGGCTGACCGCCGCCGTTGATGCATCCGCCCGGGCAGCCCATGATTTCAATGAAGTGATACTTGGACTTGCCTTCACGGATCTCATCCAGCAGAACTTTCGCTGACTTCATACCGGAAGCGATGGCAACGTTGACAACGGTTCCGTTGATATCGAGAGATGCTTCACGGATGCCGGCATCGTGACCGCGAACTTCTTCAAACGCGATACGGCCGTATTCACTGCCGGTCAGCTTGAAGTAAACGGTACGCAGAGCTGCTTCCATGACACCGCCGGTAACGCCGAAGATAACGGCTGCACCGGTGTAGTCGCCCATGATATCGCCGTCCCATTCTTCATCCGGCAGGCGGTTGAAGATGATACCGGCACGCTTGATCATTCTGGCGAGCTCTCTGGTTGTGATAACAGCGTCGACATCGTCGATGCCGTTGACATTCATCTGTTCTCTCTGTCTTTCAAACTTCTTGGCGACACACGGCATGACGGATACCACGAAGACATCCTTCGGATCATAGCCTTTCTGTTCTGCCCAGTAGGACTTGATGACAGCACCCTGCATCTGGTGCGGGGATTTGCAGCTGGAGAGGTGATCCAGCAGATCGCCGTAGTTGTATTCAGCATAGTTGATCCAGCCTGGCGAGCAGGATGTGATCATCGGCAGAACGCCGCCATTGGTGATGCGGTGCAGAAGTTCGGTGCCTTCTTCCATGATTGTCAGGTCAGCGCCGAAGTTGACATCGTAGACTCTTTCGAAGCCAAGACGTCTCATAGCCGCGATCATCTTGCCGGTGACAGGTGTGCCTACCGGATAGCCGAATTCTTCGCCGAGGGCGGCACGGACAGCCGGAGCAGCCTGAATGACGACATGTTTGCCGGCCTTCAGAGCAGCGTCAACCTTGGCGATTTCACTGTGTTCCATCAATGCACCGGTCGGGCAGACGTTAACGCACTGACCGCACTGGATGCACGGGGAATCGGCAAAGCTTCTGTTCTCTGCCGGAGAAACGAATGTACGGAAGCCGCGGTTTTCGAAACCGAGGATACCCAGACCATGGGCATTGGAGCATCTGGCGATGCATCTTCCGCACAGGATACATTTGGATGTATCTCTGATCAGGCCCGGTGCCAGTTCGTCGAGATATGTCTCGGAATGAACACCGGCGAAGGCACCTTCACGGGCACCTGTGATCTTGGCGACATGGAGCAGTTCACACTTGCCGTTCTTGTCGCACTGCTGACAGTTCTGATTGTGATTGGAGAGAAGGAGTTCGACACTTCTTCTTCTGGCCTCGGTTGCCTTCGGGGTGGAGATGCGGATCTCCATGCCTTCGCTGACCGGATATACGCAGCTGGCTACCAGACCTCTGGCGCCGGTTGCTTCGACGAGACAGACACGGCAGGAACCCTGATTGCATTCGCCGTGATTGAATGCGCAGAGGGAAGGAATCTCATAACCGCAGGCTTTCGCTGCTTCCAGAATCGTCAGGCCGCTTTCTACCTGATAAGGTACACCTTCGATTTTTACATTTACCAAAGTCATGAATATACCTCCTCTTATCTCTTTTCAATTGCGCCGAACTTACATGTGGAGATACATGCTCCGCACTTGACGCACTTCGAAGAATCAATTGACATAGAAGCAAGCTTGTGGTTCGGAGCGATGTAATCGGTTCTGGTGATGCAGCCGGCCGGGCAGCCTCTTGCACACATACCGCAGCCGATGCACTTGTCAGGATCGATGTGGTATTCCATCAGTTTCTTACATACATGCGCCGGGCACTTCTTATCAACGATGTGAGCGATATACTCATCGCGGAAATGTTTGATCGTGGAATCGATCGGGTTGGATGCTGTCTGACCGAGAGCGCAGAGGGAATTGGACTTGACGGTCTGGCTGAGCTCTTCGAGTTCTTCCAGGTCTTCCATCGTGCCTTTTCCTTCCGTGATACGGGTCAGGATCTCCAGCATTCTCTTGGTGCCGATACGGCATGGTGTGCACTTGCCGCAGGATTCATCACAGATGAATTCCATATAGAACTTGGCAACGTCAACCATGCAGTTGTCTTCGTCCATAACGATGGCGCCGCCGCTTCCCATCATGGAACCCTTGGCTACCAGGTTATCGAAGTCGATTGGTTCATCGAGGAATTCTTCCGTCAGACAGCCGCCGGACGGACCGCCGGTCTGAATGGCTTTGAACTTCTTGCCGTTCGGGATACCGCCGCCGATGTCGAAGATCAGTTCTCTCAGGGTCGTGCCCATCGGTACTTCGACCAGACCGACATTGTTGACTTTGCCGCCCAGAGCGAATACTTTCGTACCCTTGGACTTTTCGGTACCTACTTTGGCGAATTCTTCCCAGCCGTTTCTCAGGATGAACGGTACGCAAGCCAGTGTTTCGACGTTGTTGACACAGGTCGGCTTGCCCCACAGACCCTTGACTGCCGGGAACGGCGGACGCGGACGCGGCATACCGCGCTTGCCTTCGATGGAGTTCAGCAGAGCTGTTTCCTCACCGCAGACAAAGGCGCCGGCGCCCAGTCTCAGATGGCAGCGGAAACTGAAGTCCGTGCCGAGGATATGGTCACCGAGCAGGCCGATTTCTTCCGCCTGTTTGATGGCCTTGCGCAGACGTCCGACCGCGATCGGATATTCTGCACGTACATAGAAGTAACCTTCGCTTGCGCCGTAAGCATAACCGGCAATGACCATGCCTTCGATGACGGCGAGCGGATTACCTTCCAGAATGGAACGGTCCATGAACGCACCCGGGTCACCTTCGTCACCGTTGCAGACCACATACTTCTGATCCGCTTCGACGTTGTAAGCGAACTGCCATTTACGGCCGGTCGGGAAGCCACCGCCGCCGCGGCCGCGCAGGCCGGACTTCAGGACTTCGTCGATGACTTCCTGCTGGGACATGGAGAGAGCTCTCTTCAGACCCTGGAAGGCACCCATGCCGAGCGCTTCTTCAATGTTTTCCGGATTGATGACACCGCAGCCGTATAATGCGACACGGCGCTGCTTCTTATAGAAGTTGATGTCATCCTGTTTGGATACTTTTTCTTTTGTGACCGGATCGACATACAGCAGTCTTTCGACTACGGTATCGTTCATAATGTCGGTCTCGACGATTTCTTCAACATCTTCGATCTTGACCAGACGGTACAGTGTGTCTTCCGGATAGATCTTGACGAACGGACCCTGTGAGCAGAAGCCGAAGCAGCCGACGATATTGACGGTCGCTCTATCCGTCAGGCCTTTTTCAGCCAGGACTTCTTCGAATCTTTCCTTGATCTTATCGGAATGGGAAGACAGACAGCCGGTACCGCCGCACAGAACGATGTGACGCTTTCCGTCAGCACCGCTGATCTTGTCGTTGAGTGACTTTGTCAACGCAGCAGTTTTTTCGTTGAATACTTCGACATTGGAAATCATGCAGCAGCCTCCTTTGCCTTGTAGTCATTGATAATCTTCGGAACCTGATCGACAGACATCTTCGGATAGACTGTGCCGTTGATGCTGACTGCCGGAGCGATACCGCATGCACCGATGCAGCGGAGAGCATCCAGCGTGAACAGTCCGTCAGCGGAAGTTTCACCAGGCTTGATGTTAAGAATTTCGGAGAACTTGTCGATGACCTGCTGTGCTCCCTTTACGTAGCATGCAGTTCCCAGACAGCATCCGATGACATACTTTCCCTTTGGTGTAAGGGAGAAGAATGAATAGAATGTGACAACACCGTAGATTTCAGCAACTGAGATACCTGTTTTCTTGGATACCAGTTCCTGAACTTCCAGCGGAATGTAGCCATATTCATTCTGAATGTCGCTTAAGATCATCATGAGAGGCGTGGGCTCGTTAACATAACGATCACAGATCTCATTAATCTTGGCAACACCGCTAGCGCTAAGTTTAACCATAACAAAAACACCCTTTCCTTTTATATAGAAATCATACCATATTTCGCATATGTGAAATAAATATTTTGCAATTGAACAGAAAAATCACCCGGTGACTTTTTGCAAAAAGGGTAATCTGTAGTATTCTGAAAAAGAATTTCGGGAGGTTGTGAAAAATGCTTAAAATTACCCAGATCAAATGCCCGCCGGGGGAGAAGCTCAGCGTTGAGCATATCGCCCGCAAACTGAACTGCCGGCCGGATGAGATCCGCTCTTTTGAAATTGAAAGAGAATCGATCGATGCCCGCCGCGATGAGCTGTTTTTCACATATTCGGTCCTGGCCGACCTCCGAAATGAAGAACCTTATCTGCGCCGCAAAGATGTCGTGCGCGGGGAAAAATATGTTTATCCGATGCCGGCTGTAAAAAACCGTCCCGCGGAGCGGCCGGTGATTGCCGGCTTTGGCCCGGCCGGCATGTTCGCCGCGCTGCTGCTGGCGGAAAGCGGCCTGAAGCCGGTCGTCATTGAGCGAGGAAAGCCGGTAGAGGAGCGCAGCATTGACGTCGACCGTTATTTTCAGGACGGCACGCTGGATCCGGAAAGCAACGTGCAGTATGGCGAAGGCGGCGCCGGCACCTTTTCCGACGGCAAACTGACGACCCGCATCAAAGACGGCCGGATCCACAAGGTTCTTTCGGAACTGATCGAAGCCGGCGCGCCGGCGGAAATCGCTTATCAGGCAAGGCCGCACCTCGGCACCGACCGGCTGCGCGTCATCGTGAAGAATATCCGTGAGAAGATCGTCTCCCTGGGCGGTGAAGTGCGTTTTGCCGCCCGGCTCGACGATATCGAGATCAAAGACGGCCGGCTTGCGGCACTGCGCTGCGGCGAGGAGCGGATCGTCTGCCATGCGGCGATGCTGTGTCTTGGTCACAGTGCCAGCGACACTTATGAAAAACTGCTGGGCCGGGGAGTGGATATGATTCCCAAGGATTTCGCCGCCGGTGTCCGGGTGGAACATCCCCAGGAACTCATCAACCAGTGCCAGTACGGGGCATATGCCTCGCATCCGGCTCTTTCTGCCGCGAGCTATTCTCTGACATTCCGGAGTTCCTGCGGCCGCGGTGTCTATTCTTTCTGCATGTGTCCGGGCGGCGTCGTGATTCCGGCCGCCACCATGGCGGAAAGCCTGGCAGTCAACGGCATGAGTTATTCGGGCCGTGACGGCCGCAACGCCAACAGTGCGATCCTCGTTCAGATACCGCAGAAGGATTTTTACCGCGGCAGCGTAATGGACGGCTTCGCATTCCAGAAGAAACTTGAAAAAAAGGCCTGGCGGAATCAGACGATGGCGCCGACCCAGAATATCCGGGATTATCTGAACCGACAGAAAAGCGGACAGTGGGTGCTGGACTCCACGTATCCGCTCGGTGTCGTTTCCGTTGATATGCATTCACTTTTTTCCGAAGAGGCAGGTATGTCTCTGGCGGAAGGTTTTGCCGATTTTGACCGCCGTATTCCCGGTTTTGTCAATACCGGCATCATGGTCGGTATGGAATCGCGCTCTTCTTCACCGATCCGCATGCCGCGCAATGCAGACGGTCAGGCGCTGAGCTGTCAGGGTCTGTTCCCGTGCGGCGAAGGAGCGGGATATGCCGGCGGCATTATCTCCAGTGCGGTCGACGGCATCCGTCAGGCGGAGAATCTGATTGCCTTCCTGAATGCTTCAGAGTTCTGAGTCTTCGGAAAGAAAGACGATGTCTTCTTCATTGATGCGCAGAGCGTCATGAATGCTGAGAACCGCTTTCTTCGGGTCGCTGTCGTTGAAGATCAGATAGGCGTTCAGAGGATCAAGGAAATGAAAGGTGCAGTACGGCTGGCATTCCGGTACGACGGCATCTTTTTCTGTTTCGTCTTTGAAACGGACCATGTATGTGTACCGATCATTCGAAAGGGAAGGATCGCTGATTGCGAAGTCCAGCGTGCCGCCGCAGGCCGCGGGATCTTCCAGGCGGAAGGCGTAGCGGATGCCTCTTTCACGCAGGATACGGATGGTTTCCGGCAGATAGGCGGAACGCACGTCATACAGGCTGTAGCAGCCGCTGAAGATGAATTCGCCGTTGTCGGCCGCGAAGACATTGGCTTCACGGATATGCTCAAGCTTCATGGCGCGGCGGCTGCAGTCGCCATACAGACAGACCATATTGCCTTTCAGACGCAGCTGCTGAAGACGGTCACTGTGCTTTGCGGCATAGGCCAGTGATGCTGTATACAGTTTCATGGGAATTCCTTCTTCAGCAGTCCGTCAGGAAAGCGAACTGGCTGCGGTCCTTCATGTTCAGAAGGAATGCTTCCAGGAGCTTTTCACAGTTTTCAAAGTCGTTCATATCGATCATCTCGACGCTGGAATGGGCATAGCGGGAAGGAATGGAGATGACTCCGGAAGGCACGCCGTCATATCCCTGATGGAGAGCGCCGGCATCGGTGCCGATTCCGGTGAAGATTTCCAGCTGATAGGGGATGCCGTTCTCTTCCGCGATCTTCCGCATGAATTTCCAGACGGCTTTTGAGGCGAGCAGAGAGAAGTCCATCACTTTGATGCCGGCTCCTTTGCCAAGCGCAAGCGTTTTGTCCATCATCGCTTCCGGTGTGTCGCTGACTGCCGTCGTATCGACAGCCAGGGCGACATCGGGACGGATACTGGTCGCCGCCGCTGTGGCGCCGCGCAGGCCGACTTCTTCCTGGGTGGAGAAGATGCCGATCAGGGTGCCGTGGACTTTGCTGAAATCCGCGTTTTCAATTGCCTTCAGAAGCACCGCGCAGCCGCAGCGGTCATCGAAAGCGTGACCATAGGCGCGGCTTTTTCCGCATCTGGTAAATGGTGAATCCCAGGTGATCTGATCACCTTCAGAAACACCTATTCCACGTACTTCCGCATCATCGGCAGCGCCGATGTCGATGTACATTTCACGGTAATTGCGGATCAGAGAGGTATTGTCAAATCTCTGCATATGGGCGCTGATGGTGCCGATCACACCCGGACACGGTCCGTTTTCACCGTGGACGATGACCTTCTGTGACAGCAGGATGCGGTCATCATGGCCGCCCAGTTTTTCAAAGCGGATCAGACCGCTGGTTTCGATCTTTTTGACGATAAAGCCGACTTCGTCGGTATGAGCGCTGACGGCCAGGACCGGTCCGTCAAAAGCGCCTTTTTTTGTGACAATCAGGTCGCCGAGGCCGTTGACATAGCAGGAATCGGTCTGATCTTTCAGACGTTCATAAAGATATTTGATAACAGCGTGCTCCTGGCCGCAGGCGCCGGGCAGGGAAATCAGTTCCTGAATCAGTTTTTCCATAGTTCCTCTTTTCTATATCAGTCCGAGATACTTGAAAGCATTGTAGAGACCGTCGTCATTGACGTCGGTCGTGATGTAGTCGGCCGCTTCCTTGATTTCCGGACCGCCGTTGCCCATCGCGACATTGTAGGCGCACAGTTCAAACATCGAAAGATCGATCTTGGCGTCGCCGAAAGAAATCGTGTCTTTCTGATCGGCACCGAGATGTTCGAGCAGGATCTCAATAGCGTACTTTTTGGTAATTCCGGCCGGCGCGAGATCGCCGAAGATGGCGCTTTCGCCGACACCGCCCCAGGTATGGGCGATCATATCCGGGAATTCCGTGATGGAATCCAGATGATCCTGGTAAGTTCTTAAAACAAAGCTGATCTTATTGACGTCGTCACGGTAGGCGTCCTCACCGGAAACGTAAATAAACTGCTCGCGGATACGGTCCTTCTGCTTTTCGCGGTCGACATGCTGAGCACCTTTGCCTTCCGCGTAGCGGGCGAAGGCGTCCGGGCCCTGCTCGAGGAAAGTATCGTCGTAATAACGGCCGGAGTTGGCTTCCAGAATATAGCCGATATGCCGTTCACCGCACCAGTCGATGACGTGCTTTGTCTGTTCTTTTGTCAGCGAGTGATGGAGGATTACTTCACCGTTATCTTCCACATAGCCGCCGTTGGCGCCGATCATGCCGTCCAGTTCCGGCAGGTCTCTCTGCAGGATCTCGGCTTTCGAGCAGCCGGTGCAGATATAGACCTTGTGGCCGTTTTTGCGGGCCAGGTCAATTGCTGTTTTGGCACTTGCCGGAGTTTTCGCATGATAGTCGATCAGTGTTCCGTCGACGTCCAGAAATACGATTTTTGCCATTTTTATCACCTCTGTCTGTTAACGGTATTGTGCCATAAAAAAGACCGGAACAGAAGAAATCTGAACTGCCGCGGCAGGAACGTCATTTTCACTGCTTTGTGAAACATGGGGATATGTTATAATTATTAAGATTTTTGAAAGGAGGTTTTCGTTTGTCCGCATATAACCTCAATATCTCATTTGAGACGATCAAAAATATCACAGTCATGTTTCTGGATATTTTTATCATATGGCTGATTCTTTACTATGCCCTCAGGATCATCCGCAACAACGCCAGGACGATCCAGATCTTCAAAGGCATTATGGTGATCATCGTCATCGATGGTCTGGCCAAGATCCTCGGTCTGAAAACCGTTCAGTATCTGGCCGACATGTTCATCAACTGGGGACTTCTGGCCATTATCATTATTTTCCAGCCGGAGATCCGCTCGCTTCTTGAGAAGATGGGCAAATCGAACGTCTTCTCGCGTATCACGACGCTGACCGGCAACGAAAGGGAAAATCTGGTCGACAATATCGTGACCGCGGTAATGCTGCTGAGCAAGGATCAGACCGGTGCTCTGATATCCATTGAACAGGGCCATTCCCTGGAAGACTTCATCCAGACCGGAACCCGTCTGAACTCGGATGTCACGGCGGAACTGCTGACATCGATCTTCGTCACGTCGACGCCTCTGCATGACGGCGCCGTCATTATCCAGGGTGACAAGATCGCCTGTGCCTCAGCTTATTTCCCGCCGACCAATATGGAACTTCCTTCCCGTTACGGCGCCCGTCACAGAGCCGCGATCGGCATCAGTGAAATCACCGACGCGGTGACGATCGTCGTCAGTGAGGAAACCGGCAACGTTTCCATCGCCGAAGGCGGCAAGCTGATCGTTGTCGACCGCGAAGAACTGCGGAACTATCTGCTGCGCGTCATCTGCGGCGAGAACACGGAAGTGCGCAGCGGCGGCGCCCGCGAAACCTACGGCAGTGTCGTGATCGACGATCACGCGGCGGCTGACGAACGGCGCGGCGGTGTCTTCTCCAAACTGGCTTTCCGCCGTCAGGACAGCAATGTCGCTCCGATCATGGAAGCGGAAGAAGTAAAGACAGCGGAACCGACAGCCGCTGAAACAGCAATGGAAACAGCACCCGATCCGGGGGTGGAGGAAGAAGTTCTTGAGATCCGGCCGGCCCTGAGTGCCGCCGAGATCCACCAGCAGGCTGACCGGGAAGCGGAAAAGGCGGAAATCAAGCTTCCTCACAAGAAGAAGCGCGTCAAACCAAGTTATCCCAGCCAGCAGAAGAAAAAACTGCCGGGCAATTATGAACAGCAGAGCAGTACTGCTTCCCAGCGCCGCATGACTCCGGAAGAAGTCCAGGCCGCCCGGGAAGCTTCCCGCAACCGTCTCAGAGTCAACACCCAGACGAATTCACCGACGGAATTTGACACGACACGCATTGACGTGCAGAAAGTCGTCGGCTTCGACGGCGAGTTGGACAGTCAGTTCGATATGATCGATCAGCTTGCCGATACCTCGGCGCATCAGGTCATTTCTGATGAGGAAGGGGGTGACGTCAATGACTGAGAACAAGAAAGATTTCCTTGACGAAAAGGAATCCCGCAACAAGACGGAACTGGCGAACCGGATTGCCGAACAGTCACAGAAAGTCGCCAATACCTACCGCAGTATGGAGAGCGGACTGTTCCGTATCTTCCGCTGGTTCTCCGGCTTCTTCGACCGGATCATCTTCAACCAGAAATACAGCAAGATCGTCGCCCTGGTGCTGGCGGTTCTGCTCTATGCGATCTATAACTACAATACGATGGTCGCTTCCTACACCTCGACGCTCCGCTATGCCAGACCGCTGAACAACGTTCCGGTCACGGCCCGCTACAATACCGATACCTTCGAGCTGAGCGGCTTACCGGCAACCGCCAATATCACGATTACCGGGGACGCGGCCAATGTCACCAACGCCCTGACTTCAGGCGGCAGCGTCATCGCCAATCTGGAAGGCCTGACGGAAGGCCAGCATGACGTCAAACTGAGCGGCGAAGGATTCGGTGACAACGTCACGGTCGTCGTCGAACCATCGACCGTCAGAGTCGTCCTGAAAAAGAAAACGACCCGTCAGTTTGATCTGTCCTATGACTTCATCAACCAGACAGGCATGGAAAGCATCTACAGTATCGGCACGCCGGAATTTGAATACACCAAGATCAACGTCCGCGCTTCCAAGGACACGCTGGACTCGATTGCGTTCGTCAAAGCTCTGATCGACGTTTCCGGCAAAGCCGACAACTTCGAACAGGATGCCAGACTGGTGGCATACAACGCGGCCGGCTACCCGGTGGAAGCGGATATCGTTCCGGAAACTGTCCATGTCACCGTTCCGGTTACTTCACCGAACAAGACGGTGCCGATCGAAGTGCAGGTCAGCGGTGAAATTCCCGACGGCAAGGCAATTGCCTCGATCACGACAGATCAGCAGAGCGTGACGATCTACGGCAGCGAGACGGTGCTGAGCGGCATTGACCGGGTTATCGTCACCCTGAACGCGGCCACCATCAATAAAGACTCGACGATCCTGAGACCGATCGTTCTGCCGACCGGTGTCAACAGTTCCAATATCAACCAGATCACGATGTCGATCACCCTCGGTGAGGGCGTGACCAAGGAGATCACCGGCATTCCGATCAATTACCGCAACAACGTCAACAATTACAAGGCTTCCCAGCCGGACAACAAGACTACGACTTCGGTCACTGTCTTCGGCACCAAGGAGAATGTTGACGCGGTGGTGATCGGCGATATCAACGTATACGTCGATATGAAGGATGCCCAGCCGGGTCTGCAGCAGTTCCAGCTGCAGGTCGATCAGCCGACCGGCGGCCTGGTCCGGTATTCCCTGAACGAGTCGCTGTATGAACTGAATGTGCTTGGCGACAGCAGCCCTGATTCAGACAACAGCACCGGCACAGAATCCAATAACGACTGAAGAAAGCGGATGATCCGCTTTCTTCTTTTTAGCGGACTTCACTCATGATAAAATAGACTTGGTGATGAATATGAAGAAAGTAATCGCAATCGTAGAAGATGAAAAAGACCTGAACGAACTGGTCAAAAGATATCTGGAAAAAGAAGGGTATGAGGTAAAGTCATATCTTACCTTTGACGAGGCTTATCCGCACACATCCGATGATGACGTGCACCTCTGGGTCCTTGATATCATGCTGGGTGACAAATCCGGCTTTGATCTGATCGAGGAGATCCGCTCCCACGCACCGGACGTGCCGGTGATCTTCATGTCCGCGCGCGACAAGGAATTCGACCGTGTCATCGGACTGGAAAAGGGCAGTGACGACTATATTACCAAACCGTTTTCACCGAAGGAACTGGTTCTGCGGGTGAACAATATCATGCGCCGCACCTATAAAGACGAAACGCAGAAAGTTGTCGTGGACGGATACGAGATCGATGAAAACCAGCGGATCGTGCTGGAAAATGACAGGCAGATCGAACTGACGACGAAAGAATTTGATCTGCTGATGCTGTTTGTGAACAACCGCGGTACCGCTTTCCCGCGTGATCAGATCCTGGAAAAGGTCTGGGAAGAGAACTATTTCGGCAGTGACCGCGTCGTTGACGACACACTCCGCCGTCTGCGCAGAAAAATGCCGAATCTCAGCATTCACACGATTTACGGATTCGGGTACAGGCTTGGCTGATGAAACGAATGAAAATGTGGCTGTCTGAACTGACACTGATTCAGCAGCTTCTGACAATCATATTTCTTTTTGTGACGATCTTTGCGGGATTTGTCTTTGTTTTTCTGACGCCTGCCATTGATCGTTTTTCAGAGACGGAAATGTTCCGTATCCTGCATAATTCCCAGGAGAGTCTGATCCGCTATTTTGACGAGAATCCCAACAGCACGCCGCAGCCGAACATCAGTTATTCGGAAACCTTCGTGATCGACGTTCTTTATGATCCCGATGCCGATGACTTTGTCAATATCAGCGGCGGCACAATCATGAAGGAACTCAAGGCCGAAATCAAACGAAAAGCGGAGCTGAATACATCCGGAACCCAGGATTACATGGTAACCGTTTATCTGCGCGGCGAAGACGGAACGATGATGCCTTCGACGTATCTTTACGCGATGACCAAACTGCGGGACGGGCGTTCGCTTGTCTCGGTCATGCCGGAAACCTACCGCGGCCAGTTCCGTACCTCGCTGGTCCGCAGTGTTATCGCCGTCAACATCGTCTTCGTCAGTATTCTCTTCGTGCTGCTGATCGTCTGGGTCGGTTCCATGCTGATACCGCTGTCGCAGATCACGGACTATATTCAGAAGCTGAAAAATGACGACAAGGACGCGGTGCTGAACGTCAAGCGCAACGACGAGATCGGCGAAGTGGCGAAAGCTCTGCAGGACATGGAGGCGGAACTTGCCAAGCAGAACCGTGAAAAAGAAGAAATGATTCAGAACATCTCCCATGATCTGAAGACACCGATTGCCACCATCAAGTCCTACGGCGAATCCATCAAGGACGGTATCTATCCATATGAAACGCTGGAGAAATCCGTCGACGTCATCATTGAACATGCCGACCGGCTGGAAAAGAAAGTTCACAGTCTGATCATTCTCAATAAGATGGGCTATCTGCTCGACAACTGTGAAGAAGGCGAGACACTTGACATGAACAGCGTCATCGACAAAGTGCTGCTGTCACTGCGTGTCATCCGGCCGGAAATCGAGTTCCAGCGTGACACGCAGGAAGGGGTCATGTTCCATGGCGAGGAAGAACCGTGGCGCATCGTCGTCGAGAACCTGATCGACAACGCGCTCCGCTATGCAAAATCGTATATCCGTATTGTCCTGCGTGAAAAGGAACTGTGTGTGATCAATGACGGCGTGCATATCGATCCGGAAAAGGCGGAGTCGCTGTTCCGTCCTTATGAGAAGGGAAGCGGCGGCCAGTTCGGACTGGGTCTTTCGATCGTCAACCGTGTCACGACGACCTATGGATATCATGTGCAGGCGGAAAATCTGCCGGAGGGTGTGTGCTTCAGAATCTGGCGGGATGTGCCGAAAAAAGAAAAACAGCGCCGCGAGAAAACAGTCCGGCCGAAAAAGAATAGTGCCGCCAGGGCTTAACGCCGCGGCACTTTTCATGTAAAATGGACACCGATATGACAGAATATCTTGAAATTGACGGGCTTCGCACCGCATATCTGGAAGCCGGCAGCGGCCGAGACATGGTCCTGCTGCACGGCTGGGGTCAGAACAAGGAAATGATGCAGGCAGTCTTTGACCATTTCAAAGACCGTTTTCACGTTGTCAGTATCGACTTTCCCGGCTTCGGGGAATCCGATGAGCCGCCGGAAGCGTGGGGCGTGCCTGACTACGAAGCGCATCTGGAAAAGTTTGTCCATGCCCTCGGTCTGCATGACATGATCTTTGTCGGTCATTCCTTCGGCTGCCGGGTGGCGATCCGTTATGCTGCGGATCATCCTGAGGATGTGCATAAAATGTGTCTGACCGGGGCGGCCGGTATCCGGCCGAAACAGTCGCTGCAGTCGAAAGTGCGGACCCGTGTCTTTAAAGCCGGGAAATGGTTCCTGCAGGCGACAGGCCAGACGGAGAAACTGGCGGAGCTGCAGAATCGTTCCGGTTCGGAAGATTACCGCAATGCCCGGGGTGTCATGCGGCCGACTTTTGTCAAAGTAGTCAACGACGACGTGACGCCGGTTCTCAAAGACGTAAAATGTTCCGTCCTGCTGGTCTGGGGCGATCTTGACGACGCCGCGCCGCTGTGGATGGGACAGATGATGGAAAAGGAAATGCCGGACGCCGGCCTGGCCGTCTTCAAAGGGGATGACCACTGGGCATACTGGCATCAGGCTGACCGGTTCAACCGGGTCCTGGATGTGTTTTTCAAAGGAGATGAAACCATATGATCAAAGGTATCATTATGACGGCAGTGATTGCCATGGCGATGGTCTTTCCCGCCAAACATGCGCTGCATATGTTCCAGCAGAACCGTTACGAGCTGGGACGTCTCTATAAATGGGTAAAGGAAAGCTGGCGGACGAATGCCGAAGGCGCTGTTGTCCCGCTGGCTCTGACGGTGATCGGTCTGCTTGCCGGTCTGCTGTTCAAAGGTCTGCTGCAGACGCTGCTCCTGAGTGCCGTTCTGGTATTCATGGCACTGTATCTGTATGCCGACGAAAAGAAAAAGAACTATATCAAGCCGCTGGTATATACAGCCAGAGTGAAGAGGCAGATCGCCGTTCTGGCGGTTCTCGCCCTGATCCTGATCCTCCTGGTGCTGAAGCTGCCGCCGCTGTACACTGCAGCGGCATATCTTGGTCCCTGGCTGCTGATCTGGCCGATGGCTCTGATCACTTCACCGCTGGAAGCGGCGATCCGCCAGAAGTATCTGAATGAAGCCAAAGCCATTCTGAAGGATCACAAGGATCTGATCAAGATCGGCATCACTGGATCTTTCGGCAAGACGACGACGAAGAATATCATGCAGGCCATGCTGTCGGAACAGTATAACTCGCTGATGACACCGGCCAGCTATAACACACCGATGGGCATTACCCGGACGATCCGGGAAATGCTGAAGCCGATTCACAAAGTCTTCGTGTGTGAAATGGGCGCTGACCATGTCGGCGACATTACCGAACTGATGGAGTTTGTCAAACCGCAGATCGGTGTCGTCACGTCCGTCGGTCCCCAGCATTTGAACACCTTCGGCTCGCAGGAAAACATCACCAGAGAAAAAATGCAGGTGATCGAAATGCTGCCGGCAGACGGTTTCGGCATTATGAACTACGACAACGATTTCATCCGAAACTATCCTGTCAAAAACACGGTGGAAAAAGTGACCTACGGTGTTCACAGCCGTGACACGGATTACTACGCGGATGAGATCACATATACTTCCTCCGGTTCAATCTTCACGGTCGTCCATGGCGACGAGAGAGTGCAGCTGGAGACAAAACTTCTCGGTGAACTGAATATTCTCAATATTCTTTCCGCGGTCGCCTGCGCCAGATATCTCGGTGTGGACTGGAATGTCATTGCCAGAGCGGTCAAGACCATGAAGCAGGTCGAACACCGTCTGGAACTGAAGATGATCAACGGCCACCGTTTCATCGATGACGCCTTCAACGCAAATCCGACCGGTTCGGCCATGGCGCTCGATGTTCTCAGCATGATGCCCGGCACAAGATGGATCGTCACGCCGGGTATGATCGATCTGGGATCCCGCCAGGAAGAAATCAACCGGAATTTCGGCAAAAACATGAAGGGGAAGGCGGATGAAGTGATCCTGGTCGGCCGTACCCAGACGAAACCAATCCATGCCGGTCTGCAGGAAGCAGACTTCGATATGGACCACGTTCACGTGGTGGATACGGTCAAGGAAGCATTTGCTATCGTTTACAGCCAGGCAGATGCCGATGACACGATTCTGCTGGAAAACGACCTGCCGGACGCATTTAATCACTGAATGCTGTCCGGGGGTTTCCGCCGCAGAAAAAACAGATAAAAAAAACATGAAAATTTCGTGTTGCATTATTCTGTATGCCATGCTAATATAAATGAGCGCTGAAAAAAACAAAGATGCGCTTGGCAGATGAGGAAATACTCAAGAGGCCGAAGAGGTGCCCCTGCTAAGGGCATAGGTCGGGAAACCGGCGCGAGGGTTCAAATCCCTCTTTCCTCGCCATTCATGGTCCTGTGGAGTAGCGGTTCATCTCGTCTCCCTGTCACGGAGAAGATCGCGAGTTCGAATCTCGTCAGGACCGCCATTGCTGCGAGTGTAGTTCAATGGTAGAACGCCACCTTGCCAAGGTGGACACGGCGGTTCAATTCCGCTCACTCGCTCCATAAAAAACGATGGATATCCATCGTTTTTTTTGTTTTCTCAGAATAGAAAAGAGCAGATAATGATCTGCTCAATTGTTCAGAAATGCCTGATAGAAGGTCAGAACGTCACGGTAGTACTTATCACGGATCTCATCCGTGGCATTGAAAATCTCATGGCGGCTGTCCGGATAGGAGACAAGGGTCACGTAATGGCAGTGTGAACGGAAAATGTTCTGGCCCAGGTTGCGTACCATGTTGTCACTGCCGGCCTGGCAGAGCAGAACCGGAATCCGGATTTTACCGGCATTTTTCTGCAGCTGCTCGGTCGCTTTCACGGCTGAGGAGACCCAGCCCCATGTGCCGCCCCAGGTCTGATAGGAAGGATCCTGACAGCGCAGAGCGAACTGGTATTCATACCGGTCGGAATCCAGACAGGAACTGTGCTCGAATTCGTTGACGAAGGAAAACGGTCCTTGGCCCGGTGCGTATTCATGGACTTTGTCGGTCAGCTTCGGATAGATCTTCAAAGCGCTGAGGATCCAGTCCGGCAGATTCTTGATATCCAGCTGCAGCATCGGTGAACTCAGCACGGCACAGCGGAACATATCCCAGTACTGTTCGAGGAACAGGGCACTGACGGCACCGCCCATGGAATGGGCGAACAGAAACAGCCTTCCGGTCCTGTTGTGCGGGATGACGACCTTCTGCAGAAAGGTATGCAGGTCTTCGACATATTCATTGAAATCATCGACGTGAACCCGCTGGTCTTCCGCGGTATGGCAGCGTTCCGATTTGCCGTGGCCGCGCAGCTCCAGAAAGAATACCGAATAGCCTTCCTGATAAAAACGGTAGGCTGTCTCATGATATTTCCCGAAAAACTCGCAGAAGCCGTGGACCATGACAACGGCGGCTTTTTCTTCCGGATGGACGGCTTCATAGTAATGAAGACGGAGATCGTCATAGCTGCTGAAATAACCGTCTTCCACACACTGAAACAGCCAGGGGCGCAGTTCTGTCTCAATATAATCCAGATATTCCTTATTCATTTTCCAGCTCCTGCAGCAGAGTGCGCATTTTGTCGGGATAATTGGTAATGATCGCATGCACGCCCATTTTGAAGCAGTTGCGGGCAAAATCCTCGCGGTTGACCGTCCAGACATTGATTTTCAGATTGTTTTCGCGGCACTGCTTCAGAAAGTCCGGATAGCGCAGATTGAAATACAGGGGATGAATGGCGTCCACATGATATTTCGCGCAGTAAAGCGGCATGTCGATCGGACCGTCTTCATACAGAAAGGCTGTCTTCGCAGAAGGGTTCAGTTTCTGCAGCTTCACAATGGAATAGTGATTGAAGGAAGAATAGATGACCCTGTCTTCCATGCCCATTTCACGGGTCAGATCCAGGATCTTCTCTTCGATTCCCTCATAGTCCAGATAGCCGGTTTTCAGTTCGATATTGATGATCAGATCCGTCGGCCTGATCAGTTCAAATACTTCCCGCATGGTTGGAATCGTCACATGGCCGCATTCAGGATGGGTATACGAAAAATCGAGTTCTTTCAGTTCCGCCAGTGTTTTTTCACACAGCAGACCTTTGCCGCTGCTGGTGCGGTCCAGCAGCTCGTCATGACAGACGACGATCTCGCCGTCTTTGCTCAGCTGTATATCCAGTTCAATGCCGTCCGCCTTCATATCGACGGCACCCTGAAAGGAAGGAAGCGTGTTTTCAGGATAATAACCGCTCGCACCGCGGTGGGCCCATATTTTTGTCATAAGTAAGTCTCTTTTCTTTTTTTATGATAAACCTTTCCGATCATAATTCATCATTTTTCTTTTTTGAATTCCGTCCGTCCATTCGCCGTGAATCCGCTATAATAGATAAAAAAGGGGATTTACTGCAATGTTTAAAAATTTTAACAAACTGGAGAGAGCCTGGATCTTTTATGATATCGGCAACTCCGCTTTTACCATGATGGTATCCACCATCATTCCTCTGTGGTTCAATACATTGGCCACGGAAGCGGGCATGAGTGATTCACAGTATCTGGCATACTGGAGTTACGGCACGTCAATTGCCACGATTCTTGTCGCACTGATCGGACCGGTATTCGGAACGATTGCCGACAACAAAGGCTTTAAGAAGCCGATGTTCATGACGGTTCTTCTGATCGGTGTCATTGGCTGCGCACTGCTTGGTGTGGCTCCCAACTGGATTCTGTATCTGATTACCTATGTCATTGCCAAGGTCTGCTACCAGTCAAGTCTTGTTTTCTATGACTCGATGCTGACCGACGTTACCGAACCTGAGCGCATGGACCTTGTCTCCTCACAGGGCTATGCCTGGGGTTATATCGGCAGCTGCATTCCGTTTGTTGTGGCACTGGGCTTCTATGCGCTTGGCATGTTCGGCATGATGCCGATGAAACTGTGCATTGCCATTGACTTCATTGTCATCGCTCTCTGGTGGTTTGGCGTTTCCACGCCGCTGATCAAGGAGTACAAACAGAAGTACTATGTTGAAAGCACCGGAAACGCGATTGCCAACAGTTTCAAACGTCTGGGCCATACCCTGAGTGAACTGGCAAAACGCAACAAGAAGGTCTTCTACTTCCTGATCGGTTTCTTCTTCTACATTGACGGTGTATACACGATCATTGACGAAGCTGTCGCGATCGGCCGATCCTTCGGTTTCGGTGACATGATCCTGCTGGTCGTTCTGCTGCTGACCCAGGTCGTTGCCTTCGCCTTTGCGACACTGTTCGGTAAACTGACTGAGAAATACGATTCCATCAATCTGATCTACGTATGTATCGGCGGCTATCTGTTTGTCGCGCTGTTTGCCCTGACCATGCATGCTGTATGGCAGTTCGGCGTCATGGCGTTTGTCGTCGGTATGTTCCAGGGTGCGATACAGGCACTCTCACGTTCCTACTTCGCTCAGATCATCCCGGCGGACAACTCCGGTGAGTATTTCGGTCTGTACGATATCTGCGGCAAAGGCGCTGCCTTTATGGGTACGATGATGGTCGGTGTCACGGTACAGATCACCCAGAGCGTAAATATCGCTGTCGGCACACTGGCGATCCTGTTTGTTCTCGGCTTCCTGTTCCTGCGCAAATCCGCAAACATGCAGTAAACATATAACAATAAAACAGACTGGTCTCATTCACGATGAATGGGCAGCCAGTCTGTTTTTTCTTTTTCCGGATGTTTCTGCCGTGGAATTCTGCTATTCGTCCTTCAGTCCTTCTTTGACGCCTTTGGCGATCTCCTTTGCGATTTCGCCGGCCGCCGGTGCCAGATCCTTGGCAGTTTCACCGGCCAACGGTGTCAGTTCCCTGACCGTTTCCTTGAGAACCGGCATCTGCTGCTGGATCATATAGGCAGAAATCTCTCTCTGGCGGGAAGTGAAGTACAGTACAAGGCCGAAGCCGAAAACGGCCATGCAGAGAATCCAGGCGAATCCGACCAGTCCGGACTGATCAAAGCTGAGGAAATGTCCGAATAACAGAATGCCGCAGCCGATAAAGCCGGTTAAGCCGAGAACGATCATCAGAAGACTGACGATACGCAGCCGGCGGGTTGTATTCCGGTATTTTTCTTCGTTTAAATATTCTCTGTCGCTCATAATTGAGAACCTCCTGCTGTTCCTACCTATTATAGACGATTCCAAAAGCGGTGAATATCCTTTTTCAAACGGTAAAAAAAGCCCTGCCAGACAGGCAGAGCAGGGTTTGGATCATTCGTCACTGAGGTATTCGTGGATGCCTTTGGCAGCTGTTTTGCCGGCTCCCATGGCAAGGATGACGGTAGCTGCGCCGGTGACAGCGTCACCGCCGGCGTAGACGTTCTCCTTGGAAGTCATGCCGGTCGCTTCGTCGGCAACGATGCACTTGCGGCGGTTGACCTCAAGACCTTCTGTCGTCGACGCGATCAGCGGATTCGGAGAAGTGCCGAGCGACATGATGACGCAGTCGCACTCGATCTCGAATTCAGAGCCGGGAATGACGACCGGGCTGCGGCGGCCGGATTCATCCGGTTCACCGAGTTCCATCTTCACGCATGTGATACTCTTGACCCAGCCGTTTTCATCAGCGTGGATCTCGGTCGGATTGGTCAGCAGATTGAAGATGACGCCTTCGTGTTTCGCGTGTTCGATTTCTTCGCGGCGGGCCGGCAGTTCTTCATCAGAACGGCGGTAGACGATATGGGTTTCGGCACCGAGACGGAGGGCGGTTCTGGCTGCGTCCATGGCAACGTTGCCGCCGCCGACAACGACGCATTTCTTCGCCTTCATGATCGGTGTTCTGGATTCATCTTTGAAAGCCTGCATCAGATTGGATCTGGTCAGATATTCGTTGGCGGAGAAGACACCCAGAGACTGTTCGCCGGGGATGTGCATGAAGCGCGGCAGACCGGCACCGGAGCCGATGAATACGGCGTCGAAGCCTTCCTCCTTCAGCAGGGAGTCAATGGTGGTCGATTTGCCGATGACGCAGTCGAGTTCGATTTTGACACCGAGTGATTTGACATTCTCGATTTCTTTCTGAACAACAGCATCCTTCGGCAGACGGAATTCCGGAATACCGTAGACAAGAACACCGCCGGCTTTATGGAGAGCCTCGAAGATCGTGACATCATAGCCGAGTTTGGCCAGATCGCCAGCGCATGTGAGACCGGCCGGACCGGAACCAATGACCGCGACTTTCTTGCCGTTCTTTTCGGCAGCCGGCTGCGGTTTCAGCCCCATTTCCTTAGCAGTGTCGGCAACGTAGCGTTCCAGTTTGCCGATCGAAACGGCTTCACCTTTGATGCCGCGCACGCATTTGCCTTCGCACTGGGTTTCCTGCGGGCATACACGGCCGCAGATCGCCGGCAGGGCGGAGGACTCGCTGATTACGTTGTAGGCACCCTCGACGTCGCCATCCTTGAGTTTGGCGATAAAGCCCGGAATGTTGATGCTGACAGGGCAGCCCTGCACACAGAACGGCTTTTTGCAGTTCAGGCATCTCTGTGCTTCCGCTTCCGCTTCTTCTTTGTTGTAACCAAGGCAGACTTCATTGAAGTTTGTCGCTCTTACTTTCGGATCCTGTTCGCGGACAGGAACTCTTTTAAACATATCCATTGTCATGTCAGTTTCTCCTTTGTTCCCTCAGTCGCACATGCCGCAGCCGCCGTGATGGCTGTCGCCTTCCTTGGCCTGCAGATAGAGACGTCCTTCTTCGGTTTTATACAGAGTCATACGCTTCATCGCTTCGTCAAAGTTCACCTGATGACCGTCAAATTCAGGTCCGTCGACGCAGGCGAATTTCACTTCGCTGCCGACAGTCAGACGGCAGGCACCGCACATGCCGGTACCGTCAACCATGATCGGGTTCATGCTGACGATCGTTTCAATGCCCAGCTCTTTTGTCAGCTGGCAGACAAACTTCATCATGATCATCGGGCCGATGGCAACGACACGGTCGAATGAATGTCCTTCATCGATCAGCTGCTGCAGAGCGACACAGACGTTGCCCTTGATACCTTTGGAACCGTCGTCGGTGCATACATGAAGGCTGGAGACCGCTGCCATTTCATCTTCGAGGATGATCAGGTCGCTGCTTCTCGCACCCTGGATGCAGTCAACGTCGACGCCGTTGTTCTTCAGCCATTTCAGCTGGCAGTAGACCGGAGCGGTTCCGACACCGCCGGCAATGAAACAGATTTTCTTGTTTTTCAGTTCTTCAACTGGCAGTTCTGTCAGATCGGAAGGTCTGCCGAGCGGACCTACCATATCATGGAAACTGTCGCCTTCTTCCAGGAGAGACATCCGGTATGTTTCACCGCCGATGACCTGGAATACGATCTGCACGATGCCTTTTTCCGGATCATAATCGCAGATCGTAAGCGGAATTCTTTCGCCGTCCGCATCGACACGGACAATCAGGAACTGTCCTGGCAAAGCGTGCTTTGCGATGCGTTCCGCTTCGACATCCATCAGATAGATGTTTGGTGCCAACTGTTCTTTTTTGATAATTCTGAACATACGAACCTCTTTTCTAAGTTTAATTCATCGTTATTATACATGATTATTTCAATCCTATCTGCATGAAAAAGATGGCCCGTGAAGTTCGTGCAGATGCAGGGCGTGCATGATATGATGAAATCAAGAGGTGAGAAAATATGCTGAAAGGTGCAATCTTTGATATGGACGGCCTGATGTTTGATACCGAACAGATCTGGCAGAAAAACTGGAAACTGATCGCGGATGAAATGGGCGTCTCTCTGGCAGAGGAGTTTAAATATAATATCTGCGGCACTTCCGGAGCGCTGATGAACAGCGTTATCGAAAAATACTACGGTGTGGAAGACGGCAGCGGTATCGCGGCTGACTGCAAGAAGCGGGTCCATGATGACCTGATGGAATCCACCCCGGAAAAACCGGGTGTACACGAGATCCTTGAATTCTTCCGGGATGCCGGCGTGCGCATCGCGGTCGCTTCCAGCAGCTCGGTGGAACAGATCAGACGCAACCTGCAGAACACGAATACCGAGGACTTCATTGAAGTCATCGTCAGCGGCACCGAACTGAAACGCGGCAAACCGGAGCCGGATATTTTCCTGACGGCTGCTGAAAAACTCGGAATCGATCCGTGTGAATGCTATGTATTCGAAGACGCGTTCAACGGTGTCAAGGCCGGCCATGCGGCAGGCTGCTGCACGATCATGATTCCCGATCAGATGCAGCCGACGGAAGAAATCCGTGCCTTGGCCGACGCGGTATGCGCTTCGCTGTTCGAAGCCCGTGATCTGCTGGCTTCAGGTGCTCTCTGATTCATCTTTGCAAACAGGTAGCAATACCTGTTTTTTATTTGTCCGTCTTGATATACTGGAAAAAAGAAACATGCAGGCATTTTGCCGTATGGGAGGGAAAACAATGAAAAAATCATTATTGGCAGTTTTGGCAGTGTTCCTGCTTGCCGCTTGCGCAAAGCCATCTTCAACAGCAGATACACAGACCGGAACAGACAAACCGGCCGATACTGAGAAACCGGCCGAAACAGCTGAACCGTTAAGCTCCGATGAAATTCTGGATGTCGTGCTGAATGATGCCGGCATTTCCGCTTCCCGTCTTTCTGATATCAAAGTCAGTCTTCCTGACAAAGACGGCAATATCACCGTGACATTCGGTCTCAATGATCAGACGGTCACATATGTCGTCAACGAGACGACCGGAGAGATCGTCAGCAGCGATCTGCCGGAAGACGCTGCCGAGACGGTTCAGAAAGTCCAGGATCCGATGGAAGAGGCGATCAATGCCGCCTTCGACAGTCTGGAAGGCTACCAGGGCGGTGCGGAAAACATCGTTGTCAAACCGCAGGGTACTGTCATTACGGTTGAATTCGACTGGAATGGCGAACACCATACGCTGCAGTACGACACAGCGGCGCATCAGATCATTGAATAAGAAACGGTACTGAATATGCACGATATATTTATCAGTTATTCACACATTGACAAAAATATCGCCGACGCGATCTGTTCCACCTTTGAAAACCGCGGTCTGCGCTGCTGGTACGCGCCGCGTGACATTCAGCCGGGTGCCGACTGGGCGGATTCGATCATCCAGGCAATTGAGCAGACGAAGGTTATGGTTCTGGTTTTTACCAGTCATTCCAATCTGTCCAAGCAGGTATTAAGGGAAGTGAACAACGCCGTCGACAGCGGTGTGACGATCGTTCCGTTCCGGTTGACCAATGAAGAACCGGCGGCCGGTATGAAGTATTATCTTTCGACCGTGCACTGGCTGGATGCCATGAATTCGGAACTGCATACCGCAATCGATGATCTGTATGGTCTCTGCCGGGTGCTTGTTGATCAGATGGAAGGCAGACAGCCGGCCGTTCAGGAGAAAAAACCGGAATATCCGGAACTGAAGGAAACAAAACCAACCAGGCCGTATATGCTGATCGGCATCATCGCCGTCGCGGCTCTGGCTCTTGTCGCCGTGTTCTTCCTGCTGAACCGGAAACCGGCGGAAGAACCGTCAGCCCAGACGGAAAACAGCGCGCCGGCCGTATCGAACGCGACCAGTGAAAACATCAGTATGGATGTAACCGAGACATATACGCAGGGCAACAGTCAGGGCAATCTGCAGAGCGGCGGCTATCTGGCCAGTGACGGGGAATGGTATTACTACCGCAGCAACGACCGCCAGCGTCTCTACCGCATGAAAGCGGACGGCAGCGGGGCGGAAATGTTCGTCGATGAACCGGTCAGCTGCATCAGTGTATACGACGGCTATGTCTACTATTATTCCAGTGGTGTCGATCCTTCCATCCAGCGGATCAAAACGGAGGGGGGCGAACCGGTCAAACTGCATTACGGACCGACCGAGGACACCCGCATCGTTAACGACAGAATTTATTATCAGGACAGTATGGACGGTCTGAATCTCTATTCCATGGCCCTGGACGGCAGTGACGTGCGGCTGGAGAACAATATCGACAAGGCTTATTACTTCTGTCTGGACGGAACCTATATGTATTACAGCAACCAGGAGGATGGCGGTTATCTCTACCGTGTCAATATGGACGGCTCCGATCCTGTCTGCCTGTCCGATCACCGCATCGAAGGCATGACGATCGCCGGCAATAAACTGTATTACAACGATCTCGATACCAACGTGCTGACGTCATATGATCTGAGCACCGGCGAGATCGCTGAACTGGCCAATGATTATATCTATTATCTGAATGTCACGGACACCGGTATTTACGGCCACAGCGGCACATACGGCACGAAACTCTGCACAATGCAGCTGAACGGCCTGGGCTTCCGTCTGCTCAGCGAGGAAGACGCCGATCATGTCTGTGTCTGCGGCGATAAGATCTTCTATATCTGCGACAAAACCGGCTATATCGTCAACCTCGACGGATCCGGCAAAATTGAACCGTAAGCCGGTTGGCCAAAAAGAAAAACGCCTTTTTTGCAAAGGCGTTTTCATCTGACTTTTCAGTCTTCGGCGATGGCCGCGTTCAGAGCGATGCGCATCATGTCCAGGAAGTTCTTTTCCCGCTGTTCGGCGGTCGTTTCTTCCTTGGAGACAAAGCTGTCGGAAATGGTCAGAAGGCAGGCGGCGTTCTTGCCGGTGACACGGGCGTTGGAGAACAGGGCGAAGCTTTCCATCTCCACTGCCACACAGTGTTTGTCTTCGATGACGGCTTTCTGATAATCCGCTGATTCATGATAGAAGACATCGGAACTGTGAATGATGCCTTCGTGCAGCTTGATGCCGAGATCCGAGGCGGCTTTGATCAGTTTGCCGTTCAGAGCGGCACTCGGATAGGTCATGTCTTTATCATATCCGCACTGCACTTTGGCATATGTCGTTTCCGAATAGGCGGCACTGGCCAGAACGACATCAAAGATCTTCAGTTCCGGAACGTAAGAGCCGGCGGAACCGACACGGATGATATTGTCGACATCATAGTGTTTGAACAGTTCATATGAATAAATACCGATACTCGGCATGCCCATGCCGGAAGCCATGACGGTAACCGGCTTGCCGTGATAATAACCTGTATAGCCATTGATGGCGCGGATGCCGTTGACAAGGACAGGTTCGTCCAGGAAGGTTCTGGCAATAAAACGCGAGCGCAGCGGATCGCCCGGCATCAGAACGGTTTTGGCAATCTGGCCAATTGACGCTGAATTATGAGGTGTAGACATGATTATTGTTCCTCCGATGATTGTTTCTAAAAATCATTATACCTGTTTTTGTCAAATACGGTGAAAAATGATAACCTTATATCCGTATGAAAAACACATATCGTATCTTCGTCATCAATCCCGGCTCGACTTCCACGAAGCTGGCATTGTCCGAAAATGAAAACAGAGTTTTTGAAACGGATGTCTTCCATGATTCTTCCTTTCTGAAGACGCTTGGAACCATCAACGACCAGCTGGATTACCGGATGGATGTGCTGCATCAGTTCCTGGCCGAAAATCACATCGACCTGCACGGCCTGGATGCCGTAGTGGGAAGAGGCGGCGGCAGTTATTCGGTACCCAGCGGAAGTTACCGCATCAGCCCTCAGTTAGTGGAGGATACAAAAAACGCCAAAGGAGGTCTGTACCATTCCTCCATGCTGGGTGTGCAGATGGCGGAAAGAGTTCAGCAGGAATTCGGCGGCATCGCCATGATGTGTGATCCGACGGTAGTCGACGAGTATCAGGATATTGCCCGGGTGACCGGCGTCAGCGGCATTTACCGGCGGGCGATCTGCCATGCTCTGAATCTGAAGGCGGCTGCCCGTCATTACGCCCGGGAGATCGGCCGGAAATATGAGGATCTGAATCTGATCGTCGCTCATATCGACGGCGGCATGACCATTACCGCCCATCAGAAGGGCCGGATGATCGACGGCAATGACGGCGGCGGGGGAGACGGTCCGTTTACCCCGACAAGAATGGGCACGATGGCAGTGACTGACGTGCTGAATCTGCTCTATGACAGAGGCAAAGACGAGATCCGCTCCCTCTGTTCACAGACCGGCGGCCTTTCCTCCCATTTCGGGACATCCAATTCCGATAAGATCCACGCCCTTGTCGAACAGCATGACGAAAAAGCCGAACTGATCTGGCGGGCGATGATCTATCAGAACGCCAAAGCGATCGGTGCCATGAGTGCGGTTCTGAAAGGCCAGGTGGACGGCATCGTTCTGACCGGCGGCCTGATGCGGTTCGCGGATGTGCGGCAGATGCTGGAAGAGTACTGCGGCTGGATCGCGCCGATCACCTGTTATCCGGGTGAATTTGAAATGCAGGCCATGACCGACGCGGCGCTTCGCGTTCTGCGTCATGAAGAAGAACTGAAGGAATACAGCGGCAAGCCTGTTTTCGAAGGTTTCCCATTTGATCAGAAATAAAACGGGGTGAATGCCCCGTTTCTTTGTTTTATTTACTTTTTGGCGCCTTTTGAACCGCCGGCCTGATAGGTCATCAGCAGATCCGTGTCGTAGGAGAAGGTCATCTTGGATCTTCTTCTTTCCCGGCTCAGTGCCTGATCGACCAGCCGGTCCATCAGCTGTGGGAAACTGACGCCTTTTTCGGTCCAGAGATAGAAGGCGAGCGATCCCGGAATTGTGTTGACTTCGTTGATATAGACCGTTTTGGTTTCTGCGTCCATCAGGAAGTCAATGCGGCATACACCGGCGATACCGAGAACCCGGAAAGCCTTCAAAGCAAGCTTCTGGATGTTTTCCGTTTCCGCTTCACTGAGCGGTGCCGGAACGATGCGCGAGGTGCTGGCCATGCCTTTGGAAGGACCGGCCGATTTCGCGCCTTTGGCAGCTTTGCCGCCGCCCTGGTATTTGTCCTTGAAGGAAAGAAGCTCGTCGTGGGAAACACTCGCGACTTCTTCCAGCACGGACGGTTCGGCGTTATAAGCGTCACCGAGGACAGAGCAGTTGATCTCACGCATCGGTTTGACGACTTTTTCCGTGATGACTTTTTCGTCATACTGGCGTGCCTCTTCGAAACATGCCAGATATTCTTCATCGTTGTGGGCTATGGAAATACCGACGGAAGAACCGGTGCGGGCCGGTTTCAGGATGACCGGGTAGATCAGTTTGTGAACCTTTCTGAGAACCGCGTCACGGTCCTCGTCGATTTCTGTTCCGTATACCCAGAACCAGTTGGTGATGGGCAGGCCGTTGTCACTGAGAATGTTCTTCTGCAGGACTTTGTCCTGGCCGACCGCCGCGCCGTACAGGTCACAGCCGGCATAGGGCAGCTTCAGCATTTCGAAGAAACCCTGGATCGTGCCGTCTTCACCGTTCGTGCCGTGCATGACGGGAATGGCGATGTCAATGGTGCCCAGTGTTTTGGAACCGAACAGTCTGGTTTTCACCGGCTTGATGACGACCTGGTTGTCTTCTTTGACAATATCGATCTGGGTGGCCTCGGCAATCGCTTCGTCGAGCTTGCGGCCGGTGAAGAAAGTGATGTCCAGCATCGCTTCCGAAGTATACATTCTGCGGTCTTTGGCAACGTAAACGGGAATGACATTGTATTTCTCTTTGTCCAGGGCTTCGATCGCCTGATGGGCAGAGATGATGGATACTTCATGTTCTACCGATTCACCGCCAAAAAAAACAGCCGTATTCAGTTTCATAGAAAACCTCCGTAAACTACCGATATATTATAACCTAAATGATCTTTAATGAACATGGCGGAAGTGCATCTTACCTTTATCGGGAAACTGTATATAATAATACAGTGAATCAGGAGTACATATGAAAAAAGCATTGGTTTTAGCCGGCGGCGGCACCAAAGGAATATATCAGGTCGGCGCGATCGAAGCGCTGAAGGAAATCGGCGAGGATGACTGGAGTATCATCACCGGAACATCGGTCGGCGCTCTGAACGCGGCCATGCTGGTGCAGGGAGACTTCGACAGGATGGTCGACATGTACGAGCATCTGCAGGCTGACCAGATCGTCAACGGCTTTGTGCCGAATCCGGAAGATATGACGATCACCAACTTCATTCGGGAAAGAGAACGTTTCATTCCTTCCCTGAAAGCGTGGATCAAAGACCGCGGTGTCGATATTCGTCCGTTCAAGGAAAACATGGCGAGTTACTACGTGCCGGAGCGTTTCTTCGCGTCCGACATCGATTTCGGCTGTATCACTGCCGAGGCGAAAGGCCACGGCGGGGTGTATGTGACCAAGGAAATGATGAAGGAACACGGTCTCGAATGGCTCATTGCCAGCGCGTCTGCCTATCCCGCTTTTCCGATGACGAACATCGACGGGACCGATTATATCGACGGCGGTTATTTTGACAACTTTCCGATCGACTTCGCACTGCGGCTCGGGGCCGAGAAGGTGATCGCTATCGATCTGGAAAGCACACCAGCTCATCCGAATTTCATCGGCCGTGAGAATATCGTCTATATCAAACCGCATAAAGATCTGTTCAGCTTTCTTGATTTTGACAAGGTGAAGATGAACCAGGCCAGACGGTGCGGCTATCTGGACGTCATGAAAAAGTTCGGCATTCTGTATGGTGAACGCTACGCGTTCTCGCCGTTTCACCGGCCGGCTTTCTTTGACGAATGGTACCGCAGTGTCATGATGCTGGAGACAAGAGTGGCGCTGGCCGGCAATCTCAGCGAGCAGCTGAATTCCCGCCAGGTCATTACCGACCGTCTGAAGAGCCAGCTTCATGTCGATCATCTGCATCCCCGCCAGTATCTCTACGGCATGCTGGACGCGCTGATGGACGCCTGCTCGCTTGAGGAAGTCAAAGTCTATACATACGAAGAGGCGAGAAACCGGATCCTGGCCGCGTTCTCGGAAGCACTGAACGAAGACTATTTCGTGCCTTCTCTGAATGTCGTGGACATTGCCTCGTATCTGACGTCGCTGGATACCTTCGGCATCATCGCCAAGCTGATCCACTGTCATTTCTACCCGGATCACATGGCCGGTTTTGAGAATGTTATACTGACGGTGGCACCCTTTGAGTATGCTCTGTCAGAGCTGGCCGCGTTTATGATGAAGGAACTGGCCTGGGAGTGAAGAATATGAAAAGAATAGCAGTATTTGAAAAAGTCAGTTTTGCGCAGTTTCGCAAAGACTGGGAATTGTTTGAAGCCGGCAAACCGGAAGAAGAAGTACGCCGGATCTATGACGCCATCCAGCTGCCCAGAAGGGCGACAGCCGGTTCCGCCGGCTATGATTTTTACGCGCCCTGTGCGCTTTCCGTTGCGGTTGGTAAGGAAAAACTAATTCCGACCGGTATTCGTGCTAAAATAGAGACAGGGTATGTACTGATCCTTTTTCCGCGCAGTTCACTGGGGTTCAAATACCGTTTCCAGCTGGACAACACGGCCGGCATCATTGACAGTGACTATTATCATGCGCAGAACGAAGGTCATATTCTGTGCAAGATGATCAATGATTCACGAGAGGGGAAGGAAGTCTGCATCCCGGCCGGCAGCGGCATGGTGCAGGGACTGTTCCTGCCTTTCGGAATCACCGAGGACGATGAGGCGGAAGCCGTGCGGACAGGCGGATTCGGCAGTACGACTCAGAACAATTAGAAAGCAAGGAAAGCATGTACGAAGAACGTTGGAAACAGATTGACATAGATGAACCGATTCCGGAACATATCAGGGAAAAGATGGCGGAATGTCGCCGCCGCAGAATGATCCTGCCGGAAGAAAAATACATCAAGCGTCCGTCCCAGATCGAAGGGATCCGCAAAGCAGGCGTGATCAACACCGGTGTGCTGGACGAAGTCGCAAAACAGATCAGGGCCGGTATGAACACCCAGGATATCGACCGTATCGTCGCCGAGTATACAAAAGAAAAAGGTGCCATCTGCGCGCCGCTCAATTATGAAGGCTACCCGAAGAGTGTCTGCACTTCGATCAATGAAGAAGTGTGCCATGGCATTCCTTCCCGCCTGAAGAAACTCCATGACGGCGATATTATCAATGTTGACTGTACGACCATTCTGGATGGCTATTACGCGGATGCCAGCCGCATGTTCATGATCGGCAATGTATCGCCGGAAAGAAAAAAACTTGTCGAAGAGACAAAGAAATGTCTCGAAATCGGCATTGCGGCAGCCCAGCCATGGGCGACAGTCGGTGATATCGGCTATGCCATTTCAAAATATGCCCGTTCACTGGGCTACAGTGTCGTCAGGGAACTGGGCGGCCATGGTGTCGGCCTGGAATTCCATGAGGATCCTTTCGTTTCCCATATCGGCAAGAAGGGAAGCGGCATGGTTCTGGTTCCGGGTATGATCATCACCATTGAACCGATGATCAATGCCGGCAAAGCCGGTGTCGTGATCGATCCGTATAATGACTGGACGATCTACACAGCGGACGGCAGTGACAGCGCGCAGTGGGAACACACGATTCTGATTACCGAAACAGGAAATGAAATACTGACATACTGAGGCAGAAATGAGAAAAGAAATCCTTTCGTTTACAGACCAGAAACCCGATGGCCGGCTGATCCATGACCTGGAAGAAGCTGCCGTGCACATCAGCGGCTTTGCGCCCGGACAGGATTCTTTTTTCGTCTTTATCATGCGTCCTGACATGATCAGGGAACTGGAACTGCTGGCGGACGAGAAAGGCGCGGGAAGAAACGCGCCGCTGCTTGTCGTGGCTTTTGCCCGTCTGAGCAGTCCTTCCGCAAGAGCCGAATCACTGTTCTCCCTGCATGCCATGGCAGCCGAAGCAGAACGGCAGAAAATCGCATCACAGTACGCCCCGTTTGCCCTCAGGGTCTTTCAGGATCCTTCCTTTCGCGAACTGAGCAGCGCCTGCGGTGTGCCTTCCGGCTACGGGTGTACCGGCGCGATTCTTCTTGGTGAAGAAAATGAAAGCAGCCAGCATGAAGCACATTACAATGTGTTTTCCTATATTCAATAATCTTTGAGGTGCAGATATGAATAATACGATTTATGTTACAGGACACAGACATCCCGACAGCGATGCCATCTGTGCGTCCATTGCCTACACCGATCTTCTGAACCGGACCGGCCAGACAGCCGTTGCCTGCCGCCAGGGACCTCTGAATGAAGAAACCAAATTTATTCTGAAGCGGTTTGGTCTGGAGAACCCTCTCCTGATGACTGATGCCCGGGCCATGCTGAGCGATATCGACATGGACAAGCCGACCAAGATCCACAAAAATGAGACGGTCCATCATGCCTGGCATGTCATGCTGCATACACAGAACAAATCACTGTTTGTCGTGGACGACGACGATAAGCTGTGCGGGCTCTGCTCTACCAGTGACCTTTCCCGCATCCGGACCGACAATGATCTCAGTCTCCACCGTCTGATGTCGACAGCCTCTCTGGAAAAGATCGCCCGCACGATCGGCGGCGAGATCAGATTTGCCCCGGACGAGTTCTCACAGAACGGTATCGTGCATATCATCACGGTACAGGAATGGGAACTGTCCCGCTTCGACCTGGCCGGCGGCATCTCGATCCTTTCCTCGGATGAGGATATGCAGAAAAAACTGATTGAGATCGGCGCCAGGTGTCTGGTGATTACCTGCGGCCAGACCGTCAGCAACGAAGTCGTCGAACTTGCCAGAGAGAAGGGCTGCGGACTGATCACGACCGAGCAGGACACGATGCATACCGCCAAGGTGATCACCGAGAGTTACAGCATATCCCAGGTCATGACGAGGAATGTCATGTCCTTCAACCAGAATGAATATGTCGAAGACGTAGCTGCCAAGATGGCGAACACCCGTGTCAGAAGCTATCCGGTCCTGGACGATAACGGATATATCGTCGGCGCGATTTCCCGCTATCACACCCGCAGCTATAACCGCCGCAAGATCGCCCTTGTCGACCACAGCGCTGTCAACCAGTCGATCGGCAACATTGACAAAGCCCAGATCGTCGCCATCGTCGACCACCATCATATCGGCAACATCCAGACCGATCTGCCGATTGAATACCGCAACCACCGCTGCGGATGCACCTGCACGATCATTTCCAAGCTTTACAAGGAAAACGGTCTGCTTCCCGACGCCCAGATCAGCGGCATCATGATGTCGGCAATTCTTTCCGACACACTGAATTTCCGTTCCGCGACGACGACCGACGAAGACCGGCAGACCGTCAGATGGCTGGCCGCCAGAGCCGGAATTACGGATATCGACGCGTATGCCAGGGAAATGCTCGGCGCTTCCGTTGCCCTGAAGGACTCCACTCCGCATGAGATCCTCAACCGCGACCTGAAGAATTACGAGATCGGCAAGCATAAGATCGCCATCGGCCAGACGAACTACAACCATATCGAGGACGTTCAGAAACTCCTGCCGGAATTCCGCGCCAACATGGAACAGGAACAGGTTCAGAAGAACCTCGACCTGCTGGTCATGCTGTTTACCGACGTCATGGGCGAAGGCTCGCAGTTTGTCTTCTACGGACCGCTCTCCTATGTCATGAAGGATATCGTCGAAACGATCTTCGACGATCATTCCGGCTTCGATCCGAATATCATCTCCCGCAAACAGCAGATGATGCCGAAGCTTTCCCAGCTGATCAAGGAAATCTGATCACCGGGTAATCTGTCAGAAGGAAATGCCTCTGGGTCAAATGGCTCAGGGGCATTTTTGCACCTTGCCCGGCAGGAGTGTGCGGCGGCTGCCCGGCGTAAAGATGAGGTAAGATGTATTATGTACAAAACCTTCTTTTTGCGGCGGCTGTGATCACGGCTAGAAAGAGAAAGGCAGTGAGGTAAGGAAGATGAAACTGTTTCATACAGGTAAAATGGAGATCCGTGAACCGGATGTCGGCCATGGCCGGAAAAATGCTGATTTCGGGCCGGGCTTTTATCTGACACCGGATATGGATTTCGCGTATCGCTGGGCCGGTGCGAATGCCGTGGTAAATGAATATGAGCTGGATGAGGAAGGTCTGCGGATCCACCGCTTCCGCCGTGACGAAGACTGGTTTCACTACATCTTTCATAACCGCCGGGCAGAGGACAGTCTCAGTGCGGATGTCGTGATCGGACCGATTGCCAATGATACGATCTTTGAAACGCTCGGCATTATCAGCAGCGGTTTTCTGCAACCGTCAGATGCCATGAAACTGCTGATGATCGGACCGGAATATACCCAGGTTGCCCTCAAAACGGAAAAGGCGGTACGGCAGCTCCGCTGGCTTCGCGCGGAAAAGATCACGAAGTGGAACGACGAACAGCGCCGCGCAGAACAGGCGGCGTATGACGCGGACTTTGCGAGAGTTCTCAATGAAATCACCGAAGCGGAATAAACACGATCGGCAAGGAAGCAACCGGAATGGGCCGCTTCCTTTTTTTGTGTTTGGGAAAGTGCGAGATGTGATACCATAGTACAGAAGAAAGAAGGTAGGAAATGCTTGAAGTCTGTCTGCTTGGCACCGGCGGCACGGTACCGCTGCCGGAAAGATGGCTGACGTCGTGCCTGCTTCGCTGCCGCGGTGAAGAAATTCTGATCGACTGCGGCGAAGGGACACAGATCGCCCTGCATAAACAGAAATACTCGTGCAAACAGATCGGCACGATTCTTTTAACGCATTTCCATGCCGACCATACCGCCGGTCTGCCGGGTCTTTTACTGACGATGGCCAAGAGCGAAAGGACGGAACCGGTCACGATCATCGGTCCCCAGGGCCTGAAAGAATTCCTGGACGGCGTGTTCGCCATTGCCCGCTATGTGCCTTTCGAAGTGCATTATGCCGAACTGAAAGAAGACGAGGTCGGTTTTAAAGCCGGCGGCATGAATGTCACGGCATTTGCGCTGCGCCACAGTGTGCGGACCTACGGATACGAATTCCGCCTGCCAAGAGGACGCCGTTTTGACAAGGAAAAAGCGCTGGCGAACAACGTGCCGATGCGGATCTGGAGCCGTCTGCAGAAAGGCGAGACGGTAACGTACGAAGGCACAGTTTATGAGCCGGAGCAGGTCCTTGCCGAGGAAAGAAAGGGTCTGAAACTGGTTTACGCGACGGACACGCGGCCGACTGAGGCGCTCGTCACGCATGCTGAAAATGCGGATCTGCTCATAGCCGAAGGCATGTACGGCGATCCGGAATGCCTGGAAAAGGCAAAGAAAAACAAGCACATGCTGATGCAGGAAGCAGCGGAGATCGCCAGCCGGGCCAAAGCGGCAAGACTGTGGTTTACCCACTATTCTCCTTCGGTCAAGGAACCGGAAATCTATCTGGAGGAAATCGAAAAGATCTATCCCGGCTGTGTCATCGCCAAAGACGGTGAAATGACGGATCTGGCCTTTGCGGACGAGGAAATACAGAATGTTTGAAGTGATTATCAATCCTGCCGGTGCCGGTGGCAGAACCATGAAAACCTGGCAGAAAACAAAAGAATATCTGGAACAGTATCACATCGATTACCGTGAGCATTTTTCCGAACTGAATTACGGTATTGACGAGATCGCCGCCGATCTGACGGCAGAGGACAAAGACGTTGATCTGCTGATCATCGGCGGTGACGGTTCCCTGAATCTGGCCGTCAACGGCATCCGTGACTTTGCCAGAGTCCGTCTGGCCTTTGTGCCAAGCGGGTCCGGCAATGACTATGCCAAAGCGCTGAACGTTCCTTCCGATCCGCTGGAAATCGTGAAAATGCTGAAAGACAACACGGTAAGAAGAAGGGTCAATATCGGTAAAATGACGTATCTGAACCGCTTTGACAAAGACGGCAATCCGGCCCCGGGCAGAGACTTCCGGCTGTTCAATATCAGCAGCGGCATCGGCTTCGATGCGGCGATCTGTGAGGAAGTGCAGCGGGCCGGCGCCAAGAAAGCTCTGAATCTGCTGCATATGGGAAGACAGATCTATATCTGGGTGGCTCTGCATCAGATCTTCACGGCCCGCCGTTCGGTGGTGAAGATCACGCTGGATGACGGGGAAGTCCGAGAATACAGCAAGCTTCTGCTGGCGGTCGGTATGAATACCGCCTATGAAGGCGGCGGCTTCAAATTCGGACCGGATGCCGATCCGGCGGATTCTCTGCTGGATCTGTGCATTGCCGATCATCTTTCCCAGTTTGATTTCTTCCGGATCTTCCCGTATGCCTATACCGGCTCGCACGTGAAGTTCAAAGGGGTGGAAGTCCGAAAGACAAAAAAAGCGGAAATCGAGACGGATACACCGGTCTGGGTCCATACCGACGGTGAAATCGAATTCATGTCTTCCCATATCCGTCTGGAACTGCTCGATGCGAAACTGAAACTGATGGTATAAAAAAGAGCAATGGCTTCATGCCTTGCTCTTTTTATGGCGCGGCTGATGCTTCTAAAGACGAAGTGCCGGACTCCTTCAGGAGATCCTTAATGTTCTTCAGTGTAATCTTATTATTGCTGCCCGAGTGGTTAAAAACAATGATGATCTTATCTTCATAGAGGTAAATTGAATTGACCAGGCTTTCGATCAGCTGCGAGCAGAATGTTTCATCTTCTTTTATTCCTCCGGATCTCAACTGATGGAACCACCATCTGATCTCATCTTCGCTGTAATGTGGTTTTTCCATCTGTTCTCTGGCAATGCTCTTTTCCAGAGACTTCAGGTCTGACTCCAGTTCGATCAGACGGGATTTGATAGAAGCAGACTCCAGACCAGATTCGAGCAGACTCAGGAGATTCCGGATTGCTTTTTCAGCATCCTTCTTCCGATCTTCCAGAACCAGCAGCATGCTGCCGTCATTCTGCTTCCGGGCATATTCAAGAAGCCTGTCGATAAATTCCGTGATAAACTCTTCATCATTGATTGCGTCGAATACTGCATTCACTACGATTTGTTCCAGAAGATCTTTATTGACTCTTTTTTTCTTACATGTATGGTGCTTGCGCATGGCAGCACAGGAGTAATAGTAGTAGACCTGGCCTCTGCTGTTGGCTGATTCTCCCGTCATAGGACTTCCGCATAAACCGCAATGCAGTTTAGGTACAAGTATGTAATGTGCATTCCGGGAGGCAGCAGGGGCTGTCTTCCGTTTTGTGATGATCGGCTGGCATTTTTGAAACAATTCCTTGCTCACGATTGCCGGGATGACATTCTCTGCATAGATATCCATATACCGGTATGTGCCGATATATTTCTCGTTCTGTACGATCCGGGTAATGCTGGAGTTATTGAATAATCCACCTCGAAGCGTCCTGCAGCCATCATTGTTCAGGTCCTTGCAGATCTGTACAGTCGGTTTTCCGGAGGCATATTCCTCGAAGATCCGGCGGACAATCGGAGCTGTGTTCGGATCTATCTGATAATGGCTCGTAGAATCAATGGTATAACCCAGCATTGGATGACCCAGAGTCTTATATTCGAGTGCCGAATCATAGTTGCCGCGTTTTACATTCTCCGAAAGGTTTGCAGAATAGTATTCCGCCATTCCTTCCAAAAGAGACTCCAGTACAATGCCCTCTGCGCCGTCTGCAATGGTCTCCATGGCATAGACGACCTGGACATCATTCTTCCGGAGCTTGGCTTTGTACATGGCCGAATCGTACCGGTTACGGGCAAATCTATCGACCTTCCAGCAGATCACAGCCTGAAACAGATGCTTGTTGGAATCTTTGATCATCCTTTGAAATTCCGGCCGGTTGTCTGATCTGCCGGTCTTGGCTTTGTCACAATATTCACCTATAACGCTATAACCGTTCTGCTCAGCCCAGTGCCGGCATTCACGTAGCTGTCCCTCAATGGATTCTTCACGCTGGCCCTGGGATGAATACCGGGCATATATTACTGCCGGTATCAGGTTCATTTCTGTAGTTTTTTTCATAATAGCCTCCATTTCTGATAAAATGTAGGTATAGTAAAGACCCACACCAGGATACTTACTATGCTGATCTCAGAGTGCTGCAACACGCTGGGATCATTTTTTATTAGTATATTCTTTGTGCCCATGCCAGAATACGTCTTACGGTATCTTCGGCAATGGGAGAGGGAATGCCTTTGCTGATGGCAATCTGGACTGGATCTGATCCGGATATGTTCTCATTCAGCAGCAGGCCTATAGTGGCAAAAAGATTTGCCTGCATTTCAACTTCCATCCAGCGAGTGGATAGGAAGTAATTCATCTTCATGTTTGGCTTGTAGTGCAGCACATAGTGTGCCAGTTCATGCCAGAGCAGAAACTCTGCATAATTCTTATCCGAGATTGGTCGTAAAAAGATGACAGTGTGTCCAGTATCAGAGGACAATATCATGGATTCCCGACCATAAGGGATAAGCAGAGGTTCATAATGAACCTCGATGTTATAGTGACTCAATAATTCATAGATGTTTTGTGACGGTAATGCTTTTATCGACCTGTAGATGGTACTGACGATATCCATGATCTATTCAATTGCCCTCCTTTACTGTTTATGGCTCATCATCATTCTCTCCCTTGCCGGTATTGCTGACGGCAACCCCACGGATCAGCTGGGCAACAAGGTTCGCCATATCGATCAGTTCCTGGTCAGACATGGTATCGAGATTATATCCACCGAACTGGGCAACCATCGGAACTTCCAGTATGAACTTGATGGCTTCCTGAGCGGTTTTGAATTCAGGCAGTGTTGGGCGAGGGGAGGACTCTGGATATCCCATGAGATACTGAGGAGTAACACCAAAGGCGTCAGCAAAAGCCTGGATCTTAGATTGTCCAAGATCTACTTCACCTTTTTCTATTTTGGCAATGCTGCTTCTATCTGTGTAACCAGTGCGTAATGCCAATTCTTCCTGAGACCATTTGCGCTCCTTGCGCATCCTTTTAATGTTTTCGTATAAGATATCCATAATTCAAAATCCCTTCGTGTCTTTATCTTATAGCGATGGTGAATTAAATTCAAATTATTTTTAATTTTTTGAAATAAATTGTTGACTCACATTCACTAACGAATTAAGATATGAATGTGAATATAATTCACGGAAAGGAGATCGGGATGGCGGATACACTTCAGTTAGAATTGGAAATCAGGCGCAATGGATTATCTAAAAGAGATGTTGCAAAAGCACTCGGTCTTTCGGAACAGGGCTTTCTTTTGAAACTTAACAACAAAACGGAGTTTAAAGCGAGCGAGATTCGAAAGATGTGTGAGTTGTTACATCTCCCAGATAATTCATTATTTTTTACGATGAAGAGTGAATTATATTCACATTCATTAAGCGATTAATTTAAAAGCGTGAGATCCAAAGAAGTTAGTCGCAGTCAGAAAACAGAAAGGAGGAAGCTCATGAAATCGGTACTTATTTATGACGAGAATGGTGAGATCATCGCCCATTTCACAGAAGTGGAAGAGAACACCAAGGGTGGCGTCAGAGGAATTGTCCGCAGAGGTTTCGTTGTCGTGGTTGACGGCAGAATGATGAAACTCAAAGAAGACAAAGAAGAGATCGGCATAGAAAAAATGGTGTGAGAAAGGAGAGGGAGATGAAGCAGATCGATGCGAAGAAGATCCCCAAAACTGACTGGGATATCCTCTGCGCTTCGTTCCTGGCTTACATGGAACGGAAACGCAAGGAGTCCCAGCCGGTAATGGCAAATAAAAATGCGGCAGCTTTGCAGAGCGTACCGCAAGAGACTAGGTGATCTAAAAAGATCACCTCCATTCTATCACAGGAGGAGAAAAATGAAATTCATCAAATTATCTGACACCTATACCAAAGAGGATGTCGAAGACCTGAATGTTCTGATGTTCATTACCTCAATGATCATGCTTACGATGGCTGCCATTGCCCAGATCGGAGGGCTGTTATGAGAATGACGAAGAAGCAGGCAGGGGAATACATCACCAACCGCTGCAATTGGAGACTCGTCCAGGACGGTGAATATGTCAAAGTATACCGTCTGGATTTCGGTGACTGTCATTTTGTGGATGTATGCCACAAGCGTATCAAAGACATGATTGCTGTTTACACAGGTCATGAGCCTGAAGTGGACTTTTCAGGTCATTCTTTCTATGAATATGACACAAATCATGAATGCCTTACTTATGGCACATCAGAGAATCACATGATTGAAGACATCTGGAAAGAGGCAAAGAAAATCGTATGAATCAGTACAAGAAGACAATCGAGAAATCCCAGGATGTAATCCGGAAACGGATCCAGAAGCTTAAGGACCGTATTGAAGTGCTGCATGACAAATATCCGGAGGACATGTTCGGAGGAAAAGCCGATGCTATGTGCATCGATTATGAGGATGAGATCAATGAGCTTGAGAAGTGGCTCAATCCGGCCGCAGAAGTCGTCCGTATCACACATAAGAACATGCAGCTGGTAGATGGTATCCGGACAGCAAGACAAGCTCTGCAGCGGGCTGAAACAGTCATGAGACAGTGCACTGAATACAGAGAAGCAGACCGCATCCGGTCAACATTATCAAAGCTTCCGGATGTGGGGTACTGAAAGTGTTCATAGGTGTGATTGTGGCTGCGTTACTTATGGTAATGGCATTTGTCATCTGGGCATGTATCGATGAGATTCGAAGTGCAAATAAGAAGATCCGGGAATGTCAGAGAGAAATCATCGACACCAGGCAGCTGATCTTTGCCCAGAAGGATTTCATTCAGCGCAAAACTCTGGAGATCGAGGCTCAGAGGCAGGAACTCAAAGAAATGCAGGCCCGGCTAATAGATGTTCAGAACAGATATGTTGCAGCAAAACGGCGGCTGGAGATATATGCCAACGAAAAAGTGAAGGAGGCCTATGAAGAAAGCGGAAATGAGCGGAGTGAATCTGTTCGAAGTGGCGACACAGGAAATGAGGGAGAAGATGAACGAATCGGTGAAGATCAACAGTCTTGAACTGGAGAACGTAAAGAGAGTCAAGGCTGTCAAACTGGAACCTACAGCTTCCGGTCTGACAGTGATCGGAGGAAAGAATAACCAGGGCAAGACAAGTGTTCTGGATGCAATCACATATACATTGGGCGGCGGCGATTATAAGCCATCCAATGTGGCAAGAGAGGGGTCCATGCTTGCTCCTCACATGAAGATCATTCTCAACAACGGAATCGTTGTGGAACGTGCCGGCAAAAACAGCACTCTGAAGGTAACAGATCCTTCCGGGAACAAGGCCGGGCAGGCATTGCTGAACAGTTTCATCAGTCAGTTTGCTCTGGATCTTCCGAAATTCATGAATGCCAATGACAAGGAAAAGGCGAAGACGCTTCTGCAGATCATCGGGGTGGGTGATCAGCTGGCAAAGTTTGACCAGGAAGAAGACAGGCTTTCGAATGAGAGACTGGCTATCGGCAGAATTGCCAAAGAAAAGAAGGGACATGCCGAGCAGATGACACAGTGGGATGGTGTGCCGGATTCGATGATCTCCGCTTCCGAAATGATCAAACAGCAACAGGAGATCCTTGCCCGGAACGGTGAGAACCAGAAGAAGCGGGAACGGGTATCCCTGATTTCGAATCAGTGTGCGAATGCATATGGAGTAGTAAAGGATCTGGAAGCCAGGCTGGCAGAAGCAAAAGAAAGGCACCGGCAGCTGGAAGAAGATCTGAAGATCGCCCAGACCGATGCCAAGGATCTGCAGGATGAGTCTACTGCTGAACTGGAAAGGAACATCGCGGAGATCGATTCGATTAACGCAAAAGTTCGTGACAATCTGGCCAAAGAACAGGCCCAGATGGAAGCGGAGGAATATGAGAAAAAGTATGATTCCCTATCTGCAGAGATCAATGCAGTGAGGGCGGAACGGCTGAAGCTTTTGGATGGTGCTGCCATGCCTCTTGAAGGTCTGGGCATCGATCATGGGGCACTGTTATACAACGGCCAGCCCTGGGATAACATGTCCGGATCTGATCAGCTGAAGGTCTCAGCGGCCATTGTTCGGAAACTGAATCCGAAATGCGGGTTTGTACTCCTGGACAAACTGGAACAGATGGATCTGGATACGCTGAAAGACTTTGGTAAGTGGCTCGAAAAGGAAGGCTTACAGGCCATCGCCACAAGAGTCAGTACCGGTGATGAATGCACGATTTTCATCGAGGATGGATACTCAGTAGACCATCAGGGCAATAAAACAGCGGATTCAGATATTAAACCGGCGGAAATGATGAAGAAGCCGGAACCGACATGGGAAGCAGGTAAATTTTGATGAATAAGAGAGATAGGAAAATTTTCGCAAGTGCGATCGGTGTGTTTGGAAGCGATGAACAGACCAGGGTCGCACAGGAAGAGTGTGCTGAACTGATCAAAGCACTGAGTAAATACCACAGAGTTATTACCTATCAGAGCAATGACAAGAGAAAGGTTCAGCGCTGTCTGAACAATATCCGGGAAGAAATGGTCGATGTTTCGATCATGCTCGACCAGCTGCAGCTGATCTTCGATTTCACAAAAGCTGAACTGGATGAAGCCAGGGAGATGAAAGTCAGACGCTTGGAAGAAAGACTTCCGCTGGAGGAAGAATAATGCCGTTTGAGATCATCAGAGGAAAACAGCACAAGGCACTCAGAGTCCTTATCTATGGCGTTGAAGGTGTCGGTAAGACTACTCTTGCTGCACAGTTCCCGGATCCGCTGTTCATCGACTGTGAAGGTGGAACAGATTATATGGACAACGTGTCCAGATTCCCCAGACCGACATCATGGCAGCAGCTGATCATGGAAGTCCAGCAGGTCATTCAGGATCCATCATGCTGCAAGACACTGGTCATTGACACAATTGACTGGGCAGAAGCGAAAGCGATTGAAATGATCTGCGCACAGTATCAGGTAAAAGGAATCGAAGATTTCGGATGGTCGAAAGGGTATACCTATCTCCATGAAGAGATCGGCAGACTTCTGAACCTTCTGAATAATGTCAGGGATCGGGGAATCAATGTTGTCCTGACCGCTCATATGAATATCCGAACAGTAACACTGCCGGATGAGCAGGGTGCTTATGATCGGTATGAACTGAAACTGAAGACAGCGAAGAATGGAAATAATTCTCAGCTGGTGAAAGAGTGGGCTGATATGGTTCTCTTCCTCAATTACAAGCAGTTTGTCATTGAGGATTCCAAGACAAAGAAAACAAAAGTTACCGGCGGCCGGCAGAGAGTGATGTATGCAAATCACACAGCAGCATGGGATGCCAAAAACCGGTTTGGTCTTCCGGATGAACTTCCGCTGGAGTTCTCAGCCATTGCTCATCTGTTCCAGACAGAAAAAACTGCAGAGGAAAAGGTGAAGGAACTGTTCGGCGTTGAGAATGTTCAGGTGGTCGATCATACAGAACTGGTACCGGTTCCGACTCCGCAGGAAGCAGTGAATAATCCCACCAAATACGTATGGCAGCCTAAGCCGTTTACACCGGACGAAGAAACAGAACTTGCAAGACTTCCGAAAGCTCTGCAGGATCTCATGAAAGCAAATATGGTGCATCCGGAAGAAATCCAGACAGCAGTCGGGAAAAAGGGATATTTCCCGAAGGATATGCCGGTAAGCAATTATCCCGAAGACTTTATTGCAGGATGCCTGGTAGGTGCATGGCCGTCTGTCATGCAGATGATCCAGGAAGATAGAGAATTACCATTTTAGAGAAAGAAGAGGACATGAAAAATGACAATGTATAACAACCCTTATGGAACACAGCCGGCATACACTGCACCGGCACAGAATCAGATGGAAGGCGGAGAACTTCAGGATGGTTCAACATACTCTGCTGCAGATCTCGGAGATTATGACAAAGGTTATGTGCTGCTGCCGGAAGGCGATTATTCATTCACCGTTGTGAATCTCGAAACCAAGAGATATCAGCCAGGTCCGAAGAGTACAGGTAAGATCGGTCCGTGTAAACAGATCGTGCTGAAACTGAGAGTGATTAATCCTGAAGATGGAGAACAGGTGGATCTGGATCACAATCTGTTCATGTGGAATTCCAGAGCCTGCACCGGTATGATCGCACAGTTCTATGATTCCATCGGTAATCACAGAAAGGGTGAACCTCTTACTTTCGACTGGAGACCAGAAGTCATCATCGGAAAAACCGGTTATCTGAAGGTGAATCACAGAATCCATCAGGATGACAGGAATAAGCCGGTGGATGAACAGAGACGGTACAACAACATTCAGAGACTGTATCCGAAGGATTCTGTACCTGCATCAGCTGTACCGAATGCACAGAATAATACTCCTGCATGGCAGAGCGGCAATTTCTGATGCTGACAGAGCTGAGACCTTATCAGGAAGAAGCCAGACAAGCGATAGAGAACGAATGGGCCAGCGGTGTTCAGAAGACACTGCTGGTCCTTCCAACAGGTACCGGAAAGACAGTGGTTTTTTCAAAGGTCGTTGAAGACAGAGTACGGGAAGGAGACCGGGTGCTGATCATGGCACATCGCGGTGAACTGCTGAATCAGGCTGCTGATAAGCTTGGAAAAATGACCGGTCTGACATGTGCACTGGAAAAGGCTGAAGAAACCTGTCTTGGAAAATGGAACCGAGTTGTGATCGGTTCTGTACAGTCGCTTCAGAGGCCGCAGAGACTTAAGAAGTTTCCGGGTGATTACTTCTCCACCATCGTCGTTGATGAAGCGCACCATGCCATAACAGACGGCTACAGGAGGATCCTGGAACACTTCCCAAGTGCAAATGTGCTTGGAGTCACAGCTACCCCTGATAGAGGAGATATGAAGAATCTTGGGGAGGTCTTTCAAAGCCTGGCTTATGAGTATTCCATTGTACAGGCAATCAGGGAAGGATACCTTTGCAAGATCATGGCGCAGACGATTCCGCTTCAGCTGGATATGTCCGGATTAAAAACTCAGGCAGGAGACTATACTCTCGGATCTATCGATACAGCTTTGGATCCGTATCTGGAACAGATCGCTGAAGAAATGGAGAAGTTCTGCAAGGACAGAAAGACGGTAGTATTCCTGCCGTTGATCAAGACGTCACAGAAATTCAGAGACATTCTGAACCGGCATGGATTCCATGCTGCAGAAGTAAATGGAATGTCTGAAGACCGTGAAGAGATCCTCAGGGATTTCGATAACGGGAAATATAACATATTGTGCAACAGCATGCTGCTCACAGAAGGATGGGACTGCCCGTCAGTGGACTGCATCGTTGTGCTGCGGCCTACGAAGGTCAGAAGTCTGTATTGCCAGATGGTCGGAAGGGGCACGAGACTTTCTCCGGGAAAGAGTGAATTGCTTCTCCTGGACTTCCTATGGCTGTCTGAGAAGCATGAACTTTGCAGACCGGCAGATATTATTTGCAAAAGCAAAGAAGTTGCTCAGAAGATGACGGACAACCTTGCCCAGGCAGGATGCCCGGAAGACATTGAAAAGGCAGAGAAACAGGCTTCAGAAGATGTGCTGAAAGACCGTGAAGAACGACTGGCAGCACAATTGGAAGCGATGAAGAAACGCAAGAAGAAACTTGTGGATCCGCTCCAGTTCGAAATGAGTATCCAGGCAGAAGATCTTGCCAATTATGAACCGACACTTGGCTGGCAGATGGGCCCGGCATCACAGAAGCAGTTAGAAGCTTTGGAGAAGTACGGAATATTCCCGGATGAAGTGGAAAATGCCGGCAAGGCAGATCTGCTGCTGGATAAATTGGCAAAGAGAAGAATGGAAGGTCTGACGACACCGAAACAGATCCGATTCCTTGAAGGCAGAGGATTTCAGCATGTAGGTGTTTGGACCTTTATAGCTGCCAACAATATGATTGCAAGGATCTCTGCCAATAACTGGAGGATCCCTGCAGGAATCGATCCGGCAACATATGTACCGCAGGAGGCATAAATGGCTGAAGAGAAAGAAATCCGTGAAGCGCTGCAATTCATTGATCCTGCAGCATGTACATATCAGGAATGGCTGAATATCGGAATGGCGATCAAAGCCGCCGGATACTCCTGCATGCTGTGGGATGAATGGTCCAGGCGTGATCCGAAACGATATGACGGCAAGTGCTGGAAGAAATGGGACACACTTAATTCCTCCGGTATCACAGAAAATACACTGTTCCGGATGGCCATTGACGGCGGGTACATGCCAGAAGGTTATTTCGGAAAAGATGATTCTCCCGGAAGAGAAATCCATGAAGGAGACATCATTGATGTCAGTGATTATTACAAAGTTATCGACAAGGATATGATTGATGCCAAGTCTGTACCGGTCCCGGAGAATTGGAATCAGATCGAAGACATCCGAAGATATATTTCCGTGATATTCAGTCCGAATGATCATGTCAGCTACTGCACCCAGTGTTACCAGGACAAAGATGGCAAGTATCATCCGCAGAACAGGAACTATGACAGAACTGCCGGAAGGCTTCTGGAAGAATTGGATAATGCAAAGCAAATCGAGGATGTCTTCTACGACTATGACCATAATTGCGGAGCATGGATCTCATTCAATCCCATGGATGGAAACGGCGGCAAGATCGACAACATTACCGATTTCAAATATGCCCTGATCGAGTCAGATACACAAGAGCTGAGTGAACAGTATGCTCTGATGACGGAATTGGAACTGCCGATCGCAGCTCTGGTTCATTCCGGAAACAAATCCATTCATGCCATCGTCAGAGTCGATGCATCCAATGAAAAGGATTATTCCCGAAAAGTGGATTACCTGTTCAAGGTATGCAAGAAGAACGGACTGGATGTGGATACATCCACAAAAAATCCCAGCCGTTTATCCAGAATGCCGGGATTCTACAGAGGTAATAATAAACAGTACCTCATTGCTACGAACATCGGAAAGGAATCATGGGATGAATGGGTGGAGTATATCGAATCCATTAATGATGATCTTCCGGATCCGGAGACACTGGCAGCATCATGGAATAATATGCCGGAACTATCTCCGGAACTGATCCATGGCATCCTCAGACAGGGCCACAAGATGCTCATGGTAGGCGGTACCAAAGCCGGCAAGACATATGCCTTGATAGAACTTGCCATAGCCATTGCTGAGGGGGTGCCCTGGATGGGATGGCCATGTACAAGAGGAAAGGTTCTGTATGTCAATCTGGAGGTCGATAACGCCTCCTGCCTGCATCGTTTCAAAGATGTATACGAAGCTATGGAAGTGCAGCCAAAACACCTCTCAGACATCGATATATGGAATCTGAGAGGGAAGGCTGTGCCGATGGATAAACTGGCTCCCAAACTGATCAGACGTGCCGCTAAGAAGGGTTATATCGCAGTTATTGTGGATCCGATTTATAAGGTCATAACCGGCGATGAAAACTCTGCAGAAGACATGAGTAAATTCTGTAATCAATTCGACAAGGTGGCCACTGAACTTCATACAGCAGTTATCTACTGCCATCACCACTCAAAAGGAAGCCAGGGACAAAAACGATCCATGGACAGAGCATCTGGCTCAGGAGTATTCGCCAGAGATCCGGATGCCATGATCGATATGATCGAGCTCCCTGTGGATGAAGGTGTGGAACACTACCTGGAAGATAAGATGATCTGCAAATACTTTAAGGCAGCTATCAGAAAGCTGGATCCGGAGTATTACAGCAGTATTCCTTATGATGACTTCATGAGTTCCAAACAGATGGGAACACATGCATATAAAGTATTCCGGAAGAAGTATTCAAATGGTGATGATCGTGTCGATCAGTTGCGCTCTGACGCTGTGGAAAAGGCACAGCAGGTTACAGCATTTCGGCTGGATATGACACTCAGGGAATTCCCGAAGCCGAAGCCCAGGAACATTTATTTCGATTACCCGCTGCACACAGTAGATGAGACCGGTGTTCTCGCAGATGTGAAAACAGAAGATGAAAAGCCCGCCTGGCAGAAGATGAAGGAAAAGCAGAAGTCTCCAAAAGAAAAGAAGAATGACCGGCTGAATGAACTGGAAATCGCATATGAAAACCTGTACGAGGATGAAAATTCAGAGATCACTGTGTCAATGCTGGCGGAGGAAATGGGGGTGTCTGTTCGTACTGTTTGGAGGCGAATCAAAGAATCGAACGGAAGATTCATCGGTGAAAAAGCAGAAAAAGATGGTATTTCATCACCGGTCAAAAGGTGTGACATTAACCCGCGACAGCCGTGACAAAAATAATGTCGCACCTCCCGCGACACCCGCGACAAATCTAAAATTGACGCGTGACAGAACCCGCGACACAAACCCGCGACACCCGCGACACCCGCGACAAAAATAATTGAGGAGGGTGCGACACAAACCCGCGACAGACAGACCATATTACTACGTAATATGTGTACGGCGTGTCACACCGTCATAGCGATGTGTATATGACAAGGGGTCGAGGGCTCCCCTTGTCAATACAACACAACGCATGACTTTGACCCCCTACCCCCGGAAAGGAGAGAGATGAAAAATGAGTACTACAACAATTCAGGATGAACAGCTGGCAAGGCTGGACAAATATCCGCCGGACAGGATCCCGTTCTATAACGGTGCTATGGCTGTTGCGGAAGATAAAAACAACATTCAGCTTTTCATGCACAGGGCGATCAAGATCGGTACCTTATGCAGGAGAGTCGAAAAATCGAATTTCTTACCGGAGTTTACAATCAGTCCGGAAATGATGATGAATGAACTGCGAATCATTGGGTGAAATGAAATTCTTCATACCGATGAAAAAACTCCCGACTGCTACAGATCAGGAGAAAAGTATCAACACCAAGACCAAGCAGGTATATCTGAAACCGGAAGCGAAAGAAGCCAGGGCAATGCTCAGAGCATATCTTTCAAGGCATGCTCCGGAGAAACCGTTTATGAAGGTGCCGTTATTCGTGAAGGTTGTGTGGTGCTTTCCAATCACCGGGAAGCACTATGACGGAGAACCAAAGATCACGAAGCCGGACACACAGAACATGAACAAGGCTTTATACGATGTCATGACAGAATTGGGATTCTGGGATGATGATGCCAGGATTTGCGAGGAGCATATCTGCAAGATCTATTCCCGGACTCCGGGACTGTACATCAGGATCGAAATCATTGATGAAGTGGAAGGAAAAAGATAATGGAATACAAAGCGCATGAAATAGTAATTGAATACATCAGAGAGCATCTGGATAAATCAGATGAACCGGCAGAGTTTAAGGTCTACACAGTATGGAAGTGTAAAGCATTACAGAACTGGAAATTTCTTATTTCAAGCGATCTTTATGACGGAATGTACTATGAGCTTACTTATAACGGAGACAAACATGAATGGTATTTGGATGCATATAAGAAGTTCGAAAATAGGTGCATTCCATCAGCAGAAAGGTAAAAAAATGAAAAGAGATCTAACACAGCTGAATAAGGTTGAGAAATATCTGAAAACGAAAGGTATTTCGTATGAGCGCGTAGATGAATGGGCGCCTCCGAATTATCTAGATAAGCATATGATATGCGTTCCGTGTTTTGAACCGAGAAAAAGAGAGTGGGATGTAATCTGTCATTTCGGCTCATATGGCTGTGAGGAAGGTTTACTTGAAATCTATGGACAGATTGTACCGGAAGAAACTGACGATTCTGTGCAAGGATGGCTGACAGCAGTAGATGTTATTGAACTTATTGAAGTATGGATGAAGGAGAAAGATAATGGACAGAAATCTTGATGGAATATATTTCAGAATTGAGCGAGACGGTAAATGGCAGAATATCTGCTTCTCTGATCTGACAGAAGAAGAACGGGAAAAGATCGGAGAAGACCGGCCGGCTGAATGGTGGAAATCCGTTGCCTGTCATCTGGCAGATGTGCTGAAAACAATCGGAAATGAGTTTGACATAGTCGCAGAGGATGAAGAATGACAGCAAAAGAAATGTTTGAAGCACTGGGGTATGAATTCTATGATCATCATTTTCTGAATGTCCCGAGATCACAGAATGTTATGATTCCGCAGGATGAACCATATCTTGAATACAGAAGTGAAGATAAAAATATTGGTGAGGAAATAATAACATTTCATGGTGGATCAAGATTTGTCTCTGTGTGGGCCGTCGGAAATATTGGTGAAAGGAGGCACAGTCTCCCTGCACCATTGAATGCTGCTGAAATAAAGGCAATCACCCAGCAGATGAAAGAACTAGGCTGGTGGGAATAATAAAACGAAAGGGGATGAGATATCATGATGGGTTTAGAGATGATTTGCTCAGAAATGGAAACTTATGCGAATTATGTCCAGGAAGACCTTCCACGGCTCTACATCCAGATCCTGGAGATGAAGGCAGAGATATCTGAGGATAATTTCGGTGTCTCATCCCCAAGGATCAAATCAAGCGCAGAAGCCAAGTATCAGTCATCTCCGAAAGTGTACATTGAAGATGCTGCACTGCAGCGTATGGCCCGGCGGGATGATAAACTGATCCGGCTGCAGCCTCTGGAGATGGAATATGCAATGAAACGCATATTCGTGATCATGATGCAGAGGAGGATCATTAATGCTGCATTGTCTGATGAGGAGAAGCGGCTGGTATGGTATAGATTCTTTAAACGGTATCCGCTGCGGGCAATTGCCCGAGTAATGAACAGCAACAAGGATAGCGTGAGAAAAGGGCTGAGAAGGGTGCTGGAGCGTCTGTGACAGGGACGCTCTTTTTTGCTCAGATTGCAAAAAAGCGTGATAATATGAAAATGCAATAAGGAGTATAATAATATGAAATATGTAGAAAACACTTTGTCAATTGTATTTGTTGGCGATTTTAATAGAAAGTATATTAATTTCGATTGGCTTTCAAAAAATGTATTTAAAGAGAGTTCAATTGAAATGGGCGTAAGTATACAGGATGAGCAAGCTACAATTTCATATGGTGTAGATGATATCATTATTATTCCGAATCAAAAAAAGATTGTATTTCAAATTAAAGGGATGAATGATAATAAATTAGAACATTTTAGTGAATGTGTTTGTAGTTTTCTAAATAATATACCAGAAAGATTAATATCTGCATACGGCATAAATTCCAATTATACGGAAGAAGATACGCTGTTAATTTCAAAAGAAATTGACTCTCTAGATAGTCAAAAAGGACTAGTTAGAAATGGATTTAACCTTTTGGGAATGACTTCAAGAAGGCAAATCGAAAAAAAAGACATTATTTATAACATTAGTATTTCGACAAATACAAATATGACATCGATATCCATCAATGAAGATTATCAGGGTATAAAAGAAAACCCTAAGATAAATAAAGAAACATTTATTAAACACTTCGAGAGAACAAAAGAAATAATAGAATCCTTTGGTTTTATTATGGAGGAAAGTGAAGATGAGTAATACAAACAGTAATTATTATAAGTTTACCACTGTCATTCATATAAAAAATTCTGATGATAATAACACAGAAGATGAAGTGAAGGATTTTCATTATATTAAGGTTTATTATGACGGCTCTGATCGAAGGCAATTAACAGGGAAACAATATAGAGATTTAGAAGATGAGCAGAAAAAACGATTGTACCTTAGCTTAAATAAAAAATTAGGGGCATATTAATGAATAATAGTCCTAAAATACATTTTACATATAAACAAGATATGGATGTCACTTCGTTATGCCAAGGAGACGTTCTTTTTGCTACGGATGAAATAAAAAAAATAATGGAAGATGTACATCCGTATTTCTTGAAGGAACAATATAAATATTTCATGGTACTTACTCAGAGTTGTGATTTGGTTAAAAGAGGAAACAAATCGTGTAAAGCACCATATATTACATTGGCAGCGGTACGTTCTCTTGACGATTTCTTCGAAAAACAAATAATCCAAAAATATGCCACAAAAATTCATGGACTGGTATTTTTGGATGAAAGAAAAAAAACAACGGCAGTGCAACTGATTGAAAGAGTGTTCAATAATACTGAGCAAGGATATTTTTTCCTTTATAAAGAAGAAATGCTAGATTTTCCTGAAACGATGGTCGCATATTTAAGAGTTGCAATATCATTAAAAAGCCAAGAACATTATGATGAGTGCCTGAGAGCAAAAAGATTAGAGTTGAGCGATGAATTTAAAGCGAAACTTGGATGGTTAGTAGGTGATGTTTATGCACGTGTAGGTACAACAGATTGGGATAGCATAAAAACGAAAAAAGAAAAGCAAAAAATGTTTGAGGACGAATTACAATCTCGCTGTATTATTTCCACCACCGCTAAATTGAATGCATTAAAAGAAGAAATAGCGGAGCGGCCGGAGAGTTTTAATGATAAAACAGCTGTAGATGATTTTTTGAATAATATTAAAATAGAAACCACTTATGATAAAACTATCACTGTGATTGAAGAGTGTATCAATGAATATAACAGTAATTACAACGACGTAGAAGTAGAAAAGTTCATGAATATTATACGCAATAAATCAGTTTTAAAAGCAATTTTAGGAAATAATTAAAAAAGACACTGTCTCTTGACATTCTGTGATACAATGCGCGTAAGTAGAAAAAGCGAAGTTGCCTGATGGGTGATTTCGCTTTTTTACATTACAAGGCATGGCGAATGTTACCCCCATACATTCTTCATTCATAATCCATGCCTTCGAATGACAATGAAAGGACGGTGATACAGATGACAGAAAAACAGAGACGATTCTGCGAAGAGTATGTGATAGATCTGGATCCCGTCCGGGCATATATGGCGGTATATAAGGGGTGCAAAAAGCCTGAAACTGCTTCAGCTGCGGCTGCGAGATTGTTAGGAAATGTTAATGTTTCCCTGTACGTGCGCGAGCTGCAGCAGAAAGTGGCACATAAAGCACTGATTTCTGCAGAAGATGTAGTCAGGGATCTTATTACTGTAAAGGATAGATGCATGCAGGCTGTGCCGGTACAGGTATGGGATCCTGATCGTCATTGTTATGTGGATTCAGATTCGGAGTTCACATTCGACAGCAAAGGGGCAAATACAGCCCTGAAGCTTCTTGGTGATCATCTTGGAATGTTTCAGAAGAAGGTGGAGGTCACTGCCGGTGAGAGTGAGAAGTCTAAGCTGGATGATCTGATCTCCCAGATGAGAGGCAGCAATGAGCACTGAGAGACTTTTGCTCTCTGATAAATACAAAGCCTTTATCCGCTGCAATGCCCCGGTAGAGTTTTTGGAAGGCACGACATCAGCCGGCAAGACCACGGTTGGTTTATTTAAATTTATGCTGAAGGTGGCTGAGTCTACAAAAAAGCTTCATATCCTCGCTGCCAAAGACACCGGCACTGCCGAAAAGAACATCATCAACAAAGACCTCGGCATCATTGACGACTTCGGATCCCTGGCGGAATACAACGGCAACGGGACTAAGGATGAGAAGATCCCGCATATTCTTTTTCACACAAACAACGGGGACAAAGTGGTTTATGTGATGGGGTATGCTGATAAGGCGAAATGGAAGAAAGCACTTGGCGGCCAGTATGGCTGCCTTTATATCGATGAGATCAATACAGCAGATATCGAGTTCGTAAGAGAAGCAGCAATGAGATGTGATTATCTGATGGCTACATTAAATCCGGATGATCCTTCTTTAACCATATACCGTGAATACATTAACTGCAGCAGGCCGATTCCGGAGTGGGCTGATGAAACTCCCATTGAGATCAGGAACGAGCTCACAGAGCCTGAAAAAGCCGGCTGGGTGCATTGGTTTTTCGCCTTTAAAGACAACCTGGCACTGACTCCGGAGAAGCTGCAGAAGATTATGACAAACACTCCCAGAGGCACAAAGATCTGGAAGAACAAAATAGAAGGACTTCGAGGCAGGGCGACCGGCCTCGTTTTCAGTAATTTCAGCAAGGATAATATCATTTCATTCCGGGATGCGGAAGGATATAAATACCGGTATTTCTCAATTGGTGTCGATACAGCTTACTCACAGAAGTCTCCGGATACGATTGCAATGATCTTTCAGGGGATCACAATGGATGGCCGGCTTATCACCCTGGATGAGCTTGTAATCAACAATGCAGAGTTGAGTATGCCGGTTGCCCCGTCTGATACAGTCAGGCAGATCATACAGTTTGCGGAAAAGAACCGTATTGCCTGGGGCCTGGCAAAAGACATATTCATTGATTCTGCTGATCAGGCAACGATCAGTGAATGCCAGAAGTACAAGAGGGAGAATGGCTGCATTTACAATTTTGTGAATGCCTGGAAGAAGACAACTATCATTGACCGAATCAATATGCAGCTGGGATGGATTGCCAAAAGGCAGTATCTGGTGGTGGAACACTGCCGGAATCATATTGCTGAGATGAACAGTTATTCCTGGCTGGAGGATAAAGTGAACGAACCGGAAGATGGTCACGATCATACGATTAATGCCAATCAGTACAGTTGGCTGCCATTCCGAGACAAGATCGGAATAGAAACGAGGTAACTATGGGTTTAATGGAGGGACTGAAGAATATGATTCAGAGTTGGCTGGAGATTACCCCGGCGCAGAAGGATACGGTAATCGTTGAAGAGGCGATGGATCATCAGACAAATGTCGCCAAGAACCGGCTATGGCAGCGTGGTGATCCGTATGAACTGCAGCAGTTATATAAAAATAACAACATTCATAAGGATGATGCGATGTTCTGGGGATCGGTTCCTTCTAAGCCGATCCGAAAGATCCATACCGGTCTGCCGGGGCTAATAGTTGATCGCCTCACGGATATCGTTGTCCGAGATATGAATGAAGTAGAGCTTGATTCTGACGGCGAAGGAAAAATGAACCGCAAGGAAGAATGGGAAGCAATCGCTGATGAGAGTGAGAACAATTTCAGCGACATGATCAAAACGGCCATTTCGGAAACATTGGTTACCGGTGATGGCGCATTCAAAATCTCTTTCGATACTTCATTGACTGACCAGCCGATCATTGAGTTTTATCCGGCTGATCGAGTGGAATTCGATTACAAGAGAAAAAGGCTGCGAGAGGTTATTTTCAAGACGGTCCTCAAGGACAAAGACAAGAGAAAATACACTCTTCTGGAACATTATGGCTGGGGTTATATCAAATATCAGCTGCTGGATCAAAGGGGTGAATTGACGGATCTCGGTGTTCTTCCGGAAACAAGCGGACTCGTTAATGTCGGCTTTGGCGGATATACAGAGGGATCAGATGGCAGGATGAAGACCAGAGGCAATTACATGATGGCTGTTCCGCTGAAGTTCTTTGACAGCCCGAAATATCCAGGAAGGGGCATGAGTATTCTGGACCGGAAGATATATGACTTCGATGCATTTGATGAGATCGTGTCTCAGTGGGCAGATGCAGTCAGAAGGGGCAGAGCACAGACATATATTCCTGACAGCATGGTCCCGAAGGATGGCAATGGAAGAAATATCATTCCTTCCGCTTTCGAGAACAACTGGATTGCTGTCGGCAGAGATATGTCAGAGAATGCTCAGAACAAGATTCAGACAGAACAGCCTGACATTCCGGCAGAAAACTATTTACAGACATACATCACATTCCTTGATCTCTGCCTACAGGGCCTGATCAGCCCAAGTACATTGGGCATCGATACGAAGAAAATTGACAACGCCGAAGCACAGCGTGAAAAAGAGAAAGCAACTCTATATACACGAAATGCAATCGTGGATGCATTGACTCCGGCAATCAGGAAACTTGTTCGGTATTCACTGATGGCTGTAGATTCTCACAATCAAAAAGAGAATCCGGCAGTGTTGGATATGGCTGTGGATATTAATTTCGGAGAATATGCAAATCCATCGTTTGAAGCTGTAGTTGAAACGGTCGGAAAAGCAAAGACACAGGGCATCATGTCTACAGAAACATGTGTTGATGAAATGTATGGAGATTCGAAGGACGATGACTGGAAAAGAGAAGAGGTGGCTCGCATTAAGGCGGAGCAAGGTATTCAGAGCATGGAGGAACCGGATCTTCAGAGCGATCTGATTCTCAATTGATAGAGCAATGGGAGGTTAAACATGAGTGATCAGGATTATGACATTCAGGAAGCCTTCCGAAGAATAGAACTTGAGCTGATAGCATCCATGAAAAGAAACCTTTCCAAACACAAGGAGTGGGAAACGAAGGAAGGGATCAACTGGAACATGTGGCAGGCTGAACAGCTGAAAGATATGCGCCGGTTTCAGCAGCAGAATGAGAAGATATTCGGGAAAAGATTTGCGCAGATTAATAACCGAGTTCAGAATCTGCTGAAAGAGACTGCAGGGCTTCAGGATTTTGAGCAGGAGAGGCAGTCTCTGGAAGAAATGATCAACAACCCGTCATTATCAAGAAGCTCCTCAGAAGCAATTTCTGGGGGCTTTTTTGGAATCAATGATCGGAGAATGATGGCATTGATCAAATCAACCGGCAATGATCTAAAAAAAGCTGAGCACGCAATGCTCAGGATGACGAACGATCAGTACCGGAAAGTGATTTTCAACGCTCAGACATATTTCAATTCCGGTGCCGGCACACTCGATAAGGCAATCGATATGGCGACAGATGAATTCCTGAAACGGGGAATCAACTGCATTGAATACAAGGATGGCCGCCGAGTGAATATTGCCACATATGCTGAGATGGCTCTCAGAACTGCAAACAAGAGAGCAGGGCTTATGGCTGATGGCGATAAAAGGGCAGCTATGGGCATACACCTGGTTAAGATCTCCAGTTATGGAGCATGCTCTCCAACTTGTATGCCATGGCAGGGCAGGATCTATGTCGATGATGTATATTCAGGCGGTACGAAGGAAGAAGCAAAAAAGCTTGGCTATCCATTGCTTTCCAAAGCGATGGAGGGCGGACTGTTTCATCCGAACTGCAGGCATACAGCATCGACTTATTATCCTGGCTTAGACCTAAATGACACCGGCAATCCCAGGGACGATTCAAAAACTATGGATTTGAAAGAGCATCCGGATGCTGAAAGGTATCACAACTATTATCAGAATCTTATCCAGCGGGAAAAGCGACTGCAGGTCGGATCTCTGGATGAAGCGAAGATCCGGGAGCATGCGGATCGGGAAGCTGAGCTGGTGGGATTGGATAAAAAAGTCGTTAGAGAAATAGAGACAGAAAGGCCCCATGACAGTAATCTCTCAAAGAATTCCGAATTCACCGACACTCCTTATAGCATCGAAGAATTAAAAACAGATTTAACATCAATCATGACTGTTTTTCGGAATACACCTAGTATTTCGAGAGATGAAATAACAAAAATGTTTAAACCGATATATTTACTGGGAAACAATCCAATTACTGGTAAAAATGTAATTGTTAAAAGCAAAGATGTTTCATACTTTATTGATAAGCATTTCAGAGAGGGGAGCCTAACAGAGAAAATGATGCTTCAACTGTGTGAAGTGTTAAATTATGATATCCTTTTGAAAGACGATAGGATTTCTAATGGATATATTTTCATTAAGAAGGCCAATTCTCACGAAGGATATTTGGATGGTGTGACGAAGCCTACAGTGAATGGAGATGAATTATTTCACTTTCAATATCGAGGGATGAAAAAAACATTAAAAAGAATCAAGAAAGCATATGAGAATGGTAATGCTATTTATATTCCGGAGGAGATACTGGCTTTGTTTAAAAAGTAATGCTAAAATATAAGTGACAATCGAGGTGAAAGAATTATCTGTCGGGTCACGGGCCGTAACGGTTGCTATGTGGGAGAAGGGCAGTCCCACCGATTGTCAGTATTGTATTAAAAAAGTCAGCTCAACTGAGTTGGCTTTTTTTCTATTGGAGGCAATATGGAAGATTTCAGAATTATATACCGAGTTCTCAGGATTTTGCAGAAATCTATGGATCTGGAAGAGTTTGATCCGGATATCCTCTCCGCAAAGAATCTGAATCTTTCGGATCCGAAATGGTCCAGGCTGATGGCAATGCTCTTGAAGGAAGGCTACATCTCCGGCGGAGAAGCTTGGAATTCAATAGAATGTCAGTACCCAAGGGTGAAACTGACACGTCCGGAAATCACGCTGAAGGGTTTGGAATATCTTGAAGAAAACAATCTTATGAAAAAGGCAGCGGATCTCGCAAAAGGGATCATTGATGCTGTTTTATAGGAGGCAGTATGAAAGTAAAAGCTATACAGAAATACTACGACCGGGAAAAGAGTATGACAATGACACCAGGAACGATCATTGAGGTATCAGAGGAAAGAGCACGATACCTTATCACACTTGGCTTTGTTGAAGCAGAGCCTGAAAGAGTAAAGACAGCCGCTAAGAAAAAGAAATAGCGGCTTTTCTTTTTGCCCAATCACGACATGGCACAAAACTGTGCGTGGTCATTTGACTAGGGAGACACCCGAAACAATAGGAGGAAAACATTTTATGAAAACAGCAATGAAGTATCCACTGAAAATCCAGTTCTTTGCTGAACAGGAATCGCCTGAAGGCAAACCGGCAGCAAACGAATCTGGATCCACTGCCCAGAGTATCGATATCGATTATGACAAACTTGCTGACACTCTGAGCAAGCGATCACAGGCAGCTTCTGACAGCGCATTGAAGGGTTATCTGCAATCGCAGGGTTTATCCGGGAGTGAACTGGAAGCGGCAATTACAGACTTTAAGGCCAAGCAGAAAGAAGCGGCTGAACAGAAAGCAAACCTCACGAACACTCTTCAGACAGAAAATACTGATCTGAAGAATCAGTTATTTGCTGAACGTTTGAATTCTGCAGTAATGATCCAGGCAGGCGGATTAAACATTGCTGCCAACAAGATCCCTTATCTTCAGAAGCTGATCGACACAACGAATGTGACAGATGAGAAGGGCGGCATTGACAATGCCAAAGTGAAATCTGCAATTGAAGCTGTGCTGAAAGATTTCCCGGAGTTAAAGGGAACAACTGAAACCAATACCGGATTCCATCAGATCGGTGGCAATTCCGGCAATGGTAATCAAGGCTCTATTGAAGATGAACTGGATAGAGCTTTCGGCATTAAAAAGAAATGAGGAGGAATAGAAAATGCCTAATGTAATCAACTATGTAGAGCAGTTTGATACTCGTATCAGATCTCTGTATGATCAGGAACTGTTCTCCAATGACCTGTTCAACACCAATCAGGATGTCAAAATGCTGAATGCAAAGACTATGAAGATTCCGACAATGAATGTGTCTGGTTATAAGAACCACACACGTGCTGGTTCCTTCAACGCCGGTACATATCAGAATGCATTTGAGACAAAGACTCTCGATCATGACCGTGACATCGAGTTTGCAGTAGATCCGATGGATGATGATGAAACCAATCAGATCCTTACCACTGCGAATATTCATTCCCGCTTTGAGAAAACTCAGGCCATTCCGGAACTGGACTGCTACACATTCTCTAAGCTGCATTCTGAACTTACCCGTGTTAATGGAACTATTAAGACAACTGCTCTGACTACAGCAAATGTCCTGAGCGATTGGGATGATAATGTTCAGACATTCAAGGATGCTGGTGTACCGCTGTCCAGATGCATTCTGTACTGCACTGCTACATACGAAAAACTCCTGAAGAACGCTGCAGGTATTACCCGCAATCTGAATATCAATTCCGGCAATGCAATTGACAGACGTGTTCTGTCTCTGGATGATCTTGGCAAGCTTGTTGTCGTTCCGTCCGAAAGATTTAACACTCTGTATGACTTCACAGATGGTTATGAAGCAGATGCATCCGGTAAGCAGATGGATTATATTCTGATCGATCCGGAAGCACAGGTAAGCCGTGTGAAGTATTCTTACATTCATATGTTCGCACCGGGCTCTGACAGCCGCACAGCTGATAACTACATGTATCAGAACAGACGTTATAATGGAACTTTCTCTCTGGTCGATGCTGACTTTAAGAAGGGCTGCATCATCCATAGAGCAGCCTAAGGAGAAAAACCACTATGCTTAAGGCAGTAAAAGACAACATGGTGTATAAGATTTCTGAAGCAGAAGAAACCTTTTATAACAACCAGGGCTATGACATTTACGATGACCATGGAAAACTGATCAAATATTCTGCGAAGAAGACAATTATGTTTTCTACTCATATGGATATCGTACACAAGCTGGAGGCAGAGATCGAAGAACTTAAGACTCAGCTTCAGGAAAAAGAAGATAAAAAGAAATCTTCCGGAAAGTAAGGAGGTGACAGCATGCAGTATGCAGATTTTGCATATTACAATGACACCTTTAAAGGCACTGTTTTGACTGAGGACAGTGCCGACCATTATCTGATGTGGGCATCAAGAGATATTAATAATCTCGCATTTGGACGTATTGAGGGGACAGGTTTGGAAAATCTGTCTCCTTTTCGTCAGGAATCAATTAAAGAAGCTGTATGTCGTCAGGCAGAATTTCTGCAGCAGAATGAGGACCTGATTTCCACATATCTGAATCAGTACTCCATCAATGGGGTATCGATGCAGTTTGGATCCTCATGGAATTTACATGTTGAGAATGGAATTGCCATTCCGGAAAATGTGTATCAGATCCTGCTGCGAACAGGACTCTGTTATCGGGGGTTCATGAATTATGGCTGGTAAATGGCCGGCCCTTGTGCTTCCGCAGTTTTGCAGAACGGACATCCAGCTTTCGGTTTATTCAGAAGATATTGATGAAGATGGTGCTCCGATTATTCAGGCAGCATATACCGGTAAATGTAATTATCAGGGATTATCCAAAAGAATCCGTACAGACAAGGAAACTTTCGTTCAGATCACTGCAGTGTGCCTTTTTAACGGCGACATTCTTCCGGACGTAGTCGAAATCCATTCTGGGACAGCAATCGTGTTCGGTGAAAACAGAACGATCGTGTCCGGAAGGAAATCTCGAAATCCGGATGGAACAGTCAATTTCACAGAGGTGGATCTTGTCTAACTATGTCACTTCAAAGGTGACACTGTATCCTGGAAAAATCAAAGCCTTGGAACGGGCAGCCACTCAAGCACTGTCAATGACAGCTGACGCTATTCTGACAGAGGTTAAGGATAGTCAGGTCGTTCCGTTTATGCAGGGTACCCTGCAGGAAAGTGGTTTTGTTGATTATTCCAGAGAGAGTCAGGGAGAGGTGGAGATCGTGTTTCAGACTCCTTATGCCAGACGGTTATATTATCATCCGGAATATAATTTCCATCAGGCTCCCTGGACTGCTGTTATACAAGGCACGGAGAGAACAGTGGGAGGCAATAAATTTGCCGGCGGCAAATGGTTTGCACCATGGATCGATGGCCGTTATAAAAACCACTGCAAGCAGAGATATGAATATTTCCTGAAACAGATCGGAGGAGTTTGATGTTACAGCTGAGTGATGTGAGAGACTGGTTAAAGACGGCACAGCCACAGTTTGCGAATTACTATATTGGCAAGCTGGATCAAAAGAAAGAAATGTCTCTCGGTGTTTATACATTAAACAGAGGCGGCCTGCCTGTTATTGCACTGGGCGGCCTGCAAAATTCATCTTATAGCATCAAGCAGGTCAGTCTGTTGATTCATTGGAATAAAAGCCAGGCTGATACTGAGGAAGCAGCCGATGAATTATTCCAGTATCTGATGAATGCAGAGCCGGGGATGATGGGTGAATATAAGATCGCATTTATCGGCATGCTTGTGCCGGAACCGCAAATGGTTGGCACAGATGATAATGGTGTATATGAATCAGTCATTGAGTTTGAAATTTATTATGAAAGGAAAGAATAGAGATGACAAATGCTTATACCGGTGTATTCCCGGTGCATAAAAATCAGTTTAAAGTCGGTGCGACAGCTGAAAGTCTGAACACAGTTGCTGATCTTGAAACGTTCGGTGTTGCTTTTGACAACGGCATTGAAGAATGGCATCCGTTTGAGTCTGAAGGCTGGGTTCGCAGACTGATGACAGCAAAATCCGTCACAATCACTTTCTCCGGAAAGAGAAACATTGGTGATACCGGCAACGACTGGGTTGCAGGCCTCGCACTCAAGAATGGTGCGGAAGCAACAGGTGTCCTTGAATGGACGATGGTATCCGGTGCAAAGCTGATACTCAATGGAGTTTTCAATGTCACAAATGATGGCGGTGGAGATTCCACGAATGTCGGCGGTCTTGAATTTGAAGTCCAGAGTGATGGCAAACCAACCTTCACTCCGGCAGCGTAAGAGAAAGGTCAGGTAAGGCGAGGGGCAGGCAGCCTCTCGCCATTTTAAATATGAGCAAAGTTATTGATATCAGTGCAAAACTGAGAAATGAACCAAAGTTTCTGATGGTTTCAGAAAACAAAACATACAAGGTCGATGACCGAAAAAACACAGTACTCGAAATCAATGAGCTTCTGGGAGAATCCGGAGGCACTGCCGAGGTAATGGATAAGGTAATTCGCAAGACGCTTGGGGATGAAGCTTTCCGTGAAATCGAAGAGATGGAACTGAGCTTTGATGCTTATCAGTCTCTGTTTATCGGAATTATGGCTGCTGTGCAGAACAAGACATACGAGGAAACGGAAGAAGCGTTTCGCAAAGCAGTCTAACCCGGAATTTTACTATGACATGTATGAGGACTGGACGCTGATCGAATCATCCTTTGCCCAGCAATACAATATCCGTCTCAGAAACGAACCGGATATGACATGGGATGAATTCTCTACATTGTTAAGTGGGTTATCTGCAGATACAGCGCTTGGCAATATTGTGAGGATCAGATCGGAGACAGATCCGAAGGTAATAAAGAATTTCAGCACTGCTGAAAAGAGAATTTATAACGAATGGAAATCCAGAAAAATGAGAAAAACTCCTAAGTTTGATGAAAAGGAATACATGAAACAGATGGAGATGCTGGAGAAAGCATTCGCTTCATTATTATGAGGAGGTGATTACCGTGAGTGATAACATTGTCGGAAAAGTTGCACTTGGGCTTACCTTAAACAAAAAGGCATTCACCAATGAAATCGACAACGTTGCAAAATATACTGAAAACACAATGGGTAATGCCTTCAAAAAAGTCGGTGGTCTGCTGGCTGCCGGCTTCGGTGTTACAAAACTAATCCAGTTCGGTAAGGAGTGCTTAAATCTCGGTTCCGATCTGGCAGAAGTTCAGAATGTGGTTGATGTTACATTCCCGCATATGACTGCAAAGGTTAATGAATTTGCTCAGAACGCAATTGAGAAGTTCGGCTTATCAGAAACAGTTGCAAAGCAGTATATGGGCCAGATTGGTTCAATGGCCAAATCATTTGGATATAGCGAGGCGGCAGCATATGATATGGCAGAGGCAATTACCGGGCTGACTGGTGATGTTGCCTCTTTTTATAATCTCTCAACCGATGAAGCATTTACAAAGTTGAAATCTGTATTCACCGGTGAAACAGAATCCTTGAAACAGCTGGGTGTGGTAATGACACAAACAGCATTGGATGAATACGCCTTGGCAAATGGTTTCGGAATGACAACTAGTGCAATGACCGAACAGGAAAAGGTCATGCTCAGGTTGGAGTTTGTGACAAATGCTTTATCAGGAGCAGCAGGAGATTTCTCCAGAACATCTGATGGATGGGCGAACAGCACAAGAGTCCTTGCATTGCGCTTCAATCAGCTAAAAGCCACTCTAGGCCAGGGATTCATCAATATCCTTGCTCCGCTTGTGCAGTGGATTAATCTGCTGATCAGCAAGCTGCAGACTCTGGCGAATTACTTCCTGGCATTCACTAAGCTTATTACAGGTAAAGGTGGTGGATCAGGTGTAGCGGGAGCGATGGCAGCCACTGCTGACAGTGCAGGAGGGCTTGCTGACAATCTTGCCGGGGCATCAGGCGGAGCCGGTGGACTTGCCGGAGGTTTAGGCAGAGCTGCTGAAAATGCGAAAAAACTGAAAGGCTTCCTGGCTGGATTTGACAATCTCACAGTTCTGAAATCTCAGGAGAATCCAGACTCTGGAGGCTCTGGAGGATCCGGTGGTGGAGGTGGAGGCGGTGCCGGTGGTGGAGGTATCTCCGCAGGCGACATGGATCTTGGTGCCGGTTCTATAGACACTACGGGTGTAGATGAGTTTTATGAAAAAGTCAAAGCAGTTTTTGATAAAGTAGTTGCATTTATAACTAAACATAAAGCAATTATCATCAGCCTTCTTTCAGGAATCGGAGCAGGTTTTGCTACATTTGAAATCATGATGAACTGGCCAAAGATTGTATCTGGTCTTACACAAATGGTTGCTCCGTTGCAGTGGCTCGGAACAGCTTTTGAAGTTCTTTGGACAAGCATCACAAATGGAGAAGGAATACTTGTTGGCTTTCAGGCTGTTTTTGGAACAGCAGCAGGGACAGCAGCTCTTGTTGCTATAAGTGTGGCAGCAGTCACAGCGGCGCTTGTCTATCTGTATCAAACAAGCGATAGCTTCCGAACGCTAGTAAATGATGCAGTGGCAGGTCTGTTCTCGATTCTGCAATCGCTGTATGAAACTGTATTAGTGCCGATAGGTGCTTTTTTGCTGGATCTCTTCAATACAATTCTGGTGCCTTTAGGTGAATTGCTTGCAAAAGTGTTTGTTAAGACGGTAGAACTGATTTTCAGTGTAGTTTTAGCCTTGTGGAATAATGTGCTGGTACCGGTTGCCAAATTCTTGGTCAGTGTTCTCGCAATTGCTATTCAGGCCATTATTAATGTTTGGATGGGATGGAAGCCACTGATTGAAGGAATCATGCAATTCCTTAATGACCTGTGGGATAATGTCCTTTCACCATTGGCTGATTATATTATTGGAGGCTTTTTAGGAGCTTTTGATGCATTTGGAAAATTCATAGAGAAACTTATCCCATCTCTCACACAGATTTTCCAGGGGTTTGCAGATTTCTTCACTGGAGTATTCACATTAGATGTGGATAAAGCATGGGAAGGTATCACCGAAATATTCCAAGGCTTCGATACGTTCCTTACTACAGTTTTCGAGAAGGATTATTCCAGAAGTTTTGGAGTAATCGGTACAGTAATGAATGTATTCATGAAAATCATCCAGACTGTATGGGAGACAATCAAAGGGCTATTTGATGGTGCTATTCAGTTTATAAAAGGTGCATTTACCGGTAACTGGAGAAGCGCTTGGGAAGGTGTTGTAAAGATCTTCGGTTCCATTTTTGAAGGTCTTGCCGGATTGCTTAAAGGTCCTATAAATGCAGTTATCTCAATCGTTAACTGGGCGATTAACCGCATCAATGGAATTGGATTCGATATTCCTGACTGGGTTCCTGGAATCGGTGGAAGAAGTTTCCGGGTTAATGTGCCAAATATTCCGATGCTTGCAGAAGGTGGTTATGTAGGAGCCAATCAGCCGCAGCTTGCAATGATCGGTGATAACAAGTATGAAGGTGAAGTAGTAGCACCGGAAAGTAAGATTTACGATCAGGCAAAAGCTGCAGTAGATGATTCATTGCTTTCGAATGTTGCTGCACTTCTTGATGTTCTGTATGAAATCTTGGATGCAATTCGGAATCTTGGAATAGATGTAGATCCAGATGTGCTGATCAGAATCATCGATAAGAGAAGACGGCAGAATGAACTGGCTAGAGGAGGAGCGGTATGAGTATCACTTGGAACAGTATGAAAGTTTTGGTGAACGGGACTGCTCTTCCTTCACCGACAGATTTTTCAACAAACCTTGAAGATCTGGATAGCGAAAACTCACTTCGCGATATCAAAACCGGTGTTATGCACCGTGACCGAATCCGGGCGGATGTTTTGAAGATAACTCTGTCTTATGGTCTTGAGGATCCGACAGTAATTACACAGGTTTTGAACTTGCTGAGTGCTAAGGAATTTACAGTGACACTGTATGACATGAAACTTGGCCGAAGAGCCACGCATACAATGTACTGTAATAAAAAAAGCTTTCAGTATATCAATCACGGAAATGTTCTGGTAAAAGGTCTGAAATTTGACCTTACGGAGTGCTGATTATGAAGGTATTGATGAAAGTAAATGAAGCTGCCACAGCTGTAGATATTACAGATTATGTGACAGCTTTTTCTACGTCCATTGCCGGCGAAGAAGACAGGCTGATTGGAAACACTCCGTCATTGATGGTTGATATGACACTGAATAATATTTCCGGAGAGCTCGATGGATGTGCTGGAAATATTTTTCTTATCGATCTTAATCAGGGCGAGTCAACCTCTACACCGGTCCAAAGGTTTATTGTTCAGGACGCTCCGGAAAAGTACACCAAAATTCTGAAGCTTACCCTGTATGACAGAATGATTCTGTTTAATGCAGCATACAAAAGCTCGTATTCATACAAAGCAGGATCATTCCCGACCATTCAGCAGCAGTTAACAGAAATGCAGCGAATGACAGGAGTGACTATTAATACTTCTGGATTACCGGCAGCAGTTCTGCAGAAGGAAGCTAACTGGATTGATACAACTATCATCATGAGAAATTACCTTGGATGGATTGCAGAACTTGGTGGTGCCAATGTTCTGATCAGTCCAGATGATGAGGTTATATTCAGACAGCCATTAGCTGTAAACCATATTGCTGAAATATCATCCAACTTTGAGAAAAGTGACTTAATATCAATCACTCGTGTAGCATTTGATGATGGAATAAACTTGATTGAGGCTGGTAATGATACTGGAAAGACAGTATTTATAAGTCCAAACAATAGTTATGTTGATGATCAGGATATTATCGATACAGTTTATAGCATTTTAGATGGCAAAAGCTTTCATGCTCTCGAAAACATGAAGACCTGGGGGATTGATGGAATATATCCTTTTGACTTAATTGAATATGATGGCATCAGCTGCATATACACTTCAATCAAAAGAACATATGCCGGCACCGGATCGGGAATGGTTTTAAATGGGCAGATCTCGATAAAGAATAAAGATTCTATCATCACAAAAGTTGATGACAGTGTTCGTATCAAAAGACTGCAGACTATTATTGATCAGCAGTCTGGAACACTGACCATTTTGTCTGAAGAAGTAGATGATCAGAACGAACAGATTGCAAATCTGTCATTATCAGTTGGTTCTATTTCACAAAATGTTTCTGACTTAGATCAGACCGTTGCGACTTCAGCAAAATCATACAAGTATTATTATTTAAACAATACTGGATCTCGTCCTAATGCAGACGATTCAAATTGGTCAGAAACAATGACTTGGGTCAATGGACTCCATACTTGGAAAAAGACGGTAATAACATATAACAACGGCACAACTATCACCGGATCCATTGAAGACATCACCGGCTCAACTGGTGCTACAGGTCCACAGGGACAGGCAGGTGCTGCAGGACGATCTATTACAGGAGAGAAGATCTATTACCAGGCGTCTGAAGATGGTACAAGTGTACCGACTGGAACCTGGCTGGATTCAGATGAACATGATCCGCCATATATTGCTTCCGGGTGGTTCTTGTGGACAAAGTATGTCCAATCTTTTTCTGACACTACGACAAAGACACATTACTCTGTTGCAAAGTCTGGAGAAGATGGTGAAAAAGGTGATAGCGGTGTGGACGGTGCGCAGATATGGACGACAACAACAGCCCCGGCTTCACCAAATTACACTTTTACTATCTCTAAATTGAGTGGTGATCCGGACGCAACAATTAAGGTCGGGGATGTCATTCTATATTCCTATTATCGTTATACCGTTACAAGTGTCGGAGAAACTACTGTCCTTGCAGGAACACGACAGAATCTGAGAGGCGGAACAGGAGCGCAAGGCCCTCAGGGTCCACAAGGTGAACAGGGACCCCAAGGTGAACAGGGAATCCAAGGTATTCAAGGACCCCAGGGTGAACAGGGAATTCAAGGAGAAACTGGCCCTCAAGGAGAACAAGGCGAAAAGGGTGATAAAGGAGATACAGGCAAATCTCTTGTCAGTGTCACAGAATATTATGCGCTGAACAACTCCACAACAGCTCCGGGTGATTCTTCCTTCAATACCAGTGTCAAAACTCCGACAGCTTCAAATAAGTATGTCTGGAATTATGAATTGATGACATGGGATGATAACGGAACATCCAGTACAACAAAAACGGCAAAACATATCGTTGCCGTTTATGGTGACAAGGGAGACAAAGGTGATACAGGCGATACCGGCAAAGCGTTGACCGGAATCACGGAATACTATGCAATAAACAACTCCACAACGGCACCAGCAGACAGTGAATTCAACCCGACAGTCAAAGCACCTACATCAGCTAATAAATATCTCTGGAATTACGAACTGCTCACTTGGAATGATAACGGTACCACTAGTACCACCAAGACTGATAAGCATATTGCTGCAGTTTACGGTGATAAAGGTGATAAAGGTGATCAGGGAGACCAGGGTCCCCAGGGTATACAAGGTATTCAGGGTGAGACTGGACCGCAGGGACCTCAAGGAGATCAAGGTGAGAAGGGAGACAAAGGCGATAAGGGCGATACCGGGGACGATGGAAACGGTATTAGCTCCATTTCCTACTACTATAAGACAACGACCACACAGTCTGCTCCGAGTGCTTCCAGTGTAACATCGACTACGATTCCAACAATGGATGCCACCAATAAGTATCTCTGGCAGAAAGAAGTAATCTCGTATACGAAGGCCACAGCAAAAACAACAGTACTACTGCTGGCTGTATATGGCGACCAAGGAGTCCAGGGGCCTCAAGGTGAGCAGGGGATCCAGGGTGAACAGGGTATTCAGGGTAATGCCGGCGCTGATGGTAACGGGATACAGAGCATCACGTATAACTATGTGACGACAACGACCCAGACAGCACCAAGTGCATCTTCTGTCACAAGCACGACTATTCCTGCAATGTCAGCAACGAATAAGTACTTATGGCAGAAGGAGACCATCAAATACACAAAAAGCGGTGTTGCGGATAAAGTAACTGTACTTCTTATTGCGGTGTACGGAGATCAAGGAATACAGGGTCTGCAGGGTGAAACAGGCCCTCAAGGTCCGAAAGGCGATGACGGTGAAAATGGAACGATGCTGTATGGAACATCTTCCACTGCAGCCGGCACTGCCGCAAAAGTAGTCGCATGTGCTGAAGCAACTGAACTTTATGCCGGTTTATCTATTCTGATCAAGTTCACAACAGCAAATACAGCTGCAGCGCCCACATTGAATGTTAACAGTCTTGGTGCTAAAAACATTTACTTTGGCGGTGCAAATGCTTCATCCAGTAATGAGGTATTATGGGCGGCGAACAGTGAGATACAGTTTGTTTACAATGGATCTGTATGGTGTCTTGTCGGGCATCCGAGTTCATATTACGGAGCGTGTTCCACAGCTGCAGCCACAGCCGCTAAAGCAGCTACCATTGCCCAGGCAGTGATTTGTAAAGGCACCAGTGTATCGCTTCAGATGACGAACGCAAACACCGTTGCCAATCCAACCTTAAACATCAGTTCTACCGGTGCGAAGGCAATCTATGCAAACGGCGCAAGACCTACAGCAGACAGTCCGTATAACTGGATCGCTTCAAGTACGGCGACATTCACATTTGACGGACAGTATTGGAGACTGAACGATACATCATCCGCAAGCAAAGCAGATGATGCTGCTAGTGCGGCCAGTGCGGCACAATCTACCGCTGATGGTGCGGTAACAGCAGCCGGAGCGGCACAGACAACAGCAGACAGTGCAGTAAGCGCTGCAGCTGCAGCACAAAGTACAGCAAATGCCGCTAATACAGCAGCCGGTAATGCTCAGACGACAGCGAACAATGCTGCCTCTGCTGCAAGTGCAGCACAGGCCACTGCTGATACTGCATTGGAACAGTCGGTAGAGTACATTGTTGGTACTCAGACTGCTGCAACGGGTGCGTGGACCGGTGTTACGAGAGATGCTGCTTTATATACTGGCAAGAAAATCGCATATAAATTGCCATATGCCGGAAGCGGCAATGCCTCGTTAAACCTTACCCTTTCCGGGGGAGGAACAACAGGCGCAAAGGCCGTTTATCTTAATACAACCAGAATGACCACTCATTTCGGTGCCGGGGCTGTTATTGATTTGACATACGATGGCACTTACTGGAGAGCAACGGCGATTGTTGATGCCAACACATATGATCGTACTAGATATAACAACAACATTCATGCGGCAGAGGCAATTGCTTCTGACAGACTGATAGTCGGAGCACAGGATGGTTACAGAGAGGCTGAGGCAGGAGTGGCCTTTGATATTACATTCCCGATCTTATGGTCGAATGCAGCACTTAAGGCCGGAGCAAATGGCTCTGATAACTATCTCACGATGCCAACTAAAACGCTTCGCAACAACATGTCCGGCATAACCTTAACGCAGTGGAAGACAGCATATCTTGTCGGCACGCTGGCAAATAATACTTTCACCATTGCAGATGAAGTGTTTGCAAATGAGCCAACTGAGGCAGATGGACTTGTATACATTCCAATCGGGACGCTGTACAGCACATATCAGGTATACTTCTCCGGAGGTGTTCCGAAACTGTATTCATATGGAACCGGCGGATTTGCAGAGTACTCATTCAATCAGTCTCTGATCGTATCCGAAAAATGGAGTACTGAATTGAAACAGTACAAGGATTCCATCCAGAGTACGGTAGAAAAGATTCCGGTAATTGAAAGTAACCTTGCTGAACTGACAGAAGGACAGCAGGAAGCATTAAATGCACTGAATGAAGATCTCGAAGCTTTGAAGACAAGAGTAACTCAAACAGAGTCCTCTATATCCAGTGAAGTCATGAAAAAGGGAGGTGCTGAGGATGAATACATCACCCTGGCAAAACAGCTCCTTGATGAAGCTGGGTTACATGTACAGACATCCAATACTTCAACAACTACCAATGTTGACGGTAAAGGTTTCACAGTAACAAAGTCTGATGGATCTATCATTGCCAAGTTCACCACGGAAGATTCGCTGGTAAACTTCTTGAAAGCAGTCGGTTATATCGCTGTAGGCTCTCATCGTGCTGAGTACGGAACGATGAAGAACTGGGCAGGAGAAACTGTTGCGGCGACAAATATATTCCATACCGGACAGGTATCATAAACCAATAAAGGCCATTTCCAGACAAGGAAGTGGCCTTTTCTAATAGGAGGCATAATGGCATTAGGAACAAGCTGGACGCAAATAGCAAGCCGTAGTTTTTCAGTTGGTGGCTATAACTACACTGCATATGTGTACGCAAAATTGCACGGATCACAGGATGTTGCGGCAAATAAATCATATGTTGATTTGGAATTGAGGATTAACTTCTCTGTTTGGCTGGCGTCATACAATACCGACTTCTATATCAGCGGAACCGGATGGATCGGCTATGCATACCGTGAGTGGAGTGCTGGAACATATACCATCGCCTCGGGCCAGATAACAGTCAACCACAATGATGATGGTACAGGTTCATTTAGTGCAACTGGTGGTTTTGAATTTGGTGGCATGGGTGTTGGAGCAACAACCTTTGACAGCGGTTCGGTTTCATTACCGACAATTCCTAGAGCATCAGTCCCCTCGATAAACACCTATCCGACTTCAAGCCCTAATTTCACATTGGGAGATACAATTACGATTCATATGAACCGTAAATCTTCTTCCTTCAAGCACACAGTTGTATTCAAGTATGGAAGCACAGCTGTTACAGTTGGAACGGCTAAAGCGGTTGAGAATAATGTAACGTTCGATACTTCTACGGTAATGGATGCCATTCTGGCACTGATCCCCAATGCATCATCATATTCAGGGACAATCGAAGTCACAACATATAATGGGAATACACAGATAGGCAGTACCAAAAGTATTCCGTATAAGGCAAGCGTTCCATCTTCATATGCACCCACAGTTTCCGGATATACTATTGCTGAATCCGCAACAGCATTATCAGGAAAAGGTGTTGCGGCGTCTGAAGTTGTGCGCTTCCTGTCAAAAAAGACGATCAGTGTAACCGTTGCTGCAAAGTCAGGTGCTTCTATTTCAAAAGTGGTATGTTCTAACGGCAACAAGTCAGTAAATATGACACTTTCTTCCGGCAAGTATACATGCACGATGGAAGCACCACCGAGTGGGACATTCACGATAACTGCTACAGACTCAAGAGGACTGCAGACAGTTATTACACAGACCGGAACATTCAAAGAATATGAATATCCGACTATTCAGGCATCGAATCTCGCAAGAGCAAATGCAACAGCAAATACCGGTACGTTGACTGCGAATGGTACATTCTGGAATGGCACAGCCGGCTCTACGACAAATGCTGTAACAATACAGTACAAGCTGAATACAGCGAGTTCGTATTCTACTTCTACCGGAACAAGATCCGGCAATGCTTGGAACATCAACCAGGCGATGACGGGACTGATCTATACCAACTCATATTCGTGTGAGATAAAGGCGACGGACTCATTCGGTCAGACGACAACCGTTACAGTGAATTTGCCGCCGTCATCTGCAGTAATGCAGTTGGGAGATGATACTGTTCAGGTCAATAACTACCTGCTTGCCAAGACTGATGTTGGCATCGGAACAGGCGGAGCGGTCACGACAAAACTGTCTGAAGTGGCAGCACTGGCTGATCAGTTAAATAGTGATTTACATTCCGTTATTATTAGTGGAAACACCGCAACTTTCGGAAATGGTTTAATTATCCAATGGGGCGGTCAAACCATTGCAAACAATACTCCAACGACTATAACTTATCCAAAAGAATTCCCCAATCAATGCT
>JAFRCE010000003.1 GCA_017404505.1 Solobacterium sp. | reverse complement strand
GAACTGCAGACCGGCTTCGTTCGGTTCAGCGTCGTCGCCGTTCGGATAGATTCTGCCCCAGTTGATCGACAGACGGAAAACGTTCCAGCCCATCTCGGCAAACAGAGCGATATCCTCTTTGTAATGATGATAGAAGTCGATTGCTTCGTGGGAAGGATAGAAAGCGTTCGGGTCAGTTACCGGTAAAAAGGTACGCGGTGTGTTGACGTCGCCGCCCAGCAGCATATCAGGAACGGAAAGACCTTTGCCGTCTTCAAGATACGCGCCTTCACACTGGTTGGCAGCTACCGCGCCGCCCCATAAAAAACCTTTTGGAAAGCTCATAATTATATTTCTCCTTTTCTGTTACTTCTATTGTATCGGAATTATAAAGCGATGGAAACGTTTAAAAAACCGCCCTTTCAGGCGGTCATGTTTCAGTTGGATATCTGTTGCAGTTCAAAGGCGCCAAAGCTGCCGGTAAAGCGGCAGGCATGGGCCGTCCGGGTCAGGAACTGGATCGAGCCGTCGCTCATGCGGTAAATCTGGCCGATGAAGCGGGCGTCATAATTGTTGAGGTTGAACCAGCCGCCGCCGTCTGTGTCCAGCGTGAAGATGACGGTGAATCCGTTCGTCCGGTCGGAGAAGTAGGCGGTATTGCGGGAAAGATAGCTTTCACCGATGCCGTTGATATGTACCGTGGAGCGGGTCATTTCCGCAGTCCAGCCGCAGGCCTCCAGTTCTTCTTCCAGCATTGCCCTGAGCGTGTCGGTAATATAGGTGAGTTCTTCATTGCTCAGTTCCTCGGCGTCGGTAATGCGTTTCGGCCGCGGACCGAGTTCGTATTCAAAGCGGGTGCCGGACAGGACATAGCCCATTTCCTTCAGGGCTTCTTCGTCAGCCGCGGCATTGATGAAGATGGAATGACCGTTGTAGTCATCACCGCCGTAGTCGTAATCATAGGTGATGCCGTATTCCTGCAGTTCGTCCGGTATGCTCAGTTCAATGCCGGCCGCGTAGTCCATGCCGAGCGTCCAGCGGGCTGAGACGTTTTCAAACGGATCAAGGGTCTGGAACTGGCGCAGACCGGTGACGGTAAAGGTCAGGATCAGTTCGGAAAGGTTGTAGTTTGCCTTTTCGGCTGCGTCGGTGTCGAACGTGCAGGCGTAGATGACTTTGTCGCCGTTATGCAGTCCTTCCGTGCGGTCAAAGCCGCAGTCGATACTGTCATACAGGCGCTGCAGATCCGTTGTGTCACGGTGGCGGGCAGCCCGGGCATCGATTTCCTCCTGCAGCTGCTGCAGCGCTTCCGCCTCCGGATGGAAATCATCGTCTTCGATCGTTCCCTGACCGTCATAGCCGCCGTAGTCAGGCGGTGTCATCTGGGTGGTAAGAAGGGTAAGATCCTCGCCGTGAACCGTATGATAAAATTGATAGCCGCCAAGCCCGGAAGCCACGGCGAAGGCACCAACAAAACCGACCCAGGCAGCGGCCGGGATCCGATGTTTTTTGCGGGGTCTGACAGCTGGCTGTTCCGCTTTCTTCTGAAAGGGAATTTCCGGCTCTTCAACAGTTACTTTTTCCATCTCTTCCATACTTTATTATTTACCTAATATTTGACCATAAGTCAATTATCTGCGTGATATTGGTATGATATAATGCATGTTATGAAAATACTCGTTACTGGTTTTGAACCATTTGGCGGTGAAACCGTCAATCCTGCTCTGGAAGCAGTCAGAAAACTGCCGTCTGTCATCGGCCGCCATCAGATCGTTCCGCTTCAGATCCCGGTTGTCCGCTACGAAGCGCTGCGGATCATTGCCGCGAAGATCGAAGAAGTTCATCCGGACGCGGTGATCAGTATCGGCCAGGCCGGCGGCCGCAAGGCACTGTCCTTTGAAAGAGTCGGCATCAACTGCGACGATTATCCGTCCTTCGGTGACAACGCCCATAACACGCCCATCGATGAAGCAATCTATGCGGACGGACCGGATGCCTATTTCAGCAATCTGCCGCTCAGGCGCATGAAGGAAGCTGCCGAAAAGGCGGGGGTCGCAGCGGAAATCTCCAACACAGCCGGAACATATGTATGCAATCATGTTCTTTACGGCGTCCGCCATTACTGCACGCTTCATCATCCCGATATCGTCAGCGGCTTCATCCATGTCCCGTTTCTGCCGGAGCAGACACAGAACAAGGAAAAGGAATATCCTTCGATGGAACTGGCCGATATCGTTAAGGGCATCAACGCCGCCATTCAGGTGATCGGAGAAGAAGAATGAACGAATTGCCTCTGACCTGGCCGGAAATGAGCCATGAAGAACAGCTGGACTGGTTCAGCCGGTACTGGCTGGAATACATCGCGGACGGCGAGACAGCCGGTCTCAGGGCGGAAGCTCCGGAAGAAATCCGCAAAGCCTGGCAGTCCTGGACAAAGCAGTCATGAAGACGGTGTTATCCGTCTTTTTTTATGTGTAGAATAATATAATAAGTATATTGAACAGGGAGTATTTCTATGATCAGACTTGTGGCCAGCGATCTGGACGGCACATTGCTGAAAAGCGACGGAACCATTTCCCAAAGAAACATCGAAACGATTCAGGCTCTGAACCGGAAAGGTATTGTTTTCACTGCCGCCAGCGGCCGCAATTATACCGGTGTCCATGCTCTGTTTGCCGGCAAAAAAGTCAGCTATGAGGCGATCCTCGCCAACGGCGCTGAGTATGTCGATGAAGAGGGGATGATTCTGAGCACCCGCTATTTTAATAAAAAGATCGTTAGGGAACTTCTGCAGCTGTTTGATTTCAACGGCATTCCTTCCATGATGTTCACCACCGCCGGTGTATGCACGCATATGGATGAGGAAGCCGGCCGGAGAGCCTACAGGAAACGCATGCTGGCAAGACAGGGCTTCCGCCGCGAAGATCTGGAAAAGCCGGAAGTCGTCCGCAGTATTCCAGCCATGAACATGACCGGTATCCGCTATGTCGACGCGCTGCTGAAAAGCGACACTGAGATCCTGAAACTGGAATGCTATGACATGGAACAGGATCAGATGATTCAGATCGGCAACGCCCTGAAGAAATATCCGGACATCGTTTATTTTTCCTCGGCCGGCGACAATTACGAGATCACCGACGCGGCTGCCACCAAGGGAAAGATCCTGCTCGAACAGTGCGAAAGAAAAGGCATCCGTCCGGATGAGGTGCTGGTGATCGGCGACGGGCTGAACGATCTCAGCATGTTTGCATGTTTTCCGCACAGCGTCTGTGTCAGTGACGGGATGGCCGAACTGAAAGAAAAGGCGGAATGGATCGCCCCGGCCGCTTCCGAAGACGGTTTTGCGGCTGCCGTAAAACACTATATTGTTTTTTAATCGTTGCAAAATATCCCATTTTTGCATACGATACTGTCATTGAGGTTTTTTAGGTAACTGTGATTTATGCGTAAGATTAACCGGAAAACTTTATATCTGATCCTGATCGCCCTGATCGTTCTGACCGGTGTGATCTGCTGGTTCATGTTCAAGGACGTGCTGGTCGAAATGATCGCCCTGATCCGCAATGGGGACGAGCAGCAGCTTTCTGCTTTCCTGGCCGGACAGTCGCTCTTCACCGGTCTGGCCGCGCTGTTTCTTGTCAGTATCCTGCAGGTCGTCAGTATCGTACTGCCCGGACCGGTCTTTCAGGTCGCCGGTGCCGTGATCTTTGGCTGGTGGCGGTCTTTCCTGGTCTGCTGGACGGGTTTTGTCTGCGGCAACGGACTGGTCTTTTTCCTGGCTCGCTTCTTCGGCCGCTCTTTGACCGAGGCGCTTGGGCTTGAGCAGAAAAACGGCTGGCTGCTGAACAAGATGAACAGTGCCGATCCCCGTTTTGTCACCGCGCTTGCCTGCATGATTCCCGGCATTCCCAACGGCATCATTCCTTATGTGGCCCAGCGGTGTGACATGCGCCTGTACAGTTTTGTCTTCGCGATCGCCGCATCCAGCTGGATCAATATCCTGCTTAACTGCATTGCCGGCCACTTCCTGGCCCGCGGTGAATACATGTTCACGTTTATCGCCTTTGCCCTGCAGCTGATCATTCTGGCTGTTGTCGCACTGAATAAAGAAAAGATCCTGGGAACCGATAAGAAAACGGAAGCACAATGATTGTTGCAAATGCACACATCCGCTTCCGTTTTTTATTCTCTGACGGTTGAAAATGCACACATGGCTGCCTTTTTATATTCCTATACAGTTGAATTGTTGTATGATAAAAACAGAAATAAAACTTGTTAAGGAGACATGTATCATGAGTGAAAAATTACAATTCGGACAGCTCGACGTTGTCGCATTGGGCGAGCTTCTGATCGACTTTACGGAAAACGGCATTTCCGATCAGGGCAATCCGCTGCTGGAAGCCAATCCGGGCGGCGCGCCGTGCAATGTACTGAGCATGCTGCAGAAACTCGGCAAACAGACAGCCTTTATCGGCAAAGTCGGCAATGACGGCTTCGGCAACCTTTTGGAAAAAGCGATCGTTGAACAGGGCATTTCCGCGGAAGGTCTGAAAAAGGACAATGAAGTGCATACGACCCTGGCGCTGGTGTTGAAACTGGCCAACGGCGACCGTGACTTCGCTTTCTACCGCAAACCGGGTGCCGATGTCAATATTACCGCTGATGAAATCGACGAGAATCTCATCAAACGGGCAAGACTGTTCCACTTCGGTTCTCTGTCGCTGACCGACGAACCGGCTATCAGCGCGACGCTCAAGGCGATCCGTGTCGCCGAAGATGCCGGCCTGATCATTTCCTTTGACCCGAATCTGCGCGAACCGTTATGGCCGTCGCTGGATGCCGCTCATGCCCAGATCGACTATGGCATGCGTCATGCCCACGTTCTGAAGATCTCCGATAACGAGATCCAGTGGTTTACCGGCAAGGAAGACTTTGACGAAGGCATTGCCGTCCTCAGAGAAAAGTATCCGAATCTGAAACTGATCTGCCTCTCGATGGGACCGGACGGAAGCCGAGCCTATTACAAGGACCTCAAGGTCGAAGCCGCGCCGTTCCTGCAGGAAGGAACGATCGAAACGACCGGTGCCGGCGATACGTTCTGCGCCAACATGATCAATGCTGTTCTGGACAACGGTCTGGACGGCTTTGATGAAGAAAAACTGAAGAACATGCTGGTCAGAGCCAATGCTGCAGCCTCCATCGTCACGACGAGAAAAGGCGCTCTTCGTGTCATGCCGACCGTTGAGGAAATCGACGCATTCCTGGCCGCCCGCCAGTAAAACAGTCACAGCCGGAGCGATCCGGCTTTTTTAATGCCTGCTTTTCTGACATAATGAAAGCATGGAAAGAATACAGAAAGAATACAAGGTCGTGGTGGCGGATATTGACCGTACCCTGCGTGACCGCAATGATCAGTTCGGTGACATCAACCGGAAAGCTCTGCAGGAACTTCACAAACGCGGTGTAAGACTCGGACTGGCGTCCGGCCGGCCGCTCTGGCAGAGGCTTCTGAAACATGCCGAAGAATGGCAGCTTGGCTTCCAGTTTGATTTCATCATCGGTCTCAATGGCGGCGAGATCTATGACTCCCGCAAGGATGAGACGGTCAAGCTCAATCCGCTGCAGCCGGAAACCATCAAGGAAATCATCCTGGGCATGGCACCGGCCAAATGCAATCCCTTCATATACCGGGAAGGCTACATGCTGGCCCAGTGGGACGACGAACTGCTGCGGGCAAGCGCCAAGCGCAACAACAATGATTCAAACATCGTCAAGGATATCTCGGAATTCTGGGAAGAACCGGTCGGTAAGATCATGTACCGGACATATACCGTCGAAGAGATGGACAGTGTCGTCGTGCCGCTGGCCAGAACCATTGAGAACGATGTCTTCTTCTCCTTCAAGACGAGGGTGGATCTGCTCGAATTCCAGGACCGCCGTAACAACAAGGGCAACGCTGTCCTGGAATACTGCAAGGCAAACGATATTCCCATGGAGGATGTCATGGCCTTCGGTGATGCCGAAAACGATCTGGAAATGATGAAGATGGCCGGCTGCTCGGTATGTCTCTGCAACGGCATGCCGGAGAACAAGGAAATCGCCGATTACATCACCGAATACCCGGCCGGGGAAGACGGCTTCGGCCGCTGGCTGTTCGACCATTATCTCTGAAAACCGCATCTGCGGTTTTTTTCGTTATAATATGGTCATGAGTGAAAATAAAGTTAAGAAACCTCACTATGTGCGAAATACACTGCTGGTCCTGCTGGCCGCCTTTCTTTTCGTGCAGGCAGTGCGCCATGCGATGATGAACAGTGACCGGGACAAATATATGGGTCATGGCTTCGAGTATATGAACGGTTATTCGTCCACTGATTTCAGCGGTTATCACGTCTATGACGGCGAAAAACTGAATCTGCTGGATCATTCCGTTTCCTTTCATATTGAAAGGGAAGAGGATATGCCGGTTCTGGATGGAGCCGAGGCATGCTATCCGCTGTATAACGCCATTGCTTTATCTGTCTATGACAATATCGCAGAGATCGAAAAGGATATCTGGAAACAGGCAGAGAATGAGATGAACAGCCGTAAAGCTGATCTGGATCAGGAACTGATGGACGTTTATTACTGCAACGGGAAATATGTCAGTTTCACCAATACGGTCCGTGCATATGACAGGCTGATACGCGGCGACGTGGATATCGTTTTCGGGGCGAGACCTTCCGCTAACCAGCGCCGGGATGCCACCTATATGTACGAACAGATCGAGACGCTGCCGATCGGCCGGGAAGCTTTTGTCTTTTTTGTGGAAGAAGACAATCCGGTGGAATCACTGAGCAGCGAGCAGGTACGTGCCATCTATCACGGCGATATTACCAACTGGCGGGAAGTCGGCGGCAAAAACCAGGAAATCATCGCGTTCCAGAGACCGGAGGATTCCGGTTCCCAGGTCGTGATGAAATACTTCATGGGCGATGTGTCACTGAAGGAACCGAAAACGTTCGAATATGATTCGGCGATGGGCGGTGTCGTCAAACAGGTCGCGCAGTACCACAATGAGAGAGGGGCACTGGGCTATACCTTCCGCTATTTTCTGAATTCTCTGCAGCAGGAAACGCATGTGAAAATGCTGAAGATCGACGGCATCGAGCCGAGTGTGGAGAATATCCGAAACGGAACCTATCCGATCATTGTCGACGTTGTCGCCGCCAGACTTGTTTCCAATCAGAAAGAAAACGTATGTAATCTTCTGGATTTCCTGCTCTCGGATGACGGTCAGAAGCTGATCGAAAAAAACGGCTACGCGCCGCTTGGTGACCGAAAGACCGGCAGCCGCATTGAAAACGAACTGCCGGACAGTTATGAAGTCTATCGCGGCAGCGACGAAAACGGCGAATGGGAAATCCAGCTGTTCCCGCAGCCGGAAGATTATTGGGCGCGACTGTTCATTCTGAAACACGATGATCAGACGGTGAAGGGACAGATCGGCACCTATATCAATGAGGACGGATCGGAAAACTTCGATTTATTCGATCATCGTTTCCTGTTTGAAATCAATGCGGATGTAAATGATGAAAAGATCGTCATTCAGGATCTGATCTATAACAAATCAGACATACTGCTGCCATCCCAGGGCACCGTACTGACAAAAGAAGAACAGTAAAGGCAGGTGAGGAAATCACCTGCCTGTTTTCATCTGTTCTGATTCTGCCTGATTATTCATCGATCCAGCCGAAGTGCAGGCAGGCATTGCGGATGCCGTCGTCCTCCGCCGCGTCGGTGACATAGTCAGCCATCGCTTTCAGTTCCTCATTGCCGTTGCCCATGGCGATGCTGGTCCAGTCCTTTTTGAACATGACCATGTCATTCTCCGCGTCTCCGAAGACAACGACGTCATGGATATCGCCGTGCAGGTATTCCAGCATGTCCCGGATGCCCTGGTCCTTGGCGTCATGCTGGTACCAGAAATAGTCCGCACCCATGCGGATGTGGCCGAGCAGATCCAGGTTCTTCAGCTTGTGTTCGTCCTGCGGCGGCATGGCAATGTAGATTTTGTAGATATCCTGCAGATCGTCATATTCCATATCCGGCCTGTAAATGTAATTCGTCGGTTCGCGCCGCTCGCCGAACTGCTCGAGGAAACGGTGATCGCGCATGACGACGTCGATACTGTCGTTGACAGCAACGAGAATGCCATAGCCCAGATCATCCACCTCATGAATGATCGTCAGGGCTTTTTCTCTGTCCAGCGGACTGTTTTTGACCAGTTTGTCGTTGATGACAAGAGCGGCACCGCCGTTGGCGACGAAGTTGTGCACGCCGGCATCTCTGGCTGCTTTGATCGTCTTGTAGTAAGCCCGGCCGGTGGCGATGGCCACAAAATGACCGTTTTCTTCCAGCTTGCGCAGCGTCTGAAGGCCGCTTTCTACCAGCTGGCCGGTATGAATGTTCGTCAGGGTTCCGTCGATATCAAAGAAAAAGTATTTCATATCCATTCTCCGTCAATACATTCATTATAGCCGATGCAAAAAAAAGGGGGACCGCTGTCCCCCGGATGGTTATTTCAGTTGTCAAAGACGAAGGCACGGTCATGGGCGGAATGCAGTGCATCGTAGATCTGACCCGCTTTCGCACAGTCGCCGACGAGGATCACTTTATCCGCGAAGACAGCTTTGAAGGAATCCACCAGGCTTCTGTCACTGCGCACACCCATGGCAAGCACGACACAGTCAGCCGGGACCTTCGTGACTTCACCGCTCTGCATGTCTTTCACCATGACAAAGCCGTCGCCCACTTCCGTCAGGGCTTTTTCTTTGGCAATGACGCCGCCGGTTTTCATGATTTCCTGGACCAGGTGCATCGTGACGCTTGGATACAGATTGCCGCCGACTTTGGCAAGCATTTCAACAACCGTAACTTTGTAATCTTTCGCCAGTGTTTCAGCTGTTTCAAGACCGGTTACACCGCCGCCGATCACTACGACGTTTTCACCGCTGACCGGTGTCTGGCCGGAGAGAACATCTTCCGCTGTGACGGCTTTGTCAATGCCGGGCAGATCCGGAACGATCGGCTTTCCACCGACGGCCAGGAAGACCGCCTCAAAACCGTCAGCTTTCAGCTGTTCAGCCGTGACCTCGCTGTTCAGGCAGACATTCACACCGCGCTGTTTCAGCTCCGCTTCCTGTGTTTCGATGAATTCTTTCAGCATATCTTTGTTGGGCGGAACGGCAGCCAGGTTGACAGTGCCGCCGAGTTTGCCCGCTTTTTCAAACAGGCTGACAGCGAAGCCGCGCTTAGCCAGAGTGACAGCTGCTTCCATACCGGCTGGACCGCCGCCGATCACAGCCGCTTTGCGGCCATTGCCGTTGCGGTTCAGTTTTGCGTCACCCCATTCGAATTCCCGGCCAAGAACCGGATTCAGTGTGCATCCGAGCGGCAGACCGTCGTTGAGGATCCGGAAACATTCCATACAGCCAAGGCACTTGCGGATCAGCAGGTCCTGTCCGTCTCTGGCTTTATTTGCCCATTGCGGATCGGCCAGATTGCCGCGGGCGATACCGACGAAGTCAGAGCAGCCTTCTTCCAGAAGCGCTTCCGCCACGGACGGATGTTTGATGTTGTCAACGGCGATGACGGGAATGCTGACGGCTTCCCTGATCATCTTGCCGAGATGTTTCTTCCATCCTTCCGCGAAGTAGGACGGTTCAATAATGGTGGCACCGGAATCATACATACCGCAGGATACATTGATGCACTGAATACCGAGAGCTTCGAGGTATTTCGCGATTTCCACAGCCTCGGCTTCTTCAATACCGCCCGGCAGATAGTCACTGCCGTTCATGCGCACGCTGATCGGAAAACGCGGTCCGCAGAAAGCCTGAATGCCTTTGATGATCTCCGTGATAAAGCGCATTCTGCCGTTGAAACTGCCGCCGTATTTATCGGTTCTCTTATTCGTGTAAGGGGAGAGGAACTGGGATACCAGATAACCGTGAGCAGCATGGATCTCGACGCCGTCAACACCGGCTTTCTGGGCAATCACTGCGCCGGTCACGAATTTTTTGACCATGGCTTCCACTTCTTCCGTTGTCAGAGGCCGCGGCTGTTCACCGATGACCTTGCAGGTGACATCAGAAGCGGATACTGGCTGGCGGCCTTCGATCAGCCGGCTCGGTGTCTGGTTGCCGGGATGATGGAGCTGGACAAACAGTTTGGTGTCATAGGCATGCACCGCTTCGACAAGCCGGTGCAGCTGGGAAATGACATGGGTGTTGGTGACACTCAGCTGGTTGGGTGTGCCGACACCGGTAACATCGTCAACACGGGTGATTTCGGTGATGATCAGTCCGACACCGCCGCGGGCGCGTTCGGCATAATAGTTGATCATCCGGGCGCCTGGCTCACCGGAAATTTCCGCCAGGGAACAGCCCATGGCAGGCATGACAATACGGTTCCTGATTTCCAGATTTCCGATTCTGCCAGGTTCAAAAAGACGTGGATAAGACATTGATAAACTCCTTTCATGAATTATGTTTGTGAACTGCCTGTTTACAGTTTCATTGTGACAGACAAAAGGGGAAAAGAACAGCGATATGAAAAAAGACCTGCCGTTTCCGACAGGTCTTATCAGGATCATTTGTCAACGTAGACGTTGGCGTAGAGTTTGGAAGTGCTGCGCGGGATCTCCTGACCGGCAACGTTGTGACCGTTGAGGATCAGGTCGACCGTGCCAGCTGGCTTGTCGCCGCTGGCCGGTACTTCTGTGACTTCCAGGGAGAAGCCGAAGCGGTCCGCGAAAGCCTGATAGTCAGACAGGGAAGATCCTTGTCCTGGCGCGATGGCTTTCTTTTCCGGTGTCGTGAAGGCGACACAGACTTCGTTGGAGGAACCGCCGAGGTTCTCGTATGCGTAGAAGCCGCATACTTCGGTATTCGTGTTTTCAGCCAGATCGTTGTACAGATTCGACGTGTCACTGGACGAGGCTGAACTGATCTCACGCAGGGTCTGACCGTTCTGCATGATACGTGCCTTGTATCTGACCGGACCCCACAGCCAATCCCACTCGAAGAGCTTGCCGCCCGAGCCGCTGGTGTCTTCCGTCTTTTCCGGAGCAGGATAACCGGCCCAGCTGAAGGAGACATTGTAGTTCGGATCGATGGATGCGTTGAAGCTTGAGAGAGCTTCCAGCGGATCAGCAGACTGCGGCGCTTTCAGAGTCGCGAACTCGGATTTGACAAGTCCGCTTCTGACATACTCGGCAGGCATGCCTTCCACCGGTGCGACATACGGGAAGAGGCCGACGATATGCGTGATATCGGAGACACCTTCCGGTCTGGCAATTCCTTCCGCGCCATCCGGATTCAGAGCATCCAGCAGCATGCTGTTGATATAACCCGGAATATTCCAGAGAACCTTGTCAAGTGACAGGTAGGTATTCTCATACGGTTCCGGTTTGTCATAGCCGATCCATACACAGGAGGAATAGTTGCTGGTCTGAACGACCATCCATTCATCTTTACCTTCACCGATCGGGATACCGTAATCAATACCGGAATCACCCCAGTCGGTCGTGCCGGTCTTAGCATAGACCGGATACCATTTACGGACGACATTCATCAGGTTGCCCCAGTTGATGTCGACGTTGGACTGCAGCAGGGTGGACATCATGTATGCGACCTGCTCAGACAGGACCTGACGGTTGATATAGTTTGGTTCAAGCGGTTCCTGCAGGCCGCTGCGGAAGACGATTCTCTTGATCGTGTGCGGTTCGATATAATAACCGCCGTTCATGAAGATCGCGTGGGCAGCCATCAGTTCCTTACAGGATACCGAGAAGCTTGAAGCACCGATCGCATACTGAATGTCGAAGTAGTCGATATTGGCATGCGAGAAGTTGAAGGACTGCAGATACTCCTTGACTTTGTCCTCGCCGATCTCGTCGATGACATCCATCATACACAGAATGGCGGGGGTGTTCAGGGAGATACCGAGAGCCTGACGGAGATCCATCTGGCCGCGGTAGGAAGTCGTACCGGCATTGGTGAACTGGAAGTTGCCCATGTATACCGGCTTATCGGTTACGGTATGACTGGTTGCCCAGCCCAGATATTCCATGGCCAGGGCGTAGTCAAGGAACGGCTTGACGGTGGAACCCGGCTGGTTGTACTGATCGGTAGCGTGGTTGAACAGCATCGATCCGCCGCCGGCATAGTTACGGCCGCCGCCGATGCCGACGATCTCACCGGTCTGGTTGTTTTCCGAGATCATGGCGATTTCGACCAGGTCATCGAAGAACTGGATCTCGGTATTGCCGGCCTGGATGTCTTCCATCAGGGTCTGGATCTCCGGATCCATGCAGGTATAGATCTCCATCGAAACGTTCAGCGGATCCTGGCCGGTTACCCGTTCCGCTTCCTTGATCGCTTCGTCGATGTATGCCTGATAGCGGTAGGAACCGTTGTTGTTGAACATATGCATCGGGTCAACGAGCAGGTCTTCAACCTTGACAGCTCTTGCCAGATTGCCTTCGTCCTCGCTGATATAGCCGTGATGCACCAGCATGTCGATAACTTCATTTCTTCTTGCGGTGGCATGATCCAGATAGTTGTGCGGATCATAGTAGTATGGTGAATTGACGATGCCGGCCAGCAGCGCGCATTCCGATGTGTTCAGTTCCCAGACGTTCTTGTCAAAGTACTGCTGAGCTGCTTTCTGAATGCCGCGGATGTTGCCGATGCCGCCGTAATTCATCTTGTTGACGTACATCTCGAAGATGTCTTTCTTGGTGGACTGTTTTTCCAGTTCCATAGCCAGCGCGATCTGCTGGACCTTGTATTCGATATCCTTGGTCCGGCTGGTGCCGTCTTCATCGTTGACGAAGTAGGTCAGCTTGACCAGCTGCATCGTGAAGGTGGAACCGCCCTGGACGTTGCCGCGGGCGACCGTTTCGATGATCGACTTCGTGAAACGGGGAATATCGAAACCGTTATGGGTAAAGTAACGGGAGTCTTCGATTGCCAGGAAGGCATCGATCATCGCTTCCGGCACCTGTTCGTAATCGACGTTTTCACGCAGCTGGGTGCCGACGTCGGCGATCTGCGTGCCGTTTTTGTCGAAGATCAGTGTCGACTCCTGGGTAAAGAAGTTTTCCGCGTTCATTTCCGGTTTGCGGGAAAGCCAGGTCGTCAGGCCGACCAGTCCGACAACGCCGAAGACCAGTTCGAAGCCGACCAGGATCGCCATAAACAGTGTCAGAAACTTGAAGCCGTGAAACCTTTTTCTTCTCAATATACCGTCACTGTATGTTTTCGTTTTCCTTGCCATGCGAGGTATTTCCTCCTTTTTCAAAATACAATTGGTCGAGTATCTTCAGATAATCGACAGGTTTGACGTAAGAAGACGGGATCAGACATCCGTTCTCCTGAAACCATGCGTAGGGGATGGAGTGCCTTGATGCCGTATTCCAATAATTTATCATGTTTTTCGCCGGAATGAAGTATGTTTCTTCAAATTGTGTCCAGCGCACGATGACAAAAGCAATGCCGCCGTGTCTCAGTACGGCGTCGAGATGCACGAGCTGATGGGCGTGGATCGACTTCAGCGGGAAGGATGTCGCCGAGGCGCACTCCTTGGCTTCAAAGTCGATATAGCGGCCTTTGTAGATACCGTTGTAGTCGGTCGTGCTCGGCATCTTGAAACAGGCTTCGGTGATTTTGGCAGCGCTGCGCTTGGGGTAGTCGACCTTGACGATCGTGACCGGAGTCGGCTTCTTGTGGATCACCGCCGTGTCCTCGCTCAGATAGAAAGCGTTGGTCGCGTTGATGTCCTGTTCCAGCGCCATACCACGCCGGCCGGCTGATGTAACGGCAGCCGTCCAGTTATTCTTTTTTCCGTTCGGGTAATTGACTGTCATGGAATCACCTTAGACCATTATACATTTTCAGTGTTAAATAAGGAAGAATTATTGATTTTCATTCTGACTGTGTGGCATAATGTACGGCGGGAGGCGAATTCATATGGCTGATAAGTTAATTCTCGATCCGCAGGCAATTGTTGATAAGGAATTCGACATCGACTTCAAAGGCTATAATCCGGAACAGGTCGATCTTCTGCTCGATTCCGTGATCAAGGATTACCAGACATACCAGAAAATGATTCGTGTCCGCAACCAGAAGATTGAAGATCTGGAGAAAACGAACGCATCCCTGCGCGCCAAGCTCATTGAGGTCGAAGGCCGCATGAAGGCGCAGGAAGATGCCCGTGATCCGTATGCCGGCGGCGCCAGCAATGTAGACATTCTGAAACGTCTCAGCCGGCTGGAAAAACAGGTTTTTGACACGAAAAACCGCAAGTAAGACACACACATGAGGCAGCCGCTGGCGCAAGTCAGAGGAAAGTCCATGCTCGCACAGTCTGCGATGGCTGTAGTGTTTGTGCTGGCCGAAAAAATAAGACCAGGCATCCGCAAGGATGACGGCGGACACGAACCCTAAAGGCGCAAGCCCATGGCGGAGGTCCCTAAGGTGTCACAGTGACGGAGTCCGTATGGAAACGTACGGAGTGGAACGCGATAAACCCCGCAAGCGAGAAACCCAAATTTGGTAGGGGAACCGGAAAGGGCGAAATGAAGCCACGATCCGGCTGCATATGCAGAGATAAATGGCTGCCACGCGCTTCGGCGCGGACAGAACATGGCTTATGATTGTGTGTGTTCCAGAGAGGAAGTGCGCTTCCTCTTTTTTCTATATTATCGGGCTGTGAAAGCGGCGAAACGTATACGAATGTGGTATACTTCTGAAGAGTGAAAGGAGTCAACCATGAATCTTCCAAACCGGCTTACCTTAATGCGAATCATTCTGATTCCGGTAATCATTCTGATATATCTGTTCCCGTACGCGGCGTACGGTATTGAACCGCGTGTGTTCCATATCGGCTTTGTCGATCTTTCGCTGATCAATCTGATCACCCTGGCATTCTATGTGCTGGCCGCCGTGACCGACGCGCTTGACGGCCATATCGCCCGCAGCCGCAATATGATCACGACCTTCGGCAAGTTCGCCGATCCGATCGCCGACAAGCTGCTGACAACAACGATGTTCCTGCTGTTTGTCTCCCGCGGCCTGATCCCGGTCGTGCCGGTCATTATCATGATCGCCCGCGATACTGTCGTGGACGGCTGCCGCATGATGGCCGCTTCCAACGGCAAAGTCGTCGCCGCCGGCATGATGGGCAAGCTCAAGACCGTTCTGCAGATGGTCAGCATCGCCCTCGTGCTTCTCAACAATCTGCCGTTTGAACTGTGGAATATCCCGGTCAGCGACGTGATGGTATGGTTCGCGGCGCTGGTATCACTGGCTTCCGGCGTACAGTATTTCAACCAGATGAAAGAAGACATTTTCGAATCAAAATAAAAAATACTGCGGAATTGTGTTATTCCGCGGCAATCATATGATTGAGGAGGCTTATACATGGCAAAAGAAACAAAAGTGAAAGAACTGACCGACGAAAAGAAAGATCAGCTCCTGCAGGAAGCCCTGAAAGCAATTGAAAAAGAATACGGCAAAGGCTCCATCATGCGGCTTGGCGACCGGGCGGAAGTGTCTGTCGACGCGATTCCTTCCGGTTCCCTGGCACTTGATCAGGCGCTTGGCATCGGCGGCTATCCGAAAGGCAGGATCGTTGAAATATACGGACCGGAATCCTCCGGTAAAACGACGCTGGCTCTGCACGCCATCGCCGAATGTCAGAAGCAGGGCGGCCGCTGCGCCTTCATCGACGCGGAAAACGCCATCGATCCGGTCTATGCGAAAAACCTCGGCGTCGATATCGACGAACTGATCCTGTCACAGCCGGATTCCGGTGAACAGGCACTCGAGATCACCGAAGTGCTGATCAAGAGCGGCGCCATCGATCTGGTCGTCATCGACTCGGTTGCCGCACTGGTTCCCCAGGCGGAACTGGACGGTGAAATGGGCGACGCCTCGGTCGGTCTGCAGGCCAGACTGATGTCGAAGGCGATGCGTAAACTGGCCGGTGTGATGAACCGTTCCAACACGACGGCGATCTTCATCAACCAGCTTCGTGAGAAAGTCGGCATTCTGTTCGGCAATCCGGAAACGACACCGGGCGGCCGGGCTCTGAAGTTCTATGCGTCGGTCCGTCTGGATGTCAGACGCGGCGAAACACTGAAGAACGGCAGCGAGGCAGTCGGCAATGCGACCAAGATCAAAGTCGTCAAGAACAAGGTGGCACCGCCGTTCAAGACAGCCACGGTCAATATTATCTACGGAGAAGGCATCTCGAAAGCTGATGAAGTCATCAACCTGGCGGTTGAAAACGACATCATCATGAAGGCCGGTGCCTGGTTCTCCTATGAAGGTGACAAGATCGGCCAGGGCTTCCAGTCCGTCCGTGAATACTTCAAGAACAATCCGGAATTCGCTGAGAAGGTGACCGCGCAGGTCAAGGAAAAGCTGTTCCCGGCTCCGGAAAGTGAAGACAAAGCGGAGAAATAAGCAGACAGACGGTATGCGCCGTCTGTTTTTTTCTGTCGTCCTATATAAAAAAAGAAGCCGACTTGGGCTTCCGGATCATCAGAAATTTGGCATCCGGCCACTTTTGTGCCACAATAACAATGTATGAATAAGAACTATCCTGTATTTTACAAGCAGCTGAGCGAACCTTACCGGGAAGACGGCATTGAACAGATGCTCAATACGTTCAATGACCTGATCACGTTTCTGTTCTACGCTCTCTATCCGCTGCTGCTGATCTATATGTATCTGAACAGCCGGGCCTACCTGCTGAAGTCGATTCTCGTTCCGGGCATCAGTTTTCTGCTGATTTCCGTATTCCGAGTCTTCTTTGACCGGCCACGGCCCTATGAAGCATATGACATCGATCCGCTGATCAAGAAGTCATCGTCCGGCCATTCGATGCCGAGCCGTCACATTTTCTCATGCATGGTCATTGCCATGACTGTCCTGCAGATCAATGAGAGCATCGGGATCCTGCTGCTACTTGCCGGCCTCTGTGAAGCCTATATCCGTGTCCTCGGCGGTGTCCATTATCTCGACGACGTCGTTGCCGGAGCCGTGCTCGGGGTGCTGGCCGGGCTGATCTACTTTATCTGAAAACAGCCACACCTGCCGGCCGTATCCGTCATACAGCCGGTTTTTATATGCGAAAAAGGTGAGGTCAGCGGAGGCCATATACATGGCTTTCAGAAAGTGGATGACAAAAGAAATGCGGTTTTCCGTACAGCGGAAATCATGAAAACGCACAGCGTACCAGGATTCTTCGCTCCGCAGGCAGATCTCTTGCGGAAGGCGGGGAAGCGGTTCGCTGAGCTCGGTTTCAAAAAGGACGGAGGTGCGGCCTTTCGCGGCCTGATACAGTTTCTGGATCTCACATTCCTGTATGACAACGACAAGAAGCGGCCCGGCCCCGAAATGATGGCCGAAACGGTCATTTTCATCGAGATAAAGTTTCATGTTTTCATTATAGTCGAAGTGGGGTGGAATGCCGCCTGTTTTTTCGTGACTTCCGGTCCGTTCTAGGCTTACAATACACTTATGAAAAAGAGAGTCCGCGGTCATCTGTTCACCCAGTTCATGCTGTGTTTTTCGGCTGTCGTCATCCTGGCGGCCGGTTCGGTTTTCGAGCGCGCCGAGGCGATGAAGGAAAACTGGAACGAAAACGGCGGCAGTACTGTCTATATCAACCGGAACGGCAGTATCGTCCGGAATGACTGGGTCAGCACCGACGGGGAAACCTATTATATGCAGGCCGACGGGAAACCGGTGACCGGCATCGCTGTGATCAACAGGAAAACGTATTTCTTCGATCAGGCCGGCCGGCTGATCCATGACGGCTGGTTCAGCAGCCAGGGCAAACGCTATTACATTCAGAACGGCAATATGCTGAAAGGGTGGCATACGCTGTATGACAGAAGATACTATTTCGACGGGGACGGCTGTATGCATACCGGCTGGCTTCGGGCCGGAAAGGATACGTATTACCTGAACCAGGACGGCACCATGGCGACCGGCTGGATCAAAGTCGACGGCTGTGATTATCTGCTGGACAAACAGGGAAAACTGCAGACGAAAAGCTACCGGAACAGTGACGGATTTGTCATCTTCGACCGTTACCATAATTATGCCTGGCTGGATCTGAAACAGGCGGCGGATGCCTTTGCGAATCTGACGGGCAAGGATCTGGAAGTCTTCGGCTCTTTTAAGGTCAGCAATCAGGATCAGAAAAAGATCATGGAACAGATCGGACTGCTGCAGCAGGACGGCCATCAGGTCAGTTTCATGCTGTATATGCCGTTCGGCGGCGGCATTGCCTATCGCTGCCGACAGCCGTTCTACACGGCCAGCACGATCAAAGGCATCTATCTTTCGTCTCTGTATATGGACGATCCGGAGGTCTACGAGTCCTATCCCGGCTATTTCCAGGCTGCCATCTACTATTCGGACAACTACAGTTATGAATTCCTGTATGAAACGTTCGGCGACGCGCCGCTGCAGAACGCGGCCCGCCTGAGCGGGGTGAAACCGGAGCTGTTCCATGACTATTATGCCGACTGCAGCGCCGCCGAACTTGCCCAGCTGTGGCTGTACAACTATGCGGTGCTGAACTACATGGATTTCCCGACGGATCTGAGGGAATGTTACGAAGAGTGCGAGACGGCGCCGATCCGTGCGGCGGTAAACCCGCTGAAGACGCAGAGCAAGGCCGGCTGGCTGGACGACGAAGACGGAGCCGCCAACGATGCCGGCGTGGTCTTCACGCCGCAGGGCCCCTATATTCTGGCCGTCATGTCGGATCATCCCGGCGACACCGACGTACTGAAAAATCTCGTCACTGTCCTGAATCAGATCGTCCTGGGCGGACAGTAAACACGAAACTGAAAGATAAAACAACAAGAGGAATGCAATTATGTACTATGTATTAGATGGAACACAGCGCTGCGGTCTGTATGAGTGCAGCCGCTGCCACGACCGGTTTCTGGATGCCCGTATCGTGCCGAAGATGATCTGCCCGGGCTGCGGCGAGCCGTCCTTCGACATGGAGATCGGTCCCGATGACGAAGTACCGGAAATCGTCGAAACAGCCATACTGCAGGAAGTCATCGAAGGCGAAGAGAACGTCGCCCGCTATGACGCGCTGCTCTCGCTGGCGGTGACCGGCGGCAATTATGACTGGATCTGAGAAAGAGGCGCACATGACACAGAGAGAGCGAATGAATGCCGGACTGATCTATGATCCGGCCGATCCCGATCTGATGGAAGAACAGAAAGCGGCCATCGTTCTGCAGAATGAATACAACCAGACCGGTCCCTATGATCATGAGAAGCGTCAGGAACTGCTGCAGAGAATGCTGGCGGAATGCGGCGAAGGATGTCATCTGGAACCGCCGTTCTACGCCAACTGGGGCGGCCGGCATCTGTATCTGAAAGACAATGTCTATGCCAATTTCGGCCTGACATGCGTGGATGATGCCGACATTCATATCGGCAATAACGTATTCTTCGGGCCGCACGTCACCCTGACGACCGCCAACCATCCGCTCGATCCGGACCTGCGCCGCAAAGGTCTGCAGTATGTGAAGGAAATCGTCATCGAGGACGATGTCTGGATCGGCGCGCAGAGTGTCGTCCTGCCGGGTGTGCGCATCGGACGCGGCAGTGTCGTCGCCGCCGGTTCGATCGTCACGAAGGACATTCCCGCCAATGTGGTCGCCATGGGCATTCCATGCCGGCCGGTACGGGAAATCGGTGAAGCGGAAAAGGGCACATACGACCATGGCCGCAAGGTCGACGTGGAAGAATTTCTGAAATAACGAAAGACGGAAAAATCGCATGTTTCCGTCTTTTTCATATCCGGCGGGGGATTCCGTTTTCCACGCTTGTGAAAAAAGGGTGAAAACGATATAATAATGCGGGTGAGTACATCATCTGTCTCATACAACGAAATGGGGAGGAGAAATTATGCCAAATTCTATCATCTTCCTGTTCGCTGGTATTGTAGGTGTTGCAATCGGCATCGTGATCATGCTGATTGCCGGCAAAATGGGACTGGACCGTTCCAGGGAAAAGTCTCAGGATATTCTTGATGAAGCAAATTCAAAAGCGGAAACCACGATCCGTCAGGCCAATCTTGACGGTAAACAGCAGGTTTACGAAATGAAACTTCAGGCTGAAAAGGAAATCAAAAGTCAGCGTGATAAAATTCAGCAGACTGAAAACAAACTCGTACGTCGCGAGGACAGTCTGAATTTCCGTGAAGAGAATCTTGTACAAAAAGAAAAGAAAGTCAGTGAAAAAGAAAAGCTGGCTGATTCCAAACTTGCAAATCTCAGCAAAATGGAGGAAGAACTCAGACAGAAGATCAACGAAGAAGTTACCGTCCTTGAACGCGTTTCCAACATGACCCAGGAAGACGCCAAAAAGGAACTGATGGAGATCGTTGAAAAGCGGACCGAAAAGGAAATCGCCGCCTACCTTCACGAACAGCAGGAAGAAGCAGAAACAAAAGCTGCCGAGAATGCCAGAAATATCATCTCGCTGGCCATTCAGAGATACTCTCAGGAAGAGACGATCGAAAGAACCGTCGCGACCGTGACCCTGCCGAGTGAGGAAATGAAGGGCCGTATCATCGGCCGTGAAGGCCGCAATATCAAGGCAATCGAACAGGCTACCGGTGTCGATCTGATCATCGATGACACACCGGATATCATTACCGTGTCCTGCTTTGATCCGATCCGCCGCGAGATCGCCAGACAGTCTCTTGAGATCCTCATGAAAGACGGCCGTATCCAGCCGGGCCGCATCGAGGAAGTCGTTGAGAAAGTCACAAAAGAACTGGAAGACACGATCTTCAGGATCGGCAACGATGCTATCTTCAAACTCGGTATCGGCCGTATGAACAAAGAACTGATCCGTCTGCTCGGCCGCCTGCGTTTCCGTTACAGCTATGGCCAGAACGGTCTGGAACACTCGATGGAAGTCGCGACGTTTGCCGGAATGATGGCTGCTGAACTCGGTCTGAATCAGGTCCTGGCAAAGCGCGCCGGTCTTCTCCATGACATCGGCAAGGCGCTTGACTTTGAACAGGAAGGCTCGCACGTCGACCTCGGTGTCAAGGTTGCCAAGAAGTACGGTGAAAACGAGATCGTTGTCAATGCCATCGCTTCCCATCACGGGGACAGCGAACCAAGCGATATCATCGCCATCCTCGTCGCCGCTGCCGATACGCTGTCGGCCGCCCGTCCGGGAGCCCGCTATGAATCCATGGAAGGCTATATCAACCGTCTGGAAGCTTTGGAAAAACTGGCCGGTGAATTCGAAGGCGTCGAGAAGGCATTTGCCATCCAGGCCGGCCGTGAAGTCAGAGTCATGGTCAAGCCGGAAGTCGTCGACGACATCACGATGGTCAAGATCGCCCATGATATCCGTGAGCGTATCGAAAACGAGCTGACCTATCCGGGTCAGATCAAGGTTACCCTGATCCGCGAACTGCGTGTTCAGGAACTTGCCCGCTGACAGAACGAAGAACATCGGAAATTCCGGTGTTCTTTTTTTTGCTTTCGGAAGGCCGGAAGCGGATGCGCGGTCCGCTTCTGCGCGGCAAAAAGACACAGCCGCTTTTCTGTCATATGCAGCAAATTATATAGAACCTTTCGTATGAACCGGCCTGTTTTTCATGATATGATTAGGCCATATATAGACAGGGTTTTTTTACGGCCCTGTCGGAAGGGCTTTTGTTTCAATGAATATCCTGTTTCTGGGTGATGTAGTCGCCCGCAGCGGCCGCGAAGCAGTGGTACGTGATCTACCCGCACTGCAGCGTGAGTACGGAGCCGATTTCACCATTGTCAACGGTGAGAACGCCGCCCATGGAAAGGGCATCACCAAAAAGATCTATAAACAGCTGATGGCTGCCGGTGCCGATGTCATCACACTTGGCAATCACGCTTTTTCCAAACGTGAGATCCTGGATGATATCAATGACTGTCCTGCCATGATCCGGCCGGCCAATATGGAACCTCTGCATGCCGGAAGTTCCTGTGTCATCAAAGAATGCCACGGCAAGCGGATCGCTGTCATCAACATTCTCGGCATGGCCTTCATGAATGCGACGGCGCATCCGATCCCGGTAATGGAAGAACTGATGAAGGGGCTTGAGGCGGATATCATCATCGTCGATCTGCATGGTGAAGCGACCAGTGAAAAAATCCTGTTTGCCCGTTATTTTTCCGGAAAAGTCACAGCGGTGATCGGTACGCACACACATGTTCAGACAGCGGACGAAACGATCATCAACGGCTGCGCCTTTATCACGGATACCGGTATGTGCGGACCTTATGACAGTGTCCTCGGCCGGGATACCGGCGAAGTGCTGTCCCGTCTGCTCGATGACATGCCGACTTACTATAAGCCTGCTTCCGGACGTGTCGTGATCTGCGGCTGTCTGATCGAAGTGGACGATGAGACAAACCGGGCCGTGCGGATTACCAGGATCCAGAAACGGCCGGAATGATTTACATTGTTAATTACCAGAAAAATTCATCGTGATTCGCAAATCACTGAATATTGAATCGCGGTCAAAACAGTATTATAATCACTTTAGAGGAGGAAAGTTTCATGCCAGTAACAATTGATAGAGAATTATGCGTCGGCTGCGGTGCCTGCGTAGGTACATGCCCGGTAGAAGCACTGTCTTTAGACGATGAAGGAAAGTCCGTATGCAATGAGGATGTATGTATAACATGCCTCTCCTGCACAGGTGTCTGCCCGGTAGAAGCTATTAAGGAAAAAGAATAGTAAAAAAGCTGACAGAAATGTCAGTTTTTTTCTGGTTTTGAAACTGCTATAATTACGCCTATGAAAAGAAAAGAAGAAAACTATATCCTCCCTGATCAGAAGCAGGCGGCCAGAAGGTCGAAGACAGCCGCTGACATCCAGGATGACATGTTCCGACTGAGCGACAGCGCTGCCCGGCTCGGCCAGGGAAAGAAATACTATATCCGCACGTACGGCTGTCAGGCCAATGTCAGAGACGGCGAAACAATGGCCGGCATGCTGGAACTGATGGGCTATATCCGCACCGAGGTTCCGGAAGAAGGCGACGTGCTGATTTTCAATACCTGTGCCGTCCGTCAGGCTGCCGAAGAGCGCGTTCTCGGTGAGATCGGTTCCCTGAAACCGTGGAAAAAAGAACATCCGGACAGGGTGATCGTGTTATGCGGCTGCATGGCCCAGGAAGAAGCCATCGTCAGACGGGTCCTTGACAGCTACCGTCAGGTCGACCTGATTTTCGGCACCCACAATATTTTCCGGCTGCCCGACCTTTTATATCAGGTCAGCCGCAGCCACGAAAGAGTGGTCGAAGTGCTTTCCGAAGAGGGCAGAGTCGTCGAAAACCTGCCGGTGCGCCGTTCAAGCACCTGCAAGGGCTATGTCAATATCATGTATGGCTGCAACAAGTTCTGCACCTACTGCATCGTGCCCTATACACGCGGTAAGGAACGCTCGCGCCGTCAGGAAGACATTATTGATGAAGTGCGGCAGTTAAAGGCATCCGGGGCGAAGGAAGTTGTCCTGCTCGGCCAGAATGTCAACGCCTATGGCAAGGACCTCGGCCTGGAAGACGGTTTTACCGGCCTGCTGAAGGCGACGGCCGAAACCGGCATCGACCGCATCCGCTTCTATACGTCGCATCCCCGTGACTACAGCGTGACGACCATCGACGCGATGAAGGAATATCCCAACATCATGCCGTCTCTGCATCTGCCGGTGCAGTCGGGCAGTGACGAAGTTCTGCGCCGCATGAACCGCGGCTACACCAGTGATTCGTTTAAGAAACTGGTCGACGAAATGAAAGCACGCATCCCGGACATCACGTTCACTACGGATCTGATCGTCGGTTTCCCGCAGGAGACGGACGAGCAGTTTCAGGAAACGCTGGATCTCGTCGACTACTGCCGTTTCGACATGGCGTACTCGTTTGTTTATTCACCGCGGGAAGGCACCCCGGCGGCCCGGATGGAAGATTCTATCCCGCTTTCGGTAAAGAAGGAACGGCTGCAGATCCTCAACGAACGGCTGGCCGAACACGCCTCCCGCAACAACAGCGCCTATCTTCACCGCCGTCTGCAGGTGCTCTGCGAAGGCCGCTCGAAGAAAAACGAGAATGTTTACTCCGGCTATTCCGAGCATAACAAACTGGTCAATTTCACCGGTCCCGAAGGTCTGGAGGGCCAGATCGTCGAAGTTGAGATCACGGCCTGCCACAGTTTCTCTCTGGATGGCAAAGCGGTCTGATATCCTGTATAATAAGATAGAATCAGAATGAACTGCTATCGGAGGATAATACTATGAGCAACGTACGCATATTTGCGCTTGGCGGCCTTGACGAGGACGGCAAGAACATGTATGTCGTTGAAAACAATGACGACATATTTGTTATGGAATGCGGAATGAAATACCCCGAGGGAGATCAGCTTGGTGTCGAGATGATCATTCCCGACTTTACATATTTGAAAGAAAACCGTGAACGGATCAAAGCCGTGTTTATTACCCACGGCCACGACGACGTCATGGCGGCCCTGCCGAGTCTTCTGCAGGAAGTTCCGAAGGTGCCGGTCTACATGGCGCCGCTGACCGCTCTCTGCTTTGAGAGAAGGGCGAAGAAGCTGGGCCTGAAAGACCTCAACATTCACCGTGTCATGCGCAATGCCAAATTCAAGATCGGCAAAACCGAGATCCGCACGTTCGGCACCACCCAGTCGATCGCCGACGGCTTCGGCGTCGCCATCAACACGGAAGACGGCTATGTCGTGTATTCGAGTGAATTCATCGTCGACTACGACACCAAAAACGAAGCGTTCCGCTTTGACCTTTCCAATGTCACCGATCTTGGCACGGCCGGTGTTCTCGCCCTGATGTGCGAGTCCGTCGGTTCGACCAGAGAAGGCCACAGCGCGCCGCATCACCGGATCACGCCGCTGATCGAACAGTATCTGGAAAATTCTGAAAACAGAATGTTCATCACGCTGTTCAATCAGAATATCTACCGGGTCATCGAAGTCATTGAACTGGCCAACAAATACAACCGCAAGATCATGATCTATGATACCGAACTGCGCAACGAAATGGCCGATATGGCAAAACTCGGCTATTATCATGTGCCGGCCGGTCTCGAGATCGCGCCGTCATCGTTCCGCAACGATATCGAAAACGTGCTGGTCATCATCGCCGGCACCGGTGATTCCATCTTCCGCAAAGTCCATAAGATCGCGACCAAGGAAGACAACATGATCGAATTCCGCAAGACCGACACGATCATTATCGCTTCACCGGCCGTACCGGGTACTGAACGTGACGAAGCGGGTATGGAAGACGATCTTTACAAGGAAGCGGGAAGAGTGCTGACCGTCGATGCCAAGCGCACCTTCACGATGCACGCATCCATCGAAGATCTGAAGATGATGATCTACCTGATGAAACCGAAATACTACATTCCGGTCAAGGGTGAATATCGCCAGCTGATCGCCAATGCGAACATCGCCCTCGGCATGGGTTATAATGCCGATAAGATCATCGTCATGGATAATGGTCTGGCGGCGGTGATCCAGGACGGCAAACTGAAACGGCAGTTTGACAAAGTGCCGGTTGACAATGTTCTGGTTTCCGGATCTGAAAAACTCGACGAAAGTGGTATGATATTGAAAGACCGTGAGATTCTCAGCACGGACGGTGCCATCATCGTCGGCATCGTCGTCAACCACGCGACCAAGGAAATCATCGGCGGACCGGATGTCCAGTCCCGTGGTGTCATCTATCTGAAGGACGCGGACTATATCGTCAAGGAAGTCGGCAATATTATGGAAAAAACGATCAACGATGCGGTCCGGGACGGCCGTTATGACAACCTCAGCTGCCGTTCGGAAGCAAGGGAAAAGATCAGCCGCTATGTCATGCGGGAAACCGGCAAGCGGCCGATGATCCTGCCGGCCATCGTTGAAATCAATACGAAAGTTGAATGAGGTAGTGAATGCCAAGAAAAACGAAGGCACAGAAAAGACGCGAACAAAACCAGGAACTCAGACAATGGATCACGATCGTGATCCTTTCTGCATTCATTATTATCGGCCTGACCCGTTCCGGCATGATCGGCACGTTCATTTACAACGTGCTCCGTTATCTGTTCGGTGAACTGTACTGGCTGGTATTGGGCCTGGTGATTGTTTTAAGCGCGGTTAAACTGCTGAACAGACAGGACAAAGGTCCGCAGAATCCGCTGCCGGTGCTGCTGATGATCACCGCGGTGCTGATGCTGTGCACCTATGTCGCGACCGATCCGAAGACCGTCGGTTTTGATCCGGCCAGCGCCTTTGTCACCAATATCAGCTCCTATTTTGAAGCTGACGTGCAGGGGACGATGGGCGGCGGTATTTTCGGCGCCGTTCTGTTCGGCCTGGTTTCGTCACTGTTCGGCCGCAGCGGCACCGTCCTGGTCATCGCCGTGCTGTTTATCATCGCGATGCTGCTGGCTGTTTCCCTCGACGTCTACAAGAAGAGCTTCGCCACCGTAGCGGAATTCTTCCGTGTGCCGGAAAGGGAAGAGAAGCAGGCCAAGAAACAGCGTGAGCCGCTCAATATCTGGGAGTTCATCCGGAAACATAAAGAAAACCGCAAAAAGAAATATGATCTGCAGGCGGAGGAAGGCAAGGAGGTAGCCAGCGATACCAGTATCCTGGAAACCCATCCGCAAAGAGAACCGGACAAACCGTATCTTTCCACGCTGGTCAATATCACACCGGACGAAGAGACCCGCGAGATCCAGGTCGTCCACATTCCCGGCCAGACCATTTCCTCTCAGGAATCCGTCTTTATCAATATCGACGACCTGCTTCAGGACGCCCCGGGCAAACGCCCGCAGAGACCGGCGAAGCCCGTTTATCCGGAAGTCATCGAGGAACCTGCCTATCCGGATTATGAACAGGAAAGCATCGATATCGACGAGCTGACACCGGTACCGGAACCGGTCGTTGAAGAACCGGAGGAACCGGCAAAACCGGCCGCCGCGAAACCGGCGGAAACAGCCGTCAGTCCGGAAAGGAAGAAGCGCGATCCGTTCAAGAATTACAAGACACCGAATCCGTACCGGCTGCTGGAGGAAGTGCAGCGCACGTCCGCCTATACGGAAAACGAGGAGGCGGCGAAGGAGAAGGGCGAACTGCTGATCTCGATCCTGCGCAACTTCGATATCGAAGCGGAACTGATCGATACCCATATCGGTCCTTCCGTCACCCAGTTTGAGATCCGCCCGGATGTCAACGTCAAGGTATCCCGCATCATCGGTCTGACCGACAACATCAAGATGCAGCTGGCCGCCCGTGACGTCCGTATCGAAGCGCCGATTCCCGGCCGCAACGCCGTCGGCGTGGAAATCCCGAACGTCAAATCGACGCCGGTCAAGATGCGCGAACTCTTCCGTTCGCTTTCCCAGAAAGAAAACCAGAACAAGCTGCTGTTTGTTGTCGGCAAAGACCTGCTTGGCCAGACGATCACCTGCCGGCTTGACAAGATGCCGCATCTTCTGATCGCCGGTGCCACCGGTTCCGGTAAATCCGTATGCATGAACGCGATCATCATGTCACTGCTGCTGCGAACGAAACCGGATGAAGTCAAGCTGCTGCTGGTCGATCCGAAGAAAGTCGAATTTACGCCGTATCACGACGTGCCGCATCTGATCGGACCGGTCATCAACGATCCGACCAAAGCGAGCAACGCCCTGAAAGTCATCGTCCAGATGATGGACGAACGCTATAACGTCTTCGCGTCCTGCGGTGTCCGAAACATCGAAGTGTACAACGAACGTGTCAGAGCCCAGGGCGGCCGTCCCAACGAGGACGGTTCACCGGCTCCCAAACCGATGCCTTATATCGTCGTGATCATCGACGAGCTGGCTGACCTGATGGCGGTAGCCGGCAAGGAAGTGGAATCTTCGATCCAGCGTATCACCCAGCTGGCTCGTGCTGCCGGTATTCACCTGATCGTCGCGACCCAGCGTCCTTCGACCGATGTCATCACCGGTATCATCAAGGCCAATATTCCGAGCCGTATCGCCTTTGCCGTATCGAGCGGCATCGACTCACGCACCATCCTTGACCATATCGGCGCCGAACGTCTGCTCGGCAACGGTGACATGCTGTATATGCCGATCGGCCAGAGTGCCGCCCAGCGTGTGCAGGGTGTCTTTGTCACGGACGCGGAAGTCAAGCAGATCACGGACGACGTCAAAAAGCGCGCCAAGCCGGAGTATGACGACCACTTCATCATGCTGGAAGGCGTGGACGGCAATGCCGGTATCGTCTCGGTCAACGAGGATCCGATGTACGAGGAAATCAAGGAGTATGTCATCCAGGCTCAGAAAGCTTCGACGTCGCTTCTGCAGAGACGCTTCGGCATCGGCTACAACCGCGGCGCCCGTATCATCGACGCACTGGAAGCGGACGGTATCATCGGTCCGGCCCAGGGTTCCAAACCAAGAGAAGTCTACATCAAACCGGAATGATTTCCGGTTTTCTTCTGTGTCTGAGTTAGATTAAACTAATTGACAATCATGACGGTTCCCTTACAATAAAACAGGGAGGAAGAAGAGATGAATTTTGCTTCATGGATCATACTGCTGATCGTCATCGCAGTCGTCATTCTCGATGTCCGCTATCTTGCCAGCCATGGCCTGGAAGACTGCAGCGGCAGCTGTTCTTCCTGCGGAACATCCTGCAAATGGGTGGGCGATGTCAGAAAAGCGCAGCGGGCTGCTGCCCGGCGCCGCAAGCTGAAGGCTTTTTTCCATATCAGCTGATCAAACTTGTATCATATGAGCGAAGAGGGCAGATATCATCAACAATATCTGTCCTTTTTTCATGACGAAAGCAGATTCCATCATTTGTATCTGTTCTGGGATCGCGACAGAATGATGGCGACAGGAGGAAGATGAATGTTAACAAGCTGTGTACTCGTAGGCAGAGTCAAAGAAAAACCGGAAGTCACAATGAGTTCGAAAGGAACGACGATGGCAACGCTTCTTTTGGAAACCGAGCGGCCGTTCCGCAATGAAAACGGAAGTGTGAGCCATGACGTGTTCCGTATCTTTCTGTGGCGCGGTATTGCCGAGGAATGCGCCCAGATGTGCTCACCCGGCTCCATTGTCGCGGTCCGGGGAAGGATGCAGTCGACACCTTTTGAAAGAGAAGACGGCCGCACCTGGTACAATTGCGAGATATTTGCGGAAAAAGTCAGCTATATTCCCCAGGGCTGACAGATATCCCTACTGCCGGAAGCCTGTGTATGCAGGCTTCTTTTCCGTTGTATGTACAGGCTGACAAAAGAGCAGAGTGTGATAGAATATTGCCAGTGAGAGGATACTGATATGGCATTTGATTCATTAAGCGAAAGACTGAACCATGCGATGCGCAACGTGGCCGGCAAGGGCACACTGACCGACGCGAACATGGAAGATATGCTGAAGGAAGTGCGTCTGGCTCTTCTGGAAGCGGATGTAAACTACCGGATCGTCAAACAGTTTCTGGAAGAGATCCGGGAGAAGGCCAGAGGCGAGGACGTTCTCAACAGCGTGGAACCTGGCCAGCAGCTCGTCAAGATCGTTCATGATCAGATCATTACCCTGTTAGGTGATGAAGACGGCGGCCTGCATTACAAGGAAGACGGCATGACCGTGATCATGCTGGTGGGTCTGCAGGGTACCGGTAAGACGACCAGCGTGGCGAAGATCGCCAAGATCGCCAAGGAAAAACATGGCCGCAAGTGCCTGATGATCGCCGCCGACGTCATCCGTCCGGCTGCAATTGAACAGCTGCAGACACTCGGTGAGGAAATCGGCGTCGATGTCTATACCCTCGGCGTGGAAAAGAGCGCCAAGGAAACCGTCGGCCGAGGCATGATCTATGCCGAAGAAAACGGCTATGACACCGTATTCATCGATACGGCAGGCCGTCTGCACATCGATGAGGAACTGATGGAGGAACTGCAGGTCATCAACGCCAACGTGCACCCGGACGAGATCCTTCTGACCGTCGATGCCATGACCGGCCAGGATATCGTCAACGTCGCGCAGGCCTTTAAGGAAGCATTGCCGCTGACCGGCCTTGTCGTCACCAAGTTTGACGGTGACTCCCGAGGCGGTGGTGTGCTTTCGGTCAAGAAGATCACCAACGTGCCGGTCAAGTTCGTCGGTGAAGGCGAAAAACTCGACGATATGGGCGTCTTCCATCCGGACCGTATGGCGGACCGCATCCTCGGCATGGGCGATGTCGTTTCCCTGGTCGAAAAAGCCCAGGAAAAGATGGACATGGAAGAAGCCGAGCGCATGGCGGAACGGATGATGAACGGTCAGTTCACGATGGATGACATGCTGAAGCAGTTCGAGCAGATCCAGAAACTGGGACCGCTGGGCGGCATCATGAAGATGCTGCCGGGCATGAACCAGTACGCCGGCATGATCGACGACGTGAAAGCCGGTGACGCCATGAAACATGTCAAGGCGATCATCCAGTCGATGACCCCGTACGAAAGAGCCCATCCGGAGAAAATGCGCGGCAGTATGAAAAAGCGCGTGGCGGCCGGCAGCGGCACTTCCGTCAATGAAGTCAACAAGCTGATCAATCAGTTCAGCAAAGTCAAAAAGACCATGGACAGACTTGGCGCCATGCAGAAGAACGGCGGCCTCAATGAAGAGAACCTGGAAAAGATGATGAACGCGAATCCGAACATGCAGCAGATGATGAACGATCCGCGCTTCCAGGCCATGGCGAAAAGAAACAAAATGAAGTTCTGATCCGAAGACCGGTTTCCAGCAGGGAAGACCGGTTTTTTTTCTGTCTGTCCTTCTGTAAATGTTCGTTGCGGATTGTGAATATTCAAGTATAATTAACATAATAGGAGGATGGTAATTGAAGCAGGGAAAACACGCAGTCAGTAAATTAATAACCATCATTATTCTTTTACTGGCAGTTATGACCGGCGGCTGTTCCTCCTTTGGTTTTTTCTCATCAGAAGGTGACGAAGAAACCGTTCTGCAGCCTGTAATGAATGGACAGGGCTCAGAGACAAAACCGGAACCGACAGGCGATCTTGACAGTGTCCGCGTTTCACTGATCGATTATGACTGTTATCGTCTGGAAGATCTTTCTTTTGCCTTTGTGATAGCACGCGTGCATGTTACGGCTGGCAAACCGACCAATATTCCGCTTTCCCATTTCCGCACCAGCGAGGGGATCCTCCTCAATGAAGTCAGCGGTTATGTGAATGAACTGGAAAAGAAATCGTACTACCTCGGCCGGCAGAACGTCTGGTTCTCCCTGGTCTCTTCAAAAGAAGAGTACGATGCCAACATCTTCATTCCCGTTAAGGATACTGCCAGGGAAAGTATTTCTCTGCTGTGTGACTTCGGCAGCAATGAAGAAATGAAGTTTGAACTGAAAGAAAATGTCATCAGCGATTCCCAGCCGCTCTATTATGAGACGAACGATGTCATCACCGACGGACGCACGTATCAGATGAAAGTCAGCAGCGCCCGGGATATGAGCGGGGAAAGATTCTATGAAGTCGCTGAAGACGGCACCCAGGTGCCATATACCATCCCGTCATACGAACGGGTTTTCGCAATGCAGGTGGAAGCTGTATCTCTCTGGGGCGACACGATCGTTGTCGAATCCGCCGAATTTATCCCATACGGCACGACGGAGTCAATCCGTGCGATGCCCGCAAACATCCGTTCCACCAAATTATCCAATATGATCGCGCATCCGATCAGTGACAGGGAAACCGGCTATCTCTTCTTTGAGACCTACGGCTTTGCCGAGGACGAGATCAGTTTCACCGGCACCCTGAATCTGAAACTGCAGGACAGCGATACCTGGATCACCGTAAACGTTAACCTTGAATAGGGGAATATATGAATGAAAATAATCAATAGGCTTTTGGTTGTGCTTGCCCTCGCATGCACACTTCTTCCTGTTGTCAGTGAAAGCATGATCACGATACAGGCGAAAGAAGACAAAGGCTTTTATCCCATGGCCTGTGCGGCGTATGAAGTTGATAATGTGAATCAATCCGGCGGTTTTGATACAGTCGGCTGCTATAATGACTATTCTTCCGCTTTGGCGGTTATGAAGACACTGTCTGACGACGGTGTTGTTCGTCATGCCGGCAGCTACTCACAGACCAGGATCATCGCCATGAACAGCGGCACGGCATATGCCTATCCGTTCCGTTCCGGCAGTACCATGATGTATTATTTCTCCCGTTCCGATCTCGGCTCCTCCGGCGCGACGACGTATTCCTACCAGCATGTGCCGATGGCTTACTACGACACGATTTCCTACAACGGCAGCGGGGAAGGAAGCGTGAGGGTCAATCTCAACGGTTTTGACGGTTATGTGAATCTCAAGGATGTCGACCTCGTTCCTGTCCGTTTTTTCAAGATGAACCAGCCGGTCCTGATGGGCGGCAATGAATGTTACTACAATACTCCTGAACAGCCATACTGGCTGCGGCCATCCATGAATTCATTCGAAGTTATACAGAACGGCAACTACAAAGACATGGTCTTCCGTTCTTACTCCGGATATTCATCAGCCGCGAGCGGCGCTCCGGAACCGTTTGACACTTACACGGTCCTTCCGGCTGCCGAATGGATGGAAACCGGCAGAACATATTACAGCTATGACGCCATACATTATTACTATGATATGGCTTTTCATGATTTTGCCGGTGAATACTTCATCTATTATCAGTTTCTGCCGCTGCGTTCCCGTTCTTCGATTCCTGCCTCCGCGTACGACAATTATCTGAATGACGCCGGTGTTTCCAGCTCATCCAAACTGCGCGGCAACGGCCAGGCCTTCATAGACGGCCAGAACCAGTATGGGGTCAATGCTTTGCTGACGTATGCCATGGCATGCCTGGAATCAGGTCATGGCACCAGCTACATTGCCCAGACGAAAAATAATTTCTTCGGATGGAAGGCATACGATTCCGACATTTCCCAGGCTGCTTCCTTCAGCAGTGTCAAAGACGGCATCATGACCCAGATGGCGACCAATCTGGCCGGTTATCTGGACATGGACGACTGGCGTTTCTACGGTTCCATGCTCGGCAACAAGGGCAACGGTCTGAACGTCAAATACTGCTCGGCCGTTTACTGGGGTCTCGATATCGCGGCGATTGCCTATCGTATTGATAAAACCGCCAACCAGTTCAACGGCAATCTGACGGATCTGAACAAGGAAACCCTTGGCTATGTCAGAAGCCTTGGTGTCTTCGCATCGTTCCAGGCAGACGGAAAAAAGGATTATGACCTTTCTTCCGCCGGCCGTACCTATCAGTCCTATCCGATGGTCGTCGTTCTTTCCGAAAACGGTGACTGGTACAAGACACAGTGCACCAACCCGATCGTAAACGGCGGGATCCACCGTGTCTTCTCCGTATCGGACGCCCGTCCTTACGACTGGGAAAACAGTGTCGGCTACTGGCGGAAGACGGATCTGACCATCGTGTCCGAATCGGTCAATGCCGGCCTGGTGCCAAGCGGACCAAGAGTGGAAACAAGCACGGATCTGATCTGGAAGGGTCCGGCGGTGACGTTCAGCGGTTCCTCCTACCGGCCCGGTATCTGGCTGAGCGAGGACAATCAGATCAGTGTCGTCAACGAACTGGTCGATGCTTCCCTGAAGCCTGTCATGACACTGAATACATCCGTCAGCACGGAAGGGAAGGACATCGTACGCTGGCAGACAGCGTCTTCCGATCTTTCGGAACTGCCGGCCGGCATCTATTACTTCCGCAGCACCTATTCCTACAGCCGTCTTTCCGATTACAGCAGCTGGTTCTATATCACCGGCAGTGATGTGCCGGAAGACATGAAGATGAACAGCAAACTCTATCACTTCGTACTGGATGATCAGAATTTCGTCCGTCTGGAAGTCAGTCCGATCCGCTGCGAAGAAGGGGAACACCTGGAAGGAAACGCCTGTGTCGTCGATCCGGCTGAAGAAACTGTGCCGGCGGAAGAGAAAGAACCGGCGGAAGAAGCCGTAACGCCGGAAGAAAAAGAAACGCCGGAAGAAGCGCCGGCTCAGGAAACAGAACAGACAGAAGAAAAAGAAGAAAACATCGAAGAAGCGCTTCCGGAAACAGTTCCGGCCGATCCAGTCAGTGCCGAGCTGGAGCAGCGTCTCGATCAGGACGGCAATTATATCCTGCTGCCGGACGATGCGAATATGCTGCGAGGCGTCGATTCGATCACTCTTAACGAAAATCAGGAAGTGGAACTGAACGGCATGGCGTTCTTTGTCGGCAAAGACGCGAAGCTGAACGGCTCCGTTGCCCATGCCCTCATTCTCGTCAATACCGAAACCGGAGAAGAAATCACTCTGCCGGCGGAAACAAATGATTATGATCACCTGATGCAGGGCGGCCGCACCGATTATGAAGCAGTCGGCTTCGCCGCGAAGATCCCGCTGCTGACGATACCGGAGGGCAGTTACTATATCCGGATCCGCACCAATAACAGCGGCCGGATCGGTGAAGGCGCCATCTTCACGTCTCTGGAAGCGGATTACACGGTCGAGAACGAACTGGGACAGAAGGTACATTTCTTCACCAATCCGCTCTCTCATTACCGTCTGGAAATCTCGGTTGAATACCAGAAACTGGATATGACAGCCATCCGCCGGCCTTCCCGGATGATCTCCCGCTTTGGCTACAATTCACTGACGGTTGAAGAAGAAATTCTGAAACTGGACGGCTTCGCCTTCATGTACGGAACCGATCACAACAAAGAAACCGATCCGCAGTATCAGTTATGGTTGCAGGATGAAAGCGGCACGGTCTATGGTCCGTATGAGGCGGAAGAGAGAAACAGTGATTATGATTACAGCAAATACATGAATCTGATGAATGACATGTCGAGAGCCTCCTTCACGGTGGAAGCGGATCTGAAGGATCTTCCGAACGGGTTATACCGTATCTATCTGAGTATCGATACCGATACCTGTCACGATCTCTTCGAGATCTACAGTCTCCAGGATGATCAGATCAGTTCCGCATCGGCCGATCATTCCTATGAATTGTTTACGACAGATACCAGAAGACGGATCCTTCTGGATATCGAATGACGAGGTGTGCCATGGCAAACAGGAAAAAAGGACTGATCACCGCCCTGATCGGAATCACTGCCGCAGGTGCGGCACTTGCCGGCAGTATCTGGCTGATCCGCAGCAACCAGTCGACCGAAATACCCGACTTCACCGGTCAGTACCGGGCTGATGTCGAAGCATGGGCGAAAGACGAAAACATCGGCAGCGACCGGCTGATCTTCACATACCGTTATGACGAGATCAGCGACAATGACGCGGTACTTTCCCAGAATCCGGGCGGCGGCGAACGGCTGGATGAAGAAGAAAAACTGAAAGTGACACTCTCGCGGGGTGCCGATCCGAATGTGGAATTCTCAATGCCGGACTTCAGCGGCAAAACCGAGAAGGAAATCCGCAAATGGTTTGACGACAACAAGTTCCTGCATGTTGAATACCTGTATGAATTCAGTGAAGATGACACCGTCAGCGAAGGGGCGTTTATCGCCTCGGAACCGGCTGCCGGTGCCAAGCTGAAACGCTCGGCCCACGTGTCCGTGCGTCTGTATACGAAACGGCAGCAGGAAGTGACAGTCCCGGATCTTACCGTCTATTCACTGAACAACATCCGGGCCTGGGCGGATGAAAACCGTATCTCGCTCAATATTGAATTCGTGGAAAGCGAAACGGAAGCGGATGGGAAAATCGTCAGCATTTCCGCTGAACCGGGTTCCGTGATCCATACCGGTGACCGCATCACCGTCACTGTCGTCAGCCGCATCTATCAGGACACTGCGGAAACACCGCCGGCTGCTCAACCGGCAGCGTCAGAACCGGAAACCGCCGCAGCGCCCAGCGCGCCGCCGGTGGCAGAAACCGCACCCCGGCAGACAGACGAAGAAAAAGAACCGGCTTCACCGCATGTGCCTCAGCAACAGCCGGAGGAAACACCGGTGAATAGCGAACCGGAACAGCCGCAGGAAGAAACCCCGCCACCGGCAGAACCGGATCCGGAACCGGAAGTGATTGCCGTATGTCCGCAGCGGCCGCTGCCTTCCGGCATGTTTCCAACTGAGGATTCGATTTATCTCTTCATGAATTCCGAATATCCCGGCTGCGCTGTCGTGATCAGCTATTATGACAACGAGCAGAACAATCCGTCCAACATCCAGGGCTGCGCCAGCAATTATCCGCTCAATGATACGACCTGGCAGTTTGAATTCTACAAAGAGTGGAACCGCTGATTACGAGCACGCAGACGCGATGCTCCGAATGATATCAGTGGAATGAACCATAAAACTTATATGGAAATGCTGAGGAAAAAACACGGCGACTGAGAAAAACAGTCTGATCAGACTCCCGTCACTGCGGCGGGAGTTTTCTTCTGGCAGGCAAAGAAGCAGGTGTTTTTAGTGACAGTAGGAAACAGATTTTTTCGGTATTATTCTTTACGCTTGTGGCAAAGATGTTACAATTCTATAGAAGGAATGCGGCCTGCCGTTTCCTTTGAATCGTACATTCAGAAAGAGGTTTGCATTGAAAGAAATCAGGAAGTTTTCTCTGCAAGGCCTGGAAGAATCCGAAGCGATGATTCTGATCGGTTCGTCCGACCGTAATCTCCGCATTCTCGGTGAATGCTTCGGCCTTCAGATCTCATACCGCGACGGTATCTTTATCGTTCCCGATGCCGATGAAGAAGAGGCAGAAATGATCCGTCGGGTGCTGATGAAACTGCTGCAGCTTGTCAGAAGCCGAAAGCAGGTGCTTGATCAGGACGTGATCTACGCCTGCCGGCAGATCGGCCAGAACAAAGACATTGACTATGAAGAAATGACAGCCAAGGTTGTCGGCCGGACCATGTCCGGCAAGGCAATCGTTCCAAAGACCCGCGGACAACTGGACTTTGTCAAGGCCATGGATGAAAACGCCATCGTCTTCGCCATCGGTCCGGCCGGTACCGGCAAAACCTATCTGGCCGTTGTCAAAGCCGTTTCCGCTTTGAAAAAAGGTGACGTCAAACGTATCGTACTGACCAGGCCGGCGGTGGAGGCAGGGGAAAATCTCGGCTTCCTGCCCGGTGATCTGAAAGAGAAAGTCGATCCGTATCTGACGCCGTTGTACGATGCCCTGCATGATACGCTGGGCGGCGAGCAGACGGAAAAACTGATGGAAAGGGGAACGATCGAAATCGCTCCGCTTGCCTATATGCGCGGCCGCACGCTGAATGACGCCTATGTGATTCTCGATGAAGCACAGAACACGACCACTGCGCAGATGAAGATGTTTCTGACCAGACTGGGCTTCCATTCCCATATGATCATTACCGGCGACATCACGCAGATCGATCTCAGCAACAACACGGTCAGCGGCCTTGTGGAAGCTGCCCGCATCCTGCAGGACATGCGGGATATCGCGATTCTGGAACTGACACCGGACGATGTCGTAAGACATCCGCTGGTGCAGAAGATAATCGAACGCTACAGTCAGGAACAACATATTTCAGGAGGGAAAAGAAAATGAAAAAGAACTGGACTGCACTGCTCTTTGCAGGAGCAATGATTCTTGCCGGCTGCGGTTCTTCAACTGCAGCACAGCCGAAGGAAGAACCGGCTGTTGACGAGAAGATCGAAGAGACGGAAAAAGAAAGAGAAACAACACCGCCGGCGGCTTCATCATCCAGCAAGATCACGGCTGATGACAGCGGCTACGCATATGGCTACATCGGTGACACCATGAGCAATGCGTTCTTTGATTTCGTGATCAACGATGCCTATTCCACCGACAAATTCGAAACTTATACAGCTTCGGAAGGCATGAAACTGGTCGTTGTCGACATGACGATCAAGAACACATTCCGCGGTTCCACGCCGATGTTCGCTTCTGACTTCTATATTGTCTGGGACTGGGATAACGAAAAGTATTCCGTGCCGATCAATGACGATCACCCGGAACTGACACTCGGAAACATGCTGCCGGATTCCTATTCACTGGCCATCAACGAAACACGTTCCGGCACGCTCGTTTATGAAGTCGGCAAAGACACGAAGGACTGCACGCTGCTCTTCGACGAATACTTCGAAAATGAAGAGTGGGGCGACACTTACGTCGTTGACTTCACAGTTGACTGATCCGCCAAACAATATTGAAAAGGTGCTGTAAAACCGGAAGCCTGAAACAGAGGCGAAGGAGAATACAGCTCCTTTTTTTTATCCGGCATGAAGATTGCGCTGGTTTGCGGACAGATCGCTCATTTCTTTTTTCATGCCTTCAGATATAATAGAAGCATGGAAATTACATACATCAACAGAACGAATGAAGATATTTCCTGCTGGCAGGATCTTTTCAGCAGGATCGCGGCTTCCGCCGAAAAGGAACTGGGACTGAAAGACGATCATGAAATCAGTGTGACGTTTGTCAGATCGCAGACGATTCATCAGATCAACCGTGACTACCGCGGCATTGACCGGCCGACCGACGTCATCAGCTTCGCTGTGCAGGACGGCATGGAAGTCATGGTCGAAGAAGAGGAGAAAGACCTCGGAGACATTTTTATCAATATTAATTACGCCCGCCGCCAGGCAAGGGAATACGGACATTCCTATGAACGTGAGATCGGCTTCCTGTTTACCCACGGTCTTCTTCACTGCCTTGGCTACGATCATATGACACCGGAGGACGAGCAGGTCATGAACGAACTGCAGCACAGGATCCTTGATCCGCTCGCGTCAAGAGAATGAAAAAAAAGTTCGATGACGCCTTCCGCGGTCTGATCAAGGGCTTTGGCCATCACAGCATCATGCTGCAGTATGTACTGGCAGGCATGGCGCTGTGCGCCGGTTTTGTGCTGCGTCTGAGTGCCGGTGAGTGGGCGGCGGTGATTATCTGTATCGGCCTGGTCATCAGTGCCGAGATCCTCAATACATGCATTGAGAAACTGTGCGATCTGTATTCCACAGACTATGATCCAAAAATCAGGGAGATCAAGGATCTGGCTGCCGGAGCCGTGCTGGCGGCTTCTCTGACAGCCTTCGTGACCGCCATGGTGATCCTGTTTTCCCACATCGGAGGTTAAACTATGCTGAGCAGAGAAGAACTGATACAGGAAGCGTTCAGGGCGATGGAAAACGCCTATGCGCCGTATTCCAACTATCATGTCGGCGCCGCCGTTCTGACGACGGACGGCAGGGTCTTCTGGGGTGCCAATATTGAAAATGCATCCTACGGAGCGACCAACTGCGCCGAACGCAGCGCTGTTTTTTCCGCCTATTCCAACGGCTATCATAAAGACAGGATCAAGGCGTTGGCCATTGTCAGTGACGGAGACCGCATTGCCGCGCCGTGCGGCATCTGCCGGCAGGTTCTCTGTGAACTGCTTGACCATCACACACCGATCTATCTGTCCAACGGCAAAGACGAGAAAGACACGGATATCGATGAACTGCTGCCGATGCAGTTCAGCGTGGAAGACGTACTGCGATGAAGAGCGGATTTGTAGCCCTGGCAGGCCGTCCGAATGCCGGCAAGAGCACGCTGATCAACGCTCTTGTCAAAGAAAAGATCGCCATTGTCTCCGCCAAGCCGCAGACGACCAGATCGGAGATCCGCGGCATCCGCACCGATGAGGACAGCCAGATCATCTTTACCGACACACCGGGTATCCACAAGGCGAAATACCGTCTTGAGACGCGGATGAACAAACAGGCTACCGATGTCATTCAGGGTGTGGACCTGATCTATCTGGTCATTGACGGCAGCGTGCCTTTCGGCAAAGGCGACGAATATGTGCTGAACGTCGTAAAGAATGCCCATCTGCCGGTCTTTCTGATTCTTAACAAAGTGGACAAGATGGATCAGAAAAAGATCATCAGGAATCTGCAGAGCTGGCAGCAGCGTTTTGATTTCGCCGAATACTTCCCGATATCCGCCAAGTTTGACAGAAAACTGGATGACCTGATCGAAACGACGAAGAAGTATCTGCCGGAAGGGGATCTTCTCTATCCGCCGGAGATCGTCAGTGACGGAGCGGAGAATTTCCGTATTGCCGAGATCATCCGTGAAAAAGTGCTGGAATGCACGGAAGAAGAAGTGCCGCATGCGACAGCCGTCAAGATCGACAACAAGGAATTCCGCAAAAACGCATGTTATATCCAGGCGACGATCCTGGTGGAAAAGCCCTCACAGAAGGGCATCATGATCGGCAAACAGGGAAGCATGCTGAAAAAGATCGGCACTCTGGCCCGCAACGACCTGGAAAAACTGCTCGATAAAAAAGTATTCCTGGAACTGTTCGTCCGTGTTGAAGATGAATGGCGCTCACGCGACGCCCGCATCACGGAATACGGATATGGCATCGCCGGGAGTGAAGAATATTAATGAATGACACAGTGACTGGCATTATCCTGAAACAGACAGATTACCGCGAAGCGGACGTGATCATCAGCGTCCTGACAAAAGAATACGGTAAGCTGTCTTTTGTTGCGTCCGGCGCCCGGAAAATGAAATCGAAGAACGCCGGTGCCATCATGCCGTGCACGATCGCCGAGATCCAGTTTGACTACCGGCCCGATAAGACCATGTTCCGTCTCAGAACCGCCCGCACCAGACAGTACTTCCGTATTCTGCATGAGGACCTGCTGCTCTCGGCGGCCGCTTCGGCAGCCTGTGAATGCGCCGACGTCATGGCCATGGCCGGCAGTGAGGAAGAATTCATTACGGAAAAATATGAACTGCTTGAGACCTGCCTGACTTATTTAAATGAAAAGAAGGATCCGGATCTGGTTCTCGCCTGTTATCTTGCGGAACTGATGGATCTCTTCGGTATTTCCCTGGATGTGGACGAGTGTGTGCACTGCGGCAGTCTGCAGGTTTCCGCCTTCAGTGTCGCGGACGGCGGTTTCCTCTGTGAGGAGTGTGCCCGCAAGGCTTCCGTCCCGCTGCGGCCGGCCCGGCAGCTGAAGCGGCTGCGGCTCGTCGTGAAAGCCGGTCTGAAGCATTTCGCGGCGGCCGAAGCGACCGATGAAAACTTCCGTCAGGAACTGCTTGATCTCGCCGCGGCAATGCGCCGTCATGCTGGTGTCGAAATACGCTCTTTTTCCTTCTACAACAGCCTTTTTGACCATTGAACAGGCCTTCTTTCAGTGCTATACTACGAAAGATTCGACTGTAATTAACTATAAATATGGAGGTTAACATGGATAAAACATTTGATCTGATCGTCTCTCACGCCAAGAATACCGGCTTTGTATTCCAGGGATCGGAGATTTACGGCGGTCTCAGCAATACATGGGATTTCGGTCCTTACGGTGTTTTATTAAAGGATAATATCAAACGGGCATGGCAGAAGAAATTCATTCAGGAGGATCCCAACAACGTCGAGATCCAGGCTGCCATCCTGATGAATCCGAAGGTATGGGAGGCATCCGGCCATCTGAAAGGATTCTCGGATCCGCTGATGGACTGCCGCTCCTGCAAGACACGTCACCGCGCAGACCAGCTGATCGAAAACTGGTCCCAGGGCAAAGTCACGTGCGAAGGCTGGAGCAACGAACAGATGGAAGAATACATCCATGAACACAATATTCCGTGTCCTGACTGCGGCAAGCATGACTTCACGCCGATCCGTCAGTTCAATCTGATGTTCAAGACGTTCCAGGGAACGCTGGAGGATTCCAAGAGCACGATCTATCTGCGTCCGGAAACCGCCCAGGGTATGTTTGTCGACTTCAAGAACGTGCAGCGCGCCTACCGCAAGAAGCTGCCGTTCGGCATCGGCCAGATCGGCAAATCGTTCCGCAACGAGATCACGCCGGGCAACTTCATCTTCCGTACCAGAGAATTCGAACAGATGGAAATGGAATTCTTCTGCAAGCCGGGTGAGGATGACCACTGGTTCCCGTACTGGCGCAAGTTCTGCATGGACTGGATCCTGTCGCTTGGCGGCAATCCGGAAAATCTGCGCTTCCGCGATCATGAAAAGGAAGAACTGAGCTTCTATTCCAAAGGTACGACCGATATTGAATATAAATTCCCGTGGGGTTGGGGCGAGCTCTGGGGCATTGCCGACCGGACCGACTATGACCTGACCCAGCATCAGAATACATCCGGCAAGGATATGACCTATCTGGATCCGACAACCAACGAGAAGTTCATTCCGTATGTCGTCGAACCGGCGGTCGGTGTCGAACGTCTGTTCTTCATGTTCTTCACGGACGCTTATGACGAAGAACAGCTCGAGAACGGAGATAAGCGCGTCGTCATGCGCTTCTCTCCGATCCTGGCACCGATCAAGGCGGCCATCCTGCCGCTGAAGAAGAAGGATCACAGCGCCCGCGCCCAGGAAATCTACCGCGACCTGGCATGTGACTTCTCCGTCCAGTATGACGAAGCCGGCTCCATCGGCAAGCGTTACCGCCGTCAGGATGAGATCGGCACGCCTTACTGCATCACGATCGACGATCAGACGCTGGAAGACAATACCGTCACGATCCGTTTCCGTGATTCCATGGAACAGGAACGTCTCAGTATTGAAGAAGTACGTTCCCGCATTCTGAAAGAAATACGTTTCTGATATTGAAAGGATAAGATGGCAAGAATCGCACAGGAAGAAATCGACAGAGTCAAAAGCCAGGCTGATATTGTCGATGTGATCGGGCATTACCTGCAGGTCACACGCAAAGGCAGGTCTTTTGTGGCGGTCTGTCCGTTTCACGACGATCACTCGCCGTCTCTTTCCATTTCTCCGGACCGGCAGATCTATAAATGTTTTGTGTGCGGCAACGGCGGCAATGTCTTCACGTTCGTTCAGAACTATGAAAAGGTGACATTTCCGGAAGCTGTCGGCCGCGTCGCTTCCCTGATCGGCTATCAGCTCTCGGTTCAGCCCGACAGTGTGGCGAAACCGAAAGATCCGCACCGCGAGGCTTTATACGCAGTGCTCAGTGAAACCATCCGCTATACGGCTTATCAGATCGAAAGCACGGACGGAACTGCCGCCCGTGAGTATCTTCAGAAAAGAGGACTGGACGACAGTGTCCTGAAGCATTTCGAGATCGGCTGGCATCCCGGCGGCGACGTGCTTTACCGCTTCCTGCATGCCAAAGGCTACGAGGACAGGGATCTGGTCAGCGCCAACGTCGTGCGGACGACTTCCACCGGCATGCATGATGTCTTCGCGGACCGCATCACGTTTCCGATCCACGACGGCTACGGCAATCCGATCGGCTTCAGTGCCCGTTCCATGGATCCGTCCGCGCCGTCCAAATATATCAACACCAACGAAACCGACATCTTCACAAAAGGAGATATCGTCTATAACGCACACCGGGCCCGCACCGCCGCCCGCAAAGCCGGCTGTGTGCTTGTCTGCGAAGGGGTGACGGACGTCATCGCCTTCTGGCGGGCCGGTATCGAACATGTGGTATGCACGCTGGGAACAGCCTGCACGCCGCATCAGATCCAGATCCTGAAGAGCCTGGCGGCCCGCATCGTCTTCTGCTATGACGGTGACGAACCGGGTCTGGCGGCAACGGTCAAAGCGATCCAGCTTGCCCGCAAAGCCGGCGCCGAAGTCAGTGTCATTATCAACCGCACCGGCAAGGATCCGGATGAGATCATCCGTGATCTCGGCGTCGAAGAACTGCAGAAGCTTTCCCGTCAGGAAGAACACTGGATGGAATTCATGCTGGCATATCACAGCAGCCGGACCAATCTGCAGAGTTACCTGGAAAAGAAGGAACTGGTTGAAAAAATGCAGCCGATGATCGCATCCCTGCAGGATGAAACCGATATTTCCTACTTTACCGGCCAGCTGGAAAAACTGACAGGCTTCACACTGAAGACGGAAGTAAAAAAAGAAAACACCGAAACGGTCAGACCGCTGAAAAAACTGACAGTACCGGACGGAACGATGCAGGCCGAGGAAATGATCCTGGCAATGATGATGACATCACCGGAAGCTGTCCGGAAATTTGAGGAAGAGCTCGGCTATCTGACCGGCAGCACCCATCAGGAACTGGCGATGATGATCGTCAACCAGGTGCGCAGCCGCCATCAGGCAGATCCTTCGGCACTGATCGACAGTGCGGAAAACCAGCAGGTACGCAACCTGATCACTGACCTGATGAGCCGCAGTGAAGAAGAAAGCACCTATGACGAAACGGTCTTCGCCGGTGCGCTCAGAAAAGTGAAGATATCCGTTCTGGAAGCAGAAGCGGATGCTTACCGGGATCAGCTGCGCACCGATCTGAATGAGAAAAGCATGGCTCTGATCCTGGAAAAATACGGTGACTGTCTCAGAGAATTACGGAGGTATATTGATGAAGAAAACAGAAACTAAGAAAAGCACGGAAGAAAAGAAGACAAAATCAGTGAAAAGCACTGCCGCCAAGAAACCCGCGGCTGAGAAAGAAACCAAAAAGAGTGCCTCCGCTAAAAAAGCGGCCGAAGTAAAACCTGCCAAGAAGACAGCGGCTGCGAAGACTTCCGAAAAGAAAACAGCTGAAAAGAAAACAGCCGGCAAGGAAACAGCGAAGAAGGAAACCGTCAAGGAGCCGAAGAAAAAGACTGCGGCGAAAAAGACAGCGGTGAAAGAAGAAGCTGCGCCGGCCGAAAAAGAAAAGAAGACAGCTGCCGCAAAGACTTCCGAAAAGAAAGCAGCTGCCAAAGAGACAGTGAAAAAGGAAACCGCAAAAAAGAGCGCGGCCGTGAAAGCAGAACCGGAAAAGAAGGAAGAGACGAAGAAGACTTCTTCCCGGAAAACGAAAAAGGCTGAGCCGGTCAAAGAAGAACCGGTGCAGGAAGCTGCCGTAAAAGAAGAGACTGCTAAGAAACCGGCCAGAAAGAAAGCCGCTAAGAAGGCGGAAGAAGTCAGTCCGGAGCCGGAAAAGAAGGAAGAAACAAAGAAGGCATCAACCCGGAAAACGAAAAAGGCAGAACCGGCGGAAGAACCGGTAAAAGCGGAAGCAGAGCCGGCTGTCGTCGAAGAAAAATATGATGCCCAGGCGGCTGTGCGCCTGAGAACCAGAGAAACTTCCAAGACCGTGATCGAAGTTTACAAGGTGGAAGGCAGACATAAGGAACTCAAGGATCTTGAGGAACTGAAAGAAGAATACCGCCGTGTCTATGACAATGACGGTGAGATCATGCAGAAGGACATCATGGCGTCACTGGATCACCTCGATCTGGCGGATGAAGACATGGATGCCCTCTGGGACTGGTTCAACGAAGAGAATATCAAGGTATCAGAAGACGAAGACATCGAAGAGATGACGGAAGACGAAGATATCGACATGATCGATGCGGACGACGGCACGGATGAAGACGACGACGTGGAAGAAGCCGATATCATGGCACTTTCCGATCTGGCGACGTTCTCCCGTTCGGCCAACGTGCAGCTGAACGACCCGGTCAAGATGTATCTGAAGGAAATCGGCCGCGTGCCGCTGCTGAAGCCGGAAGATGAACCGGAAATCGCCAAGCGGATCGAAGAAGGCGACGAGGAAGCCAGAAACATCCTGATTTCCTCCAACCTGCGTCTGGTCGTTTCCATTGCCAAGAAATATGTCGGCCGCGGCATGCTGTTCCTGGATCTGATTCAGGAAGGCAACATGGGTCTTGTCAAAGCGGTCGAGAAGTTTGACTACACCAAGGGCTTCAAGTTCAGTACCTATGCGACATGGTGGATCCGTCAGGCGATCACCAGAGCCATTGCCGATCAGGCAAGAACGATCCGTATTCCGGTTCACATGGTCGAAACCATCAACAAACTGACCCGTATCCAGCGCCAGCTTGTTCAGGAACTGGGCCGTGATCCGACAGCCGAGGAGATTTCCTCCCGCATGGAAGGCATCTCACCGGAAAAGGTCAGAGAAATTCAGAAGATCGCCCTTGAGCCGGTATCCCTGGAAACACCGATCGGCGAGGAAGACGATTCCCATCTCGGCGACTTCATTGAAGACAAAGATGCTCTGAGCCCGGATCAGTACGCTTCCAACCAGCTGCTCAAGGATGAGATCAACAATGTCCTGAGCGGTCTGACAGAACGTGAAGAAAAGGTTCTGCGTCTGCGTTTCGGTCTGTATGACGGACGTACCCGCACCCTGGAAGAAGTCGGCCGTGAGTTCAATGTCACCCGTGAGCGTATCCGTCAGATCGAAGCCAAGGCACTTCGCAAGCTGAAGCATCCGACCCGCTCCAAGCGTCTGAAGGACTTCTTTGATAAATGATGAACCTGCGGATACAGAAAATCGCAGAAATGGTTAAACCAGGCATGGTCGTGGCGGATATCGGCACTGACCATGCCTTTCTTCCCATTCTGCTGATCAGAAATCACGTCTGTGAGAAGGTCTACGCCTGTGATATCAACGAAGGGCCTTTGAAGCAGGCGTCTGCCAATATCAGAAGGGAAGGTCTGCAGGGTCAGATTGTCACGGTTCTCTCCAACGGTTTTGAAAACATTCCGGCGGATGCCGAAGCGGCTGTGGTGGCGGGGATGGGCTATTATACAGCGGCCGCGATCTTTGAAGCGGCGATCGGCAGGCTGCCCTCGTTCCGTCAGATCATTGTCGAAGTAAACCGCAACGTCAGAGAGATGCGGCAGTGGATCAGCGACCGCCACTTCACAATCGATGATGAAATCTGCATCCATGACAGAAGCTTCGATTATATCGCCATCTCCTTCACAGCGACATATCATGAAGCCTACAGCCGGGAAGAAATTCTCTGCGGTCCGGTGCTGATGAGAAAACCGACGGAGGAATACCGGAATTACTGCCGGAAACAGATCGAAAGACTGGATCTTGTTCTATCCGCCAGCAAAGACACCTGCAAAAAACAGGAAGCGGAAGAAGAAAAAGCTATGTGGACACATGCTTTGCAGTGCGGCGCATAACCGCACTTTTTTAATGTCAGAAAGGGAACTGACCCGCTGTTTGCAAAGAAGCGGAACGATCCGGAACGGTTTATGCTATCATAGGCAGAAAGGAGGACATCCTCATGCGCAATCCAAAAGAAATCAAAGAAGAGGGAAAAACCCTGCTCTTTGCGAACTATCTGCCGTTTGTCCTGGTCGCTCTGATCCTCGCTTTTGTGACCGGCGGACTGGTTTCTTCCCGGCCTCACCGGGCGGCAAGCGGCGGCCATACCGTGACGTTTTATTACGGACCGTTCATCATTGAGAATCCGCTGAAAAAACTGCCGCCGATGGCGGTGGCTGCCATCGTGGCTATTGTCGTGTTTTCCGTTATTGCCGCGATCGTGATCGAGATCTATGTCAAGAATCCGTTTGAATACGGCTGCCGTTCCTGGTTCCGTCATCAGGCGGAAGGCGATAAGGAAACACATGTGACTGACATTTTCCGCAGCCCGGATCTGAAAAGAGTCGTTCATACGCTGTTCCGCAGAGACCTGAGTGTCTTTCTGCATTTCCTGCTGCTGATCGTGCCCGGTGTCATAAAGGCTTTTGAGTATTATTTCGTACCGCAGCTGCTTGAAGACCATCCGGAACTGTCACCGCAGGAGATCCTCGATCTGTCCTCGGAAATGATGGAAGGAAAAAAGATGGCTCTCTTCAAGTTCCTTCTGAGCTTCTTCGGCTGGTGGCTGCTGGGTGGCTTTACCATGCGGCTCAGCAGTATCTTCTTCTCCAACCCGTATCAATACATATGCGAGCATCTGTATTATCTTGATCTGAGTGACGAAAAGGAAAACTGGTAATTGAAAACGGAGTTCGTTCAAACTCCGTTTTTTGATGTGTTCAGCAGATTTATTATTTATTCTTCTCCAGCCATTTGCGGTGTGACACGGTACGCATGACGCGGATCGCGGTCTTTTCACCTTCGAAATGGAACGGGTTCATGCCGGTTTCCTTCCAGCCGGCAATGGCGTCCTCGGCATCCTGCATGAAGTCCTCGGCGGACATCAGACCGTACAGACGGGTCGGAATGACATAGAAGGGAACATCCGGATAGGCGGCCGCGAGCTTCTTGGCTTCATGCTGAAGATGCGGACACAGCATGACGATTTCAACGCCTTCGATCGTGCCGTCTTTGCCGCCGATTCCGCCGAAATCAAATGGTTTGTATTCATAATGGACATCGAGGTTCTTTTCCTGAGCGTCTTTGTTGAGCTGGGTGACAAGAGCGCTGGAAGAGAAGCCGGCTCCGCAGGTAATCATAATATTCAGCATACATACACCTCACTTTTCACGCTTTTATCGTACAGGTGGTGGTAACCACCAGGTCAATAGCAAGTTTTAAAAATTCGTCCGGAATTGTTTTCCGTATCCTATAATGAATGAAAGAATATCGGGAAACGATCATGAAATATACCCAGAAAGACATCTGCCGGCTGCTGAATATCAAAAGAGAAACACTGCGTCACTACGAAAAGGAAGGCATCATCAGACCGGAAGTGAACGCGGACAATCAGTATCGTTTTTATGATGATTATCAGTTCTATCTCATCAGCGAGTGCAAAAGATATCAGACCAACGGTTTTTCCATTCCGGAGATCCGCCAGATGCTGCAGAAGGACAGTCTCTCAGAATACACGGCCCGGATGGCCCTCAAACAGAAAGAAATCGAGAAGGAAGCGGAACAGCTTCTGAGAATGAATGAGCTGACGAAAGATTATCTTATGAAACTGAAAAGCATTCCGGTGAATCTGAACCGCATCGCGGAGAGCCGGATGGAAGATATTCTGTTCATTCCCCAGCGGCAGGGCAGGCTTTTGAAACTGGATGAAGACAGTGTCAATGCCAGCCGGATGATCATGAGCAGTCTGCACCTGACGTTCATGATGGCTTATTGTCCGGACATCCGTACGAATGCATTCGAATGGGGCTTTGGAACCCGTTTCGGGATGAGTGAAAAAGAAACGGAATACATTCCGGGCAGCCGGATGATCCGCTCCGAAAAAGCACTGACCTGCGTCATTGACACCGGCAGTGCCTGGGAATTTGATGCCGCGATCCTGCAGCCGCTGCTGGACGAAGCGGAAAAACGACATTTCAAGCCGCTTGGCAGCTGTGTTATGCTGCAACTTTTGCGAAGCCACGAAGACGACGGCATCCACCGGTATTTTGAAACGTATCTGCCGGTCGGATGAAACCGATGGAGGGTATTCTTCTTTTCCAACAGGATCAATGCTATGATGATGAATGTACGCAGCAGGAGGAAAAGCAAATATGAATCATATTACGAAAGATATTAAATATGTCGGTGTCAACGATCACCAGCTGGACCTGTTCGAGGGACAGTTTATCGTACCGGAAGGAATGGCATACAATTCCTATGTCATTCTGGATGAAAAGACCGCTGTTCTTGACAGCGTCGACGCGCATTTCGGCGAAGAATGGATGAACAATCTGAAGGAGGCTCTGGCCGGCCGCACACCGGATTATCTGATCGTTCAGCATATGGAACCGGATCATTCCGCCAATATTACCAGATTCCTGCAGGAATATCCGGATACAGCAGTCGTCGGCAGCGCCCAGACGTTTGTCATGCTGAAGAACTTCTACGGCGATCTGCCGCTGAATAAAGTAACCGTCAAGGAAAATGACGAACTGGAACTCGGCAGCCATGTCCTGAAATTTGTCATGGCACCGATGGTCCACTGGCCGGAAGTCATGATGACTTATGACAAAACAGACAAGGTCTTCTTCACGGCGGATGCCTTCGGCAAATTCGGCGCGCTGGATGTCGAGGAGGATGACTGGGCCTGCGAAGCAAGAAGATACTATTTCGGCATTGTCGGCAAATACGGCGCCCAGGTCACCAGTCTTCTGAAAAAGGCGGCCGGTCTGGAAATTGAAACGATCTGTCCGCTGCACGGACCCGTTCTGCAGGAAAACCTCGGTTATTATCTTGACCTTTACACGAAGTGGGCATCCTACACACCGGAAGACAAAGGCGTGACGATCGCGTATGCTTCCGTTTACGGACATACCGCGGAAGCGGCAAAAAAACTGGCTGAGATGCTGGAAGAAAAGGGCATCAAGACAGCTGTCAGTGATCTTTGCCGCTGTGACATTGCCGAGGCAGTCGAGGACGCGTTCTGCTATGACCGTATCGTTCTTGCCAGCACGACATACAATACCGTCATCTTCCCGAAGATGCGCGAATTCATTGACGAACTGACGGAACGCGGCTATCAGAACCGCACGATGGGCTTTATCGAGAACGGAACCTGGGCACCGATGGCCGCCAAGGTCATGAAGGGCAAATTCGAGACCGCGAAAAACATCACGATGCTGGAGCCGGTCGTCACGATCCGCTCAGCTCTGAACGAAGCGTCGCTCGATCAGCTGCGGCAGCTCGCCGATGCTCTGGCAAACGTATGAACCACGGAAAAACGATACGCCTGTACAATATTCTCTTTCCAATCTGGATGCTGATCTGGATCCCCAGCTGGCTGTGGCTGATCCTGATTCCGGCCAATCTTCTGATTGACGGGCTGGTGCTGTATTACAGTCAGAAAAAACTGCAGATCGAGGATCCGCAGCTGATTCGCAAACATTTATGGAAAGTCTGTCCGGCCGGTTTCCTGGCGGATCTTGCCGGAGCCGTGCTGCTGGTAGTGATTGCCTATAACGCCGGCAGCGAGCTTTCCTCGGCTCTGACATGGAACCCGCTTACAAACTTCTGGGCACTGCTGATCACGCTGCTGGCCATCGCGCTTGCCGGTCTGCTGATCTACTGGTTCAACCGGCGGATCTTCCGCTCCTACGGCATTGAGACAGCCCACGGCATCGCTCTGCGCATGGCCGTGCTGACAGCTCCGTATCTGTTTCTGCTTCCCGCTTCACTGATCTATTGACCGAAACGTAAAAAAAACCAGCAGTTCATCACTGAGCTGCTGGTTCGTTTGTTTCCGTCTGTGCTGCGGCTTCCGGGAACAGAGGTTCCGTATAATATGCCTCCTCTCGTTTCTTCCGGATATAGAAGAAGGAGAAGATATTGACCGCAAGGCAGAATATGGCGATCGCGAGAGCGATATAGCCGCCCGCGCCTTCGTACACGATTTCGTTCAGGCAGAAATCATAAGCGCCATGGATCAGGGTAGCTGCCAGGATTGCCAGAACAGGGCTGGCATTTTTGTCGGTTTTCCACTGCTTCGCCAGGATGTAGCCCATGATCAGCCCGAATGTGCCGTGCATGCAGGTGATGCCGCGGACAAGGATCTGGGGAACATTTGTGATGAATACATATACGACTGCTTCCATCAGTTCAAAACCGATGGCGGCAATGCATGTATAGGCCATGACGTCCAGGAAACTGACCTTCGCCTTATTGTTCTGAATGGTCTTGTTGGCGACCAGATACTTCATGATTTCTTCGGAAAGAGCCGCCAGGAAAAAGGCCTTGAAGATAGCTTTGAGCAGGGGTGAAGCATTTCCTTTGAACACGAAGGTGAACAGAAGATTCATTGCCAGTGAGAACAGGAAGACCGGCGGCGCCAGCAGGCTTCCTTTCAGCAGCAGTGTGTTGCAGTCTTTCTGGTAGTTTTCGTCGTCTTTGTGAGAACTCTTCATAAAGAAGAACATGGCGAGCGGAACGATGAAACTGGCGAGCAGCGCAGCGATAGTTACGATCATTTGTAATACCTCCCGGGAACTGCTGTACAGTACAGCAGTATTGTTTTAACAGTATATTTTACTGCCGTTTCGCAAAGAAAAAAGCCACTTGCGTGACTTTGTTCTGACTTTTTACTGAATGGAGTTAACAGCTTTGGCAAGTCTGGACTTCTGACGGGCAACGTAGTTCTTGTTTCTGATACCGGAAACGATTGCCTTGTCCAGGGACTTGTTGGCTTTGTTAAATGCCTCGACAGCTGCTTCTTTATTACCTTCTGCAACAGCTGCGAGAGCTTTCTTGACAGCTGTTTTCAGTTCACTTTTCTGACCGGCTTTTGCATTCTGTCTCTTCAGATTTGTAAGCGCACGCTTCTTCTGGGATTTAATATTTGCCATGAGACACCTCCTCGTATTTCTTTCAGCAGTACGAATTATAACAAAGCACATTTCAAAATGCAATAAAAATGGCGTTAATATACGCTATAATATTACAGATATGAGGAGGTAAGCATATGACAAGTCCCCGCATTGTTTTTTTTGGCACACCGGAATTCGCCTGCACGATCCTGCAGGCTCTGATCGATGAGAAGTATCATATCGCTGCCGTGGTTTCCCAGCCGGACAAACCGGTGGGAAGAAAACATATCATTGTCAAGACACCTGTCCATGCCCTGGCTGAGGAAAACGGCATTCCCGTTCTGCAGCCGGAGAAACTGCGGGCGGAAGCGGATGCGGTTCTCGCTTACGAGCCGGAGCTGATCGTGACATGCGCGTATGGCCAGATCGTGCCGGAGAAGATCCTGATGGCGCCGCGTCTTGGCTGTGTGAATATTCATCCGTCCCTGCTGCCGAAGTACCGGGGCGGCGCGCCGATCCATCATGCCATTCTCAACGGTGACGAGAAAACCGGTGTCTGTCTGATGGAAATGGTGAAGAAGATGGACGCGGGCCGGGTCTTCGCCTGTCATGAAGTCAGTATCACACCGGATATGACGGCTGCCGAACTGGACGTGCTGCTGAAGGAAGAAAGCGTGCGGATCATCCGGGAGGAACTGCCGCGCTATATCCGCGGTGAACTGCCGGGTGTGGAACAGGACGAAGAAAAAGTCGTGCTGGCACCGAATATCTCCCGTGAGATGGAACAGGTTCATTTTCAGGAAGAAGAAATCAATTCCCTGTATAATCATGTCCGGGGCCTGATCGACTGGCCGATCAGCTACGGTGTCCTGGAAGGGAAACGCTATAAGTTTTACAAAGCCCGCAAGGAAGTCAGGGGACATGCATATCAGCCGGGTGAAGTGCTCGGCTTTGAAGACGGTGCGATGAAGATCGCCGCCAGGGGAGGAATCCTTCTGGTTCTCGAACTGCAGCCGGAAGGCAAGAAGCCGATGAAAGCGGAACAGTTCGCCAACGGTGCCGGAAGAAGTCTGGTTGGGAAGGTATTTGAATAGGGTAGAGAATGGATCAGAAATACATACGCAACTTCTGCATTATCGCTCATATTGACCATGGCAAGTCGACGCTTGCCGACCGCATTCTTGAAATGACGGATACGGTCAAAGAGAGAGATATGAAAACACAGCTGCTGGATGATATGGATCTGGAAAGAGAGCGCGGCATTACCATCAAGCTGAATGCCGTGCAGCTTTCCTATCATGCCAAAGACGGTCATGAGTATCTGTTCAACCTGATCGATACGCCGGGTCACGTCGACTTCAGCTACGAAGTGTCAAGATCGCTGGCTGCCTGCGAAGGTGCCATCCTGGTCGTCGATTCGACGCAGGGCGTGCAGGCGCAGACACTTGCCAACACATATCTGGCGCTGGATAACGATCTTGAGATCATTCCCGTCATCAACAAAGTGGATATGAACAATTCCCAGCCGGATGTCACGATCCGGGAAATCGAAGACATCATCGGTCTGGACTGCAGTGAAGCGCCTTTGATCAGCGCCCGCACAGGCCTCAATGTCGATCAGGTGCTGGAACAGGTAGTCACTCATATTCCCGCTCCGCAGGGAGACAAGAACGCGCCGCTGCAGGCTCTGGTGTTTGACTCCTTCTACGATCCCTACCGCGGTGTCATTGCCCTGGTCAGAGTCAGGGAGGGAAGCCTGAAGGTCGGTGACAGGATCCGTTTCATGGCGACCGGCGCCGAATATGAAGTTCTGGAAACCGGTATCCGCAATCCCCGGGAAGTCAGAGTCGACGGTCTGTCCGCCGGCGATGTCGGCTGGTTCGCCGCCAGCATCAAGTCGATCAAGCATGTCCGGGTCGGTGACACGGTGACTTCCGTCAGCAAGCCTGCCAGTGAACCGCTGGCCGGTTACCGCCGGATGAATCCGATGGTTTACTGCGGTCTGTATCCGAGTGACGCGGCCCGCTACGAAGACCTGCATGACGCTCTGGACAAGCTGCAGCTGAATGACGCGTCTCTGCAGTATGAACCGGAAACCTCCCAGGCGCTTGGCTTCGGCTTTCGCTGCGGCGTCCTCGGTCTGCTGCATATGGATGTCATCCAGGAAAGACTCGAAAGGGAATACAACCTCGATCTGATCTGCACGGCGCCATCCGTTATCTATCACGTCTATCTGAGTGACGGCTCCATGATGGCGATCGACAATCCCGCGAAAATGCCAGACGCTTCACGGATCGACCATGTTGAAGAACCATATGTGAAGGCGAGCATCATGGTGCCGGATTCCTATATCGGCGCGGTCATGGATCTGTGTCAGAACAAGCGCGGCATCTATCAGAATATGGAAGTGATCGACGCCGGCCGCAACATGATCATCTATGAGCTGCCGCTGTCCGAGATCATCTACGATTTCTTCGACCGTCTGAAGTCCTGTTCCAAGGGATATGCCTCGCTAGACTATGAACTGGTCGGCTACCGGAAGGAAGACCTGGTCCGTATGGATATCCTGCTGAATGGTGAGCAGGTGGATGCGCTGAGTGTGATCGTGCACCGCTCCAATGCTTATAAACGCGGCTCCGGCATCACCATCCGTCTCAAGGAACTGATCCCGAAGCAGCAGTTTGAGATCCCCGTACAGGCCGCGGTCGGCGGCAAGGTCATTGCCCGGACGAATATCAAGTCATTGCGCAAGAACGTCCTGGCCAAATGCTACGGCGGCGATATTTCCCGTAAGAAGAAACTTCTGGAAAAGCAGAAGGAAGGAAAGAAGCGGATGAAGGAAGTCGGTTCTGTCGTCATTCCGCAGGAAGCCTTCATGTCTGTTCTGTCGAGGGAAGATGAACCAAAATAAGAAGCCGCAGGCTTTATATGTCCACGTGCCGTTCTGCCGCAGTATCTGTTTTTACTGTGATTTCTGCCACCGTTTCTACCAGGAAAAGGAGGCTGATGCATGGCTGCAGGCCCTGCAGAAAGAAATCCTTCATTACTTTGTCAATCCGGAACTGAGGACAGTGTATATCGGTGGCGGTACGCCGACAGCGCTTTCCGCCGCGCAGCTGGACAGTCTTCTGCGTCTTCTGGATCCCTATACGAAAAACGTCCGGGAATACACGATCGAGATCAATCCGGAAACGCTGGATGAAAACAAGGCATCGATCCTGGCGGAACACGGCATCAGCCGGGCCAGTATCGGGCTGCAGACAGCGGATGATAAACTGCTCAGAAAGATCGGCCGCCATCATACGTCCGCTGACGTCGCTGAGGCGGTGCGTCTTCTCAAGGATCATGGTATTGACAACATCTCGCTTGACTTGATGTATTCTCTGCCGGATCAGAACATGGCGTCGCTGCGGGAATCCATCCGGTTCGCGCTTTCCCTGCAGCCAAAGCATCTTTCCCTGTATTCACTGACTGTGGAGGAGAACACCGTATTCGGCCGCAAAGGCATTACACCGCTGGATGAAGATACGGAAGCGGACATGTACGAGGAAATCTGCCGAATCCTGCCGCAGGCGGGCTACCGGCAGTATGAGATATCCAATTTCGCTCTGCCGGGCTATGAGTCACTGCATAACCTGGTCTACTGGCATTACGAAGATTTTTACGGTCTTTCCGCCGGGGCTTCCGGTATGGAAGACCATTGCCGCTATGACAAACCGTCGAATCTGAGTGAATATCTGAACGATCCTCTGAAGCGTGACGTGATTCCGCTGAGCAAAGAGGACGAGATGTTTGAAACGGTCATGATGGGGCTGCGGCTGAAAGACGGTATTTTCCTGCAGGATTTTCAGAACCGTTTCGGTATGTCCTTTTCGCAGGCGTTCGGTGCGCCGGCGGAAAAACTGCTTGATGAAGGAAAACTGCAGATCACGGATGGAAAACTGAAATGCGCGGATGCGTATTATCATCTGCTGAACAGTGTGCTGAGCGATCTTCTGCCGGTTTGAATAATGGCGGATGATTTGCTAGAATTGTGAATCGTGAGGAATTTATGGCAGACAAGTTAAAGAAATCAAAAACCAAACCGCGTTCGCAGCGTTCCATTGAAGAAGAACAGAGACGTGAAGAAGCGATCCGGAAACATGAAGAAGAATTGGAAAAAAGCAGAACGGCAAGGCGCAGCACGCTCAGTACGATTTTCTGCTGGTATGCGCTGGTATCTTCCATCTTTTCCGTCTTCCTTGGCTTCTGGGGAATTTTCTCGCTGATGGCCATCGGCTTCGGCATCGCCGGACTGAAGATGAACGGAAACCGCCGCAACAAGGACTTTTACGCGGCCTGGGCCGGCATGATTCTCGGTACCGTCTGGCTGGTCGTTCAGATCGTCGTTGCCATACAGAGAATGGGATGACACATGGTTTCGCCATGTGTTTTTTTTAGCGTTTCGGTCGTAAAGGCGGTTACATGTAGTAGAATATAAACAGAGGGGTGGATCATGTACGGAGAGAACACGGAGAAACTGCTTCAGGAGTTTAAAAGCTGGGCTTCCAAACAGGAAAGCAGCGAGTATATCATTTCGTTTTCACGTGAGAAGGGTGACCATATCATCGTTGATACGGAATATGCCCGCGGAACCACTTCTTTTTATCTGCTGGAAAACTTCGTTGTCGTTGAAATGAGCGTCGTCAACAAGCATACCAGCGAGGCTGTTTTTTATCTGCATTTTGAACTGAAAGATCTTGAACACGCGCAGGAACTGTTTAAAGAAATGGTATCGGCTGTTCTCAAGCAGAAGGTCACTTCGACAAGACGTATTCTCTTATGCTGTTCCAGCGCCATTACCACGTCGTTCTTCAAGGAGAAGCTGAATAACGCGGCCAAACTTCTGAAACTGAACGTGACGTTTGAGGCGGTAAGCTACAACAATCTTTTCGTCGAGAGCTATGACTGTGACGTGATCCTGCTGGCTCCCCAGATCGCCTACGATTACGATAAGATCCGTGAGGTCCTGAAGGACAAGCTGGTGCTGAAGATTCCGGCTTCGATCTTCGCGGCATACAACGTCAGCGAACTCCTCGATTTCATCAACCGCAGCATTCTTGAAAACGATCAGATGAAAAAGGAAAAGCTGGTTCCGGCGGAACGCCTGGAATTCCGCAATACACCGCGGATGCTGATCATATCGGTCATCGTCGAATATGAATCGATCCGCTTCATTTACCGCATCTACGATACCGGTCTGGTGACCCACGAAGACGAAGTCATCAAGCAGCGCTTCGAGATCCGTGACCTGGAAGACATGCTCGACTTTGAAATGGCCCGTTTCCCGGGTATCCGCATGGTCTGCATCAATTCACCGGGTGTTTTCTGGAAAGGCCATATGACATTCCGTTCCGCCGGCATCTACGACGTTGATGTGGAAAGCCGTTTCGTCGGCAAGTATCAGGTTCCCTTCATCTTCGTCAACGACGCCAATTCAATGGCTCTCGGCTATTACGGACTGCAGAAGAACACCCGCAATCTGAGTTTCTATTTCCATCCGCGGGCGGCCCGCACAGCCGGCGTCGGCAATGTCGTGGGCGGCGCTCTGTTTACCGGCCGCAACAATCTGGCCGGTGAGATGCAGTATGTGCACAAGATCATCAGCTACAGCAAGGATCCTTCGGAACTGGTCCGGACGCCGGAAGGATCGCTGGAAGTCGTCACGAAATATCTGCTTACCATCATCGCCAATTTCGATCCCGAACTGATCGTGATCTACTGCGATATGATCTACGATCTCGAGCAGGTAAAGGACGCGCTGGCGGAATACATGCAGAGGGAATTCATACCGGAACTGATCAAGGCCGATGACGTGATTGAATATATGTTCGTCGGCGGCATGATACTGTGTGTGGAATATCTCTCGCGCCAGCGGCTCAACCGCACCCAGGAAACATACCGGGCACATGAAGACAACGAGGCAGAGTGATCTGCCTCTTTTTCTTGAAATCCTCCTGCGTAAATGTAATATAGATATTAGCAGCCACTAACTGGAGTGGCTGCTGAATAATTGCATGTATGTTAGTTCAATCTAACAGGATAGAAAAGAGGATTTATCATGTACAGAACAATTCTGAAAATCGACGGTATGATGTGCGGGATGTGTGAGTCACATATCTGTGACGTGATCCGCAAAACTGTGCCGTCCGCGAAAAAAGTAACTGCTTCCCGCCGTCAGAAAGAAGCATCCTTTGTGCATGACGAGGAAGTCAGTCCGGATCTTCTGAAAAACGCCATCAACGAAACAGGTTATACCTGTACGGAAGTTGTCAGTGAGCCATATACGAAGAAAGGGTGGTTCTTCGGATGATGCGGACGGTTGTGACCGGTCTTTTGATCCCTTTTATCGGAACGGCAGCCGGTTCGGCAGGCGTCTTCATCATGAAGAAAGACCTGGATGTCAGTGTCCAGCGGGCGCTGATGGGCTTCGCGGCCGGTGTCATGACGGCGGCGTCGATCTGGAGTCTGATCGTGCCGGCGATCGAGCAGGCGTCCGGGATGGGAAAATGGGCGTTTCTGCCGGCCTTTATCGGTTTCTGGTGCGGCATTCTTTTTCTTTTGCTGCTGGATCATGTCATTCCCCATCTGCACCGCAGCATCAATCAGACGGAAGGTCCGAAAAGCCGTCTTAACCGGACAGCCATGATGCTGCTGGCCGTGACGCTCCACAATATTCCCGAAGGCATGGCGGTCGGCGTCATCTATGCCGGCATGCTGAAGGCGGCGGGGCATATTACCGCCGGGGCGGCCCTGGCTCTTTCCCTTGGCATAGCCATTCAGAATTTCCCGGAAGGCGCCATTATCTCCATGCCGCTGTACGCGGAAGGGTGCAGCCGGATGAAATCGTTCTGGCTGGGTGTGCTTTCCGGCGCCGTGGAACCGCTGGCCGGCGCGTTGACCATCGTCATCGCCGGACTGATCGTACCGGCCATGCCGTATCTGCTTTCTTTCGCGGCCGGGGCGATGATCTATGTCGTTGTCGAGGAACTTATTCCGGAAATGTCAGCCGGTACGCACTCCAACATCGGCGTGATTTCCTTCGCGGCCGGCTTCAGTGTCATGATGGTACTGGATGTGGCGCTTGGATAAGGGGTGAATCATGAAATACCATATTGAGAAAAACACGGTTCAGGAGACGCTTGTCATTCCGCTGTACGGCAGGGTGATCTGTTCCCGTCATTACCCGCATCTGTTTTCGGATCCGGAAGCGGAGCGGATCTGCGCCATGCTGGATTATGACTTTGCCGCCAAAAGAAAAAAGATGGAATCCGCGGCCGGTCTGTTCGGCGCTCTGGAAGTGGCACAGCGGCATTATGATCTGCAGTGGGAGGTAAAGGACTATCTGAAACGTCATCCGCGGGCGGCCGTCGTCAACCTCGGCTGCGGTCTTGACGACACGTTTCAGAAATGCGATAACGGTCTTTGTCACGGTTACAATATCGACCTGCCGGACGTGATCGCTATCCGCAATGATGTGATGCCGGCTGAAGACAGAGAAACGAATCTGGCATGCGATCTGAACGACGATGCCTGGATGGACGCGGTGGACGCTTCAGAAGGCGCGGTATTCTTCGCGGCCGGTGTCTTCTATTATTTCCAGACGGAACAGATCCGAAACCTGTTTGTCCGGATGGCGGAGCGTTTCCCCGGCGCGGTGCTGGTCTTTGATACCTGCGGTCCGCTTGGAACGAAACTGATGCGCGGCACCTGGCTGAAAGGCGCCGGCATCGATTCGCTCGACAGTTTCTTTTCCCTTGCGGACGAGAAGGAGCTGGTAAAATGGAGTAGCAGATTCGCGTCTGTGACAGCGAAGAGCTACATGCGCGGCTACCGCGATATCTACAATGAGGTCGGCCTGTTTTATAAACTGCTGCTTCATATCTGTGATCATCCGATCGGAATGAAAATCGTCCGGATCGAATTCGGAGGCTGAAAGATGGCAAGAAAAGATGTAATTCGTAATGCGTATCAGCTGTGCGGCGGTGCCAGCAGCTTTTATGACGGAATGATGACGTACGCAACACCGGCCGGAAAGGCAATCTGCCGGCTGGTATGGAACATGGACCGGGAAAAGAACCTTCGTTATATCACGGAAGCCCTGAACGGCATTCCGGAGGATTTTGCCGGCCGGCTTCTGGAAGTTCCGGTCGGTACCGGCGTGCTGACCATGCCGGTTTACCAGCAGCTGCCGGATGCGGATATCACATGCCTGGATTACTCCGCTGAAATGATGGCGGCTGCCAGAGCGAAGGCGGAACACCTCGCACTCAGGAATGTCAGTTTCGTGCGGGGTGATGTCGGAGCTTTACCGTTCGATGACGAAAGTTTCGATATCGTGCTCTCCCTCAACGGCTTTCATGCCTTCCCGGACAAGGAAGCCGCATACCTTGAGACATTCCGGGTACTGAAGAAGGGCGGAACCTTCTGCGGCTGTTTCTATATTCAGAACGGCTGCCGGCGAACCGACTGGTTCATCCGTCACCTGTATGTGCCGAAAGGCTTTTTCACACCGCCGTTTGAAACGGAGGAAAGTCTCAGAAAACGTCTTGCCGGCATGTATGAAGACGTCCGTGTCACAGCGGTGGAAGGTATCGGCTGCTTCCGGGCAAGGAAAAAGACAGACGATCTCTCAGTCGGTTGAAATGCAGCTTCTGACAATGTTCAGTAATGAATGCAAATAATATTTGTGCATCCGCTAAAAGAATGCTAAACTAATAGGGCTTCCAATCTGGGACATGCGCATCCTCAGACGCTGATCTCGGTTTGGAACGTAAACAGAAAGAAAGAGGAAAAAAAGATGTTATCTAAAGAAAGAGTTGCAGAAATCACAAAAGAATTCGGCCGCAGCGAAGGCGACACGGGTTCCGTCGAAGTTCAGGTCGCTCTGCTGACAGCGCAGATCAATGCCCTGACCGAACACATGAAGGCCAACAAGAAGGACTATTCTTCCAACCGCGGTCTTCTGAAGATGGTCGGACGCAGAAGAAAGATGATGGAATACCTCAAGAAAAATGATGTAAACCGTTATCGTGAACTGGTCAAGAGACTGGGTCTGAGAAAGTAATGCAATTCATGCCGGGAGTGATTCACTTCCGGCTTTCTTTCCTTTATCGGTATCTTTTTGACCTGTATAATATGGATATGTCATTTATTTCCTTCCAGAATGTCACCAAGGTATACCACCAGGGAGAAGTCGATATTCACGCTCTTTCGGGAGTGGATTTTGACGTGGAAAAGGGCCAGATCGTCATTGTCGCGGGAGCGAGCGGCGCCGGCAAGAGCACGGTCCTGAACATTCTCGGCGGCATGGATTCCCCGACCTCGGGTGAAATCACGGTCGACGGTGTGCGCATTGACAGTATGAATGAGAAGGAACTGACGGAATACCGCCGCAATGATATCGGTTTTGTCTTCCAGTTCTACAATCTCGTGCAGAATCTGACCGCCCGGGAAAATGTCGACCTGGCAACTGAAATCTGCATCGATCCGCTGGATTCAGAGGAAACTCTGCGCCAGGTGGGACTTGGCGAACGTCTCAACAACTTCCCGGCCCAGCTTTCCGGCGGCGAACAGCAGCGTGTCGCGATCGCCCGGGCTCTGGCGAAAAACCCCAAGCTTCTGCTTTGTGACGAGCCGACCGGCGCTCTGGACTACGTGACCGGCAAACAGATCCTCAAGCTGCTGCAGGAAACCAGCCGCAGCCGTGCCATGACCGTCATCATCATCACCCACAACCTGGCGATCTGTCCGATGGGTGACAGAGTGATCCGCATGAAGTCGGGAAAGGTGGTTTCCGATACCTTCAATCCGCATCCGCAGGATATCGATACAATCGAATGGTAAAAACATGACCAAGACACTGGCAGCCAACATACGAAGACTTATTCTGGCAACGAAAAGCCGTTTTTTTGCCCTGACGGCAATCGTGACGATCGGCGTTGCCTTTTTTGTCGGTGTCTCGGCGACGTCACCGATCATGGGATACAGTGTCGACGTTTATGATGACGAAATGGAAATGAAAGATATCACGGTCTATTCCAACTACGGTTTCGATCAGGCGGATATCGATGCCATCGCCCGGCTGGATGAAGTCGAGCTATGTGAAGGGGCGTGGTTCGCGGATGCCCTTGCCGCATCCGGCAATATGACGCTGATCACCAGGATCCACTCCTATGATCCGGACAGCCGCATCAACCGTTTTGTCCTGCGGGAAGGAAGACTGCCGCAGAATGAACATGAAGCGGTGGCGGAAGCGGGAACGACACTCAAATCCGGCTTTCAGATCGGCTCGACCGTTTCCATCAGCTGGCCGGAAGGTATGGAGAACGAATCGCTGCTGGTCGATGAAGTGAAAATCGTCGGCACGATCGATACGCCTCTGTATCTGAACATGACAAAGGAAAACAGCACCCTGAACAACCAGTACATCGAAACGTATCTGTATGTGCCGGATGCCGCGTTTGATCAGGAATTCTATCTGGAAGCCAATGTCCTGCTCAAAGACGCCAAAGGCCTGTATACGTTCTCGAAGGAATACGAAGATTTCGCCTCGGAAGGAAGAGAGGCCATCGAGGCCTTGGCTCTTTCTCAGAAAGATAAACGGATCACGCGCATCAAAGAAGATGCCATGAAGGAATACAACGACGGTCTGCAGGAATATGAAGACGGTCTTAAGGAATTCAACGAGAAGATTGCCGACGGTGAGCAGCAGATCGCGGACGGGGAAAAGGAAATCGCGGACGGGCAGAGCCAGCTTGCCTCAGGCTGGGCGGAATACAATGACGGCCTGAACCAGCTCAACCGTGAGACGGCTGACGCAGTCGCGAAACTCAATGACGCGGCTGCCCAGGCGGCCAGCGGCCGGGCGGATCTGGAGAAGGGCAAAGCGGAATTCGCAACAAAGAAAAAGGAACTGGAAGATCTTCTGAAACAGATTGACGACGGCCTCAGACAGATCGAGGACGGTCTCAGCCAGACGGCTGAAGGAGTCGCCGGTCTGCAGCAGGCACAGGATGCCATTGCCGGCATGAAGGATAAGATCCTTCTGCATGAAGACGATCCGGTTTCCGTGCTGCTCGAATACGCACCGGAACTGAAAGAACTGACCGACATGCTGGAAGTCAGCGATAGCGATACGGTGGCACAGCTGATGGAGAAACTCGATCAGATGCTGTTTGTAATGGATACCGTTTCCGGAATGCTGGAAAATGTGCCGGACGCACTCAAAGGGATGACTCTGGCGCAGGCGGAGGTGCTGATCGACCGTGGTATCGTCGATACGATCACGGCCATCGCTTCCTTGCTGGAAACAGAGGACACTGACACGCTGGCCACGCTGCTCGCCAACCTGGAAGACCTGGTGCCGGAAGAACAGCGGGAAATGACGATCGGCGAGCTGAAGGAACTGCTGCCGGAGGAGGACGCTCAGATTGTTTCACTGATCACCGGACTGCTGGGCGGTGACGACAGTTCCACCTTCCGCGAAATAGCAGACAAAGCGGAAGCTCTGATTCCCGAAGAGGTCAGGGACATGACCATCGCCGAAGTCAAAGAGACAGCCGGCAGCGAACTGACGGAGAAGCTCAACGAACTGGCGGCAATGCTGGGCGGTGATGAGAACAATACGATCCGGGAACTGGAAGCGATGCTCAATGAAAAAAGAGAACAGCTTCAGACGGCCCGCGACGCCATTCAGACGATGCTCGACGAACCGCTGATCACCGATGAAACAAAACTGTCGGTGCTGATGGGCAGAGATGACATGAAGAAGCTGGCGGACGAGCTGGATCTGAACGAAGACAATACCGTAAAGGAACTGGAAGAAGCCATCGCGGCCAAGATCAAAGAACTGCAGGATCTGACTGACAAGCTGCAGAAACAGCGGCAGGATCTTATAAACAACCGGCAGCAGATCCTCGACGGCATTGCCGATGGGGAAAAACAGCTGAAAGAAGCGGAAGACAAACTGATTTCCGGTGAAGCGGAGATCGCCGCCGGCTGGCAGCAGCTGGAAGCAGAAACCGCCTCAGCCCGGGACAAACTATATGACGCCCGCAAACAGCTGATCGATGCCGAAGCCCAGCTGACGGACGCGCTGGCTGATCTCTCGGATGCCAGAAAAGAACTGGCGGACGCCAGGGAAGAGGGTCTGCAGGAACTCTCGGACGCGAAGAAAAAACTGGACGACGCGAAAAAGGAAATCGACGATCTGAAACCGGGTGAGTGGACGGTGCTCGATCGGACGAAGCATTATGCGACCGCGACCTATAAAAACACCGTCGATCAGATGAAGGCGATCGGCGATATCTTCCCGTTATTCTTCATCCTCGTCGCCGCTCTGGTGTGTCTGACGACCATGACCCGTCTGGTTGACGAACAGCGCGGCGAGATCGGGACACTGCGGGCTCTCGGCTACAGCCAGATGCAGTGCGCCGGCAAGTATCTGGTCTATGCCGGCAGTGCCACACTGCTTGGCGAAGTGATCGGTGTCATCGCCGGCATGCTGATCTTTCCGCCGGTCATCTACAGCACCTGGGGTCTGATGTATATCATGCCGAAGATCCGCCTGCAGATGCCCTGGCAGCTGATCATTCTCTCGAGTGTCTGCTTCATGGGCGGCATGCTGCTGACGACCTGGTACTCCTGCCGTCAGGATATGAAAGAAGTACCGGCGCAGCTGATGCGTCCGAAAGCGCCGAAACTGGGCCGCAAGACGATGATCGAGCGCGTGCCGCTGATCTGGAACCGGCTCAGCTTTACCTGGAAGGTGACAGTGCGCAATCTGTTCCGCTACAAACGCCGCTTCTTCATGACAGTCGCCGGTGTCGCTGGCTGCGGAGCTCTGCTGGTGACCGGCTTCGGTATCCGTGATTCGATCAACGCCATCGTCGACCTGCAGTTCTATGATATCTACCGCTACCATGGCGCGATCGCCCTGGACAGCGGTCTGAGTGAAGAGGAGAAACAGGCATTCATGAAGCGGCTGCAGGCCAGGGAAGACGTGGCGGCACTGACGGAAGCTTCTGTCTACAGCGCCAAAGCGGCCGGCAATACGGACGTGGATGAAACGGTCAACGTGGAAATCTTCGCGGCCGGCGAAGATATTAAAAACGTCTATGAACTGCGCACCAGGATCGGCAGAAAACCGCTTGAGCTGAACAATGAAGGTGTCATCATTTCCGAAAAACTGGCCGAAAATCTCGATCTGAAGATCGGTGACACGATCGCCCTGGAAGGAGCGGACGGCAGCTTCGCCAACGTGCCGGTAAGCGCCATTACAGAAATGTATGTTCAGCATTATGTCTTCTTCACGGAAGATGTATACCGGCAGTATTTCCACGAAGACTGCGACAATCAGACGCTCCTGCTCACGGTAAACGGCGGTGAGGACGCGCAGAAAAAGGTGGAAAGCGAACTGGCGAAAATGAAGGAGGTGGCTTCCGTTTCCTTCTTCAACACACTGCTCGACAATTTCCGCAAGATGGTCAAAGGCCTCAATTATATCGTCTGGACCATTATTCTGGCCTCGATGAGTCTGGCGTTCGTCGTCCTCGGCAATCTGATCAACGTCAACATCAGCGAGCGGCAGCGGGAAATCGCCACCCTCAAAGTCCTTGGCTTCCGCCGCAAGGAGGTGGAGTCATACATCTACAAAGAAAACAACGTCCTGACACTGATTGGCGCGATTGCCGCCTTGCCAATCGGGACGCTGCTGCATCATTACATCATGCGGACGGTGGAAATGGACTATGTCATGTTCGGCCGCCAGGTCGAGCCGCTGAGCTATCTGTGCGCCGTCGCCATGACACTCCTGTTCGGCGTCATCGTCGATCATTTCATGGCCGCAAAACTGCATGAGATCCAGATGGTCGAAAGTCTGAAGAGCGTCGAATAAACAGACGCCGAAGGAAGGATCCGACGCTAAATCATCGATTGAAAAAGACCGGTGATTCCATCATAATAATGTTGAAGGAGGATGTATAATCATGATCAAATTTGTACGCTGCAAGGAGTGCGGAAAAATCGCTGTTATCCTGCAGGATTCGGTTTGCCCGACAAAGTGCTGCGGTGAGGCAATGGTGGAACTCGTTGCCAACACGACCGACGGCGCTACAGAAAAACACGTTCCGGTCGTTACCCGGGAAGGAAACAAAATTTCCGTTACTGTAGGCAGCGTTGAGCATCCAATGCTGGAAGCGCATTACATCCAGTTTATCGCTCTCGAATGTGAGACAGGTTTCCGTATCGCATACCTGAAGCCAGGCGACAAACCAACTGCTGATTTCTATGCCGAAGAGCCGGTCATGGCAGTCTATGAATACTGCAATCTGCACGGCCTCTGGAAGACAGAAGCATAATTATAATTGTTCTGCCGCTAAGAAAAGCCATAAGGCGAATGCCCTATGGCTTTTTCATTACCGTTCGTACGGCGGCAGCAGATTGTCAGTGGTAATGCCGCTGATATAGGGATCCATGGAAGCCAGGTAATCCGGCCAGTTGACCATCCAGATCTGCAGGGGAATACCCGCTGCCTGACAGGAAGAGGAAACCGTGGAAACAAGCGGATGGGCGGCGTCGACAAACACGTTGTAACCCTGCGCTTTCCTTTCCAGAATGCGCGGCATGTACATGGCGGCCGTCTCTTCGGTGCTGAGCAGATAGCCGACTTCCGCTTCCGGCAGATCATTCAGCACACAGGCAAGATCATCCGGCGAGAAGGAAATCCAGGAAACCCTGTTTTCCATGTTCTGCTGACGGACGACGTCAACGATCATGTCGACGTCTTCCTGGCTGTTGACCGTTTCCATCTTCAGTTCCAGATAGGGATGCAGTCCGACGGAACTGCAGTAGGCGAGGAAGGTGTCCAGCCGGGTGACTTTCATGCCGGCATATGCGGCGGAGGAAGCCAGTCCGAAATCATAATTCAGCAGTTCGTCGTAGGTCAGATCATAGATATACATGACGCTTGGCAGCAGGGAGCCATCAGCGTTTCGGGCGACTTCGTTGATGGAAGGATTGTGCAGCAGGACGGGAACCTGATCCCGGGTGATCTGAATGTCACATTCCACATACTGATAGCCCTGAGCGTAAGACTCTTTATAAGCCGCGAGGGAGTTCTCCGGGGCGGCGGGATGATAGCCGCGGTGTGATATATAGCGGAGCGGTTCCATTTGCAGTTCTTTCGTGTATGCCGAAGCGTCGATCCGGACCGTTTCCGAAGCCGTCGCGGACGCTTCCGGCAGCGGAAAGACAAGTGATTCCGTGTTTTCTTCCCTGAGCAGATGACCTTCACTGTCAAAGCGGGCAACACGGCCGTCGGCCAGGGTAACAGATCCATCCGCAAGACGTGCACCGCCCTGATCGGCCTGCAGATAATAGAAACCTTCTTCATCCTTTACAAATAGGATCTGATCGCTCTTTGCGGCGGCGGGCGAACCGTTTTCATACCAGTAATACGCCTTGTCGGAACGTACCCAGTCCTGATCGGCGAGAGCGCCGTTTTTCAGAAACATCCGTTCCTGTCCGTCCACTTCACACAGACCGCTGTACTGTCGGCCACTCTGATCGTCATAATAAAAACGCCGTCCGTCCTTTTCGTACCAGCCGTGATGGATCTTTCCGTCCGGATCCAGGCGGATGATGTAAAAATGCAAGCCGTCCTCACTGAGGGTCAGAAGGCAGTCTTTCAGAACGCTGTCATTCTGCCGGAAGATTTCCGCCGTTTCGTCATAGCTGATCGGCGGCATTGAAGGGTCAGAGGGAATGTTCAGGATCTTGCGGTATGGAGAACCGTCATGAAACAGACAGGAGACAAGAAAACGGACCGGCACAAAAAGAACGGCAAGAAACAGAACCGCCAGGAGCACTTTGACCCAGGGACGCAGTCTGCGTTTCCGCTGCCGGCCGGATACGGGTTTTCTTTTTTTTGCAGTCATCCCCATAATCATACAACAGCCAAAGCCATTCCTTTGAAAAACATGAAGCCATAGCGAAAAGCCGGTAAAAAGGCCTTATCATGCCATTTAAACTTTTGTTTTCAATCTGCATGCGTTGTGATAGAATATTACAGTTAATGAATATAAGAGTAGACGAAATATAGACTAGAGGTTAAGACGAAAAGATGGAAAAGTTTAAGAGAAGCTGGAATTTCCACGGCCGCACACTGACGGTGGAAAACGGCGAAATGGCCAAACAGGCCGGTGGATCGGTACTGATCCGCTACGAAGACACAGCTGTGCTGTCCGTCGCGACAGCGAGCAACGAAGCGAAAGACACAGATTTCTTTCCGCTTACTGTTCTGTACCAGGAAAAGATGTACGCTGCCGGTAAGATTCCGGGCGGATTTTTAAGAAGAGAAGGCAGACCGAGCGAACACGCTACACTGACGGCCCGTCTGATCGACCGTCCGATCCGGCCGCTTTTCGCGGAAGGTTTCCGCAACGAAGTCCAGGTTGTCAACACGGTATTCTCCGTTGACCCGGACTGCTCCAGTGAAATGATGTCGATCTTCGGCTCATCCCTGGCATTATGTGTATCCGACATTCCGTTCAACGGTCCGGTCGCCGGTGTTATCGTCGCCCGCGTTGACGGTGAATATGTCATCAATCCGACTGTCGAGCAGTCGGAAAAGGCTGACCTGAACCTGACGGTCGCCGGCACCAAAGCAGCCATCAACATGGTTGAAGCAGGTGCGAAAGAAGTATCGGAAGAGGATATGCTGAAAGCTCTGGCCATCGGTCACGAGGCAATTCAGGAACTCTGCCGCATTCAGGAAGAAGTCATCGCTGTCTGTGCCAAATCCAAGATGGCGATCACCCTGTATGAAATCAACCCGATCGTCCGCCAGTATGTGGATGAAAATGGCGCTGACCGCATCCGCGAAGCCGTTTCCATCAAAGGCAAGCTGGAACGCTACAACAAGATCGACGAGATCATCTCCGAAATGGAAGCCGGTGTCGGCGAACTGACATGGGAAGATGACAAAGCCCGTGAAAAGGCTGTCAAGCAGGCCCGTGAATACGGTGTCGAAGTCGAAGCCGCCGAAGTCAGAAGACTGATCTCGGAAGATAAGATCAGACCGGACGGAAGAGCGCTTGACGAACTGCGTCCGCTCGACAGCCAGGTTGACCTGATGCCGCGTGCGCATGGTTCCGCCATGTTCACCCGCGGTGAGACACAGGTTCTTTCCGTTACGACACTGGGTCCGTTATCCGATGCGCAGATCATCGACGATCTGACAACTGTTACCGAGAAGAGATTCATGCATCAGTACAACTTCCCGCCGTTCTCCGTCGGTGAAGTCGGCCGTATGGGTTCTCCGGGCAGACGTGAAATCGGTCACGGCGCACTCGGTGAAAGAGCTCTGCTGCAGGTACTGCCGAGTGAAGAAGAATTCCCGTATGCGATCCGCACATGCGCGGAAGTACTAGAATCCAACGGTTCTTCCTCCCAGGCTTCGATCTGTGCCGGCACGATGTCTCTGATGGCAGCCGGTGTTCCGATCAAAGCCATGGTCGCCGGTGTCGCCATGGGTCTGATCACCGTCGGCGATACCTATTCCATCCTGACAGATATTCAGGGTATGGAAGACCACTACGGCGATATGGACTTCAAGGTCGCCGGCACAAGAAAGGGCATTACCGCTCTGCAGATGGATATCAAGGTTACCGGCATCTCTCAGGAAATCTTAAGAGAAGCTCTTGCTCAGGCTCACAAAGGCCGCATGCAGATCCTTGACAACATGGAGACAGCGATTTCCGAACCGCGTCCGGAAGTATCCAAGTGGGCTCCGAAGATGGATATGATGATGATCCCGGTCGACAAGATCCGCATTGTTATCGGCAAAGGCGGCGAACAGATCGACAAGATCATCGAAGAATGCAATGACGTCAAGATCGATATCGATGATGACGGCAAGTGCGTGATCTATCATACCGACAGAGAAATGATCAACAAGGCAAAGCAGATCATCAGCGACCTCATCCGTGAGGCTAAGGTCGGTGAGATCTACGACGCCAAGGTTGCAGAAGTACGCGAGTCCTTTGCGTTCGTGACCCTGTTCCCGGGCACTGACGCTCTGCTGCATGTCAGCCAGCTGGCATGGGAGAGAGTCGATAAGATCCAGGATGCGCTGCATGTCGGCGACACCATCAAGGTCAAGGTCATCTCCATCGACGAAGCGGGCAAACTCAAGGTTTCCGCCAAGGAATGCATTGAAAAGCCGGAAGGCTATGTTGAGCCGAAGAAGGCACCGCGCAATAACAATTTCCGCGGCAGCAAGAAGGAAAACAGCCACAACGGTGAAGGCGGCAAGGTTGAACGCCGCACTTTCAGCAGCAAAAAAACGAGTGAATAAGAAGGCTTAGGTCTTCTTATTTCTTTTCACGCCGGAAGGCAGTGACAGGAGGAAGAGAGTATGGGTGGATTTTTTGGAACAGTATTAAAAGAAGACTGTGTGTTTGACCTGTTCTACGGCACGGATTATCATTCTCATCTCGGCACCAGAAGGGCGGGAATGGTCGTCTATGATCAGAAGAACGGCTTCAACCGGGCGATTCACAACATTGAGAATTCTCCTTTCCGCACCAAATTTACAAATGACGTTCAGGATATGGCCGGCAATATGGGCATCGGCTGTATCTCGGATTACGATCCCCAGCCGCTGATCGTCCGCTCGCACCACGGCACCTACGCCATCTGCTGCGTCGGCCGCATCAACAACAGCGACGAACTGCTGGATGAAATTTTTGGCGGTTCACAGTCTCATTTTCTGAAATGAGCGGCGGCGAAGTCAACAAGACCGAACTGGTCGCGGCGCTGATCAATCAGCAGGACAATCTGATCGACGGCATCCGCTACGCCCAGGACAGGATCGACGGATCGATGTCGATGCTGCTGTTGACACCAGCCGGTCTGTACTGTGCCAGAGACAGACTGGGCCGCACCCCGGTTCTGATCGGCAAGAAGGAAACCGGCTACTGCGCCACCTTTGAATCGTTTGCCTATATCAAGCTCGGCTATTCCGACTGCCGGGAACTCGGCCCCGGTGAGATCGACGTGCTCACACCGGATGGCTGTGCGGTTCTTTCCGCCCCGGGCACGAAGATGCGAATCTGCACGTTCCTCTGGACATATTACGGCTATCCGCCCAGCAACTACGAAGGCGTCAACGTCGAGGCAATGCGTTACCGCTGCGGTCAGTTCATGGCGGAAAGAGACAATCTGACCAATGACGATATCGATGCCGTTGCCGGTGTGCCTGATTCCGGTCTGGCCCATGCGATCGGCTATTCCAACCGCAAGCATGTTCCGTATACAAGACCGTTTATCAAATACACACCGACCTGGCCGCGCAGTTTCATGCCGACCATGCAGGCAAAGAGAAACCTGATTGCCAAGATGAAACTGATCCCGGTCCGGGAACTGATCGAGAACCAGCGTCTGCTGCTGATCGACGATTCCATTGTCCGCGGCACCCAGCTGAGGGAAACGTCCGATTTCCTGTATGAGAGCGGTGCCCGGGAAGTGCATGTCAGACCTGCCTGTCCGCCGATCATGTTCGGCTGCAAATACATAAACTTCTCCCGCGCCACGTCTGACATGGAACTGATCGCCAGACGTATCATCGCCGAGGAAGAAGGCGCAAACGTCGACCGGGTGATCCTGGAAGACTATGCGAATCCGGACAGCGCGCGCTATGCGGCAATGGTCGAGAAAATGCGTGATATGATGCACTTCTCGTCCTTGCGCTTCAACCGCCTGGATGATACCGTAAAGGCGACCGGACTCGAAGCCGACAAGTTATGCACATACTGCTGGAACGGCAGGGAATAAGCAGTTTCGCAAAAAAACAACAGTGAAGAAGGCGAAAGCCTTCTTTTTGGGAGGAAAAGACACATGCGGATGAGAAAGAATAAATGGGCGGACGGATGGCTGGAAGCACACAGTGATTATGTCTTCAGCGATCCGAAGGAATATGCGGGCAGATGGCGTGATCTCCTGAATGCCGGTATCCTGCATGTCGAAATCGGCACCGGCAAGGGTGACTACATCAATCACATGGCCGCGATGTATCCTGAGGAAGGATGGGTCGGCATTGAGAAAGACCGCAGCGCGATTGCCGTGGCGGCCCGCAAGGCGGTGGAAGATGAAAACGACGATCTGCATAACAAGCGGCTGATCGTCAATGACGCCGAGAATCTTCTGAGCTGGTTCGCACCGGGCGAGATCGATATCATCCATCTCAACTTTTCCGATCCCTGGCCGAAGAAGCATTATCACAAGCGCCGTCTCAGCAGCAGCCGTTTTCTGACGATGTACAGGGAACTGCTCAGCCAGGACGGTTATATCCGCATGAAGACCGACAACAAGGATCTCTTCGAAGCGTCGGTTCTGTATTTCCTGCAGAACGATTTCACCCTGACGGAATTCTCCGTCGATTACCGGCGGAACGAACATCCGGAAGATGCCGTGACCGAATACGAAAGCCGCTTCCTGGAACTGGGCCAGCCGATTTATCAGCTCTGTGCCAAACCGCTGCGTGATGATAAAATAGAACCATGAAGAAAAAAATGTTCACGATCACGGCTCTTGCCGCCATGCTTGTCAGCGGCTGTGCCGTTTCGGAAATCAATATGAGCTCCGCTCTGCAGCGGGCACTGAAGGAAGCGGAAGAGGTCACCGTGCCGCCGGCTTCCTATCAGAAGGAATTCTATGCCTATTACGCCCAGCCATGCATCGGCCGCATCAGCGCGACGAGGACCGGCAACGTATTCGCTTATGAAGGCCAGTTCTTCGTCATGAATCTGGACGTGCCGATGATCCTGAAGGAAGACAGTTCAGAACCGGTCCGCCTCAGCTTCAGCGGCGGCAGGGAAGAAGCTTCCGCTGAGGGAACGTTCCTCGACAGAACCGGGAACACGCATCCTTATCAGGTTCGTATCAGCACCCTCGGGGAAAGGCACTTTGTCTGCCTGCAGACGGACACGATGCAGTTCTATGGTGTGTGCGGCATCAACTCAGCACCGCAGATGGCCGGGGAAATGCTGAAGATCGCCCGCTCCGTCAGCATTGAAAAGAACGCCATTGCGGCTTACTTTAAAAGCAGTTCCGGTATCTATTACGAAGGTGAGACAATTGAACTGTTTGACAGCATCACACCGGAAAACGGTTCCATCGAAGAACTGTTCCCGGATACGATCGTACCGGATGATTTCAACAAGACAGATACGGACAGCCCGGATCAGAGTGAAAAAAAGTAAAATTTTCACTTTTGACAGATGTTTTCTGCTATTATTAATATTGTTAACAATTATGCGTTTTTAGCATAGAATATAAAAGTATTCAAGAGAGGGTGGATTTATGTTTAAGAAATTACAGAACCTGCTGTTCGAAGATGATGACGACATCATTGAAGAAGAGGAAATAGCCGCTAAACCTGCTCCGGCTGTTGAGGCAACTGCTCCAACACCGGTACAGCCAGCTGTCCAGCCGGCTCCTGTTCAGCCTGCTCCGGTACCGGCACCGGAACCGGTCCAGATTCCGGAAGCTCCGGCATTCCCGGCAATCGAACCGGAAGAAGTCCGTACACCGATGCCGCGCATCGACGTGACACAGTCGATTCCGGTACAGAACCCGAAACCGCAGCCGCAGCCGCGCCGTACGGAATCTGTATTCAGAGAACAGACACCGTCACAGACAGCCAGACCGTCCACACTGGGCATTACGGCTGACAGCCGCTTCGAAGAAAAGAAAGTCAGCACCAAGCCTGTCAGCAAGCCGGCCAAGAAAGAAGAAAGAGCACCACGTTCTTCCTATCAGTTCCAGCCGGTCATCAGCCCGATCTTCGGCGTTGACGAAAAGGACATGAATGCCCTGAAGACAACAACGACCAAGATCACAGCTGCTGAAAGAGCCAAGACAGAGACGAATATCACACCGATCATTTCGCCGATGTACGGACGCAATGCTGACGATGTTCCTTCCACAATTCAGAAGACCGTCGAAAAGTCCAATGCGCAGGAAAAGCTGCGCCGTGATCCGGTCAAGCTCGCGGCGGAAGATGAGATTCCGGAATTCTCGCTCGATGACATTCTGAAAGTCAGAGACGAAGAATACAGCAAGCCGGACCTCGAGGACACCGCGCCGATCAACTCCACAGACAATCTCTTCCCGGATCTGAACCTCAACCTCTGGGATGAAGAACCGGAGAACGCGGAAGATCAGACGATCGTCATTCAGAGACCGAACAAATAATCTGACAGAGACATGTTCACAAAAGGACATGTCTTTTTTCATCCGGCAAGAATACAGGACCTGTTTCCGTGGGATTTGCAGGTGATTCCTGTTAAACTGAAACTGCTGAACAAGGAGAGGATCATGAAAAAGAAATACCTGTTTTTTGATATTGACGGAACCCTTGCGGCCGGCGGCTACGGCAAAACCTATATCCCGGAATCCACAAAGGAAGCCCTTCAGAAACTGGAAGCGGCAGGTCATTTTCTGGCGGTCTGCACCGGCAGGGCGCAGGCACTGGCGGTCGATATCATGCAGGAACTCGGATTTCACAACATGGTTTCCGACGGCGGCTACGGCGTCACGATCAACGATCAGCTGCTCGGTATCACACCGCTTGACCGGCAGAAGGTCATCGCCCTGGTCAATGAATGCAGAGAGAAGGGATACCTCTGGGCCATTCAGCCGGAAAACAGCGATACCCGCTATGCGCCGGATGAGAAATTCTATGAATTCACGCATGACGTCTATATGAAGACTCAGGCCGTCGAAGGACTGGATCCCAATGACTATCCGGTCCTCTATAAAGCCTATGTCGGATGTTATTATCCGGCAGAGGAAAAACTGGAAACGCTGAAGGAACTGCCATGGTGCCGCTTCCATAAAGAATATCTGTTCGTGGAACCCTGTGACAAGGCATTCGGTATCCGGCAGATCCTTCAGCATTTCAACGGCGATCCGGCTGACGTGATCGTTTTCGGCGACGCGAAGAACGACCTGTCGATGTTCCTGGATGAGTGGACCTGCGTTGCCATGGGAAATGCCTGTGACGAAATCAAAGCGAGAGCCGATTTCATTACGAAAGACGTGGATGACGACGGCATCTGGCATGCCTGTGAAAGCCTCGGACTTTTCGAAAAAGTGACGGACTGATCCGGATGACAGACAGAATTCTGTCTGTTTTTTTATTGCCTGTACTGGCGGCTGTCTCTGACAGTGAAGCGGGAAAGTCAGGATACCCGGGGATTTTCGAAAGCGCTATCACGCTCTGTTGAAAATGTTTTCATTTCAAAGTATAATTTCTATAAATCAAAAGGTATTACATAAATAAGGAGACGCATATGTTAGATTCTTTACTGATTGCTCTGAGAGATGTATGTCAGGCATTGCTGCCGATTCTCGGAGCGCTCGCATTATTGTTTTTGGCCATTCTGCTCAGTAAACTTGGCAAGCTGACTGATGAGCTGACGACAACCGTTAAAAATCTTGATCCGACGCTGAAGAAGGTCGACGAGAGCATGGAAAAAGTACAGGCTCCGCTGGATACGGTCGTCAAATACTCTCACACACTTGACAAAGTTCACGATAAAACAGCCGAAGCGTTCGGAAAAGCTGCAGATTTTGCAACTGAGAACATTGACAATCTGAAGAGCACTGTTGAAGAAAAAATCAATGAAATCAAAAACGGTGCTGCTGAAATCGTTGAAGAAGCGACAGAGGAGAACACAGATGAGTGAAGAAAACAAGGTAACTCCCGAAGAGGAAAAGCCGGCATTTGAAGACGGTACCGAACCAATTGAATCCATTGAAAAAACAGTCGAAGAACTGAAGCGCAAGATTCAGGAACTTTCCGAAAAGAACGCGGCTGAAGAGCCGGCAGCGGAAGAAAAAACGGAACCTGCGGAAGATACGTCACTGGGTGATGAAATCGAAGAGAAGGTCGAAGAAATCAGCAACAAGGTGGAAGAACTCGGTGAAAAGGCGGAAGAATTCAAAGACAATGCCCGTCAGACACTGGATGAATCCATCGATACCATCAAGGAAAAAGCCGAAGAAGTCATGAATAATCCGGATCTCAAAAAGACCCTTGATTTTATCCGCGCCAACGCTGTCAAGGCGGTTACGGCTGCCAAGAACAAATGGGACGAATTCACCGCTGATCCGAAAGTGCAGGAAGTTTCCCGCAAGACCGCGGAAACGATCAAAGGCGCAGCGGATTCGTTCAGCGAAGCAGTCAAGCCGGTCGTTCAGAACGTCGACACGTTCATGAATAAGCCGGAAGTGCAGGAAACGATTGCCAATATCCGCACGACAGCCGCCGATGTCACAAACAAGGTAGTCGATACTGTCAGCGATCTGCTGAATCTCGATGATGAAGATACTTCAAAGAGTGAAGAGGACAGTAAGGAAACAGCTGAAACAGAACATAAAGACGACAGCGAATAAGAACGGAGAAACGGATTATGAAAAGAGTGACGATATATGATGTCGCCAAAGAGGCCGGGGTTTCCCTGGCTACGGTTTCCCGGGTTATCAACGGTTCAAATGTAGTAAAAGGTCCGACCAGAGAAAAAGTCCAGGCTGCGGTAGACAAGCTTGGCTACAAACCGAATGCAATAGCTCAGGGGCTCGCGCTTCAGAAAAGCACGACGATCGGGCTGATCGTGCCGGAGGCAAGTTTTACCTATACCGGCCAGATCATCAACGGTCTGATCGACGTGGCGAAGATCTATAATTACAACATTATGCTGCATACGATCACTGCCGGCATTACCGATCTTGGCTCGGTGATCGAAGAGATCATCAAATCACATGTTGACGGCGTGATCCTTTATAACAACAAGCAGTCGGCACCGGAGATCGAAGAACTTTCCCGCTACAATATTCCGATCGTTGTGATCGGCAACAAGATCAAAGGTGACAACATCTGCAGTGTTTACATCGACATCGAAAAAGCGATCTATGAGCTTTCCACCAAGTACCTGGAAGAAAAGAAAGACAATATCGCGATCCTCGAGGACCGCAAGAACGTCTACTTCTCCAAGGCCATGGTAGCCGGTGCGGAAAAGGCATTCGCGGCGAAGGGCAAGAAGTTCAGCGGTTTCCTGGAGATTCCTTCCGAAAACCGCACCAGTTATTCCTTCCTGAGCAGCTGGATGAAAGAACATAAATATGACGTTCTGATCGCCAACCGGGATTCCCAGGCAATGGCTGCCGTCAATGCCGCCCGGGAAAACGGCATCAAGGTTCCGGAAGAAATGGAAATCGTCTGTGTCATCGACACAAAATACAATTCCATGATGCGTCCGCAGATTTCCAGTTTCTCGATTCCGGCGTATGATCTTGGCGCTGTCTCGATGCGGGTCATGACGAAGATGCTGCAGAACGATTCCGAATCGGACAAGATGATCGAACTGAGCTATCTGTTCACACCGCGGCAGACAACCAATAATTGACTTTGCCGGCAAAGCACTATAAAATCAATCTGGCGATGAACAGGATAAGTAATTGACCGTATCAAACGCGATAGAGACGTCCCGGCTGGTGAAAGGGAACGGGCGGTCGGTCAGTGAATACACCTGGGAGCTTCCGGCCTCAAAAGACCGGACGTGCGCGCCTGCGTTAAAGGCATAGATGAGGGTATATCCGCTGGATATAAACTAAGGTGGTACCGCGCTTCAGGCGTCCTTAGATGATAATAAGGACGCTTTTTCTATCGCGTCCGGGGAGAAAAACAATGAGTGAAAAAATGACTTTCTATGATGAACTTGTCTGGCGCGGACTGGTGCAGGATATTTCCAGTCCGGAGCTGATCGACAAACTGAACGAAGGCGGGCTGACTTTCTACATCGGCACCGACCCGACAGCTGACTCCATGCATATCGGTCACTATTCTTCGTTTCTGATTTCCAAGCGTCTGGCTCAGCATGGACACCATCCGCTGCTGCTGGTCGGCGGCGCGACCGGTCTGATCGGCGATCCCAAACCGGACGCGGAAAGACCGATGATCACCTACGAGGAAGTCGCGAAGAACATCGAAGGTCTGAAAAAGCAGGCGGAGGAGATCTTTGGCTTCGAAGTCGTCAACAACTACGACTGGACCAAAGACATCAATGTCATCGACTTCCTGCGTGACTACGGCAAATACTTCAACGTCAATTACATGCTGGCGAAAGACAAGGTCAAGTCGCGTATGGAAAGCGGCATCACCTATGCCGAATTCAGTTACATGATCCTGCAGGCACTGGACTTCCTGTGGCTGTTTGAAAACCGGAACTGCACGCTGCAGGTGGCCGGCAGTGACCAGTGGGGCAATATCACGAGCGGTATCGAGCTGATCCGCAAAAAGCTCGACAAGACAGCGTACGGCATGGTCATGCCGCTGGTTACCGATTCCACCGGCAAGAAGTTCGGCAAGACGGAAGGCAATGCTCTGTGGCTGGATAAGAACAAGACAAGTTCCTACGAGATGTATCAGTATCTGATCAACCTCGAAGATTCGATGATCATCGACTACCTGAAGAAACTGACGTTCCTGACGCCGGAAGAGATCATGGAAATTGAAAAGAAGCACAATGAGGCACCGCATCTGCGGATCGCCCATAAGGCGCTGGCCAGGGACATCATCACCGGTCTGCATGGTGAAGAGGAATACCGCAAGGCAGTGCAGATCTCGGAAGCGCTGTTCGGCGGCGACCTGCAGGGTCTGAGTGCTGACGACATTCTGCTCACGGCAAAGCAGGTGCCGAATGTCAAAGTGGAAGAAGGGCAGACACTGATCGATCTGCTGGTCAACAACAAGATCTGTTCCAGCCGCCGCGAGGCAAGAGAAATGCTGGCGGCCGGTGCCATCAGTATCAATAACGAAAGACATTCCGACGAAAATGAAGTCATGGACAGTTCCAAGGCAATCGACGGCCGCGTCTTCATTATCCGCAAAGGCAAGAAGAAACAGTATATCGGTCTGATCTGAAACATCTGAAAGAGGCGCAAGCCTCTTTTTCTCATGGCGGCTGCTTAGGTTTTCTGAGTGGGAGGCAGGCAACTGTGATATAATCCTTTCGAGGTACTCTATGCGCAAAATTCTGATCATTCTGGCTCTGTGCCTGTCCGTTCTCGGCGGCTGCCGCAGAAGCTCGGAAGAAGATACATATATGATCAAATATGAAGCTTACTGCCGTTCTCTGGCCGAAGCGACACGCTTTGTTCCGATGAGCCGCTACTATTCCGTCAGCGGTGCCATGAGCGAAATGCCGGACGGAACCTACCGGTATTACGTCTTTGTCGACGAGCCGAAAGTGGCTATGACAGACGTTGTCGTGCTGGCTGTGGAAAACGGCATGGAATATTCGACCAGCGGGAAGATGATGCCGTCCTCCGGTATTTTCGGCGATGCCATCAATATGATCCCGAACCAGGTCAACAAAGACAACGGCTACGTGAAAGGTATAATGCTGAATGGCGAATGCGGCCAGGATCATGTCAATCTGCGGGTTCTCGTGGAATGGAAGGACCGCAGCCGCAAAACGGTGAACCGTGAGTTTATCGAGCTTTCTCTCAATTATGAGGAAGATCCGTATGTTCCGGATGAAAAGACAGAGGAACAGACGGACGAACAGACAGAAAGCGGGGATGACTGATGGCCAGGCGCAGGAAGTCATCTGTTTTTACAGTCGGTGCTCTGTCCTGTACGACAGGTATTTTTCTTGCGACTGTTTCCGGTCTGATCCTCTGCATTCCCTATGTGATGCTGGCGGATTCCGCCCAGCTCAGCGGTCTGGCCGTGCTGCATGCTTTTCTGATTTTCGTGAGCCGGACCTTCGCGGCTTCGCTGCCGTTTGGCCTGATGGCTCTGTGTGCGAACTACACCAGCCGCAATGATTACAAGACCGTCCTGCATCTCAGACTGTTTACTTCGATCGCCATGATGATCTTCGCGTGCGTGCTGGCGGTCGCCCTTGCCTTTGGCAGTCAGTCGCTTGCCGCTTTGATCCTCGGCGGGGCAGGCGATGCGGCTTCCCTGGCAGCGGTCCGCAACGTGTTATATGCCGTGGCAGGATTTATCCTGCTGTTCGCGGTTCTGTATCTGTACCGCGGCTTCTATCAGGGTATGAACGAAATCACCGTGGATGAAAGGTCGCAATGGATCAACGGCCTGCTCAGCGCGCTGTGTTCCGCCGGCAGCCTTGCCTATATCTGGTTCCACCGTGATGCGAAGGGAATCATGCTGTATCTGATCGTCGGCGGCGCTGTTCTGGCACTGCTGATAACGATCGGTTTCTATGTTCTCTTTGACCGGCTGAAATATCCGCGTATCGAAGCGATGGCGAAAGCCCAGCTTCTGCCGCAGGTCAAAAAGAAAAAGGCGATCGGTGAGCTGTTCGCCTTTACCATGCCCGGTTTCACGGTGGCAATTCTGAACGGCTGCATTCTGCTGATCAACACGGTCTTCTTTCTGCCTGCCACTCAGGCGGCCGGCATGGAGGCAAAAGACGCCCTGCAGATCTATCATCAGCTGCAGGTCCACAGTGCCTGGATCGCCGAAATCCCCGTACTGTTTGCCTGCTGGCTATCTTCGTCACAGATTCCACAGATCGCCGAAGGCGTGGAGCGCCGCAGCGAGGCACTGATCGATCGCGGTGTGGAACGCATCTTCGGACGGTTCTTCTATGCGGCCATACCGATGCTGTTTACGATCGGCATACTTGCCCCGCAGTTCTATTATGTTCTGTACGGCAAAACAGCGGCGGAAACAGGCGCGGCTGTTCTCTGGTGGGCCATCGCGGAAGGTGCGGCAGTTGCCATGGCAATGATTTCATCCTGGCTGATGATCACACTGCGCTTCAATCAGAACAGTGTCTTTTATACCGTCATCGGTCTGATCGTGAAGATCGCGACGTTCTGGTTCCTGCTGAGTTATATGGGTTATGCCGGTGCCATGGCATCGACGATCCTGGCTGTCTTCACAATTCTGTTCCTGTCATTGAGCCGGGTCTATAACGTTTTCAATGTATCCTACCAGCGGCTGTTTCTGCAGATGGGCAAGATGCTTGCCGCGTGTCTGTGCATGAACGGGGTCTTCGCGATCTTCAAGTTCTTCGGACTTGACGGTCTGCATGCCAGCCGGCTGCTTTCCGCAGTTCATCTTCTCGCCATGTACGCGGTTGCCGTACCGGTCTATCTGTTTGTTACCGGCATGCTGAAAGTGCCGACGCAGCTGTTCGGTAAAAAGAAGGGGAAGTCGAATGATGCGGCTGGATAAGTTTCTGGCCGATCATGGCTGCGGCACCCGTTCGGAAGTCAAGAAAAGCATCCGCCGTCACGAAGTCAGTGTCAACGGCAGCACCGACGTCAGGGCGGAGCAGCATATTGATCCGGAAAATGATGTCATCACGTTTCTGGGTGAGGAAATCGTCTATCAGAAGTATGTCTATCTGATGCTGCATAAACCGGCCGGCTGTATCAGCGCGACCAGCGGCAATACCGAAACCGTCATGGATTATATCGCCGAGCCGTATAAGGATCTGTTTCCCTGCGGCCGTCTCGACAAGGATACGGAAGGACTGCTTCTGATCACAAATGACGGACCGCTGGCTCATGAGCTTTTATCACCGAAGAAGGGCATTGAAAAGGAATACTTCGTCCGTTACGCAAACGATCTCAGTCCGGCGGATATTGAAAAAGCCGGCCAGGGCATTGTCTATCAGAAAGAGGCCTATAAACCGGCAAGGATCACGGAAGTGAAGGATCATACCTGTCATATCATTATTACGGAAGGCAGGTTTCATGAGATCAAGCAGATCTTTGCCGCGCTGGGCAATGAAGTGCTTTATCTGAAACGTCTGCGTATGAAAAACCTGAAGCTTGATGAGAATCTCGCTCCAGGTGAATACCGGTATCTGAGTGAAGAAGAGATCAATGATCTCAGAGAAGGGTGCTGATGACTTCTTCGGGAAGTATGAACTGACCAGTACGGGCATATTCCTGCAGAAAGGTTATGATCTGCGTGGTCAGTGAATTCGGTGTCGAAGAACCGCTTGTTACGGCAACGCGGTTTTTATTTTTCACCATTTCCTCTTTCAGGGAAAGGACGCTTTCGATCAGGCAGGTTTCCGGAATGCCGGCTTTTCTGCCGATTTCCCGCAGCTGATTGCTGTTGTTGGAACGGGGGTCACCGACGACGATCAGCACGTCGGTGTCTTTCAGATTCATGACGGCTTCCTGACGGACACGGGTGGCATTGCAGATCTCCTTGCAGACGACGGCATCCGGCCATCTGGCAAGACAGGCGTCAATGATCTCCTGGGTGTCGATCAGAGACAGGGTTGTCTGGTTGGTGATCAGAATGTTCTCAAGACCGTCCAGTTTTTCAACGTCAGCAGCGGAAGTCACCAGATGGACACGGCTGCTGAGTCCGACGGTTCCCTCGGATTCGGGATGATTCTTCTTGCCGATGTAAATAACGTCGCCATGGGCGGCATGTTCCCGGACGATGGTGTGGGTGCGGATGACATCCGGACAGGTCGCGTCCACCACGATCAGACCTTTGGCGGCAGCCTTTTCGCGGACTGCGTCACTGACTCCGTGGGCCGTGAAGATCACGACGCCTTCCTCAATCTCATCGAGCAGTTCGAGACGGCTTTTGGCGGGATTCTCGACGAAACGGATGCCCATCCGGCGGCATTCCTCGACGACAAAACGGTTGTGGACGATCATGCCCAGCATGGTGACCGGCTGATCGGGATATTGTTCAGCTGTCCGTTTCGCGGTCATGATAGCCCGGACGACACCCTGGCAGTAACCGCGCGGAATGACAGAAATGATTTCCATGTGAGACCTCCCGGATTCATTATAAATGATGTGTTACTTTTCAGCAAAATACGATGATGGTAGAATAGAAAAGATAGAGAACGAGGTGGAATTATGTATCAGATTCAGCTTGATCATCCTGTACATGCACATTTTATCGGCATCGGCGGAACATCCATGAGCGGCCTGGCAGAGTTTCTGGTCATGAACGGTTTTACGGTTACCGGATCCGATTCGGCACACTCCAAATATACCGAACATCTGGAAAAACTCGGCGTGCAGATCAAATATCCGCAGAGTGCAGACAATATCAATGACGATATTGATGTCGTTATTTTCAGTGCGGCGATCCGGCCCGGCAATCCCGAGTACGATGCGGCTGATTACTGCGGAATACCGATGCTGACAAGAGCTGAACTGCTGGGTCAGCTGATGGCGATGTATGACAATGCCATCAACATTTCCGGAACCCACGGCAAGACAACCACGACTTCGATGGTGACCCAGATCCTTCTGAAGGCGGGTATGGATCCTTCCGTTGAGATCGGCGGTACACTGCCGGCGATCGGCGGCAATATGAGAATCGGCGAAAACCGTGATCTGATGGTCGTGGAAGCCTGTGAATACACCAATTCGTTCCTCTCGTTCCATCCGACGATCGGCGTCATTCTGAACGTCGAAGCCGACCATCTGGATTTCTTCAAGGATATCCAGGACATCCGCCGTTCCTTCCGCGCCTTTGCGAATCTTCTGCCGGAAGACGGTGTGCTGATCCTCAACTCCGAAATCACGGACCGCAGCTACTTCACGGAAAACCTGAAGGCTCAGGTAATGACCTTCGGCCGTGATCCGAAAGCCGATTTCACCGCTGTCAAGATCAGCAGTGACATTCTGGTCCGGCCGACCTTCACCGTCGTCGAACACGGCAAGGAAATGGCGGAAGTCACTCTGAACTGCTCCGGCATGCACAATGTCTGGAACGCGCTTGCGGCGATTGCCGTATGCCGTTATCTCGGTGTTTCCTATAAGGCAATCACCGAAGCACTGAAGGAATTCCGCGGTGCCGCCCGCCGTTTCGATATTCTCGGCAAGGTCAACGGCTTCACCGTCATGGACGATTATGCCCACCATCCGCAGGAAGTGGACGTTGTCATTCAGACACTGCTGAAATATCCGCACCGCAAGCTCTGGGCTGTCCAGCAGCCGCATACCTATTCCCGCACCAAACTGCTGATGCAGGACTTCGCGGACGTCTTGTCCCGTTCGGAAGCGGTCATCGTAACGGATATTTTCCCGGCCCGGGAAACGGATACGCTCGGCGTCACCGCCGAACAACTGGTTGACGAACTGAAGAAGCGCGGCACGGAAGTGTACTATACACCGACTTTTGACGATGCTGAAAAGTTCATCATGGAACACTGCCAGGAAGGCGACCTGGTCGTCACGCTCGGCTGCGGCAACATCAACATTCTGGCCGAAAGACTTGTCGACAAGTACGGAACCCGCGAATAATGTCTGAAAACTCAGCCATCCGGTTGGGTTTTTTTTCCGAATATGATAAAATCCGTGTGCCCGCAAAGAAAGGAGGCAGCTTATGAAAAAATATGAAGATTTCAATCTGAAACCGGAAACGATGGAATTTATACAGAAAAACCATTTTAAAGAACCGACCCCGATCCAGGAACAGGTGATTCCGGCCTGTTTGAAAGGTAAGGATGTCATCGGTCTTTCCGCTACCGGTTCCGGTAAGACACATGCCTATCTGATTCCGATCATGGAGATGGCGGATCCCGCTAAGGATTACTGCCAGGCTGTCATTACCGCTCCGACCCGTGAACTGGCTGCCCAGATCTTTGAGATGGCGAAAGTCATGAATGAAGTCGTTCCGGATCTCAGGATCCGGCTGCTGATCGGCGGCCAGGAAAGAAGCCGTGACAAGGAACAGCTTGAAAAGGCACAGCCGCATATCGTGATCGGCACACCCGGCCGTATCCGTGACCTGTTTCTGAATGACGGCGGTCTGCGTATTGAAAAGGCGAAGATCCTGGTTGTCGACGAAGCTGACATGACGCTTGAATACGGCTTCCTGGATGAGATCGACGCGTTTGCCGGCCGGCTTTCCGACGACCTGCAGATGCTTTGTTTCTCAGCGACGATGCCGGAACAGCTCAAACCGTTCATCCGTAAATACATGCATCATCCCATCACCTGCCAGATCGGTGAAAAGGTCCGCTTCAATCCGGATATCCGTCACGTCCTGGTGCCGTGCTATCACCATGGCTACGCGAAAACGATTCAGTCCATTCTGCCGGGCTTCCGGCCGTATGTGTGCCTGATCTTCGCCAATACCAGACAGGAAGCGACGGAAATTGCCGAAGAGCTCCGCAAAGCCGGCATCAGCGTCAGTGAAATTCACGGCGATCTGACGAGCCGCAAGAGAAAGCAGGCCATGAAGAGCATTGCCAGTGCCGAGCATACGTACGTCGTCGCGACGGACCTGGCAGCCCGCGGCATTGACATCGGCGAAGTGACCCATGTCATTTCCTGCGGTTTCCCGGATGATCTCGAATACTATATTCACCGGGCCGGCCGTACCGGCCGTGCCGGATCGAGCGGCACCTGCTACGCGCTGTATGAAGAAAAAGATGACGCGGCGATCCGTTCTTTGAAGCGCCGGGGTATCCGGTTTGAGCATCAGAGATGCCGCAATGGTGTCTGGCAGGATCTGCAGCCATACGGGGTCAGACGCACGCACAAAGATGATGAGCTGGAAAAGAAGATTGCGATGATCATGACCAAAAAGAACACGAAGGTCAAACCCGGCTATAAGAAAAAGAGAGCGGAGGCCATCGCCCGTGTACACCGTCAGAAAAAACGTGAAATGATCCGTTCCAAGATCCGTGAGGAAAAGAAGGCCATGTACAAAGCCCGTGCCAAGCAGGATAAGGAGAACGGCTTATGATCATCGGCTCGCATGTGCAGATGAAAGCACCTGACTTTGTCGAAGGCAGTGTGAAGGAAGCTGTTTCCTACGGTGCCAATGCGCTGATGCTGTATACTGGCGCTCCACAGAACACACGCCGCCGGCAGCTTTCGGAAATGCACATCGCCGAAGCGTCCGAGCTGATGAAAAAGCATCAGATCAAGGCGGAGCATATGATCATTCACGCGCCGTATCTGATCAATCCCGCCAACAGCGTGAAGCCGGAAGTGGCGGAGCTGGCCAGAGAATTTCTGAGCAGTGAAATCGAACGCACCCATGCAATCGGGGCGAAATACATTGTTCTGCATCCCGGCAGCTACACGACGACGGATCTGGAAACCGGCATCCGGACGATCATTTCCTGTCTGAACACACTGGACATTCCGGAAGGCATCGTCATCTGTCTGGAAACGATGGCCGGCAAGGGCAGTGAAGTGGGTTTCCGCTTTGAACATCTTGCGGAAATCATTTCCGCCATGCGCCAGCCGGAACACTTCGGGGTATGCCTCGACACATGCCACATTCATGACGCCGGCTATGACGTCCGTGATTATGACGGTGTGCTCGATGAATTTGACAGGATCATCGGTCTCAACAGACTGCATGTCATTCATCTGAACGATTCGAAAAATGAACAGGGTGCCCGCAAGGACAGACATGCCAATCTCGGCCAGGGCAAAATCGGCTTTGACACGCTCTGCATGATCGCCCATCATCCCCGCACAGCTGAAATTCCCAAGATTCTTGAGACACCTTATATTGACGGCGAGCCACCTTATAAAGAGGAAATCGCCATGCTGAAGCAAAAGAAATTCAAAGACCTGATGAAAGCGCAGTAATGCGCTTTTTTCGTATATAACAAAAAAGAATGCACGTTTTACTGTGCATTCTCCATTTCGCTGATAATTTTCTGTATCTCGTTTTTCAGAGCGTCGGCAAGTTCTGCCTGCGGGACAGTGCGGACCAGCTGGCCTTTGCGGAACAGCATGCCGGTTTCATGACCGCCGGCGACACCGACGTCAGCACGGCTGGCTTCCTGCATGCCGTTGACCGGACAGCCCATGACGGCAACCGTAATATTCGCCCGGACGGATTGCAGATAATCCTCCATCTCTTTGACCAGCGGCAGCATGTCGTACTGAATCCTTCCGCAGGTCGGACAGGCAACAAGATCCGGCACGCGGTCGGCCAGGTCAAAGCTTCTCAGCAGCTGCTTGGCGATGATCAGTTCGTCTTTCGGCGGACCGGATACCGAGACGCGGATCGTATCACCGAGTCCTTCGTTCAGCAGGACACCGAGAGCGGCGGAGGATTTGACAGCGGATTCCGCGAAACCGCCGGCTTCCGTGACACCGAGATGCAGAGGATAGATGAAATGCTCGGCCGCCGCTTTATAGGCGTCGATCGTCAGCCGGACATTGCTGGATTTGAAGGACAGACAGATGTCATGGAAGTCCATGCTTTCCAGGATGTCGACATGCCGCTGCGCACTGGCAACCATCGCTTCCGCACACGGTCCGCCGTATTCCTGCAGGAACTGCTTTTCCAGCGAACCGGAATTGATGCCGATGCGGATCGGGACTTTTTTCTCTTTGCATTTTTCAACGACCGCTTCGGTATTTTCGCGGGAACCGATATTGCCCGGATTGATGCGGATGGCATCCACGTTGCCGTCAAGCGACAGCAGGGCAAGATGATGGTTGAAATGAATATCCGCGACAAGCGGAATATGGATCTTTTCACGGATAAAAGGAATCGCTCTGGCGTCTTCTTCGTCAAGAACGGCAGTACGGATCAGTTCACATCCGTTTTCCTCCAGTTCCAGGATCTGGGCAACAGAGCCTTCGATATTCTTGGCCGGCACGTTGGTCATCGACTGCAGAATGCATTTGTTCTGGCCGCCGATCTGCAGGCCGCCGACATAAATCGGTCTGGTTTCGGTACGTTTTACCATAGTGTTCACACCTCACTTATTATTATCTCATGAAGCAGAGAGAATAGAACCATCAAGATCATCCGTGTCCTCAGAATACGAGGATGAATGAAAACATAAAAAAGCAGACTGGATGAAGCAACAGAATCAATATCTTTCTTGGATTTTAAAAAGGTTTATGTTATACTGCTTACGGTAAAAACAGGAGGAATCAGAACATGCCTAGAGACAATCTGACTTTTAAGTGCTCTGTGTGTGGTGAAGAAAACTACATTGGTACAAGAAATAAGCGTAAGCATCCTGAAAAAATGGAAATCAAGAAGTACTGCCCGCGCTGCAACAAAGTTACACTGCATAAGGAGAAGAAATAACCGTAAGGTTATTTTTTTGTAAAAACCTATGAAACTCGATATTCTGCCCATCGGCCAATATGAAGAAAACGTATATGTTCTTCATGATAAAGGACATGTGCTGATCATCGATCCGGGAAGGTCAGCCAAAACGATCGCTTCCGTGATCGCTCCGGACGAAACAGTCGACGCTGTCATTCTGACCCATGGCCATGCCGACCATACCCAGGCTGCCGATGATATCAGTGAAATGTATCACTGCCCGGTTTACATGAACCGTGAGGACTATATTCTCGTGGATCCGTCCTTTGCCGGTAAACACGGTTTTGACGGACCTGTCTACAGTGAGATCCTCGACCTGCAGGCTGTCATGAAAATCGGTGTCTTCGATCTGCAGATTCATTACACACCCGGCCATACCGCCGGCAGTGTATGTGTTCAGTACAAAAACCTGCTGTTCAGCGGTGACACGCTGTTTGCCGGCAGTATCGGCAGAACCGACCTGTATTCCGGGGACGAAACGCAGATGGCCCAGTCACTGGAATATCTGAAGAAACTTCCGCATGATCTCAAGGTACTTCCCGGTCACGGACCTTCTTCGACGATCGGCACCGAAATCAAAAGAAATCCGTTCATGATATACTGATGAACGAGGAGGCACGATATGAAAAAAACTTGGATGATCTGTCTGTTTGCCGCCGTGCTTGCCGTCAGCGGCTGCGGTAAAAAGGAAGAAGCGTCAGAGACGGAACAGGACAGTGCAATGGTCTCCATCGCCGCCACTGACTTTACCCAGGCCCAGGCGGAAGATCTTCTGAAACAGGAAGTGAAAACATACTGCGGCAGCCAGCTTGCCTGCAAGGTCACATCCGTAAAGATCGCCGGCAAGGACATCAACGGCACCTATACATACGAACAGGACGGAAAGACGATGGAAGCGACCGTTACGCTTCTCGATGTCGCCGTCAATAAAAAGGATCCTAACATCTACACGATCGCGGACAAACAGTTCTCTTCACCGGCGGCGGCCAAGGAAACCGCATCCGATAAAACCGCGGATCCGAACAGCAATAACAGCAGCAACAGCAATAAGGACAAAGAGACAAAAGACAAAGACAAGGATAAAGATACAAAAGAAAACGAGGCCGGTATTCCGAAACTGCCTCTGCCGGACAAGAAACTTGATCCGGAAAACCCGGAGGACACGGAATATAAGACCGTTCTGGAAACCGACGACTATTACGTCTTCCGCATCTATCTCTATACCGAGGGAACTCTGCATGTCACCGGTCATTATGAAGGTACCGGACTCTTCCGGGTCGTCGTTCTCAATGAGGACCAGACGGTTGCCAAGGATCTGATCCACGCAACCAAGACGGAAGAACTTGATTATAGTGTAAAGCTGAAAGCCGGCTTCTATTACATCTACGCGGCATCGGACGGCGGCAGCTGGAACCTCGAGTACAAAACCGAATACTGAGCAGTCCCGTAAAGATACAGTGTGTTTATACAGCTGTATCTTTTTTTTAGGATATTCCGCTTTGTCTTTCTATATGAGAAGTGAAGGGGGAATTCTATGCATGAACGACTGATTACGATCCTGCGGATCGCTCTGGCGAATCACGTCACGGATATTCATTTCTCACTGCTGGAAGGCAACCGGGAAAACGTCATCATCGAAATGCGTCTCAAAGGGGAAGTGCGAAGAGTCCGCGGCCAGCCGGATGACGACAGGCTGTTCCGCTACATCATGTACCGGGCCAATCTGGATCTGGCCAATGTCTTTGAACCGCAGACCGGCAGTTTTACGGAAACGGTGGAAGGAAAACAGCTTTCCCTGCGTTTCGCGCTGGTCTGCAGCTACCGAATGAAAAGCGGCGTGCTGCGGATCCTCAACAATCATTCCGCTCTGCATATCGAAGAACTCAGTGAGGACGCCGACACGGTTTACTGGCTGCAGCATCTTACCGACAGCCGCAGCGGTCTGTATGTCTTCAGCGGACCGACCGGCTCCGGCAAGACGACAACGCTGTATACGATTCTCGCCGAAACACAGGGGAAGAAGATCTATTCACTGGAAGATCCGATCGAAGTCGTCCAGGAAAACTTCGTTCAGCTGCAGGTCAACGAAAGACAGCTGACGTATGCCGACGGCATCAAACAGCTGATGCGCCAGGATCCCGATATTATCTTCATCGGTGAAATCAGAGACTCGCTGGCTGCCGAAATGGCTGTGCGAAGCGCTCTGACCGGCCATCTGGTCGTGACCAGCATTCACAGTGCCGACTGCACCGGTGCCATCAGCCGCATGCTGGAACTGGGTGTCAGGGAATACCAGCTGAAAGACGTTCTCTGCGGAATCGCGAATCAGCGCCTGTTCATGCGGGAAGACGGAAGCAGGACGGGTGTTTATGAAATCATGACGCGAAAGGAAATCGTGCAGTATATGAGCAGCCATACACTGCCCGAAGAACATATCAGTCTGAAGGAGAAACTGCATGAAGCCTGCGGCCGTGGCATTCTTTCCAAAGCGCAGATCGAAGAAGAAACTCTCTAAAGAGACAATGCAGGGTATCGCTTCGCTGATGAACAGCGGATTCTCTCTGCAGCAGACACTGACGATCCTGGACGATCCGGCAAGCAAGCTGGTATTTGACGAAATCCGCGCCCGGCTGGAAAGCGGCGAAGCCATCAGTGATTTTCTCTGTGAATACACTCCCGCAGCATATGCCCGCTATCTCAGCGGCTTTCTGATGTACATGCCGTTCCATAACGCATTGGCGCTGAGTCTTTCCATTGTCGATACCGACGATAGAAATCAGAACGAGCTGCTGAAAGGTCTTCTTTATCCTGTTCTCATGATGGTCGGCATGCTGGGAGCATCCGCGCTTTTTTCCCTGACCATCCTGCCGGCGATGATCTCGCTTCTGGAAGGCTTTCAGCTGGAGGATCCCAGTTACGGCATCTTGAAAACAGCCATTCCGGCCGCGGCTTTGACGATTCTGATCCTGCTGGCGGCTGCGGCTGTCATATTCATGATTTCCATCCGGCAGAAGAATATCGTTTCATCCTACTGTTTTCTGCTGCGTTTTTTGAAAGATTCACTGCCGGTACAGATCGCTTCCCGGAATTTTACCCGTTTCTTTCTGGAATGCGTCAGACAGAAACTGTCGACGATCCAGTGCATGGATATTCTGATGCATCTGCCGGGCCGACCGGTGGTCTCCTATATTGCGCGCATGCTCGATCAGGAAATGAGAAAAGGCTCTTCTCTGGAAGACGCGGTCCATACGAATCTTCTTGAGTCTTCATTGAGTCGGTTCATGAAGACGGCAATCTATTCTTCGGACTGTGAAAAGATGCTGGAAGGGTATCTGGAAATGACAAAAGCCCGCACGGAAACACAGATCCGCAGATTCTCCCGTACCGTGCAGTTTGTTTCCTATCTGCTGATCGGCGTTATGATCGTGCTGATGTACCGGCTGCTGCTGATGCCGATGAACATGATGCAGAGAATCTGAGGAGAAAACGATTGCCGCTCTATATAAACAGTGAAGACCAAATGTTTTCAGAAAGGCGGTGTTGCAATGAAGAAGAAATGGAAACAGGGTTTTACACTGCTGGAAATGACGATCGTTCTGCTGGTCATTTCCGTGCTTTTTCTGCTTACGGTCCCCAACATCCAGAAGACGATGGAAATCGTCAATAACAAAGGCTGCAAAGCAATCGAGAAGGTGGCCGATGCCGCCATCCTCGAGTACAAAATGCAGTATGACGATTATCCCGGCAGTGTCTCTGATCTGATCGCGGCGGGACTGCTCAGTGAGGATCAGGCGACCTGCGGCGGCAATAAGACACTGGTGATCTCGGGTGGCCAGGCCTACGTTGAATAGCGGCTTCAGCCTGATGGAAGTCTGCCTGGTGATCCTGTGTCTGTCCGTGCTGACTCTGTTCACTCTGCCGCATCCGCATCAGGAAGCCGACAGCTTTCATACTTTTCCGGATGCTTATCTCAAAGCCCAGTCAGAAGCGATCCGCCGGGCTGAATATGCGACATGCTTTTCGGAAGACGGCAGTGTGCCGGATATCACGTTTAATGAGAAAGGAAACGTGAACAAGGCGATGACACTGCATTTTGAAAAGCACCGGACTTCCGTGATCATTGAACTGGGAGGCGGCCGGCTTGTTTTCCGCTAAGAGCGGTTTTCTGCTGAGTGACGCGCTGATCGCTGTTCTAATCACGGCTCTAACCGGGTCTTTGATCACGGCTGCCGTAACGCTGACACTGCAGAGTCAGAAGGCGGTTCATACAGCTGTCATGGAAATGGAAGATCACTATGAAGCCGGTTTCATGAATGTGAAAGGCTGCGAGCTCGCATGCGGGGACGAAGCGGATCCATCCTGATGACGGACCTCGTGCTTTCCGTCATGATCGTCATTATGCTGGTACCGGCGCTGATGATTTCCATCGCCGTCATGCACGACAGTCTGCGCTTCAATGAAGAAGTGCAGGACGAGGTCGGTCTGAGTCAGCTGCGCCGCATTCTGCTCATCAGCTATGACCTGGAATGCAGTTCCGGCAGTCTGCAGTTTGAATATCAGGGCAGGGACTGTATCCTGCAGCAGGTCAATGATCATCTGATCATTCAGCCGGGCACCCAGATCATTCTGGCGGACATTGATTCCTGCCGTTTCGAACAGATGGGAAATACTGTGATTCTCTATTATGAAAGACATGGTCAGATTTCACGGGCGGCGATCGCGGCGGTCTGAAGCCGGCTTTATCAGCGCTCTGTTTCTGTCGGTCTTCCTGTGCCTCTGCCTGTATACGGGCATTCTTACCGCAAACATCAAAAACCGCAGCGAGGTGATCCTGAATCTGAAACGCGAACAGGAATACTTCCTGTGTGAAGCATCTGTCATCCGGGAAGTCATGTGCTCTCTGCGGAAAGAAAAGAAGCAGCTCGATGATGCGGAAAGGAAGGAAACAGAAGAGGAAGGCAGCGAAGAAGAGAGGACGGCGGATGAAACAGAAGACACGGAGCGGCTTTCGGACCGGCTGGAAGGCAATATTCTGCGGATCACGGTTGATGGGCCGTATCCGGAGGAAGTGCTGCTGACAGTCGATCCGGAAAGCATGAAAGTGCTGGACTGCATGATGCTGCGAAGTGAAGGAGATGAAATCCCGTAAGCAGAAGAAAGACCGTATTCCTTAAACGGATACGGTCTTTTATTGATGATAGGATTTCCGGGAAGAAAGGGGCGGCCGCGCGGGGACGATTTCATTGACAAAAGAAGGCATTTTAATACAATAATATAGGATAGACAGGTAGAGAAATATGGTAATTGTTAACGATTTAAAACAAGGTATGACCATTCAGGAAGACGGCGAATTATACAATGTTCTCAACGTTGATCATAATAAAACCGCAATGCGTCAGATGATCATAAAGGTCAAGGTTAAAAACCTCCGTTCCGGTGTCATCAAAGAACTGAACTTCACCGGCGGTGACAAAGTTGAGGATGTCCGTGTTGAAAGAAAAGAAATGCAGTATCTGTACGATGACGGCATGAACCTCGTTTTCATGGACAACAACACATACGAGCAGATTGAAATCCCCAAGGAAAGACTTGAGTGGGAAATGAAATTCATGAAGCCGAATGACAATGTCATGATTTCCGTGTTCGAAAAGAATGAAAACGAATCCGAGATCCTCGGCGTCATTCTTCCGGATAAAGTCGAACTGCAGATCACGGAGTGCGAGCAGGCAGTCAAGGGCGATACAGCCACTTCTGCTTCCAAGAACGCTGTCGTTGAAACAGGTCTGCAGATCAAAGTCCCGCTGTTCATCCAGAACGGTGAGATGGTAGTGATTTCCACTGTTACAGGTGAATATTCCGGCCGTGCTTAATCTGTACCGCCGATTTCCACAGTATTATTTCTCATAAACAGGATGTGCTGCAAAGCACATTTTGTATATTAAAGATTCCATTTTAGAGGCGAGTTTATGAGCAAGACATATTTAGGAGCAAAAAGAAAACGCACCAATACTCCTGCTGAAAACAGAAAGAGAACGGTTGAATACAGACATCTCAGATATGCAAAAAAACCTGTATTTCTGGATGAAGAAGAAACTGTGATCGTATTGCCGGAAGCACCTGAGGCAAACGTGAGTGACGAAGCAGAAGAAACGGTTGTCGTATTGCCGGAAACGGAAGAGACAGCACCGGTTGAACCGGCTGTCATGGTTTCGGAACCGGTAAAAGAGAATACTGAGAAAGGCGGCTTCTTTGCCAGAGTCACCGCCTTCTTCGCCGGTCTTTTCGGCGCATTGAAATCAGAGGAAGACGCTGTTGCGGATGAAACAGTCCGTGCCGCGGAGCTTCTGGAAGTCCCGGCAGATTCAGACGAACCGGTAAGCAAAAAAGAATCGGCACCGGAAGAACCAGCCGAAGAAACAGTTGAATCTGAAACTGAAACAGAAGCAGCTGCGGAAGAAACTGAATCCTCTGAAGAAACAGATGTAACTGAGACACCGGAAGAAGCAGAAGACACAGAGGAAAGATCTGAAGAACCGGCTGAGGAAACAGAAACAGCTGAATCTGAAGAAGCAGCTGAGGAAACAGAAGCGCCGGAAGCAACCGCTGAAGGGGAAGCTGTATCTGATGAAGAAACGGAGACTTCTGAGGAGAGAGAAGACGCTGAAGAATCTGAAACTTCTGAAGAGGCAGAAGAATCTGAAGCTTCGGAAGAAACAGTAACCGAAGAGGAAACTTCTGAAGATACAGAAGAAACCCTGGAAACAGAGACGGAAACCTCAGAAGAAGCTGAGACTTCCGAAGAGGAAACAGCATCCGAAACTTCTGAAGAAAAGGCAGAGGAAGCTGCATCCGCGGAAGAAAAGACAGAAGAAACAGAGTCTTCCGAAGTAACAGAAGAAGCCAAGGAAGAAACTGAAAAGACGGAAGAAGAAAAGGAATCCGAACCTTCTGAAGAGAAAGAAGAGGAAACTGAAGCTTCGGAAGAAAAGACAGAAGAAACAGAGTCTTCCGAAGAAACAGAAGAATCCGAAAAGACCGAAGAAGAAAAGGAATCCGAACCTTCTGAAGAAAAAGAAGAGGAAGCTGAATCCTCGGAAGAAAAGACAGAAGAAACAGAATCTTCTGAAGAAACAGAATCTTCCGAAGAAACAGAAGAAGCTGAGGAAGAAACTGAAAAGACGGTAGAAGAAAAGGAATCTGAAACTTCTGAAGAGAAGGAAGCGGAAACCGCTGCGTCTGATACGGAAGAAACAAAAGAAGAACCTTCCGAACCGGAAAAGCCAAAGAAATCTCTGTATGAGCGTTTCCTGGAATTCAAGGCTTACAGAAGACGTAAGAAGCTGGAAAATCTGGATGAAATGATCGACCGGCCGACTGCGAACATCCTGCAGATGATGATCGCGCCGGGCTCGGCGATGGAACGTGTATCCCAAGCAGGCTATGCGACAGTCAGCCGCTTTACGATCCTGGCGTTCAATATTCTCAAATGGATTATCTTCGGCGCATTCTTCGGAAGCTTCCTGCGGATGGTCATCTCATCTGTGGAATTCAGCATTGTGCAGATGAACTTCTCGTCCGCATCCGGTGTTGCTGTAAAGATTGCCTTATTCACCCTGGCTGCGGAATATCTCAGCTATTATCTGATTTCCATTGCCAGCGGACTGATGAGAAAGCAGATCACAATGCCGGTGCTGATCGACGTGACCGGCCGGTCCTCGCTTTCTACCGCACTGATCTTCCTGGTTGCCTGCTTCGTGCTGAAGCACAATATGGCTCTGGGCTTTGCGATCGTCGTCGCCGGTCTGATTTATGAAATCGCCATGAAGACATACGGTATCGGCCTGGTAGCGGAAGATATCAGCCGCAATATCCAGTTCTGGTTTATTGCGCTGCTTGTTGTCATTATCGCAATGCTGTCATTCACGTATTTCCGGATGACGATGAGCAATGTCGTTGAGATCTTCAGCAAGATCATGAATCTGAACTAAGAAGACAGGAACAGTTCACAGTGAACTGTTCCTTTTCTGTTGCGGTATTCATATTTCTTGTCACGTCCTGCTGACCGTTTTATAATGATAGACGATAAAACTCAGGGCAGGGTGAGATTCCCGACCGGCGGTATACCCCGCGAGCCGTAAGGCCGAATCGGTGCGATTCCGATGGCGACAGTACAGTCTGGATGGAAGAGAACGTTTATCCGTTTTATATTCAACCTGGAGGTTTTTATCAGATGCCTCTTTTCTTTTTGAGGCAGGGAGGAAACCAAGATGAATGATACGACAAAGAAACTGACAAAAATCGCAATTTTGGGAGCTCTGGCCGCGGTGCTGATGTGGATCGAATTCGCCATACCGCCGTTTCCGAGTTTCTACAAACTGGACTTCAGTGAAGTGCCGGTACTGCTGGGTGCTTTCTCGATGGGTCCGCTGGAAGGCATTGCCATTGAGGCGGTGAAGATCATCATCAAGCTGCTGATCAAACCGACTTCCACCATGTTTATCGGTGAACTGGCGAATTTTGTCGTCGGCGTGGCGCTGGTCGTTCCATCAGCGCTGATTTACACCCGCAACAAGACGAAGAAGAACGCCATCATCGGCATGGCCGCCGGTACCTTATGCATGGGCATTGCCGGGGCTCTGTTCAATTACTTCGTGTTGCTGCCGATGTATGTCAATGTCATGGGACTGGACGCGATCCTTGGTGCCGCCAGTGATATGGCAGTCATCAAAGATCTGAAGACGCTGGTGATCTTTGGAACTTTCCCGTTCAATATGATCAAAGGTGTCGTTGTCAGCGTGGTCACGACTCTGATGTACAAACATCTGTCACCGCTTCTGCACCGTTAAGGGAAGATGAACACCTGCCTTCAAAAGCAGGTGTTTTCATTTCACCGGCGGAAGAGGGCGAAAACGGCTTAAAAACAGGCAAAAAAGTCGTATAGAGGTCCGGATGAGGAGACGAAATCTGATTAACCTATGATATAATTAACTGGATATTGGAGAAAACTATGGCAGAGTTATCACGTACCGAAAAATACAGAGAGCTGAGGAACCGTCTTCAGCATGATATTGATGATGACATTTCGACAAAGGAACTGTCCAGATATAAACGCCGCCTGAATCAAATTAACTCTGACAACTTCGCGGCACCTCAGGACTATACCGAAGACGATCATGACGCCGCGCACGCCAAGGTGCTGCCGCCGTCTGACGATCCGATCTTCACGGAAACACCTGAAATCGATCTCGGGTTCAACGCTGACGATATCTTTGAGCAGAACGAGAATCATTCCAGTTTCGACAACGATTATCTGGATGAATATATCCGCGAAGTGAAGCAGTACAACATTGATCAGGGTCATGCCGTATCGGACAAGACCAGCCTGAATGTTCTGAATCAGCTGGACGCGACGCGCAAACTGCAGGAAGCTTCTTCCGCGCCGCTGCGGCCTTATCCGCGGCCAGCTTCTTCACCGGCCCCCGCGCCATCACCGGAACCGGTCAAGCCGGCTGTCAAACAGCCGAAACCGAAACCGAAGCCGAAGGTGGAAGAGATCACCAACGAAACATCGGATATTCCTTACTTCGTACCGCATGGCGGAAGCTTCGGCGGCAGTGAGAATACCGAGCGGATGGATCCGATTCCTTCGACCGCTCCGGAAGAAGACACCAAGACAATGTCAAAAGAAGACATCATGGCGGAAGTGCAGAGTCTGGTCAACGGCAAGCGCACCGGCACTTCTGACTATATGAGTGATGATTCCTACCGCAGTCATCTTGATTCTGACCGCAATACCCGACAGCAGCTGCTGAATGAAACGACCCAGATGCGTGCCCAGCTGGACGATTATGAAGATAATCTCAGTGAAGTCAATGACAAGATGAACCAGACCAACCGGATCCTGAATATTGTTCTGATCGTTCTGATCGTTGCTGTCGCAGTGCTCTTGATGATCGTGCTTTACTGGATCTTCATCGTATCAGGAAGGTAAAAAACCATGCGTATTAATATTGCAATCGACGGACCGAGTGCTGCCGGAAAAAGCACCATTGCCAAAGAACTGGCCAAGATTCTCAATTATGTACATCTCGACACCGGTGCGATGTACCGCTGCACAGCTCTGAAAGCACTGCAGAGCGGTATTGCCCTGGATGATGAAGCATCTGTATGCGAGATGCTGAAGAATACGGAAATCACCCTGACACCGGACGGAAAAGTATTCCTGGATGGAAAGGATGTTTCGACCGATATCCGTGCGGATGAAGTCAGTATGGCAGCCAGTGACGTTTCCAAGCTGGAAAAGGTCCGTGCCGATCTGGTAGCCAGACAGCAGGAAATGGCAAAAGCCAAGGGCTTTATCATGGACGGCCGTGACATCGGTACGGTCGTATTAAAGGATGCGGAAGTCAAGATCTATATGACTGCGTCCGCGTATGCGAGAGCTGAACGCCGTTATAAGCAGAATATCGAGAAGGGCATTCCGACTTCCGATATTGAAACGATCGCCAAGGAAATCGCCGAGCGCGATTATCAGGACATGCACCGTGAACATTCACCGCTGCGCAAGGCTGATGACGCGATTGAAATCGATACTTCCGATATGACGATTCCGGAAGTAACAGAAGCGATCTATCAGCTTTGTGAAAAATTCCTTCAGAAGGAGGAGTGACAATGAAATCAGGAGTAATTGCGATCGTAGGCAGACCGAATGTCGGTAAGTCTACGATCTTTAATCGAATTGCCGGTCAGCGTGTCTCCATTGTCGAAGACACACCCGGTGTAACCCGTGACCGCATTTATGCCAAGGGAGAATGGACCGGCTGTGACTTTCAGCTGATCGATACCGGCGGCATTCAGCTGCAGGATCAGCCGTATCAGGAAGAAATCAGAGCGCAGGTTCAGATCGCCATCAACGAAGCGGATGTGATTCTGATGGTCACCAACGGTAAAACCGGCCTGACGGATGACGACCGTTATATTGCCGGTATTCTGCAGCGGCAGGACAAGCCTGTCGTTCTGGCCGTTAATTTTATCGATGATCATACCCGGGCCATGAATATCTACGAATTCTATAACCTTGGTATCGGAGATCCGATCGCCTGCTCCGGTATTCACGGCATCGGTATCGGAGACATTCTTGACGAATGTGTCAGACTGATGCCGGAAGCGGATCCTGACGCCCGTCAGGAAGGCATTCACATTGCTGTGATCGGTGAACCGAACGTCGGCAAGTCCTCGCTGGTCAACGCCATTCTCAGAGAAGAACGCTCGATCGTTTCCGATGTGCAGGGAACAACCCGGGATGCGATCGATACGGCTTTTGAACATGAAGGCAGACCGTATGTCATTGTCGATACCGCCGGTATCCGCAAGCGCGGCAAGGTCTATGAATCGGTCGAGAAGTATTCGGTTCTGCGGGCCATGACAGCGATCGAACGCTGTGACGTGGCACTGTTTCTGATCGACGGAGCCGCCGGTATCCGGGAACAGGACAAGCACGTTGCCGGCTATGCCAGTGAAGCAGGTAAACCGATCATCATCGTCGTCAACAAATGGGACGCGGTCGAGAAGGACGACAAGACGATGAACCAGTTCATCGAGCGCATCCGTGTCGAATTCGCTTATCTGTCCTATGCGCCGATCGTCTTCGTCAGTGCGAAAACACACCAGCGCGTGGATACGATCCTGCCGGTCGTCGACCGGGTCTATGAAAATGCCTGCCGCCGTATTCCAACGAACATTCTCAATGAAGTCATCGCCGACACCCAGATCACCAATCCGACGCCGGCCCGCAACGGCAAGCGTTTCCGTATTTACTACGCGACCCAGGTTGCAACGCAGCCGCCGACTTTCGTGCTTTCCTGTAACGATCCGAAACTGCTGCATTTCTCTTATCAGCGGTTCCTTGAAAACTCGCTGCGGCAGGCGTTCGATCTGGAAGGAACGCCGATCCGCATCATTGTGAGAAAGAAGGTGTCGGAATGAAAACGGTGATTCTCGGTACCGGAAGCTGGGGTACAGCACTGGGACAGGTCCTGGCGGACAATCATCAGGAAGTTGTCATGTGGGGCAGAGACCAGAAGGAAATCGACGATATCACTCTGCACCACCGCAACAGCCGTTTCTTTGACACAGAGATCAACGAAGCACTGAAAGCATCGAACGATATCGGTATTGTCAGAGATGCCGACATTCTTCTGCTTGCAGTTCCGACCAATGCCATGGAATCCGTTCTGCAGCGGGCCGTCGAGCATGTAAGCCGGCCGGTCATCGTGATCAATGTCGCCAAGGGCTTCCATCCCATATCCCATAAGCGGCTTTCCGAGGTGATTCAGGAAACCATGCCGGAAGGCACTCTGAAGGCCGTTGTTTCCCTGATCGGTCCGTCTCACGCGGAAGAGGTCATCATCCGCAAACTTACCGTCATCAACGCGGTCAGCGATAACGAAGAAGCAGCCGCTCTGATCCAGCGGATGTTCTCCAATGATTATTTCCGGGTATATACGAACAGCGATGTGACCGGCGCCGAAATCGGTGTCGCGCTGAAAAATGTCATGGCAATCGCTTCCGGTGTGCTGGAAGGGGTAGGACAGGGTGACAATGCCAAAGCGGCGCTGATTACAAGAGGTCTTGCCGAAATGACAAGATTTGGTGTGCTGCTTGGCGGCAGACAGGAAACGTTCCTCGGTCTTGACGGAGTCGGTGATCTGATCGTCACCTGCACATCCCGTCATTCCCGCAACTTCATGGCCGGCTATGAAATCGGCAAGGCGGGCGGCGCTGCGGAATTCATGAAGAACAACACGAAAACCGTGGAAGGCATCTTCGCCTGCAAAGTCGTTCATGAAGAAGCGATGCGGCTCGGTATCGAAATGCCGATCACCGATCAGGTCTATGCCGTACTGTACGAAAACAAGGATCCCCGCCAGGCCATATCTGAACTGATGGCCCGCGACCTGAAAAAAGAGGGAAAAGGGAATTACCAACGCTGAAAGACATACGCAAAGTATGTCTTTTTTTCATCAGCCGAAATAAAAGAAAGAGGACACGAGGGCCTCTTTCTGTTCATGGATTCTGCTTCAGTTTTTTGGTTCCTCAGGAACCGAATTGGTCGTTACCGGACAGGCGCTCTCGTCTTCCACGACGGATCCGTCCGGACAGGTAAAGGTCTTTGGCTGCGGCGGATCCGGTTCCTGTGGTTGCGGCGGATCCGGTTCCTGTGGCTGCGGCGGATCCGGTTCCGGCGGTACATCCGGCTGCTGAGGCTGAGCCGGACAGCCGCTGGCATCTGGTGCCCATGTATCATTCCAGCAGTGATAGGTATATGCCGGTTCTTCCGTGGCTGGCTGAGCTGGTGCCGTATTGGTTGTTTCGGCAGGGTCAGATTCCTCATCGTCTTCGTCTTCTTCTTCGGACTTGTTGCCGCGGTAGCTGCTCATCCGGCAGTTGTTGCATTCCGCGCCGGAAATCAGCGGTGAGTTTTCGACACCTGCAACGGAAGCCATGGAAGTCACGATACTGCCGCCGACTCCGCCCGGCATAACGTGCGGGAAGGTTCCCTGAACGTAGGAGACGGTTGTCAGATCAGACGGCATCGAAACACCGCTCAGATCGCTTGCGTAGTATTCTTCCACATCGAGAAGGTGGATGTTGATGCGGCCGGTGATATTCAGATTCAGCTTCCACATCGGCATCCATGTCATACCGCCTGGTTCACCTTTGTCATAGCCAAGCCAGACGGCGTTCGTGTAGTTGGATGTGCTGGAGACCATCAGATGGTCTTTGGCGGCACCCTGCGGGATACCGAACTGCAGACCGTCGTCACCCCAGTCGGTCGTGCCGGTTTTGGCATAGACCGGATAGCCTCTTTGCAGGACCTGCATGTAGTTGAAGGCCCGGTAATGGACGTTGTTTTCCATTAACAGGTCAACCAGATAGCAGCTGCCCGGGGAAAGAACACGGACGTTCTGATTCTGCGGATAATATGTTTCGCCGGTTTCCAGTTCGACTTTGCGGACCGTATGCGGTTCGTTGTATACGCCGAGGTTGATCATCGTCGCATGGGCGCCGGCCAGTTCCTTGACCGTCAGTTCGAACTGGTTGGCACCGATGGCGTATGACAGGTGGAAGGTATCATAATCGGCATGGCTGATGCCCATATCCTTCAGATATTTGACAATGACGTCGCTGCCGACTTTCTCCTGCACGCGCTGCAGGGTGATAATAGCGGGAATGTTCAGCGAACTGCCGACCGCGTCACGGATACTGACGATGCCGGAGTAGTTGCCGGTGGCGTTGACCAGGGTACGGCTTTCACCCGGATAGGTGATCGGTTTGTCTTCCAGAACTTCGTCCATTGAATAACCAAGGTATTCAAAGGCGAGGGCGTAGGACAGGAACGGCTTGACGGAAGAACCCGGCTGCTTGTACTGCGATGTGGCGCGGTTGAGCAGACGGGCGCCGCCGGTGTAAAAGCGGCCGCCGCCGATGCCGGCGATCTCACCATTGGTATTATTGATTGAGATGATGGCACACTGTATCAGATCATCCGGGAAGATAATATCGGTTTCTTCGTTTTCAATCGCTTCGATTTCTTCCTGAATGCCGGGGATCAGCGCGGTGTAGATATTCATGCCGACATAGACCGGATCATAACCGGTCATGGCCATGACTTCTTCGAGAACCGCGTCGATGTACTGGCCGTAGGAACTGCTTTCGATGCGCATGTGATCTTCACCGATCAGCTGATCTTCAACCTTGATGGCCTTGGCAAGATCGCATTCTTCCTCGCTGATATAGCCATGCTGGACCATATAGTCGAGAACCTCGTTCCTGCGGGCTGTCGCCTTGTCCAGATAGTTATACGGGTTATAGCCGTTCGGCAGATTGATGATGCCGGCCAGCAGGGCGCTTTCGCTCAGATTCAGCTGGTTGGTATGTTTGTTGAAGTAGTACTGGGCGGCTTTTTCGACACCGCGGATACGCTGGCCGAAATTCATCTTGTTCAGGAACAGTTCGAAGATCTGCCGCTTGTCCAGGTAGTGCTCCAGCTCCATCGACAGGATGATCTGCTGGGCTTTATAGTTCAGGGTCGCTTCACGCTCGACACCGCCGGTCTCGATATCGTCGATCGAGAAGTAGGTATTCTTGACCAGCTGCATCGTGAAGGTGGAACCGCCCTGGGTATTGTGACGGATCAGGGTTTCGATGGCCGCCTTTGAGAAACGCGGAATATCGAAGCCGTTGTGCGAGAAGAAACGGGAATCCTCGACCGCCAGGAAGGCGTCGATCAGCACTTCCGGACAGTCTTCATAGGTGATGTTCTCACGGTAGTAGGTACCGATTTCCGTTACCAGCGAGCCGTTGGCGTCGTAGATCTTACTGGATTCTTCACTGATGAAGTCGGCAATACGCAGCTCCGGCATGCCTTTGAGCAGCTTCTGGGCAAACCACAGACCGCCGATACCGACGACACAGTAGACCGCCACCATGAAGACCATGAAGCCGACACCGATCCGTTTCCAGATCAGTTTGCTGCGGGCTTTCGAACGTTTCTTCCAGCGCTCGTCGGAAACATTCTCGAGTTCCTTCAGTTTTTCTGTATCCACTGTATTCACAGTTATTTCCTTTTTGGTTTTTTCTTTTTTCATATCGCCTCCCGAATTACTAGAAGCATCCCTATTATGTTACCATATTCTGCCGCGGATAAAAATCACCAACCACCCTGGATTTTCAGGAAATCGCCGGGATTTATCCTTATATAATTGAAAACACGTTATTCGCATGGTGAATGGTATATAATGACAAAGATGACGACGCATCTCATGGTACGCAGCTGTTATACGCTACTGGACAGCACTGTCCGCATACCATCTTACGTGCAGAAGGCGGCGGAGATGGGTTTTCGTTATGCCGTTCTGAGCGACCATAATGTCATGCATGGCGTTCCGCTGTTTCTCAGGGAATGCCGGAAATACAATATCCGGCCGATCGTCGGTCTGGAGGCAGACTGCCTCTATCATGAACAGACCGTTCCGTTTCTGCTGTTATGCAAAGACAATATCGGTTATAAAAACCTGATGCGTCTTTCCAGTCTGCTCTGTACGGAAAACAGGCCGTGCACGCTGGCGGAACTGAACGAATTTGCCGGCCACTGCTTCCTGATCGCGTATGGGGAAGGGGGATGGCTGGATGATGCCCTGATCGGCGGCCGCAGCGAGGTGATCACGGAACGTCTGCAGACCATGAAGCAGGAACTGCCGCCTTTTGATATTGCCCTGTCCTATCAGAACGCTTCCCTTTGGAAAGAACGCAATGCGCTGCTGAAAAGACTGGCCCGCAATCAGGGAATCCGCACTGCCGCTCTGAACAAAGTGTATTACCTGATGAAGGAAGACGCCGAGGATTACCGTATCCTCTGCGGCATCCGCACCCAGAAGAACATCAACGATCCGACCCTCGGCCTGATCAGCGGCCGCTACCTGCTTTCCGAAACGGAAATGGCCGGTCTGTATGAAGCGGACGACCTGCAGCGGACGGATGAAATCGCCGCTGAATGCCGGGCGGATTATCAGCTGGAAAAAACCAGTCTACCTGCCTATCCGGTAAAAAACGGCATGGACAGCGCTTCTTATCTGCCGAGACTGTGTCAGGCCGGCCTGCAGAAAAGACTGCAGGGGAAATACGATCCGGCTTATCAGAACCGTCTGAGGTATGAACTGGACGTGATCGCCCGCATGCATTTCGAAGACTATTTCCTGATCGTCTATGACTTCATCCGCTATGCCCGCAAAAACGGCATCTATGTCGGTCCCGGCCGGGGCAGCGCAGCCGGCAGTCTGGTGGCCTACTGCCTGGGCATCACGATGGTGGATCCGCTGAAGTACGATCTGCTTTTTGAACGTTTTCTGAATCCCGAGCGGGTATCCATGCCGGATATCGACACGGACATTCCCGATGACCGCCGTGATGAGATCCTTCAGTATGTCTATGAAACCTACGGGGAAGAGCACATTGCCAATATCGTGACGTTCGGCACCCTGGCCGCGCGGCAGGTGATCCGCGATGTCGGCAAGGTCCTCAATGTCAATGCCCGTGATATATCGACTCTGCTGCGGCTGATTCCCAACCTGCCGAAGATGACGCTTTCGAAAGCTCTGCAGCAGAACAGCCGTCTGAAGCAGATGGCGGAAAGCGACAGCCGCTTCATCCGCCTGTTTCAGATTGCCGAACGACTGGAAGGTCTGCCGCGGCATGCGTCGATCCATCCGGCCGGCATCATCATGTCTTCTCGGGAACTGTCCGGCGTCATTCCACTGATGCGTCTGCAGGAAGGCATGCGCACCAGCCAGTTCACAATGGACTATCTTGAGGAAAGAGGTCTGATCAAGATGGACTTCCTCGGTCTGCGCAATCTTTCCCTGATCGATGAGATCGTCCAGAAGATCCAGGAAGACGATCCGGATTTCAATATCATGAACATTCCGCTCGACGACGAAAAGACATGCCGTCTGTTCGCGGCGGCGGACACGGTCGGCGTTTTCCAGTTCGAATCGGAAGGCATGAAGTCCCTGCTGCGCCGGATGCAGCCGGAAACCTTCGCGGATGTTACCGCCGCGCTGGCTCTTTACCGGCCGGCATCGATGGAAAGCATCCCGCAGTATATCGAGAATAAAAAGCATCCGGAAAGCATCCGTTATCCGGCGGCCGGTCTGGAAGAGGTCCTGAAGGACACCTTCGGTGTCATGATCTATCAGGAACAGGCGATGAAAACAGCCGAGATCTGCGCCGGCTTCTCGCTTGGCCGGGCAGACGTGCTCCGCAAAGCGATGTCCAAAAAGAAAGAAGACGAACTTCAGGCTTTGAAGGACGAGTTTGTTTCCGGCTGTCTGAACAACGGCTACAGCCGGGAAACGGCCGAAGAACTGTTTGATCTTGTTTCCCGCTTCGGCGGCTACGGCTTCAACAAATCACACGCTGTCGCTTACAGTCTGGTATCCTGGCAGCTTGCCTATCTGAAAGCGAATATGCCTCGGCATTTCTACACGGCGCTTTTGAACCATGTCATCGGTGACGAAACGCGAACTGCGCTGTATATCGACGAATGCCGGCAGAAACAGATCCGTGTATACGCTCCGCATATCAACTACAGCACCACGGTCTACCAGCATAAAAACAGCCGTATCCTCTGTCCGCTTTCGATCGTCAAAGGGGTCGGAGCGCACGCCTCCGAAGCTCTGATCAAAGAACGGGAGGAAAACGGTCTTTATACGGACTTCTATGACTTCACGGCCCGCGCCTTGCTTTGCAAGGTCAGCCGGGCGATGATCGAGGCACTGATCGACAGCGGCGCGCTTGACTGTTTCCAGATGGGCCGCACGACCATGCGGCAGGGCCTGAATGAAGCAATCAGTTATTCCGAACTGGTGCAGATCCGCCGCGGTGATATCGTGACGATCGATCTCGGTCTCGTATCTAAGCCTTCACCGGTGCGCATGAAGGACGACGACGAGGAAATCAGCGAACGGGAAAAGGAAGTGCTGGGCTTCAATCTCGGCCGGCAGCCGGTCGTCATCATCCGGGAAAAGAACCGGATCGACGTGCCGCGGCTGGCCAGCATCAGTCTGCACCGGGGAACGATCAGCAGCTTCGGCGTGATCCGCAGCGTTCACCAGCACCGCACCCGCAAAGGCGACATGATGGCTTTCCTGAAGGTCGCCGATGAAACAGGGCAGGCGGATATGGCCGTCATGCCGTCCCTGTACAGAAATGTCTCCCAGAATCTCGTACGTGGCACATACATCCTCTTTAATGCTAAAATATCCGATGACGGAAGCCTCTTGGCAAATTCGATCACCGTCATCCAGAAGAAGTGAGGTACACCTATGGCAAGAATACTGATTGTAGATGATGAACAGAACATCCGGGAAGTCGTGCGCGAATACTGCGAACTCAACGGCTATGAAGCCGATGAGGCGGAAGACGGCATGGAAGCCCTGGAAAAACTGAAAACCGCACATTATGACTGTGTCGTTCTCGATGTCATGATGCCGAAGCTCGACGGCTTTTCGACCTGCCGGGAAATCAAGCGTATCTGCAATGTGCCGGTAATCATGTTAAGTGCCCGCACGGAAGAATATGACAAGCTGTTCGGCTTTGAACTGGGCGTCGACGACTATGTTTCGAAACCGTTCTCGCCGAAAGAACTGATGGCCCGTATCAAGGTGATCCTGGAACGCGGCAAGCCGGTTGACAAGAACACCCTGAGATTCGACGGTCTTTCGGTAGACGTGCTGGGCCGCACGGTGACCGTGGACGGCGTGCGCGCCAATCTGACACCGAAGGAAATCGATCTTCTGATCTATCTGCTTTCTCATCCGAATATCGCGCTTTCCCGCCGTACGCTCCTGCAGGAAGTCTGGGGCTTTGACTATTACGGCGAAGACCGCACGGTCGATACGCATATCAAGATGCTGAGAAGAAATCTCGGCAGATACCGTGAGAGAATTGTCACGGTGCATGGAACGGGGTATAAGTTTGAAACTTGACACACATGGCATACGTTTTCGATTCTGGCTGTCTTTCTTTCTGCTGGCGGTGGGCATCATTGTCTTCATCGGCGTTCTGCAGACCGGTCTGATCCGGCCTTATTACCGGAATTCAAAGGTTCAGACGGTCCGCACTCTGGCCGATACGGTGCAGAGTGATCTTCTCGATCAGAAGGCGACCGAGAAGGGTGTGTCCGCGGCTCTGAAGGAAGTCGTCGACAACAATGCCTGCATTCTGATCTTCAATGACAGCGGCCGGCAGATCTATGACGCCGACAGTCTGGGCACCAGCTGTGTTCTGAGCGGTAACGTGCCGGATGAAGTGACACAGCTTTTTGATACTGCCAGAATGAACGAACTGCTGGGGACAAATCACGAATACAGCATCAACGTGACCAATCCCAGCACCTCGCAGGAAATGATCGTCTTTGCCCGCCGCATCCAGGCGGAACTGGGCAATTACTATATCTATGTCAACACACCGCTCGAACCGGTCGATTCGATCGTCACGTTCTTTACCAGGCAATATGTCATTTATACGCTGATTGCGATGATCGCGGCTTCCGTGGTCGGCTTTTATATTTCCCGGACGGTTACCGATCCGATCGTCCGAATGAAAAAGGAAGCGGGAAAACTGGCCCGGGCGGATTACAGTGCCGATTTTGACGGCGGCAGCTTTACCGAGACGAAAGAACTTGCCGCGACTCTGAACCATGCCAACGAAAAGCTTTCCAGCATTGACGCGCTGCGCCGCGACCTGATTGCCAACGTGTCGCACGACATCCGCACACCGATCACCGATATCAAGGCGTATGCGGAAATGATCCGTGATATCTCCGGCAACGATCCCGTCAAGCGTGACAAGCATCTGGATGTCATTCTCAAGGAAGCGGATTACATGAGCAGCCTGGTAACCGATATGAGCGAACTCTCCAAGATGCAGACAGGAACGTATATTCCCCGTAAGGAAAACATGGACCTGTCGGAAAAGATCTATGAAGTCGTCGATATGAACCAGCCGCTGATCGATGACGCCGGCGTCGAAGTGGAAATCGACGTGCCGGAATACCTGACCGTCTATGCCGACGAGCTGAAGATCGGCCAGATCATTACCAACTATCTGACCAATGCCATCAAACATACGCCGAAAGGCGGCAGGATCACCATCCGCGCCTGGACCAAGGAAGACGAGGAAACCGTGCGGATGGAAGTCAGCGACGAAGGCGAAGGCATCAAGGCGGAGGATCTGCCGAATATCTGGGACCGTTATCAGAAATCCTCGCATTCCTTCTCACGCTCGCAGACCAGCACCGGTCTTGGTCTCGCCATCGTCCGAGCGATCGCCGAAAGCCATGGCGCCGGCTATGGAGTGGAAAGCGAAGAGGGGAAGGGTTCCACGTTCTGGCTGGAACTGAAGGAGACCCATGAAGGCTGATTATCTTAACGGCACCGCGTATTCCATCGTGCAGCCGGCCGGCATGTATCATATCAATTCCGATACGGAGCTGCTCGGCCGCTTTCTGCATGTCCGCCGAAACGACCGGGTTCTTGATATCGGCTGTGCCGGCGGTGCATTGCTGCTGTACGCGGCGCATCAGGGTGCGCAGCATCTGTACGGCATCGATCTGTTTGAAGATGTTCTGAACGTGTGTGAAGAGAATCTGCGGCGCAATCAGGTCTCTGCTGTTCTGAGCAGGACGCCTCTGCAGGAATACCGGGCGGACCGGTTTGACGTGATCGTCTGCAATCCGCCGTATTTCCGGACCATGGACGAACGTCTGAAAAACAGCAGCGAGATCATCCGGGCAGCCAGACATGAAGAATATCTGAAACCGGCGGAACTGTTTTCGTCCGTGAAACGGCTGCTGAAGGATAACGGCCGCTTTTATCTGGTGCACCGGGCCAGCCGGCTGAATGAGCTTTTGAACAATGCCCGGGATGCCGGCCTGCAGGCAGTGCGCATGCGCGTTGCCTATGCCTCACAGAATGGCGACGGGCGCAGTGTACTGATCGAATTCCGCTGCGGCGAAGGCCGCGAGCTGAAAATTCAGAAACCCGTTTTTCTTGATCAGCGGGAAACGTTCGCGGATGAAAGAGAGGAGAAGAGATGAAACTGCTCATCTTCATGACAGTCTTTTTCTGCCTCATGCTGGCAGTGCTGCTGGCTGTGCTCTTTTCGCATCCCCGTTTTCCGGAGAAAGAAAGCACACCGTCGCTTCTCAACAGAGAACCGGTTCCCTATGCGGAAGATGAAACGCATTTTGACCATGCAAAACTGTATGCCGATCTGAAGAACCGTTTCGTCGATCTTGAATTCTTCATGGATGCGCAGGTCATGACGGAAGGCATCCTGCTGCACTGGCTGAACAGCCAAAAGCCGGAAAAACGTGTCCTGTTTGACGTCACTGACACAAAAGCGGCGGATCTGCTGCTGAAAGCATTGCAGAAAACGCACTGGCAGAAGGATCAGACAGAATCTGACATCTATGTGCTGATCCGTGAAAATGAACAGGCAAGACAGAAAACGAACGCGTTCTTCAGCCGCTTTTTCCAGGATCAGGGTCTTTCCTTCACAGCCGCCCTTTGTGAAACGGATGGCCTGTATGCGAAGAACGGACATTTATATGCGTTGATTGCAGAAGAACGCTGGCCTTCCATTGACTTCGCGATGGACTGTGACGAAGGCATGACGGAAGAAATCATCCGCCGCTTTCAGAAAAAGGTGTCACCGCACCGGGAAAAGGAAGACAGAGAGTATTATGCCGTACTGAAAAAAGCGATGCCGGCGGAAGAGAAACTGCCGTTTGGCCGTAAGGAAGCACTGGCTGCCGTCATCCGGGAAATGCCGTTTGCCGAGATCCGCTTCCGGCCGGTGGCACAGTTTCGCAAAGAGGAAGGCAGGAATCTGATCCGTCTTTCGGCAGAGAATGAAGAAGAACTGGAAAAGGGCATCAGTGTCATGGCGGAACTGCTGCAGGAAACAGATCTTTCCTACGGGATCCTGAGACAGAACCGTTCGGCTGAAACGCTGCGGAACAGCTGCTTTCTGCTGGCGGACATCAAAAAAGCCGTGCAGACCGTATACGCCCCGCAAGCGGTGCTGGATCACGGTGATACCGCCCTTGCCGGCTGGCCGGGTATTGATACGGTCGGCTTCGCACCGTACCGGAATGACGGGCAGGACGAGCAGGAAAAACAGCTGGCTTTCTACCGCTGTCTGATCGTTTCTCAGTCACCGGAAACAAGAGACGGGAATTAATTCAGTTTTCGCTTGCGACAGGCAGTCTGCTTTGCTAATATAAAGTGCTCCAAAGAGAAAAAAGGAGTGTCATCCCATCCGCTGTCATGAAGAACCGTCAGATATGCATGAAAACCATGTCAGCTGTATACAATACGTCATTTTGTAAAAAACAGATACAGTATCAGGAGGCTGAAATGGAAGATAAAAAATTAACGATAGAGGAAACAGAAAATGTTTCCGGCGGTTTTTGATTTCGGACTTGACTACCGGATCCGTAAAAGAGAAGCGAACATCAAGTGTCCGGTCTGCGGCGCGGAAGGGAAACTGGTGACCCAGTATACCGGATACGAAGGAAATGCGGACGGCTCCTACACCGCTACCGACGAATGCGTCTGCACAAACTGCGGTTCTATGATCACTCTGTTACCGGAAAAGAACCTGCTGATAGTCAAGGATGAAGACGGCTATGCTGTACAGGAAAATCCATACCAGTGGTAAACGGCAGAAACATTGATCCACCAAGGGCGTCTTGTGAAAAGGCGCTTTTTTACTGCATGAAAAAGCATCCGCTTTGCGGCGGATGCCAGTTCCTGTTTATTCTGTTTCTTCGCTGTTTTCCGGCGGTGTTTCTTCCGCGGCCGGTTCTTCGGCGGGGACTTCTTCCGTCGTTTCTTCTTCACCGCCGTAGTATTCGAATGTTTCCGATTCGTCGTAGGCTTCCGACCAGACGTCGTTTTCTTCTTCCGCCGGCGGTTCGTTTTCTGCCGGTTCTTCGGCCGGCTCCTCGGCAGGTGCTTCCGTTTCCAGTTTCACTTCTTCCTGAATGACCAGATTGTGCAGGGTATAGACGGCTACTTCACAGCTGGTCAGGAAGCGGACGTCATACATGCGGGTACCGAAGCCGCTTGTGATATCAAGAAAGAATTCATTGTTGATGTTCTGCCGGCCGCGGAAGAACTGTTCCGCCAGCGGCTGCTCATACAGGGAACCGAAGAGGTACCATACCTGACCGGCATGGGAATGGGCGGCCAGGAAATAATCGGTAAGATCTGCCGGCACGTTTAAGGCGGAATCCGGGGTGTGGCATACTGCGATGACATAGGCGGTATGGGAAACCGTACTGTACGCCTGTTCGGCGTTGAAACCGCTGAGTCCGCTGTCGAGACCGACCAGAGTGATCGACTGCGAGCCGGTATTGTGAAGATTGATGCTCTGGTTGCGGAGAACTTCGAAGTCACCGTTGTTCAATACCCGGACCATGGCCGCCGCGGTTTCTTCGTTGCGGGCGTCACTGTCACCAAGCACGGCGAATTTGCCGAGCGGCGCCTTGATCTGCCGGAACAGACGGCTGATCTGTTCGTTCTCGTTTTCATTGGGAACAGCGTCGGTGTCATACAGATCGCCGCCGAAGATGACGATATCGGGTGCGAGGTTGTTGATATGGTCGATCAGCTTCTGGGCGCGGGCTTCATCCACGTAGGTGCCGTAATCGAGATCGGCGAAGAAGAGGATCTGCACGTCGTCAAGCTGATTGGGAATCTTCACGTTGGTGATGTCGGTGCGCCGGGTGGTAATACGGCGCGGAGCGATAAAGAAAGCGTCAAACGCAAAATAGCCTGCGATCAGGCACAGCGACAGGATAATAATCAGAACTTTCTGCCAGGTTTTCATGTCTTTCTTTTCTCTTTCGCGTAATATCATAACACATACTGTCATTCTTAGGTGGTACAATAGGTGGGGTGCTCTTATGATCGATCAGCTGCATATCTTACAGACCGAAGTATTACTGAACGGACGCCGTCCCCGTCCCGGGGCAATCGAACTGATCCGTTTTTTTCGCGAGCAGAACATTCCTTATCTGATTCTCAGTGAGCAGAGCGGCCGCAGCCGTTCGATGCTGGCGGATCTCTTTGAGAGCGCCGGCTTCGAAAGGATCTACGACCATCGCTTCTATACGACCGCCATGGCGGCTGTCGACTGGCTGATGGCCTATGAGCCGGACATCCGCAAGGTAGACTTCATCGGCGGCAACGCCATTCGCAGTGCCATCGAAGTCAGCGGCCTGACCGTTTCCCATAAGGAAGCGCAGGCGTTCCTGCTGGGGCTTGACCGCAACATGACATATCAGGACTATTCGGAAGCTCTGCAGACGCTGCTTGCCGGCGCTGTGCTGCTGAGTACGGACAGCCGCCGAAAAGTGCGTTTTGACGGTATGGAACAGGTCGGCAACGGCGCCGTCGTGAAGATGTTCGAATATGCCAGCGGCCGCAAGGCTGCCGATTTCGGACACGGATCGCTGCTGACGCTGCGCATGGCGCTGCGTTATCTGAAACTCTATCCGGAAGACGTGCTGATGGTCGGCAACGATTATCAGAAGGATATCCTGCCGGCGATCGAACTGGGCATGCCGAGCGTCTATGTGACGGAAGGCCGCAGTATTGAGAATCTTGACATGAGTGAGGACAGGCATCCTGATTTCATCGTCGAGGATCTTGCCGGCCTGACCAGATAAGGTCATTGCGGTTTCGTATGAATACTGCTAAAATATCGATAATGCGATGAGAAAGACCAGTAGCAGGGGACGGATCATTCAGAGAGACGGTGTATGGTGCGAACCGTTTGAGACAATCCTGTGACTCACCTTTTGAGCAAACGTAATTCAGGCGTTAACTGGAACAAGAGGGCACAGAAATGTGAACTAAGGTGGTACCGCGTATATTACGTCCTTAGAAGTAAGGACGTTTTCTTATTTTCTGCAGATAAAGGGGAGAGAGTATGACATACAATCACAAGCAGACAGAAGCCAAATGGCGTAAATACTGGGAGGACAACAAGACATTCCGCACCGACGCGTGGGATTTCAGCAAGCCGAAATTCTATGCCCTGGACATGTTCCCGTATCCGAGCGGCGCCGGTCTTCATGTCGGACATCCGGAAGGCTACACAGCCACCGACATCGTCTCGCGTAAAAAGCGCATGGAGGGCTACAATGTCCTGCATCCGATGGGCTTTGACTCATTCGGTCTGCCGGCTGAGCAGTATGCGATCAGCACCGGCAACCATCCGGAAAAATTCACCAAGGACAATATCGCTTTCTTCACCAGCCAGCTGAAGAACATCGGTTTCTCCTATGACTGGGACAGACAGGTTTCCACCTGTGATCCGTCTTTCTACAAGTGGACACAGTATATTTTCACGCTGCTGTTTGAAGAAGGTCTGGCCAAGTGTGTCGACATGCCGGTCAACTGGTGCGAGGAACTGGGAACGGTTCTGGCCAACGACGAGATCATCGACGGCAAGAGCGAGCGCGGCGGCTATCCGGTCGTGCGCCGCAACATGAAGCAGTGGGTCATCGACATCGTCAAGTATGCCGACCGTCTTCTCGAAGGTCTGGAGGAAATCGACTGGCCGGAAAGCACCAAGGAGATGCAGCGCAACTGGATCGGCAAATCGATCGGCGCGCATGTGAACTTCAAAGTGGACGGCTATGACGACAGCTTTACCGTCTTCACGACCCGCTGTGACACGCTTTTCGGCGCTACCTACTGTGTACTGGCGCCGGAACACCGGCTGGTTGAACAGATCACGACACCGGAACAGAAGGAAGCGGTCGAGGCTTATGTCAAAGCCTGCGCCACCAAGTCCGATCTGGAAAGAACCGAACTGAACAAGGAAAAGACCGGTGTCTTTACCGGCGCTTACGCCATCAATCCGGTCAACGGCAAAAAGATCCCGATCTGGATCTCTGACTATGTTCTTGCGACCTACGGCACCGGCGCCATCATGGCGGTTCCTGCCCATGACACCCGTGACTATGAATTCGCCCGCAAATTCGGCCTGGAGATCATTCCGGTGCTGGAGGGCGGCGACGTCACGAAAGAAGCCTGGACGGAAGACGGCATTCATATCAACAGCGGTTTCATGGACGGCATGAACAAGGAAGAAGCGATCAGCGCGATGATCGACTGGCTGAGCGAAAACGGTCTTGGTGAAAAGAAGGTCAATTACCAGATCCGCGAATGGATCTTCGCCAGACAGCGTTACTGGGGCGAACCGATTCCGATTGTTCATATGGAAGATGAAAACCTGGTCGCTCTGCCGCTTGATCAGCTGCCGCTGATCCTGCCGGAACTGGATGACTATAAACCGTCGTCCACCGGCGCTTCGCCGCTGGAAAAAGCGACGAGCTGGGTCAATACCACGATCGACGGCAAACCGGGCAAAAGGGAAACCAGCACGATGCCGGGCAGTGCCGGCAGTTCCTGGTACTTCCTGCGCTACATCGATCCGCATAACGACAAGGAACTGGCGGACAGGAAGCTGCTCGAACACTGGCTGCCGGTCGACCTTTATGTCGGCGGTCCGGAACACGCTGTCGGTCATCTGCTCTACAGCCGCATGTGGAACAACTTCCTCTATGACAAGGGTATCGTGCCGGTCAAAGAACCGTTTGCCAAGCTCGTCCATCAGGGCATGATCCTCGGTGCCAACGGCATCAAGATGGGCAAGCGCTATCCGGAGTTCATCGTCGATCCGAACGAAATCGTCGACGTCTACGGTGCGGATACGCTGCGTCTGTATGAAATGTTCATGGGCCCGCTGGAAGCCAGCAAGCCATGGAGTGAGCAGGGTGTCGAAGGAGCCCGCAAATGGATCGAAAGAGTATGGCGTCTCTGCATGGAGAGCGACGAGAAGATCACGGACGAACCGACACCGGCGCTGGACTATTCCTACAACTTCACGATCAAAAAGGTCAGCGAGGATATCGACAGCCTGAACTTCAACACCGCGATCAGCCAGATGATGATCTTCATCAACGACTGCTATAAGGCGGAAAAGGTCAACCGTGACATGATCATCGGCTTCATCAAGGCACTGAGTCCGATCGCTCCGCATGTCTGCGAAGAGATCTACCAGCACTACATGGGCGAGGATACACTGGCCTACGCGCCATGGCCGACATACGATCCGGCCAAGCTCGTTCAGGACACGGTGACCATCGTCGTCCAGGTCAACGGCAAGGTCAGAGGCAGATTCGAAATCGCCAAGGACAGCGATCAGAAAGATGTCGAAAAAGCGGCTTTCGAAGTTGACAGTGTCAAACAGCACACGGAAGGAAAGACGATCCGCAAAGTCATCGTCATTCCCAACAAGATCGTCAATATCGTGGCGGCCTGACAATTGAACTATATCCAGCCGGGAAAATGTAGTTTCCCGGTTGGTTTTTTGTTATAATACCTAGGTTAATATGGGAAAAGAGTTTAACATAACGATCGACCAGTTCGACGGACCCCTGGATCTGATGCTCAGTCTGATCCGGGAAAACAAGATGGACCTGATGAATCTTGACATCAATCTGCTGACCGATCAGTATATCGCATATCTCAACAGCATGAGTGAACTGCAGCTGGAAATCGCCAGTGAATACCTTGTTGAAATGGCCACTTTGATCGAATACAAATCGAAGAAGATGCTGCCGGGCAACCGGGATACGCTGGAAGGCGAAGAGGAAGAAGATCCCCAGGAGCGGCTGGTACGCCGTCTGCTGGAGTATCAGCAGTTTAAAGAGGCTTCTGTGGAACTCATGTATCTGTATGAGAACAGACAGCTGATGATGAGCCGGCCGCTGAGTTCGGAAGCGGACGAGTTCATGAAACCGGCGGAAGACGAACACTACACCGGCAATCCGTATGACCTGATGAAGGCCATGCGGCGGATCATGCTGCGGATGCAGCTGCAGCGGCCAATCGAAACACGCTATACCGTCCGGGAGATTTCCATGGAGGAAAGAGTCGTGGAAGTACGGGCCAAGCTGGACCGGCTGCCCGCCACCTTCCGTTTCGAAGCACTGCTGGATGACTGCCACGACGTGCCGATGTTTATCGCCACTTTCCTGGCTGTTCTTGATCTTGCCCGGCAGCACCGGCTGGTCTTTACCGTGGAAGAAGACGAATCGATCTGGTTTTCAAGAGGGGATAAATACGCATGAGTGAAGAGAATATGATTCCTGAAGAGGAATATACAATCGAACCGGAAGAAGACCAGGAAAACGACTGGATACTGGGAGATAACCTGCAGGTCATTTCGTCTGTCAATGACGATGCCGCTTCCTTTGGTGAAGAAGCGGAAACGGAAGTTCTGCTGGACGAAGGTGAGGCTCCTGCTCAGAGCGGCGATCCGGAAGATGAGGAAAGTTTCCTGCATCTTGCCGCCGTTCTTGAAGGACTGCTGTTTCTGACCGGCGACGAAGGCATGACGATGGAACAGGCTGCCGACACGCTCGGTACCAGTGAAGAATATACCAACCGGCTGCTCGATTACCTGCAGCGCTATTACAGTGATGACGCGCGCGGCATTGAACTGGCCCGTTTCGGTGAAACATGGCGCTTTCTCAGCAAGGCCGCCATCCACGAATATGCCCGCAAGCTGTTTCAGATCAGCAAGACCAGCAAACTGTCGAGCGCCGCGCTTGAGACGCTTGCCATTATCGCCTATAAACAGCCGATCACCCGGGTGGAAATCGAAGAACTGCGCGGTGTCGGTGCCGATGTCATGCTGCGGAAACTGGAAGCCCGCGGTCTGATCAAAGAAGCGGGAAGATCCGACGCGCCGGGCCGGCCGATCCTCTATGCCGTGACCGACGAATTCATGGATGCATTCCAGCTGTTAAGTCTCGATGAGCTGCCGGAACTGCCGCAGTTCAGCCAGGAGCAGGAAGGAAGCGATGACCTATTTATACAATGATGAAGAAAACGCTGACGATCCTGACTGCCTTCTGCCTGCTGTGCGGCTGTGCCCCGGCGGAAGTCGAAGAGCAGCCGGCGGAAGAAGAACAGGCCTATGCCTGCCGCTATATTGACTTTTACGATTACAACACACCGGTTCCCGCTTCCGAACCGATCCAGGATATGTATTTCGAAGACACGATCTTCGGCGGCGATTCCCGGATGGGAAGCCTCTATCTGTTTTCCAACCTGCGTGACCGCGGTGCTGAGATCCACTATGTGACTTCGCTCAGCCTGTGGCGGATCTACGACATGGAACTGGAGACGGCGGAAAGCAATCTCTACGACATTCTGATCAGTACTGACCGCAGCAGTATCTATATGCTGATCGGCATCAATGAGATCCGCAGCGGTGACTTCACCGCCTGGGCGGAAGAATATCAGACGATCGTTCAGGATATCCGCAATGCCCACCCGCAGTGCGATATCTATCTGATCCTGGCGTATCATCCGGAAGAAATCTCCGGCCTGGATGCGAATGAACTGAGCGCTCATCTGAAAATGGAAAACGACGGGCTGATCCAGGTAGCCCAGACGGAACATGTTTATTATCTGAACCCTGACGAAGCCCTCACCGGCAGTGACGGGATCGTCATGTCTGATATTGTCTGGGACGGTCTGCATCTCAACGAGACCGGTTCGCAGATGTTCGCGGATTTTATCGCGACCCATGTTGTAAGAAAGGATGTATATGTTAAAGAAGTTTGTGAGTAGTATGCTGGCCGTGCTTCTGATCACCGGCTGCTCGGCTCCGGCATCTTCGGATACCCAGGAGAGTGCGCCTGTCAGTCACGCGCCGGTTGAACAGATGGCCGATGGTCTGGTCAAAGACCTCGGCATGAGTGAACTGAAGGAAGTCAAGGAACGTGTTCTTTACGGCATGTTTTTTGAGACCAAGAAAGACGCGGAAGACAATTTCGTGACCAACGGCAAGGTCTACCGCGGCGAGGACAAGAACGCTGACACGATCGGTGTGTTCGAAACCACCGATACGGACAAGTGTCTGGAATATCTGAATAAGTATCTGGATACCCAGAAGGCCAATTCCCAGATGTATTCACCGGAAGAGGTTTTCAAGATCGACAATGCCATTCTGGAAACCAGCAAGGACGGCAGCGTCGTCGTACTGGTTGTCAGCAGTGAAATCGAAAAAGCACAGACAGCAGTCAACGAACTGCTGAAATAAGAAGCAGGTTCCCGGACGGAACCTTTTCCTGTTAAGGACGGAGGATGAATATGATTGACAGGTATTCCCGTAAAGTAATGCGTGACATCTGGAGTGAACAGGCGAAATTCCAGGCCTGGCTGGACGTTGAGATCATGATCGACGAAGCCTGGAGCGAACTGGGCGTGATTCCGAAGGAAGATGTCGAAAAGATCAGAGCAAATGCCACTTTTGACGTCGACCGGATCCTTGAAATCGAAGCTGAGACAAGACATGACGTCGTCGCCTTTACCAGATGCGTTTCCGAAAGCCTCGGTGAAGAGAAAAAATGGGTGCACTACGGTGTGACCAGCACTGACGTCGTCGATACCGCCTACGGCATCCGCTATAAGCAGGCCAATGCCATTCTGCGGCAGGATATCCTCGACTTCATGGAGATCCTGAAAGAGAACGCCCTGAAGTACAAGGACACGATCATGATGGGCAGAACCCATGGCGTGCATGCCGAGATCACGACGTTCGGTATGAAATTCGCTCTGTGGTATGAAGAAATGAAACGCAATCTGGAGCGCTTCGATGCCGCCGCGAAAGAAGTGGAAGCCGGCAAGATTTCCGGTGCGGTCGGAACCTTCGCCAATATTCCGCCGTTCGTGCAGGATTATGTCTGCGAGCATCTCGGCATTCAGAGCGCCGCCATTTCCACCCAGATCCTGCAGCGTGACCGTCATGCCGCGTATTATTCCGTGCTGGCCCTGATCGGCGCCACGCTCGAACAGATGGCCATGGAAGTCCGTCATCTGCAGCGTACGGAAGTGCGGGAGGCGGAAGAACATTTCAACAAGGGACAGAAAGGTTCCAGTGCCATGCCGCATAAGCGCAATCCGATCGGTTCGGAGAACATCTGCGGCTGCGCCAGAGTGCTGCGCGGCTATATGCTGACAGCTTATGAAGACGTGCCGTTATGGCATGAACGTGACATTTCCCATTCCAGCGCGGAAAGAGTCATCGCTCCGGATGCGACAGCTCTGCTTGACTACATGTTGACCCGCTTCGGCCGGATCCTGAAGAATCTGACTGTTTTCCCGGAAAACATGAAAAAGAATATCTGGCTGACCAACGGCGTCATTTTCTCCCAGCGCTTCATGCTGAAACTGGTTGAAAAGGGATGGTCGCGTGAAAAAGCCTATGATACCGTACAGCCCCAGGCCATCCGCGCGTGGGAGAACAATCTGAACTTCAAAGATCTGATGTACGCGGTGCCGGAAGTGTGTGAAACACTGACACCGGAGGAAATCGAAGACTGCTTTGATCCGATGTATCACGTCCGCAATGTGGACACGATCTATCAGCGGGTCGGCATTCTCTGAGCAGAAGATCTGATACCGGATCAGAAAGATCCGGTATCGTTTTATCCAGCCGGCTGAGAAAGGAGGCAGAAGATGAAAAAATTTATCCGTTTGATCCTGATTCTGCTGGTCCTTGCCGGTCTTTTGGGCAGTGCTGAATACGTGATCCGTCACAAACTGATCGTGATCAACGATTACTTTGTCAAAGAAGACGACACCATCGGTGTGGATCTTTCCGAATATCAGGGAGAGGTCGACATGGACGTACTGACTTCCCAGGGAATCCGTTTTGTCATTATTAAAGCGACAGAAGGAAGCGGTCATACTGATCCGTACTTCGCCGTCAACTGGGAAAATGTCAAAAAGACTGGCGTCCTGGCCGGTGCCTATCATTTCTTCTCCTTCGACAGCAGCGCGGTCACCCAGGCGGAGCAGTATATCCGCACGGTCGGATCGCTGAAGGGAATGATGCGGCCGATCGTCGACATTGAATTCTATGCCGACAAGAAGGAAAATCCGCCGACGGCGGAAGAAGTCAGAAGGGAAGTCGGCATCTTTCTCGAACTGCTGGAAAACGAATATCATGTCAAACCGATGATTTACGCTTCGGAAGAGGTATATAAAAAATATCTGTCCGGTTATTTCGACGAATATCCGCGCTGGGTGATCAGCATGTATTATCCGGCATTCGTGCAGAACGGCAGCGACTGGCTGCTGTGGCAGTATACCGACCGCGGAGAACTGAGCGGCTTCAACGGCAGAGAAAAGTATATCGACCTCAACGTTCTCAACAGAAACGCTTCTTTGGATGATCTGAAGAGCGGTTATTGAAAAGGAATCATATTATGGATAACGGAACCCGGTTATTTCAGATTTTCAGCGAGTATCTCAATGAAAACGGCTGTCCTGATAAGCCGGGTTTTATGCTGAAAAAGAACCATACGCAGCGGGTCATGGCACTGAGCCGGATGATCGCGGAAAAACAGGGCTGCTCACAGGAAGATATCGATCTGGCGGTGCTGATCGCGCTGCTGCATGATATCGGCCGTTTTGATGAACTGCGGATCCTGCAGATGTTTGACAGCAGCCGCTTTAATCACGCCATGTATGGTGCGTCATTGCTGTTTGATCAGGGGCTGATCCGCCGCTTTCAAAAAGATGAGAGCTTTGACAGACTGATCCGCAAAGCGATTGAGAATCACAACCGGCTGGCTATTGAAGATGGTCTGGATGAAAGGACCCTGTTTCACTGCCGCCTGATCCGGGATGCGGACAAGCTGGACAACTTTTATGTCAAACTGAGTGAAAAGGTCGAAGATACTTTTGCCGGAACCGGTGTCAGCCGGAAGACGGTGGAGGATTCCCGCATTTCACCGGCGGTGCTGCAGGCTGTCAGAGAACAGCACTGCGTGAAACTGGCTGACCGTCATGAGCCGCTTGATTATTACATCTGCATCATGGCGTTTGCCTTCGATCTGTATTTTCCCTGCAGTTATGAATATGTGAGGGAAAAAGACTATATCAGCCGTCTGTACGGACAGTTTGCTTATCATGATCCTGATACGGCTGTCCAGATGGAAGAGATCCGTGATATCATCAGCAGCTATGTAAATAAGAAAGCAGAAGGGGAGCTGTCATGATCAGACTGACCTGTCCGAAAACCATTCGGAGTGAAACGGTCCGTATCAACGGCCGTAAAACGCTGATCCTGCGCAGCAAGAAAGAACACAGCATCTCCGCCGGACTTCTGTGGATCCATGGCGGCGGTTATATCACCGGCATGAAAGAAATGGTCTATGCCTCCCGGGCAGTCGATCTTGTCGAACAGTTCGGCATTACGGTACTCAGCGTGGACTACCGGCTGGCGCCCCGTTATCCGTATCCGGCGGCTCTGGAAGACTGCTACGCTGCCTTGCTGTATATGAAGGAAAACGCTCTGGCCCTGAATATCCGCAGTGATCAGATCATGGTCGGCGGAGAAAGTGCCGGCGGCGGTCTCTGCGCTGCTGTATGCATGAAGGCAAGAGACGAAAAGCAGGTGAATATCGCATACCAGATGCCGCTGTATCCGATGCTGAACTGTCATGACACAGCGACGTCGGCTGCCAATCACGGCCGCATCTGGAACACCCGGAAAAACCATTACGCCTGGAAACAGTATCTGAAAGGTGTGGATCCCGATCACGTTCCTGTATATGCCTCACCGGCGTTATGCAGGGATTACAGCGGCCTGCCGCCAGCCTATACGTTTGTCTCTGACGGGGAACCGTTTCTGCAGGAAACAAAGGACTACGTGGCCCAATTGCAGGAAGCGGGCATTGAAGCCCATATCGATATTTACCACGGTGACATGCATGCCTTTGACATGCTGGATCCGAAAAGTGAAACAGCCCGCAAAGCAGCGGAAGGTTTCAATAGCAGATTTCAATTTGCATTGACACATTATTATGCAAAACAGGAGGAATTATGAAAATCAATGAAATCATGCTGAAAATGATCAGCGAATCCAATGGCAATCTCGCCGATATCGAACATTATGTCAAAGTGACATGTTATGCCAGAATGATCGCTGAGGCGGAAGGGCTGGACGAAAAGACGAAGTGGCTGTGCGAGGCGGAGGCTATCGTCCACGATATTTCCTGTCCGCTGTGCCGCAAAAAGTACGGCAATACGAACCATCAGATGCAGGAAAAGGAAAGTGAAGCACTGCTGAGAGAATTCTTCAGCGGCAGCGACGTCAGCGACGAGGATCTGGAACGGATCATCGCTGTCATCAGCCGTCATCATTCACCGCAGCGGATCGACGGCATCGACAACCAGATCCTGATCGAAGCGGATTATCTGGTCAATGCCAACCAGAGCAATTATCAGCCATCGGCCATTCTGACGTTCCGCAATACGTACTTCCGCACCGCCTGCGGCACCAGGATGCTCGATCTGATGTACGCAGAAAAACTGCGGGAAGCAGAGAAAAACAAGACGGCATAACCGTCCTGTACGAGAATTATCTATACTTTACAAGTGATGCCGTATCAGTTCGGATACGGTATTTCTTTTTTCAGGAAAGAAAGGAAACGCTGCAGAGCGACATTGTCATTGCGTTTCTTCCAGAGGGCGTCGATCTGTTCGACTTCCTGATCACCGCGCATATCGACAAATACCAGACCTTCGGCATCGGTGATCTTCTTCACACAGTAATCAGGAACGATGGAAATGCCTTCTTCGGCCGCGACCATGATCAGAATGGATTCGACGTCAGTCGAACGGCAGACGATCTGCGGCTGGTAGCCGGCTTTGTGGTACAGTTCCATGAAGAGGGCGTCACCGTGGTTGTCGATGCGTTCGGAAGGGGACATATAGATCAGCGGCTCGTTGCGCAGATCCGTGCGGTCCAGGTATTCGCGGCCGCCCAGCGGATGAGAAGCGTAAAGAACGGCGGTCAGCCGGGCTTTTTCAATCGGCAATGCCTGATACTCCGGGCTGATCTGCAGGCGGGTGGAATCCCAGGTGAAAATGATGTCATATTCATCATTCTGCAGGCCGGATGCCAGTCTGTCAGAAGTGTCACGGTAACAGGTCAGAAGGACATTGGGCAGCTGGCGGTGAAAGGAACGCAGGGTATCTGACAGGGCACTCCGTTCGTAACCTTTGATATAACCGATGCGCAGACTGCCGGATATGCCGCTACTTGCCTCGGCAGCCCGTACCATGGCTTCATCAAGCCGGGCGAGAATACTGCGGGCGTCTTTCAGAAAGCTCTGACCGGCAGCCGTCAGCGTGATCGGCCGGGTTGAGCGGTTGATCAGCTGACAGCCCATGCTTTCTTCCAGTGCTTTGATCTGCTGGGTCATGGCCGTCTGGGTAATATAGTTTTCTTCCGCCGCCGCCGAAAAACTCCGGGCATTGGAAACTGAGATGAAATAACGCAGCTGATTGATATTCATATGAGCTCCTAATATAAGTAAATCTTATATTATTATGCGGTATACAGTCACAGATTTCAAGAAAACGTATGGTTTAATATAACCATGAATCATATTAACAGAGATTACATGACAGTTTTGAAAGAATACGCGGCAATTACAGCCGGGACGATCCTGGTGGCTGCGGCAGTCGTTTATTATCTGATTCCGTGCCGGCTTGTCACCGGAAGTGTTTCCGGTCTGGCACTGGTTCTCGGGGAAATCGTTCCATTAAAAGAAGACACCCTGGTTCTGATTCTCAACGTTCTCTGCCTGCTGGCCGGCATGAAAGCGTTCGGCCGCCGCTTCGGTATCCGTTCTGTCTATGTATCGCTGCTTCTGCCGTTATGCATGAAGATCCTGCCGCTCATTGTCCAGCCTGTCAGGATGTACAGCCTGCCGTTATCGGTTCTCTGCTTCCTGCTGCTTCTGACAGCCGGTCAGACGATCCTGTTTGAAAGCGGCACAGCTTCCGGCGGAATTGACACGATCGCCGAGATCATCGCCCGCCGTACCGGTATTCGTACCGGTACAGCCATCGCGGCCGCCGGTATCCTGACGTGCCTGTCCGCGGCGCTGGTCTATGATTTCCAGGCGGTCCTGATCGGCATCGTCGTAACCGCCCTGAACGGTATTCTTCTGAATCTCGCCGTTCATCTGAAGACATGGCTGCATGCCTTACGGGACAGCGGTCTGTCAGAAGTTCCTGTATTAAAGTAAACACAGCCGGCTGAAGCCGGTTTTTTTCGTAAAGTACGTTATAATGGATATAACGAAATATCTGTTGAGGTGAATTGATATGCAAATACTGAAGATGCTGAAGAAAAAAGCAGGGATCGCCGATTTCAGCGACGTCGTTTCCGTTTCCATGGCGCGGGAAATGGCCATGCGCGGGGAACTGGAGCCGCTGTATCTTGTCGGTCTTCGTTTCGGCGGTGCCGAGGATCTCGGCAACTGCGTTTTTGTGCCGGTCGGGATCGCCGCCATCAAGGATCAGTATGACGATGTCATCGAGGATCTGCTGCGGGAAGGACGTATTAAAAGTTATTCCTGCGTGCCGGAATATAAAGGCCGCAGTGCCGTTCCGTACCGGCTGACGATGAAAGCTTCTTCGCCGGAAGGCAAAACAGAATTCACCGAAACGATCAATATCTGGTAAAGGAGAAATATTGTATGGCTGAAGATATCCGCAAAATGAAAGACATCAGGGGCATAAGTGAATTCAATGCTGTTTATGAGCTGCCGGACTGTGTCGTTCTGGACAGCGCCTATTGTTCGATGGGCCGCATGATCGGTTTTAAAGCATGTCAGATCAGCGGTTATACGTATTATGACGCGGTGGTGCTGCTGGAACTGGTGCCGCACTACGGTGTCAGCAAAGACGACGTTGACCGCTATGAACAGAAACTGCGCACCCGTTCTTTCACGGTGGAGGAACTGCAGGCTGACGAGGAATTTGTCAGACTGTCAAAAATCTTTGACGAAGCCGTGGATATTGCCTTAAGCAAAGGCAGATGTCTGATCCATGACCGCATCAGCAAGGAAGAAGTGCTGGCCAAGGGCTACACCTGCGTCAGTGCCATGACGTACGCGACAGACCTGAAAGCGAAGATCGTCAAGGCGAGGACTTCACCGAATTACGAGAACGTCAAAGACGACAGCGCCGTCATCGCCGGCATCGGCGAAGAGGATATGATCCGCAAAAACTGGAAACGTGGCCACAGCAAAAATGAATGGGGCTGCCTGGAAACGTACGATCTGGCATTGAATTCCGATGCGTTCGGACGTGACTATTCCGCCGAACTGCTTGCTTCTCTGATGAAACGGTAAAGAATCATGGCATTTCCAAAAGACTTTCTGTGGGGCGGCGCGACCGCTGCCAATCAATATGAAGGCGGATACGATCAGGGCGGCAGAGGCCTCTCCACCCAGGACGTCCGCAAAGCCGGCTCCCGGACAAAGAAAAGAACTGTTACATATCTGGATCGGGACGGCAACCTGAAAGAAGCTACCCGTTTTGAACCGATGGGAATCGGTTCAAAAGGCGTCGTCGTGGAAGGGGAGTATTATCCTTCCCATCAGGCGGTGGATTTCTATCATCATTACAAGGAAGATATCGCTCTGTTCGCGGAAATGGGTTTCCGCTGTTTCCGCATGTCGATCAGCTGGACAAGACTGTTTCCCAGAGGCGACGAAGAGACGGCCAACGAGGAAGGCGTCCGTTTTTACCGGGACGTATTCATTGAACTGCGCAAATATGATATCGAACCGCTGGTGACGCTGAATCATTTTGATCTGCCGCTGTATCTGGCCAATGAAAAAGGCGGCTGGGTAAGCCGTGACACAGTCGGTTATTTCGTCAATTACGCCCGCACCTGTTTTGAGAACTTTTCCGGTCTGGCTCATTACTGGATCACGTTCAACGAGATCAACTGCATGCTTGACTGGAACAAGCTCGGTATCCTGACGGATGAGCCGGACGAATTCTACCAGGCTCTGCATCACGTGTTTGTCGCCTCCGCTCTGACAGTCAGGGAAGGCCATCGGAAAGACAGCCGCAACCGTATCGGTATGATGGTTGCCTACGGCGCGATGTATCCGTTTGACTGCAGTCCGGATACCTATCTGAATCATCTGCACTGCATGCATAATATGCAGTGGTACTGCGACGTGCAGTGCCGCGGTTACTATCCGTCTTACAAAAAGAAGGAACTGGAACGGCTGCAGATCCATATCGAGCAGGCAGAAGAAGACGAGCGTATTCTGAAGGAAGGAACGGTGGATTTCATCGGGTTCAGCTATTATTTCTCAGTTGTTTCCAAGGCAGGCATCAACGTGATGATGACCGGTGATCAGAGCCATGCCGTAGAGAATCCGTATCTGAAAAAGAACGAATGGGGCTGGCAGATCGATCCGGTCGGTCTGCGTTCGGTCCTGAACGAACTGTATGACCGATACCAGAAACCGCTGTGGATCGTTGAAAACGGTTATGGCGGCATCGATACCCCGGAATACGATTTCGAGGGAGACATCAAGGCGATTCATGACGATTACCGTATTGCTTATCTGCGGGCCCATATCGCTGAGATGAAGAAGGCGGTGGAACTGGACGGTGTGGACCTGATCGGCTATACGCCATGGGGCTGTATTGACCTGATTTCCGCCGGAACCGGGGAAATGTCCAAACGTTATGGATTTATCTATGTGGAAATGGACGATCAGGGCAGGGGTTCACTCCGCCGTTTCCGCAAAGATTCCTTTTACTGGTATCAGAATGTGATCCATACCAATGGCGAAGAGCTTTAAGCCCGGATTTCCGGGCTTATCTATATTTCGACAAAATCTGTCGAAAACTGGTTGACAGAACTTTTGGGAAAATGTATGATACGACAGAACGTGACGAAATGATGAAAGAGGGTTTATGGCAGGAATCAGTGATCTGAAAATGGAAAACATCCGGGATGTGCGGGCCTGTTTCTACACAGGCGGGACATGGACGAAGAATCAGCTGAGCCGGAAGACGGGACTGTCGCTGGCCGGAACGACCAATGTTCTGAAATATCTTCTCGAGAGAAAGGAGATCCTGCAAAGCGGCAAGGCGGCATCCAAAGCAGGCCGGAAATCGAAACAGTATATCCTGAATCCGGACAGCTGCCATATCGGTATCGTCAAGATCCTGTACGGCCGCTGGAATCATGACGTTGAAATCACCGCCATGCGGCTGAACGGCGAATGCGTGCTCTCGGAAAGAGCCGGTGACACGTTATGCGACAGCGGGTTTCTGATGAATATGATCCGGATCCTTCTCAAGGAAGATCCGCTCGTTTCTGTTCTGGCCATTTCGATTCCCGGCACGGATTCGGACGGACGCATTGAGACATGTGATGTCGCGGCTCTGGAAGGTGTCGATCTCGGCGGTCTGATCGATCAGGAATTCGATGTACCGTATGTCATCGAAAACGATGTCAACACCGCCTGTATCGGCTTTGCCAGCGACCATCCGGGAATCCGGAATCTGGCGCTGATCTATCAGCCGGAAATGTCACTGACCGGCTGCGGCATCATGATCAACGGCTCACTGTATCACGGCAGCCGCCACGCGGCCGGCGAAATCAAACATATGCCGATCAAAGAAGCAAACGATCCGGTGTCGCTTATGAAGGCGCAGATCGAAGCTCTATGCGCTGTACTGAATCCGGAAATGATCGGCTGGTACAGCGACGTGATCATCGGCGATCCGGATTTCTCCGCCCGGCTCAGACTGCCGGAGCAGCTGAAATGCGAAACGATGAAGCTGAGTGATTTTCCTCAGCTGATTGACAAGGGGCTGTTCGCCATCGGCATGAACACGCTTGTACAACTGTAAATAAAAGATTCAGGAAGGGAGATAAGAATGCTTACGGATTATCATATTCACTGTGAATTCTCGGACGATTCCAGGGAAACAATGGACGCGCAGATCAGACGTGCCATAGAACTGGGCCTCGACGAGATCTGCTTTACCGATCATGTCGACTACGGTATTAAAAAAGACTGGGACGAAGGGGACATCGTATGGCGCGGCGGTGACGGCATCGGCACTTCCGTTGACGAGATGGATCCCTGTGCCAATGTCAACTATCCTGAATACTTTGCCAAGATCGACCGCATGCGCGAGACCTATAAAGGCAAGATCGTCATCAAAAAAGGTCTGGAATTCGGCATTCAGACGATTACTCTCGATCAGTACCGGAAACTGTATGCCAGATATCAGGATCAGCTGGACTTTGTCCTGCTTTCCATGCATCAGGTGGACAACCAGGAATTCTGGACCCAGGATTTCCAGCGCGGCAGAAGCCAGAAGGAATACAACGAAAAGTATTATCAGGAAATCTATGATGTCATGAAGGAATTTAAGGATTACAGCGTGCTGGCTCACCTGGATCTTCTGGTCCGCTACGATCCGGCCGGCCGCTATCCGTTTGAAAACTGCCGTGATCAGGTTGCTGAGATCCTGAAACTGGCGATCCGTGACGGCAAGGGCATTGAACTGAACACGTCTTCCTGGCATTACGGACTCGACGACATTCAGCCGAGCCGCGATATCTGGCGTCTGTATAAAGACCTCGGCGGAAAGATCCTGACGATCGGATCAGACGCCCACACCACCCGTTTCCTTGCGGATCATATGCATGATGCCGTCAAGATCCTCCATGAAGAACTCGGTTTTGAGGAGTTCTGCACATTTGACCATATGAAGCCGGTCTTCCACAAGTTTGAATTATGATGAGTGAAAAAGAAAAAATGATGGCGGGCAGCTGGTATGACGCCAACTATAATGAAGAACTGATTGCCCTGCGGCAAAGAGCGCAGTCATTATGCATCGAGCTCAGTGCCGTGCCGCCGACAAATCAGGAGGGCCGTCAGGAACTGCTGCAGAAACTGTTCGGCCGGGTAAATGACCATCTGGATCTGGTTCCGCCGTTCTCCTGTGACTACGGCACGAACATCCATCTTGGTTCCTATGTTTTTATCAACACAAACTGCTATCTGATGGACTGTGCCGACATCACGATCGGTGACCATACCTTTATCGGTCCGTTCTGCGGCATCTACACTGCTTCCCATCCGCTGCAATACAAATACCGCAATATGGGTCTCGAGAAGGCTTCACCAGTGAAAATCGGTGCCAATTGCTGGATCGGCGCCAACGTCAGTATCCTGCCGGGTGTAACGATCGGCAACGGCTGTGTGATCGCGGCCGGAGCTGTCGTTACCCATGACCTGGAAGACAATGTTCTGGCAGCCGGCGTGCCGGCGAAAGTCATCCGTGTCATTGATCAGGACGCGCCGCTGGAAGAATAGTGTTTCCTCAGACCGTATCAGAAAAGAGATGAACTTCGTATCAGCAGTACAGGCAGCCATTGGCTGCCTGTATTTTCTTATTCCGCAAGTGTCTGTATGACGGCCCGGATCTTATCTCCATCAACGGCATAGTAGTCTTCCAAATCATGAAAGGATGATTTGGCCGACATATGTAGCTGGCGGATGCCGGTTTCCTTTACTGTCTGTAAAGCATTGGCCGCGCTGACACCGCCGCCCGGCAGGATCTCGATACGGCTGCCGTATTTTTCATGCAGGTTCTTCAGCAGCGGGATACCGGGTATGACGGAGGCTTCTTTGCCGCTGGTCAGGATCCGGTCGATCTGACAGGCAAGCAGGGTTTCAATGGATGCGAAGGGATCGCGGGCGGCATCGAATGCCTTATGGAAAACAGCTTCCTTCCGATAGGAATGGATCAGTTCGGCCATGCGGCGGGTATCCGCTTCGTCAACGGTTCCGTCTTCCTTGAGAAAGCCGAAGACAATGCCGTCGGCACCGTTCTTCAGAAAGACTTCCGCATCCGCGAACATCATTTCCTTTTCCGTTTCCGTATAACAGAAGCCGGCCGGCCGGGGCCGCACCATGGCAATGATCTTTTTGTCTGTGGCTTTGCGGGCGGCACGCATCAGTGAACAGGAAGGTGTCAGGCCGTCCAGTTCGAGGGCGCAGTTCAGTTCGATTCTGTCGACTTCCGGGATCGCGCATGCCCTCAGGACGTCGTCGTAGCTGCCGCAGCAGATTTCAATCTGTATTCCGTTGATCATATGATTCGCTCCTGTAAAAAAAGTGACGGTATTCCGTCACTATTATAACAGTTCCTTCAGAATGATATTGCCTTCCCGTTCAGCTGAAACGGAAACCATCGCGATATCGGTCCCGCAGTATTCTTCGATAAAGCGGATATACTTCTGACAGTTCAGAGGCAGATCTTCAAACCGGCGGATATCGGAGATGTCTTCCTGCCAGCCGTCAAAGACCTCATAAACCGGCTCGGCTGCCGCATAGTCCTTCAGGGAAGCAGGAACGGTGTCATAGACTTTGCCGTTGATCCGGTAGCCGACACAGACGGGCAGTTTTTCATAGCCGCTGAGCACGTCGATCTTGGTCAGGGCGATATCGGTCAGACCGTTGATCAGCACAGCCTGGCGTACGACCGGCAGATCCAGCCAGCCGCAGCGTCTTGGCCGGCCGGTTGTGGCACCGTATTCAAATCCTTTCTCCCGCAGCGAGTCACCGGTTTCGTTCAGCTGCTCTGTGACAAACGGACCTTCGCCGACCCGGGTGGAGTAGGCTTTGACGACACCGATGATCCGGTCGAGACAGCGCGGCGAGATGCCGATACCGGTGCAGACACCGGCAGAAGTGGGTGAAGAAGAGGTGACATACGGATAGGTGCCGTAATTGATATCCAGCATGTTGGCCTGGGCGCCTTCGAACAGAACCATCTGATTCGCCGCAAGGGCTTTGTTGACCTTGTCAGTCGCGTCGATGATCATCGGCAGCAGTCTTTCCCGGATGGCCTTGAACGAGGCGAGCATTTCCTGAAAGTCAAACGGTTCACCGTTGTAGATTTTCACGATCTCCTCGTTTTTCAGCCGCAGGGTATTCTGCAGTTTTTCCGTGAAGACATCCCAGTCGCGAAGATCGCAGACACGGATGCCGATGCGGGTGTATTTGTCAGCATAGCAGGGGCCGATGCCGTTCTTGGTGGTGCCGAGTTTCAGATCGCCGGCCCGCTGTTCCATCAGTTCGTCAAGCCGCACGTGATAGGGCATCAGCAGATGGGCACGGTCACTGATGCGGACATGGTCACACTTCAGACCGCCTTTCTCCAGTGTGTCGATCTCTTCGAGAAGCACGAACGGATTGATGACGACGCCGGGACCGATGATGCATAAGGCGCTTCTGCTGAGGATGCCGGACGGCAGCAGATGCAGGATGGTTTTCTTTCCGTCGACGACGACCGTGTGTCCGGCGTTGTTGCCGCCCTGGAAACGCACGACCATATCGACATGTGAAGCAAGAAGGTCGACGACCTTGCCTTTGCCTTCGTCGCCCCATTGTGAACCTACTACGACATAACCTGCCATAATTCAGTATCTCCTTCTGTTTTTTGACTGAACAATGATAGCACAAACATTCATCAGATAAAATCAAAAGACGTTTTTTTGAATAAAGTGTATGATTATGTGGAGGTGATGAAAATGAGTGAAAATGTAAACAGTGAAAACTGCAGCCATCAGTGTGAAGGCTGTTCTGTAGAAAACTGTGGGGCCCGTCAGAATCCCCAGAGTCTTCTGATCGAACCGGATTCCCGTTCTTCGATCCGCCGCATTATCGGCGTCGTTTCCGGCAAAGGCGGTGTCGGCAAGTCTTTCGTGACATCGATGCTGGCCGCCGAGATGCAGAGAAGAGGCAGAAGGACAGCTGTCCTGGACGGTGATATTACCGGTCCAAGCCAGGGCAAGGCGTTCGGTATCAAAGAAAAGGCTTACGGCGACGGCGAGCTGATCATTCCGGCCTATACCAAGAGCGGCATTCAGCTGATCAGCACGAACATGCTGCTGGAAAATGACGATACGCCGGTTTTATGGCGCGGTCCGATGGTCGCCAATATTCTGAAACAGTTCTACCAGGAAGTGTACTGGAATAACGTCGACGTGATGTTTGTCGACATGCCGCCGGGAACCAGCGACGTGCCGCTGACACTGTTCCAGTCTTTCAAGCTGGACGGCATCATTGTCGTGACCAGCCCGCAGGAACTGGTATCCATGATCGTTGAGAAGGCCATTAACATGGCTAATACCATGAATGTTAAAGTTCTCGGTCTGATCGAGAACATGTCTTACGTTGAATGCCCGAAGTGCCACGAAAAAATGTATGTCTTCGGCAAGTCCCACATCGACGCGACGGCTGACAAGTTCAATCTGCCGGTTCTCGCCCGCATTCCGCTCGATCCGGCGATTGCCGAGGCAAGCGATGCCGGCACGATCGAGGATATTGAGGTTCCGCAGATCAAAGAAGCGGTTGATTTCATCGAAAATCTCTGATTTCTTCACAGAGAGTTCACATTAGCCTGTCAGACTGATACTGCAAAGGAGAACGACAATGACCAGGATACTGATTACTGATGACGAAGCGAAGATCCGTGAACTGATCGTGAAATATGCCAGACACGAAGGTTTTGACACAGAAGAAGCCGAAAACGGCATGGAAGCGGTTGAGAAATGCGAACGGGAACATTTTGATCTGGTGATCATGGATATCATGATGCCGGAACTGGATGGTTTTTCCGCGGTCAAGGAAATCAGAAAGACACATCCCGATCTGCCGTGCATCATGCTGTCGGCCCTCGGTGAGGAATACGACCGTATCCATGGCTTTGACGTCGGGGTCGACGACTATGTCGTCAAACCGTTCTCCAGCAAGGAACTGATGATGCGGATCCACGCCATCCTCAAACGGACGAAAAGAGCGGCCGCATCCGGTGATCAGTTTGTTCTCAAGGGACTTGTGATCGATTACAGTGCCCGTACCGTCACGATCGACGGCGAACGGATCCAGCTTTCTCCGAAGGAATACGAACTGCTGGTATATCTGGTCAGAAACGCGGGAATCGCGCTGACCAGAGAGCAGCTGCTTTCGACCGTATGGGGATATGACTTCTTCGGTGACGACCGTACCCTTGATACGCATATCAAACTGCTGCGGCGCAATCTGAAAGATTACGCATCCTATATCGTCACACTCAGAGGGGTAGGGTACCGCTTTGAAAAAGCCGATTAGCTTAAGATGGAAAATCGCCCGCACATTGCTGCTGTTCGCGGTCTTCATCATCGGTGTTCTGTTTGTCTTTGAGGAGTTCCTTTTGGAACCGATGTATGAGGACAACAAGATCTCGACGGTGAAAAGCGTCTCTGACAGCATCGTCGCGATTCTGCAGCAGGGTGAGGAAATCAGTGAGGAAATCCTCTTCCAGTATCAGATGGAAAACGACACCTGTGTCCGCATCATTGAAACGGATGAGGATATCTTCATGCCGCCTGAATCAATGAATTACGGCTGTGTTCTGTACCGTATGAACCCGCTTGAACTGACGCAGCTGATCGATGCGGCGGCAGCCAGTGAGGACGGTACGTATCTCGCCAGCGAGACACCGTTCATGAACGGCAAAACGGACAGCTTCGGCAAGAAGGAAAACAATGGCATGCGGAATATCACATATACCCGCATGATTCAGAACGAAGACGGCGAATATGTGGCGGTCATTGTCAATACTGGCTTCTCACGGGTCAACGACGCATCCCGCACGCTGAACAGACAGCTGCTTTATATCGGCATCATACTGATCCTGGCAATTGTTCTGCTGACGTTCCTGATGGACGTTCAGATTGCCCGGCCGCTGAGGGCAATCAGCAAGGAAGCGAAAAATCTGCCGGACGGCAGGTATGCGTACGATCCTTCGACGGACCGTTATCAGGAAGCAAGGGAACTTAATGAGACACTGCAGCAGGCAGCCGTCGACATCAATAAAGCAGAACAGGCCCGGCGTGATCTGATCGCCAATGTGTCGCATGATCTGCGCACGCCGCTGACCATGATCAGCGGATATGGCGAAATGATGATCGACATGCCGGAAGAAAAAAACGATGAGAATCTGCAGATCATCATCGATGAATCCAAACGGCTTTCGGCGCTGGTCAACGATCTGCTCGATCTTTCCAGGATCGAGGAGGGGAAAATCGTACTGCAGAAAGAAAACTTCGATCTGCACGAGATGATCAGCACGGAACTGCGCAAATACGATGTCTATATCAATACCGAGAACTACCGGATCGAATACTTCCCGGCCTATCACTGCAATGTCAATGCCGACCGGCGGCGGATGGAACAGGTCTTCAACAACTTCATGACCAATGCCATCCATTACGGCGGCGATGCCAGACATATCATCGTCCGCGAAGTGAAGATGGATGACAGTATACAGGTACAGGTTCAGGATTTCGGCGAAGGAATCGCCGAAAAAGACCTGGAAAACATCTGGGACCGTTATTACAAGATCGATAAACAGCATGTCCGCTACAGCAGCGGCAGCGGCCTGGGTCTTGCCATTGTCCGCAGTATTCTCGAACTGCATGAAGCCCGCTACGGTGTCAACTCCGAGCCGGGTAAGGGCAGCACGTTCTGGTTCGAACTTCCTTTAGCAAAACAGGAAGACAGCAAAGCCGAGGCATAAAAACGGCGCGAAAGGAATCCGTAAAAGGGTTCCTTTTTTTACGAGGAAAAACAGCAGGGCCAAAGAGGAAGCGATCTGCAGAGCGGCAAGGATCCTCATGCCGATCATAAGCGCCATGGCGGCAGTGAGCTTGACGTCACCGAAACCGAGCAGGCCGGCGATCGAAAACAGTGAAAGAACAGCGAATACGGCAATAGCCCAGACATAATACGGACGCCTGGCCAGCGCCAAAAGCGAGATGAGGATCCAGCCGGCATCCGGTATCTCCATGGTTTGGATATCGTGCCAGGAGATATATACAAGAAGCGGCATCAGAAGATAAGGGTGGAGGTAAAACTTTGTCATATCGAAAAGATCTGTTTCCATGGACGCCCGCACGCTCCGCACTGATGCCGCTGGGGAAGGAGGCAAAAGACCTGATCTGTACCGGAGAGCGATGCGGCGTCCTCACCCATACTATTGCCGGCAGAGAACGGGTTCCCTGTGATATTTTTGTGAAATAATTCACTTAGGTGTTGACCGCAAGTCAGTAAATGGTATGATATGCATAAGCAATGAGGGAGTAACAGGCACAGAGTGTGGCAGGCCGTCAGCCCGATGATCATCCGGTCTGCATGAAATTGTGAGACTCATCTGCGGCTTTGCTGCAGGAGTTCCGTACGGCCCAGATACAGCAAAGCAAACTGTATCTGTTTTCTTTATATGAAAGCGAGTATCATTAAAGAAAACTGTTCCTGAATAACTGGAGGTTATATGCTGCAAATTGAAAATCTCGTCAAAAGTTTTGATAACAAGGAAATCCTTCACGGCATTTCCCTTAACGTCAACGACGGAGAAATCTTCGGATTTATCGGTCATAACGGCGCCGGCAAAACAACAACGATCCGCTGCGCAGTCGGTATCATTCCTTTCGAAAGCGGAAAGATCCACATTGACGGAAAAAATATCCTTGAAGATCCGATCTGGTGCAAAAGCGTGACGGCCTTCCTGCCGGACAATCCCGATCTTTATGAGAATCTGACCGGTATCCAGTATCTGAACTTTATCGCCGATATCTTTGAAATGTCGCCTGATACACGTATGGACAAGATTACGGCAATCGGCCGCGAACTGGAAATCTATGACAGTCTGGGTGATCAGATCAAATCGCTGTCACACGGTATGAAGCAGAAGGTGGCTCTGATCAGCGCCTTCATGCACGATCCGCGCCTGCTGGTGCTGGACGAACCGTTCGTCGGCCTTGATCCGAAGGCGTCCTTCATTATGAAAAACAAACTGCGTGAGCTCTGCGATCATGGCGGAAGCGTCTTCTTCTCGTCTCATGTTCTGGAAGTGGTGCAGAATCTCTGCGATGAGATCGCCATCATCAAGCAGGGCAGCATCATCATGAACGGCAAGACGGATGAGATCCTGCGGTCCGGTGAATCCCTGGAGCAGATCTTCCTCGATACGGAGAACATCGCATCATGAAACGGATGTTCATACTTACCAGGACGCAGCTGCTGAATCTGTTCTTTCAGAGCCGCTCGGGCAAGAAATCGAAAATCCCGCCCATCGCGATCAGCTGCCTGGTCATGTTCGGGCTGTCCCTGTATTACAGCTGGCTCTTCGCGGATATGATGGAGACGGAGACCAACGTCGTTCCGTATATGGTCAGCATTCTCGGCACCGTCATCATCTTCATGAGCGGTGTCTCGGGTGCTCAGGGCATGCTGTTCGGCTTTAAGGACTATGACAGTCTGATGTCACTGCCGGTGACGGAGCGCGACATCGTGACGTCCAAGATCATCGTCTATTCGATCATGCAGTACCTGTATTCATTCTTCCTTGTGATTCCGGCCATGCTGATACACGGCTACCGGATCGGCGGCGATGTGTTCTACTATATCCGCGCCATTCTGTGCTTCCTGCCGTTCCCGCTTCTGCCGATGGTGCTTTCTGCTCTGATCGGCATTGCCTTTCAGAAACTGACGGCCGGTAAACGATATGGCAAACTGCTGCAGAATGGCATGACCATCGCTTTCTTTATCCTGGTTTACTATTTCTCTTTTTCCATGGGTTCGGCTGCCGGCAGCGGTGAGGGAAAAGGTTTACGGCTCGGCGGTCTCGCGTCTTTCCTGCCCAGTGCGAAATGGTACGTGGAAGGTGTTATCAATGGCGGCCTGATGAATATTCTGCTGCTGTTCGGCGTCGGCATCGCTGTCTATATTCTCTTTATCCTGATCTATTCCCGTACGATCATCCGCGTCAACGCCCAGACGATGCAGGGCTATCATGTCGCCAACTTCCGTCTGAAGAAGGCGAAACGTACCAGTTCCCTCGGCGCCCTGATGCGCCAGGAATGGCAGCGTTATTTCAATAACTTCACATACTTCATGAACACCTCGGTCGGTATGATCATTCTGATGGTCATGTCGGTCTATGTGATCTTCATAGACAATCCCATCAAGGATATGATCATTCAGCTGATGGCGGAACAGGGAGACGTGGTTGCCAGAATCTGGCAGACATTCATCCTGGTGATCGCATGTGTCGGCAGTATGACCTGCACGACCGGTGTGTCAATTTCTCTGGAAGGCAAGAGTCTCTGGATCCTGAAGTCGATTCCGGCCGATGTCAAAGAGATCTTCCTGGCCAAGATCCTGATCAACCTGATGCTGATCATGGTGCCAAGCACATTGTCGCTGATTGGTCTGGGCATCGCGTTCCATCTGCCGCTGCTGTATTATCTGTCTGGCATTCTGATGCTGGCGGTCAGCGCTCTGTTTATCAGTATGCTGGGTCTTCTGATCAACCTGCGCTTTCCGAAACTGGAATTTGACAGGGAAGTCGTCGTCATCAAACAGTCTTTGTCAGCGTTCCTGAGCATCATGATTCCGATGTTCCTGGCCATCGGCATTATGGTCCTGTTCTTTATGACCGGTATGAATACGTTCTACTGGATCCTGGCGTTCTTTGTCGCCGCTGATCTCATCCTGGTCTTCCTGCTTCTGAAATACGGCACCGAACGGTTCAGAAAACTCGCATAAGACACTGTCGGAAGGTATAATGATTACGGAGGAATAAGTGTGATGAAAGACTTAAAAGGAACAAGAACCGAACAGAATCTCGCAGCTGCTTTCGCCGGTGAAAGCCAGGCCCGCAACAAATATGACTACTGGGCAAGCAAGGCTAAAAAAGAAGGCTATGAGCAGATCGCTGAAATGTTCACGCTCACCGCTCTGAATGAGAAGGAACATGCCAAGATGTGGTTCAAATACCTGCAGGGCGGTGCCATCAAATCGACACCGGAAAACCTGCTCCAGGCAGCCGAAGGCGAAAACTACGAATGGACAGACATGTATAAGGAATTCGCTGAAATCGCTGAAGAGGAAGGCTTTCCGGAAATCGCGGCCCAGTTCCGCGGTGTCGGCGGCATTGAAAAAGAACATGAGGAGCGCTACAGAAAACTGCTGGCCAACCTGAACAGCGGCGAAGTGTTCGTCCGTCAGGATGAAGTGACATGGCAGTGCCGCAACTGCGGTTATACGGTAACCGCCAAGGAAGCTCCGGAAGAGTGCCCGGTATGCGCGCATTCCAAAGCGTATTTTGAAATCAAGCGCGAGAACTATTGATTGAGAAGAAGAGGGAAACCTCTTCTTTTTCAGTCATGTGAAGGTTTCACGCCATGATTCTGTGATAGGATATAGGACGTAAAGAAAAGGAGTGAGAGAAAATGAGCAGACATTTTGAATATGCGACAAAAGGTGTGTGTTCTTCCCGTATCATTCTGGATATTGAGGGTGACACAATTGAAAACATGCAGGTCATCAACGGCTGCAACGGCAACCTGAAGGGCATCTCCGCCCTGGTCAAAGGCCGCAAGGCAGACGAAGTGATCAGTGCCCTGGACGGCATTACCTGCGGCGCGAAGCCGACATCCTGTCCGGACCAGATCGCCAGAGCTCTGAAAGCTTATCTTGCGGAGCAGCAGACAGCGGCATAAAGCCGCTTTTTTTCTGATTTGTCATTCCCGGCATTAACTGTTAGAATTCTTTTATTGTAAAGGAGGGAATATGGAAGCTGTCATTATGATCCTGGTACTGCTGCTCGATCTTTTCAGCAAGCATCTCGTCCAGGTTACGGAAAGTCTGCATCATGTCGTTCTGATCAACGGCTTTTTCCATATTACCTATGCGCAGAACACCGGCATGGCCTGGTCAATGCTGTCCGGGCAGATCCCGTTTCTGTCACTGGTCAGCGCCGTGGCGATCGGTCTCATGCTGTATTATCTGTATGCGAAAAAACCGGACCTTGTCAGCCGCATCGCTCTGTCTTTGATGATCGGCGGCGCCGCCGGCAATCTGTTTGACCGGCTGTATTTCGGCTATGTCCGGGACTTTCTGGATTTCTATATTTTCGGATATGACTTTCCGATCTTTAATATCGCGGACAGCGCGCTCTGTATCGGCGTGTTTCTGCTGGCACTGGCATCACTGAAGGAAGAAAAGAAGAACTATGGCACTGATAAAATGGACCGTTGAAGAAGACACGGATGTCCGTCTGGACAAATATCTGGCAGATACCCACGATCTTTCCCGCAGCCGGGTACAGCAGCTGGTGAAGGAAGGCCGCATCATGGTCGACGGCAAGCCGGTCAAGGGATCTTTCAAACTGAAAAAAGACCAGGTAATCGAATGCGATATACCGGAAGATCGGGAAATCGACGTACTGCCGCAGGATATACCGCTCGATATTCTTTATGAGGACAGTGACATCATCGTCGTCAATAAGGGAAAGGGAATGGTCGTCCATCCGGCTCCCGGTGTTTATGAAGGCACGCTGGTCAATGCGCTGCTGTATCACTGCAAGGATCTTTCCGGCATCAACGGCTATATCCGGCCCGGCATTGTCCACCGCATCGACAAGGACACGACCGGCTGCATCGTCGCCTGCAAGAACGATCTGGCGCATGAAAGCATTGCCCGCCAGCTGGAAGACAAGACCTGCCACCGGGAATATCAGGCCATTGTCATGGGCAACATTCCGCATGACGACGGACTGATCGACGCGCCGATCGGCCGTGATCCGCGTGACCGTCAGCGCATGACAGTCACCGAGAAAAACAGCCGGGAAGCCCGCACCCATTTCCATGTCAGAGAGCGTTTCTATTCCGCGACATGGGTCGAATGCGCGCTGGAAACCGGCCGCACCCATCAGATCCGTGTTCATATGCGCTATATCAATCATCCGGTCATGGGGGATGAAAAATACGGCAAACCATGCCGTTATATGGATACCCAGGGACAGGTGCTGCATGCTTCCGACCTGACGCTTGTCCATCCCCGCACCGGTGAAACCATGCACTTCCACGCGCCGCTACCGGCCTATTTCGAAGAACTTCTGGAAATTCTCAGAAAGGAAAGGGATCTGGCATGAAGCAGGGCAAAGACAGGCCGATCGTCACGTTCGCGGTCGGCATCGTCTGTATTCTGATCTTCGCGGGCATCCGCTTTCTGAATTTTGCCTCGGAACCGGAGACGGCCATTTTCCTTGGCGCGTATTACAAACCGTTCATCATCGCCGGTGAATTCTGGCGATTCCTGACGGCCGGTTTTGTTCATATCGATCTGTGGCATATTCTGATGAATATGCTGGCCCTGCGCAATCTGGGTATGTTCATGGAAAAGATCACCGGCCGCTGGCGTTATCTTGTGATCCTGCTGCTGTCGATCATCGGCGGCAATGTCTTCTTCTTTATCATGTCCCACCAGACCTACGCGGTCGGTCTTTCCGGCGGGTTATACGGTCTGATGGCCGGCTATACGCTGCTGATCCTATACAGCGGCAGCTGGCGTGATCCACGGATCATGAGTTCGCTGATCAGCACTTATCTGATCAACCTGATGATCAACTTCATGCCGCAGGTAGCCGCGGCCGCTCATGCCGGCGGTTTCTTCACCGGCCTGCTGGTAACCGGTATTCTGCTGCCTCTGAAGGATAAAAAGGCGAAGTATCATTATGGGTTCTGTCTGCTTCTGATGATCGCGGCGATGGGGTATTTGTTACCAAAGAACGCCTTTATTGATGAGGACAAGATCTATGCCAGAAGCGATATCATGGTTCTGCGGTATGAAAAAGAGATCGGTCTTGCGCAGCATGCCGGCAAAATCGCCGCCAATCTTGATACGATATATACAGTAGATTATCAGATCTATAAAAAAGTCATGGAGGACTGAACATGGAAAAAAGAGCGGATGTACTGAACTGGGATGAATACTTCATGGGTCTGGCCCATCTTTCAGCCCTGCGTTCCAAAGATCCCAACACAACCGTCGGCGCCGCGATCGTCGACGAAAACCACCGGGTCGTATCGGTCGGCTACAACGGTTTCCCGAAAGGATGTTCCGACGATGAATTTCCCTGGGACAGAGAAGGGGATACGCTTGAGACAAAATATGTATATGTCGTTCATGCCGAACTGAATGCCATTCTGAATTCCAAGTGGCCGGTGGCGGGATGCACGATCTATGTTTCCCTGTTCCCCTGCAACGAGTGTGCCAAAGCGATCATTCAGTCCGGCATCCGCCGCATTGTCTATGAATCCGACAAATACAACGGTGTCGATACGAATATCGCCTCCAAGCGTATGCTGAGAGCGGCCGGTGTCGAATTATGCCGGCTGGAGAATACGATCGAACTGAATATCCGGAAAATTCCGAATCCGGAACTGTAAAAAAGACAATTAAAAAGCTGCATATCATGGAAATTCTCTTCCGTATGCAGCATTTTTATTGCTCAGTGCAGGATCGGCATCACATATCCGGCTTCTACCGAATTGTAGATCGGGCTGATGCCGTTTTCTCTGCCTTTGATCATATCCCTGTAATTGTGCCTGCGGTTCAGGACATTTGTGGAATATTCAACCTTGCAGATTACGTTCGGCAAGAAGTGTTTAGCCAGATTTTTGGTGGCGGTCATGAGCATGTTGTGATTTGTCATTGCCAATACCTCCTCTCTTTTTCGCATCTCAACTGTATCATTGTAAAATTTGCAAAAACAGCAGGAAAGCCTTATTTTTACGCATTTTCTTTACTTTTTATGTAAAGAAAAACAGACTTTTCAAGGCCTGTCTGAAATATCTTCAATGGAGGAAATGAAACCGTTTTTCACAAAAAATACACAAAACAGCCGTTTCAAAGAATAAAAATGAAAAGAAAACATTCTGTTTCAGAGTTGCTGAGAAATTTTCAAAACCAACACCGGAAAAGATGCTTTCCCTGAATTCACATTTGTTTGCGATACGGAGACAATATTTGAAACAAACATGCAGAAAAGCCCTTAAAATAAGCATTTCTCTTTTGTGAAGTTTCTCTGTTTTCTTATTATGTGTTTCTGAGAGGAAAACAAAAAGGTTCTTCCGGCAGTGAAAACCGGGCAGAACCAGGCTAAAATGAAACAATTTTCATGAATAAGAAAAAGGAAGGATTTCAGTCCTTCCGGTATTTTTCAAGGTTTTCCGTGTTTTTGAAATGCATCTTGGCGACTTTATACAATTCCGAAAAGCCGTATTTCTGCACGAACGCTTCCGCGAAGCGGTCCGCGTCCTTGCCGGCGCCTTTCTGGAATTCCATCCCGTACTTTTCGTTCATGGCGTCGATCGAGCGGAGGAAGGCATAGCGGGCAATCACGCTGGCGGCACCGACGGCGATGTATTTGTCTTCCGCCTTGGTTTCGAAATGAATGCCGCCGATGATCTTCGGCTCGTTCTGAATATAACGGTAGTAAAGCGGTTCCGGGGTGAACTGGTCGATGACGCGGAAATCCGGCAGCGGCATGCGTCTGGCCAGGTTGACGTAAGCCTGATTGTGCATCTTGGCCTTGATCGCGTTCATATTGTTGTTTTTATGCACTTCGTTATAACGGCTGTTGTCGAGGATCAGAAGACTGTGCGGCAGTGCTTCACTGATCTTCGGTGCGACGGTGCGGATATGGGCGTCTGTCAGAGCTTTGGAATCGCGGATGCCAAGATCCTCCAGCAGGGAAGCGGTCTCTCTGGTTACGATCGCGGCGCAGACACAGACCGGGCCGAAATAATCACCGGTGCCGACTTCGTCGCTGCCGGCCTGCGGCACAAGGTCCTTTGCGGCGTGATCAAAAGGGGCGGCATAAACCGCCGCGTCTTTGCCCTGAAAGACAGTCTTGCCGGATTCATAGCAGGTAATGACACAGTTTTCGGGGCGCAGCTGCCATCTGGCATATGCCGGCGCTCTGGTTTGTGTTTCCCGGAAAGCCGTGAACAGTTTTTCTTCCTGTTCCGGTGTCAGTTTCAATGTGATCGTGGTGCTCATGGGACTATTCTAACATCAGTTTTGCTTTGCGGAAATGATTTGGTATCATAGGATGGAAAGCAGGTAGTGAAAGATATGTTTGAAGTGACTGACAGCTGGCTGATGCCGGCCAATATAGCTATCGCGGCAGTGTTTCTGCTGTTTTTCTTCATGGGTATGCATAAGGGACTGCTTCGTCAGGCGGTATCCCTCATCGGAACGATCGCTTCGTTTTACGGCTCCTGGCTGGTCTCATCCGTCCTGGCGCAGTATATCCGGATATGGCCGCAGGAATGGGCCATCCTGCAGGATACGCCCTATGCCGAGGCTGCCAGTTTTTATCTGAATCAGATCAGCTGGCTGATCGCTGTCTTTCTGGTGCTGCGGCTGCTCTTCGTGATGCTTGACAGTCTGGCCAAAGGTCTTTCCGAAGTGCCGCTCATCGACGTCGTCGACGATCTCGGCGGCGGCGCCATCGGCATCGTGGAAGCGGCACTGCTCTGTGTCGTATTCACGATTTCCCTCGGCACGCCTTTCTTTACCAACGGTATCATCCTGAAGGACGAATCCCTGCTGAAACCGGTCAATGAGATCACCGGCACGGTCTTCCATCAGTTCGTTTCGCCGGTCGTCAACGGTGAAACACTGCGGAATCTGTACGAGCAGGGCTCGAAGATCAGTGAGGAGCAGCGGATCAATCTGGAGAACTGGATGAAGGAAAACGGTCTTGATCCGATCGTCGACCGCGTTTCCTATGTCCCCGATCTTACTTACGAGGTCAGGCTATGAACGCCGAACACAGTCTTGAACTGCATGTCATACGCGCACAGATGGAACAGCTCTGTGCTTTTTCACTTGGCAAAAAAAGGATCCGCGAATCCCATCCTTCTTTTGAACCGCTGATGATCCGCCGGCTCAACGAATGGATCCGGGAAGCTCTCGAAGCGGTAAGAAAATACGACACGATGCCGTTTGCCGGCATCCGGGATATCAGTGAGCCTCTGCAGAACGCTCAGAAGGGCAGACTTCTCACCGCTCAGGACATTCTCAACGAGATCCAGTTCATTCAGGGTGTCAGAGGCATTCTTGTATATCAGAAAGGTCTGAGCGAGGTATCCCATGTCCATCTGGACGATCTGATCAATACATTAAGCGTTCATCAGAAGTGCGAAACATTTCTTCGGAAATGTATCAACGAATATGGGGAAGTCATGGACAGCGCCACCCCCGAACTGGCGGCCGTCCGTTCCGCTCTGCGCCGTATCGACGGCGAGATCGCCTCGGTGGCCCAGCGTTTTCTGCAGGCCCATGGCGACGCGGTCGTGGATTCGATCATCACATACCGGGGCGGCCGGGCTGTCGTGCTCGTGCGCGCTTCCGACAAGAACAGCTTCGGCGGCATGATCCACGGTGATTCGTCCTCCGGCCAGGCATCCTATGTGGAACCGGCTTCTTTTGTGGCTGTCAACAACCGCAAGCAGGAACTGCTCAACCGTCAGGATGAAGAAGTGCAGCGGGTGCTGCGCATGTGCACGGACGCGATCGGGGAAGTGGCAGCGGAAGAACTGGCCAATCTGGAAACCTGCGCCATGCTTGACGAGATCTTCGCTAAAGCGCAATGGGGCGACCAGCGGGAAGCCTGCGCCGCAGTTCTCAGCGAAACAAGCGAACTGAAACTGAGCAGGGCAAGACATCCGCTGATCGATCCGGAAAAGGTAGTCGCCAATTCGTACCATCTGGCCGATCCCTGCCGGGTTTTGCTGATAACAGGTCCCAATACCGGCGGCAAGACCGTCAGTATGAAAGTAATCGGCCTGTCGGTTCTGATGACCTACGCCGGCATGCCGGTGACCGCGGATGAAGCGGTGATCCCGTTCTTCGACAGGATCTTTGTCGATATCGGCGACGATCAGAGCGTCGTGTCGTCACTTTCTTCTTTCAGCGCCCATATTCAGAAGCAGGCCGAGATGTGCAGAAGCGCCACGGCTGACAGCCTGATCCTGCTGGACGAAGTCGGCAGCGGCACGGACCCGCGGGAAGGTGAGGCGCTGGCCATCGCCATCCTCAACGAACTGCGGGAGCGGCACTGCATGACCGTGGCGACGACGCATTACGGAAGACTGAAAGCCTATGGCCGCCGGCATGATGATATTCTCGTTGCCAGTGTTGAATTCGACATGCAGAAACTGGCGCCTACCTATCGTTATATGGAAGGAACCACCGGCCAGTCCAACGCGCTGGAAGTCGCGCAGCGCTATGGCCTGCCGTCTTCGATCATCAAATACGCGCGTTTTCTGAAAGACCAGTCACGCAGCGAGGAAGACCGGCTGATCGAACGGCTGGAAACACAGGTCAGCGAAAATACCCGGCTGCAGGAAGAACTGCAGAAAAAGATCGCCCAGGCGGAAGAAAAGGAAGCCCGCCTGAAAAAGGAAGAAAACCGTCTGGCCCGTGAAAAGGACAGACTGAAGGCACAGTATGAAAAGGAAGCGCAGGAATATCTGGAAAGCGTCCGGGAAGAAGCAGACGTGATCCTGGCCAGACTGCGCAGCCAGCAGGATGTCAAATATCATGAGATGATCGAACTCAGACATGAGATCGACGGACTGCGTGAAGACAGTCAGCCGGAAGAAGTCCCTGAACGGGAATATGAATACAAAATCGGCGACGCCGTCGAGCTCAGAGACAACGACCAGGTATGTGAAGTGATCAAGATCGGCCGCAAGGATTTGACCATCCTGATGAACGGCCGTGAGATCCGGGTGAAGAAAAACCAGATCCGGCCCAGCACTCATATCATTCCGAAGATGAAAAAACAGCCTTCGGCGACGATTCATATCGCTTCTCACGATATCTTCGCCAGCATGCCTTCGCAGTGCAACCTGATCGGCATGCGGGTCGATGAGGCGATGGAAGCGATGGCCGATTACTTTGATCAGGCTAAACTGCACGGTCTGAAGAACTTCCGCATCATCCACGGTGATGGAACCGGCCGGCTGCGCAAAGCCGTGCATGAAAAACTCAGAAACGATCCGTCGGTGAAGGAATTCCGCCTCGGCATGCCGCAGGAAGGCGGCACCGGCGCGACGGTCGTCGAATTGAAATAAACTATGGATAAAGAATATATCAAAGCAAAACTGCTGAATCTGCCGCATCAGCCTGGCAGTTATCAGATGAAGGACAAATACGGGGAGATCATCTACGTCGGCAAAGCAAAGGATCTCCACGCCCGCGTGAACCAGTATTTTGTCGGGGCACATGATTTCAAGACGACCCGCATGGTTGCCAGTATCGAAGACTTTGATTTCATCGTCACCGCCACGGAAAAAGAGGCGCTGGTCCTGGAAATCAATCTGATCAAGAAATACCGGCCAAAATACAACATTCAGTTCATCGATGACTCCAGCTATCCTTATATCAAACTGACCAGGGAAAAATATCCGCGGCTGATGATCGCCAGAGATACCCGCAAGGACCGCAAAGCAAGATACTTCGGTCCTTTTCCGGATGCCGCGGCCGCCCGCACGACACTCAAGCTGCTGCAGGGACTTTATCCGTTCCGCCGCTGCACGCGGCTGCAGGATAAGGTGTGTCTCTATTACCACATGGGCCAATGTCTTGCCCCGTGTGTCTATGACATCGAAGACAGCGTCTATGAAGAGATGACCGATGCGGTCACCCGGTTCATGAACGGCGACATCCGTGATATTGAGAACGGCCTGAAGGAAAAGATGTATGCGGCCAGTGCCGAGCTGGCGTTTGAAAAAGCGCAGGAATACAAGGAAATGCTGGATTCCATTCACGCTGTGGCAGGGGACAGGCAGAATATCGAAAAGGACAACCGCGGTTCCCGCGACGTCTTTGCCTGGCATGCGGAAAAGGGCTATATGGCCATTACCGGCTTTCTGGTCCGCCGCGGCATTATCCTGAACAAGGAGTTCCGTCTGCGGCCGCTCTACGGTGATCCGCACGATGAGTTCATCAGTTTCCTTTCCCAGTACTATCAGGATCATCCGGCTGCCCGCGAGCTGGTCCTTCCGCAGGGGACCGATCTCGATGCTCTGGCTGAACTGATCGACATGCCGCTGTTTCAGCCGCAGCGCGGCTATAAGAAAAAACTGATCGACATGTGTGTCGATAATGCGAAAAAACAGCTGGAACTGAAATTCAATACGGTGGAAAGACAGAGCACGGTCACCGATGAGGCAGTCCGCCAGCTCAGTGATCTGGCCGGCAGAGACATGTCCCGGGTGGAACTGTTCGATAACTCGCATATCAGCGGATCCTTCACGGTCGCCAGCTGTGTCGTCTATGATGACGGCCAGCCGAACCGCAAGGAATACCGTCTTTTTAAACTGCATACCGCAAACAGCGATGTGGATTCCATGAAGGAAGTCGTTTACCGGCGTTACTTCCGGCTGCTGAAGGAAGACGGCAGAATGCCGGACGGCATTCTCGTCGACGGCGGCTGGACACAGATCGAAGCCGCGAAGGAAATCCTGGATTCCCTCGGCCTCAGTGAAACGATCAAGATCATGGGTCTGGTCAAGGACGATCATCATAATACCAATGCCCTGATGGACACCGACGGTGAAGTGTTTGATATCGACAAGAATTCCGGTCTGTTCTTCCTGCTGACGAGAATGCAGGATGAAGTGCACCGCACGGCGATCACCTATCACCGCAAGCTGCGCGCCAAGGCGCAGACCAGATCCATCCTCGACGAAATCGAAGGCGTCGGTCCGAAACGGAAACGGCTGCTGCTGAAAGCCTTCCGCAACTTCACCGGACTGAAGGAAGCCAGTGAAGAGGAAATTGCCGGTGTCGTTCCCCAGGACGTCGCCCACCGCGTCTATCAGGCTCTCCACGAAGAAGTTCACGATACTGTACTGGAATGACCGGCAGCGGTCATTTTCAGATTGTTAGTCCGGGACGTATCAATTAAAATGTAGTCAGAAATAGAGACGGATCAAACTATCTGCCATCCGTACACAGGGAGCACAATCATGTCATACGCACTGATCAGCAACACAAGCAACTGTAAGAACTGTTATAAATGTATCCGTTACTGTCCGGTCAAGGCCATTTCCTTTGAGAACGACAAGGCCTCGATCATTCATCTTGACTGTATTCTCTGCGGCACCTGTTACCATATCTGTCCGCAGAATCTGAAAAAGATCCGCAGCGATACGGCTCTCGTGAAGCAGATGATCGCCTCCGGCGCACCGGTGATTGCTTCCGTGGCGCCAAGCTTCGTCGCGTATTATGAAAACTGCGATATGGAGACAATGACCAGCGCTCTGAAGAAACTGGGTTTTCAGGGCTGTGAGGAGACGGCGATCGGTGCCACGATCGTCAAAAAAGCCTACGACGAGATGCTGGAAGAAGACCACGACGTCATTCTTTCCACCTGCTGTCATTCCGCCAACACGCTGATCAAGCGGTATTATCCGAATCTTCTGCCGCTGCTGGCGCCGGTGCTTTCGCCGATGCTGGCCCACGGCAAGGATATCAAAAGCCGGATACCGGGTGCGAAAACGGTATTTATCGGACCCTGCATCGCCAAAAAGGACGAAGCAGACCAGCATCCTGATCTGATCGACGCGGCTCTGACCTTCGAAGAACTCGACGCGATGCTCGCCGATGCCGGTATTCAGATGGAGGAAACAGCATCACCCGTCCGGATCGAGAAGTCGAAAGCCCGTCTGTTCCCGACGACCGGCGGCGTGCTGCGTACGATGGAATGCAAAAGCCGGAACTATGAATATCTGGCGGTTGACGGAGTAGAGAATCTCATGCGCATGGCCGAGGATATCCAGGCCGGCCGTATTCATAACTGCTTTATCGAAATGTCCGCCTGCGCCGGCAGCTGTGTCAACGGTCCCATCGTCGTCAGCAAACAGAAGAGCATTGCCAGCGGCACGATCGCCGTGCGGCAGTTTGCCGGTAAAGAGGATTTTGACTGCTATCAGGTGCAACCGGACGAGATCGGCTGTGCTTACGAAGATGACCACCGCCACAGAGTGACACCGAGTGAGGATCTCATCGAGAAGACACTCGTCAAGATGAACAAGGAAGATCCCGCCAACCGTCTCAACTGCGGCAGCTGCGGTTATGACTCCTGCCGTGAAAAGGCCATCGCGATCATCCGCGGCCGTGCCAATCCGGACATGTGTCTGCCGCTGATGATGGAAAAAGCCGCTTCCATGTCCGACAAGATCGTATCCAACTCCACCAACGGTCTGATGGTCCTCGACGAAGATTTGCATATCCAGCTGATCAACGAGAGGATGTGCCGTCTGCTCGGCGGTGTGAAGGCATCCGAACTGATCGGCCAGCAGGTGACCGCGATCCTCGATCCGTTTGATTATCTGGACGCTTTGGGCGGTGACAAAGTAAACGCCCGCAAGCAGCATCTCGAACAGTACGGCAAGTGGGTCGAAAATACCGTCATCCACGATACGAAGTTCAATGTTCTGATCTGCATCATGCGCGATATCACCAAGCACGAAGAAAGCGCCCTGAAGCAGAAGCAGCTGATCGAGAAGACGATGATGGTCGCCGACGAGGTGCTGAACAACAATATGATGACCGTTCACGAAATCGCTTCGCTGCTCGGTGAAACAGCCGCTCAGACCAAGGTGGCGCTGACCACCCTGAAGGAGACGATCAATAATGAATGATGCCCTGTATATCGAATGCGGCTGGCAGTCAGTCAATCATGTCGGTGAACAGCTGTGCGGCGACAACGTCAATATCGTGGACGTCAATGACAATTCCCGGGTCATGGTTTTGGCCGACGGTCTGGGCAGCGGCGTCAAAGCCAACATCCTTTCGACACTGACCGCCAAGATGATGTCGGAAATGCTGGCCGGCAATGTCCATCTGACCGACTGTGTCGACACGGTTATTTCCACGCTTCCGGTCTGCCGGGAGAGGGGAGTGGCCTATTCGACGTTCTCGATTGCCCAGATGTGGGACGACGGACTGATCCGCGTCTTCAACTTCGACAATCCCAAGCCGTTCATCATTCATAACGGCATGGCTTTTCTGCCGAATTACGAAACGATGGAAATCTCCGGCCGCAAGATCGACTTCTGTTCCTATGAAGCGGATGAAAATGACTGCCTGTTCATGATGAGCGACGGAACGATCAACGCCGGTGCCGGGGAGATCCTCAATTACGGCTGGCAGCTGCCGCAGATTATGGAATTCATGGAAGGCATGTATCAGCCGGCGGTTTCCGCCAAAGCCCTGGCGACGATCCTGGTCGACCGATGCAATATCTTGTACAACAACAAACCGGGAGACGATACGACAGCGGCAGTCGTCCGTATTCGAAAGCATCATGCGGCCGCCCTGATGGTCGGACCGGCCAGCAACCGGGAAGACGACGAGCGCATGGTGAAAGACTTCCTGAAAGAAGAGGGAACGCATATCGTCTGCGGCGGCACGACGGCCAAGGTCGTTTCCAAAGTGACAGAGAAGGATATCGAAATCGTCACGCTGGACGGCGATGACAGCGGCATCCCGCCGATTTCAAGGATCGAAGGCATCGATCTGGTCACGGAGGGAATGATCACCCTGCACCGGGTCTATGAATACGCGGAAGACTGGCTCGGTCAGAACAAATCGTATTTTGACTGGAATTACCGCATTGACGGAGCCTCGCTGCTGGCCACGGAACTGCTGGAAAAGGCGACGGACATCACGTTCTATGTCGGCTGCGCCGTCAATCCGGCACATCAGGAAGATGACTCGCTCGGCTTCAAACTGAAGCTGCAGCTGATCGACAATCTGGCGGCGATCCTGAAAAAGATGGACAAAGAAGTCAAAGTCCGGTATTTCTGAGCCTGCCGAAAGAACGAAACGAACATGAAAAAAGAGGAACGGCTGTTCCTCTTTTTGTCGGAAACTATTTGACGAGCACCTTGGCGACAGCTTTGGCAATTCGTTTTTCGTCACGCTGTCTGTCCATGTAGCGGCGGGCGGCTTTTTCGTAGCCTTTGATGCCTTTCAGGTCTTCGTCGTTTTTATAGATCATATAGATGGCAAACAGGATCGGCGCGAGGGTCAGATACGGCTGCATTGCCTTTTTGCTCGCTTCGGAAGATTCGTTGATGACCTCGGATTTGATTTCAAGCAGCTTCATATTCCGCGCCATGGAATCGAGCGCCGGCTGCATGGCCTGCAGGGTTTTGGCCGATTTGATCAGCTTGACGAGCAGGACGATGAGCATGATGACGACCAGAGCGATGGAAGCATATAGAATATAAAAATTATACGGATACAGATTCAGATTCATAAAAATACCATCCTGTTTTCATTATCGTACCATTAAATCTGCCTGTGTGTCATATCAACTTTCGCCTTTCCCGCAAAAGACGGGACAGTTATAATGAACATATGGAAAAACCGATCACGATTGTATTAGTGTCTGACAACCATGGCCAGCAGGAGGGACTGCAGTTTCTGCGCCGTACCTATCTTGGCGCCGATTATTTCATCCATTGCGGCGATGCGGAACTGCCGACTTATCTGATGGATGGTTTTCTTGTCGTGCAGGGAAACAATGACGGCTGGCAGCAGTTTCCGATGCGCAAGATCATCACCGTTGGCGAGCATCATATTTATATCTGCCACGGCCATCGTGACATGTTTTACGGACGTTTTGAAATGCTGGCGGACAAATGCCGTGATTTCGGCTGTGACATCGGTTTCTTTGGCCATTCGCACGTTCCGTTTGACCGGACCGTGAAAGGGGTAAGACTGCTGAATCCGGGATCGATCTGGCGCAACCGGGACGGATCGCAGGCTTCCTACATGATCGTGAAACTGACCGGAAAAGAAATTGACGTGCAGCTGATGCGATATAAAAAGTAAATCCGTTCTTGAAAAGCAGGCTGTACTTTGATATATTATTAGCGCTGTCGTTGTAGCTCAGTTGGATAGAGCACCCGCCTTCTAAGCGGACGGTCAAGAGTTCGAGTCTCTTCAACGACGCCATGAAAAATCGCCATCAGATCCTGCTGGCGATTTCTTTTTTAGGGAAAACATATGGAAGATTATTATCGTGAGATCCTTTCGGAAATCGATGACCTGATGCGGGATAACAGGCTGCAGCAGGCTTTTTCCGTGCTTGAAAAGGAACTGGGCATGCCGTATATTCCGCCGGAAGCGGAAGAGAAGATGCAGCAGGTGCGGAAAGATCTGATCTACCGGATGGCGGAAGACAAAGAACAGTACGAACTGTCTCTGGACGCGTTGCTGAAACGGCTGAAAGGAAAGCCGCAGACCCAGCTGGCCGCGGCGGCCGCTCTTTCCGAGCGGAACCTGAGATCCTGTTATCTGGAAATCAATGACTGGCTGAGCAAGGATCCCCAGCCGGAAGCGGCGGCGCTGATCATCGAAGCCATTGCCGAACAGGAAATCGACGAGGAATATACCCTGATGAAAAACGGCGTGGAGTACACGTTCTCTGGCATAGACGTCATACCGGTTGCCCGAAGCAGAGGCCTTCACAAGGCCATGAAGCTGCTTGAGGAATGGATCGGCAACGATCATCCGGATCTGTTTGAAATGTGCCGCACGGTCCTGATCCATGAAGTATATCTGTTTCTGCCGCTTTCCTACGACGAAGAGGAAGGGGAAGAGCTGGCGCTGTCAGTCCTTGATCAGGTCAGCGCTCTGATGGACGAAGGCAGAACGGCAGAAAGGATCCGCCGGGAAATCCGGCAACCAAAGAAGAATTAGCACTTTTGTGTTGACAGTGCTAACACCCGTATGTATGATATTAGCAGGCAAAGTGCCAGAGTGCTAAAAACTGTGTGTGCTTTTCATGGCAGACTTGCCTGAACTCTGTTATAATATTTCGGCGAAAAGAAGGAGTTAATATTATGTCAATTTGGACACTGAAAGAAAAATCTGTCGGAGAACTCGTTGTTGTCATCGAGGGCGATGATTGGAAGAGAGCCGTTGCCAAGGCTTTTAACAAACTGGCTAAGAGTGTTGTCATCGACGGCTTCCGTAAGGGAAGCGCCCCGAAGGCGCTGCTGGAAAAGAGAATCAGCGCCGGCGAGCGTTTTATGCAGGCAATCGAAGACAGAGCGAATGACTGGATGAGAGCAGCCCTGGAAGAGAAGGGTCTGAAGCCGATCAGCCAGCCGCAGCTGGATGTCCGTGCCGTAGACGGTGACAAGGCGGAACTGGTCTTCACGTTCGCTGTAGAGCCGAAGGCTGAAATCAGCGACTACAAGGGACTGGAATTCCCGCTCGAAGAAGTGACTGTCTCGGATGAAGAAATCGCTGAAGAAATCGACCGTATGAGAGAAAGCTATGCCGAGATGGAAGTCAAGGAAGAAGCTGCTGAAAACGGTGACACAGTCAATATCAACTACAAGGGATTCAAGGACGGCATCGCCTTCGAAGGCGGTGAGGCTGAGAACTATGACCTGGTACTCGGTTCCAATTCCTTTATCCCGGGCTTTGAGGAACAGCTGATCGGCGTCAAGGCCGGTGAGGAAAAAGACCTCAACCTGAAGTTCCCGGAAGACTATCATGCCGAGGACCTCAAGGGTGCCGAAGTCGTCTTCAAAGTCAGAGTCAACGAAGTGAAAACAAAGGTCCTGCCGGAGCTGGATGATGAATTCGCGCAGGATATCAACGCCAAGGATGTCAAGACCGTGGACGATCTCAAGGACATGGTCAGAAGCAGAATCGAAGAAAGAAAGAAGAGCGAAGCGGAAGCCAAGGCTGACAACGTTCTCAGCGAACAGCTGATCGAAAAGGTGAACGTCGAGATTCCGGACGTCATGATCGAAGATGAAGTCCAGGGTCAGATCAACCAGCTTGTCAACCAGCTGCAGCAGTACGGCATGTCTCTGACAGGCTACCTGCAGATGATGGGCCAGACAGCCGACCAGCTGAAAGACAGCTACCGCGGCAATGCCGAAAAGACAGTCAAGATGAGACTGGCACTGGCGAGAATCGCTGAACTTGAAAATATCGAACCGACGGAAGAAGAAATTGAGGCGGAATATCAGAATATCGCGTCCATGTACCAGATGAGCATCGACGATGTCAAGAAGTACATTGACAAAGACATGCTGATGAACGACCTCAAGAATCAGAATGCTTACAAATTCGTAAAGGAAAATGCCAAGCACTGAGACCCGTAAAACTTCTGCTGCAATCCTGAAATAAGACGCTCCTGCGTCTTATTTTTCCCAATACGAAGAAGGAGGTACAGGATGAGTGAAATGAATATACACGTACCTGTCGTCGCAACCCGCGGAATCATTGTTTTCCCGGGCCAGGATGTCATGATCGAAGTCGGCCGTCAGAAGTCACTGGCGGCGGTGAGTCTTTCCTCACAGTCTTTCGACAGCATGGTGTGGATCGTCTGCCAGAACGATATTATGGTCGATGATCCGAGGGAAGCCAATCTGTATAAGGTCGGAACGCTGTCCAAGATCAAGGTCATCCGCAAGAAGGACGGTTTCATGCGCGTTACGTTTACCGGCATGAAAAGAGCACGTCTCGTGAAGCTGTATGACCAGCCGGATATGATGATGGCTGATATCGCGCCGATGGAAGAAATCGTCGGTGACCATCAGGAAGAAGTAGCACTGGTGAGAAAGATCGTCGGCGAGTTCGAGCATATGAACAATCTTTCATCTGCTTTCCCGGCTGACGTGATCCATCAGCTTTCGCACGGCGTCAGCGCGCTGACCCTGACGGATCAGTTCGCCCAGTATTTCATGATGGATATGGAAACCAAGCAGAAACTGCTGGAAACTCCGGAAGTCAATGAAAGAATGCTGATGATCATCGCCGAACTGGAGAAACAGCAGCGTTTCTCCCAGATCGAATCGACGATCAACGACAAAGTCAAGGAACGGATTGACGACGGTCAGAAGGAATACTATCTGCGGGAAAAACTGAAGGCGATCAAAGAGGAACTCGGCGACGTCTCCAGCATGACGGACGATTCCGCCCAGTTAAGGGAAATGATCGAGAAGAATCCGTATCCGGATCACGTCAAGGAAAAAGCCAGAGAAGAGCTGCAGCGCTATGAGATGCTGCCGCCGGGCAGCGGTGAAGCAAGTGTTGCCCGCAACTATCTTGACTGGCTCCTGAAGGTTCCCTGGTGGCAGGAAACCAGCGACAACGAAGACCTCAAAGCGGTCAGAGGCGTTCTTGACGAAGACCATTACGGTCTGACCAAGGTCAAAGACCGCATCATGGAATACCTGGCTGTCAAACAGATGACGGGCACGCTGAACGCGCCGATCCTGTGTCTGGTCGGTCCGCCGGGTGTCGGCAAGACATCGCTTGCCAAATCCATTGCCCGCGCTCTGGAAAGACACTTTGTCAAGATGTCGCTGGGCGGCGTCCGTGACGAAGCGGAGATCCGCGGCCACAGAAGAACATATCTCGGTTCCATGCCGGGCCGTGTCATTCAGGGCATGAAGAAGGCGCAGGTCATCAATCCTGTCTTCCTGATCGACGAAATCGACAAGATGGGTGCTGACTACAAGGGCGACCCGAGCGACGCGCTTCTGGAAGTTCTCGATCCGGAACAGAACGCTCTGTTCTCCGATCATTATCTGGAAGAACCGTATGATCTTTCCAAGGTCATGTTCATCGCCACTGCCAACTATCTGGAGAATATCCCGGCACCGCTGCGTGACCGTCTGGAAATCATCCAGCTGCCTTCCTATACGGAAATCGACAAGGTGAACATCGCGACTGCCCACTTGATTCCCAAGCAGCTCAAGGCCAACGGTCTGGATGCGTCCCAGTTCAAACTGCGCAAAAACGAGATTCTTTATCTGATCCGTCACTATACAAGAGAAGCCGGTGTGCGTCAGCTGGAGCGGGTGATCGCTTCCCTGTGCCGCAAGACGGTTCTCGCCATTCTGAACGGGGAAAAGAAAACCGTTACGATTACCAAAAAACAGATCAATGCCTGGCTGGGCAAGGAATTGTTTGAATATGGCTCCAAGGAAAAGAAGGACCAGGTCGGTGTCGTCACAGGTCTCGCCTATACGGAATTCGGCGGTGACGTCCTGTCAGTCGAAGTCAATTATTTCGACGGCAAGGGCAATCTGATCATGACCGGCCAGCTGGGCGACGTCATGAAGGAAAGTGCTTCGATCGCCCTGGACTATGTCAAAGCGCATGCGGCTGATCTGAAGATCGACCCGCAGTTCTTCGACAAGCATGACATTCATATTCACGTGCCGGAAGGCGCGGTTCCGAAGGACGGACCCTCCGCCGGCGTGACAATGACGACGGCGCTGGTTTCCGCACTGAGCAACACGGCTGTTCACAGTGATCTGGCCATGACCGGTGAAGTGACGCTGCGCGGCAACGTTCTGCCGATCGGCGGTCTGCGTGAAAAATCACTGGCTGCCCACCGGGTCGGTATCAGCAGGATCCTGATTCCGAAGCTGAATCTGCGCGATCTGGACGAGATCCCGGATGCGGTCAAGGAAGACATCCGTTTCATTCCGGTTGAAAACGTATCCCAGGTTCTTAAAGAAGCACTGGTGAAATAATGCAGTACCATGAGGCGAAACTGCTGGCAACAGCAGCGAACAGAAACCAGTGGCCGGATTCACAGCTGCCAGAGATCATCTTCTGCGGAAGATCGAACGCCGGAAAAAGCACCCTGATCAACGCCCTGGTAAACCGCAAAAATCTTGCGTATTCCGGCAAAACACCGGGTAAGACAAGACTGCTGAATTTCTTCACTGTCGACAACCGGGTCGTCTTTACCGACGCGCCTGGTTACGGATATGCGACAAGCGACAAAGCGAGCGCTCTGCAGTTCGAAAAACTGATCGATCCTTATTTCAGGGAAAGAGACGTACTGAAGGGCATGATCCTGGTCGCGGACGCGCGGCGGGTGCCGAACGATGACGATCTGGCAATGATCGAATACGGCCGCTCGACTCACCAGGCGATCATTGTCGCCTGCACGAAAGCGGATAAGCTTTCCCATGGTGCTCTCGTCAGCAACATGAATAAAATCGCTGCCGTGCTGGGTGTGAACCGCAAGGCACTGATCCCGGTTTCCGCCCTGAAAAAGCAGGGAATCGAGGAACTGTGGACTGAGATCGACAGAATGATCGGTTGAAAAGGTTTCCGAAAAGGAAACCTTTTTTTGACAGATTCCTGTCTGTATGCAAACATGCGGCAGTATGATATAAGGCGCTCCTTTTTTAATATATGGGGTTGTGTTAAAATATATGAATATGAAAGTAATGATTGCAGCCGGCGGGACCGGCGGACATATTTATCCGGCGATGGCTCTTGCCGCGGTGCTGAAGCAAAAGCATCCGGACAGTGAAATTCTGTTTTTCGGCTCGCAGAATCATATGGAAGCGTCGGTGATTCCGAATGCCGGCTATCCGTTTTACGGACTGAAAATGAGCGGTATGACGAGCGGCATCAATGCCAAGGTCCGCTCGGCGGTTTCTCTGATCAAAGCGGAGAGATACTGCATGAAACTGCTGAAGGATGTGAAGCCCGATCTGTGTGTCGGTTTCGGCAACTATATCAGTGTGCCGCTGATCCGGGCAGCTCATCGTCTGCATATTCCGACGATGATCCACGAGCAGAACAGCTTTGCCGGCAAAGCCAACCGCTTTGTTGCGAATATCGCTGACGCGGTGGTGACCTGTTACGAAAGCAACCGCGCGCAGATGCCGAAAGCAAACATCCGGCTGCTTGGCAATCCGGAAGCGACACTAGCCGCCCGAACGGAATGGGATCCGCAGATCCTGCGCGATCTCGGACTGGATCCGGAGATTCCGTTTGTGGTCTTTATGATGGGATCGCTCGGCTCGTCGACCGTTTCCCAGGTGATCGATGAAGCCTGCGGCCTGTTTGATCCGACGTTCCAGGTCGTGATCGCAGCCGGCAAGGACAACGATTATACGTTCCGCACACCTTCCGAAGGGAAGATCCGCATCGTGCCGTATGTGGACGGCAAAGCGATGCTGAAGGGATGCGCGCTGGCGGTGACCAGGGCAGGGGCGACGACGATGGCGGAAATCGGCGCCATCGGCTGTGCCGCGATTCTAATCCCGAGCCCCTACGTGCAGAACAATCACCAGGTATACAACGCCCTCGAACTCGTGAGGCGTGACGCCGCTGTCATGATCGAGGAAAAAGACCTGACAGCTGAAAAACTGGCAACGGAAGTCAATCGTCTGATGAATGACAAAGAACGCTGCCGGTCGATCCGCGAACATGCGTATGAGGCAGGCTACCGTGAAGCTGCCGACGACATGATTCTGTGGATGGAGGATCTGATCAATGAATGATGATTTATTAATGAAACTGAAGCGGCTGGCTGTCGTGGAGACGGATCAGCCCTTATCGAAAATGACGACGCTGCGGATCGGCGGTGTTGCGAAATATGTCGTGTTTCCGGATTCGGGCATTGCCCTGGATGCGGTGATTTCCCTTTTGAAGAAGGAAAACGTGCCGTGGAAGATCATCGGCAAGGGTTCGGATCTTCTCTGTTCAGATGATCCGTATAACGGTGTCATTATCCGTCTGGACAGACATTTCCGTAATTATTATTTCACCGGCCAGCAGGTCATTGCCGAAGCAGGCGCTTCGATCATCGCCCTGTCGGTCGACGCTGCGAAAAACGCGCTTTCCGGACTGGAATTCGCAAGCGGCATTCCCGGTACGGTGGGCGGTGCAGTTTTCATGAACGCCGGTGCCTACAAGGCCAGCATGGCGGATATTCTCGATGAAGTGTTTGTCTACCGGGACGGACGTCTTGAATGGATCCCGGCCAGTGACTGTGAACTGGCATACCGCAGCAGCATTTTCCAGAAACACCGTGAATGGATCATCGTTGCCGCCAAGATCCATCTGAAGCCGAAGGATACGAAGGAAATCTTCGCTCTGATGGATGACCGCCGGGCAAGACGCATGAAATCGCAGCCGCTGGATCAGCCCAGCTGCGGCTCCGTTTTCCGCAACCCTGAAAACATCAATGCCTGGCAGCTGATCGATGGGATCGGTTACCGCGGCAAGAGGAACGGCGGTGCGGTAGTCAGTGAAAAGCACTGCAATTTCATCCTCAATACGGACAATGCCACAGCCCGTGACTATCTTGACCTGGTGCGTGACATTCAGCAGAAGGTCAAAGAAAAGTACGGCATTGAACTGCAGATGGAAATGGAGCGATTCAATTGGCAAAACGAGTAGACGAAAACAGAAAGCAGGATATTCCTGAGGGTGTTCAGCTTCTGTTTGACGAAAGGCATGAAGGCAGGATCAACCGTGAATATATGAATGCCAGACCCAGACTGTTCAGGAGAGGTGTCCTGCTGGCAGCCATTCTTCTGACGGGTCTGTATTTTCTGTTGCCGGACAGCCGTGTACAAGGAGTATCCTTCCACGGCAACCAGTATCTGACCGACAGTTATGTCAAAAATGTGTCCGGCATCCGGATCGGCAATCTGTTCTATCTGCCGCTGCCGTGGATCATCGAGCAGAAGCTCAACAGTGATCCGTTTATCGAAAGCAGCCAGGTGAAACTGAAGAAGGGCAATATCGTCGAAGTCACCGTGACGGAGAAAAAGGTCGTCGGCTACCGTTATGACGAAGATCCGGTGATCCTTTTCGCCGATCATTCGACCGTTCCGCTGAAAAGCGAATACCTCAACGTCATTGCCGAAGTGCCGCTGATCAAAGGGTTCTTTGAAAGCGAGCAGACCCGCCTGCTGATCAAGGGTTTTGAAAATGTCGACAAGGAGATCATCAGCGAGATTTCCGAGATCACCCAGTATGACCTCGGCTACGATGCCGAAGCGATCCTGGTGCTGATGCGCAACGGCGGCTACTTTATCGCTTCCTACCGCAGTCTGCCGCTGATCGATCAGTACAATGCCATTTATTCGCATCTGGAAAACCGTGATCTCTGTATTTTCGCGGACGACAATCTTTCCACCGCCTATGCCAAGGCATGTCCCTGGGACGAGCCGGAAACGACATTTGAATACTGGAAAGATGAAAACGGCGAACTGATCCGGAACACCTACGGCGATCCGGTCTATAAACACTATTACGTTCTTGAGGATTACAGCCCGGCTCTCGACGAGAAGGGCAATCCGATTCCGATTCCGCTCAACAGCCGCGGCTTTGAGGACAAGGATCCTGACTTCCTGGAAAACTATGAAGCCGGCTATTACAAGACCGGCAAACTGGTCATGCCGACGGAAGAAGAAAAGAAGGAAATGGAAAATAAGAAGGAAGAG
>JAFRCE010000002.1 GCA_017404505.1 Solobacterium sp. | reverse complement strand
TTTTTTCTTCATTCCGCTTTCATTACATTCTTTAATGATCGTTTTCCAGTATTCGCGTCGCATTGTATGCGTGATCCGTTCCATTCCCGTGCCTCCAAATCTGAAAAACCATAGGATTTTTCAGACTCACTGTCTCAAAAAACCTACGGTTTTTGTAGGTACAGATTATTTGGCGCTTACGTCACATTCAGTAACTATTCGGATTTTACGTTGGGTTGCACGCTTATCCATGTGATCGGCCTCAATTGAGGTTCGTGACTCTCGGACCGACAGTTTGCCTCCCTCTTCCTTCAGATTCCGCTTCGCAGCAGACACCCTTGAGTTTGGCTAAGCCTTAGGGGTTACCACCCTTGGCTAGAGGTACTTTTCAACCTCCGAGATATGTGCCATGCCCGGCACACAACCAAAACACGAGAATTTGCCAGTATTCATCGGCACTTTCTCGTGTTTTTTCGCTATTGTGCTGTCAAAGACAGGATTTCATTGCCTGACTCCGGCAGCCATTGAAAATTCCGGTTATGAGAGTTCGGCAAAAAAAGTTCTTCCATCTGCACACATGCAGACCGAAGAACTGAGATTGCCGGGAAATACAGGCAGTCGGGCTGGAACCTTACTCGATCACACCGGTTTCCGCAACCTTTTTGTACCAGTAAGCACTCTTTTTCGGATAGCGCTTCTGAGTTTCAAAATCCACATAGAAGAGGCCATAACGTTTCTCATAGCCATTGGACCAGGAGAATACATCCATCAAAGACCACAGGAAGTACCCTTTGACATTTGCCCCGTCACGGATCGCGTCAGACAGCACATTCAGATGCTGGCGGATATAATCAATACGCGCATCATCATATACGGTGTCATCGACAAATTCATCTTTGTATCCGAGACCATTTTCTGTAATGTAGATTTTCTTGTAGTTTGGATAGTCATGAATGACCCGCATGATCTGATCATAGAGGCCCTGCGGCCAGATCATCCAGTCCCAGTCTGTCCGCGGTACGTCAACATCAAATTCTCGCTGTCCGACACCTTTGATCCGGTAAACAGACCCGCCCTTGGCACCGGTGGCATTATGGGTGATTTCAGTTTCACCATCATATGCCCGCATCCAGTCGCTCATGTAGTAATTGATCCCAAGGAAGTCATTGAGATCTTTGGCGGCTGTAAGAACTTCGAAGTCCTCTTTTCTCAGATCCAGAGTTCCGCCGTTGGCTTCCAGAATATGCCTGACGCCTTCCATTGTATGATCGGAATAATGTCCGAGATACGTCGCGTCCAGGATGAACCGGTTATGAATGATATCTTCCAGATCTGCCGCCCTGACATCTGCCGGGTTTTCAGGATCATACGGATATTTGGTAGGCAGAGCATGGACAACACCGATTTCGCCGGTATAGCCGCCTTTTTTATAGGCCAGAACTGCCTTTGCGTGGGCTGTCATCATATTATGATGCGACTGGAATACCTTTGCCAGATCGTACCGGATACCGGGCGGGAATTTGCCGACAAGATACTGACCGTCACCGATCGGGCCGATCTCGTTGAATGTTGTCCAGTAGTTCACTTCTTTGAACTCCCTGAAGCAGAATTCTGCATATTCCACAAAGTGGTCAATGGTTTCTCTGTTCAGGAAGTCGCCTGCCGAATGCAGCGCTTCCGGTGTATCAAAATGATGCAGCGTCACAAATGGCTCGACATGCCGTTTATGGCATTCCGCGAACAGCCGGTGATAGAAGTCAACACCTTTGGGATTGACCTCCCCGTATCCGGCCGGGAAAATACGCGACCAGGCAATGGATATACGGATGCCGTTGATTCCGAACTGTTCACACAGTTCCAGATCTACCGGATACATGTGATAGAAATCACTCGCCGGCTCAGCAGTATACCAGTAATTCTCCGCCAGGTATTTATCCCATGCTACAGGTCCTTTGCCGTCTGTGTGGACAGCGCCTTCAGCCTGATAGGCTGCCGTCGCGCCGCCGTAGATAAAGTCTTTAGGCAATGATTTACTCATATTGACCTCTCTTTATGACATTTGCTGTTTTACGAAATCCAGGGCTCCCTGTCCGTCTCTGGTCAGTTTGATATACTGGCCGCCTTCCGTCTTCGCGAGCCTGATTCCGAGTTTGTCAGTCTCGGCTTTCATATCTTCGAAGTTGGAGGCTACCTGAGGCGCAAGGATGACCAGCTGGTACTGGGGAAGGATCTCCCGGTGGGCGCCATAGCTTCCGGCAGCCGCCTTGACCGGTGCTCCATACTCTGCTGCGGCTTTGTTCAGCGCGTTGGCCAGCAGTCCGCTGGTTCCGCCGCCGGCACAGAGAACGAGCACATTGACCTGTTCCGTGATTTCCTTCGCCGCTTCGTCTACACCTGCCTTTTCCAGAATGGCGTCTGCCTTGGCAGTGTTGAAATTCGCGGCAACCTTTTCCTTGAGGGAATCGTCCGTCTTTCCGGTTCTCTCTTCTTCAAGAATCTGTTCATCGTAGACTTTGATAAATGGATAGTAAATGGCGATGTCCACGACGATCAGCAGCAGAGCCAGTACGAAGGAGAGGAACTGGAAGTTGGTGCCCAGGATCAGTCCCAGCGGAGCCGGCGTTGTCCAGGGAAGGTTGGTTGTAAAGCTGTTCATTCCGAAAACATCAACGAAGAATTTGAAGATCCATACATTGACGATCGGCGCCAGGATAAACGGAACGAAGAACACCGGGTTCAGTACGATCGGAGCTCCAAAGAGAATCGGCTCGTTGACGCCGAAGAAAGTAGGTACGACAGAAGCTCTTCCGATAGCGCGGTTTCTCTTTGATTTGGTCAGCCACATGAACATGAACGGCACAACAAGCGTGGCGCCGGTTCCGCCCATCGTGACGATGAACATCTGTGTTCCCGACGTCAGCACTTTGTCCGCATGCATTCCCGCCTGCAGCAGCTGCAGGTTGGTTTCCACGTTGGCATAGGTAATCGCAGCGATTGCCGGTTCGACAATCGAAGGCCCGTGAATACCGACGAACCAGAAGAACGCGTAAGCGCCGAAGATAATCGTGATGCCGAGATACCCGTCTGCCGCCCTGAATAACGGCGCGAGCAGAGTTCCGATGGATTCCGCCACATTGACTCCCATGATACCGTGGATGACCAGTTCCAGGATGTACAGCAGAACAATTGATAGCGTGAAGGGAATCAGATCCTTGAATACCTGGGAGATATTCGGCGGAACCTCTTCCGGCATGCGGATCGAAACATTGTTCTTCACGCACACCTTGTATACATTTACTGTCACAAAGGCAGCGATGAACGCTGTCAAAAGACCTTTCGTCCCCATGAATCCGGTCAGGAATCCACCGCCTTCGGCCGGTTCAGCCGCCATGATTATGAATCCGATGATCGATGCGAGCATCGTGGAAATATAGTTGATCTGATTTGTGCTTTCCATGTTTCTGTTCATCGAATCGGTCAGAGCCTTGGCAGTCGTGCCGGCCACGAACAGACCCAGAATACCCATGGAATAGTTGTAAGGCGTCATCAGAAGTGATTCAATCTGAGGACTCCAGTGAAAACCGAACGCATTGGGCACATAGGCAATCAGAATGAAGATACTTGAGAACAGGATGACCGGCATGCCGGCGATAAACCCGTCCCTGATTGCGCGCAGGTAAATGTTGCGGGAAATCTTTTCAAAGAAAGGTTTCCCTTTTTCAATCCAGTTAATCAGCCGGTTCATCGTCAGATCCTTTTATACAGTTCCATAAAATGCCTCATCAGATCCTGAAGCAGAATGGATGTCATCAGATGATCCTGACCGTGCATCATGGTAATACTGTAAGCAATATCTTCGCCGATCGCTTCTTTCTGAAGCAGGGACGTCTGCGCCTTATGGGCGTCATTCAGACATTCTTCCGCTTCTTTGATCAGCTTTTCAGCTTTGTCGAACTCTTTATTCTGGGCTGCTTTCAGGGCATCCAGCATTTTTAAACGGGCATCACCGGAATACGCAACGATCTCAAACCCGAGCAGGGTTACTTCTTCTCTGTTCATGTCGTCCTCCTGTTTTTATTTTTCACTCCAAGGAACAGCTGTCTGTCTCAGCACTTCATTCAGTGCTTCGATGTTGTCTTTTCCTTCGGTTCTCAGCCACCCGCGGGCGGCTTCCTCACCGTTTTCCATATACCCCTTCACGCTGCCTGCCCAGGTTGCCCTGCCGCAGAGCACGCCGGAGAACAGAGCACCGGACTCTCTTGCGAAAACCAGTGTTCTGCGGAAAAGATCCGCGCTGACACCCGCGCTGAGATAAATATAGGGAAGTCCCGCAGCTTCTTCCTGCAGACGGAACCATTCTTTTGCCTCTTCGGCTGTATAAACAGATTCCCCCGGACTGAATCCTTCTACATAATTCATGTTTACGGGAACTTCCACCTTCAGGACGTCAATGCCGAACCGCGGATCAGAGAATACCTTCATCGCTTCGATCACCTTATGCGGTTTGATGCGGGCATATTCCGCCCCTGCCACATCCGGGTTCTTCTCGTCATAGGCAAGGATCTCCAGGAAGAACGGAATATCTTCCCCGGCACATTCAGCACCGACACGCTCGATGTAAGCCTGTTTCTTCCGGTTGATTTCTTCGCTGCTGTCAGCGTCGTAATAAAGCAGGAACTTAATTGCGTCCGCACCGGCTTCTTTCAGACGTCTGACCGACCAGTCGGCAAGACAGTCCGGCAGACGCTCCGTGCTGTTTGTGTCGTATCCTGTTTTTTCGTAGGCAAGCAGCAAACCTGTTCCCTCTTCCATCGCCTTTGAAGCAGGCAGTCCGTATTCAGGATCCAGCAGCATCGATGAAGCGTACGGTGTCAGTTCTTCGGCCACGATTGTCTTCAGACGTTCGATTGTTTCAGCGGAAGGCTCTTCGCTGCTGTGCTGCTTCATCAGTCTTTTCAGGGCGCCGCGCTGATCGAACGCAAGAGCGCTGATGACGCCCCTGTCATCGCTGAGACGGGCCATATAGGCTTTTTTGTTTTCTGTCAGTTTCATTTCTTATGTACCTCGGTAACTGTTATTTTCTGAAACAGTTCATTATAGTGTTCCATATTGACGTGACCGGTCTGCTTCTCCATCGCGTTTAACATGCCCAGCGTGTTTGCCCGCTTCAGCAGTTCTTCATCAGAGAGCCCGTTCGCAATACCGGAAGCGATGCCGGCAACGGTGGAATCTCCCGAACCGACCGGACTGACCACATGGATTTTCGGAATATCAACTTTATAGAAATGACTTCCGTGACGCGCGAAACAACCGTCGCCGCCCAGTGATACGATGATCCATCCGATTCCTTCGAACGGTTCTTCCGAGAGTGCTTCCGTGAGAGCTTCCGGATCCCGGGGAACTTCTCTTTTCAGAATCTGTCCGAGTTCGTCGGTATTGGGCTTGATCGCCGTCGGTTTGACTTCCGCTTTCAGGGAGGCCTCAAGTGCCTTTCCCGAACAGTCCAGGATGATGGGAATTCCGTTCTGGCGGCAGACTTTTGTCATTTCCGCATAACATGTATCCGGAATCCCTTTGGGCAGACTGCCGGAAAAAACGACAGCGTCTGCTTTTCTGACCGTTTCGGCAAAGTACGTGCAGAAGCGGCTGTAGTCTGCCGGTGAAATCTCCGGTCCGGCTTCCAGTATTTCGGTCTGCATCCCTTCGTGAAGCACAGCGATGCAGTTGCGTGTATTCCCCTCCACCCGGAAGAACGCGGTGCGGATTCCCGCTTTGTCCAGTTCTTCCTGCAGATAATCTCCGTTCCGGCCTGCAATCAGTCCGGTGGCTGTGACGTCTTCGCCGAATTCGCTGAGCACGCGCGTAACATTGAGACCTTTTCCGCCCGGCGTCTTATGCGTCTCTTCCGGACGGTTGACACCGTCGAGAACCAGACGGGGAATCTGATAGGCGATGTCAATGGACGGGTTCATCGTGACGGTCAGGATCATACGTATTCTCCGCGCCTGTATTTCTCCAGGAACTCGTCGAAGAAATGCGGATCCTCCTGCCCTTCCGCAGCGGTATCCAGCTTGTTAATCTTTTCGATCAGCTTTCTGTTTTCCTCCGTCGGGACATATTCCGCTTCGAGAAATGCGTCAATGATATCGTTGATCAGAAAGCCGCCTGTAATCTTTCCGCCGAACCCGATGACATTCGCATTGAGTTCCTTTCTGGCGTAAAGAGCTGTCGTCATGTCGCGCACAAGCGCTGCCCGGATGCCGGGAACTTTGTTTACGGCATTGTTGATGCCGACGCCTGTTCCACAGATGCAGATGCCGAAATCTGCTTCGCCATGGGCAACCGCCTCACCGACACGCTTTCCGTAGATCGGATAATGCGTGCGGAAATTGTCATATGTGCCGCAGTCAATCACTTCATGACCTTTCTCCTTGAGATGGTCAGCGACGGCAATCTTTTCGATTGTGACAATATGGTCACATCCCAGTGCGATCCTCATTCCGTTTCCTCCAGCATGATTTCTTTTCCCATATGATTCAGCATGTCCACACGGACCTGATGACGGCCGCCGTCATAAGAACCTTCCGCGAAGCTTTTCACGATGTTCTTTGCCATGGCGGGACCGGTAATCTCTGATCCGAGGGTGATGATCCGAGCATTATTATGTGAACGGGTCATGTAAGCAGTTCTCTCATCAGATACTTCAGCGGCGATGACGCCCTTGATCCTGGTGACTGTCATGAACGGACCCGCGCCAAATGCGTCGACAATGATGCCGTAGCAGTCATCAGATTTCCTGACTTCGCGTACGACAGCCACCGATGCATCGACGAAATCAACCGGATCATTTCCGGTCACATCAATCACTTCGTACGAGTTTTCCGAAAGAAACTGTATGATGATTTCCTTCAGGTCTTTTCCTGCAGGATCCGAGCCGATAACAAAAACCATTATTTCCTCCTCTAATATCAGTTATCTGGAAAGCCGGCCGGCTTATTGGGATTTCGGATCCGATAATCCTTTCAGAAAGTGAGCTCTTACGAAAAGTATAGAATCGCTGTATTCCTTTTCATATCCGTCATAAAGTGCAGTGGTCTGCCATGCAGAAAGGATGCCGTTAACGAGGAATAGCAAATGTCAAATCGAATGAAAGATTCAACATAAATCAAGAAAAAATGAGAGAGCATGACCGCCCTCTCATAGATTCTGATAATAATTGCTGCAGGTATCAGGGAACGCGCTTCACAGGACGCTCTTCGTCCGGATCTTCACGGAATTCCACAATATCGACCAGACCGCAGGTCAGAATGTAACACAGTTTATTCAGCGTATATGTGCTGATATTCTGATTCCTCCGCAGACGCCGCAGAGTGTTTGTGCTGATGCCGTAGTGCTTCTCAAGCTGATAGTACGTTATTTTCTTTTGTCTCATCGTTTTCCACAATCTCTCGTATACAATCATACTTCACCGTGAATGGATCCTTTTCCTTTCTGCGATTACAGTATAGTTCGTTCCAAACAAATAATCAACAATAATTTGTTTATTTTAAACATAAATATTTTGATATAAACAATAAAACAATTCTTAGCAACCGCAAAAAGACTAGATAAATTGGCACTTTTATTGTTTTGTACAAAACTGCGGGTTGTTTTTGATATGTTTGACTGTTCGATACTTGTTTGATTTTTCTGTTCGATATATAATACAAACAGATTGGATGGAACAAATATGAAAAAAGAAGAACGTCAGAATCATATCCGGAATATGCTGAACAGCACGGGAACCGTAACAGTAAATGAGATTATGCAGGAATTATCCGTATCGGACATGACTGTAAGAAGAGATCTGAGTGAAATGGCGCAGCAAGGTCTGCTCATCCGCACCCATGGCGGCGCCCAGAGAATCTATTCAGATGAAAGCGGTCTTGAACGCTCCCACCTGGAAAAAAAACGTCTTCAGGAAGCAGAAAAAAACGATATCGCCAATCTGACCGCAGCGCAGGTTTCAGACGGCGAAACCATTTTTATCGGACCGGGCACAACGCTCGAGCTCACCGCTTCAAATCTGAAGAACCGGAATATGCGGATCGTCACAAACAGTCTGCCGGTCTTTGACATCCTGAGCCGCAGTTCTTCCGTCGACCTGCTTCTTGTCGGAGGAGAATACCGCCCCATTACCGGCGCATTCGTCGGTACGGTATCCCTTCAGTCCATCCGCAGCATGCGTTTCTCCAAAGCATTCATCAGCGTCAACGGCATCGTCGGCAGCAGTGTATATACATACAGTGAAGCGGAAGGAGAAGTCCAGAAAGCGGTACTGGATCATGCGGATGAAAAATATCTGGTTGCGGATTCCAGCAAATTCGGCCGCTATGACTTCTTTGAATTCTATAAAGTCAGCGATTTTGATCACGTGATCACAGACACCGCAATCTCAGAAGAAACGCTGCGGCAGCTGCGTGAGGTGACTGACGTCATCATTGCTTAAAATACCAAAGAATATTCATGAACATGAGGAACAACTATGTCAGATATTCTTTTGACAAGAATCGACAACCGGCTCGTCCACGGGCAGGTCGGAGTTGCGTGGACAAGCTCACTTGCCGGCTGCAACCTGATCGTCGTCGCGGATGATCTGGCGGCAGAAGATGAAATTCAGCAGTCTCTCATGCGGGCGACTGCCGAAAACGCCGGCTGCGGCATACGATTTTTCACGCTTGAAAAAACCTGTGCCGTCATCCATAAGGCGTCCCCCTCTCAGCACATATTCCTGATCGTAAGGAATCCACAGGCTGCCAGAGTGCTGGTGGAAGGCGGTGTTCCGATCGATAAGCTCTGTATCGGAAACATGCATGAGGCACCGGGAAAAGTCAAAACCCGCGATGCGCATGTCTATATGGATGAAAAAGATCTTGAGGATCTCCGCTTTATCCGGAATAAGGGTACGGATGTTTATATCCAGATCGCTCCGGGTGACGCAAAACTCGATTTCGAATCCTGAGAACGGAAAGTGCTGAATCATAAAGGATAGGAAAAACTGTTATGCAGATTACTTTAATGCAGGGCATAGTCTGACACAGTCTGTAATTGAACGGAAAATTCAATGCTTGATTACCGGTAACGCTCTTCCTTCTTAGCAATGGCATAGTTCGGCTGATCACGCATTGCTTCCAACTCTTCTGATCTTTTCTGTATGTTTTCACATAGCCGGATTTCCTTCCGGATCTGCTTAAGACTTTTCTGTGTGGTTTCGCGGTCTGACTTCAGCTTTTCAATATTAACGGGATCATCAGATTGTTTGATCAGCTTGCAGAGATTCCTGATTTTAAAAGACAGCTGTGCTTTTTCATCCGTCAGCAGCGCTAACCGCGAGGATAGGGATTCTATATCTATAATTTCATGCTTGAACAGGTACGAAACCTGTTCTGTAATAGCATCCAGATGCTTCAGATCCTGTTTCATGGAGAAGGGCACTCTCTGATTCCTGGTTTGATGCTCAGAAAGGATTCCCATCTGAAACATGTACTTTACATACAATGCCTGAAAGCCTTTCAGCTTCGCTGTCTCTTTTGTTTTGCCGGAAATGGTAACAGCTGCAGGTATTTCTGTGATATAAAACGATTTAAAATGCACAGCAGAATTATTCAGGATTTTCTCTTTGATTGCTTCTTCTGAATAGTCTTCAACAGCAGAAAGCTTATATAAGCGTATGAATCTCTTGCCGCCGGGCGCTTTTACCGCAAGATACTTTCCACGCTTGATCTCATATCCCAGTTTCCGCAGATTGATTTCAAACTCTTTGAAGCTTTCCGATTCGGAAATAACATAATCAATATCTTCCTTGATCATTGATCGTATTGTCGGCTTGTATTCCTGATCAGATTTCCATTCGGCATAGTGTCTGCTTTTTCCCTGAGGCTTATCTATCACACTGAGCCCATACTGTCTTGCAAGATCATCGGAGAGGGAAGAGAATCTCTGATAGTCTTTTCTGCTGTTATCAAACTTCTTTCCATCTACCCAGGAAACAGAATTGACAACGAAATGATTATGCGGATGATCTTTATCCAGATGCGTGCAGACAACAACTTCAAACTTATCACCCCACATCTTTGCAGCAAGTTCCACGCCGATCTGATGTGTCAATGCTGCATTGACTTCACCAGGCTTGAATGACTGGATGGCATGGAAGGCGAGTACACCATCTGGCTTGCCAAAGGCAATCTTAGTTTTCCGAAAAGACTCCGTGGCACTGTCCGGGTCACAGTTGATCCCGGTGACATAGTATTTCTGGTTGGTCTTTTCGCCGTTGCTGACGTAATCAAGGACATCTTCAAGTTCTGCGACGATACCGTCTTTCGCTTCCGTTTTCATGGGATTGGCAATATAACTGAGTGCTTGAACATAGCTGCCTTTGATCGGCCAGATGCTGGTTATCGGCATGGGTATTCCTCTTTCAGTTCGATAGGGTCCTGTATGAGCCCCTTAATCTCATTGATTTCTTTTTGCAACAGAGCATAGTTTTCTTTGTAAAGAGGGGTATCCATATGCCCGTTACGATTAGCTGCAGCAGAAAGCTGGTTAATGTTATTTCCAATCCGGCGAAGCTGTCGGATCACTTCGACCAGTTCTTCTTTCGGGGCCGGTTTCAGAAGCAGTCCGTTCAGCAGGTTGCGGATATAAACCTCTTTGGGAATACCGGCTTCTCTGGCAAGCTGATCAAACTTGTGAAACTCTGCTTCATTCATTCTGCAGCAGACCATTCTTCCTCGTTTTCTCTTCACCATGGTATTCATTTACCTCCTTTGCAATAGTGGGTCTCAGGGAAAATCCCTGAACTATCTGTATATGGCATGCCAGATACGTTGCTTGCGAGAAAGTAACACGAATGGAATTCCTTCCCGTTCAGCCGAGATGCTTTTTTGACAATGGTGACGGTGTGACGGTTGTTTGACAGTGTCATAGTATCGTCACACCGTCACTTTCACACGCTTTCATCACCGAAATAGACCAGTTTCATCTGCCTTGCTTTATTGGTTCTGGGAAGAATCTCATACTGGATATTCGTGTCAGAAAGAAGGTCCTTGTTCTTTGTCAGCAGTGCCTGTAATCCCTTCCCTCTCAGCGGCAATGACAGCTTCGAACACAATGCATCATGTGACCCTTCATACGTTTTGTTGGCAACGATATAGTTGATCACCCGCATGAGGTTATCATCGATCATCTCATCGTAATCGTTCTCAGTGACTTCAAAGAGAAAATGATCGTTCTGGTATATGGTCAGCTCATCATCCGGGATATCTTTACCCTGGACATATAGCTGCCGGCAGTTGCTGAGGTAATTGCGTTTATACATAACCAGGATCGTATCCGCACCGGCTGTCAAGCCTCGGCTGCCATAGATTGCATCGAAGGGCTGATCCGGACTGATTTCTTTCCGGAGATGAGTTACCAGGATGATTGCCAGGTTATATTGAAATGCCAGACTGTGATACCTGGTCACTTCTGCATATTCCGTTTCATAGTCCCTGTCATCACGTGATCTGATCTTGGAAAACGTATCGATTACCACGAGCTTCAGATCCGAATTCTTTTCCAATTCTTCCTTGATCCTTGTCTCCAGATCGAAAAATGGATCCGGCTTCAGAATATCGATGATCAGATTATTCTTCGGTTCGATCCCCATTGCTTTCAAGCGTTTCTGCAGCTTGGTTTTATGATCTTCCAAAGCCAGATAAAGCACAGTTCCCTGAATCACTTTCTTACCAAGGAATTCTTTGCCAGAAGATAATGCATCGGCCATTTGAATACAGAAGAAGGTCTTACCGCTTTTCTGGGGTGCTCCAAGCAGAGTAACTCCTACGCTGACAAGTCCCTCCACAATATCCTGTGTCTCACTGATCGGACCTGATAACAGATCGGCGGCGGTGAATCTTCCGCCATACGTGATCTCACTGCCGGTCTCATAAGTGCCTTTGTTATATTTCAATGCACTGTTGACCAGTGTATCGAGTTCCTTTGCAGATAAAGGCGGATCGCACTTGATTTCGTTCTCGCTGGAAATAGCTTCACGAATCGATTGATCTGCCAATCCCCTTTTCTGCAGAAAGCAGGCAAGATGGAACAAGGTGTCATTTCGCTTTCCCTGAGCGATCTTTTCGAAAGAATAGATATCTTGCCTATGTTCCTGCTTAGGACCTTCCAGGAAGCTGTAAACGGCCTCATTTGCTTCTACAATCGGGCAATCACGGATCACTTTATACTCTTTATCGCCGATCGTGCTTCCGGCTCCTACGACATATCCGTTTTCGCCTCTGATGTCGATCTCCTTATACAGTCCGACACGATTACCAATTTCTCTATCCACTTTGTAGTAGAGATGATAACCTCCCGAAGGAGTCTGTACTACCAGAGTTTTCGGGAACCGGTCTGCGTATTCTTTGATCAGATCGATTCCCTCTCTGGAATGTTTGCAGTCGACATCAATGACAATAAGTCCGTTGCCCGTACAGATTCCGACATTATAATTTCTTCCGATGAACCATCCATTGATCTGAAACTTACTGCAGGAAGCTTCTTCTTTCCAGGAACGCAGCACCTGTTCGCTCTTGGAATTGTTTTTCAACGGAAAAACTCTTATATTGGATTTGGCAAAAGTTAATGCAGTATTTAATGCGGGATTCATTGGCGTGGCTCCTCATCTGTATTTGCTTTTGCTTTTTCTTTTCCGTCAAAACATTGAATCAGTTTCAGCATCCATTGCTTCAGATCTTCGTCATATGGGCTCAGATCAGATCCGTATAATTCGATAAAACGACACAGCTCCTTGCGGATATTGAAGATGACAAATGGTGATGGCAGTGCTGTGATTGTCTTGTCCAGCAGAGTATCAATGATATAGTCCTGCTTCGTCTTTCCGGACAGTGCCACCTTCCGTTCCAGCATTTCATCTTCTCCCCGAGAAACTCGGAAAGATACAATTTTATCTCTCCATCTTCCATGCCTGTCATTATTCTTATGACTCATTTTCCTTGTCCTCCAGTTTTTCAAGAAGATTGGCAATTTCTTTGCCTTTGGTGTCATAGGAATGTGCATAGTGGTACGTGATCTGGATTGCTTCATGACCGACTCTGTTGGCAATGTCGATCGGTGAAACTCCCTGTTCCATCAGCATGGATACATGAGAATGTCTGAGATCATGAATACGGATCTTCTTTACACCGCTTGCCTTACAGCCACGCTGCATTTCGTGATACATGCCATTCTTTGTGATCGGAAAAACTCTTGCTCCTGTTTCGACCTGGTATAAATTCTCCATATAGTTTTTAAGTTCATCCGACAGAAACTCCGGCATATCCACATAGCGATTGCTACGTTTTGTCTTCGGTGTTGTGATCACATCTTCGCCGCCGATCCGCTGCAACGATTTGCATATATGAAGTGTTTTGTTTTCAAAGTCAATGTCTTCCGGTGTCAAAGCCATGAGCTCTCCGATCCTGAGACCGCACCAGAAAAGAACTTCAAACGCCATATAGATGATTGGTTTGTTGCTGATAGCTTCTGAAAACCTTCTATACTCATCCACTGTCCAGACATCCGGTTCTTTCATTTCATCATTCTTGATCGTCCCAACGATCTGTGCCGGATTCATTCGTAGTCCATAATAACGAACTGCATGATTGAAAATAGAACTCAGCTGCGCATGGGTTGACCTTAATGTTTCTTTTGAATATTTCCTTCCGGTCTTACAGGTCTTTGTCAGCATCGTATTCTGCCATTTCATAACCTCTTTCGGAGTAATGTCCGCAAGTCGAAAATCATCAAAATACGGACGTATGCAGTTTTCTATCACGTTTTTCTTTGTAAGAAACGTGGATGGCTTCGTATTTTGCCTGCGATCTTCATAATAAATCTCTATGAAATCTCTGAAACGGATGCTGGGGTTGCCCTTCTTTTGCGATATGAAGGAGGATTCATATTCCTTCGCTTCTTTCTTTGTCGCAAAGTTCCTTTTGAACAGACGTCTTTCTTTACCATCCCAGTCCTGATAGCGTTTGGAAACATACCAGGTCCCTGTTTTATTGTCTTTGTAAACCGGCATACTCTTTTCTGGTGCCTCCATACATCTTCTCCCGGAAATAATTGCGATTCACTTTTCCCGGAATGACAATATAGCCCTTTTCTTCAAGTTCCTTATTCAGGACTTTGATCAGTTTGTAAGCATAGGCTTTTGAAGATCCAAGTTCTTCTGCCACATCCGCAGCGCTTAAAAATGTTCTGTTATCCACAATATCTGCTCCTTTCTGCACAGTAAATTATTTTCTTTACTGTATACATAGTTTAGTAAAGTTTTTTATTTACGTCAATATCAAACAGTAAAGTTTTTAATTTACATCGTTAAATACCATATGCTAGAATATTCGTGATAAGGAAAGGAGGTTTCGTGTTATGGAACTGACTATGGGCGATCGCATTCGCTTCGTCAGACAGTTCCGGGGATTAACGCAGACAGAGTTAGCTGAAAAGGTTGGATTGCCTCCTGGCGAAAACGGCAGAATTCGTATTTCACAATACGAAAACGGGACGCATGTGCCGAAAGAGGAAATGCTGGAAAAGATCAGTTCGGTATTAGGTGTTACCTCACTGTATCTAAGCAGCAAGCCTCATACGAACATGCTGGACTTTGCATTTCACCTGCTGGAGTATGATCGTGATTTCCCGATAATAATTGAAAAGCATGGGAAAGATGATTACTCTCTGCATTTCAGCAATGAACTAATGTTTGACTTTCTGGATAATTGGATACAAAAGAAGGCTGATTTAGAAGAAGGCAGAATCAGCAAAGAAGATTACATAGAGTGGACGATCAATTTCAAATAATTACATATCTGCCAGTATTTATCATTCAAATATATTCCGGCTTCGGGTCCTGATCAAACCGCGGAGAATATACCGAATTACCCACTCAGAATAGTGTTTTTCCAGAAAATGGTATCAAAATGGTATCAGACAAATTCCCGGGAACAGAAAAAGTCGTCACATGGACGGCTTTTTTCATGGATTTAATAGATTTTTATGGGTTTCATGTTCAAAAATTGGCTTTTATACGATGATTTTCTCCCACTTTTGATGTACATCAAAGCCTTGTTGAACTATTCCCACTCTATGGTGCCCGGCGGCTTGGAAGTGATATCCAGAGCCACTCTGTTGACGTGTGCCACTTCATTGACGATACGGGTGGAGATTCTGTCCAGTACGTCATAGGGAATTCTTGCCCAGTCAGCAGTCATTCCGTCAATGGAAGTGACGGCTCTTACCACCACTGTATAATCATATGTCCGCTGATCGCCCATGACGCCGACCGAATGAATATCCGGCAGACAGGTAAAGTACTGCCAGATTTCCCGGTGCAGACCTGCCTTGCGGATTTCCTCTCTGAGGATCGCGTCGCTGTCTCTGACGATCTGCAGTTTTTCTTCCGTGATTTCGCCAAGCACGCGGATGCCGAGTCCCGGTCCCGGGAAAGGCTGCCGCCAGACCATTTCTTCGGGCAGCCCAAGTTCTGTGCCCAGTTCCCTGACTTCGTCCTTGAACAGTTTATTCAAGGGTTCGATCAGCTGGAAATTCATATCTTCCGGCAGACCACCGACATTATGATGCGATTTGATCGTCTGGGCAGTATCCGTGCCGGATTCAATGACATCCGTGTACAGGGTTCCCTGGGCCAGCCACCTGATATCCGTACCGGCAAGGAGTCTTGCGACTTCATCCCGGAAGGTATACACAAATTCATTGCCTATTGCTTTTCGCTTGTCCTCCGGATCTTTCAGTCCCTTCAGTTTTTCCATGAAGCGGTCTCTGGCATCGATCTTGATCAGATTCAGATCCATGTTCCGCGAGAACGTATCCATGACAGATTCCGCCTCACCTTTTCTTAACAGACCATGATCAATGAACATGCAGTACAGGTTTTTGCCGATGGCTTTGTTGAGAAGTGCCGCGACAACCGATGAATCCACACCGCCGGAAAGACCAAGCAGAACTTTGTCATCACCGACTTTTTCCCTGATTTCACGGATCTGGGTATCAATATAATCTGCCATGGTCCAGTTTGCTTCAGCATGGCAGATCCTAAAAACAAAGTTGCGCAGAATGTCGAGACCATATTCACTGTGTCTGACTTCCGGGTGGAACTGAAGCGTGTAGATCTTTCTTTCATCATCGGCAGATGCCGCGAACGGACATGAGGCACTATAGGCGATACCATGGAAGCCATCCGCCAGTTTTGTCACCTGATCCCCGTGGCTCATCCAGACGGTCTGAATTTCCGGCAGGCCGGCAAACAGCGGACTGTCAGCCGTGACCTTGATTTCTGTCCGGCCGTATTCTTTCTTGTCGGAAGGAGTTACTTCTCCCTTCAGCATGTAATGTGTCATCTGCATGCCGTAGCAGATGCCGAGAACCGGCAGACCGGATGACAGGATTGCCGGATCGCATTTTGGGGAATTGTCTTCATATACACTGTTCGGACCGCCGGAAAAGACGATTCCCCTGACATCTTTCATCGCCAGAATGTCCTGCAGTTTCATACTGCCCGGATGCAGTTCGCTGTATACACCGAATTCCCTGATTCTGCGGGCAATCAGCTGGTTATACTGACTGCCGAAATCCAATACGATAATCTTGTCTGCCATAGGCTTCCCCTTTCACACTGATTTGCTAGTATCATATCTCAGAAACGCCTTACTGCGCTTCTTTTTTCTGCAGTGACGCGCGGACAAATTCCCGGAACAGCGGATGGGCTCTGTCTGGCCGGCTCTTGAATTCCGGATGGTACTGGACACCGATAAAGAAATCATTGACCGGTATTTCGACCGCTTCCACCAGCCGGTTGTCCGGTGAAGTGCCGGCAATGATCATCCCGTATTTTTCAAAGACAGTACGGTAATCGTTATTGAATTCATAACGGTGGCGATGTCTTTCCTGAATCAGATCCTGCTGATAGCACCTTTCCAGCAGAGTTCCTTTACGGATCATGCACGGGTATGCGCCAAGCCGCATCGTGCCGCCTTTATCCATCTCGTCATTCTGATCCGGCATGAAGTCAATGACCTTATGGCTGCTTTCCGGATGGAATTCCCGGGAATCCGCATCGGTGTAATCCAGTACATGGCGGGCGAACTCGATGACCGCGATCTGCATGCCGAGACAGAGACCGAGATAAGGAAAGTTGTGCTCTCTGGCATAGCGGGCGGCGGCGATCTTTCCTTCGATACCGCGGCTGCCGAAACCGCCCGGCACACAGATGCCCTGAACACCGGCAAACGTTTCCGCCGCGTTCTCTTCGGTAATCGTCTCCGAATCGATCCAGCGGATCTCAATGTGCGCGTCATTTTCATAGCCGCCGTGTTTCAGTGCCTCGATAACGGAAAGATACGCATCGTGCAGACGGACATATTTACCGACGATGGCAATGACGGTCTGTCTGTGCAGATGGGCGATCTTCTCTGTCATCTCATGCCAGTGCCGCAGATCGATCTCGCCTTCTTCCAGATGCAGTTCCCGGCAGACAATGGCCGAAAGATTCTGCTGTTCCAGCATCAGCGGTGCTTCATACAGATCTTTGACTGTCGTGTTTTCAATGACGCAGTCCGGTTTGACGTTGCAGAAAAGGGAGATCTTCTGTTTGACGTCCGCCGGCAGAGGTCCGTCAGCCCTGGCCATGACGATATCCGGCCGCACCCCCATATTCTGCAGTTCCTTGACGGAATGCTGGGTCGGCTTCGACTTGTATTCATCCGATCCGGATATATAAGGAACAAGCGTCACGTGAATAAAGCAGACATTCTGCGGCTGCTCGATGGAAATCTGCCGGATCGCTTCAATAAACGGCTGCGATTCAATATCACCTACCGTGCCGCCGATTTCGGTAATGACGATTTCCGCGCCGGCTCTCTCACCGACATTATAAATGAAGCGTTTGATCTCATCGGTAATGTGGGGAATGATCTGGACGGTCGAGCCAAGATACTCCCCTCTTCTTTCCTTGCGCAGGACATTCCAGTAAACGCGGCCGGTCGTCAGATTGGAATACTTGTTCAGATCCTCGTCAATAAAACGTTCATAGTGACCGAGATCCAGATCGGTTTCCGCGCCGTCTTCGGTCACAAAGACTTCACCATGCTGGATCGGTGACATGGTGCCGGGATCGACATTGATATAGGGATCCAGTTTTTGGGAAATCACCTTGAAGCCGCGCTGTTTCAGCAGCCGGCCAAGGGAAGCTGCCGTGATGCCTTTGCCAAGTCCGGAAACGACTCCGCCAGTAACAAAAATGTACTTCATACAACACTCCGATCTAATGGTAAAACAACAAAAAAGAGGGCAATAAACACAGCGGCATAGGCGCCGTTTTTTTTATCGCCCTCTTTGGACAGACTGATTATACAGCCATGTTTTCATGCATGCAATACCTGAATTTCAGAAATTTTCAGCGCAGGCTTTCAATGTATTCCAGAAGCATTTCTTCCGGTGCGTAACCGGGATAATAACCGGTGTATTCCCCGTCTTTATTGATGAAGTAAGTCATCGGATAACCGGTAACGGCGAAGGTTCTGGTCATCGCCAGTTTATCGTCAAAAGCAATTTCGGCTGTGATGCCTTTGTCACGCAGATAGTTCACGACATACTCCGCGTCTCCTTCACTGCCAACGGAAGGTGTCGTGACAATGATCACTTTGACATCATCCATCGTTTCGTGGATCTTCTGGAAGGTCGGCAGTTCCTGGTTGCAGTACTGGCACCAGGTTTCAAAGAAATTGAGCACGACCACCTTGCCTTTCAGACCGGAAAGACGGATGGTTTTTCCCTCGGCGGTCGGCAGGGTGAAGTCGTACATGTCGACGGTCACCGGCTGACCCTCGGAAGCTTCCTCCTGGGCCGGCTCGCTCTGGCTGTAAGTATCCGGCGCGGTACGCATGCCGGCAAAGCCCTGATACAGCATGTAAGCTCCCATGACGAGTACGATGATGCCGGCCGCGGTTCCGGTATACTGTACGATATTTCTGTGTTTCTTCAGCAGATTCAGAATGGTGTTGGTGAACAGCCCCAGCAGAAGGAACATCAGAATAAAGCCAAGCGTATAGGATGCGATGAACATCCAGCCCTGGGAAGCCGTGTCGGCCGAGGATGCCATGACAAGGGCATGGGCCAGCATCGGACCGATGCAGGGTGACCAGGCGAAACTGAAGAAGAAGCCCATCATCCATGCTTTCAGACAGGACATGGTGCCGTTCAGATTCATATTCTTCTGATAGGTGCGGTTCAGGAAAGGAATCTCAATGACATGCAGGGATACCAGGCCGAACAGAATCAGAATGACGCCGCCGCCCACCTGCATGGCTGTCTTGTGGTCCGCGAAGAAATTCCGCAGAGCTGCCGAGCCAAGGCCGGCCAGAAAGAACACTGTGCAGATGCCAAGCACAAAGCACAGTGTCAGAAAGAATGTCCGGCCGCGCCGGTATGTATATGTGCCGTCTTCATTTTCTTCCCGGGCGTCCCTGGTCAGGTAGCTGATATATAAAGGAATCAGCGGCAGCACGCAGGGCGAGAAAAACGACAGCAGGCCTTCCACGAAAAGACTGTAAGCACTGATCGTATAATCCATTGAAAAACTCCGTTATGAAATCACTTTAAAAAGTGTGAATACCAGTACAAGGATCCCCAGAGCGATCCGGTAAATGCCGAAAACCTTCAGATCGTTGCGGCGGATATAGCGCAGCAGATAGCGCATCACAAACAGCGAAGTGACAAAACATACCACCAGGCCGGCCAGCAGAATGCCGAAAGCCGAAAAGCTGAACATAGCATTGGCGAGAATGTATTTGATCACTCTCATAATGAAGGCGCCGGCAATGGTCGGAACTGCCAGAAAGAACGAATACTCCGCGGCGGTTTCCCGGCTGAAACCGATCAGCTTGCCGCCGATGATCGTGCTGGCGGAATGGCCAATGCCGGGAATCAGTGACAGGAAACGGAACAGGCTGATCTTGGCGGAATCAGCCGGTCTGATCTGATTGACCGTTTCGGCTCTGACCGGTGTCTCTTTCAGTTCGGCAAAGACCATGAAGGCTCCGAAGAGGATCAGTCCGGCAGCCAGCGCATAGCCTTTGCTCAATGTCGTCATGATGATATCATCCAGCAGAATACCGACCAGGCCGGCCGGCACACAGCTGATCAGAATCATCAGCCAGAGCCTTGTGATCTTGCGTTTCCACTGTTCCCGCAGGCCTTTCTGATATGGATTCAGCCGGTTCCAGTAAAGAAGCAGGACAGCCGCAAGACCGCCCAGCTGGATCACCGAACGGAAAAGACTCCAGAATGCCATATTGGACAGATAGTCCTCAAACACCCGGAGCGGCAGAAAAGATTTCATTAGAGTCATATGAGCGGCCGAACTGATCGGAAGCCAGCTGGTAAGCCCCATGACAAATCCGTAAAGCAGTGACTGAAGCAAATTCAGTAAGAACGTCATAAATCTTTTCCCTCTTTGATATCGCAGATATTATAGCATACCAGTTTCTTTCGTGAACATGACATGCCAGTGCGGAAATAACAGCCTGTTAAAAGGCTTTTTTGCTGTTTAAATCGTTTGCAATAGATATTGTTTTCTGTTAATCTACCAAAGTATGTGTCTTTTTGACACTGATAAGGAGGCTCTTATGACACTTCAGGAAGAACTGGTATCTTTATTGGGAAAAGATATCGCTGAAGCAGCTGAAAGTGAGATTTATGAAGCCTGTCTTGAACTGGTCCGCCAGCGGGCCGCGAATATTCCCTATGTTCAGGGCAGTAAGAAAGTTTATTATATCAGCGCCGAATTTCTGACCGGCAAGCAGCTGGGCAAGAATCTGATCAATCTCGGACTGTATGACGAGATGAGCAGAATTCTCAGAATCAACGGCAAATCGATCGACGCTGTTGAGAATGTTGAAAAAGAACCGTCTCTTGGCAACGGCGGACTGGGAAGACTGGCCGCATGTTTCCTTGATTCGATCGCCACGCTGAATTTACCGGGTGACGGCGTCGGTCTGCGTTACCACTACGGACTCTTCAAACAGCAGTTCAGAGATCACAAGCAGTATGAAATTCCGGATGAATGGCTTGACTGCGGCAACATGCTCAGAGACACCGGTATCTCCTTCCCGATCCAACTGGCCGGAAAGGTTTACCATTCCCGTCTGTATGACATGGATGTCATCGGCTATAAGGGAAACAAAAACACGCTGCATCTGTTTGACCTGGATTCCGTTGATGAAAGCATCGTCCATGACGGCATTCAGTTCGATAAGACAAATATCGAAAAGAACCTGACTCTGTTCCTCTATCCGGACGACAGTGACAGGGACGGACAGCTGCTGCGTATCTACCAGCAGTACTTCATGGTCAGCAACGCCGCTCAGCTGATCATCAAAAACGAAAAAGAAGCAGGCCATGACCTGCACCGTCTCGATCAGTACGTCGCCGTGCAGATCAACGACACGCATCCGTCCATGGTCATCCCCGAGCTGATCCGTCTGTTGATGGCGGAAGGCATTCCGATGAAAAGAGCAGCTGACATTGTCAATAATGTCTGTGCCTATACCAACCACACGATTCTCGCGGAAGCTCTGGAAAAATGGCCGCTTGACTATCTGGCGGAAGTGGTTCCCCATCTTCTGCCGATCATCGAAGGTCTTGACTACGCGGCATACTGCGCCTTCAGCGGCAATCCGGATCTGATGATCATCGACGAGAACAACCGCGTGCACATGGCGAAGATGGACATGCATTACTCGCGTTCCATCAACGGCGTCGCCGCTCTGCATACCGAGATCCTGAAGAACCAGGAACTCAAGCCGTTCTATAACGTATATCCGCAGCGTTTCAACAACAAGACCAACGGCATTACCTTCCGCCGGTTCCTGATGCATTCCAATCCGCGGCTGACAAACCTGATCGACACACTGATCGGCGAAGGCTGGAAACAGGATGCCAGCCATCTGGAAGAACTGCTTCGCTATTACAATGATGAAAACGTTCTGAACCAGCTGGAGGATATCAAATATCAGAACAAAGTGCGCCTGGCCGCCTACGTCAAGGAAAGAGAAAATATCGATATCGATCCGAATTCCGTGTTCGACGTCCAGATCAAGCGTATGCATGAATACAAGCGTCAGCAGATGAACGCCCTCTGGATCATCTATAAATACATGCTGATCAAAAACGGCGCTCTGCCGCCGCGTCCGATTACCGTGATCTTCGGAGGCAAAGCCGCACCGGCCTACAAGATGGCCAAGAACGTGATCCATCTCATTCTCTGCCTGCAGGAACTGATCAACAACGATCCGGAAGTCAGCAAATACCTGCGCGTCGTCATGATCAGCAACTACAACGTCGGCAAAGCCGAGAAGATCGTTCCGGCCTGTGACATTTCCGAACAGATTTCCCTGGCTTCCAAGGAAGCATCCGGCACCGGCAACATGAAATTCATGCTGAACGGCGCAGTTACCCTTGGTACGGCGGACGGTGCCAACGTCGAGATCCGCAATCTGGTCGGCAATGACAACATCTATATTTTCGGACGTTCTTCTGACGAGGTCATCGGTCTGTACAACACCAGCAGCTACCATGCGACGGACTTCTATTACCGGTCCAATTCCATCCATAAGTGTGTGGACTTCATTGCCGGTGAGGAGCTGTGCGCGATCGGCGACAAGGCTCTGCTCAGTGAACTGAGAGACAACCTGATCAACAAGGACTGGTTCATGACTCTGCTCGATCTGGAAAGCTACTGTGCTGCCAAGGAAACAGCCCTGATGGACTATGAAAACAGAGCATGGTGGAAGCGGAAGTCACTGGTCAATATCGCCAAGAGCGGCTTCTTCTCCTCGGACCGTACGATCAAGGAATACAACAACGACATCTGGCATTTAAGATAGTCAGAGGTATATGATAAAGGGGCGAAATAATGCGTCCCTTTTTTCTGAATGGAGGATTATAGAAAATGGTAGTTATCGAAATGGAAAACGGCGATGTGATCAAGATCGAACTTGATCCCTCAGCAGCTCCCATCACTGTCGCCAACTTCACAGAACTTGTCAAAGAAGGCTTCTACGACGGTCTGATCTTTCACCGCGTCATCCGCGGCTTCATGATTCAGGGCGGTGACCCGACCGGCACCGGCATGGGTGGCTCAAAAAAGAATATCAAAGGTGAATTCGCTGCCAACGGCGTTCCAAACCCTCTGAAGCATACCCGCGGCGTCATCTCCATGGCCCGTGCCATGAATCCCGATTCCGCTTCTTCCCAGTTCTTCATCATGCACCAGGATGCACCGCACCTGGACGGCAGTTACGCCGCCTTCGGCAAAGTCGTGGAAGGCATGGAAGCTGTTGACAGAATCGCATCCGTCAAAACCGACCGCCGTGACAAGCCGCTGGAAAAGCAGGTCATGAAACGCGTCTATATCGTTGAATAAGCATTCAAAATCACTTCTCGGGAAGTGATTTTTTCATAAGAAAAGAGAAGAGTTTCCTCTTCCCTGCAAAGCTGATTGATTTCCCGGATTACTTGACAAGGTCCTTCAGTGTCTTGCTTGCCTTGAACTTCGGAGATTTTGTAGCCTTGATCTTGATCTTTTCACCGGTTGCCGGGTTCAGACCTAAACGGGCCTTTTTCTTAACGACAGAGAATTTGCCGAAACCATTGATGTTGGCTTCGCCGCCCTTCTTCATTGTCTTGGCGATTTCGTCAAAAACGAAATTTACTGCTTCGTTTGCGTCTTTCTTTGTTAAATCAAATTTAGCTGCCAGATCTTCAGCGATAGTTTTCTTTGTAATAACCTTTACTTCTGCCATAATACATTGGCCTCCTTATCTGAAGATAATTTTATCCCTTTTTATTGTGTTTTCAATAGAGAGCACCCAAAATATGCTTTATTTACAGGCTTTTCCGGCATTTCCGGTCATTTTTGACAGACTGTTTTCCGTGCCTTTGGAGCAGCGTTCCGGACGGCTTCTGCGATGTCCTCCAAGCCGCCTTCCGGCACCGTGGCGGATCCTTTCAGAAACCTTGCCAGAAAAAAAAGGCCGCGGCCTTTTCTTTGTTATTCAAACGAGTGAATCACCGAGAACAGGATGTTCGCGGAGTTGTTCGCCGCTTCCCGCTCAAATGCGCCATAGTCCACTTCCGCGGAATCGTCTGCCTTGTCAGAGATATAGCGGACAATGACAAACGGAATGCCGTTCCGCTCAGCCGTGTGGGCAATCGCGCAGCCTTCCATTTCCGTACACAGAGCGCCGAATGTACCGCGGATAAAGTCTTTCTTCTCCTGGGATGCGATAAACTGGTCACCGCTGGCAATTCTGCCTTCATGCACGCCGATATCCGGAGCACTGGTGCGGATGGCATCGAGGATCTTCTGCCGCAGGGATTCATCGGCTTTGAAGCCAAGTCCGTCATGACCGGGAACCTGACCGGCCGGATAGCCGAACGCGCCGACGCTGAAATCATGATAAACAGTATCGGTGGAAACGACCACGTCACCGACATTGATGCGGCTGTCCAGTGAGCCGGCAATACCGGTATTGATAATATGCGTGACCTTGAAACGGTCAATCATGATCTGGGTGCAGGTCGCGGCATTGACCTTGCCGATACCGGAACGGACAATGACTGTATTGATCTTGCCGATTTTTCCGACGTAGAATTTCATACCGGCAGCTTCTTCTGATTTACTGATGATCATCCGGTCCAGCAGATTAACGATTTCAATATCCATGGCACCGATAATTCCGATTTTCATAAGCATTCGACTCCTTCAGATTCATCTGTTCTATTATAAACCGATTCATTCATGAATCCATATGTGTAAAGCGTTTTCATCACCTGCAAACGCTAAAAACAGGCTTTTTCTCTTTCTTTATACATTCTTTTCAATATAATAGAAAACATGAAAAAGAAGAAAACCCTAAGACGAATCCTGCTGAGCGCACTCACTGCCGCGTCCGTCCTGTTTTCCCCCGCCTCTGTTCTGGCGGATGGAACAGACGACACTCTGGCAGACAGCCTGCGCAGTAAATATGTCATCATCATGGATGCCGATACCGGTCAGGTTTTATCCGAAAAGAATCCTGACGAGCGGATGTATCCGGCTTCCATGACCAAGATGATGACCGCCATCGTAGCCATTGAGAATATCAAAGACTATGACGAACGGATCACGATCACAGAAGAAATGACTGCCGGTCTGGCGGAAGAAAATGCTTCCCGGATTGCCTATGAACCAGGTGACGATCCGATTATCCGCGATCTGCTTTATGCGGTCGCCCTGCCTTCAGCAGCCGACGCGACGAACGCCCTGGCTTCGAAAGTGTCCGGCAGTATCGATGCCTATGTCGACCTGATGAACATGAAGGCCAAGGCACTTGGCATGACGAACACCCATTTCGTCAACACTTCCGGACTGCATGATCCGGATCACTATTCAACAGCCAGAGATATGGCGAAACTGCTGGATTACTGCCTGCAGAATGAAATGTTCCGGACGATCTTCAGCACCAACGAATACCATCTCGGCAGCGTTGCCACCTTCCCGGACGGCGTCGACATCTATTCCACCGCCACCATGGCAGCTGACCGTCAGGAAGTCGACATTTCGGAAATGATCGGCGGCAAAACCGGTTTCACCTACGAAGCCGGCTACTGTCTGGCTTACTGGACGAAGATCAACAATCTGAATCTGATCGTTGTCACCGGCAATGCCAGTGACGTGATGGAAGATCCCCTGCATGTCGTGGATGCCAGTGAAACCATGCAGAAACTGCACAGCTGGCACCGCAAGACCTTCTTCACCTCCGGCGAAGTGCTGCATACGATCACGGTGAACCATTCCTTCGACAAGGAAATGCTGTATATTGAAGCACCGCAGGAGCTGACCCTGGACCTGCCGGAAGAATGGAAGACATCCGTGACCATCACCCTGCCGGATGAAGTCAAGGCAAGCTATGAAGAGCGAGAAGTCTCCGGCGCGCTGATCGTCAAAGGCGGTGACCATGTCCTCTTCAGCAAGGACTACACACTGACCATTCCGCGTGAGAAAAACTTCTTCATGCGCATCTATCTGCGGATCCGTTCCTGGTTTTCAAAAGACGACTGAATCATGAATCAGCCGTCTTTTTTCTTTTTCAGTTTTCCAACAAAATACATGGCCGGTTTTTTCGGCACCAGCCGGGAAAGTTGGTTAATCATCCCTGGGACAATGACTGTCTGACCGCTTTTCATCTTCGCATAGGCATACGCCGCGCAGTCGGCCGCCTGCATGGCAAAAGAAGGAACTTTCTGACGCGATTTGCGGTAAAAGGAAGTGGCAGCAGGTCCCGGACACAGGCAGCACACGTGCACGCCGCTGCCCCTGACTTCTTCCGCCACTGCTTCCGTATAGCGCAATACATATGCTTTGGAAGCATAATAGGAGGCAATATACGGGCCGGGCAGAAAAGCGCCGGTGGAAGCGACATTCATGATCGTGCCGCTGTTTCGCGCCAGCATGTCGTTCAGAAACAGGCTGGTCAGAACCGTCACTGAGGTGACATTAACACTGATCATCGCTTCATCCTGTTCCGGCGGAATGCGCCATGACGCGTCGGCTGTGCCGCAGCCGGCATTGTTGATGACATAGTCGATATTTCTGTCTTTCAGCTGTTCATACAGTTCTCGAGCAGCGTGCGGCTGAGAAAGGTCTTTGGATATCACCGTCACATGGACAGCGTACGTTTTTTCCAGCAGCTGTTTTGCCTGATTCAGTTTTTTCATATCACGGGCCATCAGGATCAGATCGGTTCCGTCCGAGGCAAAGCATTTTGCCAGCTCCAGACCGATTCCTTCCGAGCCGCCCGTTATCAGTGCGAGTGTCATTTCCGCTTCCTTTTCTTCCCCTATTGTATCAGCCGTTAATGGTATACTGATAAGAGACTTGAGGTGACTTATGATCTTTCCTGCTTTTTTACAGAAAAACGATACGATTGGCATCTCGGCGCCGAGTGCCGGCGTCGGCCGCAAACTGGAAGACTTTGACCGTTCGCTTCTGACCCTGAAGAAGAAAGGCTACCGGATCAAGGAAACGCCGTCTGTCCGCGTCAATGACATGCGCGGCGGCGATGCGAAAACCCGGGCGGCGGAACTTGTTTCTCTTTTCAAAGATGAAGATGTGAACTTCGTCATGGCGGCAGCCGGCGGTGATTTCCTGTTTGAGATCCTGCCGTATGTCGATTTTAAGGCTATGCAGAAAAACCCCAAATGGCTTATGGGCGCTTCCGATCCGACCGGACTGCTGTTCCCCTATACGACAAAATACGACGTCGCCACGATTTACGGCTGCAATGCCGGCAGTTATGATATTTCCCCACTTCCAGTCTTTCTGAAAAACAATCTGAAGATCATCAGCGGCGATCTGCCGGTTCAGAAAAGCTTCCGGAAATATATGAAAACACCCGGCTTCCTGGCTGAAAAAATCGAATATGACACTCCGGTCAGATGGCTTGGAACCGTTGATTCCCTGCATGTGCAGGGCCGCTGTATCGGCGGCTGCATCGACGTGCTGAAAGACGTGATCGGCACGAAATATGACGGCGCGAAAGATTTTGTCAGACGCTACAAGGATGACGGCATCATCTGGTATTTTGACAATTTCTCTTTAGGCGCTGAGGTTTTCTACCGTACTCTGCTGCAGATGCGCTATGCCGGCTGGTTTGAACATGCGAAAGCCATCCTGGTCGGCCGTGTGCTGTTTGAATCAAATGACACCGGCATGAATTATGAGGACGCCATTCAGCTGGCTTTCCCTGATATTCCCGTTCTCTATCAGGCAGATATCGGTCATACGATTCCCTCGATGACGATGATCAACGGGGCAATTCTCGATCTGGAGTATAAAAATCATAAATCAGCCCTTACATTCTTACTCAAATAGGGATATGATATATGCGCACGTCCAAATGGGGCTTTAGCTCAGCTGGGAGAGCGCATGGTTCGCAATCATGAGGTCGCGAGTTCGATCCTCGTAAGCTCCACTGCCAAAAAAAACGCTGAAATGTCACAAGACAGCTTCAGCGTTTTTTTCCTGTCAGAATCAATTATCCGATCATGGCAACGATTTCTTCCAGGCTGCGGCCGTAAAACTTTCTCGCCATATACGTAAACCGGTCTATGGTCGGAAAGTATTTCAGGATACAGTCAATATCTTCCTCATCTGCCGTGGAAGCATTCAGCCGTTCCAGAATACCCGGACGTTCCTGTAAAACCTTGATATAACCTTGCAGGTCTTCGTTGGTCGGATCCACACCGCCGGCCGCGTTCCGCAGCAGATCCTCCGGCATGGATGTCTTTTCTTTCGCGTTCATTTTCATCTTCTCCCATTCTGATACTTCCATCGTACAGCGAAGCGTTTCCGTAAGATCGTTTAAATATATTTTCTACGATAAATTGCTTTTCTGCCGGCATGCGAATAGCCGCGCATGCATGTAATATACTATACTGTCTGTAATTGATGAGGTGAGATCATGAACGAAAGACAGACAACGCTTGTAAACAACGCCGACAAATACCGGCAGATGGTTCTGGAAGCGGAAAGATGGCTCTGGAAACATCCGCAGACCGGTTACACCGAATGGGAAGCTCACAATTATCTGGTTGAAAAGTATCAGGAACTCGGCTATGAGCCGGTGCTGGCCGGAAAGATCGACGGCTTTGGTGACATTCCCGGCTTTTACGTGGATGTCAATACCGGCAGGGAAGGTCCTGTGCTGGCTGTTTTCGGAGAACTGGACGCCCTGGATATCGCCAACCATCCGGAATCCGTCAACGGCATGACACATTGCTGCGGACATCACGCCCAGTCGGCTGCCCTGCTTGGTCTGGCGGCGGCGCTGAAAGAGGAAAACGCACTGGACGGACTCTGCGGAACCATCCGGCTGATTGCCGTGCCGGCCGAGGAAATGATCCAGCTGAATTTCCGGGAAGAACTGCGGCAGAAAGGCGTCATAAAATATCTTGGCGGCAAGACGGAATTCATGCACAGAGGCATTCTCGACGGCGTCGATCTGGCGATTATGGTTCACGGCACGGCAGCCGGCGAAGGCGAACCGTATGATTTTGAGTGCGGCTACGGCAATAACGGCTGTATGGCCAAAACGATCCGTTTCAAAGGCAAATCATCCCATGCCGGCGGTGCTCCGCATCTCGGTATCAACGCCCAGTATGCGGCCATGCTGGGTCTGCAGGCAGTCAATGACCTCCGGGAAACCTTCCCGGATCAGGATACGATCCGTTTCCATCCGATCATGATGGGCGTCAACTGCGCGGTAAATATCATTCCTGACGAAATGAAGATCGAAAGCTATGTCCGCGGCAAAACTCTGACTGCCATCAAGCGGGAAAACACAAAAGTCAACCGGGCCATGGCCGGAGCCGCCCTGGCGATCGGAGCCGGCGTGGAACTGAGAGACCGGCCGGGATATGCGCCGGAACATCACGACAAGGAATTCATGAAACTGGTGGAATCGTGCTGCTCTGATCTGGTCGGCGAAGCCAGAGTGCGCTTTGACTATGAAGACTGGGGTACCGGCTCTTCTGACTTCGGTGATATCACCTGCGTCATGCCGGGTGTACAGTTCAATGCCGCCGGTGCGACCGGCACCTTCCACGGCATCGACTTCGATCCCTCAGATCCTGAAAGACTCTGTATGAATTCCATCAAGGCCCAGCTGTTCGTCATCGACGCGCTGCTGTCGGATGAAGGAAGCGCCGCCAAAAAGATCGTCGCGGCTTATGAGCCGGAATATCCTTCCGTCAAAGCCTATCTGGCGGCCATCGACACAATGGTTCTGGACAAAGACGCGGTTGTTTATGACGCGAATGGAAATGTCACGGTAGACTTTCAGAACACAGTGGAATAAGCAGTGAAGAAAGCGATTGAAAAGGAGTGAGATGTCATAAATCCCACTCCTTTTTTACTTGTTCCAGACATTTGCCGGCCGGTATACCAGGTTGCCGGTGCCGCCGTCCAGACGGTTCATGAAGCGGTCTGTTTCCCTGATCCGGCGGCCGTCTCCGTAAGGATTCAGACCGTCGGCAATCGTTCCGACATGCCTTCCCTGTTTTTCCGCCGCCATGACTTCTTCGCATAAGGCGAGCAGATCGTCAACCGTGCTCTTTCGCGCCAGTGGCGCGCCATGGCAGATGAGAAAGATATCATAGGTGCCTTCCATGCCTTTCAGACGCTGCAGGGCATGATAATAGTTTTCCAGAGTGTCGGACGTCTCACAGCACAGCAGTGTATTCTGATTAGCCGCATCACCCATAAAGATCATCCGGTTCGTCCGGTCGAGATAAGCAGTGGACCCAAAGGTATGTCCGGGCATGGCCACCGCTTCCAGACTTCTGCCGCCCAGATCAAAGACGTCATGATCCTGAACCGTCTGCGGTCTGATATCACGGCAGCGGACGATCATTTCATCCGGACACGGACTGCCCTGCGGATCCATGATCTGCTTCATCATCATGTAGTATCCTCTTCTTGTTTCATAACTGAGGGTATCCGTGTTCAGATCCGGCAGGTCTTTTTCCGGAATGAATACCTGTTCGTCGGCGAAGGTATAGATATTGCCGGCATGATCCGGATGAACGTGCGTGATGAGAACCGTCAGGGGTTTGTCCGTCAGCGTCTTTACGAATTCCGCCAGATTGCCGATGCCCGTGCCGGTATCGATCAGAGCCGCCTTTTCCTTTCCTTCGACGAGGTAAAAGAAGACACCGCTCAGATCCGTGATCAGTGTGACGCCGTTGGCCAGCGGCGCTGTTTTGAAGTATTCCATTCTGTTCTCCTCCGGTTAAGCAAAAAGAGGGCTTCCCCTCTTCAGTTCTTCGGTTTTGCGGCTCTTTGATCGATGCCGTAATAACGGCAGAGAGCACGGTAATACAGTTCGGCTGTTTTCTTATAGCCTTCTTCATTAGCCCAGGCTGAGACATCCGCCTCATTGCTGACATAGATCTGTTCCGTGACAACTGCCGGGACAAGCGTCTTTTCCATGATCGTCCAGGTGGCAAGCTCATAATCGTTTTTATCGTTCTCGCCAACGACTTTCATCTGGTATCTGTCCTCGCCGATCGGTTCATAATACATGTAATTCACTTCGGCGCTCAGATCTTCCGCGAATGTTTCCCGGATCGAGCGGGCCAGTTCCAGACTGCGCTCATGATTATCCGAAGCCGGCTGTTCGGCATAGATATGCATGCCGGTTTTCTGCGGATCCGGGTCATAGCCGGCATGAATGCTCAGCACCAAGTCCGCTCTTGATTCGTTGATTTCCCTGACAATGTTCAGGATCGCCCGGGAAGTACCCGCGTCGTGGGTGCGCAGCACAATGAAACGGTCATCGTCCGCCAGTCGTGCGCATAACGCATTGACGACTCCTTCATTGAATTCCGCCTCATTGACAATGCCGGTGTATCCGGTCTGTTCACCGCCGTATGCGGCATCCACAGCGACGATGATCTTGTCATGGCTGAGATGCAGACAGCCGGCAAACGTCACGCCGATGCCAAGAAAGACAAGCAGAACGGTCAGGACCACAGCCAGCGGATTTCTGAATTTTTTCTTTTTCGCAGTATTCTTTGTTTTCTTGTTATCAGTCATCTGTATTGTCCTTCAAGTTCTTCCAGGCGGGCATCAGCCTTCATATGATCGATGATCTTTTTCATCAGCACTTCCATGTCACTGCCTTCGCTGTAATCCGCCGCGGCCATGTAATTCGCCCGGCCGTCATCGATCAGCTTCCGGGCTGTTTTCTCGGCTTTTGCGGATTCTCTGTTATAAACCGCAATCGATTTGCCGCCGTATTCCTTGACCAGCCGCATACAGGGAATATCCGTGATACCGTCCGCGATATACACCATCCGGCTGAATGGCAGCGGCCGTTTTTTCGGATCGACATATTCATTCAGGTCCTTGTCGTCATTTTCGTCAAGAACCTGTTTGTTGATGCGGAAGATATACTGTGTCTTGGTCGTATAGTTGACGATCTGGGCCGGCCATACGGCGATGCCGTTCTCATAGAAATAACGGCAGGCATAGATTCTCGTGAATTCGTCCGCGATCGGTACTGCTTCGATGATTTCCTTCATACCCGAGGAAATAATGTAGTGCTCGATCAGGAAGCCGGCTTTGCGGCCGTATTCATTGATTCGTTTGAACCATGTATCCACACCGGGATAAAGAACGATCTCCTTGCCCAGACTGAAGAACATATCCTTGCGGAGCGGATTGTTCTGTTCCGCGAATTTATGCTGGAGAACATACAGATACGAACTGATGCTGTCCATATGGTTGCGGATCGTCAGTTCCGTTACCTCGTTCCAGAATTCACCCGGGTTATCATAGCCAAGGGCCGGAATCAGGCTGTATTCCTGCATGTCCTTGGTGCAGAGGGTTTTATCAAAATCGTAGATCAGAGCGGCTTTCTTCATAACTTTTATATTATAGCATTATTTGTATCCCGTCAGCCGGACAACGAAAAATCCTGTCATGTGACAGGATCTTGCGGATTGCTTAAAGACTCAGCAGTTTCAGAATCGCTCTGACGTAGATTTCCGCCTGCAGAAGCAGCTCATCGACCGGCACCCATTCATTGGTATTGTGGATGCGGTAGTCCTTGCCGGGGAAAGCACATCCGAAGGCGATCGTATTCTCGATTTCCTTGGCGTATGTACCGCCGCCGATCGTCATCGGCATTGTCTCAAAATCACCGGTGACTTCCTGATAGGCACTCAGCAGAGATGTTACCAGCGGTGAATCCGGCGGGAAGAACAGCGGTTCGACACCATGCAGAACTTCCACTTCACCGCCTTCGTCAGAAAGACGGTCTTTCATCATGCCGATGACCTTGCGGGAACTGAACGTGACCGGGAAGCGGATGTCGATCGATCCCTCGACGATACCGTCCTTCATGCCGATCACACCGGCATTCAGAGTCAGGGCTCCGTATTCATCCTCGCATTTGCAGCCAAGGCCTTCACCGTCCGTGTTCAGACCGATATGTGAGCAGTAGAAATTCACGAACGGGTCCTGATAGCCGGCTTCCTTCAGACCCATAAAGAGCCAGGAAATGGCATTGACACCAAGTTCCGGCGTACTGGCATGCGCGGCCACGCCGACAACCGTGATATCGATTCCCTTTTCACTTTCCCCGATCGAGAATTCCAGATCGTTGTTATTGAAATAATCTTCCAGTTTCTTGCGGGAGAAACTGGCTTTGTCGACCGTTACCGTGCATTTCGGACAGACGACATTTCTGGCTGTGCCACCCTGAATGGCGCGGATGCCGGTCAGCTTGGAACGGTAGACAGCCGCGACCATGCCCTTTTCACCATGCACACCCGGGAACTCGCCGTCCGGTGTGAAGCCGTAGTCACAGGAGCCTTCCTTTTCTACATAATGCTCGAGGCATTTCGAACCGTTTTCCTCATTGGTTCCCATGATCAGACGGATCCGCTTATGAAGCGGAACGTTCATGTCGCGGATCACCTTCATGGCGATCATTGCGGCAACGACAGCGCCTTTGTCATCGCTGACACCGCGGCCGTACAGAATGCCGTCTTTCTCGGTCATGACAAACGGATCAGTATCCCAGCCGTCTTCTTTGCGGGCCGGAACGATATCCAGATGTCCGACGATGCCGATCAGTTTCTCACCTTCGCCCATTTCGGCATAACCGGCGTAATGATCCACATCCTTCGTCACAAAACCGTCCCTGGCCATCATGTCCAAAGCAGTCAGAAGCGCTTTTTTCGGTGCCTCGCCAAACGGCGCGTCTTCACTCGCCGTACCCATTTCACTGTTGATGGCGACCAGTTTGCCAAGTCTGGCAAGCAGTTCGCCGCGATATCTGTTAACCATAGATTTTACATCCATAGCAGTTTACCCCCTGAAAACATTCCTAATTATACAGGATTCGCACTTATAAAGATATATTCAGCGATACCGGACAGTGGTCCGATCCGAGAACATCATTGTGAATCCCCGCTTCGGTTACTTTGTCCATGATTCTCTCTGAAACAAGGAAATAATCGATGCGCCAGCCGGTGTTTCTTTCTCTGGCCTTGAAGCGGTAGCTCCACCAGGAATACTTCACTTCTTCCGGATAAAGGGTACGGAAAGTATCGCGGAAACCGGCCGCGAGAAGCTGTGTCATCTTCTCTCTTTCCTCATCTGAGAAGCCGGCGTTCTTATGATTCGTTTCCGGATTTTTAATGTCGATTTCGTTATGGGCGACATTCAGATCACCGGTATAGATAACCGGTTTGACAGCGTCAAGTTTTCTGAGATGCGCCTTCAGAAGCTCTTCCCATTCCATACGGTAAGGCAGCCGGACAAGACCTTCCTTGGAATTCGGCACATAAGCGCAGACAAAATAGAAATCCGGGTATTCAAGGGTGATCACACGTCCTTCTTTCGTCGTGTCGCCTTCAATTTCATACTGCACGGACAGCGGCTCGCTGCGGGTATAGACCAGCGTGCCGGAATAGCCTTTTCTTTCGGCGCTGTTCATATACATATGATAGCCGGTGAAGCGCATGTCGTCTTCCAACTGTTCCGGCTGCATTTTTGTTTCCTGCACCGCGAAAATATCCGCGTCAGCAGTCATGAAGAAATCCGCAAATCCCTTTTTCATACAGGCCCGCAGCCCGTTTACGTTCCATGATACAAGTTTCATCTTTTCACTTTCCTGGTTGCCTCGCGCAGCCATTTCTTCTCTTCTTTGTTCAGATGCGGAGAAAGGATCCGATACACGTTCTGATGATAATCGTTCAGCCAGCCGATTTCCTCGTCGCTCAGGTATTTCAGATCGATGGCTTCCAGATCGTACGGACAGTAAGTGACATCTTCAAAATACAGGAACTGGCCGTAAAAGTTCTTTTCGCCTCTGGTTACCAGCAGTTCGTTCTCAATGCGAATGCCGAGTTTGTGCGGCATATAGACACCCGGTTCGTTGGTGACGATCATACCTGGTTCAAGCCGGACAGCCGGCCGGGCCGGTGTGCCCATTCCCCAGCGGATGCCGTGCGGACCTTCGTGAACACTGAGCACATGACCGACGCCGTGGCCGGTGCCGCACTGGTAATCGATATTGATGTCCCATAAAGGACCGCGGGCAAGAATATCCAGGTTATTGCCGCAGGTGCCGTAAAGGAATCTGGCATGGCCAAGTGCCATATGGCCTTTCAGGACTTTTGTATACAACATCTTTTCTTCTTTGCTCAGCCGGCCAAGGGAAATCGTACGGGTGATATCCGTCGTGCCGTCTTTATAGGTTCCGCCCGAGTCCACCAGCAGGAAGCCGCGCGGTTCCACTTTGGCATGGTTTTCGTCGGTGGCCGAATAATGCATCATCGCGCCATTGGCCTGATAGGCGGAGATGGTCGGGAAAGAAGGCTCGATGTAATCCGCCTGGGCGGCACGCAGATCATAGAGGTAATTCTGGGCCGTCACTTCCGTCATCTTCTTTTCACCGACGGTTTCCTTGACCCATTTGATAAAGCGGACCATGGCAATGCCGTCCTTTACATGCGCATTACGGATATTGCGGATCTCTGTCTCATTCTTGACAGCCCTGAACAGCAGCAGCGGCGAGGGCTCGTTCAGAATGCGGTTATCCTCCGCCAGCGCGGCATACAGTTCCGTGTTCAGGGTGCGCAGCGCTGCCCAGACAGTCTTGCCATGCAAAGCGGCAAGATCTTCCGCCAGCGCTTCATAAGCCCGGATGGAAACGCCGTTGTCCTGCAGGTGTTTAACGGTCTTTTTCGTCAGTTTGGCAGAATCGATATAATAGCTGACACTGTCCATGCTCACCATCGCGAAAGCATAGGAAACCGGTGTGCAGACAATATCATTGCCGCGGATATTCAGCAGCCAGCAGGGATCTTCCAGAGCGGTCAGGATCAGAACGTCAGCGCCTTTTTCCTGCATCTTCGCCCGCGTACGGCTGATTTTATCCTTCACGCTTTCGCCGGTATACTTCTGGGCCAGTGTGTAAATCTTTTCCTGCGGCATGGCCGGGCGGTCTTCGCCCCACACTTTGCCGGCCAGATCATGATGCACGGACAGTTTCGCGTTTTTCTTTTTCAGAACTTCTTTCAGATACCGGGAAGAAGCTGCCGAAACGACCCGGCCGTCATAGCCGAGAACACCGTTTTCCGGTGTGTTGGCAGCCAGGAAAGCCAGCGGATCCAGAACGCCTTCCTGCCCCATACGCATCAGTTCCACGCCGGTCCCCGCCAGTTCCTGTTCCGCCTGGGTGAAATAACGGCCGTCGGTCCACAGACCGGCGAAATCCTGCGAAACGATCGTGCATCCCGCTTCACCGGAAAAACCGGAAATAAACGATTTGCATTTAAAATAATCCGCGGTGTATTCTTCGGAAAGATGATCGTCCTCATTCGGAATGTAATAGATGTCGATCCCTTCCTCCTTCATATATTGTCTCAATAAAGCGACCCGTTCTTTTGGTGTCATAATATGCCTCTCTTCCGACTTCTGTACTCTATCATACCTTTTTTTCGTCCCTCCTGTCTTCTCATGAGCCAAAAACACGAACACTGTAAGTTTTTCGTGCGGATAGCCTGGTGCCCATTTTTCCCTTCCTGCATGTATAATCAGGGTATGAAGAAAAGCGCCATTTCCATTTCTGTCTCACCTGGATCAGCCCGGTACACACCTGGATCAGAGGATGGAATCCGGTTTCCCTTTCAGCTGCTGTTCTGCTTTGTCCGTTTTCAAAAGGATCTGTTTCTTTCTGGAACAGGTCTTTCTTTTTACGAACCGCAGATTTGACGGGAAATGATTTTTCATTAGAATTAATGAGGTATTATGGCTATCACACAAAAGACATTTTCGGTTTCCGACATTTCCATTCAGGTCAGCGCCGATTCCATTGAAAGAAAAGTCAGATCGCTGAGCGGCGTCAGAAGCGCGTCGATCAGTATTGAAAATCACACCCTTTCCGTGGAATTCGACGATGAACTGATCCGTCCGAACCGTATTATACAGGCCGTCCGCGAAGCAGGCTACCAGGCTTATCTGAAAGAGGAAACAGAAGAGACATCTGTCCCATCAGACCGTCATGTTTTCTCGCTTCCGCTTGCCGTATGCGCTTTGCTTGGCGCGGCCGGATTGATCTGCCGCTGGCTCCCGTTCGGCATGTGGATCGCCCCCGGCTTCAGTCTGGCGGTCTTTTATCTGACCCGCAGTGTCATTCCGGATGCCCTGCAGGAGCTGAAAAACCCCAAAAGCATCAGTATCTTCGCGGCGGTTCTGATCGCCTGTCTGACTTTTGTCTGCGGCATCGTTCTGCTGGTGCGGCAGGATATTCAGTCGGTTCTGCTGTTTGCCGACAGTTCGTGGGCTCTGTTTTATGCCATGCTGATCCGCGACTGGCTGCGGCTTTGCCGCACCGCGTATCTGCAGCCGCAGCACAGTCTGCTGCCGCGGACCGCCGCCGTTTACAAAGATCATCAGGAAACCATGGAAGCGGTCAGTGACCTGAAAGTCGATCAGATCATTGTCATCCGTCCCGGCGAGATCGTTCCGGCGGATGGCCGGGTGTACAAAGGCTTCGCGGTCATGGATGAATCCGCTCTGACCGGCTGGGAAAAACCGGTCGAAAAAACAAAAGGTTCTTATGTCTATGCCAACTCAAAATGCCTGAAAGGATCCATTGCCCTGAAAGCCGAGCGGGTCGGCAACACGACCGCGATGATGAAACTGGCTGAAATGGCTGAAAAGACCGCTTCAGACGGATCCTTCCGTTCGCCCTTCAAGAGTTTTACCGGCAATCTGTTCCTGTATACGCTGCTGGCTGTTCTTCTTTCCGGCCTTGGCTGGTATACCCTGCGGCATGATCCTGTCTTCGCCTTCTCAGCTGCCATGTCGGTCCTGGCCTGTGCGGCCCTGCCGGCTCTGTCACTGACTTCCGCCAACGCCGTCATGCATTCAGCCCGCGGCGCGGCTGCCGAACACATCCTGTTCCGCACCGTTGATGCCCTGGAGATGACGGGGCGCGTCGATCTGGCCGTCATGGAACAGAATCATTCCATCACCGACGACGAACTGACGGTAACCGATTTTATTCCTGCTTCCGGACTGTCGGAAAGCGAATTCGAATACATAGCCTACGCATTGGAAAGCCGTTCTGAACAGCCGTTCGCAAGAGCGGTTACCAGATATCTGAAAACCCGCCGGATCGCCGGCATCGACAAAGAAGAGTTTACCCGTCTCAGTTCCCGCGGCCGCCAGGCGATTCAGTCCATGAGCCGCTATTCTGCCGGTTTCATGGAGGAGATCCTCAGCCACGGCATCGATACCGATGACTGGGATCCACTGATCAGCAGACTGCGCCAGGAAGGCAAGCGGGTTCTGCTGTTTACTGAAGAAGACCGGATCATCGGCCTGATCGCCGCCATCCGGCCGATGCTTCCCGGTGTACCGGAAGCTGTCAGGGAACTGCAGAATATGGGAATCGACATCTGTCTGCTGAGTGACGGCAGCGCCGATGAATCGCTGCTGCTGCAGAAAGAACTGCAGCTGGAAAACGTCATTCACCAGCCAGCTCGATATGAAATCGAACGGCTTCTGCAAAATGCGTCCGATGCCAATGAAGTCAGCGCGTATCTTTCCGGAAATAGTTCTCACATCACCGCCCTGCCGGCCGACGTATCCGTCATTATCGGTTCCGGCGCACAGACTTCCTATGAGAATATCGGTCTGCAGCTGACCAGAAAACGGCTTTCTGATTTCATTAAAGCCATCCGTATTTCCCAGGCTCTGAACAGCCGCATCCAGTATGCCGAGCTCGCTGTGATCATTTATCACGCGGCGGCCGTTTCCCTTTTCGGTTTTATCCTGCCGCAGTTTATACCGTATCCGATGCCGCTTCTGATCCCGCTGGCCTGTTCGGCAGCCGCCGTCTTCGCGGCATCCCGTTTCCGCTGACCATAAGAAATGAGGCAATCATGAAACAGAACCTGCACACCCATACCGTCTACTGCGACGGCAACGACACACCGGAAGAAATGGTGCTGAGTGCCATTGAAAAACACTTTGACATCCTGGGCTTCAGCGGCCATGGCCATGTGGAATATGACGACTATGCCATGAGTCTTGCCGGCACAAAGGACTACATCCGTGATGTAAACGCCCTCCGGGAAAAATACCGGGATCAGATAACGATCTATCTTGGCACGGAAGTCGACGTTCTTTACCGGATCAAAGACAAAACACCGTATGACTACATGATCGGCAGTGTGCACTGCGTTGAAAAAGACGGCGCAGTCTTCCCGGTCGATTATTCAAGAGAAGTCTTTGAAAAATATCTTCAGGAATGGTACGGCAATGATTTCGTCCGGCTTGCGAAAGATTACTGTTCCTGTTACCACACGCTGAAAAGCTGGCCGGAAATCGATATGATCGGCCATCTGGATCTGATTACCAAATACAATGAAGACGAATCCTATATCCGCTTTGACGATCCCGCTTATGTCCGCGTCATGACGGACGCCATTGATGACCTCGGCACTGAGCGGATCTTCGAAGTCAATACCGGCGCGATTGCCAGGGGCACCCGCAGAACACCCTATCCGGCCTTCAATCTGCTTTGTTATCTGAAAGAAAAAGGTGCCAGGATCATGCTGAACAGCGACTGCCACAACCGGAACGATCTGGACTGCTATTATCCGCAGGCTCTTGCCCTGATCCGGAAAGCCGGTTTCCGGTCACTGAGTGTTCTGACGGACAGCGGGTTTACGGAAACTGACATTGACCTGTTTGATTAACCAAAAAAAGATCCCTTTCTTTACAGGGATCTTTTCTTAATTATAGTTTTTTTTTTGAAATTTCCGATTTGCTGTTTTCGGTGAAATGTCACTTTCTTTTTTTTCTTTCTCATGCGATGCTTTCACCATCGCCATGAAATATTTATTTCTATGTTTACAGCTTTCGCTGCATGATTTCAATATTCAGTTGTTAACCGAAATTTGCCATTGGTCTGCCCTCATGCAGACTTTCACTTTCTTTTTTTGTGAAGCTTTGTTTTTTCTACGTCCCCCTGGACATTTCTGCATTTATCCAAGTGGACGGTTAGTGAATTTCGAGTAAAATCTCCTTCATGATCAATACCTCCTTTGTAAGTACTGATTCTCTTTTTTTACTCAATTTCTTTTTTTATGTCTTCTTTTCAGAAGACTTTTAATTGTAATTGAGCAATACCTCTTTCATGATCTGTACCTCCTTGATAATTGGTACTTCTATCTTCACTTTTAATATATCAATGCCGTGAATGAATGACAGTCTTTAATTTCAAAAATTATTTGTATATAATAAATTTGTTGGGAGCCCGGATGGGCATTTTCTTTATATGATACAGGATATATACCCTTATAAGCTTCACAATGAATATCTGCCGCGCTCACCCCGTACCGGTGATTACCTGTTTGCCTTTGCCGGCAGCCAGGCCGTCGTCAAAACGGATGAGACTTTTTTCCGTTTCGAAGATTTGGCTTATTACAGCAGTTATACCTTTCTGTTTGAGATCAACAGCACCGGTTTTTTCCTGATCAGCGAACCGGAAGCCGCCCATGTCACCATCCCTGTCCGCTCACTGCGCAGCTATCAGCCGCAGCATCTTGCCTTCGCGGCCATTACCGCCTGGCAGCTGTACCAGTGGATGAATGACAACCAGTACTGCGGCCGCTGTTCCTATCCGATGATCCGTGATAAAAAAGAACGGGCAATGCGCTGTGAAAGATGCGGAAATATCGTTTACCCGAAGATCTCACCAGCTGTGATCGTCGCGGTCATCAACGAAAAGGATCAGATCCTCGTGACGAAGTTCGCGCACAGCACCTACAATAACTACGCACTGATTTCCGGGTTTACCGAGATTGGCGAAACAATAGAAGAAACCGTGATCCGGGAAGTCAGAGAAGAAGCCGGCATTGATGTGGAACACCTTCACTATTACAAATGCCAGCCCTGGTCGTTCTCTTCCACCCTGCTGTTTGGCTTTTTCTGCCGCGTCAAAGGCAAAGACACCATTACCATGGACGAGAGTGAACTGAAAGTCGCAAGATGGGCCGGCCGCGATGAAGATATCGACAGTCCCGATACGGTCTCACTGACATCGGAAATGATCCGTCTCTACAAGAAAGGCCAGGTGAGTTTTGATGGACTTTAATCAGATATTCTATCAGATCTATCCGCTGGGATTCTGCGGCGCGCCGAAACACAATGACGGCGTTTTCGCCAGCCGGATCCTGCGTGTCATTGACTGGATCCCCCATTTCAAAAAACTCGGCATTACGGCAATTCTGTTCAACCCTGTTTTCGAAAGTGACAGGCATGGCTACGATACCCGTGATTTCAGCAGAATCGACTGCCGTCTTGGTTCCAATGACGACTTCGCCGCGGTATGCAACGCCCTGCACGATGCCGGCATCAAAGTGATCCTGGACGGTGTATTCAATCATGTCGGCCGCGGTTTCGGCTACTTCCAGGACGTCATACAGAAGAAATGGGATTCCCCCTATAAAGACTGGTTCCATATCAACTTTGATGATCACAATCATCAGGACGGTTTCTGGTATGAAGGCTGGGAAGGCCACAACGAACTGGTCAAACTGAATATGCAGAACGAAACGGTACGCCGCTATCTGATCGAGCGTGCCGATCAGTGGATCGCCGAGTTCGGCATCGACGGACTGCGTCTTGACGTAGCCTACATGGTAGACAGAAACTTCATGCGGGAACTGTGCAGCCATATCCGCTCCTACGATCCCGACTTCCTGTTTATCGGTGAAATGATCGGCGGCGACTACAATGTACTGATGCAGGACGGACTGCTGGACAGCGTTACCAATTATGAATGCCGCAAAGGTCTCTTTTCCTCAATGAATTCAAAGAACCTGTTTGAAATCGGCCATTCCCTGAACCGCCAGTTCGGCAGTGATCCGTGGACGCTTTACCGCGGCAGACATCTTCTGTCCTTCGCGGACAACCACGACGTCGACCGGCTGGCCAGCGTTCTGAATGACGCAAGAGACCTGCCGCTTACCTACTCGCTGATGTTTGCCATGCCTGGAATGCCATGTATCTATTATGGCAGTGAATGGGGTGTCAAAGGCGCCCGGACAAAGTTTACCGACCACCAGCTGCGGCCGGAATTCAAAGTACCGGAATGGAACAGCCTGAGTGACTATATCGCCCGCCTCTGTGAAATGCGCAGGTCATATTCCGTCTTCACTGACGGCGACTATAAACAGGTATGGTTGCAGAATCAGCAGTATGTATTCCGCCGCCGCAACGAAAAAGGCCAGCTGACTTTCGCTGTCAATATCAGCGATCAGCCGGTTGATGCTTATTTCGATCCGGAAGTTCAGGATGGCATTGACCTGTTCCAGAGAAAAAAGATCCACTTCTCCCAGCCGGTCCATCTGGATGCGAAAACCGCTTATTTCTGGTATACCGACTGGCTTTGAATCGGACAAAAAGACTTCTGAGATTATCCCAGAAGTCTTTTCATATCTTCAGCCGGTTCACATTCGATCTGAACCTGTTCCTTTGTAAACGGCTGTTCAAAAACCAGTTTTGAACAGTGCAGAGCAGGCCGGGGAATCAACTCCGTGTGGCCGCCGTACAGCCTGTCGCCGCATAGCGGATGACCCGCGTATGCCATGCCGGCTCTGATCTGATGAGTGCGGCCGGTGATGATCGAGACATGCAGAACGGAAAGACTGCCATGCTCGGCAATCACTTCATACTCCGTCACGCATTCCTGACCGTTCCGGGAAATGCGGCGGTCACGATGCCCTTCCTTCTTTGCCAGCCGGTACCGCAGGATTCCTTTCTTTTCATCAAGGATTCCTTCCGCGATGGCAGTATAGGTCTTTTTCAGAAGACATTCTGTCCGCTGCCGGGAAAGCCTGGCTGCCGCGGGCTGGTTTTTCGCATACAGCATGATGCCGGAAACGTCCTTGTCCAGCCGGCCGACAGCCCGGATCGTAAAGGATGAACCGTAATAATTCTGCAGCAGGGTCCCCATATCGTCGTCAAGGTGTTCATGGCTGGGGTGACACGGCATGCCGGCCGGTTTGTTGACGACGACGAGATCCTCGTCTTCATACAGAATCTGCGGTTTGCCGCTGATCCGCGTATAGTGCGCCAGATCATAATCCGGGAAATTGATTTCCAGCCTGTCGCCGGTCTGCACGACAGCGGTGATGTAGGCGGAACTGCCATTGAGAAGAATACCGTTTTCGGTGAATTTCAGACGCGAGATCTCCCGTCTGGACAGACCGACGGACTGTGACAAAACGGCCTTGATCTTAAGGCCGTTTAAATCATCCGTAATTGGTATGACGATTGTTTTGCGCATATCTTCAGCCCTGGATCTGGCTGCGCAGATAGCTGTCGATGAAACCGTCCAGATCACCGTCCATGACAGCCTGGATATTGCCGGTTTCATGAGCAGTACGCAGATCCTTGACCATGGAATACGGGTGGAAGACATAGGAGCGGATCTGAGATCCCCATTCGTTCGCCTTCACTTCGCCGCGGACAGCAGCCGCACGTTCTTCATTCTCACGGATCTTGAGCTGCAGCAGTTTTGATTTCAGCATGTTCAGGCACGCTTCACGGTTCTGCAGCTGTGATCTCTGGGTCTGACAGAAGACGACGATACCGGTCGGCTTATGGGTCATGCGCACGGCACTGTCGGTCTTGTTGATGTGCTGGCCGCCGGCGCCGGAAGAACGCATCGTAATGACATCCAGGTCTTTGTCGTCAATTTCAATGTCCACGTCGTCCTCGAACTGCGGCATGACTTCCACCGAGGCAAAGCTCGTGTGGCGGCGGGCATTGGAATCAAACGGCGAGATTCTGACCAGACGATGAACGCCGTTTTCCGCCTTCAGATAGCCATAGGCCATCGGGCCTTCGATCAGCACCGAGCAGGACTTCATACCGGCTTCTTCACCTTCCTGATAGTCCATCAGAGTGATCTTGTAGCCATGCCGCTCCGCCCATCTCATATACATGCGGTACAGCATGGAAGCCCAGTCCATGGCCTCGGTTCCGCCCGCTCCCGGGTGGATTTCGAGAATGGCATTGTGGTTGTCGTATTCACCGGAGAGAAGAACCTGGATCTCAAAAGCGTCAAATTTCTTCATGACATCACTGTATTCTTCCTCAATGATCTCATTCATGTCCGGATCAAAGGATACCGACAGTTCACTGATTCCTTCGGCAAGATCAGAAAGTCCGGCACTGAGACTTTCGTAAGTGTCCAGCAGTCCTTTCAGCTGGTTTGTTTCGCGGATGATCTTCTGAGCTCTTTTCTGATCGTTCCAGAAATCAGCCGCATTCATCAATTCGTTATTTTCGTTAATTTTCTCCTGCTTAGACGCGAGGTCAAAGAGAGGAGCCAAGCGACTCCAATTTGGCCTGGCTGCGAGCTACGCTCTGTTTCATTTCAAACAATTCCATATTAAGCCTCCTGTTTCTGCTGAGCAGGGACGACACGGACGTTCATGCAGTAGGACACGATATCCTGTGAGATCGTCTGCATCATTCCCTGGAATAATTCATAACCTTCCTGGACATATGCCTGCAGCGGATTCTTTGAGGCATAGCCTCTCAGACCGATACCGTTGCGCAGCTTGTCCATCGTATCGATATGATTCGACCAGGCACGGTCAAACATTCTGAGGGCGACTTCCTTTTCGATCGCCAGCATGCGTGCTCTGATCGGTTCGATCTTGTTTTCATAGTACTGCCATGCTTTATCAAGGCAGATCTGAATGACGTCGTTATTGTTCTGACCCTGAATGTCCGCCATGGATACAAGGTCTTTGAAGCCGATATCGTTCAGACCCTTGATCAGGCTTTCGCAGTCAACTTCCATCTGACGGGATTCCGGATCGACGTGAGAAGCGACCATATCGGAAATGACCCGGCGGAACATGTCATGAATGACCGAATGGACATCGTCATTCTCGAGAATGAAATCTCTCTGCTCATACATGGTTTCACGCTGCTGGCGCATGACATCGTCATACTGAAGCAGCTGTTTACGGGCGTCGTAGTTGACACCTTCGACACGTCTCTGGGCACTGGAGATCGCTTTGGTAACCGTTTTGGATTCAATGACCTCATCACCCAGCGAAGCGAACAGACCTTCCATCCGTTCCGATCCGAAACGGATCATCAGATCATCCTGCACGGAGACGAAGAAACGGGACATACCCGGGTCGCCCTGACGTCCGGAACGGCCGCGCAGCTGGTTGTCGATACGTCTGGATTCATGACGCTCCGAACCAAGGACGCAAAGACCGCCAAGTTCTCTGACACCTTCACCGAGCTTGATATCGGTACCACGGCCGGCCATGTTGGTGGCGATCGTAACCGCCCCCATACGTCCGGCATGCGCGATGATATCCGCTTCACGGGCATGGTTCTTCGCATTCAGAACCTGATGGGGAATCTTTCTTTCCTTCAGGTATTTCGAAATCAGTTCGGATGTTTCGACCGCGATGGTGCCGACCAGGATCGGCTGTCCCTTGGCATGCCGTTCCACGACCTCATCGACAAGCGCTTTGAATTTCGCTTTCTTGGTGCCGTAAACCGCATCCGGGTAGTCGATACGCTTGACCGGTTTGTTGGTGGGAATCTCGACAACGAACATGTTGTAGATTTCCAGGAATTCTTCTTCCTCTGTCTTGGCGGTACCGGTCATACCGGACAGCTTGTTGTACAGACGGAAGAAATTCTGATATGTGATGGTAGCCAGGGTCGTCGTCTCCTGCTTGATGGAGATGCCTTCCTTGGCTTCAACAGCCTGATGCAGACCGTCAGACCACTGACGTCCCTTCATCAGACGGCCGGTATTCGGGTCGACGATGACGATTTCGTCTTCTTCCTCATCCACGACATATTCAACGTCGCGCATCATGACATAGTTCGCCTTCAGCGCCTGGTTGATGTGATGGAGAAGCTGGGTATGACTCAGATCATACAGATTCTCGACACGGAAGACACGCTCAGCCTTGGAAACGCCCTGTTCCGTCAGCTGTACGGAACGGCTCTTGACGTCGACCTCATAGTCTTCCTCTTCCTTCAGACGTTTGACGAAGCGGTCTGTCTGCAGATACAGGTTGGCTGTCTGCTTCTGGCCGCCGGAAATAATAAGCGGTGTCCGGGATTCATCGATCAGGATCGAGTCAACTTCGTCGACGAGGGCGAAATTCAGACCGCGCAGAACTCTGTCCTGCACACGGGTGACCATGTTGTCACGCAGATAATCGAAACCCAGTTCCGAGTTTGTCGTATAAGTAATGTCACAGGCGTAAGCTGCCCGCTTCTGCGGTTTGGAAAGCTGACGCAGATTCAGACCGACCGTCAGGCCCAGCCATCTGTGAATCTGTCCCATCCATTCCGAGTCACGCTTGGAAAGATATTCGTTGACGGTTACGACATGCACGCCCTTGCCTTCCAGAGCGTTCAGGTAAACAGCCATGACGGAAGTCAGCGTCTTACCTTCACCGGTCTTCATTTCCGCGATATCGCCGCCCTGCAGGACAGCGGCACCCATCAGCTGCACCGGATACGGGAATTCCCCGATGACACGGCGGCAGGCTTCACGGGCTGTCGCGAAAGCTTCTGTGAAAATATCGTCCAGTGTTGCCCCGTTGGCGAGTTTTTCCTTCAGATAAGGAGTCATCGCTTTCAGGTCTTCATCCGACTTGTTTTTGTATTCTTCTTCCAGATCAAGAACCTTCTGGATCTTCTTTTCTACCTGTTTCAGTCTACGGCCATCTTCATTGAACAATTTGGATATCAAATTTGCCATAAAACCTCCATTTTTTCAGCCTCAAGCCCTAATATTATACAGATAACGGGTATAAAAGGCAATGAATCCTATAACCATCTGATATTTGCCGAGACCGCATAAATACGCACTTTTTGCGCCTTCTGTCCCAGTGCCGCAAGGGCTCCGAGCATGGTCGCTCCGGTCGTGATGGTATCATCGCACAGCAGGATCTTTTCCGGCAGCTGCACACCGTCTTTCAGAATGATGGCATCCTGCATGGCAAGACGTTCTTCGCGGTTCAGATTCTTCTGATCCTGTGATGTCACTTTGCGAAACGGTTCGATCATCGGCATCTTCAGACAGGCAAACATCAGACGCAGATGGCTGAAACCCCGGGCGGCGCTTTTTTCTTCACTGCTGGGCAGAAGACACAGCGTATAGCCACGGTAGCGAAACCGCAGCCGGTCAGCGACTTCATAGAGAAAAACGTCTCTCAGAGCTTCGTCATTCAGTTCCTTGAACTGGATCAGACAGCGGGAAAACGCTTCGTTGTAGACATAGGAGCTTTCCGCCGTCACCCCGCCGAGCCGGAAGCGGATGTGTTTCCGCCGCCACTCGCTGCGGCACTTCTCGCAGAGCGGATCCTGCGGGTCAAACAGATCACGGAAAGTGCCTTCATCCCGGTTCTTTCCGCACATCAGACAGCGCACAGATTCGCCTCCCTGAGAGCTTTGACACACCGTTCCGCTTTCTCACTGCGCCGGCGGCAGAGAAACAGCACGTCTCCTTCCGGATAGGCGAAGACACGCCCGACCCGTCCGGCCATTTGAACCAGCCCCGCTTCATCAAAGATCCGGCTGTCCGCCTGATAGACGCAGACCTGCACGTTTTCAATGGTCAGTCCCCTCTCCATCACTGTAGTGCACAGCATCACACCGTTCTTTTTTTCGCGGAACGCACGGATCACCTCATCTCTGTTTTCCGTATGGCTGGTGCACAGGCAGCAGGGAAACAGAAGGAAAAGAAACCAGTATAGATACTGGGCCTTTTTGATGGACGGCACAAATACCATGCAGGACTGCGCGCGGTGTCTGTGCAGCCAGCGGATCAGTGACAGAAACATGACTTTATCCGGAACAACTTTGATTTGAGGGACCGGCAGCGGATGACCGTGCGGTCTTCTGTTCAGAACCAGACGGATCAGCGATCCTTCTCTTTCTTTTCTCAGCAATTCCTGATCCGGTGTCGCGCTCAGACAGATCATATGGCCTTTCCTGCTGGTTTCGGCAATGCCGTGCAGCACCTCGCTGCCCCGGAAGGGAAACGCATCCGGTTCATCCAGGATCAGCAGGTCAAACACCCGGTAGTAGCGGTAAAGCTGATGGGTCGTGCAGACGATCAGATCCCCGTCCGTCTCCTCCGTGTGCCCGCCGCATACGGCAACGACTTTCGCCTTCGGGAAATACCCTGCCAGCCGTTCCCGCAGTTCCAGAACCACCTGACGGCGCGGAATCGCGAAACACACCTTCTTTTTCTCCTTCAGCATCTTCGCGATACTCAGGACTACGAGTTCCGTCTTGCCGGCACCGCAGACACAGTGCAGCAGCACATCCGATGTATCGATGAGTTCCGCGCACTTCACAGCGATCTCTTCCTGGGCCTTCGTCAGAGGATACTGCAGGGTATATTCCTCACTGCCTTCGGAAACAGGCGCAAGAGACACCGGCTCATTTTCCTCTTCCAGCATGACTCTTCCAAAGGATATGCATTTGCGGCAGTACCATCCCCTGCTGCCCCGGTAAAAGAATGCTTTGTCTGTATTCAGACATCTTGGACACTGCATCATAAAAGACCTCCTCACTGTATATATATTCGTGAAAAGGTCTGTTTCTCTCTTTTTATCAATGATTTTTCGCGGCCTTCAATCCGCTGAAAACGGAAAGGAATCGATTCTGCTTCACATATAAACATACTTACTGACTGCCCGCAGAATCATTAATTCGTAAAACGACTGTAAATGATAAATCTTAATCACATTCCATCTTCCTGATTGAATTCGAAGTCTCAAAATCAATACGGATATTGCTGAAAACAACTTCACCGTCAAGACAGTTCATATCTGTCGGATGTATTACAAAACAGATTTCCCTGATACACTCCAAAGGTCTGTAATTCATGTTTTTTAAGGGAATGCGGATTACGTTTTTACCAGCTTCCACAATTGTTTCATTTACAAAGACCCTGTTGTTATCCGCACTTTTGAATTCAACCGTCAGTTTATTCAGAACCCCATCACGATTATCTGCGGTAAAACAGAATGCGGCATCACTGTCAAAGGACAGGTATTCCCTGAGATTCAGATTTTCCCAATATACGAGTGCGACTGAGGCAAAGGATGGATCATCGTATTCAAGTAATGACAGGTTAAATGTGAATTCGAAAGAATCATCTGCACTGCGGCATTTTGCGATTCTGTCACGCGGAACCGGCAGCCTGCCTCTCTCATCAAAATAAGCACCTGCTTCGACTCCGTCATACAATGATGCTTTTCGCAATATGGATTCATGAATCATTGTGCAGAATCTGGCAATTGCGACATTCAGCTTTGCGATCGTCGGATCATTCTTATCTTCGCTAAAGTGCCGTAGAACTTCCGTAACTGACTTTGCTGACGTGAGATCCGCAAGCTGCATTTCAACTAACGGTGTATCTGCCAAAGCCTGGCCTTTGTTCAGAGGCGGCAGCAGCATCGGCTGAATCAGAATAGATGCCACGTCATCGTCGCAATATCTCTCGTATGCGGCACCAAGTTCAAATGCACAGTATTTGCTCCGCCAGTATTCTCTGGAAATGATTGCAATGAAAACATCGGCATTTTTCAGATTTTTATAAATCGTATCCTTGAAATTCTGGCCTGGATCAATTGATGATTCATCTGACGAACAGAAAATAAATACGTCCGGGTTAACAGCGAAAATCAGTTTCATTAAGTCATCAACCAGCCAGGCATTCTGAGATGAGTGACTTATAAACACATTTTGCTTCATATTCTTAGAATCCTCTTTTCTGTTTGTTTCAGCGTAATGGAATACTGAAATATTTACAAGCATTCAAAAGAGCAAATAAAACCCCGCAGACATATTGCAGCAGTACATCTGCCATCTCTGTAAAAGAATGCTGTGTCTGTATTCCGATATCCCAGACACTGTATAAGAAAAGACCCCCTCACTGTCTGTATTGTGAGGAAGTCATGATTTTAATGATTGAATATATCATTTTTTGTCAAAAAGCCGGTTAAAGTTAGCCAGAACCGCTTCCGCCAGCTGTTCAATACGGATGTTTCTGATCTGACTGATCGCTTCATAAATACGGATGACATCTTCCGGTTCATGCCGGTGTCCTAAAACCGGACTCTGATACGGCGAATCGGTTTCGATCAGCAGGCGCTCAAGAGGAATATCGGCGATGACCTGGCGCGGCTTTTTCGAGCCGGGGAACAGAACGCTGGCACCGAAGGAAATATAGTAGCCTTCTTTGATATAGAGCCTTGCCATTTCCACGGAACCGCTGTAGCTGTGAATGATGCCCTCACAGGGATGTTCCTTCAGGATGGCCAGCGTATCGGCACTGGCTTTGCGGCTGTGAACATTCACAGGCAGATGGTACCGGCGGGCCAGTTCCAGCTGGGCGATGAAGAAATGTTTCTGCTGCTCCCTGGTATGCGGATGAGAATAATAATCCAGACCTGTTTCACCGATCATATCGGGATGACAGGACGTAATGATTTCATTCAGTTTCTGCAGCCTTTCTTCGCTGCTGTCATTTTCAAGATCCTGCGGATGAATGCTGCAGGCGAGTTTAAAGCCGGGATACCTGTCTCTCAGCGGCAGAGATGCCTGCAGATCATGCCGGCTGCAGCAGATCATGATGACATTGCGGACACCCTGATCCAGCATTCTTTCGATCACATCTGTCCGGTCACTGTCATACTGCCGGCTTCCGAGATGACAGTGCGCGTCAATATAGTCCATTTTCCCTCTCCATTCCGCTTTACTGTTCAACATTGTAGATCGCAGCGACTTCCCTGCGGCGCCGGCCGATAAAGACAAAGGCAGAAAGAAGACAGAATGCCATGAAGCCGGAAATGACAAACCGCGGCGAGATCTGCAGAGCAAGCCAGCCGGCTGTCAGTTCGCCGACCAGACTGCCGCATGTATTCAGCATATTAAAAGCACCATTGAACCTGCCCTTCTTCTCATCCGGCACATATGCCTGGGTTGCCGAAACACGGATCGTGTAGCTGGTCACCCCGAGAATGCCGGACATAAAGCAGAACAGCGCGCCCATTGGCAGCGACAGATACAGATACGTGCCTTCCAGGATGGCTGTGACGATGTAGACGAAAAAGGCGATCCGGAATTTATATTCCGCCGGGATCTTTTTCCGGTAATGCATACCGCCGCCGACCGCCCGGCCGACCACACTCATGCCGGCCACGATCATGAAGATGTATTCTCCGTCGGCATAATTTGCCCTGAACCATGGCAGCGTCAGAACATTGGTCGCGCCGTAGGTCATGGCTGACACGGTAAAGTACAGGGCAATGGCCAGCAGGCCTTTGTCATTTTTCAGGAAGAAGAAACCTTCCCGGATATCCCGCAGCATCATTTTTGTCCGGTGCTGCGTGTCTTCCGTCTTTTTCTGCAGTTCGATGTACTGTTCATAACCGTCGGCAATTCTTGTTTCCATGACCGCTGCCAGGAAGAAACAGACCGCATTGGCGGCAAGCAGCGGTGAAATACCGACCTGCTTGTATACAAATGTCGCCACCGGCACCATGATCGCCGACAGTGTTTCCAGAACAGAAGCGACGGAATATGCCTTGGCATAGTTCCCCTTGGTGATCAGCAGCGGATAAAAACTGGAGTATGCGACCAGATAGATACTGTGGATCGAACCAATCAGGAAAACATATATGGCAAAAAGCGGGAAACTGAACCAGCCGCCGGCGAGAATAAACGAAGCGATCAGATAAAGTACGCTGGAGAGGAAATCAAGCATGTAAATCGTCCGTCGCCGTGAGAAACGGTCAAGGATTGCTCCGGAAATGATCGGCACAATGATCTGCGGAATGGTAAATACCGCCAGATAAACAGCATAAAGAAGCGTGGATTCCGTATAATCCAGCACCATCAGACTCATCGCGAAACCGGACATCGCATTGCCGAGCATGGAGACGACACTGCCGGCTGTAATGATCGTGAAATCTCTTGTCCAGAGGGTGTTCTTTTCTTCCTTCTGCATGATTCCATTTTACTTGAACGGCCGCTGTTAAAGCACACAATATGACTGTATTCCGCAAATCATCCGGCACTCGTCTTTTGAACTGCCCTTCAGAAGAAAAAACGGCTGTTCCAAACAGCACGAACCTTTTCAACTGTCCGTTCTTCCTTTACAATGAATTCAAGTCTCAAAAAGGGGGAAAAGCGCACAGATGCCTGCGAAGGCATTTACAGGTGCGTCCGGAATCACTATGAAACTGAGAAAATGGGTAATTGTCACACCAATCGTACTATTGCTGGCCGGCGGCGGATTCGTTGGATACAAAGTGTATCAGAACTATCTGGCAGAACAGGCAAGACTGGAAGAAGAGAAAAAGCGGGAAACGCTGTATGTCTCTTCGGAAGAAAAAACGGTGGAAATCGAACAGCGCGACGGCGAAGGAACACTGACGCTGGTCCGCGGAACACCGGTGGAAACCCGTGTCGTGCCGCTGGTGATCAAAGAAAACGAAGACGACGAAGAAGGAAAGGAATACCGGCTTGTCTTCATTGACGAAGTGGAATATCTGATGACAGACGATCAGCTGAGCAGTGACCTGCAGGGTGCTGTCAAAGAATCATCCGGCTTTGTCGTAAGACCGGCCGTAATCTACAAGGATCCATCCGGTCCGGCAATCGCCTCGACCGCCGATACCGGTGCGGAAGTGCAGATCAATGGCTTCGCAAATCTTCTGCCGGACGGCAGCGTCGACCGTTACAAGGTCACGGTGAATGATCAGCAGGGCTATCTGCGCAGTGAATATCTGGTCAGAAATTCATCCGACATTCCCGATACCGTGGCTTCCTTCCAGCACGAAAGAGAAGACATCTACGGCGGCGGCAATGCCTACACCCTGGACTATTCCGTTGTCGACAAAGGCAATTTTGCCAACAATCCGATGCCCCGGGAAGTACGTACCTTATATCTGAACAAAGCATGCATCGAATCGATCGATGACTATATTGAAGTCGCCAATAACAGCGGCATCAACGCCTTCATTATCGACATCAAGGAAAGCGACGGACCGGCTTACGAGTCACCGGTCATCAAGGAATACAGCCCGACCTCCTATGACAATGCCTTCAATTCGTTTGAAGCCTACAAAGCGGCGGTGAAGAAGTGCAAGGACAACGGCATCTATGTCATTGGCCGTATCGTCACCTTCAAGGATGACCTCTATGCGGAAGACCATCCAGAAAACTGTCTGGTGGATATCAGCAGCGGCGCGCCGTATACTCTGGCAAGCGCCTACTGGCCATCCCCTTATCAGCGTTCGGTCTGGGAATACAATATCCGGCTTGCCATTGAGGCGGCGGAAGAAATGGGCTTCAATGAAATCAACTTTGACTATATCCGTTTCCCGGATCTGATCGATCTGGAAATGGACAACATCGATTTCCGCAACACCTACGGCGAAACCATGGCGCAGGCTATCAATAAGTACTTGATCTATGCCCGTGACGAACTGCATGACAGAAATGTATATCTGTCCTGTGACGTATTCGGCGAAACATCAAACGATTATGTCACCGCTTATGGCCAGTACTGGCCGATGATGTCCAACATCGCCGATGTCATGTGCGCCATGCCGTATCCGGATCACTTCGCGATCCATGACTACGGTATTGCCCAGGCCGTCTGGGAAGTTCCTTATGAACTGCTCTACAACTGGGGTCTGTATATCACCGACCGTCAGGACGAAACACCGAATCCGGCCAAAGTACGCACCTGGATCCAGGGCTTCGACACCACTTATAAAGATCCGGAAGTCGTTTACGACGTCAACAAGATCAATGAGCAGATCGATTCTCTTTACAGCAACGGTCTGGATGACGGCTACATGGTCTGGAACGCGCCGAGTGAATTATGGCGCTACTGGGAATATGTGCCGGCGTTCTATGAACGCATCAGCGAATGATCTGAAAAGAACAGTACGGGAGTGTATGAACACTCCCTTTCTTATTCCCGCCGGCAGAGGAAAACACTATAATATTTATAAAGACGGAGCAAGCGTTATGAAAACACAATACACTGCACAGGAAGCCCTTCAGAAACTGAAGGAAGGCAACAGACAGTACATCGATTCCGAGCGGAATCCGGGTGATATTTCCCGTCATATCCGTGAAGAAACCTATGCCCACGGTCAGCACCCCTACGCGACCGTTATCGCCTGTTCGGACTCCCGCGAGATTCCCGAAGCGATCTTCTCAGCCGGCATCGGCGAGATCTTCACGATCCGTGTAGCCGGAAATGTCATTGACGCGTCTCAGCTCGGCAGTATCGAATATGCCGCGGAGCACCTGCATGTGCCGCTGACCGTCGTGCTTGGCCACACGAACTGCGGCGCGGTGGAAGCCGCTTCGCAGGGACATCTCGAAGGCTATGCCGGAACCCTGACAAAGGATATTTACAAAGCAATTAAAGGCGAACCGGATCTGACCGCCGCCAGCCGCCGGAATGTCCTGTATCAGCTGGAAAAGATCCGCACGGCATTTGCCGGCAAATGCTGTTTCAAAGCAATCGGTGCCCTGTATCACATTGAAAGCGGCATCGTTGAATGGCTTGAAGACTGAAAACAGCCGGGTTCTTCTGAACCTGGCTGTTTCATCATAAAACGTTACAGTGTACGGGGCATCCGGACGTTCACAACCGGCGGACGATTTCCGATGCCTCTTTTGTTTTGTCATGCAGGACGGCAGGCGCCGCGTCTTCGGCAGGCCAGCCGACCGCGAACATAGCGATCAGATCACAGTCCGCCATATCCGGAAACTTTTCCTTTGCGGCTTTGACGTCAAAATGACCGATCCAGGTCGTGCCGAGTCCGAGATCCTGAATCTGCAGCATCATATGCGTTGCCGCGATCGACGCATCGACAGCGGCAAAATTACGGCTGTCAAATTCTCTGACCCAGCCTTCTTCCGGACAGGCGCCGATGACAAACACGACCGGTGCCGGAAGGACGAACTTCTGCTTCGTGCAGCTCTTGATCTTCGCCAATGCTTCTGCAGACTCCATGACCCAGATACGGAACGGCTGATAGTTGCAGGCTGTCGGAGCAGCCATGCCGGCTGCGATGATCCTGTCGACCGTTTCTTTGGGAACCGGTCTGTCACTCAGACTGCGGCAGGAATAACGTGCTTTGGCAAGTGTGTAAAAACTCATCTCTTCTTCACCTCCATGTACGTATACTATAACCTATGATCCGGAATCGTTCGACGATGACGCAAAAACAGTCCGGATCAGATTTCCAGACTGTTTCTTTCCACAAGACAATTCAGATATGCTTCAGTGCTCCATGTCTTCCGGTGTGGTGATCTTGATGTTGGCGTAGCTTCCTTCGACCGTCCTGACTCTGACATCCGAGAAGGCTTCCACCAGTGAGCAGTCATCCGTGCCGGTGAATTTCGCCTGTTCCGCCTTGGCCATGCATTCCATCAGCAGGCTCGTTTTAAATGCCTGCGGCGTCTGGGCAGCAGCCAGCGTGCTGCGGTCATAGGTCAGCTCAACATAACCTTCCGCATCGATCTTCTTGATCGTGTCCTTGCACGGCACCGTAAGCAGTACCGCGTCATCTGTCTTCAGCGCCTTTTTGATGCTCTTCAGACTCTTCTGATCCAGGTACGGACGGGCTCCGTCATGGATCATGACATATTCACCGATGGCCGCCAGCAAACCGTTTCTGACACTCTCCTGACGGGTTTTTCCGCCTTTGGCGAGCGTGATCAGGCCTGGCCAGTCTCCTTCCATATTCTGATAATAGGCAAGCGCCTCGGTAACGACAACGATCTGAATGCAGTCTTTGTCGGCCCGGAAAACATCCATGGTATGATTCAGGATCGTCCGGCCGTCCCGCATTTTCGCATAGACTTTGTTATAGCCAAGTTTCATTCTTGTGCCGCTTCCCGCGGCAACGATTACAGCTGTGTATTTCATTAATACTATTAAATCACAATCCCTCTCTGATGGTATAAAAAAAGTGATCCCGCTCAGGAGATCACAGATCCAAACACACCATATGACAGGAACGTCATGATTACAGCCGCCAGGAAAATACCCAGCAGGATCGAAATCGATGCCTTTTTCAGGTCCATGTCAAACACGGACGCGACCAGGCTTCCCGTCCAGGCACCGGTGCCCGGCAGCGGAATGCCGACAAACAGCAGCAGACCAAAGAAGCCATAGCGGTCGATCTTCGGCTTGTTCTTTTCGGCTTTGGCCATCAGCCATTCGGCGACTTTGGAAAGATGATGTTCCGACATCCAGTGAAGCACGCTTTTGATACCCCAGAGGATAAACGGAATCGGCACGATGTTTCCGATCACACACCAGAAGACAGCCTCCCACATCGGCAGTCCGAGCATTCTGGCCAGAATCAGTCCGCCTCTTTCCTCGATCAGCGGGATCATACTGATGAAAAACACTGACAGCTGAGGAGAAAGCGGGATATGGGCCGCCCACCAGGCAATAAAACCTTCCATCTGATACCTCCGTAAATACCTGCATAACTTTATCACAGGCTGTTTTCTTTCGCAATCTTTACTTCCGGGTCATCCCGAAAACAGACATTGCATATTTAGAAAAATAATTGTTGACTTTCATATATTACAGGGTTATTATGGATAAGCATTCGGTGAAATGGGCCTGTAGCTCAGGTGGTTAGAGCGCACCCCTGATAAGGGTGAGGTCGTTGGTTCAAGTCCATTCAGGCCCACTATTTTACTGAATTGATGTGGGGTTTTAGCTCAGCTGGGAGAGCACCTGCTTTGCAAGCAGGGGGTCAGCGGTTCGATCCCGCTAAGCTCCACCATTGAAAAGGGAACGCAGGTTCCCTTTTTTTGTTTTATTCCGCCTTTTCTGTATCTGTCCCTTATTTGGCAGAGATGATGATCTTACCGGTCGTTTTGGCCGTGGCTTCCGACGAAACGAAATAGTCGCCTGCCGCAAGATCATACTCCGTTTTTCCCGAGCTGTTGACAGTCAGTTCAAAATCAGGCTTGGCGGATTCATCTGGAACCGGCAATGTTTCCGCGTCATTGGTAACACTGTAGAATTTGACAAGAACCTCGCCATCGATCTCGGATTCGACAACGATCTTCTGTCCGTCTTTCAGATCGAAGGTTCCCGCCATGGCGTTGGAGCCTTTCGTGGCATTTTCCGCATTTATCTCGACATTCAGATCCTCATTCACTCTCATGCCGAACTCACTCTTCGCACAGCCTGCCAGTGATAAGGCAAATACTGCCGCAGCAGCTGCTTTTAATAATTTCTTCAACATTTCAATACACCTCCGTATTGTCTCAGGCATCTTTACGCCTGCGCGCCATATCATAGCATATCTCCTGTTTTTCATCAATTCACGGCCGTTTTATTATATGATGTACGTATTCGAGGTGTTATTTATGAAAGAAATCAGAATCACGGAAATCGAAGGTTTCCGTTTCGGAAATGCGGAATATGAAAAAAGCGCGACGGGATGCACTGTCATCCTCGCTGATCCCGGTGCTGTTACCGGCATCGATATCCGCGGCGGCGCCCCTGCCTCCCGGGAAAGCGGGCTGCTCAATCCCCTGGCTGACAACAGCAGTGTCAATGCCGTCCTGCTCAGCGGCGGCAGCGCGTTCGGCTTAAGCGCGGCAGATGGCATCATGAAGTATCTGGAAGAAAGAAATATCGGCTTCCCCACCGATGCCGGTGTGGTGCCGATCGTCTGCGCATCCTGTCTGTTTGACCTTGGCTTTGTCGACAGCAAGGTCCGGCCTGACAGTGCGCTTGGCTATCAGGCCTGCCTGAATGCGGAAAAAGGCATTTTTCAGGAGGGATCCTACGGTGCCGGCTGCGGTGCCACGGTCGGAAAGGTACTCGGGCCCGCTTCGATGATGAAAGCCGGACTCGGAACATATGCCGTTCAGGCTGGTGACCTGAAAGTCGGTGCCATTGTGGCCGTGAACGCGGTCGGTGATATCTATGACACCGACGGGAAAAAGATTGCCGGTGTATACGATCCAAAGACAGGTGAATTTGTTGATGCTGCGGAAGCTTTGATCAAAACCATGCAGGCTGTCAATCTGTTCCGTCAGAACACGACGATCGGAGCCATCATTACCAATGCCGGGCTGAACAAAACTGCCCTGAGCAAGGTTGCCGGCATGGCCCACGACGGCTTTGCCCGGGCGATCCGGCCGGTCCATACCATGTTTGACGGGGATACCGTCTATGCGATGTCCAACGGTTCAATTCCTTCCGACATCAACACCGTCGGTGTGCTGGCCGCCGAAGTCATGGCAAAGGCCATTGCCAGAGCTGCCCGTCCCGAAGGACCGTCTTACGGTATACGCAAAGCAGACGCGGAGGTGAAATGAAGATGAAAACGAAAAGAGTATATAACTTTTCCGCCGGTCCGGCAGTGCTTCCCGAAGAAGTGCTGAAGGAAGCCGCGGAAGAAATGCTGAGTTACGAAAGATCCGGCATGTCGGTCATGGAAATCAGCCACCGCACGCCGCTGTTCCAGGAAATCATCGACGAAGCCGAACAGGATCTGCGCGATCTGATGCATATTCCTGATAACTATAAAGTCCTTTTCGTCCAGGGCGGCGGTCATATGCAGTTTGCCATGGTGCCGATGAACCTGATGAAAAACGGCAAGGCCGATTATATCATTACCGGTCTCTGGTCAAAAAAGGCCTTCAAGGAAGCGTCACTGTACGGTGACGCAAGAGCTGCCGCTTCCGGCGAAGCGGACCATTTCACTGCCATTCCCGATTTCCGTCAGATCACTTTCCGGAATGATGCGGATTATGTCTATCTCTGCCTGAACAACACGATTTACGGAACCCTTTTCCATGAACTGCCAAAAACCGGTGACATTCCTCTGGTCGCGGACATTTCCTCCTGCTTCTTAAGCGAGCCGCTGGACGTATCCCGCTTCGGCCTGCTCTGGGGCGGTGTGCAGAAAAATGTCGGACCGGCAGGCATGGCCATTGTCATCATCCGGGAAGATCTGATCCGCGAGGACGTTTATCCCGCTACACCGACCATGCTGAAATATGCGACATATGCCAGCAGCGGTTCCCTGTACAATACGCCGCCGGTCTACAGCATCTATATCTGTGGCAAAGTCTTCAAATGGCTGAAGCATCTCGGCGGTCTGTCGGAAATGAAGCGGATCAATGAAGCCAAGGCAAAGCTTCTTTACGATTATCTGGATCAGTCCATCCTCTTTCGGCCAACCGCTGCCGTGCAGGACCGTTCTTTGATGAATGTTACCTTCGTGACGGGTGACGCCAATCTCGATACGGTATTTATCCGGGAAGCCGAAGAGAAAGGTCTGGTCAATCTCAAAGGCCACCGCAGTGTCGGCGGCATGCGGGCAAGCCTCTATAATGCCATGCCGTACGAAGGCGTCAAAGCCCTCGTCAGTTTCATGAAAGAGTTTGAAGAAAACCATCTGGAAGCCGAATCAATCTGATGATCCGGCTTTTTCTTCGACTTTCACCAGCAATGTCCGCATGATTTCCCGTTTCCCGTACTGCAGACGGTAGACAGCCGCTTTTTTGCCGGGGAATGACGTGTCAATTTCCTCCGGCAGGATCAGTGTGCCTTCGCCGCTGCTGTCGGTATGTACATAGCGCATGGCGTCAAACGGCTCTCCTTTGGCAAGAGTCACGGTTTCTTCCGGCAATGACAGCTGGGGATGCCGGGTAACCCGGAACCACGCCTGCACAAAAAACACACAGGCAGCTGCGAATGACAGAAGCAGAGAAGCGATCCAGAACCGCATCTCTTTTTTCTTTTCCGACATTTTCTTCCGCTTTGTTTCCTCCTGTTCGGCATCATAGCCGAAAATCCCATATTGTTCCTGCGATCTGAGCATTCTGATTTCCTCCCTTCAACAGAACTATTGCGCTGAGGAAGTGCTTTTCCGCAAAAAAAAACCCATTGCTTTCGCAATGAGATTTTTCAAATGCGTTTCCAGTCCAGTACGCAAACGATTAACGCTTGGAGTACTGCGGTGCACGACGGGCACCCTTCAAACCGTACTTCTTTCTTTCCTTTTCACGGGAATCACGGGTCAGGAATCCAGCCTTCTTCAGTACCGGTCTGTAATCTTCAGAAGCTTCCAGAAGGGCACGGGCGATACCATGACGCATAGCACCGGCCTGGCCTGTATAGCCGCCGCCTGCTACGTTGATCTTGATATCAAACTGTTCCTTTGTCTCTGTCAGTACGAGCGGAGAGTTAACGACCATGCGCAGTGTTGCCTGCGGCAGGTATTCTTCCAGTGTACGTCCGTTGACAGTGATTGTACCTGTACCAGGAGTCATGAAGACGCGGGCTACAGACTGCTTACGACGTCCAGTTCCGATATAGGTTACTGCTGACTTCTTTTTCGTTGCCATATCTCCTCGTCTCCTCCTTACTTAACCTTCAGCTCAACTGGTTTCTGAGCTGCATGCGGGTGGTCAGGTCCCATGTAGACGAAGACATGCTTACGCTGAACATCGCCTAATTTGTTGTGTGGCAGCATACCCTTGATGGTTTTTTCTACCCATTCAACTGTGTACTTTTCGCGCATTGTCTTTGTGCTTCTTGTACGCAGTCCGCCAGGAAACATAGAATGACTGTAATAGAACTTCTTGAAATCCTGGTCACCGGAGATCTTGACCTTATCGGCATTTACGACGATAACATAATCTCCGCAGTCGACATGTGGTGTATAAGTCGGCTTATGCTTGCCTCTTAATACGGTTGCGACTTTTGTTGCAAGACGGCCGAGTGTGCAGTCTGCCGCATCTACGACATACCATGTACGTTCGACTTCGCTTGGCTTTAACATCGTTGTCTGACGCATCTTTTAATATCCTCCTAATGTAGTTTCCGGGGCTACATTAACAAAATGTTGGACTCAATTATTTTATTAGAATCATATGGTTAAGTCAAACCATTTTTTCATTTCCGCATCAGAAAGATGAAACTGTTACGGAAAAGGATTCCGCAAAGCCGTTTTTTGCCGCCCAATCCTGCAGCTGCGGGATCAGACTGACGGCTGTTTCCCTGTTTTCCGCCGGATCATACAGCCGGATCGTGCCGCTTTCGGCCATCACTTCAAAGACACCGAGAATCGTCTGGGAATGGCGGGTGCTGAGCGCGTAGGTGCGCGGCAGATTCCTCATACGGACCGCCTGTTCCAGCTCGGCCAGGTCTTTTCCCGCCGGCAGAATATCGTCAAAGAGGAACTCGCGGACCATGCCCTGTTCATTGAGTGCCGGGATTTCAAAGTAATCGATCTTCTCTAAGGTCAGTCCCTGCGGTTCGGCATTCCGGCGGATCCCGGTCCGGGAAGGATTTTCAAGCATCCTGCGGATGTCTTCCGGTTCGATTTTCCCGCGCCCCGCTTCGATCAGCTGAGCGCTCATCATCCGAACCATGTAACGCAGGAAACCCTTGCCGGTAAATGAGATCCTGAGCAGATCACCGGTCTGTTCAAAGCGGATATCACGCACGGTTCTGACCTGATCGGGATATTCTTTCAGACTGCTGGAATTGAAGGAAGTAAAATCATGCGTTCCGATCAGCCAGGAAGCGGCTTTTTTCATCCGTTCAATATCCAGATCATAAGGGCACTGCCAGGCATAGTCGCTGCTGAACACGTCATACTTTCCCATCTGGATACGGTAATCGTACTGTTTCATGCGGACACAGTAGCGGGCATGAAAACGCTCGTCGGTTTCCTCCACAGACATGATGTGGATATCATCCGGCAGGAAACCGTTGATCGCTCCCTGCCATTTATAAGCACTCAGATTCTTATCGCAGTCAAAATGAAAAACCTGCCCGTGTGCATTCACACCGGCATCGGTTCTTCCGGCAGCGGTAATCACGATACGCTCCTGAGCGATGCGGGCAATCACTTCCTCGATCTTTTCCTGAATGGATCTGCCGTTGAGCTGTGACTGCCAGCCGTCATAATTTCTGCCTTTATAACTGACAACGCATTTGAATCTTGTCATCTGTAATACGCAAGCCAGACCATTCCCGCCAGTATCGCGGCAGCGCAGAAAAGCAGGATATAGTCTCTTCCTTCCATCTTTAAAACTTTATAGCGGGTTCTCTGCTCACCCGGTGCATAGCCGCGCGCTTCCATCGCGTTGGCGAGGTCTTCCGCTCTTTGAAAAGCGGACACGAACAGCGGCACGATCAGTGACAGGATCGCCATGATCCTCTCCATGATCTTTCCTTCCTTCAGATCGACGCCGCGTGATTCCTGCGCCTTGATGATTCTTTCGGTCTCGTCGATCAGGTCAGGAATAAAGCGCAGAGCGATACTGATCAGCATCGCAATCTCATGGGCCGGCACGTGGATCTTCTGAAACGGTTTGAGAAGGTCTTCAATACCAAGCGTCATATCCAGCGGTTTGGTGGTCGCCGTCAGACAGGTCGTGATCATGACCATCAGTAACAGACGGACCGCGATATACAGCGTCTGAAAGACAGCGTCACTGTAAAGCGTGAAGGATCCGAGCGTGAGCAGCGGATCACCTGTCTTCAGCAGAAACGCATTGATCACAAACAGGAAAACCAGCATGAACAGCATCGGTTTCATGGCTTTCCAGATAAAGGTAAAGGACAGTCTGGCCAGAATGATAGTCAGCGAGGCAGCCGCGAAAATAATGGCATAGCCGATCCATCCGGCCGGAAAGAAGATGGCCACAAGCACCAGCAGCATGGCCATGATCTTGGCTCGTGGATCCATTTTATGGATCGGTGAATCCAGGGGAATATATCTTCCCAATGTAATATTACCCATGTTTCTTCACCTGCCTTGCAATACAGTCGGCCAGTGCGTTTTCCGTGATGATGTCGTCCGCCACTTCGAAGCCGTTCGCCTTCAGCAGTTCTTTCATGCGGATCAGCACCGGCGGCAGAATATTCATCTTCCGGCAGGCATCCGGATCACTGAAGAACGTGTCTTTGTCCGTATGGATGCGGACACCGCCGTCTTCCATGACAACCACTTTGTCGCAGTAACGGAAAACCTGTTCCATGTCGTGGGTCACGATCAGAATGGTTTTGCCGTAGGTATGATTCAGTGCATGAAACAGCTTCATCATCGCTTCCGTGCCCTGCGGATCAAGACCGGCGGTCGGTTCATCCAGCACGAGGATCTGCGGATCCATGGCCAGAATACCGGCGATGGCGACTCTTCTCTTCTGTCCGCCGCTCAGTTCCAGCGGACTGCGCTCGTAGTATTCTTCACTCAGGCCGACCATTTTCAGAGCCTGTTTCGCTCTCTTTCTCGCTTCTTCCTCTGATGCCCCGAAGTTTTTCGGTCCGAAGGCGACATCCTTGAGAACGGTTTCCTCAAACAGCTGATACTCCGGAAACTGGAATACCAGGCCGACTTCCTTGCGCAGTGACTTCAGCTGCTTTGGCTTGTCACCGGCTTTGATGACCCGATCAAGAATATGCACTTCACCGGATTCCGGCAGTAACAGTGCGTTCAAATGCTGGACAAGCGTACTTTTTCCGGAACCGGTCTGGCCGATCACTGCCGTGATCTTTCCCTCTTCGATTTCCAGACAGACGTCCTTCAGAGCCTGATATTCATAAGGTGTTCCCTTGGAATAGACATAACCTACATGTTCGAATGAGATTGGCATAATTCCTTTACCAGTCCTTCCATGGTGATATGTTTTCCGACCCTGACACCCCGTTTCGCCAGTTTCTGCTGCATCTTGAGACTGAACGGAACGTCCAGCTTGATTTTTTTGAGAGCGTCCACTTCCGAGAAGACTTCGTGCGGAGTGCCCTGCATGGCGATTTTGCCGTTTTCCAGAGCGATCACGTGATCACTGCCGGCCACTTCGTCAATGTCGTGGGTAATCGACAGAATCGTCAGTGAACTCTCTTTATGAATGTTCCTGATGACCCGCTTGATCTCGTCTTTGCCGGACGGATCCAGCATGGAAGTCGCTTCGTCAAAAATCAGGATCTTCGGCTTCATGGCCAGAACCCCGGCAATCGCGACCCGCTGCTTCTGACCGCCGGACAGATGGGACGGTTCGTGGTCCAGATACTTTGTCATATGCACGCGCTCGGCATTGACTTCGATAATACCGTCCATTTCCGGCTGGGGAACACAGTGATTCTCCAGCCCGAAGGCAATGTCGTCCCTGACCGTCGAACCGATAAACTGGTTATCCGGATTCTGAAAAACAATGCCGATCCGGCTGCGGATCCGGAAGAGATTTTCCAGATTCAGTTCCATGCCGTCGATCAGAATCGAACCGCTCTTCTTTTCCAGAAGACCGGCCAGAAGCTTGGCGATCGTGGATTTACCGGAGCCGTTATGACCGACAATCGTCGTATATGTTCCTTCCTCAATGGCAAACGAAACATGATCGATCGTTGTTTTCGTTTCATCATATGAGAAAGTCAGATCTTTAACTTCAATAATTGCCATCTTATCTCCTTAAAAACGAAACTATTATAACAGATTACTGCTGGACTGCCATGAATAAGAAAAAAGGCTTTCGCCTTTTATTTCAGCTGTCTGACCAGTTCTTCCATGACATCCTTGTCAAGCGGATGTTCCAGGGCCAGAATGCCGTAGCTGTAGTCACCGACATACCAGGTCGCCATGGCGATCTTTTCGCCGTCGCCGCGCTCTGTGACATCCACGTCGCCGATCGTTTCAATGATCGTGCTGCGGAACGTCATGCCGTCGGTATCATATACTTCGGCGCCGTTGCACGTATAGCCTTTGGTAAAGCGGACTCCTTCCGAACCGGCATCGTCCGTGTAATACACTTCCATGAACATCCGTTTGAACGCCCGGTAATGATCGTTCGGGTAGGCCGGCAGAGGTTTCTCAGGAAATTCCATATCAAAATAAGATACCGCGTATGCTCCGGCGTAGGAATTCAGATCGACCCACACACCCTGCTGAGCCTGGCCGAAAGGAGAATACTCATTCACCCGGCATCCGTCCGTCGTATTGCTGTTGCGGTTGCCGGAAAGCAGTGTGAAGGCGATGACACCGCCCGCTACCAGGACCAGTCCGATAATCTTGTACAGATTGGAGATCACATCATTCTTGATCTCAGCATCATTCTTGTTTTCTTCACTCATATGCCTGCCTCCGATATGAAAGTACTATATCGCAATTTCACTTTCTTGACCACAAAAAGAAAAGCCGGATCGCTCCGGCCTGTTGATGTTACTGAACCTGATAATCTTTGTATGTTCCCTTTAAGGCAGCTGTCTGGTTGGCGACATTCAGAATATCGCTGATGATAGCACCTTCTTCGGTAAACAGTTTCTTGGAAGCGGAAACCGTTCCGTCTTCCTGAACAGCACACTGATATCCGGCCGGCTCCATGATCTCGACAAAACCTTCCGCCTCGCCCTTATCGGCAAATGCCGCATTGTGCACCAGCGTGATCAGCGTGTCTTCCGGATAAGCCTTGTTCAGTTCGTCGTTTTTGTCCAGAAGACTGCTGATGAATTCCGGCTTCAGATATGGATAAAGACCACTGATTTCCCTGACTTCCGGACTGATTTCCGGCTGTTCAGCGGCAGCGGGTTCTTCGGTTTCATCGTCGTCATCGTTGATGCGGATGAAATGGATCTCCTCATCATCGTCATATTCATCTTCTGCTGTTTCATTCTTTTTGTCCTGCAGCACTTTCAGCAGTAAACCGGCACCGACACCGGCTGCGATGGCCAGGGCACTTAAGACTGTTCTTTTAAACATAAGGACGTACCTCCTGCAACAGTAATTCTAACACATTAGTGCGAAAGTAAGTACTCCATTATTTGCACGGCGTTTGCGGCAGCGCCTTTGCGGATCTGATCGCCGCAGCACCACATGGCAAGACCGTTTTCCTCGCACAGATCGGCACGGATACGGCCGACATAGACGATGTCCTGGTTGGAGGTTTCAAGCGGTGAGGGAACATGGTCTTCGACCAGTTTCGTGCCTTCTGCATTGACGATCGCCTCCCTGGCCTGTTCCACGGTAACCTTGTCCTCCGTCACGGCAGTGAAGGAAATGGAATGGGAACGGTAAACCGGCACCCGCACACAGGTGCAGGTGACTTTCAGATCAGGCAGATGGAGAATGCGGCGGCCTTCGTTCTGCATTTTCATTTCTTCCGCCGTATAGCCGTTTTCGTTATAGGAACCGATCTCGGCGATGCAGTTGAACGCGATCTGCTGCGGGAATACTTTGATTTCCGGCTCTTTGCCGTCATGAATCGCCTGAACCTGGCTGTTCAGTTCCTGCAGACCGCCGATACCGGCGCCGCTGACTGCCTGAAAGGTCGTGGCGGTAATCTTTTTGATCGGTGAAATACGGGCGATCGGCGCGGCCGCCATCATCGTGATGATGGTGGAACAGTTCGGATTGGCAATGATACCGTTGTGCTTCAGAGCATCTTCACCGTTGATTTCCGGAACGACCAGCGGAACGTCATCTTCCAGACGGAACGCGCTGGAATTGTCGATATAAACAGCACCGGCCGCTTTGATGAGCGGTGCGTACTGCCTGGAAAAAGCATTGGAAACAGCGCCGAGGACATAATCCAGGCCCTGCAGGGCTTCCGGGGTCGCTTCCTGGATCACAAGATCTGTGCCTTTGTATTTCATTGTCTTGCCGGCTGAGCGGGCACTGGCGAACAGGCGGATTTCATCCGCTTCGATGTTTCTTTCTTCAATGCACTCCAGCATCTGTCTGCCGACAGCACCGGTAGCGCCAAGGATTCCGATTTTCATACAGTTTTTTTCTCCTCTGCTATAAATCTGTCATAGATACACTGAATCGCTTTTTCAAAATCACGGTTGTCCACGCCGACGACGATCGAAAGCTCGTCGGAACTCTGATTGATGACTTTCAGGTTGATGGCATTACGGCCGAACTCGGAAAGCAGTCTTCCCGACATGCCCGGTACCGAACGCATGCCGCGGCCGACAATGGCAACCAGGGCCATATGTTCCTCGATCCGCAGATCATCCGGATCGAATTCCTTCTTCAGCCGGGCCAGGATCTCATAGACACAGTGTTCCACAAAGGCGGACTGAACGATGACGGAGAACGTGTCCACCGTGCAGGGAACGCTCTCGATCGATACATGGTATTCCTCAAAGATGGAAAGGATCCGTCTAAGGAAGCCGACTTCCGCGGAGCTGTGGCTCTTGACCAGGGTAATGACGGTGTAGTTTTTACGGCCGGTGATACCGGTCACGAAGTGAGGCGGCTCCAGCCGGTCCATTTCACTGCAGTCATTCATGATCATCGTGCCGGGATTGTCCGGCTCGTTGGTGTTGCGGATATTGATCGGGATGTTCTTGGAACGGACCGGGAACACCGCGTCGTCATGCAGAACATTGGCGCCCATGTAGCTCATTTCCCGCAGTTCGTTGTAGGTAATACGGGGAATGCGCAGCGGGTTTTTGATGATCCGCGGATCCGCCACCATGAAGCCGCTGACATCTGTCCAGTTTTCATAGACGTCGGCATCGATGATATTGGCGATGACACTGCCGGTAATATCACTGCCGCCGCGGCTCATGACTTTGATTACGCCATTGGGCAGAACACCGTAGAAACCGGGAATCACGACCCTGGCGTGGTCCGTGCATTTTTCCAGCAGCTTCTGACGGCTGCGCTCCATGTCGATATTGCCGTCGTAACGGAAGAAGATCACTTCACTCGCATCCACGAAATAGGCGCCGAGATATTCTGCCAGGCATCGCGCGGTCAGATACTCACCGCGGGAAACCAGATAGTCGGTGGATATGCCATGCCGGATATGATCCCGGATCATGGCAAACTCCCGGTCGAGGTCGATCGTCAGATGCAGATCTTTTTTGATCCGCTGATATTTGTCCTCGATCAGATTAAAGATATCATCATAGGAGACACCGTACCTTACATGTGCTTCACAGAGATACAGCAGGTCGGTGATCTTGTGATCCTCATGGGATTCCTTGCCGCAGGCACTGGTGACGACGAATTTGCGGGAAGGGTCGCTTTCCACAATATTCTTCACCTTTGCGAACTGAACACTGTTGGCGACGCTTGAGCCGCCGAATTTAACTACTTTGATCATTCTGTCACCTCGGCAATAAACAGTTTGTCATCCGCCGCTTTTTCAGCCAGGCGGGCAATTTCCAGCAGTGAGATTCGGCCGGTAATCAGCGTGTCATCAGAGATCATCCGGTCTGTGCAGGCCGCGAAGACTTCCGGTCTGAGAGTGCGGATATAATAGACGCCTTCATGCCGGCTGTTGTCAATGGCGACCGGAAACTTGTCGTTGATTTCCGGATCCTGGCTCTTGTAGATATCCACGATATTCTGCACGAGGGCATGCGCCGTCGGCAGTGAGCCGGCTCCCTGGCCGAAGAACATCGCTCTGCCCAGAGTCAGGGAATTGCTTTCGATCGCATTGAAATTCAAGGGTATGTTGGCAAAGACGTCCTCCTTCTTCAGGAAGGTCGGAATGACGAACGCGCAGATCCGGTCGGCATGGAATTCACCGTTGCCGAGCAGTTTGCACGCATAGCCGTTGTCCGCACACCACTGCAGGTCTTTTTTATCGATATTACGGATGCCGAAGGTGATGATGTCGTCGATATTCTGCAGTGTGTCAAAAGCTTTGACACAGGATAGGTTCACTTTAAAACGGACATCATGGCCGTCGATGTCGTCCGACGGATCACGCTCGGCATAGCCAAGTTCCTGCGCTTCTTTCAGCTTGTCCGCGAAGGAGGAGCCTTCCCGGCTCATTCTTTCCAGAATGTAATTCGTCGTGCCGTTGAAGATACCGCGGAAGGATATAATGTCATCCACCCTTCTGGTCCGGTCAAGCGATGCCATCCAGGGAATACCGCCGCCGCAGGACGCTTCATAATGGATGGTCACATTGTTCTTCCGGGCGATGTCAAACAGTTCATTGCAGTAATTCGCCAGCATTTTCTTATTGGAAGTCACGACGTATTTACCGTTTTCCAACGCTTTTTTCACATAGGAATGAGCCGGTTCCAGGCCGCCCATGCATTCGGCGATCACATCGATGGCAGGATCATTCAGGACTTCATCCGCATGCAGCGTCATCCGCGGGTCCGTTATTTCCGATGCGTCTTTGACAAGGATCCTTGTCACTTCCAGTTCCCGTACTTCCCATGTCAGACCGTCGTCAATGATCTTCCTGACGCCGCTGCCGACAACTCCGTGTCCTAAAAGCCCAACTTTCATAATCCCCCTCCGTTTGTTCGCAATACAAATACACTTGTGTTTAAAACACGAACATAGTATCATTTTTGGGAACACATTACAAGGAGATGTTTTATGACGAAGTATGTCAGTACGAGAAATAAAAAATCAGCCCTGTATGCCCACGAGGCGATCATCCGCGGTCTTTCCGAAGACGGCGGTCTGTATACGCCGCTTGCGATGGACATTCATATCGATCCGGCTGAACTGCTGGATCTGACATATCAGCAGCAGGCTTCCCGCATCATCGGCGCATTCTTTGACGATTATACACCTGCTGAGATCGAGCAGTGCACAAAAGGTGCTTATGACGAAAAGTTCGACACAGAAGAAATCGTTCCGCTGCGGAAATTCCACGGCGGCTGGCTGATGGATCTCTGGCACGGCCCGACCTCCGCCTTCAAGGATATCGCCCTGACCATCCTGCCGCGGCTGCTGAGCACCGCCTATCAGAAGGAAAACCGTGACGACACGATCGCCATCCTGACGGCGACCAGCGGCGATACCGGCAAAGCCGCCCTTTCCGGATTCGCGGACGTGCCGAACACGGCCATTACCGTGTTCTATCCGGAAATCGGCGTTTCCGAGATTCAGAAGCTGCAGATGCAGACAAGCACCGGTAAAAATGTGGACGTCATTGCGGTCCGAGGCAACTTTGATGACTGTCAGCGGATGGTCAAGGAAGCCGTCTCGTCTCCCCTGGTGCTTTCCGCCTGCCGCCACGTGACGATTTCCAGTGCCAATTCGATCAATATCGGCCGCCTCATCCCCCAGACGGTGTATTATTTTCATGCCTACACCGAACTGGTAAAACAGGGTGTGATCCAATGCGGTGAAACGGTCAGCTTCGCGGTGCCGACCGGCAATTTCGGAGATATCCTGGCCGGTTATCTGGCTTATGCGGCCGGTCTGCCAATCAGCCGTCTGATCACCGCTTCCAACAGCAATAACGTTCTGACGGATTTCATCCGGACCGGCACCTACGATGCCCGCCGGCCGTTTCACACTACCATGTCCCCTTCCATGGACATCCTGATTTCCAGCAATCTGGAGCGCCTTCTCTTCCTTCTGAGTGAAGGTGACGACGCATATACCGCTTCCCTGATGAAGCAACTGCAGGAAGAGGGCTCCTATACCATCAGCGATGAACTGCGCCAGAAGATCCAGCAGCGCTTCGCAGCTTACTGGACCGACGAAGAAGCCTGCGCCTCGGAAATCCGCAGGATGTATGAAGAAAACGGCATCCTGATCGATCCTCATACCGCCGTTGCCGTGCATGCCATGCGCGAATATCAGAATGAGAGCGGTGATGAAAGTCCGTGTGTCGTTCTCTCGACCGCCTCACCTTACAAATTCAGCCGGGATGTATACCGCAGTCTCAGCGGCGAAACGGAACATGATGACCTCGCCGCCATGCACAAACTGCATCAGCTGACCCAGGTGAAAATACCGGATAACCTCGCCCGTCTTCATGAACTGCCGATTCGCTTCCGAAGATCGATCGAAGTTCAGGACGGCATGAAAACCATCGCCGCAAAAATGGAGGAACTTAGCCATGATTAAAATCACAACACCTGCCAGCAGTGCCAATATCGGACCTGGCTTTGACTGCCTGGGTATCGCCTTCGATATCTTCAATACCTTTACCGTCGAAAAGGCTTCTGAAACCGTTCTGTACGGCCTTGAAGACCGCTTCAACAATGAGAACAATCTGTTTCTGCAGGCTTATCGCAAGGGCTGTGAATACGTCGGGAATTCGCCGCATATCCATGTCGGCTTTCAATGTGACATTCCGGTTTCCCGCGGTCTTGGCTCCAGCGCGGCCCTGATCATCGGCGGTCTGTGCGCCGCTTCCATGATGCAGAAGGAAACGCTGGACATGGACTTCATCCTTTCCCTCGCAGCGGAAATGGAAGGCCATCCGGACAATGCCGCAGCCGCCCTTTACGGCGGTCTGTGCGCGGCCGTGAAAATGCACGGCGGAGCGGTGATCAACCGCCGCATCGATCTTGACGAAGACTGGAAATATACCCTGCTGATCCCCGACTTCGAAGTATCCACCGCTCAGGCAAGAGCTGTTCTGCCGGATACCTATACCCGCCGGACCGTATGCACCAATTCCGCCAACGCGATCATGACGGTCGAAGCACTGCGCAACGGCGACGATGAACTGCTGCGGACATGCGCCCGCGACGCCATCCATGAACCATATCGCAGGAAACTGATTCCCAGATACAGCCAGCTGAAGGAAATTGTCGAAAAGGACAGCGGCGGTGCCATGGTGATCAGCGGCTCGGGATCCACCTGCCTGCTGATTTCCCGGCGTTCCCTTTCTACGGATGCCGCGAAGGCTGTTTCTCTTCTGCCACAGGGTAACTGGCAGATCAGGGAAGTATCTCCCGCTCTGAACGGCACGGTGGTCACCGTGGAGGAGAATGCATGAAGTCTGATTATCTGATCGTCCACCGGAAAATACTGCCCGAATATCTGGACAAGGTCATTTACGCGCGGAATCTTCTGGAAAGCCATGAGGCGGCCACCATTACCGAAGCCGTGCAGATGGCCGGCATTTCCCGCAATACGTACTACAAATACAAGGATTATGTTTATGAAGGTGACGCGACGATGTCGAAAAGACACGCGGTGATCAGTATGATCCTGAAAGACGAAAGCGGCTCTCTTTCCTCTGTGATCAACGCCCTTTCCGACCTGCATACCAGCATTCTTACAATTTCCCAGGCAATTCCGATCGCCCGCAAGGCAAACGTTCTGATTTCCCTGGACATTACCAACATGACATGCACTGTCGACGAACTGACGGCCGCCCTGAAAAAACTGCCGGCCAGCCGCAGTGTCCATCTTGATGCAATTGAATAGGAGACTACCGCATGGATCCAAAAATGAAAAAATTCTTCGCCTTCTTCATGGCCGCGGCCGATCTTATGCTTCTGCCGTTCTTTCTGATTGACGGCATTTCCACAGGTGACACCATCAGCTGGTTTCTGACCGCGTTCTTCGCGATCGACACCTATCTGACGTTCGATTATATCAACGAACTCACCAAGAAGATCAACGAGGAACAGCAGCAGACCCAGAATGACAGCCGTGAATATGCCCGCAATCTGGCCAGGGCGCAGTACTCCTATATGAAACAGCAGGAGGAAGACAAGCAGATGGCTGCTGCAATCCGTGAAGCCAAGGAAGTGGAAGAGATGGATCCCGACGAACTCCGTGATCTGCTTTCCGGCCAGACGGTTGAAACATTTGAACACGAAGAAAAGCACATGAGTTCACAATGAATTCATGTGCTTTCTTTCATTTCCTTTTCGATCCAGGCCATCAGCAGAGCGACGATCTTTTCCTGCTGTGAATCACTCAGGGCAGTATGTTCTTTCACTCTGTACCATTTGTAAAGACAGCCCCGGCAGCAGCACGCTGTCGCATGCTGGGCTTTGAAAACCGGATGCCCCTTCATCGGTGTCTGACGGCTGTCATTGGCGATCCGGGCCGGTGCCAGTCTTTCCCGGACGAAATCTTCCGCATGGCGGCGGATCACATCCAGGCCTTTTTCCCTGATGTACGCACGGTCCTCTTCATTCAGATGAAAGGAAGAACGGAAGCGGGAGCGGGCCAGTTTTGCGAGTGCTTCTTCACGGCTTTGCATATATGTATTGTAGCGCATCAAAAAAGCCGGTTCGCCGGCTTTTTTCTTTATGACTGTTTTTCCGAATTGCGGATGCCGATGATCATCAGCACCGTACCGATACAGGAAGCGACGACACCGATTGTCAGAACGGCGCTGATACTCATGTACTGGAACAGCTGACCGCCGATCAGACTGGCAAGCAGGCCGCCGATCGTGGCTGTGACGCCCATGACAGCCTGGCCTTTGTTTCTGTCTTCCGCCGCGACATTTTCATTGGAGAAATAGACTGCGGCCGGAACGATAATGGCGTAGCTGAACATCTGCAGGACCATTGACACATACAGCATCGGTACGTTCGGGCAGAACAGGATCATGATGTGCTTCAGGCTGTATACGACCGCGGCGATCATCAGGAGCTTGTTGACAGAGACCTTTTTCAGGATCAGGGCGAAAGTGAACATGGTCGGCAGTTCCACCATGGCCTGAATGAACAGAGCCGTGCCCTGAATGCCTTCGACGGCGCCGCTGACGGCAGCGACTTCCTCACCGATAATATTGGTGATGACCTTGGCAAAATAGGTATTGACCAGCATATGGCAGAAATACAGCAGGATCAGGGATGCCACGACAAGAACGATCTTGTTGTACTTCCGGAAGAATTCACCGTAGGAGATCTGCGAGACCTTCTCGCCCGCTTCGCCTTCCGACGCCTGTTTTTTCGCGGTCGGCATCAACCTGACGCTCAGCAGCACAAGACACGCCAGAGCGAGAACATAGATCGGCAGAATGTCCTTGCCGCCCCAGCTCCACAGGCGGCCAAGCAGCGCCGAGCCTACCGCGTAGGCAGCCGAACCGACACCGCGGCCCAGGCCGTAGTTGATCGTCTGGCCTTCCTGTTCATAGATAAATGCCATACTGTTAAGGAACGGCATACCGATGGCAGCACTGGTAAAGCAGACAATGACAAGAAGAATGGTCAGAATCGACTGGCCCTTATACAGGATCAGCAGGAAAGACAGGACGATCGTCACGATCATGGACAGAGAGATAAATGTCTTTTCATCCAGTTTTTCCGATTTATCGATAATGGAACCCGATATGGTCTGGCCGATGACACCGCAGACACTGATCAGAGCGATGATAATTCCAATGGCTCCGTCCTGGAAACCGATCTGAGAAAGAAAATTGTATGAATACCCGGCTGTCGCGCATAACATCATCAGATATGCGGCGTTTACTAAAGCGTACTTCAGATTCAGATTTTTGTATTTCATGTTTCTGCTCCCTCTGTTTTAAATAGTAACATGTTTTGGAAAGCGATGCGGAATCACCGTTCGTCCATGTATAATAGTTCTATGAAAAACAATCCGTTTCTTCTTCAGTGCAAACGTATTCTGGCCGGTCTTTGTATCCTGGGCGAAGGCCTGGTGCTTTACAACGTCATCGACGACCTGATATTTGAACTGGAGAATCTCGGCAGCTGGGGATACGATTATTTCTTCACCGATCTGTTCCTGCTCTTCACCGGCATTCTCATCGTGGCATTCATGTTCAGCATCATCGTGGATGCCGGCAAGCAGATCCGCAATGAAAAGGAAATGCAATATGAAGAAGAACAGGCGCATCTGAGAGCGCTGTACCAGGAGAGAAAAACAGACACCCGGAAGAAAACAAGCCGGACAGTCAGAGAGGAAGAGGAGATCACCCCGGAAGAACTGCAGGAACTGCTGCAGAACGATTACGGTGAACAGAAAAAGAATGCCCGTATGTAGGCATTCTTTGTTTTGTCTTTACAGGAAGCAGAGATTGGCCGGCCGGCTGACGTGGATCTCTCTGCCCTTTTTCAGTTTTCCGTCCGCCTGTACCTTGAATACGGTGATGACATCACTTTCCGTATTGCATACATACAGAAAGCGGCCGTCTTTGCTGAAAGCCATGCCGCGGGCATTGCTGCCGCCGCACGGAACCGTCTGCACCAGTGACGGAATTCCTTTTTCGTCCAGTGAGCAGACAGATATCAAATCGGCAAAACGCAGCACGGTATAGACATACTTTCCGTCCGGTGAAATAACGACATCGGAAGCCATGCCGATCAGCGGCTGATCCATCAGTTCCGTTTCGGCCAGCAGTTTCATCCCGCCGGTTTTTTTCTGAATGGTCACGGTATACAGCTTGCTGGTCTGTTCATTGTTGACATAGAACAACGGTTTTTCCGGATGGAATGCCGCATATCGCGGATCACTTCCGTCCGGCACTTCCAAAATGTCCTTCAGAACCAGTTTGCCACGCCGCACGGCATAACAGTAAACCTGATCCAGGCCCTTGTCACAGACGATCAAAAGATCGCTGCCCGGCAGTCTGTATACGGAATGCAGAAGCGATGCTTTCCCGTCTTTGGGTGCGTGGCAGTGAAAATCCACAGCTTTGCCGATCGTTCCGTCCGAGTTGATTGTAAAAAGGACGACAGCCGCATCGTCATAGATGATTTCCTGAACGACCTCACCTTTGCTGTTTTTCTTCAGTTTTGTGGCACTGTCTCTTGTCGAGGTGTGATGTACGGCGATCAGATATCTGCCGCTTTCATCCAGGCAGCAGTACGACGGTGTGACAGCCATTGACTGCTCTTCAGATACAACTTCCAGTCTGCCCTTTTCGTCGATCTTTGCCGCCAGTACGTAGCCTCCGCCGCCGGTCTTGCGTCCTTTGAGTTCTTTGCGTTCATCCACAAAATAGATGATTCCGTCTTTGCCGCATGCCACGGTGCTACCGCACTTCACATCCGGCAGATAATTGCTAAAACCGCTGAGGTTGCCTGTTTTTTCATTGACTTTACAGACCGTTATACCTTTCCGGGTATCACTGCCGTCCCAGTCCCAGCTGCCGATTACCGCATAATTCGGTTTGTCCATATATACCTCCGGAAAAGGCCATCTGTATTCCAGACGGCCTTTTTTTTGTTGATCAGTCACTCAGATCTTCGCCGTTGCTGGCAATGACCTTCTTGTACCAGAAGAAACTGTCTTTTCTGAATCTGTTCAGTGTCTTCAGGTCGAATTCGTCACGGTCGACATAGATGAAGCCATAGCGCTTCTTCATGCCTTCGTGGGTGGAAATCAGGTCGACTGCGGACCATGGGCAGTAACCCATCATTTCGACATCATCGGTGATAGCAAGACGCATCTGCTTGATGTGTTCCTGATAGTACTTGATACGGTACGGGTCATGAACCTTGCCGTCTTCCGTCAGTGTGTCATAGGCACCCAGACCGTTTTCGGTAATGATGATCGGCAGTCTGTAGCGGCTGTAGACTTCTCTTAATGTGTTCCGGAAGCCGATCGGGTCGATTTCCCAGCCGAATTCCGTCTTCATCAGGTTCGGGTTCTTGACGTTCTTGGCAACACCCGGCAGACCGCGGGAATTCTGCTGGTCGCCGCCGCCCTGCTCGGTTCCGTCACTCTTTTCAACCGTGCCGGTGGAGTAGTAGTTGAAGCCGATAAAGTCCGGATGGCCGTTGGCCAGAGCTTCCGCGTCGCCTTCATGGAATTCCGGCGTTGCGTCATTCTCTTCCAGATAGCTCCATACGAGGTTGTTGTACTTGCCATAAACAGCCATATCCAGATACAGCCAGTTGCGGATCGCGTTCATGTTCTGGGCCGCGATCGTGTCTTCCGGCTTGTTGGAATTCGGATAGATCAGGGAAATGTTCGGTGCCGGACCGATCTTCGCGCCCGGCAGCATTTCATGGCAGAGTGCCATCGCTTTGGCCTGAGCCACCAGCATATGATGGTTCTGCTGGTAGATTTCCTTCAGTACGTTCGTGCAGCCTTCCGGCAGATGCAGTGTTCCGATCATTGGTCCGACCAGCGTCAGCATGTTCTGTTCGTTGATCGTCAGCCAGTATTTGACACGGTCGCCGAAGTTTTCATACATCGTGCGGGCGAATTCCAGGAACCAGTCGACCGATTCCGGATTGCCCCAGCTGCCTCTTTCATCCAGGGCAGCCGGCATGTCAAAGTGGAACATTGTAACCAGCGGGATAATGTTGTACTTCAGGCATTCGTTGATCAGATTATTGTAGTATTCGATGCCCTTCGGATTGACTTCGCCGGTTCCTTTCGGCAGAATACGGGACCAGGAAATGGAGAAACGGTATACCTTGAAGCCCATCTCAGCCATCAGCGCGACGTCTTCCTTGTAACGGTGATACTGGTCAGCACAGACATCCAGTTCAGAAGTTCCTTCCGGAACCTTCTTCACGTCCTGACAGGAAGGACCTTTGCCGTCTTCCAGATTCGCACCTTCCACCTGATAGGCAGAGGTGCTGGCGCCCCAGAGGAAATCCTTTGGGAACGGTTTTAAAGTCTTGTGTTGCATGCACATCCTCCTTCTTTTTTATGATATTTCGATGCATTATTTCTGTATTAATTATCCGATACTTTTAAAACTTCATCAATCATCTGCGGCCAGGATTTCACACAAAACACGGCGTATTTCCTCTTCACCGGCTGAGAATGTGCCCTGAATCATCTCGTCACTGCCGCCGCCGCGGCCCTGCAGTTTTCCGTTCAGATCCTTTGCCAGCTTTCGCAGACCGATATTCTTCGAAGTGATGATGACATATTCAAAGACACCGTTTTCCCGTCTGTTCAATACGGCAGCCGTGCCGCATCCTTTTGTTTTGACCAGATCGTCCGCATAACGGCGCAGGGAATTCCGGTCGACTCCGGCAAGTACATCCATCACGAGATCCCCGGCTGCTATTTTATTCATTCTCTCCTGCAGATACAGAGCTGTCATTTCCGTCAGCTGCCGGTTTTTATCCTGCAGTGCTTCGTCCAGCCGTGCGACACCTTCCGCTGTTTTGTCCATTGGCGTGCAAAGACGCATGGAGATCTCATGACTGTTGTCCTGCAGCATGCATACATAATCAAAGGCGCGTTTTCCGCACAGCAGTTCCATGCGCACGCCGCTCTTGTGCTTTTCGGAAGAAAGGATCTTGATCAGACCCACTTCACCGGCGCTTCTGACATGGGTTCCGCAGCAGGCGCAGATATCCGCGTTCTGAACCGTCACGATCCGCACCGTGCCCTGCAGTTCTTTCTTGGAACGATAGGGAATCTGTTCCCGCTCTTCTTTGGATGGATAGGTAATGATGACCGGCTGATTGGTCCAGATGATCTCATTGGCCTTTCGTTCGACTTCTCTGATCTGGTCGGTATCCAGCCAGCCGCTGTAATCGACCTGAATCGTATCGCCCATATGAAAACCGACATTTTCGTATCCGTACAGCTGGTGGATGATACCGGACACGATATGCTCGCCGGTATGATTCTGCATGAAATCAAAACGTCTGTCCCAGTCGATCACGCCATGGACTTTCGTACCGGCCGGCAGTTCTTTTTCCGTATAATGAATGATTTCGTCATTCTTTTCTTTGACGTCGGTAACCCGGACGTCATTCAGAAAACCGTGATCAGCCGGCTGGCCGCCGCCTTCCGGATAAAAGACCGTCTGATCAAGAATGACTGCCCATCCCTTTTTGTCTGCCGCGCAGCTCAGGACGACCGCGTCAAATTCCCGCCGGTACTGATCCTGATAAAAAAGTGTATTCATATTTGCCATAACAATTCTCCGTCTTTCAAAATTATACCAAAAGAAAAGACCGGCAGCTGTGTATGAACTGCCGGTCATGATATTCGGTTGTCTTTTTTAGATCAGGAAGTACTTCAGGGCAAACAGAACTGCCAGAACGTACATCAGCGGCGACATATCCTTTGTCTTGCCTGTCAGTGCATGCAGAATGACATAGGAGATGATACCGAAAGCGATACCTTCGGAAATGCTGTAAGCCAGACCCATCATGGTGATGGTGACGAAGCACGGAATTGCCTCGATCATGTTGTCCCATTCGATGTTCTTGACCTGCTGCATCATCAGGAAGCCGACGACGATCAGAGCCGGGGCTGTCGCAAAGGACGGAATTGTCAGGAACAGCGGAGCCAGGAACAGGGAGACCAGGAACAGAACGCCGGTAACGACGGCTGTCATACCTGTACGGCCGCCTTCGGAAATACCGGAGGAGGACTCAACGAATGTCGTGATCGTGGAAGTACCAAGGCACGCGCCCAGTGTTGTACCGACAGCGTCAGCCAGCAGAGCACCCTTGATGCCCGGCAGTTTGCCTTCTTCGTCCAGCATATCAGCCTTGGCTGCGCAGCCGATCAGTGTTCCCAGTGTATCGAAGACGTCAACGAACAGGAACGCGAATACGACGACGACAAAGTCAAGGAAATGAGAAGCAATGAAGCCGAAGTCAAACTGGAAGATCATGTTCACGGACATATCCGGGAAGGCGATGAAGGATGTCGGAAGAACGGAATAGAATCCCATTTCCGCATTCGGAACATAGAGACCTGTCAGCTCGCAGATGATACCCAGACCCCATGTGATCAGGATACCGTACAGCATATAGCCCTTGATACCTTTGATCAGCATCATCGCTGTAACGATAACACCGATCAGAGCGAGAATGACTGTGATACCTTCGGTGAAGAATGTGCCGTTGTTCAGCGCTGCTTTGAAGGAATACAGACCGACCAGTGTGGAGCTGTCAACGATAACGTGGGCATTCTGCAGACCGATGAAGGTAATGAACAGACCGATACCGACAGAAACGGCTGTCTTCAGCTGTTTCGGAATGGCATTGAAGATCGCTTCACGGACATTTGTCAGAGACATGACGATGAAGATCAGACCTTCCGCCAGGACGGCTGTCAGAGCAACCTGCCAGCTGTAACCGAACTGGCCGCAGACGGTATAGGCGAAGTAGGCGTTCAGACCGAGACCGGCAGAAAGCGCGAACGGTTTGTTGGCAAATGCCGCCATACAGAAGCAGGCAATTGCGGATGCCACGGCAGTTGCGAACAGAATGGAGCCGCCGGCGTTTTCCAGACCGGGAGCCGCACTCAGGATCGCCGGATTCAGGGCAAGGATATAAACCATTGTCATGAATGTCGTAATACCGGCAATCAGTTCTGTACGAAGATTCGTACCGTTCTCTTCGAACTTAAAGAACTTTTCTAACATATTTCCCCTCTTTCCATTTCACATCCCCTTATAACAAAACGCCTCCTCATGCTGTAAACAGCTTCAGAAGGCGCTTCCGGAACGACAATCGCAGTCCCGCTGTTACGGCAGCAGGGTAGAAACACTCTCGCCTATCCGAAAGCATATACGATGTGAAATAACGTTCTTAATTATAATAAAATTCGATATCAAAGGAAAGCATGAATCCGTCTGTAACAGTTTTCATTCGCCTTCTGTCTGAAACAAATATGAAAATTTCTCTTTCCGGTTTATACCGGGCGGACAGAAAAAGCACCTTTCCCGGGAAGGAAAAGGTACTTTTCATGTTCTTTAACTGCGTGTGCCCCGCCTTTTAAACAGAGAACGCGACTGTCTTTGGCCGTCCATTGTGTAGCTGACACGCACCGGCAGACCGCTGCCGCTGACGGTAACGTCTTTGGCGGCCGTCAGTGCCCGGCATTTCCGATAGAGGCTGATCATTTCGTCCGTATACCGGCTCGGATCGTCACTGGTCAGGAAGACACCGCCCAGCAGGGCATCCAGTTTGGCCAGATCTTCCTTCTGCTGTTCACTCAGGCGGATATTCTCACTGCGCAGGAAGAAGACATCCGGATCGGAAAGATATGCCCTTCCGTTCAGCATTCTTCTGGTCAGGATATTGTTTACGGCATTCTTCGTGGAGACTCTTTCCCGGTGGATGATACGCATATACATCCTGTCATCCCAGTCGAGCGACACGTCACAGCTGATACGGCAGTAGTCAAAGAGACCGAAGGCAGGCATGACCGGCACGCCGCAGCCGAGGATCAGTTTGTCACCGCACAGCTCGCGCAGCCACTTGCAGGCCCGGATCATCCGGCCGGCCCGGCTTTCGTTTTCATTGCCGAACGGTGCCGCCGCATACAGGAAGTCCAGTTTCACCAGATCGAATCCCCATTCGTCAAAGACTCTCGTAAAGACTTTTTCCAGATATTCCCTGACTTCCGGATGATCGATATCCAGCGAATAGAATCCGCTCCAGTTGGAACCGGCTTTCCAGTTGTCGCCGTTGACTTTCAGGAACCAGTCCTGATGGTTCCGGTAGACATCGGATTTTTCTTCCGCCACGAACGGTGCCAGCCAGAGTCCGGCCCGGAAACCGTCGTCATGAATTTCATCGACCATCTTTTTCATGCCTTCCGGGAACTTCGCACTGTCCGCTTCCAGCCAGTCGCCGATAAACGGCTCCCAGCCGTCATCGATCTGGAAAAGGTCGTTCTTCTCAAGGATCCTGCAGCAGCCGGAAAGATCCTGACGGATCGCTGCCGCGTTGATATCCTGATAACGGTTATACCAGCTGGAATAGCCGCTGATCTTTTCCATGGTGCGCGGCTTGATCTGCATGGCAGCGAACCAGCCGTCAAACACGCTTTCTTCCGATCCTTCATCATAATAGAGATCCAGAAGATGGAAGCTTCCTTCCGTTTTCAGTCCGCGGCAGTCACGGCTGATGCTCATTCTGCCGTCGTTGGCGTTGTAGCGGAAAACCGTATATCCGTTTGTCTCGTCCAGTGAGGCAAGCAGCCGGAAAAAGCCGGCTTTGCGGAAATAGCAGTAGGAGAAACCGTGCAGGAATCCTGGCCGGTTCCGGTAGTTGATGAAATGATAATCACCGTAGCGGTCCAGAGCGAACTGGTCCACCACCCGCTGGGGAAGACCGCGCAGACCGCGGATGCGGCTGTTTTTCTCATACTCATGGGAAACCGTCCAGGTCTGATAGCCGTTCATGAATACCTTTTCGGAATTCGCCATCGGCATCATCAGTGTGGAAGATGCATCTTCGATACGGCAGGCCGGCAGATCGACGACGACATGGTTGACACCTTTCTGCAGTTCCGTGCTGCCTTCAAAGGTTCCCTTATCCGTTGTCAGTTTCCAGTTCAGTTTCATTTGTCAGTTCTCCTCTTCTTGCCTTCAGTTCCAGGGCAATTTCATTTGCCTTTTCATCCGTCAGAATGAAATGCTTGCGGAAAACGAAGAAGGCACAGATCAGGCCGCAGATCGGAATGATCGTCATCATCAGACGCAGACCGGTGAGGGTCGCCGCGCTCTGTGTCAGGATATCGCCGGCCGCGTCACTGTTGCCTTTCAGACCGATCAGATCGATACCGATACCTGTCAGGAAGACAGCCAGACCGGAAGCAGCCTTGACAACCAGTGTCTGCATGGAGAAGATCACGGATTCTTCACGGTGGCCGCTCTTCAGTTCACCATAGTCAACCGAACTGGTCAGGAAGACTGTCGTAAGAACAGTCAGGATACCGTTGGAAAGGAATACCAGCACGCCCGGGATCAGCAGGATCGGCAGACTGTTGGCAAGACCGGTCAGACAGCCGATCAGAAGGAGAGCGTAGCCGATGATGGCACTGCTCAGGCAGACTTTGAAAATCTGTGAATTGCCGAGGAATTTACGCAGCAGCGGATAGATCAGCATCATACCAAGGATCTGGGAAGCACCGCCGACGGAGGAGAACAGTGTATAGGTTTCCTGCCATCTGTGGGGATCCATCAGAGACTGCGAGAAATCATATTTGAAGAAATAAATGATCAGGTTGGACGTGATATACAGCGCGCAGTTGATCAGGACGATCGTCAGAACGGTGACCATCGCCTGGTCGTTGGCGAACAGGGAACGGAACATTTCGCCGACCGAGGTCGTCTGCATTTCCTCTTCCGTGCCTTTTTCGTCAATTGCCCGGCAGAGAACCACTTCGGTAATGACAAAGATAACTGCGACGATCAGGGCAAACCATCTGAAACCGACTCTTTCATTGCCGTTGCCAAGAATCTTGACAATGATCATCGTGCCGATCGTGATGATGGCGTTGCCGACACCGGCACAGGTACGGCCGACGACGGACAGATTCTCACGGTCTTTCGGATTGTCGGTAACCGCCGGAATCATGGACCAGTAAGGAATATCCATCATCGTGTACGTCACACCCCAGAGGATATAAACAACCGAGAAGAAGATCATCAGGCCGGTTCCTTCCAGATTCGGAGCCGCGAACAGAGCGAATAAGACAAAGGCGTTCAGGATCGTTCCGGAGAACAGCCAGGGACGGAATCTGCCCCACTTGGACTTTGTCTTGGCGACCAGCACACCCATGAACGGGTCGTTGGCAGCGTCAAAGATTCTGGCAATCATCAGAATGGCGCCGACAAATGTGGCGGACAGACCGAGAATGTCCTGGTAGTAATACATGACATAGGATGCGGACAGCGCATAGACCATATCTTTGCCGATTGCGCCAAGGCCATAAGCGGCCGTCTGCTTTTTTGTGAACTTCATGATCTTTCCCCTTTCTTAATAACAAGATCAACAGTTGTTTCTGCCAGACCATCTGCCGAGATGATCAGCCGGGCATTTCCTGCATTGCCCGTTGTGCGAAGATAGGTGCCGCACATGCCGCCTTCCGCGGTGACGACGTCCGGACCGACGATTTCAACCGGACCTTCCGTCTTCAGCCTGATCGGCAGCTGCGCGTAGGCAGCGAGATTGCTGAGTTCGTCGAGAACTCTGATACGGACAGCAGCCATATCGTAGGTATCGGTATCTTCCAGCCGGGTGGTGGAAGTTCTGACTTCCAGATGCAGTCTGGTACGCGGTGACTTCACGACGTAAGCGACCGGCTTGCCGTCTTTGACAGCTTCGAATTTCCATTCGGTGCTGTCACCGCCCCAGGAGCCGACATATTTGCCGTACAGTTCCACACCCTCGGAATATTTCATCTGATAGTGAAGCATGCACCAGGCAAGCATCGCCTTGTACTTGATCGGCATGTTGGCCATACCGTAACGGCCGGCCGCCTGCAGGGCATCGTGGACATACTGTTCTTTCTGACCGGTAAAGCCTTCTTTTGTCTCGAGCAGACAGCCGATCATGTCGTCGATCTCGATCGGCGGATGCGGCAGACCTCGCCATGTTTCACGGTCCGGCCGGAAGGTTTTTACAAAGTCATCATTTTTATACAGATTGACTTCATCCGCATTGGTGAAGACATACAGTGAACTGACCGTGCCGCCGGCATAGTCACCGATATCCATCGGTGATCCGACTTCCAGGACAGGCGTCTGATCACTCTGGGAAGCATAGACGGAAGCCGCCATCTTGGGATTGCGGAAGCTGTCCATGACACCGTGATAGCAGATCCGATCACCCGATCCGAAGTCCTTATGGGTCGGATAGTCGAACATGCACCACTGGAAGCAGCCGGCGTGTCCGCCGTCCGCCATGGCCGTATTCAGCGTGCGGGCGTGCCGCAGGGCATGTTCCTGACGCTTCTCCCATGTATCGAACGGTTTGGTCGGAAACATGTGGCCGTTGGCTTCCGAGATCAGCAGCGGCTTTTTCATGTCCGGCGTAACATCCTTCTTGGCCTTGGCACCGGGTGTAATGCCGTTGTGCGAGAAGTCGTTGTAGGAATAGATATCTTCCAGAAGAGAACTCTTTTCCAGATACCGGACACCGCTGGTCGGTCTTGTCGGATCCAGACGGTGGGCAACTTCGTTGGTCATCCGGTACAGTTCGTCATCGTCCAGTGATTCGTTGACGCGCACGCCCCAGATGATAATGGACGGATGCTGACGGTACTCGAGAACCATTTCCCGGGTATTCTCGACGGCCTGCTGTTTCCATGCCCGATCACCGAGATGCTGCCAGCCGGGAATTTCCGTGAAGACGAGAATGCCTCTTCTGTCGCATTCGTCAATAAAGTCGTGGCTTTGCGGATAATGCGAGGTTCTTACCGCGTTGACACACAGTTCTTCCGCCAGGATCCTGGCATCTTCCCGCTGCAGGGACGCGGATGCCGCATAGCCCATATACGAGTAGCACTGATGTCTGTTCAGGCCGCGGATAAAGACCGGGCTGCCGTTGATCAGAATTTCATTTTCACTGACCTTTACCGTGCGGAAGCCGAAGGTCTTCACGACCGTATCCTCACCTAATGTGAGCTCACAGGTATACAGATTTCCTTCGCCGACGGACCAGGGCTTCGCATCCGGAACAGAAATATGCAGATGTTTCCGCTCCGCCGCTTCTTCCGCGGAAGCGACAGCTGTTCCGGCCGCGTCTTTGACGACTGCCTTGATCTTCATACCTTCCACGCTGCCGTCATACTGCAGATCAATATCCATCGTCGTCAGATCCGGTGTCGTGATATAGGCGTCACTGATCAGGGTTTCCGGTCTGTCTTCGACCCAGACATCGCGGTAGATACCGCCGAATGTCAGATAGTCGATGACAAAGCCAAACGGCGGCACGGAACCATTCTCAGTGGTATCGAGACGCACCGTGATAACGTTGTCTTCCCCATAGCGGATCTCTTTGGTGATTTCCGTGCGGAAGGCTGTATAGCCGTTTTTATGCGTGCACATTTCCTTGCCGTTGAAATAAACGGTGGCGATATGGGCAGCCGCGTCGAACTGCAGGAAATGCCGGCGCCCCTTTTCTTCCACCGGGACATGCAGGATACGCCGGTATCCGGCGATCATCTGATAGGAATCCGGATCTGCGTAGTGCAGCGGGATTTCTTTCACCGTATGGGGAATCCGGACTTCGCATTCCGCCTTCCCGCCGTGCAGGAATTCTTCACTCCATTGTGACGTGAATTCCCAGCAGTCATCAATTCGTTTCTTCATAGCTGTGCTCCTTTATTCCGTTCATGATGATATCCATCATTTCTTCCAGCGCGTCATTGTAGGATATATGTTCTTCCGTCAGCATTTCGGAAGACAGAAATGATTCCAGGGATGACGTGAACATCGTCCTGAGAATCGGAATGGATACCGGCCGGATGCGATGCTGCGCAACGCCTTCCTCGAGAAGCCGGATCACCGGTTCCCAGTCATTTTCCAGATACCTGACCAGTTCCCTGCTCACCTTCGGATACTTTTCGTGAAGATCTGACAGTTTGCGGAAATCCAGCACCTGATACTGATTCGGCATGGCAACCATGACCATGCGGATCTTATCGATCAGATCCAGATCAGAGGAAAGAATTTCCTGCTTTTTACGGTGGATCTCACGAAAACCGTACGCCAGCATGGCGGAAAGCAGTTCTTCCTTGGAGGCATAAAACTGATAGATTGTTTTTTTGGCAATATGCAGGCTCGCGGCAATGTCATTCATGGTGAATTTCAAACCGTTTTTCTGAAACTGTGCGATTGCTTCCTGAACGATTTCTTCCCTCTCCATCTTTCACCTCGGAAACCCATTTTCCATTTCCAGTTTCCATGATATCAGAGTGTAAGCGCTTTCGCAAGAGGATAAAAAAACTGTCTGACCATTTTGATCAGACAGTTTCGAGTGACTGTACTTAGTCTTCTACGTATGGCAGCAATGCCATCTGACGAGCGCGCTTGATCGCGACTGCCAGCTGACGCTGATACTTCGCTTTTGTTCCTGTCACGCGGCGCGGTGTGATTTTACCGTTGGCGCTGATGAACTTCTTTAAGAGCTCAACATCTTTGTAGTCAATATACTTGATGTTATTCTTCGTGAAGTAGCAGACCTTTCTGCGGCCGGTTCTCTGCTTTCTGAATGCCATCTTATCTCTCCTTTTTCTTTAGAACGGAAGATCATCACTGGAGATATCCAGCGGCGATCCGCCAAAGTCATCACTCATGCCCGCATTGTCATTGTATGAGGGCTGTGAGTATGAAGGCTGCGCATATGACGGCTGGCCATATGGAGCCTGATAGCTGTCCTGATACTGATTGCCCTGCTGTGCTCTGGATTCGGACTGAGATCTGGATTCCAGAAGTCTGACGTTGTCCGCCACAACTTCGGTCACGTAAACTCTCTGTCCGTCACGGTCATAAGAACGTGACTGCAGTCTTCCGTCGACACCGATCAGCGCTCCCTTACGGGCATACTGACCGAGGAAATCGGCTGGCTGCCGCCAGGCTACGCAGCTGATGAAGTCAGCTGTCTGCTGGGCATTGTCCTGACTGCGGCCGCGGCGGTCACAGGCGACTGTGAACTGTGCTACAGACAGTCCGCTCTGTGTTTTGCGCACTTCGACATCGCGGGTCAGACGACCAACCAGAACGACCCGGTTGATCATTTACTTTGCCTCCTGAGCAGAAGCTTCATCACGGGTAATCATGAAACGGACAACATTCGGATTGATGCGCATCAGACGATCAAATTCCTTGACACAAGCGTTGTCAGCTTCAAAGGTAACTACTACGTAATAACCTTTGTGCATATCATCAATTTCATATGCGAAATCACGCATACCCCATTCATCTGTCTTGTTAACAGAACCGCCATTATCGGTGATGATCTTGGCGAGAGTCTCGATCAGTTCGGCTCTCTTTTCTGTCTCAACAGACTCATTGATGATGTACATTACTTCATACTTTTTCATTCGTACACCTCCTTTTGGTCTAACGGCCATCTCTGGCAAGGAGCGGGTTTAACCACTCGCCCGATAATTGTACTAGTTTTCAACACTGATGTAAATGAAAATTTCGCGGTTTTCAGTCCACTTTTTCCGGCAGCTGCACTTTTTTGAACGCTTCGATGAATTCATCGATATAATCCGCGGAAGCCTGGATCATTTCCTGGCCCCATGCGGCCGTGGCATCGAGCGGATGATCGTCACCGAACCAGCCGTTGTCGGAAACCGCCCGGCTCATGCGGTTGACGGGAATATCCACGCCTTTGAAGCGGACCGTCCGCATGCCGCTGGCCGGCAGTTCTTCCGAGAGCCCCTGCATCGGCGCGTCACAGATCCCAGACCTGTCCACCAGAGCCGGATCGATGGCCATGATGGCGGCTGTTTCCTCCGCCCCGCCATGACCGCCGTGCCATGGTTTCTTTCCGGTCCAGTCACCGGTGATGTTCCAGACCATCTGCCACCAGTTCATCTGAGCCAGCAGACAGCCCTGCTTATAAAGATCCAGCGATACCCGATCAAGCGGCGGAATATTGCCGCCATGGCCGTTGATGACGACAAAGCGTCTGGCGCCATGCGCTTTCAGCGACTGGGTAATGGCCGTCAGGACCTGATAAAGAACGTCATGGCCGAGGTTTACCGTGCCCGGATAGGATGCGAGATAGTCCGTGCATCCATAAGGAATCATCGGTGCCACCACCGTGTCGTTTTTTTCTTCCAGCAGTTCAATGATCCGGTTGGGAATCAGCGTGTCCGTTCCTAACGGCATATGTCTGCCGTGGCACTCCAGCGAGCCCAGGGGAATGATCACCGTGTCGTTTTCTTTAAAATAAGCTTCCGCCTGCGGCCATGTCAGATGTTCCAGTCTCATAGAATTCTCTCCTCTTTTCCATTATTCAGACCGTTTTCTTCCGGTCAGTTCCTGAAATACGTATGCGGCAATGGCAAGACCTGCCGCCGGCGGCACGAAGGGACTCGATCCCGGCACACTTCGCCGCTTCGAAGCTTCCCGTTCCGCCTCGGCAATTTCTTCTTCCGCCGGTTTCAGAGGCGGTTCCGAAGAAGTGCACACGGTCAGTTTTTCCACACCGCGCTTTTTCAGTTCATGACGCATGATACGGGCCAGCGGATCACCGGAAGTCTGATACAGATCCGTAACATATACTTTGGACGGATCCAGGCGGTTTCCGGTTCCCATGGAAGAGATCACCGGCACGCCGGCTTTCTGCGCTTCGATGATCAGATCGATTTTGGCCGTCACGGTATCAATGGCGTCAATGATATAGTCATATGCTGTGAAATCAAACCAGTCTTTGTCTTCCGGCAGATAAAAGCGCTGATATGTGTGAACTGTGATATCCGGATTGATGTCCTTCAGTCTTTCCGCGAACACTTCCACCTTTGGTTTACCAATGACGGAATCAAGGGCGATGATCTGCCGGTTGATATTGGTGATATCCACCGTATCGTGATCGATCAGATCGATTTCGCCAAGGCCGCTGCGGGCCAAAGCTTCGACCGCGTAGCCGCCCACTCCGCCGATGCCGAATACGGCGATACGGCTGTGTTTCATGATTTCCACTGCTTCAGTTCCGGCAATCATTTCAAGACGCACAAAACGGTTTGTCATTGTCATTTCTCCTGGCTGCTTTTCTTAACCAAAAACTTTCTCGCGATTCCGATGCCGATTTTATAGGGCAAAGGTCTGAGTGCCCGGTCAGCATTTTTCAACTCTTCAATAATATGTATGTGCTGGGGACAGCTGCGCTCGCATTTGCCGCAGGCCACGCACTGGGAAGGAAACGCCTTCTTCTCGCGGAGACCAACGACCTGCGCGTATTCGAAACGGCCGGTGCTTTTTGATTCGGTATACATTTCGTTGTAGCAGCGGAAAGCCAGCGGAATATCCACCCCCTGCGGGCACGGCATGCAGTAACGGCAGCCGGTACAGAGAACCTTGATCTTTTCACTGATCAGTGCCTTGACCTGTTCGATCAGGGCATAGTCTTCTTTCTGCAGATCGTTTACTTCACTGGCCGCGGCGATGCGGCAGTTTTCCTGCACCATTTCCAGACTGTTCATACCGGAAAGAACACAGGTCACTTCCGGCTGTGACCACAGCCAGCGGAAAGCCAGCTCGGCCGGGGTGGCGAATCTTTCGTTCGCTCTGATCAGCTGTTTTGCCTTTTCCGGCAGAAGATCGACCAGTTTGCCGCCGCGCAGCGGTTCCATGATCATGACCGGAACGCCTCTTTCAGCCGCCGCCTGCAGTCCGGCTTTGCCGGCCTGGGACGTTTCATCCATATAGTTGTACTGGATCTGACAGAAGTCCCAGTCATATGCGTCCAGGATCTTCAGGAACATTTCCGTATTGCCGTGGAAGGAAAAGCCGATGTTGCAGATCTGTCCCCTGGCTTTCTTTTCTCTGATCCAGTCTTCAATGCCGAAACGGACCAGATTCTGCCAGGCGGAAAGATCCGTCAGCATATGCATCAGATAGTAATCGACATGGTCTGTCTGCAGACGTCTGAGTTCTTCCTGGAACAGTTTTTCGACCGCCCCTTCTTTATTGATCAGATACTGCGGCAGCTTGGTGGCGATATTGACTTTGTCTCGGCGGCCATTGCGGGAAAGAATCTCGCCTAAAGCCGCTTCACTGCCGGAATATACATAGGCTGTATCAAAATAGTTGATTCCCTGGGAGATGGCATAGTCGATCTGCTGTTCGGTTTTTTCCATATCGATGGCATTGCCTTTTTTCGCGAAACGCATGCAGCCAAAACCAAGCACGGATATCTCGTTCCCGTATCTGTCTTTTCTGTACTTCATAACTTCTCTGTTTTCATCAATGTGATGCAAGTGCGACTAGTTTGACGAAAAACGGCAGCATGATATCTTCTTTGTTCATGATGAAGTTTTCCGGATGCCACTGCACAGCCAGCAGATTCGGATAGATGTCAGATTCGATTGCCTCGATCAGACCATCATCGGCATAGGCAGTCGCCTTCAGACCATAGCCGAGATCATGAATGACCTGATGATGGAAACTGTTGACCTGGATGTCTTCTCCCAGCAGCATCTGCAGCATACTGTCATCCAGAATATGCACGTGATGGGTCGCGATGTTCCGGTAATCATCCTGGCGGTGCTTCAGAGGATTCTCACAGGCAAGCGAGAGGTCCTGATACAGAGTGCCGCCGAAAGCGACATTGATCACCTGCAGGCCGCGGCAGATGCCGAACAGCGGCTTTCCGGCCGCCAGGGTTTTCTGAATGACACTGATCTGAAACAGGTCATATGCCATATCGCTCTCGCCGCAGAGCGGATGTCTTTCCTCGTGGAACAGAACCGGATCCACGTCGATGCCGCCCGGCACCAGGATACCGTCACACTGATCCACATAAGCCGTGATCAGTTCCTCGTCGGTGCCATGCGGAAGGATGATGGCGAGACCTCCCGCTTCCTCGATCGAACGGACATAATGGTCGCCCAGGCCATGTTGCAGAAGCTGCCAGGGCCCTGTTTCGTATTTGCTGGCAAGAATGCCGATCACCGGTTTTTTCATAACCCACCTCGCATTTTGTTACTGTTCAAATTGTACTCTGTTCTTATTGTATATGGAAACATGACGCATAAAAGCGGGGAATCCGTCCGGCTGTATTTACACAATTCCGTTTTCGTCCCGGATGGCCTCCGAGGCTTCCATCTGGCTGTGGTTGAAGAGCCGGTAGATCATCAGAGCCACACTGTGGGCACTCTCCCGCTTGCCGTTTTCCTCCCATTTCAGAAACGAATTCAGAAGGCCGCCGGCATAGGCATACAGTTCATACATATGCAGTTTTTTCTGGGGGAGAATATTCTTCATCATGTATTCGTTGACCGCGTCGATCAGCACTGTATACAGACCGTGCTTGTTGAGAATCAGAAAATAGCGGGAATGCCGGTCAAAATAATTCAGGGAAAACTCAATGTGTTCCAGTCGCATGAAGACACTGGGATCGTCGATTTCTCCGCCTTCGATCATATATCCCGTCACGATGATATCCAGATAATCACACAGCGCGTCATACAGGTTTTCATAATAACGGTAAAACGTCATACGGGAAACACCGGCCCGGCGGATCACGTCCATTACCTTGATCTGGGAAAACTCGGTGTTTTCCAGTTCGTCCAGAATGGCATTGCCGATTGCCGTCCGGGTGGAAACGGTGCGGCTGTTATATTCTTTTTTGATTTTCATACCTGTTACACTTTCCTGGTTACTGTAACAAATGTTACACTTTCCGCCTTTTTGTACATTTTACCATCCCGGTTTCGTTCATACAATTCTGAATTGTTGAACAGGAGGTGCTCAACATGAGAATTATCGCCGATTCATCCTGTGATCTGTATACGCTGGACTATCCGGATTTCCGGACCGTTCCGCTGACTGTCTATACGGACGAAAGAAGTTTTCTAGATGACGAATCACTGAACATTCAAGAGATGCTGGATTATCTGGCCGGCTTCAAAGGCCGCTCCTATACATCCTGTCCCAATACCGAAGCCTGGCTGGCCGCCTATGAAGGTGCCGACGAAATCTTTGTCTGCACCGTGACAAGCGCCCTTTCCGGATCATATAACAGCGCGGTGCTCGCCGCTGATCTATATAAAGAAGAACACCCCGATGTGAAGATCTCCGTCATTGACTCCCTGTCAACCGGCGCCGAGGAGATCGTCCTGCTTCTGAAACTGAAAGAAATCATCGACAGCGGTGCTTCCTTTGAAGAAACTGACACGAAGATCCGTGCCTATCTGAAGAGCACCCGGCTGTTCTTTTCCTTTTTCTCCCTGCATAACCTGAGCCAGAACGGCCGGGTAAACAAAGCGGCAGCCGCGGCTCTCAACCTGCTGAACATCTCGGTGATCGGCACCGCTTCCGAAGCCGGCAAGATCAGTGTGACCGGCAAGGCGAGAGGCCTGCGCAAATCGATTCGCACCCTGATTCAGGAAATGAAAAAAGCCGGATATACAGGCGGCCGTGCCATCATCACTCATGTCGAGAATGAAGACGCGGCAGAAACACTGAAACAGGAAATCCGTAACGAATATCCCGATGCCGACCTGCGTATCTATCCGGCCCGTGGCCTATGCAGTTATTACATGGAAAGAAAAGGCATTGTAATCAGCTGTGAAACCCAGTCCGTCTGATCGTCATTCCTGATCTTCCGGTTTCGCCGGCGGCTCCCCGCCCCCAAAACCGTCTCCCGGCGGCTTTTCCGGCGGCTGACCATGAGATGACCCGTCTCCCGGCGGCTTCTCCGGCGGCTGACCGTCCGGCATGCCGCCCATACCGCTGTCGGATGAAACAGTCACTTCGATAGCTTCGCCTGTGGTGGCTGTGCCTTCTTTATATGCCTCACCATTGACATATAAAGTATGACCGTTCAGGTCGATGCTGTCCGTTTCACAGGTCAGTGAAGTAATATAGGAATCCGCGCTCAGTTTCCATACGGAGCCGTTTTTCAGTTCCACATACACTTCCCCTTCCTGGCCATCCGGATTGATAGCCCCCTGGAAGGACGACGCATTGTCAAGATACAGATTCAATGTGGATACACTGTCCACCAGCATGTTGCCGTTGATCGTCTGCTTTTTCGCGTACATATTCACATGGCCGCCGTTCGATCCTTCCCTGCCCCAGCCGGCCGCGGCTGCCCGCAGGAAATTGCCGGCCGTATCATTGTTGATGATTTCCGCACCGGAAAGACTGATATCGGCTGTCGTGTTATTGACAAAGAAGATGTCACCATTGGCATTTGTGAGGGTTCCACCGTTCATTGCAAAGGCTGCTTTGCCCTGCGCGGCATCACCGGACATGGACTGATAGATCATCACCGCCTGAAACCAGTCTGACTTGTCGCTGTTCTTGGAATTGTTGTCCGCATACAGTTCGACGTTGTTCAGCGTAACGGAGTTTTTGCCTTCGACGACAACACCCTGTGCGGAAGTGGATGTCATCAGGGCATCGCTGACGGTAATGTCCGCTGTCGAGTAGACAACCGGTGATCCTTTGCCTTCCGCCGTGTAGCTGCCGCCGTTAACCGTCACAGTGCCGCCGCCGCGGTCCGAACGGATCGCCGCTGAAGAATTACCGGTCGTGTGAATCGTCAGGTTCTCGGCATTCGTCGTACCGCCGCCGGTCGTCATCAGACCGCCGGAGCAGTTGCCGGATGTCTCGATCACCGAGTCGGCAATATGAACCGTCGTGCCGCTGCCATAGCTGAAGACAGCGTTGGCATGCGTGCCGTCTGTTTTGATGACCATTTCCTTCAATTCCAGCACCGCGCCGTTGGTCGCGAAGACCGCCGCGTTAGCACCGTAAAAATCCGCTTCGTCACCGGATGCCTCACCGCTTTTCAGGACGGCTGTGTTCGCATAGGATGCGTCTTCCCCGTCGGCGGTGATGACATGCTCGCCGTCCACCGTGTTTTCGAGCGTCTCTTTGATTTCAATATCCGCTTCACTCAGATATGTCTTCGTTTCCGCTTCCGTCTCTGCCGGTTCTTCGACATTGTCTGTTTTCACGACCGTACCGGTACAGCCGGCTACGGATACAGCCAGCAGTCCACTGGCCAGAAGTTTCATTTGTTTCCGCATATTATGCCTCCTGTAGTTTCGTATCATTATCATAAATACGAAGTTTGAATTCTATGTGAACAAACAGGAAAGAAATAATGATATTCAGACGTTTATAATGAAAAACAGGAGGAACTATGATTATGAAACAGATTTTTGCTGAAAACGCCCCGAAAGCCATCGGCCCGTACTCACATGGCTATATTGCCGGCGGTCTCTTTTTCTCGTCCGGCCAGATCGGCGCCAACCCGGACGGAAGTCCGATGGCGGATACCATCGAAGCCCAGGCAGAACAGAGCTGCCGCAACGTCGGCGCTGTCCTGAAAGCAGCCGGCACGGACTATGATCACGTGGTCAAGACCACATGTTTCCTGGCCGACATGAATGACTTCGCAGCTTTCAATAAAGTATACGAAAAATACTTTGTCTCCAAACCGGCCCGCAGCTGCGTGGCTGTCAGAACACTGCCGGCCGGCGCTCTCTGTGAAATCGAAGCCATCGCCGAAATCGCATAATCTTAAAACAGTGGCCCTCAGCGAAGAGAACCACTGTTTTTCGTTTATTTCAGCTTCATGCCTTCCTTAAAGGCATCCGCGACAATTTCCCCGACGACGCGGTATTTGTTCATGGCGGAATCGAACATGATCGGCTGCATCTTGCCAAGATCCACTTTGCCGTCCGTCAGGATGGCTTCATCGGCGCTCATGTTGACCGTTTCACCGATCAGCAGATAGCCGTCCGTATCCGGTTTCAGTTCTACAACTTTGCATTCGAGGGTCAGCGGGTATTCGGTAAAGACCGGTGCGTCCACATATTCACTTTTTACCGCGTGGAAACCCGCTTTCGCGATCTTATCTGCGTTTTTGCCTGATTCAATGCCGAAATAATCAGATGCTGTCACTGTATCCTTTGTCGCGAACGATACGGTAAAGGCATTCTTCAGCAGCAGGTTGTCTGTTGTCTTGTGCTTCGAAAGACTGACTATGATCTGATGGGCATCGACCTGTCCCGCCCAGGCCGCGTTCATGGCATTGGGAACACCGTTTTCATCATAGGTGCCGAGGATCACGACCGGCAGCGGTGTGATAATTGTTTTCTTTCCAAAATCTTTTCTCATTTCAACCATCTCACTTTCCGGTTTCATTATTTCATAATATATGCTGTTTTTGCATGAAAACGATACAGAATCATTGTGATGGACTGACCGTACATGTTTGCTAAAATAATAAAAAAAGGAAGGTTTTCTATGAAGCGTCTTGCCTGTTTTGGAAGTTGCTGTATCGATTACTATACTGATTTGAACGGCGGCAGTCCGTTTGCCGGCGGCGGTCCGGTGAATACCGCTGTCATGGCTGCCGAAAAAGGAATGCCGGTTTCCCTGCTCAGCTGCGCCGGTGACGATGAATATGGTGATCTGCTCAGAAACGCTCTGCAGAACCGGGAAATCGACCTTTCACATTTCCGCACGGAACACGGAAAAACCGCGTTCTGTCAGGTGGAAATCAAAGATCATGAGAGGATTCTCGGCGATTACGATGAAGGTGTCATGGCCAGCTGGAAACTGTCCGATGACGATATTTCGTTTATCATGGACCACGACATCGTTCTGAGCGATCTCTGGGGACACCAGGAGGAGTTTCTTCCCCGCCTGAAGGAAAAAGAAAATCTGATCATTGCCTATGACGCGGCTGACCGGCCTGACGATCCGGCCGCCATGCTGGCGATGCCATACTGCGATCTGCTCTTCTTCTCGTCGGAAAGCGATTTTGAAACCACGGTCGGTGACATGCTGGAAATCATGCGCATGGGTCCGAAACTTGTCATTGCCATGTGCGGACATAGAGGTTCTCTCTGTTTGAACAGCGACGGCATACTGAAATACCAGATCATTCCGGAAGAGGAAATCAAGGATACCATTGGAGCCGGAGACAGTTATATCGCCGGGTTCCTGTATGAATACGCGAAAGGTTCAGAACTGAAGGAGTGCATCAAAAAAGCTTCCGAAGCGGCTCTGCCGGTTTTGAAGCATCATGGCGCCTTTGTGCAGTAAAGGAATAAACATGTATACAGCTGAATTATGGAAAGAAAACATTTCCCCGCTGCCCGCTTTTGACGAGGCGGAACTGATACGCAGTATCAATTCCGTTCTTTCCCTGCGCAACCGCATTGAGAAAATCGTCGATGAAATCTGGGCGAATGATTTTGACAGTATCTTTTTTATTGGCATCGGCGGCACCTACGCCTCCTGCCAGCAGGCGGAAGTGTTCATGCGTGGCAGATCTTCCCTGCCTGTCTATGCGGAAAACGCGGCGGAATTCAACACGACCGGCAATAAGAGACTGAGCGCTCAGTCGGCCGTGATTTTCTCTTCTGTTTCCGGCACCACACCGGAGATGATCACCATGATCCGCAGGATCCATGAAGCCGGTGCCAAAGCATTCGGTTTTGTCGATACGGAGAATTCCGAACTGGCTGGCATGGCTGACTGGGTGATCAGTGTGCCGAAACAGGAACAGCTCAAATTCTTCCTGGTCTGCACATATCTGATGTACCGCAATCATGAGTTTGATGAATATGACCGTTTCTGCCGGCAGCTGAGTGCCTGCCTGGCCAAAGACCTCGCCGAAACAGAAAAAGAAAGCGATGCCTGGGCGAAACAGTTCGCGCAGAAGACATCCGCTTTCCTGAAAGAACATCCGGATATGCCGCATTATTTCATCGCTTCCGGGAATCTGGCCGGCGCCGCGTATTCGGCCGCCATGTGCTACTGGGCCGAACAGCTCTGGATCAGAACCGTATATGTATCCGCCCAGGATTTCTTCCACGGCATGCAGGAAGTGATTACCAGAGACGTGCCGGTAATCCTGTTTGTCGGTGAAGATGAGCAGCGGCCGCTGGCCGAACGGGCAGCCCGTTTCCTGCCGAAGGTGTGTGCGAATTACACCATCATCGACAGCAGTGAATTCCCCATGAACGGCATTGACGAACACTTCCGCGGCATTCTCAGCCCGCTCATCATCCGTTCCGTCATGAACCGGGTCGATGCCTGGCTGGAAATCGAGCTCCGGCATCTGCGTTCGATCCGCCGTTATTACCGGCAGTTTGATTACTGAAACGCCCGCATTTCCCGCAGGAAGGGAATAATGTCCGTGAAATCCTTCATCGTATGGATCACACACGGATAGTCTTTGTATATATGCATCAGACTTTGTGTTTCAAGGGCGATGACGTCCGCGCCGATTTCCTGCGCACATTTAATACCGGAAAGAGAATCCTCGAAGATCAGGATCTGATCAGCATGGATTCTTTTTTTCGCTTCTTCGAACATGCTGATCTTATCCTGGTATGAGCCGTCGTCATAAACGATCATGGCCGGATCAAGCCAGTGATCCAGATGAAAATAACGGATAAAGAATTCGATATTTTCAATGATCGACGCACTGGCGATCGTGAAGGGAATGTCATTTTCCCGCAGCCAGTCAAACAGTTCCGCGGCACCTTTGACGAGATGTTCGCCGCCCGGCGCACTCTGTACGAAACCGCGGTAAAGCTCTTCCTTTTTACGGGAGTATTCTTCCGCTTCCGCCCGCGTCAGGGAAGGCTTCATACGCAGCACGACTTCCGCATTGGGAACGCCGGAAATCTCTTTGTCCATGATTTCTTCCGTCACCTGCCGGCCGCACAGTTCCATGGAAATCTCGTTCCATGCAAGAACGTGATATTTCGTATCGAAAAACAGCGTTCCGTTGAAATCAAAAATCACTCCGTTGTATGTCATACGCACCTCACAATGATAGTATCTGTAGTATTATGTATCTTAACACAAGGAGGAACTGCCATGAATATACCCGTTGATATATCAGACGTCTCGATACAGAGTCCGCGCCTTCTGTTAAGGTTCTGGAAGCAGGATGATCTAGCGGATCTGTATGAATATACCAATGTTGACGGGGTCTGTCAGATGGCCGGCTGGAAACCGCACCAGTCCATGGAAAAATCCGCCCGGGTCCTCGGCATGCTTATCCGCGAAAAAAAGACCTTTGCCGTGGAATATGAGGGAAAAGTCATCGGGTCGCTGGGCATTGAACTCTATGATTAAAAGCAGATTCCCGAGCTGCATGATTTCAAAGGAAGAGAACTCAGCTTTGTTCTCGCAAAAGACTACTGGGGCCAAGGCCTGATGCCGGAAGCGGTCAAAGCCGTCATCGACTGGTTTTTCACCCATACCGACGGTGAATTCCTGACCTGCGGCTACTTTATCTGGAACCGTCAATCAAAGCGTGTCTAGGAAAAATGTGGTTTTCATTTTCTGAAGAAAATCAGTTTCGAAACCATGCTGGACAAAATTGAAAAAACAAATGTCAACATTCTCTGGCGCCAGGAATGGGAAGACGCAAAAAAAGAGGGCTGATCACATCGATCAGTCCTCTTTTTCTGGTATTACTTGTTGCCTCTGTTGAGCAGGATCTTGATTCCGCGTTTTGCGGCATACGGCAGGATCGCCTTGAGCTTGCCTTCTTCCGCGGTGTACATGCGGGACGCTTCCGGAATATCTCTGGTGAGATGGATCGCGTCAAATTCGCATCTTGTCGTGCACAGACCGCAGCCGATGCAGCGGTTCGTGTCAACGACTGTGGCTCCGCACTTCAGACATCTGTTGGCTTCCGCCTTGACCTGTTCTTCGGTCAGCGGCAGGCGCAGATCTTCGAATGTCTTCGCAGCGTCACCCGGCTTCATGCCCGGAACCTGGCGTTTGGCATTGTCATAACCTTCGACTAGGATATCGTCACGGTCAAATTCAATGAATTCACGCAGGTCGCGGCCAATTGTCATTGACTGACCCGGATGGACAAAACGCTTAATGGAATCAGCCAGTGTCCGGCCGTTGGCGATCGCGTCGATGGCGAATCTTGCGCCGTGACGGATGTCACCGCCGACAAAGATATCCGGCTCGGCTGTCTGCAGGGAAACAGGATCGGATTCGGCTGTGCCGTTGCCTCTGAGAACGACCTTTGTGCCCTTGAGCAGATCGCCCCAGACAGCTGCCTGACCGATGGAAAGCAGTACATTTTCACATGGAACGGTCTTTGTTTCATTCTCGTCATACAGCGGACTGAAACGGCCGTCCTTGTCGTAGACCTGTGTGCACTGTTTCATGACAATCGCCTTGATCTTACCGTTTTCGGCAACGATTTCCTTCGGTCCCCAGCAGTTCTTGATGACGACGCCTTCCTGCTTGGCTTCAGCGATTTCATCAGCTGCTGCCGGCATCTGATCCGGACTTTCCAGACAGTACATTTCAACTTCGGAAGCACCCGCGCGCAGAGCGGTTCTGGCAACGTCGATCGCGACATTGCCGCCGCCGATGACGACGGTCTTGCCCTTGAGTTCAGCCTTTTCCTTACGGTTGATGCGGCGCAGGAAGTCGACACCTGTCTCAGCCAGTTCTTCGTTCGGAATACCGGCTTTGCGGCCAGCCTGCATGCCGATCGCCACATAGAATGCCTTGTAGCCCTGTTCACGCAGTTCTTCGATCGTTACATCCTTACCTACTTCGACACCGCAGCGGATCTCGGCACCCATCTGCCGGATGACGTCGATTTCAGCTTTGATGACGTCCTTTTCCAGACGGAAGTTCGGAACGCCGTACTGCAGCATGCCGCCCGGTTCTTCTTCCTTTTCGAAGACGGTGACCGGATAGCCGTTGGTGCGCAGATAATAAGCGGCGGAAAGACCGGCCGGGCCGGCACCGATAACGGCAACCTTGTATTCATCGCCCCACTGTTCGCCGATGTCATTCATGCATTCCGGAATATAACGCTTCTCTTCGTTGAGCTCCTGAGCAGCGATAAACTTCTTGATTTCGTCAATTGCGACCGGCTGATCGATCGTGCCTCTGGTACATCTGTCTTCACAGCGGCGGTTGCAGATCGCACCGCAGACAGCCGGGAACGGGTTGTCCTGCTTGATCAGCTTCAGAGCATCCAGGAAGCGGCCTTCGGCGGCCATCTTCACATAACCCTGAACAGCCAGATGAGCCGGGCAGGCTGTCTTACAGGGAGCCGTGCCGGTTTCATAGCAGTTGATCTTGGCGTCTTCACGGTAGTTCTTGTTCCACTTGTCGTGGCCCCACTTCACCGCATCCGGCAGCAGTGTCTTCGGATAGACGGTCGAACTGCCGTCCTTGTGGCAGAGCTTCTGGCCGAGCTTGGCGGCACCGACCGGACATACTTCGACGCACTTGCCGCAGGCCACACACTTCATCATGTCGACATGGGCACGGTATGCGGACGCGGACATGTTCGGTGTGTTGAACAGCTGCGAGGTACGGATCGCGTTACAGGAACCGGCCGAGCAGTTGCAGATACCGACGATTTTGTCTTCGCCGTCCAGGTTGGTGATCTGGTGGACGAAACCCTTCTTCTCGGAAATTTCGAGGATCTGCATGACTTCCTCATAGGTGCAGTAACGGGCATCCTTATGGCTTTCCACCAGGAATTCCGCCATGTCACCGACTGCCAGGCACTGATACATGGCGATGTCGCCATTGCCTTCGCCGCGCATTGCCTGCTGACGGCGGCAGGAACAGATGTCCACACAGAACTTGTCATACTTCTTCAGCCAGTGAGACAGATGTTCCACGCTGACCGATTTGTTCTCATGTTCGATTGCCTTTTCGACCGGGATGACATGCATGCCGAGGCCGCCGCCGCCCGGTGGAACCATATGGGCAACCTTGCCGACCGGAACGGACGACATATGGTTGAACATGGTGGCGATTTCCGGAACACGTTCGAGCAGATTGGAATTCATCATCATGTATTCACCGGAGCCGACAACGAACTTCGGAATGAAATACTGACGGTGATGATCTTCATTCTCACGGTCAAATTCAAGAATACCGGTACGGCAGAGTCCGTCACAGAATTTCTGAGCGTCTTCGACGGAAATCTTGTTCATTTCCGCAAGCTGCTCAACCGAATACTTGTTGACTCTCTTTTTCTTGAACGACAGCATGAAGCGGACTTCATCCTTGGTCATGATCTTGTCCAGGGTCCAGACTTCCGGATCATTCGGACTGATCTTCTTGGCACTCGGTTTATCGATATCATCGGTAATCAGAGCGCCGAGTTCTTTTAATAATTCCAGTTTTTCAGGATCGTCAACCTGATAATCTGTCGGCAGAAAATCATTCTCGTTGAACATATAGTCCTGATATTGCTTAGGGATCATTGTAATTTTCCTCCACACACTTCTCTATCATCATTGTAACATTTTGCTTCTGTCAATACCGACAAACATTTTCCGTTTTCAACAATTCCGGCTGTTTGTATCAGAATCCGGCAAAGAAAAAAGCCAACCCTTTTAGGGTCAGCTCTATGAAACTGATTTTTCAGCCGCTTCAATGACATGCCGCACCAGCAGACTGGTTGTCACAGCCCCTACCCCGCCGGGCACCGGCGTGATCGCCCTGACAACGGGCTCTACTTCTTCAAACAGGCAGTCGCCGCAGACTTTCTTCTTTTCGTTGCTCCAGGTGATTCCGACATCGATCACGGTCTGTCCTTCGCTGAAAAAACGGCTGTCAAGTATTTCGATGCGGCCCATGCAGGAAATGACGATATCGGCTTTCCTGGTGATTTCCGCCATATTCTGGGTACGGGTATGGCAGATCGTGACCGTTGCGTTTTTCTGCATCAGCATCATGGCCAATGGTCTTCCGACGACCAGCGAACGGCCGAGAACGACAGCGTTTTTGCCGGTGATGTCGATGTCGTAGTATTCCAGGACGGCGATCGCGGCCTCTGCCGTACATGGTGCGAAGCCTCTGCCGTTGCCGGTAAAGACACCGGCCAGGGAACCGTCCGAGCATCCGTCGATATCCTTTTCCGGAGCGATCGCGTTCCTTGCCTTCTCGTTGTCCAGATGCTTTGGCAATGGCCGAAACATCAGGATGCCATGCACGGAAGGATCGTGATTCAGATCATCAAGCGTCTGATAGAACTCTTCCTGGCCAACATCTTCGGGCAGTATGATATTCTTTACTTCCACCCCGACCGCGGCGCAGCGCTTCATCGCTCCTTTTTCATAGGAGATGTCGTCTCCTTTTTCACCTACTCTGAGAATCGCCAGGGTCGGTGTAATTCCCCTTTCTTTCAGATTCGCCGCTTTCTGAGCGGACTGTTCATTCAGCGCCGCCGCGACTTCTTTTCCTTTTAACAGTTTTGCCATTACAGTCTCTCCGTTACCGCCGCATAGCATTTCAATGCCCGTCCGGCATATTCATCCAGCAGATCCTTCGCCTGCTTTTCAAAAGCATCCGCATATTCTCTGTCCTTCATCAGTCTGGTATTGACCATGACGTTCAGAAAAGCCCCATGCATGGCACCGTGCGCCAGCATTACCGACGTTCCGGCATCGGACACCGCAAGTTTGGAGCCGATCACCGCCAGCCTCTCATCCAGTTCCACGACTTTTGCACAGTGTTCCAGAATCGCAAACGGCGGTCTGGCAGCTTCTTTCAGGCACGCCTCCAGCCGCTCAGCATAGCCTTCTTCGTTCCGGTCCATGCCATACGCCCTGGCCAGCGGGGCAAATGCCTCCGCGTCTTTGTTGATGCAGTCCAGCAGGTCTGTCCGCAGTTCTTCCGCCTGCTTCATAATTGTCTGTATTTCCTCTTCGTACTGCGCATATCTCTTTTTCCCGGTTGTGAGATTGGTCACCATCTCCGCGAGTGAAGCAGACAATGCGCCGCACATCGCGCTGACCCCGCCGCCGCCCGGAACCGGAGCCTTGGAAGCGGAAGCAACCGCGAATTCTTTCAATGTCATATCCAGCATGGCATTCTCCTTATCATTATCCATATCCATCATATCTTCTTTCTGAGGTGAGTCCGTACAATCATTTTAATGGTTTTCACCGTAAAATAATCTGTTTTTTATCGGATAGATGCAGCTTCTTTCTTCCTCTATCATAAAATCAGATTCCCGGGAAGGAATGAACAAACCAATACAGGAGGAAAATATCATGGCATTATCACTCGATTCCAAAATCAAAGACATCATGAGATCACCGGAAGGCAAGGCAGTTATGGAAAAGTGGGCTCCGGGTTCCACAAAGGATCCGCGCATGAAGCTGGTTGGCGGTCTGACATACCGCAAGCTTCTGAGCTATCCCGAATCCGCTGAAGTCGCTGTTCACGCTGACGAAATCGACGCTGATCTGAGAGCCTGCTCCAAATAAGCAGATGACAGAAAACAGATGCCCATAATTGCATCTGTTTTTTTACTGCATGCGAAGAATTTCCTCGATATCGATTGCCTTCAGCAGGATCTCCAGCTGCAGCCGCTGATCCGGGTCGCTGAGATCGATCTTCAGTTCTCTCTCGATGCGGCTGATCCGATCGATCAGGGTCGAACGGTGAATGTACAGCTTCTGGGCAGCGGCTGTATAGGACTGGTTTTCTTCCAGAAAGACCTTCAGCGTTTCCAGGTAGGAAACCCCGGAAGTCCTGTCATGCTCGAAGATGCCTTTCAGACCGCTGGGGAAATACGCCTCAGCCGGCAGTCCGCCCAGCGAATTGATGATCATTTCGGTCAGGGCATAACTGGCAAAATAGAACAGATGTCCGCTCGGACTCATGATCATGCCGTTTTCCAAGGCGGATCTGGCCTGCATGTAGTGGATGCGGATATCAAACAGATCGTCAAATTCGTTGGAAATACCGACGTTGAGGCGCATCCGGCCGATAAAATCATTCAGACTGCGGTTCAGATTCACTTTATAGTCTTTTAATTTCGGATCCATCAGCGGTCCGACGTCAATAAATCCGGTAATGGCGCGTTCATTGGCGAATGCGTAGGATGCCGCGAAAACTTCTTCAAAACTGTCACATATATAGGAAGCCGGCAGCGGTGACTGGCTTTGCCGGTATTCCATTTCCACACAGATATATGTATTCTTGCGGTTCGAAGCGTTCAGCACCCAGCGCTGGGCATGGGAAAGAGGCATCTCCTCCACCAGTGTCTGCATGACTTTTTTCAGCGTCGCCTGTTCATCGTTGATTACCGTCGGATTCCGCACGATCGTCTGTTCCAGCATGGCCGCCAGAAACTCGGCCAGCTGTTCCTCACCGGCAAACGAATCACTGCCGGGTTCAATATACAGACAGCCTTCATATTCATTGTTCCGGTTGAACAGATTGACACAGAGCACTTTATGATCGGCGAAATCGATTTTAATAGCGCCTTTTTTCTCGGTCATCAGATCATAGGATGAAAGAAATGTGTCAATGGCCTGCGGTGTCAGGGAATTCTTGCCGCTGAAGGTCTTTTCCGGTCCTTCGTTTCCGGCAACCAGACGGAACGATTTATCCAGAAGCGTGACCGGCCGGCTGAAGATATGGGCGGAATCCTCCAGCATCCGGGCTATTCCGGCATCATTGAAAAGATCATTGTAAAGCTGTTTTTCCCATGTCTCGTAGTAATCAAAAACCTTCTGCAGATACTGATAGACCCGGAAGAAATCAGCCTTGTTTTTAATGATGATCAGACAGAGACGGTTCCGGTAGTTTTTCAGATTGATGTGCTCGCCGATACACACCAGCACGGCATGATCCTGGATCACCGGCCGCCGCGGCAAATGGTCGGCCGTTGCCAGATACAGATGGTCAGAAAGAAAAGCATTGTCTTCTTCCATATAAAACTCCGGCCGCGGCAGTTTCAGCCGTTCTGTTTTCGGCCCGCTCATTTCCGTCCGGTAATTCTTTTTCAGTTCATGATAAATGATATCCGCGTTCAGTTTCATAATGATTGTCCTGCAATCTGATTATACATGATATTCGTTTCTGGTGACCGTCATTTTGTAGGTGTCCAGTGAAAGAGAACAGTATAAACTGACGCGGCTTTTTCCCGCGTCATGATTCGGATCGGTTTCCTTACCGCCTTCTTGGCGGATTCCTCTGTTTCCCGCCCGCCAAAACAGTTTGTCAAAACCGGGAAAAACCATGTGTTTTCAGCATTTTTCCGTTCTTTCCGGTTTTCTAGAATAAGGGTGTATTCAATCCCGGGAATACACCTTTCGCAAGCAATCAGGAGGATTATAATTTATGGCTTTTACACCAGATGATAAAAAAATGCTTGAAGGCTATATTCAGAAAGCCCGTCCTTTTGCGGAGATGTTCTCTGTCAAAGACAAAACCGCATTGGTGACCGGCGGAACTTCCGGCCTAGGCTTCGATATCGCGCTGCGTCTTCTGCAGGGCGGCGCCAAAGTCGTTGTCGCATCCAACTCCCGCATCGAAGAAGAAGCGGCCATGCCGCTGTTTGCCGGCCAGGGATTTGCCGACCGTGTCCGCTTCTGCTTCACCGATGTCCGCAATGAAGAAGAAGTCAAGGCGCTGGTTGATTTCACCGCCGAGACATTTGGCTCGCTTGACATCTTTGTCAACAGCGCCGCGATCTGGAACTACGCGAAGATCTATGATCTGCCGCGTCAGGATCTGGAACTGATCTTTGAGACGAATGTCTACGGTGCCTTCTTCGGCGTCAAATATGTCAGCAAATATATGAAGGAACACGGTATCGAAGGAAAAATCGTACTGATTTCCTCAAACAGCCCGATCGTGCCGTATCCGGTATTCGGCGGCTATCCGCACTACGCTTCCAGCAAGGCGGCGGTCATGGGTCTGGTGACCGAAGCCGCCAAGGAACTGAAGCGCTACGGCATCATGGTCAATTCTGTCGCTCCCGGCGGCATGGTCACACCGGGTGCGGCCGGCAATCTCGCCAGTGAATTCATCACCGAAGAACAGCAGGACGAATTCTATGACGAACTGATGGTCTGGTCGGTGGACGGCCAGCTGCCGGTCGATCAGGTCGGCATCATTGCCTATTCCCTGTGCACACCGATGGGCGACGGCATTACCGGCGAAACCATCGTCGTTGACGGCGGCGCTTCCCATAATATCGTCAGATACCAGCCGGCCATCGACGCCTATCCGGAAGAGGATTAAAGGAGATTGAAAATGACGAAGAAAATAGACGGAAGAATTCCTGCCAATTCAGGAAACGAAGCCGGCTTTACCCAGTACAATGCCGTGCAGTCTCCCTGGAACAAACTGATGTCCTATCAGGACGCACTGCACTATGCCTCCCGCTTTGAGGCGGTCCTGAGTGCCGCGGTGGCCCAGGCTTACCGTATCATCATCCCCGACTACGCCACCCGTGCTTCCGAAATGTGCAAGGAAGCCTATGGCAGACTGTACTATACCGGCATCAACTATCCCGGTGACGACGGTTTCGGCATTCACCCCTTCATGTGCGGTTCCTATCCGGGCGCGCTGATCGGTGACAAGGGCGATGACGCCCTGCTGATGTGCGGCCGCTGCCAGGATTTCGGCACCTACCGCTGTGAAAAGGAACTGGATGTCTGTGACTGGGACATCTGCGGATCCGAACTGTGCCGGGCAACGACGATGTCACTGCAGGGACAGGCGGACGCGACGGAGACCAGACACAGAAAAGGCCACAAGCTCGACTACCTGATGGTCGAAGCCAAAGGCTGCGGTGACAGACACTGCCGCATCATTGCCGAAAGCAGAGAAAAGTATCCGGCACCTGAGCATGAACTCTGGGAATCCTTCGGCCCGGCTGTCTCCGACGACTACAAGAAGTATACCGAGGAAGAAGACTGTGTGGAAGAATCCATGATGTTCCGTGAGGAATGTGACTATCATTTCGTCAACGGCACCAATACGGAAACGGACTCCTCCAACCAGATGGTCAATCTTTCCACCGCCGCTTCCCTGTACCTTCTGCCGGCCATTGACAATGCTGTAAAACTCGGCTATACAACCGCCGAGAATGCCGAATGGATCAAGAAGTGCGTTCTCGAAGCAGCCGGCAAGGCAATGTTCGGTGAACGCTATGCCATCAGGGCATGCCGTGAATGGCTCGGTGTTCCGAATACGATCGGCGAAGACGGAAGACTGCTGGGCGGCGTGATCGAAATGCTGCTGCAGTCACTGGTCTGCCATTATGAAATCGAAGCTTTCAACAAAGACGAAGTCATCTATGTGATCAACCGCGGCGACTTGGCCATTACCGGCACCCAGTCTGTCTGCGAAGCGCATCTGTATATGTGGCAGGGTATGGTCAAAACCCTCGTCAACGCCCAGTGGTCGGTCTGGGAAGAAGATTCTCCGAAGGGAAAGATGAGAATCAAGATTGCCAAGAAGATCGACAAATTCATGTAAGGAGGCCTTTCCGTGTATAAAAACATATTCAAAGATGATGAATGGAAACGTTCGGAACACATGGCGGTCCGCGAAGCAGTCGGTTATTATCTGTTCACCCATCAGCTGATGGAAGTCACCGGACCGGATGCCTGCCGTTTTCTCGACTATATCTATCCCAACAAGATCTCCACTCTGAAAGTGGGACGCGACCGTTACACGACCATGCTCAACGAAGAAGGCGAAATCATCGACGACGTCGTCATCATGCGTCTGGAGGAAGAGAAGTACTGGGTGTCCACCCTTTACGGCACGAAGTGCGACGACTGGTTCTATTTCCACTCCGACGGCTATGACATCGACACTTCGGAAATCACCGAAGACTGGCATATGTTCTCTGTCCAGGGTCCGAAATCCAAAGATGTCCTGAACGAAATCGCAGAAGGCGGCGTCGAGGAACTGAAGTTCTTCCAGCATAAAAATGACGTGATTGCCGGCCATGAAGTGCTGATCAACCGCGGCGGCTTCACCGGTGAGAAATTCGGCTATGAAGTCTACTGCCAGGCAGATGACGCTGACGATGTCCAGGATGTCATCGACGCAGCCGTCAAGGCAGCCGGTGGAAAGGAAGTCACCGAATTCCAGGTCTTCGCGTGGACGCTGCCGACCGAAGCCGGTTTCTATTACATGCGTGATCTGAACCATACCAATCCGTTTGAAGTCGGTCTGGAAAAGAATATTGACTGGGACAAGGACTTCATCGGCAAGGACGCCCTTCTGAAAGTCCGGGAAAACGGACCGGAAAGAGAAATGGTCGGTTTCGAAGTCTGTGATGAGAATCAGGATTTCTACATCCAGGCCAAGCAGTACGGCGGTCCGGGTCAGGCAGTCTATGTTGACGGCGAGGAAGTCGGACGTGTTTCCAAACTTGTCTACTCCTATGTCAAAAACGTCAACAACGGCTACATTCTCGCAAAAAAAGACACATTGCATATCGGCGATCATCTGAAGATCCATGGCTATGAATGTGTCATTACTGAAAAGAACTGGCTGCAGTAAAACCACCGAAACCATTTGAGGCCACACAGTTGTGTGACCTCTTTTTTCTATACGATTTCGCTCAGCGGTGCCAGGATGATGTTTTCCTTTTCGCACTGTTCACGGATGCGGCGAATGAATTCCAGCGCGCTTTCCCCGTCGCCATGCACACAGACAGAATCCGCCCTGACATTGATGTCCCTGCCGGTGATGGCTGTGACTTTGCCTTCTTTGATCATCCGCAGCACTCTTGCCAGTGCCTCATCGGGATCGGTGATCATCGAGCCTGGCATTGATCTTGCGACCAGTGTGCCGTCTTCTTCATAAGCCCGGTCGGCGAATACTTCCGCCGCTGCCCGCAGCCCCATTTTTTTCGCGGTCTGATACAGCTGGCCGCTCTCCTGGGCAAGGATGATCAGATCCGGATCGTATGCCTGAACGGCGGAGCAGATCGCTTCCGCCATTTTACTGTCCTTGGCGGCCATGTTGTACATCGCGCCATGCGGTTTGACATGCGCCAGTTTCAGTCCTTCCGCTTTGACAAACGCATCAAGTGCCCCAAGCTGATAGAGAACACAGGCCTGCAGTTCTTCATAGGAAAGATTCATATTTCTTCTGCCGAAACCCTGCAGATCCGCAAAACCGGGATGAGCGCCAACGGAAATGCCTGCCTGTCTGGCAAGCAGCACGGTCTTCTTCATAACCACCGGATCACCGGCATGGAAACCGCAGGCGGCATTGACCGAGGTCACCAGCGGCACGACTTTTTCATCACATCCAAGGGTGTATCTGCCAAAGCTTTCGCCCAGATCACTGTTCAGATCGATTTTCATACATTACTCCTTATCTGTTCCATAACCGGCGGAACAGGCCGGTACGTTCAAATTCCTTTTTCTTCGCAGCCAGGTATTCGTCCATTTCCCGCATCGCCTGATATGCCGCTTCCAGTGTCACTCTGAGAAACCTGACTTTGTCGTCTGCTTTGAGCTGTGAAGCCCGGGAAAGATCGGCACGGATCACGACCGCGATCAGCGGATATCCGCCGGTCGTCGCATGATCCTTCAGCATCAGGATCGGCTGTCCGGGTGTCACCTGCACAGCTCCCATCACGATGCCGGCGGAAAGAATGTCATTGCCGGATCTTGTTTCGATCTTCCTGCCGTCCATCCGGATTCCCATCTTGTCAGAACGCGGAGATACGGTATAGACATTGCGGTAGAAAGTCTGCAGCCCGTCGTCTGTGAACGCTTCCTCATTGGGGCCTTCAATGACCCGCAGCTTTATAATTTCTTCCTTATCGGCATATGGCGGGAAATACCTGATTTCCTCATTCGCCAGATTCTTTCGCGGATTCACCAGTTCCAGCCTGTCCCCGGCCTGCAGTTTCCTGCCGCCGAGCGGACCGATACCGCTTTTCAGATCGGTCGCATAGCTGCCATATACCGGTTTTTCCGCAAAGTCAGCCGCGAAAGCAATGACACAGCTGGTATAGGAAGATGAATAGCCTACCTTCAGAACGTCGCCTGCTTTCGAACGGTACAGGTTGTTGATCCGGATCGGTTCATTATTCAGTGTGACGCTGAAGGTGCCGCCGCAAACGGCGAAATATACAGCGTCGGAGAATTCCAGAATGGGACCGATACCGATGCATTCGATAACCGGATGGTCTTCATCGTTTCCCACCAGAATATTGGCGATTCGCATGGCCAGCGGATCCATGACGCCGGAAGCCGGTATTCCCTGTCCGAGATGTCCGTATCTTCCCCCATCCTGTATTGTCGTGCGGGAGCCAGGCTGTTTTACGGTTATATACATAACTTGCCTCCCGCTTCTTCGATTTCCCTGAATTCCTCTTCGCTGACGGACCGGAAACGGATCACATCACCGCTTCGCAGCAATACCGGATCTTCGGCATCGGGATCATACAGTTTCACCGGGGTCAGCCCGAGAATATGCCAGCCGCCGGGAGACGTCAGCGGATAGATTCCCGTCTGGGCACCACCGATTCCCACCGAACCGGCCGGAATGCTGATGCGCGGTTCCTTGCGCCGCGGGGTGTGCAGTCTGACATCCAGATTGCCAAGATACGGAAATCCCGGCAGAAAGCCCATCATGTATACCGGATATTCATTGCTGGTATGAATGCGGATCACTTCATCGATGCTGCATCCGGCATGTTTCGCAACATGGTCGAGATCCTCCGGAAACGGTTTTCCGTAGAGCACCGGAATATCGATATACCGGACGGCGAAAGCAGTTTTTCTGTCTTCTTTCCCGGCCAGAACTTCGATTTTCTGCTTCAGCATTTCATAGGAAAAAACCGCCGGATCGAATTTCACCAGCAAAGCCGCATAGGAAGGTATCAGATCAATGATTCCTTTCAGATGCGCCTTCTGTATTTTCTCTGTCATCTGCCGCACCTCCCGCAGGATTGCCGGATCGATCTTCTGTTCGAACTGAATCATCAGGGCCGTATCGCCGCACGGTTTGATCACATATTTCCGCATACCCGTATTGTAAACGATTTTCCTGTCTCTGTAGACAGACTTGCATTATGAAAAGACTGTACGTGGGTACAGTCCTGGAAATGCATTCTGTTTTTACATCAGGTCCTGCAGTCCGTCATACAGAGCCCGAAAGGCTTTTTCATACTGCGGAGCACTGATGCCGATGATCACGTTCATTTCACTGAAACCGGCATCGATCATCCGCACATGGATTCCCTCTTTTGCCAGAATGGCAAACATTCTTGAGGCAAAACCGATATTCTTCCAGAGTCCTTCGCCGACGACCGCGATCAGGGCAATGCCGTCTTCGATCATGATCCTGTCCGGATTCAGCTCGCGGTCGATTTCCGAGATGATCTGGTTGCGGCAGTGTTCCAGAGCCGCTGTTTCGACGATGACCGACATCGAGTCGATCGACGTCGGGGTATGTTCATACGGCACACCGTTGCGAGCGATGATATTCATGACTCTGGCACCAAAGCCGACTTCCGCGTTCATCATTGCCTTTTCGATAAACAGGTCGGAAAGACCTTTTTTGCCGGCAATGCCGGTAATGGTATGGGGTCTCGCATCTTTGGGAATCACCGGTACGATCCTGGTACCGGCCGCTTCAGGATCCATCGTGTTTCTGATCTGAATCGGAATGCCGGCCGCCCGGATCGGAAAGACGGCTTCTTCATGCAGAACCGAAGCGCCCATATATGACATTTCCCGCAGTTCCCGGTAACTGATCCAGTCCACCTTGCGGGGATTTTCCACGATACGGGGATCGGCGCTCATGATGCCCGATACATCCGTCCAGTTTTCATACAGATCCGCTTTGACACCGCGGGCAATGATGGCACCGGTCACATCCGATCCGCCGCGTGAGAATACCGTGATCCGGCCTTCTTCATCTTTGCCGTAAAAGCCGGGAATGACAGCGTGTTCCATGTTTTTCAGGACACTTCTGACCAGCGGATATGTCGCTTCTTCGTCCAGGCGGCGGCCTCGGAAACGGATCAGCAGTCCGGCATCGACGAACGGCCAGTCAAGAAAACGGGAAATGATCCTGGCATTCAGATATTCACCGCGGCTGGCAAGATAATCCGCCGTTTCATATTCCTTCATTTCTTTTTCAATGATATTGATTTCCCTATCCAGATCGAATGAAATACCGAGTTCTTCAATAATTTCCCGGAAATGTTCCCGGATCTGACGCAGAGGATTCTGATAGTCATTCCCCTCCTTGCGTGCATGATGGACCTGATACAGCAGGTCGGTTATTTTCGTGTCTTCCGGAAAACGTTTGCCGGGCGCGGATACCACCATGAATCTGCGTTCCGGATCACTTTTCACGATATTGACTGCATTGCGAATCGTGGCGGCGCTGGCCAGCGAGGTTCCGCCGAATTTGGTAACGATCATATCTTCTTCTTTCTTCGGGAACATCCCGTGCATTGCTGCACCGTATATTTTACATAAAGTATACGGTTGTTTCAGTTGAAATACATCAACGCAGATGATATCATACCAAACATAGATAGAGGCGCGGAAGCGACAAATACAGACAGAGCCGGCAGGCGTTGGATGTCTGTACGAAGCAATTCCGCCGAACTGCTGACCGGGGCGCCGGAAAGCGGTGGGCTGCGGGAAAACATCCCCCAGACTGTCTACACGAGTAGGAGTGCTATCTGTGCGTGCTTTCTATATGCCGGCAGATCGATCCTGCCGGCATTTTATTCAAGGAGGAGACGATGTCAGAAATCAGCGGAGTCAGAGTCAGAGAACTGGCCGAACAATTCGGCACACCATTGTATGTTTACGATGAGAGTGCCATGCGAAAACAGCTGCAGACATTCACCGACAGTTTCCAAAGCAATGTTCTTGATACCCGTGTCATCTACGCTTCCAAGGCCTTTAACTGCAAGGCCATGATCGAACTGGTCCGTGAATACGGCTGCGGACTGGATGTTGTCTCCGGCGGCGAACTGTATACAGCATTGAAAACAGACTTCAATCCGGCACATATCTATTTCCACGGCAACAACAAAACCCCGACTGAGATCCGGATGGCGCTGGACGGCGGGGTCGGAACCTTTGTCATTGACAATGAAATGGAAGCAGCCGAGCTGCTGAAGCAGATCAAAAACACCGAAACGGACGTATTCCTGCGGATCAATCCCGGCATTGAGGCCCATACCCATCAGTACATCGTCACGGCTCATGTCGACAGTAAATTCGGCTTCTCCCTGCTGGAAAAAGACGTGATCACGGAAACCGCCCGCAAATTGCAGGCTTCCGGAACCATTCATGTCCGGGGCATTCATGCCCATATCGGTTCGCAGATCTTCGACAAACAGGCTTACGTCGAACTGGTCAGAAAAATGTTCGCCTTCGCAAAAGAACTGAACGACCTGAACGTTCCGGTTTCCGAAATCAATCTAGGTGGTGGCTTCGGCGCATATTACACCGCGGAAGATCACCCGGTTCCGGTGCAGGAAGTCTGTGAAACGATCCTGCGGACATGCGAAGAAGAAAATGAGAAAAACGGCGGTATCATCCGAAGGATCCTGATCGAACCGGGCCGCAGTATCGTGGCGGAAGCCGGCTCGACATTATATACGGTCGGTTATCTGAAGAAGACACCGAACAAACATTACGTCTTTGTCGACGGCGGCATGAGCGACAACATCCGTCCCGCCCTCTACCAGGCAAAATATGACGCATATGTCGCGGACAGGGAAAACGAACCTGTCTTCACGGACTACACGGTTGCCGGAAAATGCTGCGAGTCAGGTGACATCCTGATTGAAAGCATTCCCCTTCCGGAAGTTCATACCGGTGATATCCTCGTCGTGAAAACCACCGGTGCCTATGGTTATTCCATGGCATCCCATTACAACAAACTGCCCTTCCCGGCCGTCGTCTTCGTAAAAGACGGCAAGGCAAGGGAAGTAATCGAAAGAGAATCCTATGAGCATATGACTGCATTGGAGAAACAGGAGGAAAGATCATGATCAAAGGTTCCATCGTCGCACTGATTACCCCGTTCCATGAGGACGGATCTGTCAATTTCGAAAAACTCGGCGAACTGCTCGACTGGCATATCGCCAACCACACAGACGGTATTCTTGTTCTGGGAACGACCGGCGAAAGCACCACCATGACCCATGAAGAAGATGACGCGGTCGTGGAATTCACGCTGAAGCGGGTCAACCACCGGGTTCCGGTCATTGCCGGTTCCGGCTCCAATGACACCAGAACCATGCTGGAAAAGTCGAAGAAATATGCTGACATGGGTGTCGACGCTCTTCTGGCGATCACACCGTATTACAACAAAGCCAACGAAGAAGGCATGATCCGTCATTTCACGACGGTTGCCGACGCTGTCAGCGCACCGCTGATCCTCTACAACGTACCGGGCAGAACCGGCTGTTCCCTGAGCGTCAGTGCCGTTGAAAGACTGTCCAAACATCCGAACATCATCGGCATCAAGGAAGCTTCCGGCAATATCAGTTTCGCCGTCAGCGTTTCCCGTTACGTCAGTGATGATTTTGCCATGTGGAGCGGCAATGACGATATGATCGTTCCGATCCTGTCGCTGGGCGGTTCCGGTGTCATCAGCGTCTTCGCCAACACCAATCCGAAAGAAGCCCATGATCTGGTCCAGAACTGGCTGGATGGCAATCACGCGGAATCCCTGGCGATCCAGCAGAAGTATCTGGATTACATTCACGCTCTCTTCTGTGAAGTCAATCCGATTCCGGTCAAGGAAGCCTTGAACCAGATGGGCAAGGAAGTCGGCGGCTACCGTCTGCCGTTATACCCGATGGCGGAAAAGAACAGGCAGCACCTGATCGACGAAATGAAGAAAGCAGGCCTTTTATGAGAGTCGTCATCGGCGGCAGAGGAAAGATGGGACAGCTTCTCGCAGCAGAAGCAGAACGGGCCGGCTTTGAAGTGATGGGCATGTTCGACGCCTTCAATCTTGATTCCTTAAAAGCAATGGAGCCGGCTGACATGATCATCGATTTCTCACACCGGGACAATCTGGCCTGGATCCTTGACTACGTTAACGAGCACAACTGTTCCCTGGTTTACGGCACGACCGGACTGAATGAGGAACAGAAAGCATCTTTGCAGAAACTGTCCGAAGATCATCCTGTCTTCTTCAGTGCCAACTATTCCTATGGTGTCGCTGTCCTGCAGGAGATCATCCGCACTGCCGCGCCTTTACTGAAGGACTCCTTCGATATCGAACTGACGGAAACCCACCACAACCAGAAACAGGACGCGCCAAGCGGCACCGCCAAAGCTCTGCTGGAAATCCTGAATCCGGACGGTGAATTCAAGGAAGTCTATGGCCGGTCCGGCATGACCGGCGCCAGACAGAAGGAAATCGGCATCCATGCTCTGCGGGGCGGAACCGAGGCCGGTGAACATACCGTATATTTCTTTGGCAACAGTGAACGCATTTCCATCACCCACCACGCTGACAGCCGCATGATCTTTGTCAGCGGCGCGATCAAGGCAGCACAGTTCCTGCAGGACAGACCAGCCGGTATGTATACGATGCGGGATCTGGTATTCACACAGAAATGAGGATGAAAGATATGAAAACAAGAATCGGTATCCTTGGATATGGAAATCTCGGCCGGGGCGTTGAATACGCCGTCCGTGAAACAAATGACATGGAACTGACGGCTGTCTTCACCCGTCGTGATCCTGCTTCTGTAACCATTCAGACGGAAAACGTTCCGGTCTTATCGGTCAATGAGATCCTGAACTGGACTGACAAAATTGACGTTCTGGTATTATGCGGCGGCAGCGCAACCGATCTGCCGGTGCAGACGCCGGAATATGCGAAGTATTTCAATGTCATCGACAGTTTCGACACACATGCCCGCATTCCCGAACATTTCAATACTGTAAATGAAGCTGCTCTTGCCAGCAATAAAACAGCCATGATCTCAGTCGGCTGGGATCCGGGACTCTTCTCTCTGATGAGAGCCTATACGTCCGCGATCCTGCCGAACGGCAAAGATTATACCTTCTGGGGCAAAGGTGTATCTCAGGGGCATTCCGACGCAATCCGGCGCATTGAAGGCGTCGCTGACGCAAGACAGTACACCATTCCGGTGGATGAAGCACTGGAAGCTGTACGCAGCGGTCAGAATCCTGAACTGACGACCCGTCAGAAGCACACCCGCGAAGCCTTCGTCGTTCTCAAAGACGGCGCGGATCCGGAAAAAATCAGAAAAGAAATCGTCGAAATGCCGAACTACTTCGCCGACTACGACACAACCGTGCACTTCATCTCCAAAGAAGAATTCGACGCAAATCACAAGGAACTCAATCACGGCGGCTTCGTCTTCCGTTCCGGTTCCACCGGCAAAGACCACGCTCACAAGCATGTCATTGAATTCTCATTGAAACTGGATTCCAATCCGGAATTCACGACCAGTGTCATCATCTGCTATGCCCGCGCCATCAAGCGTCTGGCTGATCAGGGACAGTTCGGATGCAAGACCGTCTTTGACATCCCGCCTGTTCTCCTGAGTGAAATGACACCGGAAGAGATGCGCAGTCATCTTCTCTGATCACATGAAAGACGCTCTGTGCGTCTTTTTTTATTTTTGTTGTCATCACCATAAAAATCCCCTATAATAAAAAGGCTTTAAGCCGACTTAGCTCAGCTGGCAGAGCAAATCATTCGTAATGATTAGGTCGTTGGTTCGAATCCGATAGTCGGCACCATATATGCAGAAAAGCCCACAAAATGGGCTTTTTTGATTTGTTTTTTCTGATTTTGGGGACAATTTGGGGACATTTTCTTTTAAAAACGCATCATTTTTGACAATCTAATCTAATCCAATTCAAATTAATCCAACACAACATAACAGATGATGATTATATATAAGGTTTACTTGTCTGTCTAATCCTTATTTGAAATAGAATCCGACATATCAATCAGCCAATCCGGGAAAACCCGGCGTCTGCGTTCAGAACTGCCTATGCTCTTTTCCCATTCCTTTTGAGATTCTTCCAATACCTGGACGTTATCGTCATGCAATCTGTTCAGTAAAACTACAGTTTCTAATACAATCACTTTTTCGTCCACAGACATCTGAGACAAAAAGTCCTGTATCAGTTCCATATATCTCTTATCATCTTTTGCAATCTCAGCCTTTTCGGTCAAAGATGGTATTTTACCCATTACGTATTTGGGATCATAATCTATGTCAAAGTGATGCAATTCTATTTCTTTTCCGTATGATGTTTCCCTGACACTGCCGCCGCCAAGGGCTGACATGCCATATTTCAGATAATACGGATCCATGCCAAGTGCCTTTCCTAAGCGATCCAGTATTCCGTCATTTTGCGGATACATTTTCGCATTTTCATATCTAGTAATATCAAATTGTTTACATCCTGCTGCTTTTGCCAGTTCTTTTTGCGTCAATCCAAATGATTTACGCAGTTTACTTAAAACAAATGCAAACCTTTTCAGATTATATTCATCACAATTAAACATAACAATCCCCCGTCCATATCAATATCGATTTGACACCATTATTATATTGATGTTTTTCAATTTGTGTCTATCAGTCTTTTTGTCATATATAAGCTTTCACAGTCAAATAATCCTTAATAATAGAATCATTCTGAGATAAAAATATTTCGAAGCAAAATTTATAAATAACAATATTTATATTGTTTGTAAACAATATTTTATATTGATTAATTTCAATATTATGTAATAATTATTTTGCAAATATGATTTCTAAAGGAGCCGTCAACTATGAGAACAAAAAGTATTCCTCAGATTAACAGTAAAAGAGCAGAAATAATAGCAAAAGGTTTCATTACAAGAAAAGATCTGGAAACCTTTATTCCTTGTTCTTATCATCGTGCAGCCAAAGCTTATAACGATATCTGCCATCAGCTCATCCTTGAAGGAAAAACGATCAGCGAATTCGGGCTCCCGCCGGATATCGTTTTAAAGTATTTCTCTCTCAGCGAAGACAAGATCAGAAAATATGCAAGTGAGGGTTACTGATGAACAGCGCTGTATTAGTACCTGCTGAAACCTGGAAACTTAAAAAATACCATGATATGTCTGTGGAAGCCCGATGTTTATATCATGATATTTGCTGTTCTGTTGATCACGATGGTATCTGTGAAGTATTCCCTATCATAAAAGCTGAAGACTTTGACAGGAATGCATTACTTCAGGTATGTGCAAGCCAGCTCGTTTTTCCCCTTAGTCTTGAAGATATGATTGTTTATCTCGAGGGTTTTTATCAGCTGGATAAAATCTATAGATCATATAAATATAAGCCCAGCAAATACAGAGATTTGTTATTCCGTCAAAGACCTGATCTCAAAGAATTGTTTATGTTTAATACAGCTAAATCACCCATAAATCACAAAAATGAAATTACAACATCTATAGATATCCCTTTGCAGCTTGAAGGCCCTGTTAATAATGATTTAAATCTTATCATCACTTCCTGCCGCTCGATTAACATTCCTGACGAATTCACTTATTCATGCCTGAATTATCTGAAGAACATTACAAACATCTCAGATACCGTCGTTTTTGACATCATTTCCAAAATATATGAACGCACCAATTCCACTCTTCTTGATATACAGTTTCCCAAGCAATATTTAAACACTTGCATTATCAGCGAGCTTAGAGAAAGGAAACTCATCCCCTGATGGCTGTATTTAAAGATAAGAAAACCAACAAGTGGTGTTATGAATATCATGACAAGTATGGAAAACACATTAAAAAACGTGGCTTTAAAACAAAACGTGATGCAAAAAATGCTGAGTCAGAGTCTCGAAAACGCATCATTAGAACTGACATCACATATATTAACGTACACAATGAAATACTGCAGATTTATAAAGAGCATTCTTCCAAAAGATCCTACTGCGAATTTGAATCTATTCATCGAAACCATATAGCTCCACTCCTTCTAAACCAGCCTCTTTATAAATATGAGCGCTATGACTGTGAAATGATGATGCGAGCAGCAGTAAAAAGTGGAAAAAGCACGAACATTGCCAATAAGATCCTTAAGCAGATGAATACGGTTTTTAACTATGCTGTCAGACATGATTATGTTGATAGAAATCCCTTTGCAGGTATTCCGAAACTGAAGCATTCAAAACAAATTACTGAATATCTTTCCTATGCGGAATTCACATCTGTTATCGACCATGAAGAAAACACAATGTATAGGCTGCTGTGGGAAGTGGCTTTTTGGACAGGAATGCGTCGCGGTGAGATTCTCGCCCTAACCTGGAATGATGTAGATTATCACAACTCACGAATATCCGTTAATAAACATGTCGTATATGCAGATAAAAAGCACACAGTCGTTAAAGGGCGGAAGAATAAAAACAGTTATTTTGTCGAAATGGATCAGGAATTAGAAAACAGCATCAAATCCTTTCATGACATAAAGAAACTAACTGCTGGCTATTCTGATGATTTCTACCTTTTTGGAGATTTTCGCCCCCTGCCGGAAGAAACATTGCGCAGGAGATTCAAATGCGCTTTGAAAATAGCCGGGGTTAAAAATGTTCATTTCCATTCCGCCAGACACAGTCATGTCAGTTTTCTATACAACTATACCGACTTATCCATTCAGGAAATTGCACGAAGAATTGGTGATACTGTTGAAGTCACTCTGAAAGTATATGCTCATATTTTCGAAGCAAAAAAAGGAACTTACAGTAATGCGATCAGTTCCGCAAGAGAAGAACTGGAAAGATCCTCCAGAGGAGGTAAAGACAAAACCAAATAGTTGGTGTAGCAAGTTACACCAACCATGTTGGTTACACTTGTCCTCCGGAGGGTCCTGGACGGACTGGCTTGCCATTTCGCCTGTCGGCACGTCTTCGTCGTTCATATCTCCTTAAGAGATACTCACTCCGAAAAAGAAAGGAACCCATCCATGGCACATTGTGAAAAATACCCAAAGGCAGCAGTCACCGGCATGTTCATTCATTATGAACGCACAGCCGGTCATAACCTGTCCAATAAAGATATTGATTCTTCCAGATCTCACCTTAATTACAACGTTGCAGAAACAGATCAGCGTCTTTCACAGAATCTGTTCCTGTCACAAAGACTAAGTGAGATCAAAACCAATAACCGGAATAATCAGAATGTTATCTGCGACTGGATCGTTACCCAGCCTAAGGATGTCAGATCGGAGGACAGCCATGCTTTCTTCCTTGCCGTATATGAATTCCTGTCGGACAGGTATGGGAGGAAGAATGTTGTATCTGCTTATGTGCATATGGATGAGATCGGTCAGACACCGCATATGCATTTCTGCTTTGTCCCCGTTCAAACGCTGGAAGACGGCAGCGAGAAATTGAATGCGAAAGCTATTGTTGATAAGAATGAACTCCGTACTTTCCATCCGGCACTTCAGAAAGCAGTCGATCAGTCTCTTGGTTATCATGTTTCAATACAGAATGGTATTACCCGGGAACAGGGCGGCAATAAAACCGTGAAGCAGCTGAAAGAAGAGACTGCCCTGAAAGAACAGCTTCCCAAAGGCAAGAAGAAAGCCCTTTCATCAGATCTCTCCTATACTGCCGAAGAAAGAGCAGAACTGCATGCGCTGGCAGAAGACGGCATTTCCTACCGTGTTGAAAAGAAATCGTTTATAGAGCGCCAGAAACTGCAGGAAATGAGAGAGAAATTATATTCCGGAAGACTTGAAGAACTCATGAAACAGAAAGCAGACCTTTCCGATCTGATCGAACAAGCCGAAAGTACCGCTGCTATGCTTGGTGCACCGGATGCGAAAAGTTATATGACGGTACATCAGGAGAATACCCAGCTGCAAAACAGAGTGGATGTACTGGAAGATGGCATTCTTACCATTGCGGAGAATGTAGGCTCTGAGATCATGCAGGAGATCCCGCTGAAGAAGATCGACATCGACTGCAGCACACTTCCGGTAAAACCATCCAGGAATGTCATGAGAGTGATCCGGAAGTATGTAGATGAAGCACTCAATACACTGCAGGACAAAATAGAAACAATCAAAGAAAAACTGTGGAATGCATTCGACAGGATTACAGAACTGCTGGGCAGATCCGGCAATCCGGAAATCCGCAGGCTGAATGAATCTTTTGAAGAGGCCATGTCAGAGCTTTCGAATCAGCAGCTGTTTTCAGCTAGAAAGCTGCTGTCGGATGAACCGAAGAAAAGAAGATTTGAACAGCATCATCGCTGAAATATAAATTCGATGCAAATCAGGCGATCATAAATATGCCGAAAGAGGGTGTCAAAATAACCCTCTTTCAGAACAAAAGATTCGCTATGTTAAATAAGAACTTTAGTTGCTTGATAAATTTAGTTTAAAACTTTTATTGTTGAATAAACAAAGATTTGTAGTCAGTTTCGTCTATTTCGATATAATCAGTGATTGGCTTTCTATTGATAATGTTAATAATTGATAACGTTCTTTCAAGACGCACTACTTTCAGTAAAGAATTAATATCAGCACGATGATAGTCAGTGACAATCAGATGCAGCTCATCCTCTGATATCTGCAGATACTTACAAACCATTTCTTTATTCAGACACCGTACGGTAAGAAGCAGATGAACTGTTTCTCTCAGATACTGCTGAATATCAGTTTTCCTGTCTGTCCAGAGATTCATTGCCAAAACAGCAAGATTATTCGCATCCGGATTATCACTTCTTTTTTCTTCTTTAATTAAGTTTATATCTGTCACAGAAATCCCTGTCATTTTTGACAGCTGTTCAACAGTGATCCCGGATTGTTTCAGCTCATCAAAAACTATCGGCATTGATATTATTTCGGCAATGTAATCTGACATTTTACAATTTAGATCTCCTCTTCATAGTTATAAGTAATACTGCCGTGAACCCAGAATGAAGACCACACGTCAATAGAATCCGTCAGTAATTCATATTGTCCAGACAAAATAATGAAATTATTTGCAGGATGCAGTGTGATGGAACTTTGAAAAACTCTTAATGAAACTTTCCAATCCGTTGTTACATTGTTATTCAGGAAAATCAATCAACCATTTTTGACACTGAAGAAATCCATAAATTGCATTTTCCGTCAAACCCGTAAAGGCAGTATCACTGTCTGCGGATATTACATCTGTCCACTCATCCGAATCATTCAAACGTAACGTGCCTTTCACTTTGACTGATGCGGTTTTTTCGGATGTAGTAAAGGTCATCAGATCTGTGATACTTCCGTAATAAGAAGCACGGCTTCCTACCGGAGTTATCCCGTCTTCCTTATACTCGGTAAATTTCGTGAGCATCTGCTTATCAAACACCTGAACAGTAATCAATTCCGCATTAATCGTCAGACCGCACTCATCTTTAAAATGATATTCATCACCGTCTTTTGTTAATACTTCATTACTATTGACTGCGTAAACCCGTCCATTGTCATAATGAACCAGCCATATCTGTACTTCTTCGATTTCAGAATACTGACTTACTGCCCAGATTGAATGAAGCACTGTTCCGGTTTTGTCTTCTTTCCCTGTGATCCGTGTATCTTCACCAAGCATATAAGGTTCTCCATACAGCTGGTTAATATTGTTTACAGGATCATAAACAAGACTCAGACAGCTTCTACTACCTGCAATATCTGAATTGCTCATTTCGTATTCCGCCGGGAGAGTTTCCCCTTCTTTTACCAGAAGGATGCCAATCACATGGTCTTCAGATAGATTTGTCTGTGATTCAGACGCAGAAGAGCACCCTATCATACACGCTGCCAGCACGGAAAAAAGTATCTGTACAGTTTTTCGCTTCAGATTCATTTCTACACTCCTAAAAGCTTTTCAAGCAGCAATATTAACACTCCAATGGCAGCACAGATTACACCCGACAGCAACAAAGCATTATTTCCGCTGACCGGGTGCCTGCTGCCTTCATGAATCATATCTGTCATCATTCCCTGATTAACAGGTGATACATCTCTGGTTCCTCCGCCTGCTGAGGGCATTCCCGGCCTTTCCGGCTGATGTCCAAACCCAAGGTAACAGACAAACAAGCCTAGAAGAATCATAAAAACACCAAATGATACTGTTTTAATGAACAAAGACAGTATGAACGATACTGCTGTTATGATTGCAAGAACAATAACAATGGTTTTCATATTTTTTATTTATCACAATCCCATTAAAAAATCTATTGTGATCAGCTGTAGCCAGCAATTGTACCCGATTAAAAACAGTAATCATATGAACCCCTTCTCCTTTCTTTTTCATTGGACATATATTCTGCCGCAATGCCAGATTCTGCATATTATTCAGACAACCAAAAGGACAAAGTATACATCTCGAGATTATAACTGGCTCTTTCATTTCTGAAAGTTTTTGCAACATTAGTCAAATCTGCTCATTTTGATATCTTCAATCTGCATATTTTTGATATTATCCAGATTCAGCGCCTTTAATGCATCATCTTTTGCACAGAAGATCTGAATCCCATATATTTTTAATTCATTTTCCTGCATATCGTTGTATGCATAGGAAACGACCTTTTCGTCTTCCTCTCCCAGAAATTGACTGCTAATCATCAGTTTCAGAACTGACTCATAATGAGTAGTCATTTCTTCTGCATAATCACGCCTCCGCTGTGCGGAACTGAACTGTTTATTGTAGGAATAATCAGCCCCATGATACAAATCCTGCCTTGCGCAGTCTTCTTTTACCTGAAGATATGGATATGGATTGTCGTCTATGTTATAAGTCAAAGGTTTTCCCGATAAGGTCGGGTTTATGAAAGAAATACCAAGCGGGGTAATACTGTAATTATTCTCTGTATCCATATAAAGATGAGTTACAGCATATGAAAGCCTTGATGATGTCAGACCGGAACAGACTTCAAGCAGCTTTTCCAGAGAAATGGGATCCGCAAAACTGATATTAAGTTCTACAAAGGCAGAAGAAGGCAATTCCTCAATTTCATTTTGAATGGCAGGGATCACACGATTTCTGTTCCATGTATCCTGAGCGGCGATCCACCGTTTGAAATAATTTCGATAGATCATCACATAGTTTGGCTCCTCATCAGGAATATGCTTCCCGTCACGGATAATCAGATCCCTGCTTTCAATACTGATTCTAGGTGAAGGAACTCCTTCGGCATTAACATGAAACCATGGGAATAATACAGCATGATATGCATATACACCGTTTTCAACTTTTTCCAGTGCTGTTCTGTTGTTGAACCCCATCCTGTACCCCGGCGCAAATAATTCATAATAAAGAGCCAGATAGTCATATGCCGTCATGATTTCCGTATAATCAGTTCCATCGATAACAGTCTCGTCAATGATTGGTTCCAGATCGCGAATATGAAAGGAAGCTGCCTCTTGATATTTTGAGATACCGTACCATCCCGTCCCCAGTAATACAGCCAATGCAGTAAGAACAATCAGTACTCTTAAATAAACTGTTCTGGCGATGCCTGACTGTATTTTTTTATTCATCTCTGTCTGTTCTTCTTCACTGATATTCATGCATTCTTCCAGCAGTTCATCTATTTTTTTCTCATTCATACTAATTATCCTCCCTGGACATTTTCTTAAGCGTATTGACTGCCCGGTGACGTATCACCCTGAGATTCGAGACAGTAAGATTCAGCAGTTCCGCTATTTCTTCATCTTTCAGGCCGGAATTGACAGTCAGAATAATGACATTTCGCTCTCTTTCCGGAAGTTGGTAAATCTTTCGGTAAAGCCATTGTTTTTGTTCTTCTTCCTGTTTCAGGAGTTCATTCATGTGATATTGGTTTCCTGAAAGCAGGGTCCATAATTCTTCTTCTCCATGAATCACCCGTTTTTCTTTTTGAATCTGATTCAGGAATGTATTTTTAAGTGTCTTGAACATCCATGCCTGGATATTTCCTTTGCCGCTGTAAGAGAGAAAGGCCTTCACCATAGTTTCTGAAACCAGATCTTCGGCATCCTCCTTATGATGGGTAAGTGAAAGTGCATACAGATACAAAGGTCTGTAGAATTTACTATAAATACTTTTGAATTCTTCGTTGTTCAAATAGGCGCTCCTACTTATATAACAAAATGACAGGATAAAAATTACAATTCAATCCCAAAAAAATATTGTGATCGGTTGCAGCCAGCAGTGACAGACATGGATATGGCCTCTCAACAATTCAGACCATTTCCGATAAGTATCATGGCTATTTTATCTGTGAACAGGAGAGCAATGAAGCAGTCTGTTCCGTATTCATACCACTTGCGGGGCAACAGAGTTGAAATGAAGGCATTTTATATTCAAAAAACTGATGACGTTTATCCTCATGAGTTTATTATTGAAGTCATAATATAGGCAGACAGATATGTTCGGAAAGAAAAAAACGATGTTTTCTCGCTTTGTGTCGTGTATTTTTCCGGACCATAACGGTATTCTGTGTGCGAAAGGAGGTCATTTCCATGGATCAGATCAGGATTGGTTCCTTTCTGAAGGAACTCAGGAAGGAAAGAAAAATGACACAGGAAGATCTGGCAGAGAAGCTTAATGTGTCTGGCAGAACGGTATCTCGGTGGGAAACCGGAAGTAATATGCCGGATATCGGCATGCTGGTGGAAATCGCCGAATTCTACGAAGTAAGCATACCGGAAATTATCAATGGAGAAAGGAAAAGCGAGAAAATGAATCAGGAAGTAAAAGAGACTGCAGCCGCAATGGCGGAATACAGTCAGAATGAAGTGATAAACGGAATACAGAAGGTGACGGGAATACTGTTGCTGATATTTGGATTTTTTATCATCGTTACCGCCCTCATGAGCTTTCCAAGCGAAAGCAGCTGGGGCAGCAACTATTCCATCATCGGCGGTGTGATTCTGCTGGCAGGCTTGTGGTACGTAATTCATCCGCTTGTGAGAAAGAGAAGTCATCGCGCCATGATCATTGCCGGCTGTGCATTTTTTCTGGCGGCTGCGTTTGAAGTGAGCGACTATATTGCGATAGAACACTTCCATCAGGTACCGCGGTTCCGGCTTACGGCTGAATGGAGTTCAGAATTTCCGGATCAGGTCGTCTATAAAAAACTGTTTTATTCGGTAGTGCGCAAGAATCCGGGATCGGAAAAGGAAGAGGTTTATATTCTGAAATAAGACTGGGAGATGTGAATTGTAATATAATCTTTATATGCGGTTTGCAATATGTGATGATGACACCAATATGCTGGATTATCTCCGCAGAATAATTCTCGAATGGGGAAGGCCTGAGATAAATCAGATTGAAATGTTCCCTTCAGCCGAAGCTTTTCTGTTCGGTTACGAAGAAAACAAAAAATATGATGTCATATTGCTGGACATTGAAATGAATAAGATGAATGGTGTTGAACTTGCGAAAAGAATTCGCGCGTTTGACAAGACAGTTCAAATCATTTTTGTTACAGGGTATTCTGAGTATATTTCTGAAGGATATGATGTTGCGGCATTGCATTATCTGATGAAACCGGTCGTAAAAGAAAAACTGTTTGAAGTGCTTGACAGAGCAAAAGAGAAACTGTCTGAAAACGAAAAATATCTTTGCCTGAAAATTGACAGTGAAATGGTAATGATACCGCTGCATGAGATTCGATATATCGAAGTTGAAGGCAATTATGTCACTGTCCATGCAGATGATGATTACACGGTGCGGCAGACACTTTCAGAAATGGAACAGGAAATGGATGACAGGTTTTTCCGCGTTTCACGTTCTTTTATCATTAATCTGTTTAAGATCCGCAAGGTAACAAAAAGCGAAGCAATCCTGATAGACAATACTGCAATCCCGCTTCCCCGAAATGCGTATCAGGCGTTGAATCGTGCCATCATAGAAAGGCTCTGATGATGAAATTGTTTCATAAAGATAATACTGAAGAGATTCTTGCTTATCAGCAGAGTTTTCTGGATACACACTATAAAGAAGTGGAGAATATGTATTCACAGATGCGCAGATGGCGTCATGACTATCGCAATCATATTCAGACAATGAAAGCATTTGCTGAAAATGAAGATCTGGAAGCATTGAAGGCATATCTCAATGAACTGGATAATGATCTTGAGAAGATTGGTTTTTCACTGCGAACAGGTAATGCCATGGCAGATGCCATACTCAGCAGTAAGATTTCTCTTGCCGAAGCCAAAGGAATTACTGTCAGAGCAGATGCACATATTCCGGTGCGGCTGAAAACATCTGATATTGATCTCTGCTGTATTATCGGCAATTTGTTTGACAACGCGATAGAGGCCAGCCAGGCTTTGCCAGAAGAAAAACGAATGATCCGGATTTACATGGATATGAAGAATACACAATTGTATATTTCATTTACCAATTTTACTGCCGAGAAGAAAAAAACCATATATTCCAGTAAAAAGCCAGGTGATCATGGTCATGGGCTTGTCAGTATTGACAGTATTATCGAAAAACTGGATGGGTATATCAGTCGGAACAGTGAAGACGGAGCTTTTACGACTGAAATACTCATACCACAGGTGTGACAGTTCATCACACGTTACAGGCAATTCGTCCCCGGTTTCAGCCGGGGACTTCTGTTTGTGAAATGATGTGGGCAGAAGGAGTACAGGAATGAATAAAAGGTATACATCTCTGAAAAATACCGGATGGATGCTGAAAGAAGCGTGGCAGTTACAGCGCATACTGTTTTTTGTTATACCCATATCAGCCTTCACGGGAGTGATTCTGAACTGTGTACAGCTGTATATAGCACCGAGAATCATCCGTTGTGCGGAGACCGGAGCACCGCTGGAAAAACTGATTGAAACAATCCTGATTTATGGCGGTTTACTGTTTGTCATGCTTTTTCTGCAGAAGTATATTGCCGAGAACGAAGGCTTCCCGAGGATGTATTTTCGCGAAAGCATGATAAGTAAATTCGCCGAAAAGACGAATGAAACTTCATATATCAACACTTTGAAACCGGACTTTCTGCAGATGCGTGAAAAAGTTGCATCTCTTTTGTCATCCAACCAGCAGCCATGTCAGCATTTTTGGACGACATTGACACAGCTGTTCATGAATCTGATCGGGTTTGCAGTTTATCTTCTGATTTTGTCCAGCCTGGATTACCGTATGATCCTCCTGTCATCGTTTACATGTGTAATTGGTTTTCTGGCAAATCTGTTTACAGATGCGTGGGAATTTAAACGGCGTCGGGAAGAAGAAAAGATAGACAACAGATTTGGATATATTCGCAGAAACTCTGAAGCAATTGCTGCTGCGAAAGATATCCGGATTTTCAGCCTGCAGAAATGGCTGCTTAATATCCATGAAAGTCTTTTGAAAACATACGACAGTTTTCTGTACAAAAAAGGAAAAGAAAGATGCCTGGGAGGTCTTGTTGAAACTGTTTGTGTCGTGCTTCGGAACAGTATTGCTTACTGGTATCTGATTCATCTGACACTTCAGAACCAGTTAAGTACCGCGCAGTTTATTCTTTATTTTCAGGCTTTCACAGCATTGACTGCATGGATCAGCGGCATTCTTGAGCAGTTTTCCATTCTTCATAGGGAAGCACAGGAATTGACAGCATTGAGAGAATATCTGGACTATGAAGAACCTTATTTGTTTGAGGATGGAGCCGATCCTGGTCATGGTTTGCAATGCGGATTCGTGTTTGATCATGTGTCATTCCGGTATCCTGGCAGCGATAAGGATATTATTCATGACTTTTCTCTGACGATTCAGCCGGGTGAAAATCTTGCTGTTGTCGGATTGAATGGGGCAGGTAAAACAACTCTGATCAAACTGATGTGTGGTCTGCTTGACCCGGATGAAGGAACTGTGTTTATGAATGGTACAGATATCAGATCTTTAAACCGCAGGAAATACTATGAACTGTTTTCGGCTGTATTTCAGGATTTTTCGATTCTCGATGTTACCATTGCTGAAACTATTTCCCAGAAAGCAGATCAGTATGATCTGGAACGAGTTCGACAATGTGCAGCTCTTGCAGGGGTCAGTCATGATATTGAACAGATTCCCGGACAATATGATGCACATATAGGCAGAGAAGTCTACCAGGACGGAGTAATACTGTCTGGTGGGCAGATGCAGAAACTGATGTTGGCAAGAGCGTTATATAAAAATGGTTCCGTGCTGCTTCTGGATGAACCGACAGCTGCCTTGGATCCGCTGGCTGAAAGCAGTATTTATCAAAGCTATCACGAAATGTCTGCCGGGAAAACTTCGGTATTTATTTCACACCGTCTTGCTTCAACACGTTTCTGTGACAGAATTCTTTTTTTGAAAGACGGAAAGATTCTGGAAGAAGGAACACATGAAGAATTGATGAGGAGAAAAGGAGCTTATGCAGATCTGTTTGATGTGCAGAGCAGATATTACCAGGAAGGAAAGGAGTACTGATGAATAGAAAAGAACTCTACAAACGTGCCTTTCAGGATGTTCACAGAGCATGTCCGGGTCTGTTTCTGTCTGTTGCATCTTCAGCCTTGCTGGAAGGAATTGCACCATATGTAACAGTCTGGTTTTCTTCGCTGATTCTGATTGAACTGAGTGGTATGAGAAGACCGGATGTTCTTGAAAAGAGAATCATAATGGCTGTGGCAATACTCGGTATTCTCAGTCTGATGAGGATTGTTTTTAAGCAATGGAAAGAATACCATCAGAACGATTACTTTCCTCGCAGGGACAGAATCTTTATTGAAAAGATGTTCTCTCTTGATTATGAAGACATGGAAAAGCAGAGTATTCATGATCTGCGTCTCCAGATTGCTCAGAGTGAAATGTATCAGGGATTCGGGTATTTAAAGCTGATAGAGATTTTTGAAAAAGCAATTCAGAATACTTTAGGTATCCTGTGTGCACTGTTTTTGAGCGTTCAGCTGTTCTCTGCACGGGTTCCTTCAGAAAATACAGCATGGCAGTTTCTGAACAACCCTGTCTTTCCGATCATTATGATTATATTGATGGTCTCATTGGCGGTTTTCTCCGGAAAGCTGACAGCTAAAACAACTGAAGAATATATGTCATTATTGACGGAAGAAGTCTCTGAAGCAAACCGTGCTTTTGGTCATTTTGGTTTTGCCGGACTTGACACAAAGAAGAGCGTGGATATCAGACTGTATCATCAGCAGGATTTGATTAAACATTATTGGAAAAACAGCCTGGGAGTATTCGGCCCCAGTGGCATGCCGAAGTACTACCGTGGTAAAGGAGGAATGCTGCTTGGGCTTTCAGTTGCTTTGAATGGAATTTTTTCAGCATTGCTTTATCTCTTTACCTGTCTTAAGGCAATAGCCGGTGCTTTTGGAATCGGAGAAATCATGCGGTATGTCGGCGCAGTTACTGCCATGAATACGAATGTGAGCGGTTTGATTGAGGTATATGGGATGATAGCAGCAAACGAAATACATCTGCAAAGAATCTATGAGCTGCTGGATACACCTAATCATATGTATCAGGGATCTTTGACAACAGAAAAAAGGTCTGATCGGCAATATGATATCGAGTTCAAAAATGTGACATTTCGTTATCCCAATACAGATAGAAATGTACTGGATCATGTTAATCTGAGATTCAAAATCGGTACCCGACTGGCTATTGTTGGGGAAAACGGCAGCGGCAAATCTACTTTGATTAAACTTTTATGCAGACTGTACGATCCACAGGAAGGAGAAATCCTGCTTAACGGCATTAATATTCGCAAATATAATTACAAAGATTATATCCAGTTGATGTCGGTGGTATTTCAGGATTACCAGCTTCTTTCCCAACCGTTAGCAAACAATATAGCGGGAAATTCAGAGTATGATGAAGAACGAGTAGTACATGTATTGAAAGAAGTGGGGTTTGAAGAGCGCCTAAAAAGTCTCCAAAGCGGGCTGGAAACATGGCTGAATAAAGACTTTGGTGAAGAAGGTGTTATTCTGTCCGGCGGAGAGGCACAGAAGGTCGCAATTGCCCGAGCACTCTATAAGGACGCGCCATTTATCATTCTGGATGAACCGACAGCATCTTTAGATCCAATTGCTGAAGCCGAGATTTATTCCAGATTAAACGAAATTGTTGCAGACAGGACTGCCGTTTTTATCAGTCACAGACTGTCATCGTGCAGATTCTGCGATGAGATTATCGTACTCGACAAAGGTCACCTGGTCCAACAAGGGACGCATGAACAACTGTTTAAGACAGATGGGAAATATCGTGAACTTTGGAATGCACAAGCTCAGTATTATCGCACGTAGATAGATTTTATACACGCCTATCCAAAAATACTGATTGCCAGGACAGATGAAGTTATTCGGAATCACTATCATTGCGTAAACAAAGATTTATACTCTGTTTCATCTATTTCGATATAATCAGAGACCGGTTTTCTGTTGATGATGTTAATGAGAGATAATGTTCTTTCAAGACGCACCAGTTTCAATATGGAATCAATGTCAGCACGATGGTAGTCAGTGACAATCAGACGCAGCTCATCCTCTGATATCTGCAGATACTTACAAACCATTTCTTTATTCAGACACCGTACGGTAAGAAGAAGATGAACTGTTTCTCTCAGATACTGCTGAATATCAGTTTTCCTGTCTGTCCAGAGATTCATTGCCAAAACAGCAAGATTATTCGCATCCGGATTATCACTTCTTTTTTCTTCTTTGTGACAACAGCAACTAATGATTTTTAAACCATGAGTAAATAGCCTTAACAATAATCACAATAATTGCAATTAATAATAATGTATTGAAGATTTGCCAAAAAAGTACAAATATAAGATAATTCTGATCTACTTCTACAGTTCCAATTAATTCAACTGTCGAAATCAGCAAATTATAAGCTTTCATTATTAATTCCTGGTATATTCTTTTTGACTCATCAGACTGATGTTCAAGAAGGATATACCTTTCCTTTCTATCGGCTTTATTAACCGCAGCCGATTGCGGTTTTTGAAATCCTGTAGAATTGAAATGTGTGAATGTGGATTTGTATTACTC
>JAFRCE010000015.1 GCA_017404505.1 Solobacterium sp. | reverse complement strand
TTGTTTTAAGTGCGTCAGTTACAATCCATATTCACAATTTCAAAGAACTAGTATTTCTTCTTCAGCTAACACATCAGGTAATTCGTTCATTTTCAAACTTTTTCATAAGAACTACTTGATTTTTATATAGTTAGCTTTCTTTTTCATAAATGATTAGATATCATTCCTTCTTTGTGGTTCCAATTTACTGTATATATGCGACAAAAAAAGCGCCATATCTAGCTATGAATCATATAAACTGCATTGCTGTATAATTCTATGGATATGTTTAGAATCAATATAAAACTGTTCCCTTACGGAACAGTCAATAGGATTCGTTATTTTGTTTGTTCTCTCTTTATCAGATAAAAAGGACCATAAACAACTTTGTTATATGGATGACCTGTAAACAGTTTGTGTTTATAGGGTGGCTGTCAAACTTGTGTTGACAGTTTTCTATTATTGTGTGGATGACCTATAAACGTTGTGTGTTTCAGCCCAGAAAAAAAACTTATAATTTTGGTGTTTCCAAAACAACTGTTTTCTTATCTGAGATCAGAATGATCTCTTTTGTAGCTCTTGTCATAGCAACATAATAGTCCGTTACCGTTAAAGCTTTTCCCATGTCAATGATAACACATTCAAACTCCAGTCCTTTAGAAAGAACTGTTCTGGAAGAAAGCATTTTGAAACCAGGATATTTTCTCTGCAAGCCTGGCATCATCCTAATCTTCTGCGCTGATTCCAAAATAGAAATATCATTTTCACGAGAATACCTTAGTGAGCGACATAACTCATAGAACAATTCTTTTCGGTAGAACTTAAAATCACCTTTGTTCTTAACCCATTCCAAAGTATTCAGAATATTTTCGATAGATGGATCTTCGATAACAGCTGACAGAAACTGTCCAAAGTCCTTATGCTTTCTTAACCCCGAGAAGTCCCCATCACCATTCACAATGTGTTTTTTATATGATCCAAGTTCTTGGTTGACTTTTGTTGTGCTATTTTCAAGAAAGTCCATAATAGTTTTTGCAGAAATCATCCCATTTTGTTCATCGAATTTTTCTGCTACTTCATAGAGATAATTCAAGCCCTGAGGTTCATCATTTTGAAAAATCCCCCCTGTTGATTGACAGAATGCACTTTGCTCAGTCGGCCACTTTGCAATAAACAGAACTGATTTGTAATCACGAACATAGTTCAGGATGGAAAGATCATATTTGCAGGAGGAAGGTACCACCCGAACACAATCCTTAACCGGCTCAATATCAATTTGTACTCTTTTGCCATCCAGACCTGGCATAAGTACAGGCCGTATGTTATTGAGATACTGCCCTAAAGCTGGATTCGTCTCATGCCATCTCCATGGATATGTATCTATCTCCACTATTTCAAACGGAAGATCTTTCCAGGATACAAGTTTTCCAGCCCAGCCAAATATCGCTTGCAGAGGATCTCCTAAAACAATAACTGGCACTGTTTTGTTTATCTCTGCAAAAATCTTATGCTGATCTAAAACACAATCCTGATATTCATCAACTATTACACATCCATATGTCCTATCCAGGATATTACGCGCCCAAGAATTTTGAAAAATAGAAAATGCACCTGTATACTGCATTGGATAATATGCCTTGTCTGTAACCGAAATATCCCTTATATGACCCGTATTTGGATATGCGCCACACCACCGAAGGCAAAATCCAGCTATGGTTGTAATGTAGAACTTGTTACTATCAACGCCTCTCTTTCTAAGGCGTTTAGTAAGCGCATCTATTCCTGCATTCGTATGGGTCACTAAAAGTACTTTTCGTTCTGCCGCTTCAACCAAATCAACAATCATCTCTGTCTTGCCATGCCCTGCAGGTGCTATAATTGCAGCATTATGTTTTGTTTTGATTAAAGATAGTTCTTCAGGCTTCATTGCCCCTCACCCATTTCTTTAATTGTTCAATTGTCACTTTAAATCCCGCCGCATCATCTATCTCATCATATTTGCAAAACACGATGTCCCCTAATTGTTCACCCAAGTCGATTCGTTTGAACCATTCACTTTTTTTATTTTTTGCTATGGTTCCGATCTTCTTTCTTTCTTCAGCTGAACAATCGGAATAAAGTCGGATTGCTCCTTCCTCCAGATAATGCGGCTTATTTTCCCGCGTAAACGCTGCGTTTAATTTCGTAACTACATGGTCAAAAGTTTTTGATTCACACGCCAAGGAAATCAGAGACTCCGCCGTATCAAGATCTACATCTGCAAATATTTGTTCCTCTATGGCATTTCTGTCTTCCCAAGAAAATACTATGATACCCAAGGATTCCATGCTTTTTTTCTCAGCATCTTCCGAATCAATATCAGCATCCATTAATATGGAAACATCATATCCACAATTCTTTAATAGCTTCGCTAATTTGAATGTTTTTCCTCCACCACCGCCGAGAGCTGTTCCCACCCCATAATGAGCAAACCTAATTCCAGTTTTTTTATAAATAGCATTATCAAGTGCGCGAAGAATTCCTATTTCCGTTTTTCCTTCACAGACTATCAATCTTTTACATAGGAATGAATCTGGTTCGCTACGAATTATTGCCTGAACATCTTTTTTTATATCGTCCATAGACAAAGAGGTCAGAGATACCTTCCCACCGTCCTCTGATATGACAAAGAGCTCGTCTGTTGTGCATTCACAGACAACACTTCGAGAATGCGTTGTAAAAATAATTTGTCCCTTATCAGAAAACTCCGCTCTTAGCTGATTGATCAGAGTGCTTATTCGATATGGTTCCAATCCCGTTTCTAACTCATCTACAAGAATCAAGCTCCCGTTCGATGAAGCATGAATATTTAAGCCCATAGAAAGCAACCGTTTGCTGCCGAGCCCCCTCTGAGAAAAAGGAACATCTCTATCAAACACCCCTACTGCAGTAGAATAGCTGCCATTTTGCATTATGAGTTTATTATGCAGTTTTCCCATGAAGGATACTCCATATTGAGAACCCACATCTGAAATATCTGTTGTAATCCGATCTAACTCAGTCAAATTCGTATTTTCTACAGCTGAACGCATGGCCTGCGTATACGCAGTATGTAATGCACCTTTTGAAGAATCTGAATACTTTTGGAGAACTGATCCTCGTCCCCAAAGAAAATCTTTTTCATAATCATAGCCAACAACCCCAAAGGATAACAGTCTTCTATCCTTTTGAGAAATGGAACGTGGATCGGTTCTATTAGTTATAACTGACCAAGAAGGCTCTAATGAGTCATCGACAGTTAATCGAATCGTTATGACCGGCGTCCTCCCGTCTACAGGTTCATCATTTTCTGAGCCTAATAGCATTGCACCAAAATCTCTTAGGTATAACCCAAATTTATCTTCAGAAAGCAGTTCTTCAGGGACTTCAGAAATTGTAGTTTCTATAACAATCGGATTATTTGTATTGCCATTATAAAAATCCAGATCAGTCACCGTAAGACTCCATGTCGGCCACAAACTCCACTCAATTGCCTTTAGCAGTGTTGATTTACAACTGTCGCCAGGACCTATGATACAAACAAGCCGTTGATTCAACGGAAAGAAAAATGTTCCTTTTTCTATCCCTCTAAAATTCTTTATTGCAATGGATGTTACTTTCATTATATTCAGACCTCTTCTCTTAAAATCTTGCACACCGTAGACGAAACAATATGCTCCAGTATTCCTCTCTTCTCAACTTCTGCACATATCATGCGGGAGCTCCATTTCTTTTTACCGTCTGGCGGCGTGCTTGACGCAATCTCCCTTATCTGACGGGCGATCTCCGGCGTGATCTTGCTATTATAGCCAGCGCATGTCCTCTGCTTACGGTAAACAGCCGCTTCTACACCACCCGCCGCATATTCTGTCCGAACAGTCTGTATCGTTGTATCTGTAGTGCCAAGAATCTCTGCCAGCTTCTTGATCGATACTTTTTCCGGCTGTGTTGCTTCAGACATAAGCAAGATTCTTGCGCGCATAATTGTACGTTCTGATTCCTTTTCCTCACATACGATTTTCGTGAGCAAACTGCGTTCTGAATCAGATAATTCGATATGATATTTAGTCTTCGCCATACTTGCTCCTCCAATCGGTGATAGGATACCACAAGTGGTTGAAATAAGCAAGATATACAAAACGCAAATAGGAGCATCCAGCCATCTGGGTACAGAAGGCGCATTTTGCGCTTTTTCTGTTTCAACCACTGGTCCATTTGGTCCCTAAATAAACATTTCGTTTAGAGTTTGTCAACACTGTATTTACAGCACATCAACATATTGTGTACAGGTCGATCAACACGGTGTTTACAGCTCATCCACACGATTTTTTACGAACCCAGATAAAACAGGAGCAAATCTGCTCCTGTTATCGTTTGTCCTTCAGCAATGCCATTGCTTTCAGCATTTTGCCGCTTTTGAGATATGCCGTGTGCAGGTTGTTGAGAGCCGCCTGGGTACGGGGATGTTTCAGACCAAGTGTATTACGATATCCCTGATATACTTCTTCACCAAGCTGTACGGAAGAAGCCCAGTCACCGCTCAAACCGTAGTACCACATGAGATTATTGCCGACAAACAGTGTGTCCGGGTGGTTCTCCCCATGCAGGCGGATACGTGCTTCATATACTGTCTCCAAGCATTCCACGGCTTTTTCCGGCTGGCCGTTGTTGCCATAGGCAACCGCGAGATTATTCAGTGATAGCAACGTGCTTGGATGTTCTTTGCCAATCACGGTACACCGTTTCCGGTATACCTCTTCCCCTTCTGTGATTGCCAGACTGTAATTGCCTGTATTGAGATGTCCCAGTGCCACTTCGTGCAGTGCCGCAAGCGTATCCGGATGGTCTTCTCCGAATACTTCCCGACGCAGGCTGTAGGAACGCTGCGCCATCTTCAGGGAATTGACATAGTCTTTCGCATTGCCATAGAAAACCGAAAGATTATTCACATACAGCATCGTACGTTTGTTCTGTAAACCGAGTATTCGTTCTGCTGCGTCCAGTGCCTGTTTCTCATAGCGGATCGCATCGTCATAACGGCCGAGATTGGAACTGCAGATTGCCAGCATATTCACGTCTTCGATCGTATCTATGTGATCATCACCAAGTACTTCACGGCTGGCATGATAGAGTGAAAGGCCATATTCGATTGCCTCATTGTAATGTCCGCAGGCATTGAGAATGCGGACCAGATTACGCTGTGCCGTCAGGGTCTGCACGTGTCTGTCGCCAAACTGCTTCATATAGCTCTGGTAAGCAAATTCGGCATATTCCAGTGCCTTTTCATAATCACCGGTTGGTTCATAACTGTCAGCAAGCGCAGACAAAGCACCGATCGTAGCCGGATGGTTTTCTCCAAGGATCTCACTGCGGTCAGCATAGATTTCTTCCATCTGTTCGATCGCCTGTGTGTAGTTGCCGCACTTGCGGTTATATACCGAGATATTGAACAAAGACATCAGGGTGTCCGGATGCTTTGTGCCAAGATGCTTTCGGCGCCATGCATAGACTTCTTTCATGACCGGCAGTGCTTCACGGAAGTCGCCGGAATCGCCCAGACATACACCCAGTGTATTGCGGTAATTCACCGTTTCGGCGTTATCATCTCCGGTAATTCTGCGTCTTCCCTCGTACGCCTCACGCGCGTATTTGATTGCCTCGGGGTACTTAAGTTCCCGCAGATACGTCATTGCAAGACTGTGCAGTGCTTCATAGGTATCCGGATGGGAATCGCCAAATATGGCTTTTCGTTTCTCATATACTCTGGCTGCTTGCGAGGCCGCCTCGTCCGTTTTTCCGTTATCCCGCAGATGTCCGGCAAGAGCCACCCAGGCTTCCCAGGTCTCAGGATGGTCTTCACCAAGGCGTTTCTCGAAAGCAGCTGCTGCCTGGCGGGAAGTATCCAGCGCCTGAACCAGATCACCGTTGCGGGAATAAGCTGTTGCCAGATCCCGCATTGTACGTATCGTGACCGGATGATCTTCTCCCAGCAGTTCCTTTAAGCCGCGGTAGGCTTTCTTCATATAATTGAGAGCAGTATGGGGATCACCGTTTCTTCCGTTACATTCAGACAGTGTTTTCAGACTCTTGTAGGTTTCCGGATGTTCTTCACCTAGGACTTCCCGGTGTTTTGCATAAGATAGATATGCCGTTTCAGCAGCTTTCTGGTATAGACCGTTATTGAGATACGCATAAGCAAGATTATTCAGTGTCAGAAGTGTGCTCGGATCTTTTTCACCCACTGTCTTCAGATACAGATCGTATGCTTTCAGCATATATTCCAGTTCCATGTCATACTGACCGCAGAGGCTGGAATAAACACCGGCATTCTGAAGTGCGATAATCGTGGCTTTTTCCTGTTCGCCAAACAGTTCCTTTCGCTTTTCATAGACCTGCAGTGAATACTCCAGAGCCTTCCGGTATTGTCCGCACTGGCCGGTATAGACTGAAAGGTCATTCAGAGCGCGAAGCGTCGTTGTGCTGTCTTTCCCAAATACTGTTTCGTATGTTTGGTATGTGTCTTCCAGATATTTTAATGCCTGTTCATATTTGCCGGCGTCGGAAAGCAGAGAACCATAATCCAACAGTTCCAAAAGATATTCTTCTGATGTATCGCCTTCCTCCTGGCTTAGTTTCTGCAGCAGTTTTTCCTGCCAGGCAGCGGCTTTGCGGTAATCCAGAGCAATACCGGTACCGTTTTTGTACATGGATACCAGCTTTCGCATTGCTTCTACAAGACCGCTTTCTGCTGCTTCCGTGATCAATAACGCACCGCGGGAACGGTCAGTCTCTACGTCAATGCCATCCAGATATGCCAGACCGATCAGGAAGGTATGGACGGCATCTTTCCTGCGTGTCTGCAGCTTCAAGGCCGAGATCGCATCCGTCAGCATCCGCCTCAATTGCACATCATCGTTGCCATCCGTGCAGTCAGGAATACCGGGATACTGTTTCTTCAGTTCTTCCTCATCTGTATCCTTCATGGCAACCGGAAAGATCGGTTTCCCCATTGAGTAAGCTCTCGGGTATTCAACATTCTTAACGTAATTGTCTTCATTGATCAGATTCGGTGTAACCAGCAGCGTAAAGAGTTCACTCTTATGTAAAGCCTGTTCAATGGTCTCATCAAACTTCTCGCCCGGAACAAGATATTCATCGTACCAGATCGCGATATCACGGTATTCATCATACCTATGAATCATGTGCATCAGTTCATTGGCATATGTCCTGTCCTTTTTCCGGTAACTCAGAAAAATATAAAAATCAAACGCTTCCTGTATCCTCTGTATCATTTCCTCGGATACCAGAACGGATTCCAGATACTTCTTCAGTTTCTCTTCATATGTGATCTCACCGCTGCCATGCGAAACACTGTCGAGATACTGCATCGTACCAAACTGTTTTGTTCCGCTGTACAGCGCATCCAGCCCTTCTTCCATCATGATGGGAAGAACCGGTATATGATGTTCCAACGCAAACGGAATATCCATATCCAGTGCCCGGCTGTGATCTGTCAGAAGTTGCAGTGTGATAGGAACGACAAACAGATTCATCTGCGTCAGATCATCCAGCATGACATCTTCTTCCATGTTCTCTGTATAGCAGACTGCACAGTCCTGGGCATTCAAAAGATCCTCAACAATCTTTTCCAACGTATCCCTGACATCCTGCGGATTACAGGTAAAATACACTCTTGGCTTTCCCTGCGGATTTGCATTACCTATTGTTCTGATGGACAGTTGGCTCATAGATGGTCTCCCTGTACTTTTTAAATTATTATACAGGACAGATAGCATGTTACGAATGGAGGGAAACTAAGATCTGCAACCAGTGATTATCAATCACCTAGAAAATTACAGGTTATAATCAGTCATCCTGAGTGATAACTCAAATAATCAATAAAGATTAAAGGTGTCTATTTTGATCTGTAGACACCTTCTAAACGCTTTTCAAAATGATACAGAATTGCTGGTAAATTACATTAACTGTTTATTACTTGGTCACAGCAATAAGTTGACATACTTCCAAACACAAAATATTCTTTTGCACCATATCATTTATCAGAGTTAAATCTCCTGGCCGTTTCCAGTAACTTCCCATTATATAAATCAGATCAGACTGCTTATTTTAGATACTGTTTTTTCCATTTTTGATAGTATTCTTCGATGTCCTGTCCTTCATCCAGATACGTAAAATCACAATGTAACTTACCTGTATTCAATATCGTGATTGTAGCAATCTGCCATCTTTCTTTTAGTTCTTCTCTTTTGTCATCCCTAACATAAACACTGTTCTGTAACTCATATTCCTGAAGTTTAGCTGAAATTGCTGCAGGATCTTGTTTGCGCAATTCAGCCATATTTACTCTAAGTTTCTTCCCATCGATCCAATATGTATTACTTGCAGAACACCAAACAGATTTCCCCGCAAATGCCATCGGTTTATCCAAAAGCACTTCCAGTAATAATCTCTCCTGTGCAAATACCGGCCGTAAATCTGAGCCTATCTTTTCACATACTGAATGACATTCTGAACACTCTTCTGAAAATGAAGGAGAATTGCAGTTTTTACAGTAATAGATTTCCGAGGCTAAAAGACTTGTCCGTGTTCCACATACCGGGCAAATACTTGTTTCTGTCTCAAGATCATTACAATGTCTGCAAATATACTTAATCATCTGATAACCCTTTCAAGTAAAAAACTGGAGGAACAACAAAAATCTACTACATTATACTCCAGTTGTGATCTGTTTGATCACTTTCCCCCTATGATATAGAACATTGATATGTATTATCCATTAATACACATTACTAATTTTATGTATCTATATGACAAAAAAAGTGACATCACAACACAAAAACCTATGCCTTATGGGCATAGGTTTTCAAATCAAATTCAATAATACTTTTATTCAGCTGTTTCTTCCGGTTCTTCTGCAGGTGCTTCAGGTTCTGCCGGCGCTTCTGGTTCTGCAACAGCAACTTCAGGTTCAACCGGTGCTGCTTTTGCCAGACCCTTTTCTTCTCTCCACTTAGAATAAGCTCTCAGTTCCGGTTCTGTGAAGTATAAGACAAGTGCGATGGCGGCGATGTCGTCAAGTTTGCCAAGAATCGGAATGTCATCCGGAATCAGATCCTTTTTCTTCAGAAGATAAAGGACAAGACCTACAAGGGAGCCTACCACTTTCGGAGAAACTTCTGTGTATTCCTGTGTGATATAGGCACGAACCATGGAAATCATCAGCGGCAGACTTGCAACGCTCTTGCCAATGTGCGGAATTGTAGAAAGATTTGCTTCCAGCTTCTGCAGCAGAGCCTCAAGTCCATCCGGATTCTTCAGATAGTCTTCAGCTTTTGCAGCACCTGTTCTCAGCATTTCTTCGAATTCGTTAACTGTAGCTTTTTCTTGTTCAGACATTATACATTTCCTCCGTTTTTGTACTATAAACAGTTCTTTGTCTGTATGTTCTTTCCTCAGGCTTATGTTGTCATGTTTGCAGGACAGCACTGCCTCTGCGGTTTATATACTGTTTCTATACATGCATATTATAGAACGTGTTTGACCGCTAGTCAAAATATTGTTTCATCTTATTCCAAAAGGCTTTTAAGATACTCTGACAGTTCTCTGTCAGTGCAGTATACATAACATCCCTTCATGCCTCTTGTCATCAATGTCCTGTATGTATTCTTGATAATCATATCCGCTGTTTCAGCAGCTTCTTCGGGATCATTTTTTGCCATCTTCTTGATGCCTTTGATGGACTGATCTGTCTTCGCCCTCTTTGTATAATCTGTGACAATATGTCCATCTCGATAAATCATATCGCCACCGATAATGACACCGACATATTCAAATTCCAGTCCCTGGGCGGTATGAATGCAACCAATCTCATTTACGGATTCTTCATCAATTGCCCAGGTATCTGTATTACCAAGATTCCAGCTCATCCGGAAATCACCGATCTGAATATCATATACATCAGATTTATTCTTGCCTTCCGAAATCCAGTTCCAGCAGTATCCCGCCAGTAAACGTGATTTATTCCTGCTTTTGTTTCTGGCAAAGATCAGATCTCTGACTTCTTCCGGGGTATCCAGGATCCGTATATCATAATCGATTCCTTCCAGATCATAGTTGGCTGTTTCTCTGATTTCCAGCACCTGATCCAGCCACGCCAGATATCCGTCGGATCCATTACAACGGAATTGTGATACCAGTTCTTCTTCTATGACTTCCGCTTTCTGCTCAAACGCCCATCTTCTGATTTCGGTAATACTGCCGATATCCTGCAGCGTTACCCTTTGTTCTTCATCAATGAAGAAGACACTGCACTTGGCTGCGGCGATGATCTCCTTGATCTGATTTTCGCCAAGATTATGGAACAGTCCTGATTTCTCATTGAGACGATGTGCTTCATCGGCGAGAATCGTATCTACTGCATTCCTTGGGGCATCCACGTAGGAACCAGAGCCTTTGAACATATTGTCAATACTGCTCTTTCTCAATACGCCTTTCAGTTTTTTCAGGTAGACGCTTCTCGGTGCACTGTTCTTGGACGTATATTGAACGAATTGTCCTTCATTCGTCAGTTTTGCTAACAGATTAACTGCCACGACTGTTTTTCCCGTGCCTGGTCCGCCTTTGACAATGATGACTCTTTTCTTTTTATCTTTTATACACTGTCTGGATACTTCAAGAATTCTTTCATATACGACTTTCTGGTCATCGATCATGATGAATTCGTTATTGCCTTTTACCATGCTGGCAATGGCATCCTGCAGACTCTTGGACGGTCTGATCTTTCCCTGATCGATTTTATAGATCGTATCTCCGTTATCACCGTATACAACTGACTTCTTGATGAACTCTCTGAGTTTACGGATATCCTTCTTCGTAAATGCAGGTGCTTCTTCCAGATAGTCCTGATACTGCTCGTCGTATAACGGATCATTTTCTTCCGGTTCATAGTTATGCAGATAAGCACACGGACTCAGTTCAATTTCTTCATCCTGCACAATATCACTGTAATCTTTGATTAATGCCGCATAAGACCAAGCCTGATAGGAAGGATGCACGACCTGTCTGAGATTATGTCCTGTAACAGTTTCCACCAGAGCATCTTTCCCCTTCACTGCTTTTAAAGAGGTCCACTGCTTCAATTCCACAATGACGACATTCTCTTTCTTTTCTTCGTCCAGACCGGAAATAATAAAATCCACCCTTTTGGATGTCTGCGGAATATTGTATTCAATTGCCACACCGATATCATCAGGAATCATATTGTCATTCAGAACCATGTACATGTAGTTCATAGAGTTTTTCCATGACTCCAGTTCACTCTGCCCGGTTCTGCGGTGCATCTTTTCATATACTGCGTTGTTCAGAATATCAGCGATTCCCTGATCCGTAACGGCTTCCGAAAAACTTGCTTTTGTCCCGTTATAGATAATCATGTCCTGTTCCTTTACAGTTCGTTATATTTCTTCGCACTGCCTTTTGCTTTATCAACAGGATACTTTGCAGCATTCTTCTGCATCTTGTCATGAATGATCTCATCCATATCCAGACCAAGTTTATATACCATGTCCACACAGTAAACCATAACATCTGCCAGTTCTTCTTTCACATGGTCAATATCATAATTCTGATCATCCCACTGAAAGCACTCCAGTAATTCAGCAGATTCAATACAGATGGATTTAGCCAGATTGGCAGGAGAATGATACTGATTCCAATCTCTGTCTTCCGTGAACTTCAAGATTTCATCAATTGTTTCCTGTTTCATGGCTTAACCTCACTCTTTATCTGTCAAAACCTTCTGTACAAATTCATCCAGTCTCTTCTCCAATGGCGGAATATGAGCATCCATCCAGTGCTGCCTGGAAAGATAATAGACAAAAGCTGCACCAAGTTCTTCTTCATCAATTTTCAATGGTTTAAAATGGATTCCTCTGTTCAATTCACTGAAGGCAAGATTGATTTCATTCAGAACATGCTGGGAATTCAGACTGTTCTTACTGAGAATGACTATAAAATGCGTCGAGCGTTTGATAGCATTGACGATTGCAGTTGCATAGTCATTGGTCTGAATGTCTCTTGGTGCATACCAGACTCTGATGCCATTGTTTTCCAGTCTGGCACACAGATTGTCAGCGATATTCTTATCTTTGGAAGAATAACTGATAAATGCTAAAGAACCATTCGCCTCAAGGAACTGTCTTTGCGGATGTGCTGAAACATTCTCTGTCAGTGCATAAGACTGATCCAGTGTTTTGGCAAACTGATACGTTAATTTCTGGCTTCTGGCAATGATATGGATCTTGCGGATCTGTTCATTTGTCTGCAGGAAATTGACACATTCGTTCAGAACCGGAATCATGATCAGATCTGACGAGATTTTCTGCATGCCTGACCCCAGGATCGGCAGGCCAAGCGTTTCGATCTTCATACCTGACAAAGAAGCGATTTGAAGCATATGAAAATATGCACGGATGGAATGCAGAATATCCGTCTGTCTTTGCCGCCACGCATTTCTGTCATAAGAAACAGGGCTCATTTCAATACACCCGACATGACGGATCGGCAGATCGGCTTCTTCAATTTCTCTGGACAGCCAGATATTTGCATTTTCCCGCAGATCAATTTCCGGATCCTTACTTAACTGCCAGACAGAAATACCCTTTTTCAGCAGAGTTTCCATCATAGTTCCGGCGTTCGGCGAATAGGAATGGAAAAAAGCTGACACGGTCATGACATCCAGTTCCTCATCCAGGTTATTCAGGTCCATGGCATGAACAGCAATTGTCTTTGTTCCATATGGTGTTTCAATCGCTTTTTCGATCAGCTTATCCATATTTACCTCAATTCAATATTGTGACTTTTCCGAAATGTTCCTCTTCTTCCGGTTCTTCCCGTTCTCTCTTCTTTGGCACTTTCAAGGTGAACTCACCGTCAAACCAGGCGACACGGTGACCAAAGAGGAACAGTGCCCCTTCCTCGACACGGTTAAACAGGATGGTTTCTCCTTTTGGGTTTTTCTTCAGGCTGCTGTCCCCTTCAAAGGTGACAGTTATTTCTCTGCGCAGGTCACAGTATTGTGCTTCCGGCACCAGCAGAATGATCGGCAGGCCTTCCGGATCATAGTCATCGGACTGGAAACGGAACGTCAGTTTCAGTTTGCCGTCCTTCTGTGTCTTCGCCTTCATGATCACCGGATAGTTGCAGAATTCAAGATCCGGCAGAAAGTCAGCCGCTTCGCTGTAATGAACAGTCCGGACCGGTTTCTGATAGGAAGAGTTTGACAGTGCTTCCTGCAGGGATGTGCCGATTTCCATCATGGTGCTCTGATCGCCAAGTTCCTCACCGACATCCATCCGGCATTCCAGAGCAAATCTGGCCAGCAGGTAATAGCGGTATGCCATATCCGGGTCATAGTCCTGATCAATGCCCTGCATATGCAGGTGACCCATCCGCAATGCCACCTCAGCAAGTGAACCGAAGATCGGATCGTCCATGAAGGTCCGGTATTCCGTCGTGTATAATTCCCGGATCATGGCGGCAGCAGCTGTTTTGTTCTGCTTCACACCGTCGCCGTTCATGTACATATCTGCCAGCAGGTATCTTGCCTGGGAACTGCCGGACATGGCCGCGACAGCCAGATATTCTCTTGCTTTTTTATAGTTCGGTTCGCCGTTATTTGCCCGGCCGTAGTAGTCAATGATACCCAATTGTTCGGCACAGAGCACATCTCCCGATTCTTTATATGTTTTCTCCAGATCCTTGCGGATGCTCTTCCAGTCGGCGTTCTCAGGATCCGCATGGGTAAAGGCCATTTTCACTTTAACCTCCTGAGGGAGCCTTTCGAGGAGGAATTGATGGCAGTCTTCCAGCAGTTCTTTTTCTTCCCGGTTTGGTTTTTTATCAGACCAGCTCCAGTAGTTCACATAAGCAGTGGCTTCTTCAGCAGTCAGAGTCCATTCCGGCAGCGGTTTCTTCTGGTTCTCACGGAAATTCAGAATAATACCGTAAATTGACTCCAGATCTATTTCCGGATTGTTATAGTATTTTTCCTTGAGCTGATTGCAGACCTCTTCCAATACCGAATACTCATTCGGCAGACCGCGGGTATCGATGTGATACGGAGAATCGGTCCGGATAAAACCATTACCCAGTAACCAGGAAAACTTATTCACCCATTCTTCCTCAAAATCAGGTTCATCCATACCATTCAGAAAAGCTTCCTCAATGTCTTCCAGTTTGCATTCATAGACATAGTCCAGAAAGTTCGTAAGCATGCCAGCCCGGTTCAGCATTTCCTGAAAACCAATTTCATAACGGCAGAATGATCTGAGTGCTTCTTTAATTGTATGATTCATAGCTGTTGTTCTCCTGTTATCACTATTGTACTGTGATTTATCTTTCTGACAGAAAATCAGATGATTTTCTTTTTCTTTGCCTCGGCAATGACCTCTTCGTCACTCATGGAAGATACTCTGGCAAGATCCATGACAGCCATCGGCATTTCCATCATGGCGGTTCCGTAATACTCTTCCAGTTCTTTTCTTACTTCTTCAATGTCTTTTCCATCCGGTCTGTTCATTTTCATATCCTCGTTGTTTCATCATAGCGAACATTGCGTCCGGCGGAAAACAGTATTCCGCATCGCAGATATAACCACGCAGCCACAGTGTTCCTTCGACATTGCGCAAATACAGTCCTTTCGGAAAGGCATCGTCTCTTTCCAGTGGCTCCGACAGTACCGTGACCGCCGCGTCCGGTGCCGCATGCCGGCTGAGAACAGCGTCCTGACTGGACGGCTGCTCCTTCCAGGCCAGCCGCAGGAACAGGCCGGTGTTTGCCGGACAGGGTTTCAGATGCTCTTGCGGCAGCCGCGAAAAGATTTGCGGCAGCGTGGCTCCTTCCGCAAAACCAAGTTCCCGCAGGGACAGGATCCTGACGGTGAAGTCTTCTGCTTCTTCCGTTGTAAAGGCCGGATGCGCAAAGTATTCTTCTGCGTAGTGATTGGTCTGTATACCGTTCTTACGGAGTATCTCTTCAATCTGTTCTTTTGGAAATGGCTGGGTGTGTACGGTGATCTCTTTCATATACTGTCTAATCCGTCCTGGTAAGGATTTCTCTGGCTCTTTGCAGAATGGGCACTTCCCGGTTACTGATCAGTCTGCCCAGTTTTGTCTTCCGGCTTTCTTCATAGGCGGCCAGTGCCTCCTGGTAAGAAAGCTTTCGTACGGTCAGATGAAAACTGTCGATTTCATCTTCCGTCAGATGTCTTCTGCCGAAGGAAATCACCCGGCAGAGATAATAGTGGTTGATATTGTGGCGGTGAATCAGATTGTAATAGTCACTGACAATACCGATCTTCGTGAGAATCTGTACTTCCGCTCCGAGTTCTTCTTTCAGTTCCCGGCGCAGTGCGGCTTCCAGTTCTTCGCCTGCCTCGACCCCGCCGCCGGAAGTTTCGATCAGTTCCGCTTTGCCGAAGTCATCGTCCCGTTCAATATGGGCAAAGTAATAATAACCTTCTTTGTCAACGACAATGGCCCGGACTACGGTGCGGTCATGGTCAATGCCGTCAAACGGCCATTCTTCATCTTTTAATGATAAATACAATTCATCCTGTGGTTTCATCATTTACCGCCTGTTACCTGTCAGTCTTTTATTATACCCGTCTTTTCGATTCTCGGATTCAGTCTTTCAGGAAGTCTACGATCATTTTCTTCTCTTCTTCGCTCAGGAAGTTCATATGTCCCCTGCCTGCAAGAAGATACGTCTGACAGTTGGGAATGATCTGTTTCGCCCTTTCGATCACATCCGGACCGGGAAACAGACAGTCTTTTTCGGCCGCCATGACAAGCGTCGGTGCCTTGCAGTGACGCATCAGTTCAGCGGAGACGTTGGAAGGCATGGCCGTCTTGATCTTCGCGTTTTCAATGCTCAGTTTCGCAGTCTGATAGATATCGTCGGTGATGTTGTCTTCTGTCACAGCCATCGGCATCATGCACTGTTTCAGCCATTTATCTTTTTTCGTGATCCAGTAAAGGATCATCGGAAACATCATATTGGCACTTCGGAACATCGGCGCGTTCTTTATGCCGGAAGGAACATAGAGAACTGCCTTTTTCACCTTCTGCGGCGCGACACACATTGTCTTGGCCATGATTCCCGCCCCGAACGAACCGCCAAAAAGACGGATCTGATCAAAGCCCAGTGCCTGAATTACTTCCGCAGCCCATCTGCCGTAGTCATAATTGAACGCGGACAGTGAAGTTTCGTCACTCTTACCGGGATGGCCGATCGTGTCAACGGCGTAGATATGAAAGTCATCCATCAGGAAATCACAGGCCAGCAGATTGTATGCCGTCGTCGCATTGCCGCCATGGAACACCAGCAAAGGCTCCTTCGTCAATGTTCCTGTTTCAATCAGATGGGTCTTTCCGAAGGACGTATTCACATAGATATCCTGATATGGCCAGTCCAGCCGCTTCAGCTGTTCGTCATACAGTGTCAGGATCTTCCGTTTTCCTGCTTCACTGTTGTAGATCGTCTTCATTCTTTCCGGACCTTTTCCTGCCGGTAAACCATATTGGCGCACTTTCCGTCGTTTCTTGTCATTCCGTCATCTGCCGCTTTGGCAAACAGACAGTTGGCAGTCACGATATTACCGGCCGGTATTCCCGCAAAGGAAGGATCCATGACCTCTTCACAAAGACCGATCATTTCGTCAAGGATTTCTTTGCCGCCGAAATTGTGCGGGTGGGAATACAGCACCTGATCATACAGATCACTGTATTTCTCTCTGAATTCCTTCAGATTGTCCCGGTACTCTTCAATCGTCGTACTCTCGTTCAGCTGCATGAACGCGGCGGAATTGCAGGCATCGCCAAACAGAACGGTCCTGTCTTCCACAAACAGTGCGCAGTGTGAACCCTGCGTATGGCCGTACATCGGCAGCATCTTCACATGATACCCGCCAAGATCAAACACAGATTCCGGATCATAGGTACGGATCTGCTCTTCACTCAGTTCCCTGATCAGATCTTCATAGGACACGGATTCCCCCTGACCGTTCAGGTAGTTGGCTCTTGCGTCTTTGCCGATGCTGTTCAATGCCAGCTGCCGGTCTTTTTTAGGAACACAGACAAAAGGAAACTCCCCGGCGCCGCCGACATGATCGAGATGGCCATGTGTCGCGACAACCGTGAGCGGCAGATCACTCAGGGATCTGACATATTCTTTCAGACTGTATAGTCCAAGACCGGTATCCACCAGCAATGCCTGCCTGCTGCCAACCGCAAGATACGCAAAGACATTGCCCGGACAGCGGATCCGTAACAGCCGTTCGGTAATTCTCTCATTTGTAAAGGGCATATATTCACCTCTTCTGGTTTTATTACTATCAGTGTATGACGAATCGGGATATTTGTTGACGGTCATTTTCTGTATCTATGATTCCTGAGAAGTACAGGTATAATGTAGACATGAAAATCATATTAGTCAGTGACACCCATACCAACGCTTCGGTATTGGCAAAGGTAAAAGAGAAATTCCCCGGCTATGATCATTACATCCACTGCGGCGATATCCTTGTTTCACCGGACAACGCCTGCGGGTTTCACGCCGTGGCAGGCAATCTGGACGATTCGTCTCTGTATCCGCAGGAATCCGTCCTGAATGCCGGCCGTCTGCGCATCCTGATCAAGCATGGCCACGATCTGTTTATCGGTGCGGATCCGAATTACCGCTCGGTTGCCCGCTATGCCCGCAAGAACGGCTATGACGCGGTGTTCTTCGGCCACTCCCATATCTACTATGACGGTGAGGTAGACGGCATCCGCCTGCTCAATCCCGGCTCCCTCTGGAAAAGCCGTGACAACAGTCCGCGGACCTTCATGATCGTCACCATCGAAGACGACGTCATTAAAGCCGAAAAGAAAACATCCGTCGATCTGCTGTAAAGAAAACGATCTGCGCAATCAGCGCAGACCGATTTTTTTCTGGATGGCTTTCTGTTTCTTGGCTCTTTCTTCCAGCCGTTTGACAGATTCGGCAATGCGCTTTTCACTGTCAATGACCGGCTTGATGGCAGGATAGTTCTTGAGGTAGACCTCGTGATATCTGGCATCTTCCTTGATCGTGCCGGACATGACGGAGAAAAGCCGCCTGAGACTGAAGAACTTCAGGGTGCTGCGGCCGTCCTTGGCTTCCTTGTCGGTTGCTTCCAGTTCCTGGCCGGTGACCTTCTGAAGGATCTTCGCGTTGGCATACATTTCCGTGCTGTGCTTCTTCAGCGGTTCGATATACAGCCGCTGGCCGTCCATGTCTTTGGTCAGATCCTGCATCGCGAATGCCATATCGAGGATAAACTGCTGCCACTTCAGAAGCTTTTTCAAATCTTTCTTGTTGATCTCTTCCATGTATCTTCCTTTTACAGGGATATTGTACTTGATTTGCGCAGAACTGTCATTGTTAAAAAACACCTGTCAAATGACAGGTGTCTTCAGCAATGATTGCTTATTTTACTGCGTCTTTGAGAGCCTTGGCTGCTTTGAAGCCCGGTGTTCTGCTTGCTTCGATACGGATCTTTTCCTTTGTGGCAGGATTGATACCTTCTCTTGCGGCACGTTCCTTCACTTCGAATTTGCCGAAACCGCTGATGGAGATTTCACCGCCGTCCCTTAATGTATCGATGATCTCGTCGAATACTTCAGCAACTACTGTTTCTGCTGCTTTCTTTGTCAGACCGCAGTTTTCAGCTACTCTTTCAACGATATCCTTCTTGGACTTCACTAAGATTGCTTTACTCATGTTCAATTCCTCCTTGCGTAAAACTCTTATATTTTACTGACAGATATTTAAAATTGCAAGAATGTTGTTCAGGAACCTGACACCTCGGAAAGATAGAGGGTATAGATATCACGGAGGGCGTCTTTTGGCAGTAAAGCCCGCATACCCCGGCCATTGTTGCTCATGATGGCAAGTCCCCTGCTTTCCGCGTCATCTTCGACGATGTCGCGGATCAGCAGCTCCAGCGGCAGAGTCTTTTCACTGGCCGTCGACAACTGGTTCTTCGCTTCGAACGACGTGAAGAGAAGCCGCATGCCACCGTTCTTTCTATCTTCCTCGTAACTGTTCAGATAGACCCTGGCGCCATTGAGCAGACAGTTATACAGCTGCAGGCACATCCTGGCCCAGACTTCCTCTTCCTCATGCATAAGGAACTCATTGACGGCCTTTTCAAGTGTATATAAGCCGCCATGTTCATAGTCGTCTTCCTTTTCGCTCAGATAATGACTGCTGGCAAAGGCAGCAGCGGCCATATCTTCCTTGCTCAGCGGCACCATTTCACCGTTCTCATAGCGGCTGATCAGCACCCGGAAGACCGGCAATGCCGTATCACGGCAGTAAAAATGATAGGCTGTGCCATTTTGAAGATCCATGATATCTTCCCGGATGGCGGCTGTGTTGAGCAGCGGAATCAGCGAAGAGATCCCCTCATATACCAGCGGAATACACCGCGGACTGGCACTGGTATCCGTATCCTCCACGGACCATATAACTGTTTTTTTCTTCATTGATCACTCCTGTCACTATTATTATAGTCAGCGGCTGTTATACTTTTTCTTGAAGACCGGTATATTTCACCGGAAAGAGAAAAGGAAACACAGAATGACAGTAACGAGCCGATATGCCGTCCTCAGCGATGCGGACATGCTCACCCGCACCCGCCTCACACAGCTTGACGACGAAGAAGAACATCCCGACACAGACATCTACGAAGCAGTCCGCAGCTGGTTTACGGAAAACCTGAGCAACGGCAGCCTGCATCAGGTCATCCTGGAAGAAGACGGCCAGCTGATCGCCACCGGCGGTCTGATCGCGCTGCCGATTCCGCCGAGTTTCTTCAAACCTCAGGGCAGAAACGGCTATCTTCTCAATATGTACACCGTACCGGAAAAACGCCACCAGGGATATGCCGCAAAAGTACTGCAGTTACTGCAGGAAAAAGCGAAAGAAGCAGGATTTGAAGTCGTTTATCTCAGAACCTCCGAATGGGGCCGGCCGGCATATGAAAAAGCAGGCTTTGCGGCCTGCGATGACTGGATGGACTGGACCGTACGATAAACCGGCAAAAAAAACTCTGTTAAACAGTACAGAAATCTGATAACTTCCGGTTTCTGTCAGTCTCCGTATTTCTTTCTCAGAAGATCCATGAAAACTTCGTGGGGTCTTCCGTTTATATAGTTCGGACCTTCTTCCCGGATATAGATACTCATAGGTGCAAGTTCCGGATAAGCGCTGACAAGAAAGGTGAGAATTGAAGCGTCGATATGCTCGTGGTCAGCACTTCGTGAGATACCTGCGCCGTGGCGGTTGCACCAGTCGAGAAGTTCCTGCGTTTCCTCCAATGTGCCGCCGCTGATGAGTTCCAGCAGTTCATCGTTTACTGCTTTCTGTTTACTGTTTTCCATCATCATTTGTTTCTCCTGAATATATTAAGTGCCATATCAATCATGGCTCTTTTTATTGTATCTCATATCCGGTCCTTTTTACTGTTATTCATGCTTCATGGAAGAGAAACCGGAAACACAGATGTTTTCAGCACGATCATAAAAGACACCCGGCCGCGATCAATACGACAGCAAACAGGGAAAAACCGATGCCCAGTGCGCCGCCGATCTTCACGTTCCATTTTCTGAGCGGCATCAAAATCAAAGCTGCAGTAACAGGATTCAGAAGCGCCATGTACTTCGGAACGGAAAGATCCTGTCTCAGAATGGCAATGGTCATGATCACCGTCGAGCCAAGCAGCAGACTGACAGCGCTGATCATGGAAGGAACGGCCGCATATTTGCCGACTGCCTCAATGGCAGCCAGGGCGTCTTCCTCCGGTATTTTTCCCGCGATCCGGCGGTAGACTATATACTTCGAGCAGACGGAACCATGATAGAAAAGACCGGTATAGGCGCCGATGAACGTATTGATTTTCATGGCCAATGCCAGAGCAGGATTCTTCATACCGATCCGTTCCGCCAGCATCCACATAGTCAGATATGTTCCCGGCTGGCCGAGGAAGGAAAGCCAGAAAGCCTTGTCAAACCAGGACTCCTTCACTTCACACCACCAGGGCGCCGGCTTACCCAGTGACCTGGCATCGATTTTTTCATTTTTCCTTCCCGAATAAGCCAGCGGCACATCCGCCTGGGCACAGAGAATGCCACTGATCACACCGACGATACCGACAATCACATAAACATTCATAAACCGCCTCTCAGGATGCCATGCATCTTTCAATTGCGTCCAGCACCGGCTGCCGCCATTTCTTTTGGAACAGCCATGCCTCATGCTGCATGTCAAAACGCAGAATATGGGGATTGCGGAAATGCTGATAATAGCGCTTCTCATACTTCGTGCCCATTTTCAGCGCGTAGATAATATGGATCACCGTGTCTTTCACATAGATGCCGTTCTGCAGCGGCGTCACGTAATCGGAATAGAATTCCCGGCATACCGTATCCGGGTGGAGCGACACGATACTCTGGCAGAACTGGTTCATGAACTGATCGGTTTCCGCATCCATTTCCATGCCGAAGTTCTGCACCAGCATATCCTTGAGCTTCTTCTGTTTCTTCTCGTTCTTTCCGGCATCGGCGATCCAGCGGCCGACGATCCATGTCATGATCTTCGCGACAAACGGACTTCCCTGATCGAGATCCGATGAGCCAATGAAGCCATGATCGATATGGATCCTCTCTCGCTGGATGAGCAGACCGACAAAGCTGCCGCCCAGCGAAGAGCCATAGGCACCGTCCACATGCCCGTTATGATGTTCCAAAATATAGTCCTCGATCTTCTCCGTCACGGTTAGCATGTCCGTAAACGGCTTTGTCTCTTTTTCATCATCGAAGCCGTCATAGTTGACGCAGATCAGATGATACGTTTCACTGAGCGCGTCAATCACTTCATGGAAATTGATTTCCCATGTGCATGCCGTTCCCGGTAACAGGATCAGCGTCTTCCCTTCCATGTTTCCCATTTCCGTAAATTTCATTTTCCTTCCACCTTTCTCATCGTCAGCAGCAGCCCGATAAACATCCACAGATTGCCGATACTGATCCATCCCGCCGTCAATGCATTGCGCAATGGGGTTTCCGGCAGAAACTTCAGCAGCATCGTTAGCCCCATGCCGAAAGCAGTACAGAAGATCCAGCACCATTTCGGATATGGGGTATATCCTTTTAGAAAAGCCAGCACATGCGCCGCCTGTTGCAGCCAGAAAAAGATCAGAAAGAGGATCATTCCCGGCAGCAGGAAATACATGCCGAATTTCACTGCGGCAGACACCGCCGTATCCGGACTGACGGCCATCATGTATTTATAGAAGAACACACTGGCCAGACATGGCACATGCACACCGCACGCTGCGAAGATCAGATAACCGAAAATGCCCGAACGGTACAGATGGGCGTATTTCTGTGAATACGGTGCGATCAGCCGGTAAATGGCAAAATAACAGAGTCCTTCCAGGGGAATTCCGATCAGTCCCAGAAAGGATGACCAGAAGATCCGCGTATCAGAAACCGTCAGATAGGCAGCGAGGAATCCTTCCATACCCGGCTTCGAGGCGTCATGCATGCCCCAGCCCAGCAGAACATCACCGATCATGACCAGACATGCCGCGAAGACACCGATGAGCATCAGTTTCCGGATCCGCGTCCAGTCCGGCGGGCCGGTGATTCCGATATCGTTGTAGGAACCTGAATTCTGCATAGCCATTGCCTTTCTAAATGTTAGTTACAACAAACTCATAATCATTGTAATGCAGAATCCCCGTGAGAGAAACCGCGAAAACAAAAAAACGGCATTCGCATGCCGTCGTGTATTCAGCGCCGTTTTCTGGTGCTGACGATATACCAGTCATAGAAGAAGGATCCGGTATTGCCTTCTTTCGGATAGCTGTCATCCGGAACATCGAGGATGTACCGGCTGTAGCCGTTGATGATCTTCGTGCCGGAAGGATGCGTCCTTTCTCTCTGGAAGTCGCCGTATTCCTCATGGACGTGGCCATGCAGGAAGTATTTTGGATGGTACTGTTCCATCAGACGGTTGAAGCAGTCAAAACCGGCATGGGGAAGATCGTCGAGGTCACCGTATCCCTCGGCCGGTGCGTGCGTCAGCAGGATGTCGAAGCCACCGGTGAACAGCAGTGTCCCCTTCAGTTTGCGGATACGCTTCTGCATTTCCTTTTCCGTGTACATGTCCGGCCCGCCGTGATAACGGTAGGAGCCGCCCAGACCGAGAATTCTAAGACCGTGGAAGTTATAGACCTGATCGTCGATGTCGATGCAGCCTTCCGGCGGTTTGACGTCATAGCGGCCGTCATGATTGCCTCGGACGTACAGCAGCGGCACATTGACGACTGTCGTCAGGAATTCCAGATACTCACTGCGCAGATCACCGCAGGAAAGGATCAGATCCACCCCTTCCGTCTTCTTGGGAGAGTAGTAATCCCATAAGCCGGGATCTTCATGATCCGCCACGACCAGGATCTTCATACCGCAGTCTCCTGCTGATACGGCAGTGAACCGATGATATTGTCATTGAGCCACTGCATGTTCAGGATCTCCTGATTGCTCAGTTTGGCGTCATATGGTCCTTTGATGATGCCGGTCTGGGAATGCAGTTCCCCATCAAACGGATTCAGTTTCTCATGAATCAGGCCGTTTTTCAGAAGCTGCACCAGTTTCCGGGAAGAATATGGCAGTGAGCCGGACACTCTCACGTCGAGCACTTCAGCGCTCATCCCCCACCAGTAATTCAGATGCGAAGCCCTAAAGCTCACCTGGCCTTCCAGAAGACTCTCCGCCAGTTTCGTATAGTAGTTGCCCCAGTTGATGACCGGTACGGCCAGATTGACCGGTTTTCCGTCCTTGAGCTGCCAGATGCCGTATTTCACGCTGTCTCCCTGCAGATCAGGCAGTTCGGTTCCCGAGAAGACACTGATATCCAGGGCTTTCATCTGTTCCTGCCATTCGGCGTCGAGATGGTCTTTCCAGGAAAGAATGATCTCCACATAGGGATCGATCATCGCCGCGCCGATCGCGAAGGCATTGATGTCGGCGATCGTGCCTTCCGTGGGCATCTCGGACAGATAGGCGATGCGGTGGGAATCCGCGAAGACGGCTGCCAGAGCGCCGAGCAGGAATTTGGCTTCGTACATACGCACGTCATAGACCGGCAGAACGTTCTTTGTCATATTGCCGGAACAGTTCAGGAAGGTCTTGCCCGGCTTGCGGACCGCCGCCCGGTAAGTATCTTCAAAGGCCTGCGGGAAGGTCGTGATGATGACGTCATGGTTTTCCGAGGCTTCCTGCAGGGCTTTGCGCAGGACGGTGACATCCTGACAGTTTTCATATGTGCTGGTCTGTACTTTTGAACCGAGCCGCTTTTCCAGAATGATGCGGCCCAGTTCGTGGTCAAAGACAGGCGCCGAATCCTTCGGCGATGCGGCATACAGGAAAGCGATGCGCAGCGGCTTATGGGCAAACGGCAGAACCTTTTTGACTTCATTGAGCGGATCCGCTTTCTTTTCCTTCGGCTTTTCGGCGATGGCAGCCGGCCGGTTCTCCTTGCGCAATGCTTCCTTCAGACGGACAAACTGCTTCTGATAAACCGTCTCGTCCGTAACCCGGAGTCCTTCCAGACCATATACCGACAGGAAAGCGAGGAAAGCTTCGCCCCGCGGTCCTTCCAGATCATACTTCTCAGCGGACTTGCAGAAACGGTAATACAGGGCGGTAAGACGACGTTTCTGCTCATCCGTCCAGGGCTCATCCAGCGTATAGCCCAGCAGGCCGGCGAGCTTCTGATAGCCGCCCGGCGCATTGATCTCCGGTTCGTATAAACCGGTCGCTTTATACCAGACGAGGAATTCTTCGTAGAGCGGATCCTTTTCCGGCGGCATGATCCTTGCCACATCGGCCAGGATCGTCGGCACGTCCAGATATTTCATGACGGAAACGCGCTTGTTTCCCTCCTGTACATAGAAGCGGTGTTTATACTCAAAGACCAGGATCGGCTCCTGAATGCCGGAGGTTTCCTGATAGGTATAAAGGGAACTCCATTTCATCGCGAACTCTGTCTGGGAATCGGCGGCCGGCATAAAATTGCAGGCAAATGTATTCTTTCTTCCGGCTGTCTTTGTTCCGACAACCTGACTCAGAGGAATTTCCATGGTGCCAAGCCGGATCGGTGAAAGAGCGTAATCAGCCGGCAGTATTTCATCAAGCGCCGGAAGATATGGATACTGTCCCTTCAGAACGGCGGCACGGATCGCTTTCTCAGCTTCTTTGCGCGCTTTTACATATGCATCATTCATAAACAGACCTTCTTTTTTATGGGTGTATATGCACATTATAACAAGGATATTCTGACGATTTGTGTGAGGAATGAAAAAACCGGTCAGTTGACCGGCTGTGAGACAATCAGAAATTTGTTTTTTCCGAAACGGCTGCGAATTTGTTGGCTTCCGTGATTCTTCCTTCCGCTGTGGAAACGACAGCCTTGACGGCATCGGAACCCAGCAGCAGACGGAACGGAGCTTCTTCGGCAAATGCCATTTCATAGACCACTTCACCGGCTTTCATCGGATCGCCCGGCTGCTGTCTCTTGTTTACGGCATTGGCATTCTTCCATGTGGAATCCTTGTAAGCGTCGACCTTCAGCGGCGCGCTCTTGAGTGCTTCGTCATAGAAGTGTGTGCGGAACGCACCCGGTTCAATGACCATGACACGGATACCCAGCGGTGAGAGTTCCTTGCACAGACCGTCAGTCAGAAGATCCAGGGCAGCCTTGGAAGAAGCGTAGTAGCCGGAACCGACAGCGGAACGCTCGGCGGCGATGCTGGTGGTGTTCATGATGACACCGGAGCCGTTGCCGCGCATCGTCGGCAGAACAGCCTTGATCATGTTGATCGGACCGAACAGGTTTGTTTCGAACAGTTCACGGATGGCTTCGTCTTCACCCTCTTCGACGGAAGAACGGTAGCCATGGCCGGCGTTGTTGATCAAAACGTCAACAGTGCCGAACTTTTCGACCGTCTTGGCGACGAGGTTCTTCATCTGCTCGACATCGGACATATCCAGTGTCATCGGCAGGCAGGTTTCCGGATAATCGTTGGCGATACCTTCGAGTTTGGCAAGGCTTCTTGCGGTGATGACAGCGTTGTCACCGTGGGAGAGTACGGCTCTGGCAATTCCTTCGCCGATGCCGCCGGCACTTGCGCCGGTAATGATCCATGTTTTCTTTGTCATTTTATTTTCCTCTTTCTTTCTATTACAGTTTTACCGGATAGACGGCAGCCAGACCGCCGTCCACCAGGATTTCTACACCATTGATGTAAGATGATTCATCACTTCCCAGGAATACCGCCGTGTTGGCAATGTCTCTGACATGTCCGACCCGGCCGGCCGGAATCAGTGTCGAGCGGTAAGTCTGGCGTTCTTTTTCTTCTTCCGCCGTGCGGCCCAGTTCACCGCCGGCCGCTTCCGTCGGAATGATACCCGGAGCAATTGCATTGACGCGGATCTTCCGGTCTCTCAGTTCATTGGTCCAGGTATGAATGAATGACTTCTCAGCCGACTTGGCTGCGATATACAGACTGAAATCTTTCAGACCGAGCGAGGCGGTCACGGACGTGTTCAGGATGATCGTCGACCCTTCCGGCATGAGTGGCAGGCAGGCCTGCACGGTGAAGTAGGAACCCAGCACGTTGGTATGCATGACCCGATCGAATTCCTCTGTGGTGACATCCGTCAGGGATACGTATCTGCCGACGCCGGCATTGGCGATCACGATATCGACATGTCCCTGTTCTTCTTTAATCTTTTCGGCGACTCTGTCCATGTCCATGCGGCTGCCGACGTCCGCTGTCAGATAGCCGACGTTACGGCCGATCTTTTCCGCAGCTTCCTGCAGGACAGCTTCGCGGCGGCCGGTGATATATACATACGCGCCTTCTTCCACATACTGCCTGGCCATTTCGAAGCCAATGCCGGTTCCGCCGCCGGTAATCAGTGCCACTTTGTTTTTCAGTCGCATTGGCTTTTCCTCCTGTCTGTATCATAGCAGTCAGAAAAGCGGAGCCGAAGTCTCCTTTTGGAAATCAGTGTATACCTAAAGGTATTCACTCTTTCGTAATCAGAGAAAGGAACTTCTTGACCTTCTCGGAAGGAAATACAGCATGCAGAATGCCGTATGGGATCGTGAACTGCCAGGCCACGTCAACGATGTTCAGCATCGGATGCGCCTTGGCCCACTGCTCACTGGTAACCAGCAGCCAGCCCTTCTTTTCACAGTCGTTGAAAACCTGCATATCGAGATGATCAAAGTCATGGATCCGGACATCTTTTATTTTTTCCCTGAGATACTTACGGACACTGTCCATGGCCGCGATCCTGCCCTGACTCATCAGCAGGATATCGCTGCCTTTCAGGTCTTTGGGCGTGATATCCGTGCGGTGGGCAAACGGATGTCTTCGCGACACGGCGATCTTCACCTTGACGTCCATCAGGGCTGTCCCCGAGCAGTTCCGATAGGCAAAATGAATGTCATCGCAGATACCGGTAAGCATGTCGATTTCCGAGCCGAGACCGGCGAAAACACGGCTGATCTCCGTCGGTGTGTTCTGAAACGGAATGATCTGGATCTTTAACTGCGGCCACTGTTCATAGATCCTGACCCAGTAATCGGTGATCAGATCGGCACTGGTGACCGGTGAAGTGGCGACCCGCAGAACATTGCTTTCGTCATCGGCACTGCTGCGCGCTCTCTGGATGCTTTTCTCGGCATATTCCAGCAGCATCTTTCCGTCCGTATACAGAGAATGGCCGGCGGCTGTCAGCTGCAGACCACGGCTGGTGCGCTCAAAAAGAACCGTGCCGGTTTCCGCTTCCAGGGCGTCGATCTGCTTGATGATGGCCGAGGGCGTCACATACATTCGTTCCGCCGCTTTGCGGAAAGATCCGGCGTCGGCGGTAATGATCATTGTTTCCAGATGTCTGAGATTCAGCATAAGTTTTCCTCTGCCTTTATTGTAATATGCGGCTTTTGCGTTTTCATAGAAAAACCGTGTACTTTTTCGTACACGGCTGTAAACTTCAGTGCTTCATTTGTAATCAAAACCGGACGGTTCGCTCAGCGGCTTTTCAAGAAGCTCGGGATTGTCACAGATATGCTTCAGCAGCTTCAGACTGCGGGCAAAGTAGAAACCATCGCCGATTCTTTCGTCGATCGTCGCACCGACGTCAATGACATCACGGATTTCCTTATGACCGTCTTCCATCAGGATCTCTTCCTTGTGCAGCGTGCCGATCGTGACCATGATCGAATTGGTTCCGTAATTGTTCAGATGGTGGTACACGGAAGGACACTTGATACTGCCAAGATTGGAGACAAGGATCGAAGAATAGTTCGGATCGCCGTCGGTCAGGAATTTCGGATTGACGCCCCAGAAATCCATCCAGCGGATGACGCGGATCGAAGCGGCGAAGATCGGTCTTGGCAGAGCGGCGAACTTGTCGAGCAGTTCGTCGATGCCGCCGGTCGCGTGTTCGCTCTTGCGGGCTTCCTTGACATCGCCGATGATCTTCTTCGAGATCTCATTGACCGTGTCGCTCATCTCGGGAATGAAGTACATCAGTGTTTCCTCGGCACCGTCGGTAAAGCGGCGCTTGGCAACGAAAGACAGACTGATCTCGTTTCTCTGATAAATGCGGTAGCCCTGGATAAAACGGTTCATCTGCGGCCGTTCCACCAGCATTCTCGCCAGCGCCGTGATCATGCAGTGGAAGATCGTCATCTTCTCTTCTGTTTTGCCTTCGTTCTTCTTTTCCAGATAGGCAATCAGATTTGTCGCGTCGATCGTGTCGTGCAGATACACTTCGCAGTCCGTACGGTTCGGGAACAGTGCTGTCATGACGGTCTGCAGACCGGGTGCCTTCACCCGTGTGCCGTCACGGCGGTCGCCCCATTTCACCTTTTCTTTTGTCATAATACCAACCTCTTTGTACTTATACTGTTGTTTATTTTATCACTGTTCAATTTGTCAGTTCACAAATGTACTCCTGCCCTTTTACGGTCTGCAGGCGGTAGGTGCCGGCCTGCGGCACCACGACATCTGCCTGAAACGGGCGGCCTTCCGTGAAACTGTTTTTGTTCAGAACGGCGATCATCGCCTGATTGTCCGCGTTGACATAGGCGGTGATTCTTTTGCACCAATGTTTCTCAACGAGCAGATCCTTCAGCTGCCGCAGTGCTTCCGTGCCGTATCCCTGCCTGACAAATGCCGTTTTCAGGATCAGATCCAGTTCAGCATCCCCGTCAGGGTCTTTTGTCACTTCGATTTTACCGATGATCTGATCATCCAGATACACGGCATAGCAGAGGAACGGTTTGCCGTCCGCCAGTTCCCGGCGCACCGCCAGAAGATAATGCCGCGTGCTGTTCAATGGCAGCGGTACGGGCAGGTGCACGAGACAGAAACTCTGATCGGCCTGCGCATATAATTCCTCCAGCGGTTCTTTCCGAAGATACGGCCATTTTTCCAGTCTGATCATAAATCCTCCGGAAACCGGATCAGCTTACAAGACTCAGCAGATCAAAATAGGACACGTCTGTCATTTCCACACTGCCGTCCGCCTTTTTCCAGGCAGTCGTCACAAACAGCTGCATGACACCGTCTTCTTCCCCTTTGGCAAGAACAAGGTAATTGGTGCCGCTGACCGGCTGAGTGGCAAGCAGAGCCAGCGGATACAGTACCGTTTTTTCATACTGGTCCGCTGCCAGATTATAGTCAGAGAAAATGTCCTGCGGCAGCGTGATGGCGTTGGCGATTTCTTCCTTCACGCTCCAGCCGCCCATCATTCCGGAAGGAATACCCTGCTTGCCGGACGCGTCCGGAATGCTGATTTCCTTGACGGACGTGATCGCCGCATCATGGGTCGCGGTTTCATATACGACCGCGATGACCCAGCCAGTATGGTCTTCCTCGTCATTCAGACACAGATAGGCGTAATTCATACCGGAGACGACCTGGCTGGCCACGACAGTCACCGGGATCAGCGTCGTATAGCCGCCGTCCGCGGCTCTTGCCTTTTCAAACAGCAGTTCTTCCTCTTCACGCAGAACGGGCGTGAATTCCGTATTGATCTGCCAGCCGCCTAAGTTTTGCGTCTCAGCGCCGGTGGCGAAACAGCCGCACAGCAGGACAGCCGCCAGGAGAGCGATACCTGTTTTTTTCATGCTTTTTCACTTCTCTTTCTTTGTATGCATTATACCATTTCCGCAACAGACCGGCGGATCGCCGCATCCACTTCTTCACGTGCTTTGCGGCATTCGTCCGTATAGCCCTTCGCGGCCGGGAAGCATTTCGCCAGCAGGAAATCCACCCCGGCCGGCAGCAGCATCTTCATCATCGTTTCCGGCAGGATGAAATGCGTGCCGTGAGCGAAAGTCAGCGGTTCGAACACACAGCTGTGTTCTCTTGTTTTCAGTCTTTCTTCGACGCGGCGGATATACCGGCAGGTATCCCATAACGCGTCGTCTTCGGCGCCGATCATCAGCACATGCCCCTTCGCGTTTTCAACTTTGATCATCATTTCTTCCCTCAGCGGACATCTGTTTTCCGATTCGTCGAACATATTGCGGGCGGCCGCACTGTTATGGGTGTTTTCCGCCTCCTGTTTCAGCATCTGCCAGTAATCGGGATGGGCGTAGGCATACGGCAGATACGGCAATTTCTCATGGCGCCATGTCAAAGTCGACTCACCCTCTGCCGGCCGCTCGCCGCAGCCGTCCAGACCGTCTCTTAAAAAGCCCTGCATGACGAAGTCACTGGCCGTCATGGCAATGGTCAGCGTAAGATCGGGAATCAGGGATGCCGCAGCCAAAGCGATCATGCCGGTCGTTGAAAGACCGGCAATGCCGAAACATGTATTGCCGCAAGCGCGCATGACGTCGATCGCGTTCTCGATACACTCAAGCCGGTAGCTGTGATAGCCGTAGTCCTTTTTGCGGCTCGACATGGCCATGACATTGCAGCCGAGCGACTGGAAATAGCGGGCGGCCGTGCGGGCCAGATAATCCTCACTGTCGTCGCCGAACATGGTGATCATCGCCTTCTTCGATCCTTCCGGACGGGGATAATACACGCCATGGAAGCCGTCTATTTCATATTCATAACGTATCATTTTCATGATCTTTCTCCTGTTAGTACTCACTGACTCTATTGTAACAAAAAGAAGCGTCTGTCAATCAGACACTTCCTTCTTCAGAAATACGTAAGTCGTTTCATCCGAGTGCTCTTCGCTGAAGGTCCAGCCGTTCCGGAAGGCTTTCATGTCTTCGGCTTTTTCGATGCCGTGTTCGGCCAGCCAGTACACCATCTCCCCTCTTGCCATTTTGGCAAGCGTACCCTTCTGCTTCAGTCTGCCGTTGTTGATTTCGGCAAAGACAGCTGTGACGGCTTTCTTTTTCACGTATGGCAGCACGGCATCGCTGTATTCCTTGGAAGCGAGATTGATCACTTCCTCACCGGCGATCGCGTCATAGAGTTTATGATTCCAGAAGTCATACAGACGGCCGGTTTCCGGCAGGACCGCCTGCATTTCCAGACGGTACGGCGTGATGCCATCAAACGGCTTCAATATGCCGTAGAAACCGGAAAGAATGCGCAGATGTTCCTGCAGCCAGGCCAGTCCCTGATCCGTCAGAGCGCCAGGTGCCATATGCTGAAAGGCAAGGCCGACATAGGAAAAGACCGCCGGTGAAAGGCCGCTTCGAAGATCCATCTGTTCCAGTCGCGCCATGTTTTCTTTCAGCAGCTTATCCGAACAGTTCCAGATCTTCTTCAGTTCTGACGCGTCATAAGAGCGCAGTTCCTTTTGCAAAGTCTCCGCTTCCTTCAGATAGACGGGCAGATCCCGGTACGCGAAATCGTCATCGGCCCGAACCATTTTCTTGGCCGGTGACAGGATCACTTTCATCCCAGATCTCCCAGCACTTCACCGCCGTGATCCGCCGGCTTCACCTTTTCGTAGGTTTTGACGATCACTCCCTCTTCGTCGATCAGATAAGTGGATCGGACGATGCCCATATATGTCCGGCCGGCCATCTTCTTTTCCTTCCAGACATCGTAGGCCTGAATGACTTTCGTTTCCTCGTCGGAAAGCAGCGTGAACGGCAGTGACTGTTTTTCTTCAAAGTTCTTATGAGATCTCACGGAGTCTTTGGAAACGCCGAGGATCACCGCTCCTTTTTCCGTGATCTGCGGATAGCGGTCGCGGAAGCTGCATGCTTCCTTGATGCATCCGCCTGTCTGATCCTTCGGGTAGAAATAGAGAATGACTTTCTTTCCCCGGTAAGCGGATAACGTATGATTTTCACCATTCTGATCCGGCAGTGTGAAATCCGGAGCCATGGTACCGACTGACAGCATAATGATGCCTCCTCTTCTTTGTAATCATTGTACTATACGGCACAGAAAAAAGATGAATGCGTGACGCATCCATCTTTCAATAAGAACTATTTTGTGAAATGACTCTCGACGAATTCGGAAGTGAAGGTGCGCTGATAGACGTCCTGCATGACGATGCCATAGCGCAGATCACACTCACCGATCGGTTCGTCCGTGACTTTCAGGTTGCTCATGCTGGAAAGCCGGATGGAGTGGCCGTGCGTGTCTGTCTTCACAACTTTGCCCTCTTCGTCATAGTAGTCAAACAGGAAGGAGATGACTTCACCTGGCTTCAGTTCCTGCAGACCCTTTTCCATGAAGGCGTTGTTTACACTATTGACACGGTAGCCGATGACATGGCCGCTTTCGGGAATTTCATTTTCCTCAGTGACCGGATCCCACTCAATGTAAAGAGTGATTTCGTCGGCGCCGCGTCTGGCCCGGACGATACCCTTCTGAATCACGCCGTTTTCATTGGTGATTGCCGGCTGGGCTTCATAATTGACGACCTGACCGTTGATCTGGACCCAGCGGCCGGTTGCGGCAACCATCGGATGATCGTTCTCGTCATAGGAAGCCGGAATGTCGCGGCCGAGGTACATCCAGCCGTCCTCCGTCTTCATATAAACGACCTGGTTGGCTTCCGCGATGATATTCCAGGCTGTATCCGGCAGCTGCATCTGCCAGCCGTCTTCCTTTTCAACCAGCGGAATATCCACGACAGCCTGCGTTGTTTCATAGTTCTCAAAGTCTTTGATATACCATTCTTCCTTGGTATAATCGTCGGTCGGCAGCTGAAAACCGAAGATTTCGGGAGCCTTGAATTCCAGTTTGCGGACAGCCGCCATAATACTGAAGAAGTCGTCATATAACTTCCGGCAGGTTTCCATACCGAGTTTTTCGTACTGGATATGGTCGCGGCCGTAAGAAGCGATCATCTTGTATGGGAAGGACACCGCCAGACCGTTGATGCCGTCATGGGACATGGCATTCCGGCAGACGATGCTGGCTTTGACGTAATTGATCACTTCTTTGATCTCTTCCGGTGTCGCGATCGAATCGTTATAGTCGGCATGATCCAGCAGTTCCAGATAATCGACCAGGTCGATCTGCTCGTCACCCGTGAAGGCAGTCGCCTTGCCGGCGGCAATCGAGATATCCGCGTAGTCGGCCGAATCAGCAAGGAACGCGGCATGTTCTTTCTCATAGAGAGCCATCAGTTTGTCGAAGGCCGGCCGGATCCTGGTCAGATCGATCAGCGACAGAGTGGAACCGCTGTTGTCTAACCTCTCATGCATGACCCTGAGGTTGACGTCATAAGCGGAGATGATTTCTTTGCCGAATTCTTCCATGCTGGTGGTCGGATCCTTTGCCAGCATGCCGAAGGCTGATGTATAGAACCAGCCTTCACCGGATTCTGTTTCTTCCGATGCCAGATAGTAGTCGGCATACGGTTCCATGGCCACGGCGATTTCGATATCCTGCATCAGGCAGGCATCAAAGCCGATCATATCAAATTTCACACCGGCCCGGTCGATCGCGGAAACGATCTCATTGACCGGCAGCGCTCCGAACTTGGTATCCTTGCGTTCGTTCAGAACATCCTGGCCATAACCGCTCGGCAGACCTCCGCCATGATCCCAGAGAACCAGCATATAACGGTCCGCCGGATAATTTTCTTTTGTCCAGGTGATGAAATTGTACAGTTCATCTTCCGTGCACATGTAGACTTTGTTGCCAAGGTCTTCTTTCATTGTCAGCTTGCCGTCCGCGATTTCATAGAGACCGACGGTGCTGTGCTTGACACCGTTGGTAAACCAGCGCTTGGTGCCGCCTGCTTCAACGACGAATTTCAGAGCGGAGCCCTGCTCGGTCGTATCCAGCATCTGACGAAGATTGATCGTCGCCATGCCCATGGCATCTTCCAGATTGGAGCCGATGACATATTCCATGACGACAACGCTTTCGTCTTTGGAATGATCCGGGAAGAAGTAGTCACGGCTGGTCGAAAACGAGGCAAGATCATGATATGCATCGCCCATGGTGTCATTCCGGAGCATGACACTGCCGTCACCTTTCACGTCTTTTGCGGTTTCATAGAAATCCTGCAGCATCAGATAAACGACCGGCTCAGGCATATAGTTGCGCAGGGTCAGGAAACCGACCACTCCGAACGAAACCAAGAATACCGCCGCAAAGCCAAGCTCGCGCAGGATCGTGAAGCCGATCTGTATCCATCTGGCCCGGATGATCTTTCTTTTGAAGACCGGACCGCCGTAAAACACTGATTTTTTACTGCCCAGCAGGATCAGAAACAGAGCCGGTAACATGATCATGCCGATACGGAACAGAACACCCTTTTTAAAGCACTTGCCGAGCCGCCAGTACAGGTTGATCAGGAAAATGCCGTATACGATCAGCGCGACAATGATCAGCAGCCGGGCCGTCACGACAGACATCTTGTCAGCGGCATTGCTCATATACATGCCGGCAGCCAGATTCAGACCGGCAATGACCAGCGGGTGCCAGTAGGAACTCATGCTTTCAAACAGGATCGTCGAAAGCTTTCCTTCCGCCGCGAACGGAACGATTGCCCACTTTCCGTCCATGTCGACTTTCCGCAGTACGCGGAAATAACCGATGGACTGAAGGATCCATGGAATGATCCAGAAAACAGGCTTTGTGAAATAATAGATCAGCAACATGTTTTCTCTCCCTTATCTTTGTAAAAAACAACGGATACTATGAGATTATTTTATCATCACAAATATGTTTCGAAAATGAAAACCGCCGGAGAAAACTCCGGCAGTCTGTCATGTTTTTCAGTCACCCGCCAGCAGTAGATCTTCCGCCGCAAGGCCATTCCACAGACGGTAATAGGTGCCCTTTTTCGCCAGCAGTTCTTCATGACTGCCTTCTTCCTCGATACCATTCTTGTTCAGGACAATGATCCTATCGGCATCCCGAACGGTGGTCAGACGATGGGCGATCGTCAGTGTCGTTCTGCCCTTCGACAGTTTTTCCAGGCTTTCTTCGATCAGCAGCTCGCTCTGATTGTCGAGCGCTGAAGTTGCCTCGTCGAGCACCAGGATCGGCGGATTCTTCAGGAAGACACGGGCAATGGAAATACGCTGCTTCTGACCGCCGGAAAGCTTGACGCCGCGCTCACCGACATAGGTATCATAACCGTCTTTCAGTTCGTTGATGAACTCATCGGCACCGGCCAGCCGGGCCGCCTGAATGATCTCTTCTCTTGTCGCGTCCTGTTTGCCGTAGGCGATGTTCTCAAGAATCGTGCCGGAGAACAGATAGACGTCCTGCTGCACGACGCCGATGGCCGAACGCAGGGAATGCAGTGTCACCTTGCGGATATCCTGATCGTCGATCAGAATACGGCCTTCCGTAACGTCGTAGAAACGCGGGATCAGCGAGGACAGCGTGGTCTTGCCGCCGCCGCTTTCTCCGACCAGGGCCAGATTCTCACCCGGCTTGATATCCAGGTTGATATGATGCAGCACCCGGTTATGATCGTCAGGATATTCGAACGTCACGTCGTCGAAGACGATATGACCGCCCCTGACGACAATGTCTTTGGCATCCGGCTCGTCGTGGATATCGACCGGCGTGTCCATGATCTCGAGGAAACGTTCGATGCCGGTCAGACCGGACTGGAACTGCTCGGCAAATTCGACGATGCGGCGGATGGTGGCGATCATCGTCGTCACATACAGCATATAGGCGACCATGTCACCGGCATTGATTAGGCCTTTGACCATGAACATACCGCCGGCCAGGATCGTCGTCAGATACATCAGTCCGTCAAAGAAACGGGTCGACATCATATAGGCAGCCATCGCGTAGTAACGCTTCTTTTTGACTTCCTTGAACTTCTCGTTGCGGTCCGTAAAGCGGCTCATTTCATATTCTTCCGCTGTGAACGCCTTGACGACGCGGACACCGAGCAGTGACTCTTCGACCTGGGAATTCAGTTCACCGATCTGCACACGCTGCGCCTTGGTGGCGTTGCGGAACGTGAAATTCAGTTTGATCGACGCATACAGCATGATGGGTATGCAGGCGAAGATGATCAGAGTCAGCAGCCAGTTGGACTGACACAGGATCACAAAGGCGACGGCGATCTTGATAAAGGCGATAAAGAATTCTTCCGGACAGTGGTGGGCGAATTCGGTGATGTCAAACAGGTCACTGGTAATGATGCCCATCAGCTGGCCGACTTTGGTATTGGCATAGAAACTGTCACTGAGACGTTCGAGGTGCCGGAACGCATCGGTGCGCATGTCCGTTTCAATATAGACACCCATGATATGTCCCTGGGAAGCCATGAAGTAGTAGGCCGCCATATCCACCAGTCGCAATAGACCATAGATCAGCGCCATCCGCAATACCAGACCGGTCGTCAGAGATACCGGATCATACATGGCCGTATTTGTCAGACTGCTCATGATGCGCGGCAGCACGATATCACACAGGGTCGTCAGTGACGCGCAGAAAAGATCGAAGACCAGCAGTTTCTTCTGACGGAAAAGATACGGCGCAAAGCGGCTCAGCAGTTCCTTTGTCTTATACCGTTTCGAAACCATTCTGCTCATATGCATACCTCCCCTGCGTATTTCGCTATTATAACAGACTCCCGGCTCATACATGAATGATATGCGCCGGAAAAAACGTTTCCGCCGCGGGCGGCCTTCGCAAGAAGTCTTTATCGTTTCAGGAATGCTGACATTTTGCCCTCCTTGTTTCTGGCTGCATCATCTTCACCTTTGTGCAGGATATCTGGAATTCCTTTGCGGGCGTATTACAGACGGCCAGCGAAAGTCCGGGCGATTTCAGGAGGTCATAAAGCATCTCGACAGACTGATTAAGCGTTGACTTAATCAGAAAATTGATTATAATTAAGTCATCGCTAAATCAAAGAGGTGACTTATGGACATATCTGTCACGCTGAAAGCCCTGGGGGAACCTACAAGGCTTTCCATTTTTCAACAGCTCCTGATCAGAAAACACTGTGTCCGTTCTCTGTCAAAAAAACTTGGAATTACTGAATCGGCAATCTCCCAGCACATGAAAGTACTGAAGGAAGCCGGGCTTGTTTATGGGGAGCGGGTTGGCTACCACATCCACTACCTTCCAAAGCAGGAAGCATTGGATGGACTGTGCGCAGCCTTTTTGGAGATGAAGCAGCAGTCGCTTGATCTCTGCCGGGATCCCCGGATCTGCCAGTGTGAATTCCGCAAGGAGGAAGAGAAATGAACCTTTTTCTTGATCTCTTCCTGACGTTTGCAAAGATCGGTCTGTTCACTTTCGGCGGTGGATACGCGATGATCGCACTGATTGAGAACACCTGCGTGGAAAAAAAGCAGTGGATCACACACGATGAGATGATGAACATTACGGTCATTGCAGAGTCCACCCCCGGTCCCATCGCCATTAACTGTGCAACCTATGTGGGGTACAAGCAGAAAGGTTTTATTGGGGCGCTGATTGCCACGATCGGAATGATCCTTCCCTCTTTCTGCATCATCTTTGCGATATCGAGGTTTCTGAATCGTTTCCTTGAGATCACCTGGATCGCGCATGCTTTCCAGGGTATCAAGATCGCCGTTGGAATCCTGATCCTGGACGCTGCCATTAAGATGCTTCAGAAAATGCAGAAAAAAACGGCGCCCCGGGTATTTATGCTCTGCGCGTTTGCGGCAATGCTGTCGATCAACATCTTCTCTATCAGAATCTCCTCCATTATCCTGATGCTTACAGCAGGAATGATCAGCCTGATCATATTCATGGTTAAAAAGCCTGTTATGAAGGGAGGTGCCGGAAAATGATCCTGCTGGAATTATTCATCGGCTTCCTCAAGGTCGGATGTTTCGCTTTTGGCGGCGCATACGGCGCGATTCCGCTGATCCGCGATGTCGTTCTGTCCTACGGCTGGCTGGACGAAGAAATGCTGACCTATATGATCGCTGTCAGCGAAAGCACTCCGGGACCGATCATGGTGAATCTGGCCACCTATGTCGGCAGCTCACAGGCTGGAATTCTTGGCTCTCTGGCCGCTACACTTGCCGTTGTACTTCCGTCCTTTATCATTATCCTCCTTGTGACTGCCCTCCTGAAGACAGTGCTGAAGAATCCTTATGTACAGGCTGTTCTGCGCGGACTGAAGCCATGCATCATCGGGATTATCCTCGCTACCGGTGTTTTCATGATCGTCAGGAACGGCATTGTCCTTCAGGACAGTTCCATGCAGATTCGTCCTTTGATCCTGACACTGGTGCTTGGGACATTATACTTTGGTTCCCGAAAGATCAAAAAAGGCGGCATATCACCGATCTTGCTGATCTGTCTCTCTGCCGCCACAGGGATAATCGCTTATGGATTGTAAAGATCGGAATACTAACCATTCCATAGCCGGAGGCTGACACGTGATTCAGCCTCCGGCTTTTCATCTCCATCAACTCCATAAGAAAAAATCGGATTACTGCATAGTACAGCAATCCGATTCAATCAGTCAGCTAATCCTTCAGAAAGATGCCAGTATCGTTTTCCATCGAAGCTTGCTTATAAGCATCCGCCATCCGGGAAGCCGTCATGTTTACAGACTGGCTGCGCCGATCATGCCGGCCGTACTGCCGAGTTCGGCCACCTGGATGACCGGTATACTGCCGTGGGCACCGCCAAAGCAGTCCCTCTTCATCATCTTCCGCAGTTTCGGCAGAAGGCTCTCAAGATACGGCGACATGTCTCCGCCGAGCAGTACCAGCTGCGGACGGTACAGATTGACGATATTGACGATACCGGTGCCAAGCATTTCGGTATACTGTTCCATTACTTCCTTCAGTTTCGCATCTTTGCAAGCGAAGACTTCTTCCAGACTCACCGGCCGCTGCAGCTTCTCTTCTGCCTCATGCAGCAAAGCCGGCATGGACGCATACGCTTCCAGACACCCCTTACGGCCGCAGGTACATGGCCGGCCGTTGGCCTGCACGACCATGTGGCCGACTTCACTGCCGCCGATCATGCCGCCTTCAAAGACCTGGCCGTTCAGAATAATGCCGCCGCCAACCCCGTTGCCCAATGTCAGTAAAACGACGTCACTGTATTCCTTGCCGGCACCGGCTACCGCTTCACCCAAAGCCGCGCAGTCGGCATTGTTGGCGATCCGCACCGGACATGGTATGACGCGGCCGAGCAGACTCCGTAAAGGAACCTTTTCCCAACGCAGGTTGTTGGAATAGTTGATACGGCCGTTGCGGCGGTCGACCGTGCCCGGAACGCCGACGCCGACCCCGATGCACTGATCGAGCGGCACGCTGTTTTTTGCCAGCAGTTTCAATGTTTCCGCCGCTGTTTTTTCAATGATTTCTTCCGGTGTCTTTTTCCTGTCCGTGGCGAACGTCTTTTCGGCGATCAGCTGGTTCTGATCGTTGATCAGCCCGATCTGGGTGGAAGCCGAACCGATAATGATACCGGCCCGGATCGGATTGGCCTTCTCACGGATCGTCGTCAATAACGCGTCACAGGTGCCTTCGATCGTATATTCCCCGCTGCCCGCCGGCAGGAAGATACTGTCTCCCTTCCGGTAATTCACTTTTTCACCATGGCTGGAAATGACACCTTCCCCATCGAGGATCAGGATCGACAAAAAGGATTCTTTGCCGACGGTTCTCTGCATGCGGCGCATCAAAGTGCCGTCGAGGTCGAGTTTATCGACCGTGAAATAGTCACAGTCTGCGATATGCGGATAGTTCTCGCCGCGCTGAATGATCGGCACCCGTTCGGTGACAGCCAGGGCTTTTTCAATGTGCAGATCACGCTTCTTGCCGTCCTTGCCGACGCGGCCGTAGTCATATACCCGGTATGTCACGTTGGAGTTCTGCTGAATCTCGGCGATCAGGATGCCCTTGCCGATGGCATGCAGGGTGCCGGAGGCGATGAACAGCGTATCGCCCTTGTGCACTTCCACCGGATTCAGCACTTCCAGCAGAGTGTTATTACGGATCCGCTCAGCGAATTCCTCTCTGCTGATTTCCTTGCGGAAACCGTAATACAGAAAGGCACCCGGCTGGGCATCGAGGACATACCACATCTCTGTCTTGCCGTATTGCCCTTCGTTCTGCAGAGCATAGCCGTTGGATGGATGAACCTGGATGCTGAGGTTGTCCCTGGCATCGATGAACTTGGTCAGAATGGGAAATTCCCGGAAGCGGCGGCAATGCGTGCCGAGCACCTCCATACCCTTTTCATCGATATATTCCTTCAGTGTCTTACCGGCATATTTGCCATTGGTGATCAGAGAAGGTCCGTCTGGATGACAGGAAAGCTCCCAGGCTTCCGCCAGGATGTCACCGTCGTATTCAATATGATACTCATTTTTCAGACGCTGCCCGCCCCACAGATAATCCTTGCATGCGGGCTTCAGTTTCAGGACTGCCATAATCGGTCTCCTTCTTTTTCTGAACTTCATCTGTATTGTACACCAGCCGGAAGAAGCCTGACGAGAAGAAGCGGCCAATCAGCCGGTATCGTGAGCAATGTTATATGAAAAGCCCCCGCTTTTCAGCAGGGACTCTGGTTAAAATATTTCAGGATACAGGATCAGAATTCTTCGCCGTTGCTTTCGCAGACTTTCTTGTACCAGAAGAAGGAATCTTTTCTGCTTCTCGAGAAGTCGCCGGTGCCGTCATCGTGCCGGTCGACATAGATGAAGCCGTAGCGCTTCGCATACTGGCCGGTACCGGCAGATACGAGGTCGATCGGTCCCCATGTCGTGTAGCCGATCAGCGGAACACCTGCTTCACAGGCCTTCTTCATCGCTGCGATATGGCCCTTGAAGTAGGAAATTCTGTAATCGTCATGGATGGAGCCGTCTTCCTCGACCTTGTCGAATGCGCCGAAGCCGTTCTCGACGACCATCAGCGGCAGATGCGGATATCTGTCGGCCAGTGTTTCCAGGGTGTGCTCGAGGCCGTCCGGGTCGATCTGCCAGCCCCAGTCGGAAGCTTTCAGATACGGGTTCTTGCCGCCGTGTGTCATGTTGCCGGCGGTTGTTTCGGCATCCGCGTGGGTCGTGACGCAGTTGGACATGTAGTAAGAGAAGGTATGGAAGTCAACGGTGCCCTCTTTAATGACAGCAGCGTCTGCTTCATCATCGATGAACCACGGATCGACGCCCATTTCCGTCAGATACTTCTTAGCCCATACCGGATATTCACCTCTGACCTGAACGTCGCAGCACAGGTTGTTCTTGAGGTTCTCTTCTCTGTCGCAGGCCAGGATGTCCTTCGGATCCGGGGTCAGCGGATACGCCGTGACATGCGCGATCATGTTACCGATCATGAAGTCCGGATTGATCTCATGGCCGAGCTTGACAACTTTCGCGGAAGCGACGAATTCATTGTGCAGCGCTTCGTAGGTTCTCTGTCTGTTGGACTTCAGATCGGAGAGCTTGATCGGTGCTGTCGCGTTGATGTCTTCGTCTTCCATGATGCCGAGGCCGTACAGGTTGCCGATGCCGCCTTCGCCCATGCATGCGATGTTGATTTCATTGAAGGTCAGCCAGTACTTTGCCTTGTTCTTATAGCGCTTGAAGATCGTCTCACAGTACTTGACGAACAGGTCGATGACCTTGCGGTTGGAGAAGCCGCCGTAGTTGGTGACGATGGCCCACGGAATCTCATAATGGCAGATCGTTACCAGCGGTTCGATATTATACTTCCGGCACTCGTCAAAGACGTTGTCATAGAACTGCAGACCGGCTTCGTTCGGTTCAGCGTCGTCGCCGTTCGGATAGATTCTGCCCCAGTTGATCGACAGACGGAAAACGTTCCAGCCCATCTCGGCAAACAGAGCGATATCCTCTTTGTAA
>JAFRCE010000014.1 GCA_017404505.1 Solobacterium sp. | reverse complement strand
TTTCACGATATTGATTGGCCCATTCCCGTACTCGTATTTTCCCGCGCTTTCCCATTGACAACTCAGTCGCGATTTCTTGTGTGCTCTTTTTTCCGCTGATATAATCCTCTACAGCTTTCAGTTTCTGTTCGAATGTATATTTTGGTTTCCTTCCCATAATTAAAGCCCCACCTCCGTGGGCAACGCTTTCGATATTTGCGTTGTCTACTTTAGTGGGACTGTATCAATTAGACCGGTCTTGTTGTCATCAATTCGTCTTTCAGTCGAGGACACGGATACAGTTATAACCCTGGGAAATGGCATCAATGATCTTGCCGGGCCGTACATTGTCACCAATCTGAACGCATTCGAAACCGGCATCCGTGATTTCATCATAAAGCTTGTGAGAAGCCCGGTACCCGGCCGCGAAAACGACAGAATCACAGGGAATCTCGCATACTTCGTCATTGATCACCGCTTTGACTCTGTCCGGCAGAATCTCACTCAGGCGGGCGCCGCAGCGGATATCAATACCGGAATGGTTCACCAGATAACGCAGGTTCTGCTCGTTGGCGACAAACGATCCGCCTCTTGCCATAATACGGTCCATCATTTCCACGATGGTGACCTTTTTCCCTTTGCGGCTCAGGTCGCAGGCCAGTTCGCAGCCGACGTCACCGCCACCGATGACGACGACGTTTTCACCAACCTGCTGTTTGTCCAGCAATACCGGTATAGCCATGCATACATGAGGCAGGTCAGCCCCCGGGACCGGAATGCGGATCGGATCCGCGCCGGCCGCCACGACCGTGAAATCAGGATTAAAGGCCTGCACGTCCGCCAGCGTTGCGGTTTTGCCCAGCTCCGTCCGGATATTGTATTTTCTGACCTGACGGCTCAGATATTCCACCTGGGCTTTGACATCCGCCTTGAAATCAGGCGCACCGGCAGCCGCCATGGCACCGCCCAGCCAGTCATTCTTTTCCCAAAGGGTCACATCAAAGCCACGCTGCGCTGCCGTAATCGCTGCCTTCATACCGCCGGGGCCGGCACCGATGACAAGAATCCGTTTCTTTTCTTCAGCCGGCCGCAGTACATATTCATTTTCATGCATGGAAACCGGATTGACCGCGCACGGTCTTGCCCAGCCCTTCATGGAGTTGAAATGGCATTCACCGCAGCCGATACATGGGTTGATTTCGTCAAGCTGTCCCTTTTTCACTTTATTTGCCCAGTGCGGATCGGCGATCAGACCGTGGCCGATGGCAATCAGATCCACCTTGCCATCCTGCAGTGCTTTTTCCGCTTCATCCGGGTGATTCAGTTTGCCATGAGCCATCAGCGGCATATCACCGATCACGGCACGGATCGCATCAGCCGCTTCCAGATCGAAGCCAACCGGCTGATAGACGCTGCTGACCATGCGCCAGCGGCAGGAATATGCGCCGCGGCCATAATGGATCAGATCGACAAGGTGTGAATCGGCCAGCGTTCTGGCAATTTCAAGACCCTCCGCCAGCGGTCTTTCCGGATCATCCACACTGTCCAGCGTCATCTTTACCGCGATCGGATAGTCCCTGCCGCAGGCTTCGCGGACTTCCCGGATGATTTCCATCATAAAGCGCATGCGGTTTTCCAGGCTGCCGCCGTATTCATCCGTACGGTGATTCCAGCGTGAGGAATTGAATTGATCGATCAGATATCCGCCATAGGCATGGATTTCAATAATATCGACACCGGCATTCTTCGCCATTTTCGCTGACTCACCCATTGCCTTGACCAGCCGCTTCACGCCGTCGGTCGGCAGTTCACGGCAGATCAGATCAGGATTGTAATAATTCGGACAGGGGCTTGCGGAATACGGCGGTGTTTTCGGATCGATCCAGTTCATCCGGCCGATACCCGGTGAGAGCTGGATACCGAATTTGGCACCATAACTATGCACTTCCTCCGCCACTCTGTGCAGCATGTAAACATCCTTGATGCTGGTCAGTTTCTGACAGGGGGCAGGTTCGAATTCTTCGCTGCAGACGACCGCGCCGGTCAGGACGAGGCCGCAGCCTCCCTTTGCCCTCTCACCGTAATAATAAACATCATGCATGTTGAAATTGTAAGTGTGATCCGTGGTGGTTCCCATCGGGGCGAGAACGATCCTGTTCTTCAGCTGCAGAGAACCGATATTGATACGTTCAAACAGTTTCATGGAAGACTCCTTCTTATCATCTGATTTCATCATACCAAAGTGAAATAACAGAAAAAAACAACAATTCTATACAAATGAAAAAAAGACTGTCCGATGACAGTCTTATACGCGTCATTTCCGGCTGTGCATTCAGCCGTTTTTCTTTTCGTTTGCTTTTTTCGCTTCGCGGTAGATACGCGCGTTTTCTTCCTTTTCTTTCTTTTCCTGCCGCTGCTGCTCTTCCAGCTGTTCTTTCAAAGCTGCCTCGCGGGCGGCCTGCACACCGATCTCATGCGCTTTTTCAGCCGTCAGAGAGAATGGATCGGCAACCGCGAAAAGGGCGATCAGCACACCGATCAGAAGGAAGATGCCGGACATCAGATTCATGAACATCAATGCGCCGACAACAGCCGCGACGACGATCACATACAGTACGGCCATGATAAGGTCCGTTTTATTCTGGCTCTGCTGATATGCATGGTAATGATTGAGCGCATAGCTGAATATGAAGGAGCCTCCTACCCAGCCGGCTGCCAGCAGTAATACTTTTAAGACGATATCCATAACGACCTCCTGAAAAACACTCTTCTGATTATACCAACGGAGGCGTTTTCAGGCAACTATCCAAGCAGCTGTGACAGTAAATCTCCCAGTGACGCCAGGTTTCCGGATGCCTTCTCGCACAGGGTGAAGATGACTTTCTTTTCCAGGGCGTTGCATTTGCGGTAGTTCTTGATCAGTGTTTTTTCCGCCGCGGAAAGCTTCATCGTATTGGAAGATGTCGTCGTCTTCTTCTTTGTCGTGGTCTTTTTGGAAGCAGTGGTGCCGGTCTTCTTTTTGGCAGCTGTCTTCTTCGAGCTCGTTGTGGCGGTTTTCTTTTTTGCGGCTCTGGTAATCTCTTCCATATGTTTTTCTCCTGTCAGATGTTTATGATGATCATTTGTAAAAAAGCACATCACGGGATGTGCTTTCAGTTATACCTCTCAGAAACCGAAATAGAGAATCGGGAAGCACCACAGGACATATAACGCCTGCTGGGAAATATCTTCTTCCGCTTCCGTATCGTATACCGTTTCGTAGGTTTCACGGCCAACCTGGCGGGTATCTTTGGCACGGATCCGGCCGATCGTCGCCAGTGTGCGGTCACCTTTTTTAAAGGCGAAGGCAGAACGGCTCTGACGGACTACGTCGACTTCCTCATCTGGAAAACGCAGCGTAAACGATTCATCCTCATTCCAGCAGATTTCGACAAATGTCTGATCACTGTCACGGTATTTGACGATTCTTCTTGTCACACCCGGGATCAGAGTGGTTTCCGGATCAAAATCACTCTTCAGATGAATGTTGGCAACATCGATATATGTAACGATGGAAGGCTCTCTTTTGATATATGCCTTCAGACAGATCTCATCATTGAGAAACGTTGCACATTCGATAATATCTCTGCGGGTATTCTTATAAATCGGATAAATGTGCATCAGTATACCTCTTGCGTTTTATTCCGCGTCACGGTTCATTTCGATAATGCCCGACAGTTTCATGGAAGCCGGCGAGCAGAGGATCAGGTTATGGCCGACTTTTTCAATACGGCCGTTCAGTGCGTAGACAACACCGGTCAGGAAATCGATCGTTCTCTGTGCATAGTCCTTCGACAGACGGTGCAGGTTGACGGCGGCCGCACTGCCGACTTTGATCTTGTCGGCGATCATTGTCGCTTCATCAAACGTACGCGGTTCGAACAGAGCGATCGCTCCGCCGACGGCAGCTGTAGCTGCGGCGGCCGGTGCAGCGGCTGCTGTCACGACCGGCTGTGTATCTTCAATATCTTCTGCTGTAGCAAACATGTCTTTCCAGCCCATATAATCACCTCACATTAACTAAACTATATTTTATCAGAAATCATGACAATAATGCATGCAATCCACGCGGTTTAGAGATCCATCCCGTTCAGGGCGTCCCGCAGGGCTTTCAGTTCTTCTTTGTTCAAAGTGATACCCTTGCCCATCCGGGCTTCTTCATCATGATAGTCTGTCCAGTTACGGATGTCGTAAACCGCATTGGCGCCGTTGTAGGAAATCAGGGAAAGCTCCTTGCTGTAGATGCGGCCGCGGGCACCTTCGTAGGAAGAAAGCGTCGCGATCTCTTCCTCGATCTCGTAGGTAAACTCGCGCGGCATATTACTTCTTGGCTCCCATCAGGATGTTGATCAGATCAAACATCGAACCGACATTGACCGTACCGTTGCTGTTGGTCGGACTGGAGCCGAGGAACTGGTTCAGCGCCTGATTATTGGCAGCGGAGCTGGCAGATGAGTTGGCCGAAGGAGCTTCGGTGAACAGCGGCTGATTGAGAACCGCGCTGTTCTGCATCTGCGAGGAAGAAGACTGGCTCTGGCTCTGCTGACCGGAAAGCAGCTGGCTGAACAGGCCGCCCTGCGGCTGCTGGGTCTGCTGTTGCTGAGCCGGTTGGTTTGCAACGATCTGGCCGAACAGTGAACCAAGCAGATCACTCATTGTCTGAGCCTGCGGCTGCTGGGCCTGCTGAGCCTGCTGCTGAGCCTGCAGGGACTGCTGCTGCGCCTGCAGGGACTGCTGCTGGGCCTGCTGGGTCTGCTGCTGCGCCATCAGAGTCTGCAGGAGCGCATTCAGCTGCTCATTGCTGCTCTGCTGGGTCTGCTGAGCCTGCTGCGGTGTGCCAAAAAGGCTGGAGAACAGCGACGGTGTCTGCTGTTGCTGGGTCTGCTGAGCCGGCTGGGCACCGAGCAACTGTGAGAACAGGGATGCCGGGCTGGCCGTCTGTGTCTGCTGCTGAGAGCCGCCCAGAAGCGTGCTGAGCAGACTGCTGGAAGTCTGGGAAGAAGCCTGGGAAGACTGGCTGCCGCTCATCAGAGTAATCAGGGCCAGCAGATCCTTGATATCCAGCTTGCCGTCCAGCAATGCGCCGATCGCGTCGGTTTTCTTGCCTCTTTCCACGGATGTGAAGCCGCCGGTCTGTTCCAGCAGCTGGGCACCGTCGATCTGGCCGTCCGCGCACAGATAAAGTTTCATGACATTGTTATCATTGATCTCACGGACAACTTCCTGCAGATCCTCGTCGCTGAGGGATTCGTCATTCAGGACGGAACGGATGACTTCTTTTTCATCGCCTTTCAGCAGGTCATTCATGGCCGCCGGGTTCTCTTCGAAAGCATGAAATACTCTTGTTACATTATCATTTATATTTGTCATAATCATATTCTCCTGGTTCTATTATACGTTAATTAGAGCTCTGCGCCACGCATTTCCATCGTGTGCTATCATTAGAACATGGAAATTATAATCGCTGATGAATACCGCCGGGAAGAACTGATGCACCGGCTGAAAAGCAGACTCGGTCTGCAGATCATATCATTCTCTGCCCTGCTGGATCCCAAAGCGGACCAATCCGCTTTTCTGCAGCTTTTTCAATGTGCCGCGCTGATCCGCAGTCATGCGGAAGAACTGCATTTTTACAAAGAGATGCTGACTTATCCCGCCTTTTTTCAGGAACTGCTTTCCTTCGCAAAAGAATGTGCCGAATGGGGCATCACGGCAGACGATCTGCCGGCTCGTGACGGCAGTGAAGAAGAACTGAAAAAACTGCTCGGCTGGATCCTTGCCATGGATCTGCCGGAAAAGAAACAATACGCGGAAGCGGATGCGCGGCTGAAGGAAATCGCCGCCATGGAAAACATCCGGATCTTTCCCGGTTTTGAAAGCAGCTGTGCCCGCTACAGCCTGCTGCGGAAACTGCAGGAAAAAGGTGTTCCCGTCATAAAGGAAGATCCCGTGCAGCCGCGCGGCTATCTCCGCCATGCCCTTTCCCTGCGCCAGGAAGCGGAAGCCGTCGCCCAGGATATCTGCCGCCGGCAGAAGCCCTGTCTTGTCATTCTGTGTTCACCCAAAACACAGACGCCGCTGGTTCGGCAGGTGTTCAGCCGCTATGGCATTCCGGTTTCCTTTGTCAGCGAATCATCCTTCACACGTGTGCAGAATGCCTTTTTTCAGGCTGTATCGTTCATGCTGGAAAAAGACGCTTCCCATCTGCTGGATGTTTTCGCCTCCGGCCTGCTTGCCCCATGTGAAGGTAAACTGCTCGCTTATCTGCGGCAGGTCATGACTGACACCGAGGCACCGACCGTCGCTGTCCGTTATGCCGGGATCCTTTCAAAGATCCATTCGCGGGAAGATGACACGGTCATGAAAAACCGGGAACTCGTTTCCTTTGAGATACTGGATCAGCAGGCTGCTGCTTATTTTGAGGAAATTGACGAACCGCTGCAGAAGATGTTGAAAGCGGAAGAACCGCAGGAAATCCTGACGATTGCTTATGAGATCCTCGCTGTTTCACCTCTGCTGGCAAATGCAGACGACACAAATGCCGGCATGCAGATCAGGAAGATGCTGATGGAAGTGCTGCCTTATATCAGAAGCCGGGAAGACGTCATGTTTACAGCCCGCTGCGTTCTGTCTGTTTCGGCCTCTGTATCTTCTTCCCTTTCGCCTTTCTGCATGGTTACCGACCTGCATCATCCGCTGAACCGGCGCAGCGTTTCGTATGTACTTGGCTGCTGCGGCCGTGACTATCCCGGCTTCAAAGCCAGAAACGGACTGTTTGACGAAGATTATGTCAAAGAGATTTCCGCCTTTCCTGCTTTATCAAAACGGGAAAAAGTCTATCGTGACCAGCTGGCATGGGTACATAACAGCGCCGAAGAAGAAATCTATTATTCTTATGCGACCAATGATTATGAAGGCAGACAGCTGATGCCGGCTTTTGATCTGGGAACTCTGAATCTTTCCAAAGACGAAAGATGGCCGCTGCTGTCCGTTTCCCAGAACCGTTTTACGCACCATCGTCTGAGCACGGAGACCGCCCAGGCTCTGTTTACAAAAACGGATCAGAAAGGCAGTTATATCCGCGGATCGGTCAGTTCCATTGAAGCCTGGTTCGGCTGTCCATACCGTTACTTTATCGCTTCCGGCCTTTATGCCCGCAAGGAACAGATTCCCTCCGTCGATGCCGCTCACATCGGCACGATCCAGCACGCGGTCATGGAAAACGCATTGAACGAAGCCGGTGAAAACTATGCCGAATGGCTCACCGAAGAACATATCAACGAACTGATCGCGCCTTTTTTTGAAGCGCTGGAAGTCATCGAACCGCATCATGAAAACCTTATCCGCATCAGCCGGAAACGGATGCTGAAATCGCTGTGCAGAAGCGTCGCTTTCCTGAAAGAATACGAAGCCTGCACGACCTTCCGGCCGGCCTTTGCCGAAAAGCATTTCGATCAGATGGACATCTCTGAACATGTGCGGCTGAACGGCACCATTGACCGCATCAATCTTGACCGGGCCAATTCCCTTCTGGAAATCATGGACTACAAGTCCTCCGCCAAGAACCTTACCACCGCCAAAGTCCAGGAAGGTCTGCAGCTGCAGCTGTTATCCTACCTGATGACTGCTCTGCGTCTGTATCAGGATCATCAGGCGGGCGGCGCCTATTATTTCAGCATGAAGGAAGAAAATATCAGCAATGAAAAAGAACTGCGGGCCGCCTTTGTCGAGCGGCGTAAGTTCACTGTCATGGAAAACGACTTCCAGGAAGACAGTGAGAAGATCCGCAGTCTGGTCCGTGACAGCCGCCGCCTGCAGGGCTGGGCTCTGACCGACCGAACAGACGCCATTGACCGCGACGGCGATCATGTGGCTTCTTTAAAAACGGTCTATGATCCGGCCGCCGTGGAGGAATGCCTGCAGGTGCTGTATGAATATTTCTGGCAGAATCTGCTGCGCAATGAGGAAAGTCAGGACATGCCTGTCGGTATTTCACTTGCGCCGATCGAAGGTGCCTGCACCTTCTGCGATTACGCGGCGGTCTGCCGTTTCCATGGCGACAGCCGTGATCCTGCGAAGATCTATGAGAAAGATCTGAAACCGGTAAAGGAGGCGAAAGCATGAAAGTCGAACTGGCAGGCAGTGACCGCTATCAGCAGCAGGTCATCATGGAACTGGGCAAGAAGAACATTCTCGTGTCCGCTTCAGCCGGCGCCGGCAAGACAAAGGTGCTTGTCACCCGGATCATGAAGCGCATCGTCGAAGACCATGTCGATCTGGAGCGCATTGTGGCGCTGACTTTTACCGCCGCGGCAGCGGAAGAAATGAAAAACCGTCTGGCAGCCGAACTGCACGCTATGCGGGCCAGAACGGAAAATGCCGAAGAACAGGCCTATCTGGAAAAACAGATCACATCGCTGGTCAATGCGGAAATCACGACAATTGACTCCTACTGCCTCAACATCATTAAAAAGTATTACAACGTGATCGGTCTGGATCCGGCCGTGACCGGCAATATTCTCAGTGAAGGAAAGAATGAACTGCTGCAGAGGCAGGCCTTTGAAGCCGCTCTGCAGGAAATGCATGCGGACGATCCGGATGGCCTGCTGCGGCTGACTGTCTGGTTCTCCCAGCGCAGTGAAGACTTCGATACGCTCTATGAAATCATCGACACGGTACGCCGTCATGCGGATGCCGCCGCCGATCCCGACAGCTGGTATGAGCAGGCTGCCGCGATGTATGTCCCCTTCACGTCACTGAAACAGCTTCCTGCCGCCGTGAAAGATACCTGGTTTGCCATGCTGGAAGAGAAATGCCGGGATATCAGCACGGCTCTGCAGAATGGTCTGGAGCGCCTGGCTTTCCTGGACGGTGATGACAAGATCACGGAGCCAATGCTGTATGGCGTTCTCAATCCCGTCAAGGACGCGATGCGGCTGGCGCAGGAACAGGATTACGAAGGATTCCGCGTCAAACTGCAGGAAGCGGCCGAAGTGAAGATTGCTAACTCAAAAGACCCGCAGATGGTCAGATGCCGGGACATCGTCTTTGCCCGCATCGATGAGCTGCTGGCGATCTGTTATCCACAGGAAGTATTTGCGTCCCGCTCAGGCAGGCAGGCGGAAATCGCGGCATTGCTGATCCGGCTGGCCCGGCTTGTTTCCGCGCATTTTGAGAGACGGAAGAAAGAAGAGGCATGTCTGAACTATTCCGACATGGAACGCTATGCTCTGAATATCCTGCGGGCCAATGACAATACAATTGCCAGACGTATCAGTTCCGGCATCGACGAGATCCTCGTGGATGAGTTCCAGGACACCAGCATTCTGCAGGACACGATCATCTCACTGGCTGCCGGCGACAAAATGATTTTCCGGGTCGGTGACGTCAAGCAGTCCATTTACCGCTTCCGCCAGGCCCGGCCGCAGCTGATGCGTGATCTGATCATGGATCAGGAAAGCATCAAAGCTTTTAACCTGCGTTATAATTACCGTTCTTCCCATCAGATCATCCGCTTCACCAATTTACTGTTTGAGAGGCTGATGAATATCGACGGCACACTTGACTCCTATCAGGACGAGGACCATGTGACAGCCGGTCTTGACAGACAGAAAACAGCCGAAGATGCCCGCGTCGAACTTGTTCTTCTGGAAAAACCGGAGCCGGAAGTCACAGCCAAAGGAAAACGCAAGGCTTTGAAAGCATCCGAAGCCCGCTATATGAAATCCGCCTGGATCGCCTCCCGCATCCATGAAATGATGACGGAAGATCCTTCTCTTTCCTACCATGATTTTGCGGTGCTGACCCGCAGCCATGGCGAACAGATCGCCCTGCGTTCCCAGTTTGACCGTTTCCATATTCCCTATGACATCGATGCCCGGGAGGGCTTTTACCGCTCTGATTTGTGCCGTGACATTCTTGTCATGCTCAGATACATGCAGGATCTCGACGATGTCCTTTCCCTGCTGAGTGTGCTGACCAGTCCGATGTACCGCTTCAGCGACGAGCAGATCGCCGGAATGGTCCTTGCCATCGGCAGAAAACTGACCGAAGCAGTCCGGATGCGGCATCCGGAGATCCCCGAACGTTTTGCATGTTTCAATCAGACCGCAAAGCGGAGCGGACCGCTCTTTCTGCTGCAGCAGATCATGACGGCGGATGCCGGCGGCAAACCCTTCTATGAAGTGCTTACCCGCAAGGACCAGGCCAACTTCGATTATCTGTTTGACAAAGTGACAAGCAGCGGTATTCTGACCGTCAGTGAACTGATCGACGAAATCGATGCCGGCAGCGACGAAAAATCTTCCGAAGCCGTGACATCCGGAAAAGACGACGACGTCGTCACGGTGACAACGATTCATCACTCCAAGGGACTGCAGTACAAGATCGTTTTCCTCTGGGGAACATCGGCCAACCGGCACAAATCACAGGCAGCCGGTGTCATTGTGGATGACGTGCTCGGCCTGGGATTCAAGGACGTCGATCCGGAAACAAGGATCATTCTGCCGACCGTACAGCGGCTGGCTGTGGAATGGCGTGATGACAAAGAGGATCTGGAAGAATACAACCGGCTTCTGTATGTCGCCGTGACAAGAGCGGAAGAACGGCTGATCATCGTTGACGATGCGGCGGCCGCCCAGGACACTCAGCCGCATATGGATCTGTCCGTCCTGGCCGATCGAAAAGGCATTACCGGACTGATCACTGCCGCTCTCGATCATGAGCCTGGCATCAACGAAAACGGTCTGTTCAAAGTCAGTACCGTCGTCTTTGACGAGGATGAGCTGATCAAGGGTGATCAGGAAGAAAATCTTCAGGAGGCGGTATCCCTGCTAAGATGGACCGGCCCGGCTGTCACACTGCCGGAAATCCTGACACCGAGTTCGCTGGAAAAAGCCAGCACTGCCAGAGACACATATACCCTGCCGCCGCTGAGTGAAACCGGCCGCGGTGCTTCCTATGGTACCCTGGTGCACGAACTGATGGCGGCTCTGCCGGATGATCGGGAATGGACAATAGAGCTGCTCCGCCAGTACGCGGATCCTTCTCTTCCCGAATCCACCCTTCTTTCCGTCCGTAACTTCTATGAATCGGACCTGTATCAGACCGCAAAGAACATGGAGATTCACAAAGAATACCCGTTCTATTACGAGGATGATCAGATCCGTATCAACGGTATTATGGACTTCGCGGCGATCGGAAAATATGAAATCATCCTGATCGATTTCAAGACCGACCGGGCTTCGGAAGAAGAGATCCGGGAAATGTATGCCCCGCAGCTGAATACCTACCGCATGGTTCTTCAGCACTTCTTCCCTGGCCATTCTGTAACAGCCTATGCGTGGTCATTCCACAACGACAAAGCAATACAGATCAGCTGAAAGGTGCCTGCGGGCACCTTTTCATATGAAAAGGGAGGCATTCAGCCTCCCCTTTGAATGTTATCTGTTTTTTCTGTTTTCCAGAACGGTGAGAATGACTTCCTTGATCTGTTTATAAGCCGCTTCGCCGTCCTCGTTGGTTACGACATTGCGGAACAGCGGAGCCAGTTCCATTTCCATCTTGGCCTTGTTCAGACGTCTTGCGACAGATGCCTCGTCATCTTTGTAACGCTCCGTGATCTGCCGTTCAAGTTCTTCCTCACTGGCCGGCATGACAAAGAATGCCACGCTGTCAGGAATATTGAGTTTGATCGGGCCGACACCCTGGGCTTCGACTTCGATCAGGACATTCTTGCCTTTGGAAACCAGGAAATCGACCTGGGCTTTCGGCGTTCCGTAATAGTAGCCGTTGAATTCCGTATACTCAAGAAGCTCTTTGTTTTTCACAGATTCCGCGAACTGTTTATAGGAAACGAAGTAATAGTCTTTGCCGTCGACTTCGTTTTCCTTACGCGGCCGGGTCGTTTCAGAAATGGAAAAGAAGAGCTTCAGATCTTCGTCTGCCAGAAGCAGATCACGGATCTTGCCTTTTCCTACCGAACTGGCACCGGTCAGAATTACTACCAATCCTTTTGCCATATACACTATCTCCTGCTACTTACAGATTAACGCTCATACAGATGACATGCAACCATACGGCCGCCGACTTCGATCGGCTGCGGCATTTCCTTGCGACATCTTTCGGTTGCCTTCGGGCATCTGGTTGAGAACGGACAGCCGGTCGGCGGATTGATCGGGCTGGGGATTTCCCCTTCCAAAAGAATACGCGACTTGGCCTTTGCTACATCAGGATCCGGAATCGGGATCGCTGACAGCAGCGCCGTCGTATACGGATGCAGCGGCCGGTGATAAACGTCGTCGCTCTTACCCATTTCCACCATGTGGCCAAGATACATGACACCGATCTTGTCGGAGATATGTTTGACCATGCTCAGGTCATGAGCGATGAACAGATAGGACAGTCCCATTTCTTTCTGAATATTTTCCAGCAGATTAATGACCTGGGCCTGAATCGATACGTCCAGAGCGGAAATCGGTTCGTCACAGACAATGAACTTCGGATTGACTGCCAGAGCTCTGGCAATACCGATACGCTGTCTCTGACCGCCGGAGAATTCAGCCGGATAACGGCGGATATGGTCCGGTTTCAGACCGACGATGCGGAGCAGTTCAACGACACGTTCTTCACGCTCGGCATCGGTGTTATAGATGTTGTGAATGATCATCGGTTCCTTGATGATTTCGCCGACGGTCATACGGGGATTCAATGATGCATAAGGATCCTGGAAGATCATCTGCATGTCTTTGCGGTAGGCCTTCAGTTCCGCCCCTTTCAGGTTGGCGATGTCTTTGCCCATGAACTCGATGCTTCCTTCGACCGGATCATACAGTTTGACAATGGTACGGCCAAGTGTCGTCTTGCCGCAGCCTGACTCACCGACCAGACCAAAAGTTTCGTTCGGCATGACGTCGAAGGATACGTCGTCCACTGCCTTAACGATCTGCTTCTTGCTGAAAAGGCCTTTTGTCACATCAAAGTATGTCTTCAGATTACGTACACTTAAAATCGGTTTCTCACTCATTTTGTCACCGCCTTTTCATGGCACAGCCAGCATGCGCACTGATGGGTTTCCGTGAACTTTGTCACTTCCGGCTGATATTCCTTACATACCCGCATGGCTTCCGTACAGCGGTCGACAAACGGGCATCCCTTAGGAGGATTCAGCAGATCCGGCGGTGATCCGGGGATCGGTTCCAGTTCCTTATCGTCATCCTCATCCGGATTGGCAATGCAGTTCAGAAGACCCTTTGTATACGGGTGTTTCGGATCGTAGAAGATTTCCTTGTCGGTTCCGATTTCCACGATCTTACCGCCATACATAATGGCAATGCGGTCGCAGAGCTTGGCAACGACACCAAGGTCATGGGTAATCATGATAACCGCTGAACCGCTGTTTTTCTTCAGTTCGTCGATCAGTTCGAGAACCTGCGCCTGAATCGTAACGTCCAGAGCAGTCGTCGGTTCGTCGGCGATGATCAGCTTCGGATTGTTGGCCAGGGCAATCGCGATGATAATACGCTGGCGCATACCGCCGGTGAATTCAAACGGATACTGATTGATTCTCTTTTCCGGCGAAGGAATGCCGACCTTGCGCATCAGTTCAAGAGCGAGCTCATGAGCATCTTTCTCGGAAACTTTGTTATGATTCATAATTGTTTCCGTCAGCTGATCGCCGATTTTCATGATCGGATTCAGGAACGTCATCGGATCCTGGAAAATCATGGCCATGGAATTTCCGCGGATATCCTTCATGGCGTCTTCGTATGTCTTTTTATTCACAAAGTTTTCGGGTGCGATATCTTTGCCGTCAAAAGTGATACGTTTCGCGTTTACGATACCGTTATCTGCGAGCAGACCGATAATCGAATACATTGTCTGGCTTTTTCCCGAACCGGACTCACCAACGATTCCGAGAGCTTCGCCCTGTTCGACCGAAAAGGTAACATCTCTGACGGCATGTACCATTCCCTGATCGGTGGTAAAATCTGTCTTCAGATTTTCAACTTCAAGTAGTGCCATATGCTTCCACCTCTCTGTTTCCGTTTATACTTCCATACAGCTGATCATTTCCTGCGTGGACAGATCCGCCGTATTCCGTTTTTCACTGACTTTGCCTTCCGCCATAAACAGGCAGGAAGTGCATAGATTTTTCGCCGTTTCCGGCTCATGGGTAATCAGCAGGATTCCCATACTTTCGTGTTTTTGCAGTTCTTCGATCATCTGCTGCTTTGACAGCGGATCAAGTGCGGAGAACGGTTCGTCAAGAATGACCAGTTCCGGATTTCTGGCAAGCGCCGTCATGATCATGATCTTCTGCAGTTCGCCGACAGATACTTCCTGCGGTGAGGACCGGCTGACTTTTTTCGGATCACTGATGCCTGCTTTTTCCAGAAAGGAAATGACTTTCTTTCTCCTTTCGAAGAAACCTTCCTCCGGAAACAACTCAGCGATATATGTGCCGATTTTTTCCGTCGGATCGAAGGCATCCTTCACATTCTGCATGACATATGCAATGCGTTTTCCTCTGATATCTTCAAAGGGATCGTTGTCCAGAAAATCAAGACCGAGCTGTTTCGGGACATTGACGATTCCGTCAAAAGTCACCGTGCCGTAATCACAGAACGTATCTGCTTTGAGAAATCCCATGATGGCATTGGCCAGGGTTGTCTTGCCGCAGCCGGAATGTCCCATCAAAGCCGTCCGTTCGCCCTTTTCCATTTCCAGCGAAACACTTTTCAGAAGCCGGATGTCACCTTCTTCTTTTTCCGCGTGAATGGAAAGTTGTTCCACTTTCAGAAACGTCATAAATCAGCGGGAACGTTTCTTCGGGTCGAGAGCCTGATTCAGGCCGTCACCGATAAAGTTCAGAGCCAGCATGGTCAGACAGATCGCCGATACCGGCCATACCATCTGCAGCGGTGCTGAGAACAGCATGTTCTTGGCCTCATTGGCCATTGTTCCCCAGGAAGCCATCGGAATACTGATACCGATACCTACGAAGGAAAGGAACGCTTCCGTGAAAATCGCACTCGGAACCATCAGGGTCGTGTTGACGATGATCGGACCGATGGAGTTTTTAACCAGGTGACGGAACAGGATACGCATGTCGCTGGCACCGAGAACTTTGGCAGCCAGAGCATATTCCTGTTCTTTCTGGGACATGACCTGAGCTCTGACCTGACGGGCCAGACCTACCCAGGAGGATATACAGATCGCTAACAGCACCGAGAACATGTTGGATCCGAAGATCAGCATGATCAGGATGACGTACAGCAGGGTCGGAACAGAATAGATGATATCGACGATACGCATCAGAATCATGTCAAATCTGCCGCCGATATAACCGCACATACCGCCCCAGACGATACCGATGACCAGGTTGATCGCCGCTGCCGCGAAACCAACGGACAGCGAGATGCGGGCACCGTACATGATTCGGATGAAGATATCACGGCCGAACTTGTCCGTTCCGAACCAGTGGGCCGCACTTGGCAGAGCGTTCGGATTCGCCAGATCCTGCGCTTCGTAGCTGTAGCGTGAGAACATCGGCATGAAGATCGCCATCAGGATCATGACGATGATGAAGACCAGACTGACCATGGCCAGTTTGTTCTTCTTGTACTGGAACCATACGTCCTGGAAATAGGAACGCGATTTCATCGCGATGAATTCATTGTTTTTCTCATCTTCCGGGAGTTTTTCAAAAGCATTCTCCGGCAGAACCATTTTTACTTCAGCTTCACTCATGCTTTCACCTCCTACTTCAGACGGATACGCGGATCGATCATCGCACTGATGATGTCCGTCAGGATATTGGCCAGAATGACCAGCGAACCGTACAGGACGGTCAGCGCCATGATCAGCGGATAGTCACGGCCGGATACACTGGCTACGAATTCGGAACCGATACCGGGAATCGTGAACAGGGATTCGACAACGAATGAACCTGTCAGAAGGGTCGCCAGCAGCGGACCTGCATAGGTAACGACCGGGATGATCGCGTTCTTCAGGGCGTGCTTGTAAACAGCCTTCTTATACGAAGTACCCTTACTGAGGGCAAGGATCATGTAGTCCTGTCTCAGTTCTTCGGAAAGGGAACTGCGGGTCAGACGCGAGATCATGGCAATCGGAGAAAGCGCCAGAGCCAGAGAAGGCATAATATAGTGCTTCCAGGATTTCAGACCCATGATTGGCAGAAGTTTCAGATTCACGCCGAGCAGATACATCAGGAACAGCGCGAACAGGAAGCTCGGTACACTGACACCGATCGTCGCCACAAAGGCAGACAGACCCTGGATCCAGGCCTTTTTGGAAAATGCCGATACGGCACCCAGCAGAATGCCGAGGACCATTGCCGTTACGAAGGCGGATAGACCGACCTTGGCAGTATACGGCAGACCGTTGGCGATGATCATTGTGATCGGAACACCTTTACGGGCTGTGGATGTGCCGAGCTGGCCGCTGAAGAAATTCTTCAGGTAGGTCATGTACTGAACGTAAATCGGCTTGTCCAGCTGATACGCTTCGATGATCTGCTGTTTCGCTGCCGCCGAGAGACCCTGGGTTTCACCGGCAAACGGTGAACCGGGAATCATGTGCATCAGGAAAAAAGTAATCGTCATCAAGGCAAACAGTGTTGCCACACCCATCAGCAGTCGTTTTCCAATGTATTTGAGCATATGCATCCCTCTTTTCTTTCTGCAGAGTATATCTGCAGTCATTCTTCGTTTCTCTTCGTAAACAAGCGCCTGTCTTTGTTTACCAGGACAGACGAAGAACGGACTATAAGTCACACTCTTATACGAAATACTGAGAGGAGCGCCCGAAGACGTTCCTCTCAATATCAATCGTGCTTTACGCTTTCAGTTTAATGTTTGATTCCAGACTTAGTCCTTTGTGCAGCTCATGAAGTCCAGAGTTGCGATGTGCAGCTTGTAATCATGAACGTTGGACTGAACCAGACCAGCCTGTGCGAACTGGAACAGCGGGAACTGCAGGACTTCTTCCTGAACCAGGTAATCTTCAGCCTTATGCAGAGCTTCTGCGAAAGCAGTCGGATCAGCAGCGACAGCCCAAGCGTCGTTGATCATCTGATCGAATACTTCCTGGTTAGGTGTATCCATCAGCGGTGTTACGAGGTTGACAGCAGTCCAGTTCTTCAGCATTGTCATAGCGGAGTCGTCTGTCTGCAGACCATAACGGCCGATTTCGATAGCGCCTTCGTCGATCTGGCTGTAGTATACGTTACCTTCGCAAGCGTCGAAGTCAACATCGACACATCCGAGAGCTGCCCACTGGCTCTGCAGTACTGTAGCAACATCCTCGTGGAAGCTGTTCTTGGAATACTTGTAAGTGATATGCAGCTTGTTGTTCTCATCATAGCCGGCTTCGTTCAGCAGTCTGACTGCTTCTTCCGGATCATAATGGAGGTCATAGCCTTCCTTGTCTCTTTCTGTACGGAAGTCACCATCGACGCCCGGCAGACCGAACGGTACATAACCTTCAAGCAGCGGATACAGATCCGTGTTGCCGATTACGTTAACGATAGCTTCTTTATCCAGAGCGATGTACAGAGCCTTACGGACATTCTTGTCTTTCAGAGCTTCAGGACCTGTCGGACCGGAGTTGACGCACAGAGAATATGTAGACGGATACATCATGCTCCACAGATTTTCAGTACCGAGGTACTTTTCAACTGCTTCTGTCGGAACACTCAGAGCGACGTCGATGTCACCGGATTCGAACTGAGCCATCTGGGCGTTCGGATCAGCAACGACCTGCCATACGAGTTTTTCCATCTTGACAGCGTCTTTGTTCCAGTAAGAATCGCTCTTAACAACAACAGCCTTGTCGTTCAGATCGATGGATTCCAGTGTGTAAGCACCGTTTGTCGGATAACCCGGTGTCAGTGCCCATACGGAATCATGCTGAGGAGTGTTTGTCGGAAGCGGAGAGAATACGCCGCCGCCGCATACGTTGAGGTCAAAGTACGGAACCGGAGTCTTCAGCTTGTAAACGAGTGTATAGTCGTCAACTGCCTCAACACCGACACCACTGTGATCTTCTGTCAGACAGTCGAAGCTTGCGCCGACTTCAACAGCGTGGTTACGATATTCTTCAGCACCAACAATGTACTGGCACAGAGAACTTGTACGGAATGCATTTTCTGTACCATAGGACAGAGCACGCAGTACTGTGAAGACATAGTTTTCAGCCTTGATCGGCGTACCGTCTGTGAATACTGCATCTTTGCGGAGGTTGAATGTCCATTCCAGACCATCTTCGGAAATGCTGTACCCCTCAGCCAGATCCGGATGCGGCAGGTTGTCATCACCCAGTCTCAGAAGACCGGCGTAGATGGAGTCGATAACATATGCGTTATAGACAGTTGTGGACAATGCCGGATCCAGTGTGTCAAACTGCATCGCGATAGCGATTGTCAAGGTTGAAGAGTCGCTTGCCGGTGTGTCACCGCCTGTCGGCTGTGTTTCGCCGCCGCCGTTGCCGGAGCAGCCAACCAGACCTAAAGCCAGTACACCGGAGAGCAAAAGAGATAATGACTTTTTCATAAGTTTCTTTCCCCTCTCTTATGTATAGGTGCATTATAAAAAATGTGAAAATACTGTGTCAATTCTTTTCAATGGTATTTTCACGTTTTTTTCTGTATTTATGAAAATTTTATATTTTTGTTACATTTGTGTTTGTTTCGTGAAAAAATGCCCGCTTGTATGCAGGCATTTCTCTTGAAATCCATTGCTGAGCGTGCTTCAGAAGGCGTTTCCTTTGTATTTGCCGTTGAGGCCGAAGAAGTCAAATGCCATCTGGATGTCTCTTTCCCATACCCGCCATTCATGCGAGCCCGGGCCTTCCACCCATACCGCTTCAAAGCCGAGATCGGTTAGACGATCCCTCAGAGCGACGAAGTTTTCCGCCATCAGCGGATCTTCCGTACCGGTCGAGAAGAAGAATTTCGGCAAACCTTTCCTGTCGACGGCTTCGATCAGTTTGCGGTAGAGGTTGGAATAGGAAGCCAGATACTCATCCACGCTGTCATATCTGTGCATCTGGTTGTAGCGTCTCAGATCCATATGCATGACATCTTTCGGGTTGATCACTTCACTGCGCTTCTTGGCAAACAGCTTCTCCATTTCCTCCCTTTGGGCGTCATAGTTCCACGGGACAAAGGACAGCGACGCACAGCGGCTGAACTTGCGCGGATACTTCAGAGCGAATTTCAGAGCGCCGGCACCGCCCATGGACAGACCGGCAATGAAATTGTCCGCCCGCTTGCTGGAAGCCGGCAGCCAGTTGTAAACCAGTGGCATCAGTTCGTCAACAAGATAACGGTCGGCATCATAGCCCAGTGTGAAATTATCCCAGGCTTCATAATCACTGTTGCCAACACCCGGCATGACGACGATCAGATCTTTTTCACAGGCATACAGTTCAATGTTGGATTTGCGGATCCAGTCACTGTAGCCGCCGAAGGTTCCGTGCAGAAGCCACAGCACTTTATATTTCTTATCACTGCCGTAGAACTGCTTCGGAGTCTTGGTGCGCGGTTTGTCAGGCACGATGATATATACGTCCTGATTACTGCCCATGAATTCAGATTCAAAGTCAAGATGAATAAGTGCCATGATACTGTTCCTCCTTAAAAATCAATTGTATAAACAACGGTATCTTCCGTTGTATGATCCTTTTTAAAACCGAGATTCTCGAAGAAAGCTGCCGCGTCATTGCCCTTTTCCACCGGTGCAATAAAACGGCTGATCTGCTGCTGTTTCGCGACATCCTGCAGAAGCCGGATACCCGATGTGCCATAACCGGTATGCCGGCGTTTTTTCTCTACCAGAACGTTAACGACATGTCCCTTCTCACTTTCGTCATAATGATAGGAAACCATGCCTGTGAAGTCTTCACAGCCGCCGCAGTAGATATAGGCAAAATACCTGTCTGAAGGATCCTGGCCGACCCACTGGTCATAGAATTCCTGCCATTTTTCTTCCGGGAACGGAATCGTGCCATGATGAAAAGCCATGGTTCCTTCATGTTCCAGCAGTTTTTTCCGGTATTTCATTTCCGCCAGTTCCGGTATGATCAGTCTCGCCATAAGTCCCCTCTTTTTTTTCATTATATAATGCTGAAATTGACAAAATATACTGTTTTTCATAAAAAAAAGACAGCGGCAGATTACTTCTGCTGCTGTCTGCATGAATGTCAGCTGATTTTGTTGCCGTCGATCAGTACGAGTTTGATCGTGGAGGAATTCTCCAGCGGTGAACCTTCGTAAACGACGATGTCAGCGTCTTTGCCCGCTTCCAGAGACCCGACTCTGTCAGCGATGCCGATGTGTTCCGCCGGATTGATGGTGATTGCCTTGAGGGCTTCAAATTCATCCATGCCGGCCTTTACAGCAAGGCTTGCGCATAACGGCAGATACTGCTGCGGAATGACCGGTGCGTCGGTGATGATCGATACATGGCAGCCCTTCGCGGCGAGAATACCCGGCGTTGTCCAGGACTTGTTCTGCAGTTCGAATTTGGACGCATGTGTCAGGGACGGGCCGACTGCCATCATGTAATCCGTTTCCGCCAGCTTGTCAGCGATCAGATGACCTTCCGTGACGTGTTCAAGTGTCAGATTGACATCAAATTCCTTGGCAAGACGGATCGCTGTCAGGATGTCATTTGCCTGGTGGGCATGCATTTTGAGCGGGATTTCCTTCTTCAGGACCGGAATCATTGCCTCACATTTGAAATCGAATGCCGGCATCTTGGAAAGATCATCTCCGGCTGCTTCTTTCTTGGCAAGGTATTCCTTTGCCTTGAACATCATGTTGCGGACGACTGCCGCTGTGGACATACGGGCGCTGTTGCCCTTGTCTCTGTAGCATCTCTTCGGGTTTTCACCAAGAGCGCCCTTCATGGCTACCGGATCCTTGATGATGGCATCATCGACGCAGCAGCCGGTCGTCTTGACAGCGATCCAGGTGCCGCCGATGGCATTGGAGCTTCCCTGGCCGGTTGCGACTGTCGTGACACCGCCGAGAGCAGCGTGCTTAACGCTTGGATCAAGCGGATTGTAGCTGTCGATGGCTCGGAGCTGCGGGGTGCAGATGTCATTCATTTCGTTGTAGTCAGCACCTTCGAAGCCGATACCGTAGCCGTCCAGTCCGAGATGGGAATGGGCATCGATGAAGCCCGGATAGACATCGAGTCCGGATGCGTCGAAGACTTCGCCTTCTTCCGGCAGATCCGTGCCGATGGCCTTGATCTTTCCGTCTTCGATCAGAAGATCTGCTTTGTAGGGTTCTCTCTGAACCATGTCGTGAATCATTCCGTTTTTAATCAGCATCATATTCTCCTCACTCTTTCTTCAGATTGTTTGTTTCAGTTCGTCAATGACTTCCTGCACGCCTTCGACAACATCTCTGACCGTTTCCTCACGGAACGGATTGTTCAGGTCAACTGCCGCCAGCAGGTCGAAATAGCCAAGACTTCCGCCGAGACGGCAGAGCTTGAGGTAAGAATCCCAGGCTTCCTTACGGTCTTTGCGCATTCTCAGGAAGAACTGCAGAGCGCACATCGCCGCCAGGGCATAGTCAACATAATAGAACGGATACAGGAAGATATGCTGTTTCTGCATCCAGAAACCACCGCTTTCCAGGAATTCGTTGCCGTCATAGCTGCGCCATGGCATGTACTTCTCTTCAATGTCTTTCCAGATCTTCCTGAGACCGTCGGCATCCGGCTGTTCGCCTTCGAAGACACGGTGCTGGAACTCGTCAACACTGACCAGGTAAGTAATTACTTCCAGGCTCTTGCACAGATGCTCATAGCGGTAGCGGTCGCCCTGTCCTTCCGGATAGAACAGACCATACCAGGGATCGGTAAAGAATTCCATGCCCATGGAATGGATTTCATTCACTTCTGACGTGGAATGACGGTATTCCATCAGTTCCTGCACACGGGAAGCGACATAACCTTCAAAAGCATGGCCGGCTTCGTGGGTCAGAACTTCCGTATCCGCGGAGGAACCGTTGAAATTCGAGAAGATGAACGGTGCCTTGTACTTCATCAGCTGGGTGCAGTAGCCGCCAAGGTGTTTGCCGGCTCTCGTTTCCAGATCAAACAGGTTATGTTCAACCATGAAGTCAAAGAACTCACCGGTCTCCGGCGACAGCTCACGATACATCTTCTGCGCCGCGTCGATCATACCCTGGGTGTCTTTATCCGGTGTGGAATTGCCTTCCGGGAACAGCAGGCTTTCGTCATAGTATTCCAGTTTTTCGACACCGAGACGCTCTCTTTGCGCATCGCGGATCTTCACCGCGGCCGGAACGACGTACTTCGCAACAGCATCACGGAATTTTTCAATATCGGCAGCTGTATAGTCGAAGCGGTGACGTGACAGATAGACCATGTCGATATAACTGGCAAAGCCGAGCTTTTCCGCTTCTGTGCGGCGCAGTGCGCACAGTTTTGCGTATTGGTCTTCAAGATCCTTTGAGGCGGATTCGTAGAGATCGGCCCAGGCGATCATCGCTGCCCGGCGCTCTTCCCGGTCGGTTGACAGCATATGTTTCAGCAGGCCGTAGAAATTGCATTCTTCGCCGCGGAACATCGTCTTGCAGGAAGCGGCAGTGCGCATGTAATCCGTGGAAATCTTCGCTTCTTCGATTTTTTCCGCAATGATTGCTTCACCTGTGGTGCGGATATCCGCATCCAGCAGTTTGAACAGCTGAGAGCCGTATTCCTTTTCAAAATCCGAACGGAACTGACCGGCGGCGACAGCCTCGTTGAATTCTTTCAGAATGACACTGAGTTTCGGTGTCGCGGTGTTGAAAAAGTCTTCTTCCGCCCGGTAGAACGGATCGCCCGTATTCATGTTGGCGCGGATACTGGCAAGCACCTGCATGGTTCTGAATTCGGCAATGACATCCTGACGCTTCAGAAAAGCCTCTTTGGCTTCTTCATAGGAAGACGCATTGCGGAATGCAGAAAGCTGCTGTTTCAGTTCTGCCTCGGTTTCCTCAGCAGACGGACGCACATACTGCAAATCCTGGAATTTTTCCATAATATCCATCCTTTCAAAGAAAGAGCAGTGTCATATGACCTGCTCTTCCAATTAAACATTAATGATTCGACATCCAGACAAAGAACATGAATACCAGAGCCATGACTGCAGCCATGACAAGCATGAACGGCAGAATCACCTGAATGATCGCAATGGTCATTGCCAGTGTGTCTTTCCAGGTCCAGCCCTCGACCTGCGCCGCGAGCCGCTCCTTTTCCGCCTTTTCTTTCGCCCGTTTCTTCTCCAGCTGTTCCGGTGTCAGATTCGCTTCTTTAATCTTTTCAAGATCGCTGTCTACGCGGTCTTTGTTAATGAAGAACATTCAGCAGATCAGCCTCTTTTCGCTGCTCTTTCGTGCGCGAAATGACACTTGACTGTATGACCCGGTTCAATCTCGTAAGTTGCCGGAACTTCAGCCTTGCACTTCTCTGTCGCAAACGGGCAGCGGGTATGGAAACGGCATCCGCTCGGCGGATTGCTCGGTGAAGGCAGATCACCCTGCAGAATGATACGGTTTGCATTGTTACGCTTGCGCGGGTCGAAGGACGGCGCGGCGGACAGCAGAGCTTCCGTATACGGGTGTGCGAAATGGGTAAAGATCTGTTCCTTGGAGCCCATTTCAACAATTTCACCCAGATACATGACGCCGACAGAGTCAGAGATGAACTTAACGACTGACAGGTCATGCGAGATGAACAGATATGTCAGACCCAGATCTTCCTGCAGGTCTTTCAACAGGTTGATGATCTGTGACTGAATGGATACGTCAAGGGCGGATACGGCTTCGTCACAGACGACGAATTCCGGATCGACTGCCAGTGCTCTGGCAATGCAGATACGCTGACGCTGACCGCCTGAGAACTGATGCGGATAACGGCCGGCCTGTTCCGGGAACAGTCCGCACTTGTCCATCAGTTCATAGACCTTGTTCATCATTTCTTCACGGTTGGCAACCAGCTTGTGTTCAAGCATGGCTTCACCGATGATGTCATAGATCGGCAGACGCGGATTCAGTGAAGAATACGGGTCCTGGAAAACGATCTGCATCTTTGTGCGGTATTTCTTCAGTTCAGCATTGTTGAGCTTGAAGATATCCGTACCGTCATACAGCATTTCACCGGCTGTCGGATCCAGCAGTCTGAGCAGTGTGCGTCCGGTCGTGGACTTGCCGCATCCGGATTCACCTACCAGACCCATAACCTTACCCTTCGGGATGACAAACGAGACATCGTCAACGGCTTTGACATCACCGATCTTGCTCTTGAAGACACCGCCTTTGATCGGGAAGTATTTCTTTAAATGGCGAACTTCAATCAGATTTTTGTTCTCAGTTGTCATTATTTCTTACCTCCCGTTACAAAGCAGCGTACGAAATGACCCGGCTCAACTTCAACGAGTTCAGGTACTCCGGCTTTGCACTGATCACATACAAGGCTGCAGCGCGGACCGAAAGAGCATCCTTCCGGCAGATCGGAAAGGTCAGGAACGTTTCCGGGAATTACATTCAGACGCGAAGCATTTGTGCTCATGTCCGGACGGGATCCGATCAGACCGCGTGTATACGGATGAAGCGGATTCTCGAAAATCGTATTGACATCAGCAAGTTCAACAACTTTGCCGGCATACATAACCATGACACGGTCAGCCATTTCAGCAATGACGGAAAGGTCATGTGTGATAAACAGAATGGATGTATCGATCTTTTTCTTTAGATCGTTCATCAGATCCAGAACCTGCGCCTGGATCGTAACGTCCAGAGCCGTTGTCGGTTCGTCGGCAACCAGCAGTTTCGGATTGCAGGCCAGAGCCATGGCAATCATGACACGCTGACGCATACCGCCGGACAGAGCGAACGGATATTCATCGACGATACGTTCCGGGTTCGGAATACGGACCAGGTCCAGAGCTTCGATTGCTCTGGCACGGGCTTCTTCCTTGGACAGTCCCTGGTGCAGCATCAGAACTTCTTCGATCTGATAGCCGATCTTGAAGACCGGGTTCAGGGATGTCATCGGTTCCTGGAAAATATAGGAAATCTTGTTACCGCGGATCTTACGCAGTTCAACATCGGACAGTTTCAGCATGTCCTGGCCTTCCAGCAGGATCTCGCCGCCTTCATATTTTCCCGGCGGGCATTCGACCAGCTGAGCGAGAGACATACAGGTAATGGATTTACCGCATCCGGACTCACCTACGATGCCCAGCGTTTCGCCCTGATAAACTTCAAACGAAACATCATCTACGGCTTTTACAAGACCGGAGTGGCTGTGAAAGTAGGTTTTCAGATTCTTAACCTGCAGGAGCGGTGTTCTTGTATTTTCAGTCATTCTTTCCACCTCCCCTTACTTCTGCATCTTCGGGTCGATGGCATCACGTAAGCCGTCGCCTAAGATGTTGAAACACAGAATTGTTAAGAAAATCGCTGTTCCCGGTGGTACCCAGTACCACCACTTCTGCTGCAGAACCAGCAGGTTACGGGCTTCCTGAATCAGGTTGCCCCAAGTCGGTGTCGGCGGGTTAACGCCAAGACCAAGGAAGCTCAGTGATGTTTCTGTCAGAATAACACTTGCCATGGACAGTGTTACGTAAACGATGATGTAAGCCAGAACGTTCGGGAACAGGTGCTTGAAGATCTGCTGCTTGTTGGAAATACCAAGAGCGCGGCAGGCTTCCATATAATCCATTTCTCTTAAGGAAAGGATCTGACCACGGACGATACGGGCAATACTCGGCCAGGAAAGAACGGCCAGAATCACGATCAGTGTCGGAATGGAGTTTCCGAAGACTGACTGCAGTGTGATACAGATCATCAGGAACGGGAAACTCATGAAGATTTCCGATATACGCATGATGATCGTATCAGCAAGACCGCCGAAGAAGCCGGAAATAGATCCGAGGATAACGCCGATCACACATTCCAGAGCAGTAACGGCTACCGCTACACCAAGGGAAATACGGCCGCCGTAGAACAGACGGACAAACAGGTCACGCCCGATCTTGTCGGTACCCAGCAGGTGTGTCGGATTCGGTGCCTGGTTGGCTTCGGCCGGTGCTGTCTGATACATGGAATAACCGGAGAACATCGGAACGAAGATGCAGGCAAGAATAATAATTGCCAGAATGACCAGCGAAATCATCGCCAGACGGTTCTGCTTCAGACGTCTCCAGACACCGCGCCAGTATGAATCTTTCTTGGCAGCCAGCTTAATCTGTTCATTACGGGATAATGTTGTCATAAGTAAGCTACCTCCTTAATCATATTTAATACGCGGGTCGACTGCCGCATACAGCAGGTCAGCGACCAGTGTTGCGAACAATGTCGTCAGTGTCAGCATGGCGTTGATACCGATCAGAAGCGGATAGTTTCTGGTGGTTGTCGCTTCAACAGCGAGTTTGCCGACACCCGGCAATGAGAAGATCGTTTCTGTCATAACCGCACCGGAAATCAGACCTGGGATACGGAAACCAATCAGTGTGATGATCGGAATCATGGCATTGCGGAATGCATGCTTGTAAATAACGACCTTTTCGGACAGACCCTTGGCACGGGCTGTACGGATATAGTCAGAACGGATAACTTCCAGCATACTGGAACGTGTGTAACGCATGAAGCTTGCTGTTTCAGCGAGACCAAGTACCAGAGAAGGAAGAATCAGATGATAAGCATAGTCACCCAGACGTGTAAAGAATGGTGCACTGGCAAGTTTCGGATCACTCAGGCCAAACGACGGCAGCCATTTCAGATCGACGGCAAAAACCTTCAGGAGCAGCAATCCCAGGAAGAAGGTCGGGAACGCCAGACCAATCAGCGAGAATACTGTCAGGAAGTTGTCGAGGTGTGAATACTGTTTTGTCGCACTGATAATACCGGCCGGAATACCCAGCAGCATCGAGAAGATCATGGCGATCAGTGATAAAGCAAATGTACAGCCAATATTGTCTTTAATAACATCGAGTACCGGTCTGTAATGCTTCTGGGAGAAACCGAAATTGCCGTGGGCAGCCTCAACCAGCCAGTTCCAGAACTTTACATAGAATGGCAGATCAGGGTCCAGTTTCGCCTTCAGGGCAGCCTTCAGTTCCGGCGTCATTTTCGGGTCCATAATGTTGGATGTGATACCGCCCGGTGCTTTGTCTACAATGAAGAACAGAATAAACAGAATGCCGAGGAATACCGGAATGATCTGAAGGAGTCTTCTGATTATATAGTTTTTCATAATAATCAATTCCTTTCCAAAATATTTTCTCAATGTTATGCAAAATATATTGGCAAATGTTGAGAAATGAATAAAGCAATGAATCGGCAGTGCTGTTTCTTGAGCAGAACAACACTGCCGATGTTAATTACACGGTTTTAACCAGCTAAAACTGATCAGTCAAGTGTAACTTTGGAAATGAGCTGTGTCCAGTCTGTGTAGACACCGATGTCATCCAGACCATGTACACGGTTGTTGATGCCCCAGATTTCAGATCTGTAAGCAACGATCAGAGTCGGAACGAGTTCGTTCTGACGAGCAGCCCATTCTTTGTAGATTTCAGCACGCTTTTCCTGATCGAATTCTGTCAGACCCATCTTGATGAGTTCCTGAGATCTGTCATCACGGAAACCAGAAGCGTTGAAGCCGCCTGCGCTGTAAGCGTCAGCGTCGAACAGACCGCCTGTCGGATCCGGGTCGATGCTCAGAGAGAAGCCCATTGTGTAGATGTCGAAATCTTTCTGACCTGGTTCAGCATCCATAGCTGTAGCAGCGACTGTGTTGAAGTCCATCTGAACGATTTCGAGGTCAACGCCGATCTGCTTCCAGGAGTCATAAGCCATACCAGACAGTGTTCCCGGCCATGTAGCTTCCGGGTAAACCAGCCAACGCAGGTGCATCGGTTCGCCGTTCATTTCACGGATACCGTCGCCATCTGTGTCAACGCAGCCTGCTTCGTCGAGCAGAGCAGCTGCCTTTTCGAGGTCATAGGAATATGCGTTCAGATCGCTGACATCCGGATAAGCCCAGGAAGTCGGAGAAATCGGGCACATACCTAAGGAAACTAACTGATCAGAACCGTATTCAGCCTGCAGGAAGCTCGGACGGTCTAATGCATAAACCAGAGCCTGACGGACTTTGACATCGGACAGGGTCGGTCTTGTTGTGTTGAAGCACATGAATGTGTAACCGTTAGCCAGGTAGCTGACCAGGTGAGCATTGTCCATGCCATCAACAGCTTCAACGTTCTCAGCCTTAGCAGCCGGCTGGCAGAAGTCGATTTCGCCATTCTGCAGAGCAGCGAGAATAGCATCTTCTTCAACGTTCTGGAACAGAACGCCGTCGATCTTCAGAGCGTTGTCAGCATCCCAGTAGTTTTCATTCTTGACCATGCTGACATACTGCTTAGCAGCCCAGCCATCAAGAACAACCGGACCTGTGCCCAGCGGCTTGTCGTTCAGAGCAGCGAGCTCTTCGAAGCTGCTGTGAGCATAGTGTTCCTTGGACATGATGCCGTATGTAAAGTTGTTCAGCAGGTTTGCCGGAGACGGATCTGTCATTGTGAATGCGATTGTCTTTTCATCAATAACCTTGATGTCGGCAATAGCAGCACCTACAGCTGTACGCGGGCCTGCATAGTCAGGTTCTTTAATTGTGTTGTAAGTGAATGCAACGTCTTCTGCTGTACACGGTGTGCCATCAGAGAACTTGATGCCATCCTTCAGTGTGAAGGTGTAGGTCAGTTTGTCTTCAGACAGATCAACGTGGTCAGCCAGCTTCATAGCAACTTCGCCTGTCGGGTCGTTTGTGATCAGACCTTCGAAGATCAAGGAGCAAACATAGCTGTCATAAACGTTGTCGGACAGAATCGGATCAAACACGCCTTCGAATCCGCTCAGACCGAAGCGCAGTGTCTGTTCGCCCTGTGTCGGTTCGCCGCCGCCTGTGTTAGCTGTCGGATTGGAGCATCCAGCTAATGCAGACAGAGCGAGAACGGAACTCAGAGCAGAAACCAATAACTTCTTGTTCATTTTTTTCCCTCTCTTTTTTCCAGCCGGAGTTTCCTGCAAAAACTCCAACTATAATTAGAATTATATTCATAGCCATCTTTTTAAACAATAGTTTTTTCACATTTTTTACACCTTTGGGAAGAACTTTCTGAAAAAAATAATGGATATTTACAATCGTGTTTTCTGCCGCTTTTTCGTCACCAAAAGAAAAACAGATGTTTTTGACAAATGATCAAATCCATCTGCTTTCCATTGTTCCTTATTTTTTCAGTCTGGCCCGGACAGCTGCCACACTCAGATTTTCACGCCGGGCAATTTCCGCCAGGTCTTCATATTCATATTTGGCCCGGACAGCGCCATACCCCTCACTTTTCTTGATCCGTACCGGACCGAATTCGGTTTCCACCGTTTCAAGGGAACGGCTGAGCGAATGCCGGCGGCACGTATACTCACGGATACCAAGGGTGGCAAGATGCTTGAACATCAGTCTCAGCATCGTTTCCTTCTGATCGTTCCGGCACATGCAGGTAAAGACAATGCCGGGGCGGTTTTTCTTCATGTTCACCGGTGTGCAATAGACGTCAAGAGCACCGGCCGCGAACAGTTCATCGACTGCAAAGCCGATTTCTTCGGCTGACTGATCGTCGATGTTGCATACCAGTTCCACCACTTCACCGTCTTCTTCCGCTTCGCCGAGGAAGGCACGGACACAGTTGGCTGCCGGGAAATCCTTGAAGCCCATTCCGTAGCCGATCTTTTCCGTTCTCATGACCGGCTGCTTTTCGAAGGACGTTACGAAATGTTTCAGCAGAGCCGCGCCGGTCGGTGTGCAAAGTTCCCCTTCCACGATACCGGCATAGCTCGGTATACCCTGCAGAAGATACGCCGTGGCCGGAGCCGGTACCGGAAGAATGCCATGCGCGCATCTGACCATGCCGCTGCCGGTCGCTACCGGTGAAGCATAGATCCGGTCCGCGCCGATCATTTCCATCAGCGTGCAGACACCGACGACATCAGCGATTGCGTCCATCGTGCCGACTTCGTGGAAATGAATCTCTTCAACCGGCATATCATGGGCATGGCTTTCCGCTTCGGCGATCAGCCGGTAAACTGCCAATGCGTTACTTCTGACCTGTTCAGACGCATGCAGCCCGTTTATGATCGTCTCGATGTCACTCATGTGACGATGCACATGATGGTGATGATGGTCATGATCGTGATCATGGTGATGCTCGTGATCGTGGTCATGGTGGTGTTCATGTTCGTGGTCATGGTCATGATGGTGCTCGTGCTCATGATGATGTTCATACGTGTGTTCATGATCATGGTCGTGATGATCGTGCTCATGTTCATGATCATGATGATGTTCATGGGCATGGACGTCTTCACTTGTTTCTTCTTCGCCGCTGACCGTCACTTTCATGTGCGTGCCGTGAATGCCGCACTTTACGGACGGTTCCGCCTGAATTTCCAGGCCTTCCAGACCTAGGCCTTTCATTTTTTCCAGAAAGGCCTTCTGATCTGTCAGTTCACTGAGGGCAGCCATCAGCATATCGCCGGCCGCGCCCATTTTGCATTCCAGATAAAGTACTTTCATATCTGGATCTTTCCTTATTCGAGAGTTGCCGCGATTTTCTCCAGCCATTCGGTGATGTGGATATGCTGCGGGCAGGCATCTTCACACTGCAGGCAGTGGATGCAGTCGCTCGGTTTGCCGCTGCCGCCAGCAATCAGGTTGGCGGTGCGCTTTTTGGCGTCTTCAAACTGGCCGAAGACCAGGTTTCTGTTCATGGCATTGAAGAAATCCGGAATCTTGATCTGCATCGGGCAACCGTCTGTGCAGTAATGGCAGGCGGTACACGGAATCTGTTCGATGGATGCCAGAATATTCTGTGCCTCTTTGATAACAGCCTGTTCTTTTTCATCCAGCGGTTTGAAGTCTTTCATGTAGGAAATGTTGTCTTCGATCTGGGCGATGTTGGACATGCCGCTCAGAACGACCATGACGTTTTCCAGGCTGGCTGCGAAACGGATCGCCCAGGAAGGAACCGACATGTCCGGCTCCGCTGCCTTGAACAGATCCTGAACAGCCTGCGGCGGATTGGCCAGCGTGCCGCCCTTGACCGGTTCCATGACAACGACCGGCTTGTTGTGCTTCACACATACTTCATAGCAGCCGCGGGACTGTACGGACGGATTCTCCCAGTCGGCATAGTTTAGCTGCAGCTGGACAAATTCCGCATCCGGATGCTTTGTCAGGATTTCATCGAGAAGTTCCGGTGAATCATGGAACGAGAAGCCATAGTGTCTGATCAGACCCTTTTCCTTGGCTTCCCTGACATATTCCCAGATGCCATACTTTTCATAATTATCTACATTGTCCTTGGACAGAGCGTGCAGAAGATAGAAATCAAGATAGCCTGCTCCGGTTCTCTCCAGAGAGATCTGCAGCTGCTTCTTCGCTTCTTCTTCATTTTTGGCGGCCCAGTTTCCGGCGTTCAGTTTGGATGTCAGGAAATAACTGTCGCGCGGATATCTTTCCACCAGTGCTTTTTTGACTGCTTCTTCCGATCCGTTATAGACATAGGCTGTATCCACATAGATCAGACCTGCTTCCATGAATTTGTCGACCATGACTTTCGTCTGCTCGATGTCGATCGTTGTGCCGTCCTCCAGACGCGGAAGACGCATCATTCCGAATCCCAGCTTCGGAATTCTGGTGCCAAAAAACTCTTTCATAACTACAACTCCTCCTTTTTTCCTTTATTATTATAATTCGGCAAAACCGCAGTTGTCTTTTGAAATGCCATGCTCAGAGAATCTGCTGGACCTGGATAAACTGAACCGGATTTCCGTGCTCCTTCAGCAGTTCCATCAGGTCTTCCGTCGGCAGCCATACCGTGGCTGTATTCTCAAGCGGATGCACGCCGATCAGCTGCTTATGAAAGCGCATGTCGGCGAGAAAATGAACGGTGCACGTTTCATCATTTAATATACCAAGCGGTGTCACGCTTCCCTTTTCCAGCTTCAGAAGTTTCTGCAGATCCTGATCAGACGCGAAGGACAGCGGCCGCGAACCGATCACCTGCCGCAGGCTTTTCAGATTCACGGTATCGTCGGTACCGATACTGACCAGGTAATAATTTTTCTTTTTGTCATCGCGGAGAAACAGATTTTTTGCGATCCAGTTATCCCCTTCCAGATGCAGGGCATGCATCTGTTCCATGGTGTAAACCGCCGGATGCTCAACACAGCGGTAACTGATTTTCTTTTTATCGAGCAGTTTCAGCACTTCATTTCTGTTCATAAAGACAGCCCTGTACATATCCTTTCATTTTCATTTCGTGGCGAATCGCGTTCAGCACCTGTTTCTTATTCCGGCTCCAGCGCGGTCCCAGCAGTATTTCACCGCTGCCGTCCCCGGTCAACCGGTGAATGACAGTGTCCGGATCCAGATGGGCAAGACACAAGGCAACAGCCTGCACGTATTCTTCCATGCTCAGCTCCCTGATATGACCTTCTTCGTATTCCCTGCCAAAGTCGGTTCCCCGCAGGAAATGAAGCAGATGGATCTTGATGCCGCTGATGCCGGTCTCATTCAGATAATGGATCGTATTCAGATAATCACTGATATCCTCTTGTGGCAGACCGATGATCATATGGGTGATGACGGGAATCTGCAGGGCATGCAGCCGGCTCATGCAGTTCTCATACACGGAAAGCGGGTAACCGCGCCGCATGCGCACAGCGCTTTCTTCGTTTGCGCTCTGCAGACCCAGTTCGATCCAGATGAATTTCTCTTTGTAAGTGTTTTTCAGTTCCGCCAGAAGGTCATAGATTTCTTCGGAAAAACAGTCCGGTCTTGTGGCGATGGAAAGACCCGCGAACAGCGGATCACAAAGCGCGGCCGTATAAAGAGCGCGCAGCCGTTCAGGCTCGGCATAGGTGTTGGAATAGGACTGGAAATAGGCAATATAGTCCCCTTCTTTTCCTTTGGCTCCAGAAACCTTCAGATCTTCATGAGACAGCTTTGCGCCGGTATAGGAAACCGCGAAATCACCGGATCCGCCGGCACAGAAGGCACAGCCGCGGCTGTCCAGCGTTCCGTCCCGGTTCGGACATGTCATTCCGGCGTCAAGCGCGATCCGATAAAGATGGCGACCGTAAGTTCTTCGGCACCAGCCGGCAAATGAGTTATATCTTTCTTCCATATCGTTTAATCAGTTTCTCATTGAGCTTGCGGTAGATATGTTCTGTAAACCATGGTTCACTGCTTTTTTCATAGACCTCTTCGAGGTCAAACCAGGCAGCCGCCTTGTTTTCATCCGCTTTATGATGCAGAGGCTGCTCAGGATCCGCTTCGAGAAGATACGTGATATTGAGGTGAATATGCGACGATACGTATTCTCCCTTTTTCACATGTCCGTCGACGCACAGAGCCTCAATGGAAAAAACGCTTTCACTGAGCGGACGCACTTCCCGGATGCCGCTTTCCTCGCGGACTTCCTTCATTGCCACCTGAAGAAGATCCTCGTTGCCGTCCGCGTGGCCGCCCAGCCATGCCCACGAGTCATATATATTATGGTAAGCCATCAGTACTTTTGTCTTCGCCGGATTGACGACCCAGGCGGAAGCAGTCAGATGGGCTGCCGTATTGGCCCTGGTATATAACGTGTCGGGATCCATGGCGAGCCATTTCAGGATCACTTCCCGGTCTTTTTCTTCCTGTTCATTGAACGGCTCGTATTGTTCCAGTTCTTCTTTCAGGTTCATATTTCCTCCAAAAAATGGATTTCCTTACATGAAATCCATTATCTTCTCACCATCGTGGAAGCCTTTCAGATAAAGTTCTTCGATGGCTGATTTATCCTTGGTCAGCGTACGCATGCCGCCGATGTCATCCGGTGCGACGATCAGTACCCGGCCGGTTTTTTCATATTCCTTGGCCAGCGCGAGTTCGGTATTGTACATCTCCGCCCGGTTGCGCAAAGCCATGGCCGCATGCGGATACTCCTCCGCGATCAGACGGGCGATCACTTCGTCCTTCTGAGGTGTGCGCTGGTAATCTCTTGGTCTGGTCAGGATCAGCACAACCTTGTCGCATCCTTCTTCAAAGCATTTGACAATCGGAATCGGATCGGAAATGCCACCGTCGTAATACGGAATCCCGTTAACAAAAAACGGTTTGTTGACAGCCGGCACACAACTGGAAGCCTTGATCGCGTCATAATCGTCCTGTTCGATGTCAGACATGTCGAAATAATGCGCCTGGCCGTTCAGAGCATTGGTTGCCACGATATTAAATGGTACATAACTGGCCGCGGCAGCCGGATAATCCAGAGGAAATTCCCCGTCCGAGTTGGACAGTTCGCCGAAGATGTATTCAAGGTCCACGTAATTATGATCTTTCAGATAATTGTGCAGACTCATGTATTCCTTGCGGAAGGAAAACTCGGTATAGAAAGTATGGTTTCTTCCCTTCTGGTTGGCAAGAAAGGAAATGATATTGGCACTGCCGGCCGATACTCCGATGCAATAATCAAAATGGATCTTCAGATCCATGCAGAAATCAAAAACACCCGCGCCGTAAGCACCGCGCAGTCCGCCGCCGACATCAATAACACCTGTTTTCATTGGCCGCTTCTTTCTATGGTAATTTCATCCAGGGCATCGAGAACCCCTTCCACCTGAGCAATCGTCTCACTGACTGTCCGCATCGCGTCTTTGATACGGGACTGGGTCAGGATGTCCGTGATCGGGTTGTCAAAAAAGATATCAACCGCGCCAAGCAGTGAATTGGCATCGATCCGGATCGTGTAAAATTCGCCGATGTCTCCAAGTTCCTTGTTCAGTTTGCTCAGAGCTTTCTGTGCTTTCTGCAGTTCCAGTTCCGCGCTGTGCATCTTGCCGTTTTTGACGGCGGAAATAATCATCTGGCCGCCCAGAAGATCGGCGATCCCCCAGTTGCGGGCTGACTTCAGCATTTCTTCGGCATTGCTCAGATAATACAATGCGTCATTGGCAGCGTTTACCGCTTCATTGATTTCCAAATCAATATCTCTACTGTTCATGTTTATAGTTTATCCTTTTTTTGCGAAATGCAAAACCATCCAGTTTCAAAAGAAATTCCCGTTTCTCTCAGTCCTTCCAGAAATCATACGCCCAGAAGCCGATGCCGTGCTTTTTTGCCTCCGCTTCAATTCCGGCAAACTGACTGCGGTAGCGGGTATTCGGCTCAACAGGAAGACATCTGGCGATGCCGTTGGCCAGCAGCCGCGTCTCCACCATATTATCAATTCCTCCCGCCTCTGAGAGATACACATAGGCCAGTGTCCGGCCGTACCGGTCGATCTTCTCCGTCCCGTATTCCAGCCAGACAGATGTGCCTTCCGGCAGTAAACCGGCAAGAAAGGCAGCCGCCTTTTCTCCCTCCGGCGTATTATCCGCTTCCTCGCTGCTGACAGATTCCGGTGTGTCGACACCGATGATACGGATCCTTGTGTCATGGCCGTCGATCATGGCATTGAACGTGTCACCGTCGACGACATAGTGCACTTTATACGGTCCGGCCAGTTCTGACGCCGGGGACACTTCGTTCAGTTTGTTGAGATAAATTAACAAAGCCGACACAGCCAGTCCGAGTATCAGACAGGCAGACAGCAGAATGATCAGAGTTTTCCTCAGCTTTCTTTTCATGTAATCATTGTAAACCGAACCGGCCGGTCACAGGAATGCATTCATCCGTTTTTTCATGAACGGTCAGATCATTTGTCAGTACACAGAATAATGGAAGTCACATATCGAAAACTTCCTCATGGAATCGCTGAACTTCCGAAAAAAAGCGCAGTCTTCACGATCTGCGCAGTTCGTAGGATGGATGATACAGGCCGGTCGGTTCGTAGTATTCCCTGCCTTTCAGACGGAAACCGAGTTTTTTCAGCAGTCTTTCCGATGCGGCATTTTCCGGATGATGGCCAGCCAGCAGTACTTCTGCCTGAAGTGTTTCAAAAGCATAGGTGATGACGGCCCAGGCCGCCTCTTCCGCATATCCCTGATGCCAGTACGAAGGCCGCAGATGAAAGCCCAGTTCATAATCATGCTCACCATGTTTCCTGAGACCGCAGCAGCCGATCAGTTCATGATTCTGAAGATCAGACAGCGGCCAGTACTGAATGCCGAATCTGTTCTGATTTAACACTTCTGTCTGAAGCCGGTTTTTGATATCTTCTTCGCTGAATATTCCGTTTCGGGAAATATAGCGGGTGACCTGCGGATCTCCCCACAGTCTGCGGGCCTGATCCAGATCATCTTTCCGCCAGATACCGAAACCGATCCGCTCTGTTTTTAAAAAGTATTCTTCATGCATAATGTATTCTTTCCGGTTATTGAAAACCGGATCAGATGATCCGGCTGATAATGTCTGTTACTGTTCGATCTGCTTTTTCAGAAGCGGTTCGATTTTTTTCGGACGCAGAATGAAGAGAACGAGCGCCGTGTAAATAATTGGCCAGACCAGAGCAGTGTAAGGACTGCCCGTCCCGGTAGCGTTGAGTGCCGTATTCACACTGGTGCCGCTCAGATAGTCATTGGTCATAAGAAGCACGGCGTCATAAAGAGAGTGCAGCAAAGCCACATACCAGACGTTCTTTCCGGTGCGGTAGTAAATCGCACCGAAATACATGCCCATAAAAGACGTGACGATTGCCTGAACAAGACTTGCCTGGAAACTGATTCCCCGCAGGAAATTCGTCAGATGGGTGGCACCGAACGCCAGACCACCCAGAGCAACCGCCAGCAGGACTTTGCCATGGGTGTCCTCACCGAGCATACCGTGCAGGGCACCCTGGATCAGGCCGCGGAACAATACTTCCTCACAGAATCCGATCAGCAGGAAAAAGCCGAACGCCGCAAGCCATTCCGGCAGTGAAAGCGTGGCATTCAGAATAGCGATAATGCTGAAAAAGCCAAAAAACAGAATGACGATAAACAGGAAGGCAGCCGACAGCCAGCCTTCTTTCAGACGGCCCGGCTCAGACTGAAACACATCCGTTCTTTTCAGTACAAACACCGAAAGCACAGCCACGGCAGTGAAAACTGCTTCACCAATGAAATTGGCATACAGTTCATTGCTTACCGTATTTTTAATTATCCCGCCGAAGAAACGATAAACAATCAGGGAAACAACAGTTGCCGCGATGGCAAGCAGTACGTCTTTAAGTGTAAATCTCTTTTCCATAAAAAACCTCTTTTATTCTGTAATGTCTACATTATAAACCTGACAAAAAACAGGCGTAAATCAATTGCTGCAAAGTGTTTCATATTCTGCGGATCTTCTTTCCTGCAAAGAACGGATGGTTCCATGTCTTCTTTGCAAGCATATGCATCAGCCAGGCGCTGATGACAGCGATCACAATGACCGCCAGGGTCCACAGTGCCTCATTGCCGACGACATCTTTGAGGAATGTTACCGGAATGCCGTGAAGCAGATAGATCTCATAGGAAATGACACCAAGAAAAGACATTACTCTGCCAGCCGGCCGGCGCTTCATCGTTGCCGTATTCAGAAAAACCATGAACGCTGCGGCCGAGATCATATAGGCGGGAATGCGAAGCAGCGGATGCATGTGGCCGATAAAGGAAACAAGAAAAATCAGCAGTGACAGATACAGAACCGTGCGATAGCGTTTCTGAATCTGCTTGACAATGCTTTCCTGATAATATGCCCATGCGCAGCCAAGCGGAATCAGAATGACCGTATCGAATATCCAGAAGAACTGAGGAATTGCCAGTACTCCGAAAGCAACATAGATCAATGCGAAAAGACATGCGGCATACAGGACCTGTATGTCTTTCTTCATAAACTGCAGGGCAAGACCAAGGAACAGGATCCAGGCAAGATAGGCAAACACATACCAGAGGAAAGAAATACCGCTGGCGTTGTTGAAGTGCTCCGCTAACAAAGAAGAAAGACTCTTCACATCACCGCACAGCGCATAGATGATCCAGTAAATGATCATGGTCACAACGTACGGAATCAGCAAGGCCGGCACTCTTTTTCTAAAGAAGCCCTTCTTCTGGCTGATCCCCTTTTTCATCAGGCCATAGCCGGAATAAAAGAAAAACATCGCGACAGCCAGAAAACCGGTGTCAAAATAGATCCACAGCAGACCTTTGTCAGTGACCCGCTGGGCCATATGATGCAGAATGACAAGCAGGGCGAAAAAACCGCGGAACCTGTTTGTCACGGAGCGCTCCGTCGGATCGAAGAAATCATCCGTGCGTTCGGAAGGCACCAGCAGCAGGACAAACGGCAGTATGGCAATCAGACTGTTCAATACTCCTGTCATACTTTATACATACAACAAAAAGACAGAAGATACTGCCGGAACGAACAGAAGAACAATACGGAAAAGCCGCTTCGCAGAAAACCGGCATGCATGGAAACCGCAGAACTGTTTTCTTATGGCTGTCAGAAAGGTGATTATATAATAGTAAAGAGAGGTATCACCCATGAAAGAATATGTCAGAACCAAACTGATTTTTACCGGAACACCGGAAACGCTGAATCTCCTGATGCAGAAACTGGCTGTGTCGGACGGTTCTGTGCCGCTGTCCTTTGCGGCTGTCCTTCCCATAAATGAAGCAGGCATGGAAGATAGCTGGGGTGTTCCCAGCGAACCGGAAGAACTCGACAGCATCCTTTACCGGAACGGAACGATTCTGGAATACTCCTTTGACACACCGGAAAAGACACCCCTGCCCGTTCTGCAGAAACTGGCGGAACTGTATCCTGATTATCATATGACGGTCCGATACGCATCGGAAGATTATGGTGAGAACTGTGGTATCTATGAATCCGCGGCAGGAACGAATGAACTCGTTTTTCAACAGCCGGAGGATCCGCTGATCTTCGCCTGTGAAATCTGGGATGTGGATCCTGATGAAGAAATGCAGGAAAGAATGATCAATTTCAACGAAGAATAACGATATGACAAAAAAACAGAAACATCGGAAATACGGTGTTTCTGTTTTTGATGCCGGTTTTTCAGATACCCAGTGATTTGCGTGTCCTGTTCACGATAACGGACAGGTCATCCGCCATATCTTCGATCTGATGCGACAGGCCTGTTTCACGGCTGCCAAACCGGGACAGATAATCCATGAAAGATTCCATCTCGGAAAAATCGGAAGTCTTTGTGAAACGGTCAAACTCGCGTTTAAACGCTGCCTTTTCCTGTTCGTTTTGCGGCGCGTATAAAGCCAGCGCTTCAAAGGCGGCAGCGCCTTTGATCAGCTGTGTGGTTTCATAGAACAGGTCACGGTATTCCAGGAACGGTTCCTGATCTTCCATCTGCCGCAGTTTTGCACATTTCGGCGCATGCGGATGCGGGTACTTTTCATAGATGAGCCGCAATGTCTTTCTTGCCTTGCGGGCAAACAGTTCCGCCATGGTCCGATAGCATATTCCCGAACTGCGGTCGGCGGGATCCCAGACCGTCATGTTCGGATCATGGGCGATAAATGAACCGTGAATATAACGGCTGAAGTATTCCCGGGGATGGATGTGTTCAAAGATCAGATCATCATTCAGACATTCTTCAATCGCCTTGAAATCCTTCAGCATTTCCAGCTGATACAGCAGTTCCCTGCAGCCATGTACTTCTGTCCACTGATTGCGGATCTGCCGGCCATGTTTTCTGAAGTTTTCTTTATATACCCCGGCAAGTGTCCGCCGGCCTGTTTCGATCAGATCACTGTAGCGGCCGAGGATCGCCCCGGCAAAACTGCGGATATGAATGCCGTCCCGGCCATTGCTGTGATTGAGATACGGTTTGATCCGCCGTTTCAGAATGCGCACCCGCATGACGGTGTCCGATTTCGCGAGGCCCAGCCGCACCAGGCCTCTCAGCAGTTCTTCTTCACTCAAGCCGTCGCGGGCCAGTGCCGTCAGCACTATCATCGTCCGGAACAGTTCCAGATCATCTTCGTATTCCTTTTCAATTCCCCGTAATGTTTCCGCAAACGCACTGCCGGCATCGTCGCCGAAATCCGAAATCTTCTCTTCCAGCATGGAAAAGGAACCGTAGTTCTTCAGTTCGTTTAGAACGATCCGCAGATACAGCGGTGACTGTGAACCGGCCGAAGACAGGATCATTTCTGTCTGCTGTGCGTCCAGTTTCTTCAGGGTCCTGAGCAGATACTGACGGATCAGATGTTCCTTCTGTTCCTGTTCCGTCAGGCCTTTCAGTTCAAAGGACATATACGGAAAGTGGAACAGTCCGGCGCTTTCCTCATCATCGGAACTGATGATCAGATGAAAGCCGGCCGGTATATTCCGCGAAGGAAGCGAAGTACTTTCACGAAGATCACTCAGCCGGTCAATTCCATCAAGGATCAGTGTGTCATATCCTTTTTCCATCAGACGCCCGAAAAACTGTGCGTCAAGACGAGAATATCTGCTCTGATTCTCTTCCTCGCTGGCCCGGAACAGTCCCGCTTCGTTGCCCAGCGAAAGATACAGATCATTTTCATTGGAACTCTTATCCGTGATTGCACAGGAACGGAACAGCACCTTTTTGCCGGTGTCTTCACATTCCTGAACGAATCTGCCCAGCAGCGCGGATTTGCCGGTTCCTTCCGGCGCATATACATACAGAGCCTGATCCGTATCCGGCTTTTCGGAATACTCTTTCAGCAGTTGCAGTTCTTCTTCGCGGCCAACGAAATCAAATGCTGAGATCTGAGCATACAGCTGCTGTTCCTCGGCGTCTTCGTCAAAGCGGTCCGTGCTTTCCATCTCGGTATTTTCCGGATATTCGGCGGCGATTCTTTTCTGCAGTTCCGCGATAATAACGTTCTTAAGAGGCTTTCCTTTATATTTAAAATCTGTCAGTCTGCCGCGGCAGATTTCCGGCTGATTCCTGAGTTCCTCGGTAATGATCCATCTGTTCCACCGGCAGGTATAGGGATATACCTGCTGTTCCTTACGGACTCTTTCCTTGAACGCAGCCAGCTTCTCGTCCTGCAGTTTTTTATTGTCGGAAGCGGCGTTGGTATAGACTTTCTTCTGGGCGTCATTCAGTGTCATGAAACCGAACGGATCCTGTCGGAAGAAGAACAGTGCGTATTTCTTCAATGCCACCGCATCATACTTCTCTGCCGCATAATACATCGGTGCCAGAGCGGCATGTTCAATTTCCATTTCCGTGATCGAATAGGTGCCGATCTTTTCCCGCAGTCCTTTGTACTCTTCAAATGTTTTTTCGTCGATCCCGGAGTTCAGATCCGGCACCCACCCTCTTCGCTGGCCGAGAAAGCACAGAAAAAACGGGCGGCATTCGTCGATGCACTTCAGGCATGCCCGGATCGTGTTTCCGGATTCTGAATCCTCTTTGGTAACTCCCCATCTGAGATCGATATCCGTCAGGCGGATGCGCCGTTTTTCACACCAGTCATTCAGTTCCGGGAACACTTCCGTGATCAGATAGTCACGTTCTGCATGCATATCATTGAAAGTGGAGCTGATAAATATCCTGACTTCATTCCATTTCATAATTCTTTTCCTCAATGATCCATACTGCCGAAAGTCTGTCTCTTTACTATAAATATACATCCAGCAGAAAGTGACATAAAAGAGTCAGTTCTTTTCGGACTGACTCTTAAATACTTTTTATGAATCAATTCTGTTTCCGGCGGATCAGCCGACCAGTTCGCGCAGCCGGTCGATGATGCGGCTGAGGTCGGAACGGCTCTGGATCTCATGAATGACGTCCATTGCCTGCAGTACGTTGTCGGTAATGACACCGTCCGCTTCCGAACACAGGAAATGCCGCTGCGAGGTTCGCTTGTTGGCGGTCCAGATGAGAATTTTCTTACCCTGTTTATGGACTTCGCGGATCGCGTCGGAAGTCGCGGATTCTTCTTCCAGACCGAGATAATCGCAGTTCAGCTTCGCGGTATCGCCAAAGGAAGCAAAGGTCAGAAAACCTGTCTGCATTTCCGGATAGACCGTTTCAATATAATTGATCAGTTCATACTTCAGGGAAATCAGAACGACTTCATCTTCCATGCCGTGTTCCTTGATGATCCGGACAGCATCGTCCGCCATCTGCTGATCGGCGGTGGCTCCCTTCAGTTCCGTGAAAAGAACCATCTTTCCCCTGCATGCCTCAAGCATTTCCTCATATGTCGGAATCGGCTTTCCGTCAACGGAGAGCTGTCTGATTTCTTCCAGCGTCATTTCCTCCGGCTTACGGCTGTCACCGGCAACCCGCTTGAAATCACCGTCATGGTTCAGAATGTAGTAGCCGTCTTTGGTCCGCTGGATATCGATCTCACTGCCATAGGCACCGATCTGCCAGGCGGTTTCCATACCGGAAACGGTATTCTCCGCCCCTTCCGCGCCGCCGGCCCGGTGGGCGATGATCCAGACATTCGGATACAGCGGGAACAGACTGTCGAAGCTGTTATTGAGATAGATCGTAAGACCAAGCACGGTAACCAATGTGACGATCACACCAGCCATGGCAAACGGATGCGGCCTGGTTTCATACTTCGGATAAACATAAGGCGTCCCGTTTTTATACGTATCGTACAGCTGTGTCATCTTCATGATATAGAACGGCGTCGCCAGAAGATCCGCCGTACCCGAGAAGACAACTCCCAGCAGCAGGAAGAAGATCGTCAGCCACCGTTTGACACCTGCTGAAAGCGGCAGGACATCGGTCAGAAACAGCGGCAGCACCAGCAGAACACCGGCAACCACCAGAAGCACCGCCGCCATGACAAGAATGAACAAGACGTTCTGCTTCAGATAATCCTTCCAGTTTGCCCGGATCAGTGTCCTGGACTGCTGGCTGGCTTCTTTGGCCGGCAGATCATCGATAAAGATACCGTGCAGAATAAACAGATTCGCGACACCGATCGAAAGAAAAATCAGAACGGCGATCACACTGAGAACCAGATACAGCGGCGTACTGGCAATGACCGAAGAAATAAAAGTCGGAATATACAGGCCTTCGGTCAGGGATATCGAAAGACCGACGCCGAGAAGCGGTGCGATCAAAGCAATATACAGAGAAACGCCGATGCCGTCCAGACACATCAGATGCCGCACGGACCGCAATGCCTGATTGATGGTTTCGCCAATGGAAAGATTCCTTTGCGTGAGAAGATTCTCACTGAGAACAATCTTGGAGCCAAGATCAAGAGCCACATACACAAACAGAGAAACGAGCACGATCAGGATCATCAGGATACCCTGCCAGGTGCCGAAAAGGAAAGTGAAGTCACCGGACGTCACAGCGACTCTTCCGGTGCTGTTGAGAAGCAGACGCAGCAGACGGCCCAGAAAAAAAAGCCATACTGCCAGGATCAGCTTCGTAACGATCTGATATTTGATAATATCCGGACTGTTTTCCAGATATGCCCGCAGTTTTTCATCTCTTTCATTCTTCATGGTAAACCTCTTGCAGATTCATTCTTTTACCAACATTATAGCCGTATTTTCGCCGCCGAACGATGGATGATACAGGCATTCTGCCCTTTTTCGCTGTTTTTCAGCACCGCGGCTGACTGTCCGGATACATATCTGCGTATTTACAATCCGGCGGCTTGTTCTATAATATTCATCAGCTGTTTCAACAGTGTGAAATAAACAAGTAATCATTATTAGGTTTCCAACTGCGTTCTCCCATAAGTAGCAAAGATTGTACATTTTTTGTTTTAAAAGTCCCAATTTGCACTGCGTTGGTAAACAATGCTAATAACGGTAACATAGTTTATTCGTCGTAATACAAAATGGTTGCGGTTAAGTTGCCGATAGTCACTCATCTTGAACAAAAACACTTTCTCTTTCAGCATTTATTAGTACATCAATTCAAAATAACTCAAGTATAATATAAGCCTCACGAGTATGAGGCTTACAGTAGTCTGATTGCAGCATCCTGATGTTTACACAGGAACTGATAAGCTGCTTCCAGATCTGTTTCTGTCTGTTCCTGACTCAGTTGGAAGAGACGGGCGTTGACCATATAGATCTTATGCATCAGTTCTCTGATATCAGAAAGAGTGAATTTTCCCTGGTCGATAAATTCCAGGTTCAGTTCTCTTCGTACTGCATTGTCTGCCTGTACGCATAGATCATAGAATTCATCATCACTTTCTTCAGTTGCCCTTCCGGAATATCCGGAAATCAGAACATGCGAATCATGGAACCAGACGTTCATGGAGCCAATCTCCATGACTTCCTGATGGAAGGATGTGATGTTTGGATCCGTATACAGTTTGCCGTAATACATCATGACTGTATAAAGATGCTGTCTGGGCGGTGAAAGTTTTTTTATGTTGCTTTCCACATATTCAACGCATTTCTGCATGTAGTCTGTGTATATATAACTGAGCAGATCCTGCTTCTTTGGAAAATAATAAGTAAAAGTGCCAAGCTTGGCATCTGCGGCATGGCAGATCTGCTGCACACTTGTCTGCTTATATCCGTTTTTGTAGAACAGTTCCTTTGCGCAGTCCAGGATATTCTGCTTCGTTTCGATACCGGTCTTATACATGGTCATAATTATAACACAGACACAAAAGAATTCTTTTCTAAATTCGTAAATTTAAATAGATATACAAATTTCATAATCGGTGCTATGATGAGTTTAGAAAATCGTATATTCCGTTGTTTATACGAAATGCAGGAGGAATCATGGAAGTAAAAACAATCTCTGTAGGACCAATCACCAATTTTTATGCAATCGAGGAAAACGGTAAGACCATGCTGGTAGATACCGGCTGCTATCTGAACTTTCCGGGCTGGACACTGAAGGCGGCGATGAGCGGTGTTGACTTCTCCACTGTATCGCTGATCGTTCTGACCCATGGCCATATGGATCACTGCGGCGGTGTCAATCATGCCAAGGCATTGACCGGTGCCAAGATCCTGGCCCATGCCGATACGGCAAACTTCCTGAACACAGGCAAGTTCACGCCATACCGTCCGCGTAATGCTGTCGGCCAGGCTTTCTATGACAACATTGCCAATCCGGCACCGCTGGACATTCCTCAGCCGGTGGAAATCGATATTCCGGTAACAGAAGAAACAGATCTTCATCCATATGGTTTCAGTGCCAAAGTCATCATGACACCGGGTCATACCCTGGATGCTGTCTCTGTTGTTTTTGACAGCGGCGAAGCATTTGTCGGTGATACAGTACTGGATCCGTTTGGCGAAGGTTTATGCACATTCGCTGTCCTGTCACTGGATGATGAAAAACTCAAGGAAAGCGGACAGAAACTGCTCGATGCAGGTCTGAAGTGCGCATATTCCGGACATGGCGGACCATTCACCCGTGAACAGGTGGAAACTGCACTCAAGAACCTGATTGAAACCAACAGCTGATCATAATCAAATACATTGTTAACTGACGTTTGCGGAAGGATATTCCTTCCGCAGGCGTTTTCATAATGCCTGAAAGGCAGGAGGTTCTCTTATGGGCATTTTCGGTCTGATTCTGGGACTTGCAGTATTATCGATACTGATTTATAAACGGGTGCCGGTCACCTATGCGGCGCTGGCAGCTTCCCTTACGGTTGCAATATTCAATCTGATGGAACCCTGGACAGCTCTTACATCACTGTTCAACGGCATCGGTTCCACATTCGGCACCTACTTTCCGATCTTCTTTTTCGCAACGATCTATGGCCAGTTGATGTCGGAAACGGGATGTGCCAATGCCATTGCCAATTATTTCATCAAACTGTTTGGCAGCAAGTCTGTCGTACTGGTCATTTCCATTACCACGGCATTGCTGGTTTATGGCGGTGTGACAGCGATGGTTGTTGCCTTTACCGTCTTTCCGATCGGTGTCAATCTGATCCGGAAAGCGGATATCACAAAAAAGCTGCTGCCGGCAATGATCCAGCTGGGCCAGGCCACCTTTGCCCTGACTGCTCTTCCCGGTACGCCGCAGCTGAACAATATCATTCCCACCACCTATCTCGGCACGACAAGTACGGCCGCGCCGGTGCTGGGCCTGATCGCCACAGCGATCATGTTCGGTCTTGGCTGGGTGTATCTCGAACATGAGGTCAGAAAGAGCAGAGAACGCGGTGAGCATTTCGAAGAGAGTTCCCTGCGGCCCGGTTCGATCCGGGAAATGGATGAGTCATCTCTGCCTTCCCCGCTTCCCGCCTTCCTGCCGGTCATTCTGCTCATCGTTCTCTATATCCTTTTTGAAAGAGTGACATTCGGTTCTTATTCTCTGAAAGCAATGAATTCCTTCGCACCGGTATGTACCGCTATGATCATTGCCATAATCTATCTTCTTGTTCTGGGTATTGGAAAAGGCCAGAAGGAGGAAATGGTCAACGCGTTAAAAACAGGTGCGGCCAGCAGCTTCGGTCCCCTGCTCTCGTTTGCGACAGTTGTCGGCTTCGGTTCCGTCATCAAAGCCACCAGCGGCTATGCGTCTCTGGTCGCCATGGTCACCGGCCTGAACATGAACCCGTTCCTTTCGGCAGCACTCTCTGTCACGATCCTGGCCGGTGTGACCGGTTCTGCCTCCGGCGGCATCAACATTGCCCTTAGTTCGGAAGCACTGGTTCGCAGCTGGACGTCGCAGCTGACAACACAGGCACAGCTGAATGCCCTGCACCGTATCATCTCGGTATCATCCTGCGGTCTCGATTCCCTGCCACACTGCGGCGGCATTCTGGCAACCCTGGATGTATGCCAGGAAACACACGCCACTGCCTATAAATACATCTTCATGATCACCGTCATCTTCACCCTGATCGCAGCCGCAGCCATTGTCCTGCTGTCCATGCTGGGATTCACATATTGACAAGTACAGAGATCCTTCCTTTGGGAGGGATCTTTTTTATTTGTTTACGCATATGATTTGCCATTATACGAAAATCATGGATAATGGAAACAGTGTGAATAAAGGAGACTTTTTATGAAAATCGCAGTAACGTATGAAAACGGCAATGTGTTCCAGCATTTCGGAAGAACGGAATCATTCAAGATATATGAAATCAAAGACGGTGAGATCCTGAATACGGAAGTCATCGGCAATAACGGCATCGGTCATGAAGCACTGGCCGGATATCTCAGATCCCTTGGTGTGGATCTTCTGATCTGCGGCGGTATGGGCCAGGGTGCCAAAAATGCCCTTGCCGAAGCCGGTGTTGCAGTATGCTCCGGTGCCCAGGGTGACGCCGATGATGCTGTTCGTTCTTTCCTGAAAGGTGAACTGGTATCGGAAGATGTCAATTGCGACCATCACGAACACCACCAGGAAGAAGAGTCCTGCTGTGCGAATGAAGAATGTGATCCTGCCCAGTGCGGCGGATGCGCCGGATGCGGTCCGCAGATCATCATGGAAGGTCCCAATGCCGGAAAGACAGTCAGAGTTCATTACCGCGGCACCTTTGATGACGGCACCCAGTTTGATTCCTCCTATGACCGGAATGAACCGCTGGAATTTGTCTGCGGCGCGGGTATGATGATCCGCGGCTTTGATGAAGCAGTGCTGCATATGGCACAGGGTGAATCTCTTGATGTTCATCTGATGCCGGAGCAGGCATACGGACCATATGATCCGACCGCCGTATTCACAATGCCAATCAGTGCCCTTCCCGGCTCGGAAAATCTGGAAGCAAACCAGAAAGTCTATCTGCAGACACCGCAGGGTTATCCGATTCCGGTGCTGGTAAAGGAAAAGACTGATACAGAAATCACTTTCGATGCCAACCACGAAATGGCCGGCAAAAAACTGAACTTCCATATCGAACTTGTGGAGATACTCTGATCAGGGAGAGTTATCTCCCTTTTTTATTGAAGAAATGAAAAAAGCAGCGGTTCTTGTAAGAACTGCTGCTGCAGGAATCTGCTTCGTTATGATATTATCTGAGTCTGTCCCATTTTTTCTTGCCCGGCCACTGAATGAATTCAGCACCGCAGGAGTGGCATGAGAAATAGAAAACATTGTAGCCTTCATGGCTCATATAGATTGTCTGCTCACCGCATGCAGGGCACTTTTCCACGCGCGGAGGATGGTTGTATCGGACGTTGACCATACTGCATCCGCCGTCTATGCCCCAGCAATCACTGCCAAATTCCACCGAGGCAGCACAGCCATCCGCGGCATAGTCACGCTCATCGCCGAAACCGCCGCTGACAGCTGTCAGCTCATCTTCCGAAACTTCTTCTCCCTTTGTGAGATATGTGAACATCGATTCAGCTTCTTCCAGAGAAAGCTCTCTTCCTGCTTCCTTCAACAAGGCTTGAAACTGTTTTGCGTTTTCCGCATTAAGGATGATGTCTTTAACCCAACCTAGATAACCCAACCTTTTTGCACATCATCATCGATCTGCAACTACATATTAGCCTAGGTTCGCTTGAACCATCTACATTATATTCAGGTCAGCACTCATGTGCAAAAACGGCTTTAAACGAAAAGATTCCGGTTTTCCCGGAATCCCTTATCGTTTGAATCAGCCTTCAATCATGATCGTATGTTTTTCGGGGATCTCATTCACCGGTTCCTTTTTCGGAACATTCAGTTTCAGTACGCCATCCTCGAACTTCGCGGTGATGTCTGCTTCGGTGATCTGTTCACCGACATAGAAGCTTCTCTTCATCATTCCTGAATAACGCTCCTGACGCACATATCTGCCTTCCTTGTCATTGTCATTCTTTTCCAGACCTTTGGCAGCGGTGATGCTCAGATAGCCGTTGTTCAGCTCAACATGGATCTGATCCTTTTTGAAGCCGGGCAGATCAATCTCCACTTCATAGTGATCTTCATGATCTCTGACATCCGTCAGCATTTCTCTGTTGGCATGTCTGCCATAGAGCTTTCTGTCAATGTCATGAAACCTTGCGGGGAAAAAATCATCCATCCAGTCATCAAACAGATTGTCATTGAAAATTTCCGGTAACAACATAGTCATTCACCTCCTGTTCTTCTTCATTGCTTATCGAAATAAACTATGTGTCTGAACAAGGGAAGGAGGGTTCGGATTCTTTTCGGGGATCTTCTCTTTTCCTTTGCAATTATGTTCTAACTCGCTTTTTTAGCACTGTCAAGTGGTGAGTGCTAATTATTTTGACTGAGTCTGTGATTGTCACGGTAATTCTTCGGTGAGATTCCGAAGATGTTTCGGAATGCCCTGATAAAATTAAGCTGATTATCATATCCGACGGATGCACAGACCTCCGCAACCGGCATCTTTGTGTTTTTCAGCAGCTCGGATGCCTTGTACATCCGGTATTTCCGCAGAAAATCTGATGATTTGGCCTGTTATTAGCACTCATGTGCAAATAAGGCTTTAAAAGAAAAGAAAGATTCAAGGAATATAAATTGTAAGACTACAGGCTAAGTGGATGAGAAATGATTTTTGTATCAATTTTGATACAAATTTATCAGTCTTAGCAATTAAAAACAAGCCGTTAAAGCAAAGTGTTGGTAAAAGTGCAGGAAAATGCAAATAGGTTTATCATTATGAATGCCAGACCAAATAAAGGATGTTTTTAAGCAGTAACTCAGTCCTTGGTTCTTGGTCTGGCGACTTCCCTAAC
>JAFRCE010000013.1 GCA_017404505.1 Solobacterium sp. | reverse complement strand
TGGACTGGCATCTCTGATCCAGAACCAGTTTGATCTGGATCCGTTCGATGAGGGCACACTGTTCCTGTTCTGCGGAAGAAGGACGGACAGGATAAAGGGACTGTTATGGGAAGGTGACGGTTTCCTTCTTGTCTATAAGAGACTGGCAAACGGCAGATTCCGCTGGCCCAAGACACAGGAAGAGATGAGGCAGATGACGTCAGAACAGTATAAACGACTGATGGACGGCTTTACGATTGAACCATCTATCAGAAGGTCGGATGCCAGATATATCCTGTAAAAAAGTTTTCAACAACTTTATCCTGGAAATGACTTCCACAGAAGGACAACATGATCACATTGCCTTTTTATCTGTCCTTTCTCCTGCAGTAATTATGGAAACATTGATTGGCTTAAATGAAAACAAGTTATGAAGACTGATACCACTCTTTGATACCATTTTGCTACCATGCGGAACGTATACGTGGTAGATGTGAGTGAAAATTGTAGATAGGAATACATGAAATATACTAAAACGTAAATTATTTACTTTACGTGAAAGAAATCATTATTGAGTGGGAGTAAGTTCATTCTGGTATAGATATATCAAAAGCGGGGAAATGCTTAAAAACAATAAGTTTTGATGCCCGGAACCTATGAATATACTTGAAATCAACGAAAAAATGTCGCATGGCGACATTTTTATGCTGTGGGGGTTTGATCTGTTCATAGATGAACACTTATTGGCTTATATCCTGATCTTCAGACAGTTCTGCTTTTGCTATTTCAGACACTTTATTTAACAGAAACGAAAGCGTCGTAAACTCTTCTTCCGTCAGCTGTGATTCAATTTTGTGGTTTATTTCATATATCACCCTGGCAAGATTATCTTTGACGGCCAGACTTTTATCGGTCAGATGGAGATGGTAATACCTGCCGTCCGCTTCGTCTTTGATCCGGTATACATAATCGTTGGCAATCAGGTTTTTGATCATTGAAGTGACAGTAGGGTTTCTCAGACCGAGATATCTTTCCAGATCGATCTGATAAACCTTTTCTTTGTCCGTATTGCCAATATACAGGATCACAAGGCTCTGCTGCATGGTCAGACCGTATTCAGCGAGACCGCGGTTATAAATCTTGATTACATTTTTATCAATCGCATGAATGACATTGGTGATCAGCTGATTCTTTTCAGAAGTTATCACTTTATACTTTTCTTTCATATATCCGTCTCCTTTTTGTGTTTTGGCAGGTACATGAATATTATACAAAAAAATACATAGAAATAAATGTATTTTGCTCTTGACATATTGAAATACATAGACTACTATGTATTTGTAAGCAATACATAGAGCGCTATGTATTCTGAACGGCCGTCAGAATTTGCTTGAAAAAGAGGAGAAAAACATGAAAAAAGATTATCCCGCGTTAGCCGCTGATATCCTTCGTCTTGTCGGAGGTCCTGAAAATGTATCATTCGTTATGAACTGCGCCACCCGTCTTCGCTTTACATTAAAAAACATGGATCTTCCCAAAACAGAAGAGATCAAAGCGCTGAAAGGTGTCATCGATGTCATCATTCAGAACGGTCAGTACCAGGTCTGTATCGGGCCGGATGTCATCGACGTTCTCAAAGAAGTAAAGAAACTCGGAAACTTTGGCGGTGAAGCTGAACCGGAAGAAAAGAAAAAAGGTATGGACCGTATATTCGAAGTTATCTCCGGTATCTTCACACCGATCGTCCCGGTACTGATGGCTGCAGGTATGGTCGGAGCGCTGCTGACCGTACTCAACCTTACACATATCCTTCCTGATACAAGTCCCACATATTATGTATGGAACATTATCAAGGAAGCCGGATTCTATTTCCTTCCGTTCTATGTCGCATATACCGCATCACAGAAGCTGAACGCAAATCCGTTCCTGAGCATGCTGCTGGCAGGTGTTATGCTGCATCCCCAGCTCTCAAGCTTCGAAAGCCTCGGTGTTGAACAGCTCAGCTGGTTAGGTATCGGGATCCGTAATGTCAGCTATGCAAATGCCATTCTTCCTGTTATCCTCGGTGTCTGGCTGCTTGGTTATGTTGAACGGTTCTTTACTAAGTTTATGCCGCAGGTCATCCGCGCCTTTGCAGTACCGATGCTCACAATGCTGATCGTGGTTCCGATCGAACTGATCCTGATCGGTCCGATGGCAAGCTATGTTGCGGATTTCCTCGCTGGCGCTGTACTGTACATGGGCAATCACTTCGGCTTTATTGCAGTAGGTATTATTGCTGCTCTGACACCGATCATGATCTCCACAGGTACACATTCCTTCGCTTTCCCGGTCATCCTGGCTTCCCTTGCATCCAACGGTTTTGAAGGTCTCCTTGTCCCGGCAATGCTTGCCGAGAACCTGGCGATGGCCGGTGCAGCATTCGCGGCTGGATTCAAAACAAAAGATCCGGATGAAAGAGCAGAAGCCAATGCTGCCACTTTATCCGCATGCATGGGTATCTCTGAACCGGCTATGTATGGTGTTGCACTTCCCAAGAAAACACCTTTCATCGGTTCCATTATCGGTTCCGGTATCGGCGGTCTGGTTGCAGGTCTCTTCGGAGTCAGATTCTATACAATCGCTTCCGCAAGCTTTGTAGGTCTTCCTGCCACGATCGGTGAAAACTCCATGAAGAGCTTCATCGGTGCGCTGATCACAATCGCAGTATCCTTTGCGGCAGCCTTCTTCTTCACAATGCTTCTCAGCAAGAAAGACAGCAATGATCAAACTGAAAACAAAACTGAAACACAGAACGGTCCGGCAGAGATTGCTTCCCCGCTTAACGGCAGACTGATTTCCCTCTCTGATGTCAACGACAAGACATTTGCAAGCGGCGCAATGGGTAACGGTGCAGCTGTCATTCCCAGCGAAGGTGTGTTAAGGGCACCGGCAGACGGAAAAATCATCATGCTGTTTGACACAAAGCATGCGGTCGGTATCAAAGCTGACAACGGAGCGGAAATCCTGATGCATATCGGTATGGATACCGTCAATCTTAATGGAAAACACTTTGAAGCAGTTAAAAAGGCTGAGGACAGAGTCAGAAAAGGCGATGTCATCGTCAGATTCGATCTTGATGCCATCAAGGCAGAAGGCTACGACGTCACAACACCGGTCATTATCACAAATACAGACGAATACGAATCCATTGAAAAAGCCGACGCTGAAACTGTTCATGCAGGCGACACCATTCTGACAGTCAGATAAAAAGGAGGCGAATATGAAAGACACATTTCTCTGGGGAGGATCCACATCCGCATTCCAGTTTGAAGGCGGTGCGAAGGAAGGCGGAAAAGGCATGTCCTTCTATGATACGATCTCCGCTAACGCAAAAGCAGCTGCGGAAAACACGGAATCCTGGATGGGTTCCAACAAAACAAAAGATTATTCCGTAACATCAGATTTCTATCATCACTATGAAGAAGACATTCAGCTGATGGCGGAAATGGGATTCAGGGCTTTCCGTATGTCGATCGCATGGACGAGGATCTTTCCGGATGGCGACGGTGAAATCAATCCCCAGGGAATTGCCTTCTACCGCAATGTCTTCAGTCTGCTGAAAGTCAATCATATCGAGCCGGTCGTTACGCTGTATCACTGGGACATGCCGCAGTCACTGATCGACAGGTATCATGGCTGGTACGGTATCGAAACCGTGAATGCTTTCGTCAGATATGCAGAAACCTGTTTCAGGGAATTCGGCGAATATGTCAGATACTGGCTGACACTGAACGAGAACAACATGACTGTCATGATTCCGGCATTCGGCACAGGCATGAAGATGTCAAAAGACGATCCGGCATACGAAAGTTTCAAATATACTGTTTATCATCACACAAATATCGCTCATTTCGCGGCTGTCAAAAAATGTCATGAGATGATCGAAAACGCTCAGATCGGCTGTATGTTTGCCAGCGCTCTGGCATATCCGCTGACCTCTGATCCGCAGGACGTTCTGATGGCGAGAAATCACAATCAGAAACTGAATTATGATTATCTGGACCTTCTGACAAGAGGCAGATATACACCGAAAAACACTTATGAAATGAATCGGGCAGGATTTTGGATTTCTGAAGAAGATCAGGATCTGTTCGCTGATCCGAATGCGATTATTGATTTCATTTCATTCAGCTATTACTACTCCGTCTGCGCGGGAACAGAACAGAACGCAGCAGATGAAAATGCAGGTACTGTACAGATGATGTATCAGGCCATGAGCAATCCCCGGTTGAAACAGTCATCGTTCGGCTGGACGATCGATCCTGTCGGATTGAGGATCCTGATGAACGACCTGTATGACAGGTATCAGCTTCCGGTCATGATCGTCGAAAACGGACTCGGTGTCAAAGACGATGTTCTGACGGAAGACGGAAAAGTACATGACGATTACAGAATCAGTTATTTAAGAGAACATATCAGAGCAGTGAAAGCGGCTGTTGACGAAGATCATGTCGAATGTCTCGGGTATCTTCCCTGGGGATGCATTGATCTTTACAGCGCTTCCGGCGACCGGGAAAAACGATACGGATTCATTTATGTCGATTATGATGACGACTGCAGAAGATACAGGAAAGACAGTTTCTTCTGGTACAGGAATGTCATCGCAACAAACGGAAAGGATCTTGTCTGATGTATATTGTTGTTATTGAAAATACCGCGAAAAAAGACTGTCACGAAGAATACAGACTGGCTTCATGCAGATTCATGAATGAAATGAAAGAAGTGCCGGGCGTCATCGACGCGAAGGTATGGCAGGACCGGAACAATCCGGAACAGATTCTGAATGTGATTATCTGGGAATCAGAAGCTATGGCGAAATCTAATGACGGCAGCCTGTTCCTGAAATATAAACCCGAACTCAAACCATATTTCGAAACAAACACCACCAGAACCTTTTCAGAACAATAACAATCTGAATACTCCCTTTTCAAAGCACAGGACGGGGCAATATGTCCCGTCTTTTGATATTGCTGACAGCATTCCTGTTTTGCCGGATTCAGCAAAAGGTGAAATTAATGCAGCCCAACAGTGTCTGAAAAGGTGATTTTAATATCAGATTAGAGTAGGAACAGTACGAATTGTTTTTACAGATATAAAAGAGTGAGGTGATACCTCTCTCTGATACCATTGTGCTACCATGCGGATCGTAAACGTGGTAGATATGAGTGAAAATTGTAAATAGGAATACATGAAATATACTAAAACGTAAATAATTTACTTTACGTGTAAGAAATCATTATTGAGTGGGAATAGAATTACCATAATCAGTTCTAAAAGTCACTTGAAAAAGTCGCATAATATTATATAAAGTCGCTCGAAAAAGTTATATACTTAGTTTGCGGGTGGTGAAATGTATGCTGAAACGAAAAATAACAGAGCGGCTGAATAACTGGAAGAATGATCCACATAAAAAACCGTTGGTAATCAAAGGGGTGCGTCAGTGTGGAAAGACTTTCAGCGTTATGGATTTTGCACGCAGGAATTATTCACATGTGATCTATATCAATTTTTTTGAAAATCCGGAATATGCATCTTTGTTTTCCGGGTCTTTGAAAGTTGATGATCTGGTTATGTATATGTCAGCATTGCTTGGAACAGGAGCAGTTTTTGAAGCAGGACAGACGATTATCATCCTTGACGAAATACAGCATTGCCCGAATGCCAGGACTTCCTTGAAATTCTTTAAAACAGATGGCCGCTATGATGTGATTGCGACAGGCTCTTTACTTGGCGTAAGCGGGTATGGAGATGAGGAATTGTCGATCCCCGTCGGCTATGAAGAGATCATAGAAATGTTTCCGCTGGATTTTGAAGAGTTTCTCTGGGCAAATGGGATCAGTGACCAGGTGATCGATTTGATGCAGAACAGCCTGGAGCAATGCTCACCCGTACCTGAACCGATCCATAACCGGATGAGAGAACTTCTTCTGCAATACACAGTTATCGGCGGTATGCCGGAAGTCGTGCAGCGTTTCATAGACACACACCAGATATCCCAGACACTTGTTCTGCAGAGAAACATTCTTGATGAATACAGGGATGATATGGTCAAATACGCTGTCGGAAAAGATAAATCAAAGATCCGGGAATGCTTTGATTCAATTCCGAAACAGCTGGCAAAAGAAAACAAAAAATTCCAGTATTCTGTGATCCGGAAGAAGGGGACTTCTGAGATGTTTCAAGGTAGTATCAAATGGATCGAAGATGCCGGGATTATCAGAAGATGCTATAACCTGACGATACCTGAGCTGCCTTTGGATGGTAATGCGATACCGGAAATATTCAAAGTATATATGGCGGATACCGGGCTGTTTACAGCAATGCTGGAAGACGGGACACAGTACGATATTCTCAAAGGAAATCTGTATGGTTATAAAGGCGCAGTTTTTGAAAACCTAATGGCGGATATCCTTGGGAAGAGGGGAAGAAAACTGTACTATTTTCATAAAGATTCAGGACTGGAGATTGACTTTATTATCCGCTTTCAGAATGAAGCGACACTTCTGGAAATCAAAGCTTCAACCGGAAATGCGAAAAGTGTAAAAACAATTCTTGCGCATCCCGAGAAGTATCATGTTCATCGTGCAGTAAAACTGGGAAATGACTACAATGTGGGATATGCGAACGGAATACTGACACTTCCATCCTACATGGGATTTCTTCTTTGTCGTGATACCACTCTCTGATACCATTTTGCTACCATGCGGAACGTAAATGAGGTAGATGTGAGTGAATATCGTAGATACAAACACATGAAATATATCAAAATGTAAATCATTTACTTTACGTACAAGAAATCGTTACCGAGTGGGAATAGTTCAACAAGGCTTGGATGTGTATTGAAAGTGGGAGAAAAATGCCGAAAAATCATTGATTTTGAAGCCAAAAAACCATAAAAACAGCAATAAATTGATGAAAAGTGTCGCTTACGGGCGGCATTTTCATTTTGCCTGGAGATGCTTATACCATTTTGATACCATTTTCCGAAAATACATTATTTTTATGAGTAATTACAGGATAAGAATCCGGCATAAAAAAATCACTCAGATTGGGCAGGTGTTACTTTAGATATTTCCTGTGTCTACTTGACAGGCCCCGGATCACTTTGTGAAACAGACAGGACATGGTTTTTTTGTCATTTTCACTTTCCATGTTTGCGCATCATGTAAAACCAGCGGCCTGGTAAGCAGGCACAGGTGATCAGCAAATTAGGAAATCTTTCACAGCATCTGCAGCAGCATCACCCATGCCGGCAGAAGGAGGATCGAGCCGATCGTGGTAAAGACCACGATATCAGAAGCGAATGCGACATCGCTGTGATACTGTTCAGCCAGTACGGAAGTGGTGCTTCCGGCGGGCATCGCGGCCAGCAATACCGAAAGACCGGTGATGAAACTGTCAATGCGCAGCACAAGACACAGCAGCAATACCGCAGCCGGGATCACAATCAGACGTAGCACTGCAAATCTGACGGTTTCTTTGTTGATCATTCCTTTGAAGCCGGTCTCAGCAAGCACCATACCGAGGAAGACCATGATGAGCGGTGTGGAACAGCGTCCCAGCGAGCTCATGGTGCGGGTCAGCGCGGCAGGCAGTGTGATGCCTGTGAGCATGATGCATAAGCCGATGATCACGGCAATGATGCATGGATGAGTAAGAATTTTCATGAGCTTGCTCTTGAAGTCAGACTGCCCTTCAAAGTAGGAGATGCCGGCTGTCCACATGACAATCCGTAACGGAATCAAATAGATCTGGCCGTATAATAGACCAAGCTCTCCATAGACACCTTCCGCAACCGCGTTGCCTAGAAAGCCCGCGTTGGAACATACGGTGGCATACTGCAGAATGGGTCTGCGGTTTTCAGGTGTATGACGGTACAGGATGGCGGCAAGGAATGTGCAGAGCACCTGGATCAGCACCGACACCAGCAATACGGTCAGAAAATCCTGCAATACATTGGAATCCGGACGTGTGAGAAAAGAATTAACAATACTGCAGGGCAGAAAGACATTGATCACCGCTTTGGAAAACACGGAACGATCTTTCGGAGAAAGGATTCCGGTTTTACAGAGCAGGTATCCGACGATCATTTCCGCAAACATCATAAACTGCAGCAGAAACAGCTCATTCAGGTGCATAGCTTTAAACCTCTTTTCAATAAAACCAAAGCGGCGGGAGATTCCCGCCGCCTCATATCATCAGCGGATTTTGTTGTCTGCGTAGACAATGTTTCCGGATTTTCCATCCGTTCTCTGGAATGTGACGGGGTCAACCGGTTCTGCCATCCACACATGGAATCCCATATATTCAAACGGGATATGGTGATCTTTGCCGGCAAGAATTTCTTCGGCCACTTCAAGGTTTTCATCCAGGAGTGATTTCGGAGACTCACATGTGCCGTGCTGGCGCAGAATGCGGTCATAGGTGTTTTCGTACTGCTTGAGTTTCTTTAATGTATTGCAGTATTCCGCAACCGTGGAGGATTCATCCCGAAACAGGAATGTGGATACCCCGCACGCATCGCCGAAGAGCGCGGTACGGTCTTCCGGCACCAGCAGGACCATCATGCCCTGGGTATGGCCGGGAGCCAGGATTGTGCGTATGGTGCAGTCTCCAAGATCGAATGTCACCGCATCATCCAGCTCAAGGAAGGCTCCCTCAAACGGTGCATGGAAATCTTCTTCGGGATATGTATCAATATCCGGGACAGTGCGTCTGAGCATCTGTTTGCGCAGTTCAATGTCGCTGCGGGTGTAATAGAGATCGATATCTCTGTGATTCATGTACACAGCAGGCCATTGCGAGATACCGTTGGCATGGTCGGCATGGCCGTGGGTGATGATGACATCGTAGGGCTGGTTGAATTCACGCTCAACGTAACCCTTCAAGTCTCCTACTCCGTATGCCGTGTCAATCAGAGCGCCTTTGCCGGATCCCCGGACATAATACATACAGACATCTCCCAGACCTCTCAGGCGCCAGATATGTTCTGTGATCTGTTCTTTTGTGAAATTGACCATGTATTACCTCCTTTGATCCACAATGCTGATTATTCTTGTTCGCCGGCTTCCTGTTTGACGAGCTGACCGTCATATGCCTTGATGAACGGCAGCATGATGACGATGTCAGCCGCAAACAGGACGATCCATAACAGGATGTTCTTGACATCGCCGGTTGCCAGGAATGCCTGCAGCGGACCGGGGATGGTGAACGGAAGAGTGATATAGAAGCGGCCAACGACATTGGCGGCAGCCAGCAGATAGTATACAGCGCAGTTGAAGCAACCGCAGATGAGCATCGGAATGTATGTGTAGACATTCAGCACAGTCGGCAGACCGAAGATCAGCGGTTCATTGATATTGAACAGGGACGGCACAACACCGATTCTGGCAATGCTCTTGTTCTGCTTGGACTTTGCGAACAGGAAAAGCACCAGTACGAGTGCATTATACGTCATCCAGTTGCCGAATACAGTACTCATGGAACCGGCATAGATATAAGGAAGAGCCTGTCCGGATGTCATCGCTTCCGCGTTGGCGGCAAGAGCTGCTGTTGTGATCGGGCTTGTGACAACTGAGAGCATGTTTCCGCCATGGATACCGAAGAACCAGAATGTTGTCATCAGAATGTTGATGAGCAGCACGGAAGGCAGTGAACCGGTTGCACGCATCAGCGGCTGGAAGATTGTATAGATGAGGCTTGCATAGCCAGCACCTGTCACAGCCTTGATCACACCGTCGAGAGCCATGAATGCGACGACGCTGAAGCATAACGGCAGCAGTGCTGAGAATGTGGCGGCGACATTGGGCGGAACAGAATCAGGCATTTTGATTGTGATGTTCTTGTCGCGGAAGAATTTTGCGATTTCAACAACCAGGATACCGGTGATCATCGCGGCGAACATATACCCTGCTCCGAGGTTTCCGATTGTGATCGAAGCTGTCTCAAGGTTGACGGCACCGGATACACAGAGATAGACAAGCAGAGCTGACAGCATATTGTTGATGCCGTTGAGTTTATACTTTGTTGCAAGTGTGTAGGAAACACCGCATACAACATAGAGACTGATAATGCCGATTGTCAGGTAATACGGAATCAGCAGTGTGCCGGCATGGGCAGCCGCGAAGTTCTTCCACGCAAGCAGGAATGCATAGAAGAAGTTGGAAGGTTCGGTAATCGTGGCCGGAATCGGGGGCTGGGCAAGAAGAATTGCGAAACCGCCGATAATCGTAACGTTGATCAGGATTGCAAGACCGTCGCGGATTGCGGCGAGATGACGCTGGTTGCCGATCTTTACACCGATCGGGACGATGTGCTTTTCCATCCATGCGGACATCGTATCCATGAATGAAGTTTTAGACTGGGACATGTTTTCCTCCTCTTTCCTGAATATACATTCATTTCTGTACACCCAGAATATAGCACCCTTTGAATTTTCATTCAATAGTAAATTTAAATAATTTGAATGAATATTCATTCAATTCATTCTTAGATGATTTTGAATCCACTGATATAATAAATGTATCTGAGGTGATTACAATGAGTCTGTTAAACAGAATACGGATGGCTGAAAGCCAGATGACTCCGACGGACAGGAAGATTGCGGAAGCGGTCATGGCGGATTCCGAACTGTTTGCCCGTCTGGAAACATCGGAAATATCTGAACAATACGGTTTTTCCCAGCCTGCATTGACGCGTTTCGCAAAAAAAATCGGATATTCCGGCTATGCGGAATTCCGCTATGATATTGCCCGCAATAAAAACACCCTGACAGAGCAGAGCCAGAATATCACGCTGTCTTCGGAAACAGCACGCCTTCTGGAAAAGACTGAGGAACTGTTTTCCGCGGATACCCTGGAACAGATTGTGAAAGAGATCGGTGAAGCCCGTCATATCTTCGTGAGCGGTTACCACCGTTCCCGCGCATCGGCGCAGCTGATGAATACCGCCCTGCTCAATTACCGGTATTCTTCGGAAATGATTCCTTATGATGAAGTGTTCAAGCTGGATTCCTACTGCCGTAAGGAGGATCTGTTCATTGTATTCTCAGTACGGTCCAGGATTTTTGTGCCGCTGCTGAAAAAACTGTCAGAGTGTGAGAACCGTCCGAAGATCATGCTGATCACATGCGCGCCAAAGCATGAGGCCGCAAAGTATTGCGACCGTGTGATCGTTCTGCCGGACAGAAAGACAATTCAGTCCCCTCTGGAGCCGGATCCCGCCATCACGACAATTTTCTTCATTAATCTCTTATCAATGCATCTGAAAACACAGATGTGAACGAGATACATTAATTTGATGCCGGTTCCGTTTTGTATACGATTATTACCGGTGTGCCCTTCATTCTTTATATGACAGCAGGTTTGATTCCTGCTGTTTTTCTTTCACATTGAAATCCCCGAATAAGAAAAGACACCATCCGTGATGAATGATGTCTAATTTTGAAATTAATACCCCACTTCGCTGACGCCGTATTCCGCCTGATCTCTGGTGAAGCCTTCAAACAGCAGCTGATCGATAAGACCTGAGCGTGAGAAGGACATCATTTCCAGATAGGACTTTGCTTTGAGGGCGGCCTGTTTGTTCCAGTCCACATTCAGTGCGTCCACTGCCATGGTTGAAGATTCAGTGCTGAAGCCTTCGAATTCAAGCTGTTCGATCAGGCCTTTTCTCGAGAATGCCATGAAGCTGAGATAGGATTCGGCTTTGCGGATCGCATTCTTTTCCTCCATGGAAAGCTCAAATGTTTCAGTCTGCATTTCCCTTCCGCATAATTCGCAATGGGTTGCCTTCTTGCGGGATGAGCTTGCGCCTGCGGCTATGACGATCACCCATTCATTGTCATCCACATGTTCCAGCTGGGGAATACCCTCTGAGACTTTCTTTCCGCATACGGTACATTCTTTTTCCTGCTTGCCGCGTTCTGTGCATGAGGCTTCTTTGGTGACTGTCCAGTCGCCATAGCTGTGCTCGCTGGTTGCCTCAATCAGCTGCCAGACTGTCTTTTTGCCATGTGAATAACATATGTCAATGGAAAATGTGATGTGTGGAAGTTAAAAGTTAAAGTACAAATCGCCAATGGAAAGTTTTTGCTGCTACCATTTCCTGCTACCATTTTGCTACCATGCGGATCGTAAACGTGGTGGATGTGAGTGGATATTGTAGATAGAAACGCATGAAATATACTGAAACGTAAATTATTTACTTTACGTGCAATAAATCACTACCGAATGGGAATAAGATCACATTTAAATCTAACGGAAAGCCTTCAAATAAAGGGCTTGTGGAGGGCTATTTCGCCCTCTTTTTTGAATATTTGCGTAACAATTGCGTAACAATTCTGATATTCTTAAAGGAGATCCATCAAGTTCAGAAACGATGCAAATATACATCCTGATTCCATATGAAAATGTCATCCGTGCGATGACGTTTTTTGATTTTTATCCATGATTATGCAATGAAACAAACTTCCCGTATATGTATCATTTTGCTGAAAAAAGACGGTCACCAAAAAAACATGTGATACATTTGTCTCGGAAAGATAACAAGGAGGTTATCATGAAAAAAGTCATGAAAACTGTGGGAATAGCATTGATTGTTGTGGCAACGATTACTGCCATTGCTGTGGGAGTGATCCTGGGTAAGACGGTTTTTGTCAAACATCCGGAACTTAATGGCGAGCCGGAAATCGGAAAATGGTACCGGATTACGCCGGAAGGGACTATATCCTCTGATGGAAGCGAATGGCATGGACTCATCAGGGTCGGGACAGAGAATAAGGTTGTAGTATACTTCTTCGGCGGTGGCGCAAGTATCAACGGTTATACTTCCGAACATGGCAAAGAGTTTTTTGCCACAACAGCTCAGGTGCAGGATTTCGTTGCTTTCGGAGGGATCGGAAGCACTTCGGAAGATAATCCTTTCCGCGACTGGACTTTCCTTGTCCTTCCATACGCCTCCGGAGATTTTCATAGTGGAACAGGTGAGTATCACTATATGGACGGCAGTAAAGAAAACGTGGTTTATCATAACGGGTACAATAACTATTCTGCCTTCATGGATGCTGCGATGCCTTATGTTGGCAATCCTGACACTTTGCTGGTAACGGGATTCTCGGCAGGCGGCTTTGCAACATCGCTTCTGGCGGATGATGTAATCGACCGTTTTCCTTCTGCGGAAAACATCACGGTATGTGTGGACAGTTCGCTGCTTCTCTATGACGGATGGCATGCGACTGCTGAAGAATTATGGAAGACGCCTTCAATAATCTCCGAGCGGCTGATCAGTGATAATCTGGTGCTCGACAGTCTTACTGCACTGCATAATAAGCGGGGTGACACAGTGAAAATCCTCTTTGACTGTTCCTGTCGTGATGATACATTGCAGGAGTATCAGGCATATATCCGGACCGGGACAATGACAAAAAGCAAAGAAAACGGTGATCTGTTCCAGCAGGACCTTACAGAGATGGTTGATGGACTGCGGAAGAATATCCCCGGTGTAGGCATATATATCTGGAAATACAAAGAAGATCCGGAAACTCACAACACGCAGCATACCATCATATCAAGTAATGTTTTTGATAAACTCGAGGATGATGTCAGTGTTGCGGACTGGATTTATGCCGCTGTGAAGGGTGATGTTCAAAGTCACGGTTTAAAACTGCTCAGATGATAGAAAGAACGGGAGGCCATTATGAAAAAGTCCGGGAAGATTTTAATGATTCTGCTGGCTGCTGCCGTTCTTCTGCTCGCTGCCGGCGCAGGCATATTCCTATACATTAAAGCGCAGTTCCCATCAGGTAAAGATACCGAAATCACGGAAGGATACTATAAGAAGTTCACATCGGACGCAGAACTGGAAATGAAATATTCCCAGACAGGCGATTATGAAGTGTCTTATACAGAAATGCCGTCAGAGAATGAATCCATCGGCAGAATCCGTTTCTGGTATCCCGCTGAGCTCGAAAAGAACAATAACGTGTATCCGCTGATCCTGGTTGTAAATGCCAGCGGAACACCTGCGGCATCCTATGAACCTTTCTTTGAAAGACTGGCTTCCTGGGGTTTTATCGTTGCAGGAAATGAGGATTCGCAGACCGGGACCGATGAAACAGCGTCCATTACCCTTGAAAGTGTGCTGAATCTTTCGGCGGAGCATATACTTTATGGCCGCATGGATTTTGAAAACATGGGAATCATCGGATATTCCCAGGGCGGGGCCGGCGCTCTGGCAGCTGTTTCGGAATATGAAAACGGGAAACTGTACAAGACCATTTTCACTGGCAGTGCCGCCTATCAGTTTATGGCGGGCAATTTCGGCTGGCATTATGACGTCACTAAGATTCATATCCCGTATTTTATGACTGCGGGAACCGGTAAATCCGATGATAAAGGTGTTGAAGATCCGACAAAAGAATACGGCGGTGTATCACCGCTGTCCGCGCTTATTGAAAATTATGAGAATGTTCCGGATGATGTTCAAAAAATCAGGGCAAGGGCAGCCGGAGCGGAACATGAAGAGATGCTGATGAGAACCGATGGGTATATGACCGCCTGGATGCTGTATCAGCTGAAGGGGGATGAAGAAGCAGGAAAAGTTTTCCTTGGGGAAAATGCGGAGATCCTGCATAATCCCAACTGGCAGGATATTGAAAAGAACAGATAAAAAGGAAAAGCGAAACCATTACGGATTCGCTTTTGTTTCAGAGTTCTTCGAGTGCTTTGGCTCCTCGGATCATAGTATTCATGTTGCTCACAATGATGCGGTTAAGCTCTTCGGGTGTTTCCTTCATTCCGTTGCTGAACCAGATGTCGATCCAGCCGAATATTCCATATGCGGTAAAAGCGCGGGAGTATAAGGCTGCCGGATCTGTATCTCCGTTTACATTCAGTTTTTTTCGGATGGCATTCAGAATCATTGGCGACATGTTTTGCTTGTAAAGTGTTTTATAAAAACCGCTGTTTTTCTGGAAGTGCTCAAACATGCTCGCGAAAAAGGTGTAAATATTTGCACTGGGATCCATGTCGATTTCTTCTGCCCATTTCAGAATGAGCAATTCTGTATATTTTTCAACGACTTCTTCCTTAGAGTCATAATTGCGGTAAAACGAGGCGCGGCCCACCTGCGCCTTGTCACATATTTCACTGATTGAGATATCAGTGAGTTTTTTCTTTTTCATCAGACTGACCAGCGCGCTGGTAATCTGCTGCTTTACATAAGTGTTTTTTTCCTGGGGATTCATCTGATACAAACTCCTTTCCGGTGTCTCATTTTCTCTGAAACAATTGTCTCATATCGCACTGTTATGATACAAATGTATCAGATAAAAGTCAAGCGGAGGAAAACTGGATGGAGAAAGAACTGCAAAAGACATACAGGTGTAAAAAACTGATGGACGGCGTTTATGGAATCAAGTCTTCCGCCGTTGCCTGCTATCTCATTACCGGAAAGAAGCAAGCCTGTATCATTGATACGGCATATGGGTTTGCGGATCTGCAGGCATATATCAGACAGATTACAGATCTGCCTCTGATCGTCTTCAACTCACACGGCCACATCGATCACTCCGGCGGAAACTTCTGGTTCGATGTCCCTGTATGCATGAGCGAAAAAGATGTGGAAGTGTATCAGCGGCATAATCAGCCAGCCTTTCACCGCTACATGGAGAAACGCCTGAAAGTGTTCAATAAAATCTTCTTCTGGCGGATCCTGGTGCCGAAGCACCCTGAAAAGACAGATGAAGGAAGGATGAATTTCTCCAACTGGCACTTTGTCAAAGAAGGAGATACGTTTGATCTCGGCGGTCTGAGTGCTCAGGTCGTTGAAATCCCGGGTCATACACAGGGCAGTACCGCAGTTTATTTCAAAGAGAAAAAGCTGCTCATAACATCAGACGGAGCCAACCCGGCGACATGGCTGTACCTGCCGGAATCCACGGATCTTGCGGAATACAGCAGAAGCCTTCATAAGCTTGAAGAATATGACTTTGAATGGATTCTGACCGGCCACAGTCTGAAACTGTTCGGACGTAAAGATCTTGAAAACTGGATCCACGTCGCAGAACATCCCGGCTTCGCACATGCGAAACAGCAGAAGGGCGGTGACTTTGCACCGGATGTCAGACCGCTTCAGGTCTGGGCAAAGGATGATCCAAAACATAAAGGACCGTCCGTCATGATCGATCCTGATAAAGAAGGAATAAGAAGCAGGCTATGAAACTGGATCAATGGGAAAAGGAGCCGTTATGGCTGAAGGTGCTTACACCGTATCTCAAAAAGAAAAGACTGCCGGAACTGAAAGGGGAACCCGAAACAGGCAAATGGGTAAGGATTCCTTTGGATGGCTGTCTTGCTGCGAATGGTGAAAAGACCTATGCGGATTTTAAAAAGGGCTGTGAAAACAGACTTCTGATCTTCTTCATGGGAGGAGGTGTCAGCTGGAATGAATACACCGCAGCTCATCCAGCCTCCCTTTATTCCAAAGATAAAAACGGAGGTTTCTACACTATTCACATGGATCTGTTTACGGATCTGAGACTGGACACCGGAATCTTCGCGGAAAGAAAAGACAACCCGTTCTGGAACTGGTCGAAACTGATTCTGATCTATGATACCGGCGATTTCCACGCCGGAACGGGTGACTTCCCCTATACGGCACAGGATGGTTCGCAAAGAATCTGCCATCACCATGGCTATACCAATTACCGCAAAGCGATGGAAACTGTAAAACAGTTCATCGGTGATCCTGACTGTGTGGCGGTCGCCGGCTGTTCCGGCGGCGCATTCGGGGCGGCAATGTTAACGGATGATGTCATGGATCTTTATCCGGACTGCGAAAACATTATCAGTGTGATTGACAGCGGATTCTTCCCGCTTCAGGGATGGCATGATATCGCAGAAAATGTCTGGAAATCTCCTGAAAAGATCACAAACCGGATTCATTCCGACAATATCACACTTGATGTTCTGCAGGCCTTAAGCAGAGAACGCGGTGACAGGGTGAAGATCCTGGCTGCGTGTTCCAGCCGTGATGAAGGATTATCCCGGATGATCAATTATATCGAAAACGGCGATTTCACCTTTACAAAGGAAAGCGGCAGAAGATTTCAGAGCTGGTTTACCGGCACTGTAAAGGAAATGAAGAAAACAATACCGCAGGCGCGGTTCTATATCTCTGACTGCCCGCAGAAAAGTCAGAAAAACACAGGTCTTACCAAACACTGCCTCCTGCAGGATCCGGTCTTCTATGATTACAGGATTGAAGGAGTCAGCTGCGCGGAATGGATCAAAGAGGCCATCCTTGGCAAACAGGAAGATCATGGAATGGATCTTCTGGAGGATACAAATGAGCAAATTGATTAATGACCTGATCTGCAGGGGACTGCAGAAGATCATTTACACAAAAGTATACAAAGGGCATCAGCCGAATGAATGGAAGCCCTGGAAAGAGCCGGACACAATTCAGACGGAAAACGGCATGGTCCTGCATAACGATGTCTGCTACGGGAAGAACTATCCCAACAGTTATGTGGATATCTGGCTGCCTGACAATACAGATAAAAAGTATCCGGTTGTGGTCTATCTTCATGGCGGCGGCTTCATATTCGGAAACAAATCAACAGGAGATCCGCTGTCGGCAGGAGAAGAGAAGACAGGCAAACTGATGAAAATTATCGAAGCTGGTTATGCCCTGATCAACGCGGACTATGCACTGGCGCCTCAGTACCGCTTTCCTTCCCAGATCCGGCAGCTGAATGAACTGTTCCGTTTTCTGCTGGAGAATGCGGATCTGTATCACCTTGACATGAACAGAGTCTGTCTTTCGGGCGGCAGTGCAGGGGCGGACATGACAGAAATCTACGCAGCCTGTGTATGCAGTCCGGAATATGCAGAGATGCTGAAAGTGAAGCCGGTCATGACAAAAGATAATCTCAGAGTCCTGGCTATTGATGAAGCTGCCCTGGACGCATCGGTATTTGATTCAAAGATGTATGCGATGCTGGGCTGCTGGACCGGAGCGAAAAGGAACAGGCCGGCAGATACGGCAATGATCAACGCCAAGAACTATATCAGGGATTCATTCATTCCCAGCTGGATCAACGCCTCCAATGAGGGAGGGGAAAACGGCTTCTTCATCAAAGAGGGCAGAGATCTGAAGAAAGTCCTGGATCAGATTCATGTGCCGAATGATCTTGTTTACTTCCCGGAAGAAAATCTTCCCCACGGATACATGGACAACGTCGGAAAAGAGCCTCACGCAGATGAAGCGTTTAACAGAATGATGACATTTATTGAAAAATATATTTAAGGAGAAAGACAATGGCGAAGGAAAAAATCAACAAACATCCGGACTGGCAGCTCAGCCGTTCGGAAAAGAACTGGTATTATGTCGGCGACACAGCGCGTCTGTTCTGCACTTCACTGGTCGGGTCGTACATGACTATGTTCCTTATGTTCCAGGGAATCAGCACCGTATCACTGGCCACTTCGATCCTGCTTGTCAAAATCATTGACTCAGTGGATGATGTGCTGTTTGGATTCATCATTGACAAAATTGATATTAAAAAATGGAAACTGGTTCAGCGGTTTGCGGGTGAAGGCAAGTACATGCCGTGGTACCGTCTGTTCTTCTGGACTTTCCCTTTTGCGACTATTCTGTTCTTCATGATGCCGAAGAATGCGCCGGATGCAGTGAAGATAATCTGGTTCTTTGTGACATATCTGCTCTATGACTTTACATGTACACTGACAGAAGTGCCGATGCAGTCCATGATCACGACGCTTACAGACAGCCCGTCCGAGAGAAACAGCATCCTGACAGTGAAAGGTGTCATAACAGTCGTTGCGGCGATTGGAATGTCCGTGGTCGTTTCCGCGCTGTTAAGCGAGAGATTCGGTGTTCCCCTGAAAAATATCGGTGTCGGTGGCGCGCTGATCTTCCTGGTCTTTATGATTCCCATGGTGTTTAAAGTCCGGGAACATAATACAGAACTGAAAAATGTTGAAAATGAGGGCTCTCAGGAAAAATACACTTTCAAAGACATGATCAATTGTGTTCTGACAAATAAATACATTATGGTCTATTTCCTGGCGGTTGTCATTTCAACCATTCTCTGCACGCGTACTGCCGTGGAAGGGTTTATCGGTTTCTATATTTTTCACGATTCCATGATTTTGACTTACGTTATGCTGATCGGTTTCGTGCCGGGTATTATTCTCAGCGCCTTCTGCGGCAAACTAGCAGACAGGTTCGGCAAGAGAAACCTTCTGGCATTTATCTACGCACTTTTGGCAGCGGCAACTCTGATTATCTATTTCTTCTGCCGTGATAACAAGATTATGTTCATTGTTCTTGGCGGCCTGTGTGCGATCCCCAACGCATTAATAAGTGTTGTAAGAACATACATTGCGCCGGACACGATTGAATATACACGATATAAAACCGGCAAAGACTGCTCAGGCATCTTCTATTCACTGCAGTCATTCCTGAATAAAGCAGTGACAGGCCTGGTCGGCTCCGTAGCTTTGTATATTCTTGCCGCTTTTGGCTGGAAAGAAGTTGTCGGAGACAGCTTTGCGGATCTGGCTGCCCAGGGTGTGACCCAGTCGGCGACTGCGCTGAATACTCTCTGGAATCTTGGTTATCTCATTCCTGCTGCCGGATTTGGAATCTCAGCAATTCTGCTGTATGCATTCTATAACCTGAAGGATAAAGATGCTGAACTGATGTCCAAATGCAATGCCGGTCAGATCACACGTGAAGAGTGTGAGGCTCAGTTGAGCAGAAATTATAAATAACAGAGGAGTAATCATGACCGACCTGAAAGAAAAACTGACGTGCTTTCTGCCGGAGAACTGCGAAATCACTCGGGCAGAAACGGTTCCTGCCGGTGACGATAAAAGCATCCCTATGATGCCGCTCAAAAACATTCCTGAGCATGTTGTCGTCTGCGTAACAGCAAGACCGGTGCCAGAGAGCAATATCAGAATTGAACTGTGGCTGCCTGTTTCCGGATGGAATGGCGACCTGGCAGGCGTTGGCAACGGCGGTGCTGCCGGAGCAATCCTGCCGATGATGCTGGCCGGTCCTCTGAGACTGGGGTTCGCCACAGTCACAACAGATCTTGGTACCTCGGCAGGCCCGGACTGCGGTATTGACAACAAAGCAGTCTGGGACGACTTCGGTCACCGTGCGACGCATATCATGACCGTTGTGGGCAAGGCTCTTACGGCCGGATATTATGGTGAACAGGTTCGTTATTCCTACTTTTTCGGCGGATCAACAGGCGGCCAGCAGGCGCTGAGTGAGGCACAGCGTTATCCGGAGGACTATGACGGCATTCTGGCATGTGCCCCGGCTTATGACCGTGTCAACCTGCATCTGGCATTCCTTTGGGACTGGCAGCATCTGAATGCTGAAGGAGTTCATTCTTTTACAAAAAGACAGGAAAAGAAGCTGGTCAGAACCTTCTTGAAGAATTGCGCGGCAGAAGGCCTGCGCCACAATAAAGACAAATTCTTTTACAGACCTGACAGGATCACGGTTACCCGTGAACTGCTGAAAGCCGCCGGTATTGATGAGACACAGCTTGATGCGTTGATGGCGGTATATACAGGCCTGCCGGGTGTCTATGAAGGAACACTTACACCGGGGAGTGAAGGCGGCGGGATGGCATTGGCTCTTCGTTGTGAAAAGGAGAATTTTGACAAAAGTTTCTTCTATCTTTTCCGCTGGGTACTCGGCGCAGACTTCAATTTCATGGATTTCGATCTGAAAAGGGACGGGACATTGGTACGTGAAGCGCTGTCTTCCTATTTGGATGCAGTGAATACCGACTTGTCAGCCTTTCAAAAGCGCGGCGGAAAACTGCTGCTTGTACACGGCACGGCAGATCCGATCATTCCGATGACAAGCTCCATTCGTTATTACGAAGACGTTCAGAAGACAATGGGGGATACCTCCGATTTCTTCCGTCTGTTCTTACTGCCGGGCATGGCCCATATTTCCGGCGGTCCGGGTGTTCAGGATTATGTCTACGGTATGCCGGCCACACCGAAGGATGAAAAGCACTTAGGTTTATTGACCCTAAAAGCCTGGGTCGAAGATGGAAAAGCACCGGACGAAATATATCCGGTTGCCTTTAAAAAGTTCCCGCCACTGGCCTCTTTCAAAGAGAACGGAATGGCATGGGAGCGTAAGGTAACACCATACAAAACAGATGTTACGGAAGGCTGATATGGGAAAGCATAAGATACTGCCTGACACGGATGGATGGACTTTGAGAGACAGACTGGCCTACCGGCTGCTTACGGCTTTCCGATATGCTGACCTGCCTGAAAAACCAAAGATCGGCAAAGGTTATGAGTACTGGCCGCAAGGTGCTGTTACAGCTGAAAACAGGCCGACGTATGGATGTATCCGTCTGGGAAAAGAAAACAAACTGATGCTGTCATTCTGCGGGGGAGGTGTTTCTTTCGATGCGTATACAGCTGCCCGTCCAAATAAATCAGGAAACAGAGATAAGCAGAATTTTTATGCCGTTGAGGCAGAAACTGCCGATATTCTGCTGCGTACCGGTACCAACGGACGCTCAAAAAAGAATCCGTTCCATGACTGGACGGTGGTCGTATTGCCTTATACCACGGGTGACTTCCATTGCGGCCGTAACGATTATCCCTATACAGATCTGAATGGAAACTCTCAGATTCTCAGACATCATGGATACATCAATTACAAACTGCTGCTAAAAAAAGTCAGGGAACTGGTTCCAGATCCGGAAAAGCTGATAATCACCGGCTTTTCTGCCGGAGCCTTCGGAACAGCGCTGCTGGCAGATGATATCATTGGTGAATTTCCGAATTGTCATGATACGACAGTTATATGCGACAGCGCCATGATGCATAATAACTGGCAGAAGATTGCGCGCGAAGTCTGGGGTGCACCGGAAGAAATCTGCGCAAGACTGACTGGAACGGAAATCGTCACCGACAGCCTCATTGCCCTGCACAACAGACGCCCGGAAGTAAAAATCATGTACTGCTGCTCCAGCCGTGACTGTGCTCTGACCCAATATGTCAGCTATCTGGAGGAAGACGGAAACTGGCATCCGACAAAGGAAACAGGTGACCGTTTTCAGAAGCACCTTGCGGATATGTCAGCCGCTCTGATGGCCGCAATTCCGGAAATCGGACTGTTTTACTTTGACAAACCGGACATCGCTCATAAGGAAGCGGATCTCACTGTACACTGTATCCTGGCGGGTTCCGATGCTTTCACTGTCAGTGAAGGAGGCATCACAGCAGCAGAATGGATGGAAAAAGGAGTCAATGGTGAAATGCTGAAGCTTGGATTAGAGCATCTCAGGGAAAACCAAATATAAAGGCTTTGTTCAGACATTTGTCCGTACGTAAAATGTGTGTAACGCTTGAGATATGTATCCTCTCACTGGGTTTGCCCGGTTTGGAGGCTGCATATTTTTTTTCGGTTCATTGGCATACGTGTTTTTTCTGCGAATTCATCTGATACAAACGTCTGTCTAATGTCTCATTTTCTGTGAAACAATTGTCTCATAAGACGCTACTGTGATACATTTGTATCAGATGAAAAAGTGAGCATATCGTTTCTGAAAAAAGCTGTGGATCAAATGATCTGAAGAGTGAGAATCATGGTGGCAATGAACCGGCGATCGAGCACAGCGGCGGTAAGATCACAAGAGAAAAAACACGAAACACGTCCCGGTAGGAGGTACATATGAAAAAGGAATGTTTCAATAGGGAATGGCAGTTCCATACCGGTATCGGAACAGCATTTGAAAACACGGTTTTTGGAAAAGCAGCGGTTGAGAAAGTGACGCTTCCGCATGATGCGATGATTCGTCAGAAGCGGGATGAACATGCGCCGGCCGGTAATGCGTCCGGATATTATCCGTATTCATCTGCCTGCTATACAAAGACATTCAATGCGGATGATGTATCTGAAACGCTCTTTCTGGAATTTGAAGGAATCTATAAAAACGCTTCCATATATCTCAACGGCAGTCTGATCGCGCAGCACGCCAACGGATATACGCCGCTGCTGACAGATATATCCCAATATGTCAGACAGGGTTCAAACTCCCTGAAGGTACTGGTCAGAAACAGCGTTCCTTCCTCACGCTGGTACAGCGGCACCGGAATCTACCGGGATGTCTGGCTGTACAGGGGAAAAGATGTATACATTGTGCCCCATGGCGTCAAAGTGACCGTTCTGCATGCGGATCAGGAGTCTGCTGAACTGTCCGTCAGTACCGAAATCGCAAACCGCCTGAGATCCCGTGAATCTGTACAGCTTATACACAGGATCGAAAACGAAGAAATCAGAACGACGGTAACAATGAACCCGGGTGAAACAAAGACTGTCACGCTTCGCTTCTATGTGAAGAATCCGAAGCTTTGGAATCTCGAAGCACCGTATCTTTATGAATGTCATACGGAGCTTTGCGGATATGATATCGAATCAGTCTGCTTTGGAATCCGCACGCTGTCTCTGGATCCGTTCAGAGGACTGCGAATCAATGGTGAAGAAATCATACTCCGCGGCGGCTGTATACACCAGGACCACGGGATCATCGGGGGAATCGAGCATGAAGCGATGACTTACCGGCGCATCAGAAAACTGAAAGAGGCCGGATACAATGCCATCCGCTGTGCCCATTTTCCAGCAAGCCGCATAGTACTGGAAGCCTGCGATCAGATTGGCATGCTGGTGATGCTGGAATTATGCGACGCATGGACTGTACCGAAGGTCGAGGGGGATTACTCATGTGAATTCCGCAATGACTGGAAGCGGGACACAGAGGACATGGTGAAGCTGGCATATAATCATCCTTCTGTAATCATTTACTCCATCGGAAATGAAATCGTTGAAGTCAGTGATCCCCATGAAGTGCAGTATGGCAGAAAGATCTGCGATCTGATCCGCAGCCTGGATCAGACAAGATATACAGTCAACAGCATCAATATGATTCTTGCCATGATGGATAGAATACCAGAACTTGCCGCTAAAAAAGGAGTGGATATCAATTCCATTCTCAACGGCAATATGGTGGAACTTTACAAAGTACTGGCATCAAAAGAAATGGGGGAACCATTGGAAGAAGCCTTCAACCAGACGGATATTGCCGGCTACAACTACGCTGAATTCCGCTATGAAACGGATATCAGAGATTATCCGCAGCGGATCATTCTGGGAACGGAGTGCTATCCCGCCGCTCTCTATGAAAACTGGAAGCTGTGTATGAAATACCCGCAGATCATCGGCGACTTCGGCTGGGCAGCCTGGGATTATCTGGGTGAGGCCGGTGTCGGTCAGCACCGCTATGGCGAAGGTGACAGCAATGATCTTTACGGTAAATATCCATGGCGCTCAGCCGGCTGTGGTGATTTCGATCTGATCGGAAACCGCAGACCTGTCTCCTATTGGCGAGAGATTGTCTGGGGACTCAGAAAAGAACCTTATATTGCCGTGCAGGATCCTGCGCATTACGGTGAGAAACAGTCACCGACAAAATGGGGATGGAGCGACGGAGAAAGACGCTGGAATTACCGCGGACAGGAAGGAAATCCAGTTACTGTGGAAGTCTATTCTGATGCGGACGAAGTGGAACTGTATATCAATGGCAGGCAGGTCGGAAAAGAGAAGACCGTCTGTGACAAAGCTTTCTTTACAGCAGTGTTTGAACCCGGAACACTCAGAGCTGTCAACATCCGCAATGGACAGCCGGCAGAAACAGACGAACTGGTTTCCGCTTCTTATAACGTGCATGTGGAACAGATGGAAACAGGCGAAGGAATCGTTGAATTTACAGTTATGGATGATAAAGGAATTCTGAATCCGGATGTGACACTGACTCTGCGTATTCGGGAAGAAAACGAGCCTGAACTCCTGGGGCTTGGATCAGCCGATCCGAAAAGTGATGAAAACTATTATGAAAGAACGATAAAAACCTGGCAGGGACGGGCTATGGCCGTCATCCGCGGGAGAGGGAAATTAGAAATCGAGGTAGAAGATGAAACCGCTGAACATGATTAAAAAGATGATATTCAACGCACGCTTTCACAGGATCAATAAGCATTATGCGACAGATCCGGTCATCGGCCAGAGAGCGAAAATCGAACGGGAAGGCAAAGAACCGGTCGAGGTATTGCTGTACTATCCTGAAATAATGGAAAGTGCTCCGGTGTTTGTGCAGATCCACGGCGGTGCCTGGGTCGGTATGGACGCTGTTGATGATGACCGCTACTGCCAGAGATTAAGTGAAGAGCTTGGTGCATTTGTCGTCAATGTTAATTACAAAAGACTTTACGACAAGAGTTTCCCATATCCGCAGGAAGAGGTCGTCGATACAGTGAAGTGGCTGAAGAAAAATGCGGAACAGCTTGGCATCGATCCGGATAAGATTATACTTTCCGGCGGCAGCGCCGGAGGACATCTGACAGCCGGGTCGGCCATCCTGCTGGCAAAGGAAGGTATTCAGATTGCCGGACAGATCATGGAAGTGCCGTTCCTGGATTTCACCGGAAGTATCCCGATCGATTTTCCGGAAGGAAACAAACTGTATGACATGATGTTTTCTCTTTATCCGCCAGCGATCCCGCTGGACAGTGAAGTTCTTTCCCCGGCGGCGAAGATCACAGAAGAAACTCTGAAAAAGCTTTCCCCGGCTGTTGTAATCGTCTGCGGAAAAGATCCTTTACATCCCCAGGGAGAACGGTATGCGCAACTGCTCAGGGAACATGGAAAGCTTGTCGATCTGAAAAAATACGAAGAGGGTTATCACGGCTTCGGTACTGAAAAAGCGGAAGAAATGCCGCTGCAGAACAAACTCAGGGAAGATTGTTTCCGCTACAAGGCGGATATGGCCCGCCGGCTGTACGGCATGTGCAGATAAAGACAGAAGAATCTGGAGGAAGGCATGATGAAAAGCGAAGTTATCGTAATAAACGAAGAAAGAGATGTCACACTGACTGCGTATATTCAGGAGGCAGGCGGAGAATTCGGTTTTGAGAAGCGTCCGGCCATGCTGGTGCTGCCGGGAGGCGGTTATGCCATATGCTCCGACAGGGAGGCTGATCCGGTTGCCATGACATATCTTCAGGCCGGCTATCAGGCATTTATCCTGAGATATACGACCAATAAAAAGGGAAACTGGCCGATGCCGCTGGAAGATTATGAAGATGCGATGGAACTCATTCAGAACAGAAGTGAAGAATGGCATATCGATCCTGAGAAGATCGTCATTTCCGGTTTCTCCGCCGGAGGGCATCTGGCGGCTGTCGCAGCTACCCAGGCAAAGCACAGACCTGCCGCTGCCGTATTGGTCTATCCGGCAATTCTCGAAGACATCGTCGACATGTGTCAGCCCGGTATGCCGTATCCGTATCAGCACGTCACAAGGGAAACCTGTCCGTGTTTCTTCGCTGCCTGCCGCGATGACAAAACGGTGGACATCACAAATACACTTCGCATGGAACTCGCTTTAGCGGAAAAGGATATTCCGTTTGAAAGTCATATTTACTCCTTTGGCGGCCACGGTTTCTCGACCGGTGAAGACTGGATCGTCACCAACGGCGTATCGGAAAGGGTCCCCAACTGGACAAGAGACAGCATTGGCTGGCTGAAGGAAACGCTCGGAAAGCTGACGTATCACGGTTTTGAAGAGCCGGAGCAGAGAGTGTCGCTGAACGCGGACTATGCACCGGTTCTGAGTATCGCATGTTCACTTGGACATATGAAAAAACAGAAGGAAGAAGTCCAGGCTTTACTCAAGCCGATGTACAACGGTATGGCTCTTGTCGCAAAGGCAAGAGGCTACCAGCTGGACGGGCTGAAGCTGGTGTTAAGCAAAAATACAATCAGCGAGATCATGGAAATGCTGCAGATGACACCGGAACAGGTGAAAGAAATTGACACGGTTCTTCACGGAATCGTGAATCAGATTTAAAGGAGAAGACCATGCAGAGATTCACAGACAAAACAGTCAGGGATTTTGAGATAAAGCATAGCGAAATACTCAGAAAGATCGCACCAGAGTGCACGGTCCTCTTAAAGAAAAATGGTGATTTTCCACTGGAACAGTCATGTCGTCTGGCTTTATACGGCAGCGGTGCAAGACAGACCATCAAAGGCGGCACCGGCTCCGGTGACGTAAATGTGCGTCATTTTACAACCTGTGAAGAAGGTCTTGAAAAAGCCGGCTTTACCATCGTTTCAAAAGAGTGGATGGACAGATACGATGCATGTAAAGCAGACAATACTGTTCGGTTTTACAGGCAGATCAGGGAAGAAGCGGAAAAGAAAAAAATACCGGTAATTGCAGCTGCACTGGGCAAAACGCCGGATGAGCCGGAATATGATTTTCCCATTGACGCGGAAGCGGATACCTGTGTCTATGTGCTGGCCAGAAACAGCGGCGAAGGATCCGACCGTCAGATCAAGAAAGGTGACTATCTTCTGACGGATGATGAAGTCAGAGACATTTATCGCTGTGCTGAGAAGTACACAAAGTTCCTGCTGGTACTGAACGTCGGCGGACCGGTCGATCTCTCACCGGTCATGGACAGAGTGGAAAACATTCTCCTGCTGAGTCAGCTGGGAACAGTGACCGGTGACGTGCTGGCTGACATCATTCTCGGTAAAAGCTTTCCTTCCGGCAAACTCACCGCCACCTGGATTAAAGCAGAAGACTGTGATGTGCTTCAGAATTACGATCTCAATGATACCTGCTACAAAGAAGGAATCTATGCCGGTTATCGCTATTATGACACAGCAGACTGCAAGCCTCTGTTTCCGTTCGGCTATGGAATCGGCTATACAGAATTCTGTAAGGAGATCAGTCAGACCGAACTGAAGGACAATGAGCTTTCCGTTACGGTCAAAGTTACAAATACCGGAAGTTACCCAGGTAAGGAAATGGTGCCTCTTTATTACAGAGCTCCACAGGGAACGCTCAATAAGCCGCTAAAGGAACTTGGAACATATGGCAAGACCCGTGAACTGCAGCCCGGTGAAAGTGAAGTGATCACACTGCGGCTGCCTCTTGAAAATATGGCATCTTACAGCGAGGAACAGTCTGCCTGGATTCTGGAAAAGGGAGACTACCATATCATGGCCGACAGCGTGAATGTTTGTGCCGTCAGACTGAATGAGACAGTCACAGTCCTTGAAGCAACCGGTCTTCAGATCCATACCGGTTTTGAAGACAGATCCGTTTTTCTTCCTCAGGCAGATGCAGAAGGATTGAAAATCTTTGAGGCGGATGTCCGGGGACTCAAAGGCATTGGACACTATGACAGAAACAGAGTGTCTTATCCGGAGAAAGAACAGATCGATCTTTCCGGTTTTACGGATGACGAACTGATTCACACATGTGTCGGCCGATATGATGAAAACAGCAGCACTTCCATTATCGGCAATGCCGGAAACGCGGTGGCAGGTGCAGCTGCGGAAAGTCCGGATTTCTTCCGTGAAAAAGGCTTTGGGAAACTGATCCTTGCGGACGGCCCGGCCGGATTGCGTCTGGCTACCAGCTACATTCTCAAAGACGGTGCGGCGTTCGGCAATGAATTTGCGGCAATGGAAAGCATTGTACAGTTCCTGGATGAACCGCTCAGGTCCGCTGTTCAGGCAAAGATCGACACGATCAGAAAGATCAGTGAATCGGAGAAAAAGTATTATCAGTTCACCACGGCAATTCCGATCGGGACCGCTCTTGCCCAGGCGTTCAATCCGGAAGTTCCGGAAATCTGCGGTGATATCGTCGGTGAGGAAATGGGAATTTACGGAATCAATATCTGGCTGGCTCCGGCTCTGAATATTCAGAGGATGCCGTTATGCGGCCGCAATTTTGAATACTGCTCCGAGGACCCGGTGGTATCGGGACTGACTGCTGCGGCGGTCGTCAGAGGCGTTCAGAAACATGATAAATATTCTGTGACAATCAAACACTTTGCCTGCAACAATCAGGAATACAACCGTTTCGGTTCCAACAGTGTCATCTCGGAAAGAACGATGCGTGAAATCTATCTGAAGGGCTTTGAGATCTGCATCAAGCAGTCTGCTCCCAAATGCATCATGTCTTCCTATAATCTGGTGAACGGAACTCATACCGCAAACCATTATGATCTGCTGACAACCGTTCTGAGAAAGGAATGGGGCTTTGGAGGCGTTGTCATGACTGACTGGGGTACAACCAGCGACCGTCTGAATCTTGGAACCTATGGCGCAAGTGACGCCGCACTGTGTATCAAAAACGGCAATGACTGGATTATGCCGGGTTCACAGCCCGACTGTGACAGGATCGCGGAAGCACTGGAAAACAAAGAAATTTCAAGAGAGGATCTTGAAACATGCGCAAAGAGAATCCTGGCGCTTTGCAGGAAGCTGGCATGATCAGCACAAATGCGCTGTGGATCTCACATCCGCAGGACACAAAACAGAATCCGCTGATTTCGGTATTCCGGAAGTCATTTGAAGTTAGAGCAGGGCTTCTTTCCGCTTCTGTGGCGGTGACTTCTCACGGAATCTACCATACTGAGATCAATGGCAGAGAAGTGACAGATCATCGGTTCACGCCCGGCTTTACCAGCTATTATCACCGGATTCAGTATCAGACCTATGACATTACAGCTCTTGTAAACGAAGGGACAAATGTCTGGCAGACAACAGTCGGCGACGGCTGGTGGAGATGGCATAACAATTTCGGCTATACACTTGCCTTAAAAGGCGAGATCACACTTTGCTATGAAAGCGAAACAGTCACCATTCCGACAGATACATCGTTTGATGTCACTGAAGGGAAAGTGATTTCTTCCGATTATCTCAAAGGTGAAGTCTTCGATCACCGAAGAGAACTGAACAGCTGGGTCAAAGCTGCTGAGTGCCATGAACATACAGAAGGAACACTCATTGAAACAGAAGGTGTTCCGGTCAGAGAACACGAAATATTCGAAGGAAAGCCGTTCAAAGACGCATCAGGCAGGCTGGTCATCGATTTCGGACAGAACATCGCCGGCTATGTATCCATGAAACTTTACAATACAAAGCCCGGACAGACAGTTCACCTGAAACATGGCGAAGGCCTGGATCTGAACGGAAACTTTTCAACTGCCAACTGCGACGGCGGTCTGGACCGTTTTCAGGAAGTTACCTATATCTGCAAAGGTGCAGAGGTGGAAGAATACAAACCGTATTTCACATGGTTCGGATTTCGATATGTACTTGTGGAAGGTATTGAAGATGCAGAGTTCAAAGCCATCGCCGTCTTTTCCGACATGGAAGAAACAGGTGATTTCAGATGTTCCGATGATCTGATCAACAAACTTGTCGAAAATGCCAGATGGTCGCAGAAAGGCAATTTTCTGGATGTCGCGACGGACTGCCCGACCAGGGAAAAGAACGCATGGACAGGAGATGCGGCAATCTATTGCCGGACCTCCGCGTATTTCATGAATGTGAAAGCTTTCTATGAAAAATGGCTGAAGGATCAGTCCATCGAGCAGTATGCTTCCGGCAAGCTTGGTATTACCTTTCCGTCCACTTCAAGTGTTCACAATCCGGAAGAATTAAAGGAAGTCCGGAAAACAAGACCGGATATGGCTCTTGCCGGACCGGAAGGAGAAGGCAATATCGGTGAAGATTCGGTGGGCTGGGGTGACAGTTCGGTCATTATCCCGTATCAGCTCTATCAGATGTATGGGGATAAAACGATTCTGGAAAACCACTATGAAACCGCAAAAAGATGGGTGAACTTCTCCTTGAACTGCATGAAGGAAACCAATCCTCTTTATGAAAATGAAGAGTGGTACAGAAACGGGGAAGGGGATCTGATTTATGACACCAGATTCCATTATGGCGAATGGAATGAACCTTTACCGCCTTCAAAAGAAGTCGTTGAATTATTCGCAAACGGCGGTAAACCGGAAGACTTCGTTCGCCATATGGCAAAGTACGGCAAACCCGAAGCAGCGACTGCCTGCACGAAATACAGCTGCGATTTGCTTGCATATATGGCAAAAGTTCTTGGGAAAAAAGAAGATGAAGAATTCTTTAAGCAGAAAGCAGAGAGAATCAAGTATGCCTATGACCGTTATCTGATCGCGGAAGACGGGATGATCCAGAAAGGCCATCAGGCAGCCTATGTCAGAGCTCTTGCCTACGACATGGTCAGCGAAAAGAAAAAGCCGCTGGTGGTTCAGCAGCTGAAAAAAGAAATCGAAGCGGCGGATGATCATCTGAATACCGGCTTTCTTTCCACAGGAATCTTATTGCCGGTATTGTGTGACAACGGATTAAAAGAAGAAGCCTTTAAGCTGCTGGAACAGACAGCTGTTCCTTCCTGGCTTCATCCCGTCACACTCGGAGCGACCACAATGTTGGAAAACTGGAACGGCATGGATGTCTTCAGGGACAGTTTTAACCACTATTCCTTAGGCGCGGTATGTCAGTTCCTGTTTGAATATATTGCCGGAATCAGACCGGTGCAACCTGGGTTCAGAGAATTTGAACTGAGACCTGTTATCGGCGGCAGCCTGACCTGGGCTGAGGGCAACTATAAGACCCATTTCGGAACGATCCTCTCGCGCTGGCAGCGCAATGGCGACAACGTCAGCTATACGTGTGTGGTTCCATCTGGAACAGAAGCGCGTCTGACACTGCCGGATGACCGGGAATGCACTCTTACCGGCGGACCGCATCATTTTCAATTCAATCTGCAAAATATAAATGCTGCAGATGACAAAAAAGGCGGAAGTGAACAATGAATATAAAGGTTAAGAAAATGACGAATATGTCAGCAGTAACGGCTGCGGAGGTGTGTGTATGAGTATTCTGGCGCTGGATATTGGCGGAACTTTCATTAAATGGGCTGCTGCAGAGGATTATCAGTTGTGCGAAAAGGGGAAAGTACCCACTCCGCGCAAAAGCCTCGACGATTTCACAGCATGCATTGATGAACTGTTCCATGCCGGAAAGTATGACGGCATAGCGATCAGTCTTCCCGGCACGATCAATCCTGACACAGGGCTGATCAAACAAGGTGGAGCCCTGCAGTACAACAACAATGTCAACATGATTGAACTGCTTGAAAGCAGGTATCATGTCCCGGTAAGTATTGAAAATGACGCAAGGTGCGCTGCCCTTGCGGAAGTTGAAAACGGTGCTCTGAAAGATGAGGAGTTCGGTCTTGTTATCGTGGTGGGTACCGGGATCGGATCCGCGCTGGTATACAAAGGCGAAATACTTCGTGGTTCACACAACTATGCGGGGGAACTCTCTATGGCGCTTTGCGGCAGCGCACAGGATTTCGGTTTCAATTATCTGTTCGGCAATCAGTGCGGAATGGAAGGATTTACACAGGTGTTCAGAAAAAAACTGTCAGATGAGTCACTGACAGGAGAAAGCTTTATGGCTATGGTGGAATCCGGACATGCGGCGGCCACGGCTTTGTTTGAATCCTATTGCAGGACATTTGCGGGAGTCCTGTTTACCCTGCAGTTTGCCTATGATCCCGGCAAAATCGTGATCGGCGGTGGGATCAGCGCAAATCCGCTGTTCATTGAGGGGATACAAAAACAATTTGAACAGTTATTCTCAGTTTTCCCGTTTAAGGTAAGACGTGCGGAAGTCGCAGCTTCCAGACAGGGCAACGATGCCAATCTCTGCGGAGCACTGGCAAACTATTACCGCCGGCACAACTGATTAAGAACCGGTTCCTTATGTGTGAGGATCGGAAGTAGGTTTCACAAGACATGGAGAATACATCGCGGAACCTTTTTATCCCTTGAGCACCGGTTATATTCCTGCATACTTTCAAACCTCATCCATTGCCTGATATCACTCTCTGATACCATGCGGATTGTAAACGAAGTGGATGTGAGTGAATACCGTAAATAAAAATGAATGTAATATATCAAAACATAAACTATTTACTTTATGTGCAAGAATTCATTACTGAGTGAGAGTAAGATGATCGAAAAAGTCTAATACTTAACTGAACAGTGCTGAATTTGATGATAATTCATTACGGAAGAGTGTATTATGTCAGAGGTGTTTTGCGGTTTTGCGCAAACGCCTTTGATTATGGGGGATATTAAGAAATTATTGGGAATTGCAGCCCTGTTATTGTCAGTATCGATACCATGTGCTCCGTCATATAACATTGCGGAGCCTGCAGCAGTAATACAGGAGTTCACACAGGCAACTGCGTCGGAAAATGAATTATCTGTGAATGATCAAACGGATGTAGTGCTATATGAGGAGACCACGGTGGAATCTGAAGGGGATGAAGGAGAGACAGAAAGTCTGGATATTCAGTATCTTTTGTTTCTGCAGGATTTCCGCAACAGCATCAATGATGCGTGGACGCCGTTTATGGAGTTTGTTTCGACTTTCGCGACAAGATATCTGATCCTGGCTGTACTGTTCATTTACTGGGCAGTCAATAAGCGGGACGGCCTGTATTCCATTGCGTCGATGTGTCTCACACTGGCGGTCAACCAGCTGATCAAGCTGACAGCGTGCGTGTACCGTCCATGGATCCGTGATGCGCGGATCGTTCCGGCTGGGGATTCCATAACGAGTGCGACAGGATATTCCTTTCCAAGCGGGCATACCGCGACAGCAGCGCCGCAGTTCGGCGGAATGGCAGCCACTTGCGGCAGGAAGAACAGATTGTTTCCTGTTCTCTGTATTCTGGCTACGTTGCTGATTGGTTTTTCACGGAATTATCTTGGGGTGCATACACCGCAGGATGTATTCGTGGCGATCTGTGAATCGGTACTGTGTCTGATCGTCATGCATAAGATATTCTCATATATTGAATTACATCCGGAAAAAGAAGATCTGTTTCTGCTCGCCGGAATTCTCTTCGGTGCAGTATCGCTTGTCTACATAACCTTCAAACCATATCCGATGACCTATGTTGACGGCAAACTGCTGGTGGACCCGCAGAAAATGATGAATGACGGCTATGGTGATATTGCCTTTCTGATCGCGTTCTGTATCGGACGCTATATTGAGCGCAGATGGATCCGATTTGAACCGACCGGCATCAATATTCCGGGAATCCTGCTGTGGGCGGTTGGAGGAGTGATTTTTGTCCTTCTGAACAACAACATCGGCAAACTGCTGGACACCATGCTGGGCAGTCACTGGGGACATTTTGCCAGAAGAATGATCACCATTCTTTACTACACGGCACTTTATCCGCTGATCATCAAACTGGTCATGAACCATATCAGAGCATCAGACGGATCAGCAGACGAAAAACCAGAATAACAGACACTGTTGTTAAGCAGAATTAACAGCGAAGAAAAAAAGAAAACTCTGGGTTTATTGCTGAAGCAGGAAATAAATTACCGCAGTTACCGGAAAAATGCTGATTGGATGGAACTGTTACGATCATTGATGAAAAAGCCGTCTTCGCGACGGCATTTTCAATTCCCGGAAGTTTTTTTATGGAAAGACGGCTGGCGGAATGCTGCAGGGGACAATCCAGCGAATACCGCTGACTTGATCCAGGTCATTGCTGATGAAGGGCATTATTCCGGTATCGGAGGGGGCTCTGGCCGACCATTGCGGAAAAGCGCACACTCAGGGAGGAAGAATCACGGAAGCCCGTCTGTTCGGCAATGTCGGTAATGGAAAGATCAGTTGTCTCCAGCAGCAGCTTGCAACGGGTAATGCGGCAAGCAAGAAGATAGGCATGCGGTGTTGTGCCGATAATCCGCCGGAACATCTGCAGAAAATAGGAACGGGACAGGTGGGTAAGCTGCAGCAGGTTTTCCAGATTCAGGTCCTCCCGGTAGTGCAGGCGGATATAATCGGCTGCCTCAAGAATCAGCTGGACGGTGCCGGTGCTTTCTGCCTGCTTTTTTATCAGAAAAGCAGCCATCATGCTGAGCAGCTGATGAACTTCCAGGGAATCGGTCAGGATAGACTGGACGGAGTCGGTTTCAAGGTTCTTGAGAATGGTATCGAAATGAAGATTTGCGCTTTTTGCGGAAAGAGGAACCGGCGTCAGTTTCCCGTCCGGAATCAGGATGCTTTCCATCGCTTTTACACCTTCCCCGTCTATATGGATCCAATAGTGCTGCCATGAATCTTCTTTTGTCTGGTATGACTGGGGATACCGGCAGTTCATCAGCAGGGCTTCGTTTCTGCGTAGCTCAACAGTCTGTCCGTTCTGGCTGATCAGACCGCAGCCGTCTATGGTGCAGAAAAGAATATAGTTGTCTTTAAAACTGCGGGCCGTATTGAAGTCTTTGCGGGCATAGAAGATACCTGCTTCGGAACAGAAAAACGGCTGACCCAGGGCGGTTTCGCCGGGAGTCGTGCGCAGCCAGAGGCTTCCGGGTTCAATATCAAGGTTATAGGTAAGCATCGTTTCCTCCGTCACAATCGGACTTTTTCAAAAAAACATAAGACTATCATCGATGGATAGTTGTATATAAGCCAATTATAATGCAATTGTAATCTGAAGAAAAAATAAAAAAAGGAGGAGTTATGACAGGATATCATCTGGCTGTGGATATCGGTGCATCCTCAGGCCGTCATATTCTCGGCTGGCTGGAAAACGGAAAGATTCAGCTGAAGGAAATCTACCGATTTGAAAACAGACTGACAGAGAAGAACGGCCATCTGTGCTGGGACATTGATCATCTGGCCAATCAGGTCAAAGCGGGTATCAGAGAATGTGCAAGACTGGGATATCAGCCTGTGACCATGGGCATCGATACCTGGGCGGTTGACTATGTGCTTCTGGACGAGGCGGGAAACAGACTGACAGATGCAGTGGCTTACCGTGACGAGAGAACCAACGGCATCCGGGAAGAACTTGAGTCAGAAGGCATCCTCTCATTCAGAGATCATTATTCCCGTACCGGCATCCAGTTTCAGAAATTCAATACAGCCTATCAGCTGTATGCTCTGAAAAAAGAGAATCCGGAAGTCTTTGAAAAAGCTGCAGATATGCTGATGATTCCGGATTATCTCGGGTATCTTCTGACCGGTAAGAAAGCACAGGAATATACCAATGCGACAACAACCGCACTGGTCAATGCGTATACAAAAGACTGGGACAGAGAACTGATCCATAAACTCGGTCTTCCGGAAAGAATCTTCCTGCCGATCAGTAAAGCGGGAAGTGTCCTTGGTGAATTCTGTGAGGAAATCAAGAAAGAAACAGGTATGAACATGACCGTGATCCTGCCGGCAACACACGATACCGGCAGTGCTTATCTCGCCGTACCGGCAAAAGACAACAATGCCGTCTTCCTTTCCTCCGGAACGTGGTCACTGCTTGGCGTAGAAAACATGGCGCCGATCACAGATCAGGAAAGCATGGAACAGAACCTGACTAATGAGGGCGGTTATGAATACAGATTCCGCTATCTGAAAAACATCATGGGTCTCTGGATGATCCAGAACATCCGTAAGGAACTCGCCGATGAGAACGGAAACCGGCCGTCCTTCCCGGATCTGATCAGAGAAGCGGAAGGCGCAAAGGACTTTGCGTCCATGGTGGATGTCGATGATGACCGCTTCCTGGCGCCGTCTTCCATGATTGAGGAAGTAAAGAAAGCCTGCGCTGATACAGATCAGCCTGTACCACAAACTGCCGGAGAAGTCATGCAGGTGGTCTACCGGTCACTGGCCGATGATTACAGAAGGGCAGTGAAAGCACTGAAAAAGCTGACCGGCAAAACATATACCAGCATGAATATCGTCGGCGGCGGAAGCCAGGACATGTATCTGAATCAGATGACAGCCAACGCCACAGGTTTAACAGTCTATGCCGGGCCGACGGAAGGAACCGCACTTGGAAATCTGCTTGTGCAGATGATTGCTTCAAAAGAAACCGCATCGCTTCAGGATGCGAGAAATTTAATCAAAGAGAGCTTTGAAATCAGGGAGGTAAAGCCGCAATGAGTATCATGGATGTCAAATTTGTAAACGGATTCGTCCGTATGTGCAATGATGGCTGGCTGCAGGGCTGGCACGAAAGAAACGGAGGAAATCTTTCCTACAGAATCAGACCGGAAGAAGTAGAAGAAGTCAGACAGTACTTCCACGAACCCGGTGAATGGAAAGAAATCGGCACCAGTGTTCCCGATCTTGCCAATGAGTACTTCATGGTTACCGGCTCGGGTAAATACTTTCGCAATGTCATTCTGGATCCGGAAGATACAAGTGCGATCATCGAACTGGATGACAGGGGTGAAAATTACAGGATCCTCTGGGGCTTATGCAACGGCGGCAGACCGACCAGCGAACTGCCGAGTCACCTTATGAACCATGAAGTCAAGAAAAAAGCTTCCAGCGGGACCCACAGAGTCATCTATCACGCCCATACAACCAATGTCATTGCCCTTACATTTGTGCTGCCTCTTGAAGACAAGGTCTTTACAAGAGAACTCTGGGAAATGGCAACGGAGTGCCCGGTTGTTTTCCCGGATGGTGTCGGGGTTGTCGGCTGGATGGTTCCCGGCGGAAGAGAAATCGCAGTTGCGACAAGCGAACTGATGAAGAAATATGACGTAGCGATTTGGGCCCATCATGGCATGTTCGCCAGCGGTCCGGATTTCGATCTGACCTTCGGCTTAATGCATACCGTTGAAAAGAGCGCGGAGATCCTGGTCAAGACATTAAGCATGTCCCCGACAAAGCTGCAGACCATCACGCCGCAGAATTTCCGTGATCTGGCAAAAGACTTCCATGTCACACTGCCGGAAGAATTCTTATATGAAAAGAAATAAAGGAGAAAGAAGATGTTAGTTGATACCCGTGCAAGAGTCGGCGTCTTCGCCATTGCCTTAGGTGCATACTTACCGCAGTTTCCGTCCCTGGTTCCTGAATTTGAAAGCCAGTATGAAGCATTCAAGAAAACACTCCCCGATACCGTTGATCTGATTGACGGCGGCATAGTTACGACAAAAGAACTCTCCCAGGCAGCCGGCGACAAGTTCCGTGCCGCGGATGTCGATCTGGTGATCATGCAGCTGCTGACATATGCGACAAGTTACAACATGTTACCGGCGGTCAGAGATCTGGATGTCCCGGTCGTTCTGGTCAATGTCCAGAAACTGAAGGCTCCCGATTATGCCAATACGGACAACGCCAAATGGCTCGGCGAACTGTATGCCTGCGGTGCCGTCGGCGAGATGGTTGCCGATCTGGAAAGAGCCGGCAAGCGTCACGCTGTCATTACCGGCGTTGTCGAAGGCGGGGATCCTTATGTCGCAAAGGAAATTGATGAATGGTGCCGGGCTGCCCAGGTCAGAAGAAGATTCCGCGATACCAATCTTGCCCAGATCGGCAGACCGTATCCGGGCATGATGGATCTCTATATCGATGAAACAAACCTCTACCACAGAATGTGGGTTTATACTAAACAGTTCGACTGGGAAAAGATGTGGGCGATTGCTGACAACATTACGGATGAAAAAGCGATCCGCACAAAAGCGGAAGATATCCTCGATACATTTGAGATCGAAGGCGGCGCCACGGTGGAAACCGTCTGGGATATGGCAAAGTATGTTGTCGCCTTTGAACAGTGGGTCAAAGACGAGCAGATTGGCTTTGTCGCTTCTCATTACGACGGTTTTGCCCAGGGGGTTGCCGGCAAACTCGACAGTATGTTAATTCCTGCCTTCTCGATGCTCATCAAACAGGGCACAGCCTGTGCGGTTGAGGGTGATATCAAGGTTGCCATGGCTATGTCCATCCTCAAGACCATTGCCGGTACCGGCCAGCTTTCCGAAATGTATTCCATCGACTTCCCGGAAGACATCTGCATCATCGGCCATTCCGGAAGCGGCGATGCGGCGATTTCACAGGCCCACAAGCCGACCATGAAAATCGTTCCGGTATTCCATGGCAAGACAGGCGGCGGTTATCTGACCCAGTTCTATCCGCCGACAGGTGCCGTAACGTATCTCGGCATCACCCAGGACAGAGACGGACATTTCAAATTCGTTGTCGCAGAAGGCGAGAATCAGGAAGGGCCGATCTTCATGTTCGGTGATACCAACATGCGGACCAAGTTTTCCATCAGCGCGAGAGAATTCGTGAACAGATGGTCAGAAGCCGGTCCGACGCACCACATGGCAGCGGCTGTCGGCAGGCATATCGACACGATTCTCAAAGTCGCAAAGATCTTCAACGTACCGGTAGACGTCATCTGCAGGTAAAAAACAAAAGCGCATTTCCATATTTACAACTTCAGAATCAGATAATCAGAAAGAAAAAAACGCGGAGATATGAAGCAGGAATATCCGGTCTGATCTGCAGTAAAACAAAAGAAAAAAGGAAAACAATTATGAAAATCACAAACGGTAAAGTATGTCATCTTATCGATCCAATCGGATATGCACTGGGCACGCCGGTGTTTTCCTGGATCGTGGAGGACGCGCAGGGAAAGAAAGCGGAATGCTCACGCCTGATTGTCAGAAAAGACGATAAGACAGTTATGGACACCGGCTGGTCACAGCTTGACTCGCTGTGCACAAAAGGGGATTTTGAACCTGAGCCGATGACGGAATATCTCTGGACCGTCAGTGTTCAGAGCGATGCCGGTGAAGAAGCGGTTTCGGAAGAATACCACTTTGAAACCGGAAAAATGGATACGCCATGGCAGGGAAAATGGATCACCTGTGACAGCACGGAAGAAAGACATCCGGCCTTTTATAAAGAAATCTCTCCGAAAAGCGCGGTAAAGAAAGCCCGTCTGTATATCTGCGGTCTTGGCCTTTATGAAGCGTATTTCAACGGAAAGAAGGTCGGCGAGGAATATCTGACCCCTTACTGCAACAATTATCACAATTTCCTGCAGGCGGAGACGTTCGATATCACGGAACAGCTTCAGGAAAGCGGAACTCTTTCTGTCGAACTTGGCAACGGCTGGTACAAAGGAAGATTCGGCTTTGATGAGGCGACATTTACCTATGGCAAAGAATGGAAGCTCATCGCGGAAGTTCATCTGTTTTATGAGAACGGGGAAAAGGAAATCATCGGCACAGATGACTCCTGGCTGGTGAAACGCTCCAATATTACCTTCTCCAATATCTATGACGGGGAGCACCGGGATGACACACTGCCGGAAACGGAACCGGTCAAAGCTGTTTACTGTGATGAGACCATGATGCCGGAAGACCGGATCAGCGTATCACTGAAAGCGCATGAGAAGATTCAGCCTGAGATCCTTGTGACACCAGCCTCTGAGACGGTGGCGGATATGAAGCAGATCATCAGCGGTGTGTTTACTCTGCGTGTTCATGAACCGGCAGGCACCCGCATCCGTGTGCAGGCTGGCGAGGTTCTTCAGGATGGCTGCTTCTACCGTGACAATCTCAGGACTGCGAAAGCAGAATATGTCTATGTCAGTGACGGCAACGAACACATCCTGCGGCCGAAATTCACGTTCTATGGATACCGGTATCTGAAAATTGAAGGAATCAATGATCTGAAAGCAGAAGATCTTCAGGGTATCGCTCTGTATTCCGATATCGAAAAAACAGGAACACTGAAAACCGGAAACGCGAAACTGAACCAGCTGATCTCCAACAGCCGCTGGGGTATGAAGGACAACTTCGTCGATGTGCCGACGGACTGTCCGCAGCGTGATGAGCGCATGGGCTGGACCGGGGACGCCCAGGTATTCTCCGCGACAGCGATGTATTTCGCCGATACGTATGCCTTCTACCGGAAGTATATGTATGATATGGCGAAAGAACAGGAAAAGCATGAAGGTCTTGTGCCGATGGTCGTTCCGTCTTTCGGTATGGCTGACAATCCTAACCCGATGGGCGCAACGGCCACTGTCTGGGGAGATGCGACAACGATCATTCCCTGGAACCAGTATCAGTTCAGCGGCGATCTTGCCATTCTGAGGGAACATTATCCGGCCATGAAAGCATGGGTGGAATATATCAGAAAGGTAGACGGTGAGGACCATCACTGGCGTCATGTCTTCCATTTTGGCGACTGGCTGGCGCTGGACGGAGCGGATAAGCCGGATGCTGTACTCGGCGGAACGGAAGAAGGCTTCATCGCGGACGTCTATTACCGAAAGAGCGCGCTGATCGTCGCAGAAACTGCCGAACTTCTCGGATATCCGGAAGACGCTGAAACCTACAGAAGCCTGGCTGAAAAGATTGAAAAAGGCATTTATGAGGAGTTCTATACACCGAGCGGCCGTTGTGCGATCATGACGCAGACCGGTGAAACTCTCAGTATCATGAATAACCTTGGCTCGAAGGATTCAGCGGCGGCTGTTCTTTCGAAACTGCTGGAAAACAACAACCGGAAGCTGAAGACAGGCTTTGTCGGCACACCGTTACTGTGCTTCGCGCTCACGAAAGCAGGCCGCGATGATCTGGCTTATGATCTTCTGCTGAATGAAGAGTATCCCGGCTGGCTTTATGAAGTGAATCTTGGCGCGACAACGATCTGGGAGAGATGGAATTCGCTGGATGAGACCGGTCATATTTCCAGCACCGGCATGAACAGTCTCAACCATTATTCCTATGGCGCCATCGTGCAGTGGATGTTTGAACGCTGCGCGGGACTGACAGCTCTGGAACCAGGTTTCCGCAAGGTACGCATTGCGCCGCTGCCGCACGCCGCTCTGAATCATCTGGAGATGGATTATACTTCCGCCGCCGGATTGTGGCGCATCAGCTGGCAGAGTGTCGACAGAAAACACCTGCAGATTTCCCTGCATGTTCCTTTCGGGGCTGAAGCGGAAGTGATTTTGCCGCTGTGGAATGGTGAAAAGGAGGAGGGCAATCCGCTGTTCGCGGATGTCAGAGACGGGATCTGTCATCTGTTTGCGGGCACCTATTCCGCGATATACACTTTGAATGAACCCATCATGGGAATCTTATCGGTCGACACACCGATCGGTGATCTGATGAAATATCCCGGCATCCCGGAAATGATCCACGACGCCATCAGTATCGCGACACCTGTTCTGCTGGCTTCCATGGCTTCCGTCAGCCTGCGCAAGTTCGCAAAGAGATACGGTGTGAGTGAGAACGTCATTGAAGAAATGGACCGTACGATCATAAAGATCGCCGGGTAAAATATGCTCAGTCTTAACAGGACTGAAAAGAACAAACTGCGGCAGAAGCATTTTATATCAGCGGACAGCGTGATAATATCAGGGACCTTTAGCAAAGAAGAAATATTCATGACTTCAGATAGATTTCCTTCATTATCTGCCAGTTATAACAGTACGAGTATTCCATGCGGTCCGGACTGCTTTCCCTGGACAGGGAAAACCAGCTCCATACACCCAGGCCAAGCCTTGCGTTCCCGGGTGCCTTTACAGAAAAGTAAATTCAGCAGAAAGGTGCAGCTGCGGCTGCGCCTTTTTGTCAGATGAAAAAAGATCCTGTTTTTTGCCCGGGATTGGTCCGAAAGGATACTTTGCGTTTGCTATGACGGGAATAAGTTGATAGAATAATCGATGTAAATTATATAAGGTGGTAATACTATGGCAATTGAAGCTGGCGATTTTAGAACAGGTCTGACCGTCATCGTAGACGGCGATCCGTGGCAGGTTATTGAATTCATGCATGTGAAGCCTGGAAAAGGTGCTGCGATCCTGAGAACAAAGATGCGCAATCTGAAGACAGGATCCACCCAGGAAAGAAACTTCAACGCGTCCACAAAATTTGAAGCAGCGCAGATCACAAAGCAGCTCGTTAATTTCTCTTATATGGCAGATGGTGTCTATAACTTCATGGATATGGAAACCTTCGAAATGTTTGAGTTGACAGAAGAGCAGATCGGCTTCAACAAGTACTTTATCAGAGACGGTCAGGAAGTCAGCCTGATGATCTTTGAAGGTAACGTTCTGAACGTTTCCTTACCGGCAACTGTTGATCTGGTCGTTGAGCAGACAACACCGGCCATCAAAGGCGCTCCGTCCACACAGACAAAGGATGCTGTTACTGATACAGGTCTGACTGTCCGTGTTCCGCAGTTCATCGAACAGGGCGAGACGATCGCAGTCAGCACCGCTGACGGAAAGTATTCGGGAAGAGCCTGATCAGGGCTCTTTTTTTCCATGAGCAGAACAGTGTTGGTAACCGGCGGCACCGGCGGCATCGGCAGTGCGATCGTCCATGCGATGGCGAAAGCCGGATACGACGTCGTGATCAGTTATTACCAGGCCGAAGAAAAAGCCCGTGACCTTCAGGCAAAGATCAGCGGGGAATTCGGTGTGCGCTGTATGGCAGTCCGGGCGGATGTCGCAAAGGAAGCGGACGTGGATGCGATGATCACAAAGATCGAAGAAGAATTCGGCGGCGTTGACATTCTGATCAACAATGCCGGGATCGATCAGCCGGATCTGTTCAGCCGCAAGAACGCGGACCAGTTCCGGCGTATTCTTGACGTGAACGTCGTCGGCGCATACAACTGCGCCTCGCGGGTATGGCCGCATATGAAGGAACAGGAATACGGCCGGATCGTCAACATATCTTCCACCAACGGCATGAATACCTATTATCCGATGTGCTTTGACTATGACGCGTCGAAAGCCGCGCTCAATGCCCTGACGCACGATCTGGCCGTCCAGTTCGCGCCGTTCGTTCATGTCAACGCCATCGCGCCTGGTTTTATCGGAACACCGAAGGAACTGGCCGGATATGACGCGGAATTCCTGAAACAGGAAACGGACAAGATTCTCGTGCAGCGGTACGGAAAACCGGAGGAAGTCGCATCCCTGGTGCGCTTTCTGGTATCCGACGAAGCGGATTTTATCAACAATACGATCATCCGGATCGACGGAGGACAATTGGGGAGTTGCTAGCAGCTCTCTTTTATTTTGGAAAGGGCAAGAAGAACGCTGAGTTTTCCGTATTCCGGTGTCATACCGCCCTGCATGTAGAGAGTGTAGGGAGGAATGACCGGCGCGTCGGCGCTCAGTTCGATCGTGCTGCCCTGGGTGAACGCACCGCATGCCATGACTTCGTCAAACGGGTAGCCGGGCATGGGTGCCGGCATCACCTTGACGAAGGAATCGATCGGCGAAGCTTCCTGCAATCCCTGCGTGAAGCGGACAAGATTCTCTTTTGTGCCGAGTTCCACGGTCTGAATGATATCCGTGCGGTATTCGTCATAACGCGGCGACACACCCGCATAGCCGAGTTTTTCCAGCATCCATGCCGCGAAGACGGCTGTCTTCATCGCACTGCGGACCGCACCCGGTGCCAGAAACAGACCTTTGAAGAAGGCATTGTTGAGATTGAAATTGGCGCCCTGTTCCTTGCCGAGGCCGGGGGCCGAGAAACGTTCGGCGATCTCACCGATCAGATCTTTGCGGCCGGCGATATATCCGCCGGTCGGCGCGATGCCGCCGCCGAGGTTTTTCATTAGGGAACCGACGGTGATATCGGCACCGACATGGCCGGGCTCCTTTTCTTCCGCCAGTTCGCCATAGCAGTTGTCGACCATGATGACGACATCTTTGTTGACCTCGCGGATCTTTATGATGATATGACCGATCTGATCCACGGTGAGGGAACGCCGCGATGAATAACCGCGGGAACGCTGGATCTCCACGAGACGAACATCGTTCCGGGCAAGCCGGTTAACGATTGTGGTTTCGTCGAATTCGTCATTGACGAGATCGATCTGTTCATAGCGGACGCCATAGGCCTTCAGAGACTGGGAAGAACTGCCGCTGATGCCGATCATTTCCTGCAGGGAATCGTATGGTGTGCCGGTCAGAGAAATCATCGTGTCACCGTGTTTCAGAAGGCCGGTAAAGGCAATGTAGAGAGCATTCGTGCCGCTCATGATCTGCGGCCGCACCAGGGCGTCTTCACTGCCGAGAACGTCTGCGAAAATACGTTCCAGTTTGTCTCTTCCGGCATCGTAGTTACCGTAGCCGTTGATATCCGCAAAGTCGGTATAGGACACGTTGTTTTCAATAAACGCGGAAAGGATCCGGTCGGAATTGGCCATGCATACGGCATCGATCCGGTGGTATACCGGATCCAGTTCTATGTCTGACTGCTTTGCAAGAGTCAGCAGTTCTTTATCGATCTGATCTGTAATCATCATTCACTCCTGTAATTTTTCACAGGGTCATTATAGACTTTCCCGGACACTTCTTCCACCGCTTCCGGAAACTCTTTCTTATGACCATGACAGTATGTCGGTTCAGCCGATAGCAGAAAGAACAGGGATCTGAATAATCAGATAATCGATTTCATTTTTTTACCGGTATTGAGATATAATTCAGGGAATCAGAATAGAGATTGACAGAAAGGTTTTATATATGACACAACATTTCGCAAATCAGAAACGTAAAGAAATTGGAAACGATCCTGTTCAGGCCGAGAAGAAAAAAAGGACGTCAAAGGTGCTGTCGACGATTGCCCTGATATTTGCCGTTCTCGCGCTTGTCTGCGGCATCCTGAGCCCGCTGATGATCGCCAATCCGGCCGGCTCGATACATCTGACTGGTCAGGCTGTGCTGGAAATCGGCGGCTTCGTTGTCCTGTCGCTGTTCGGTTTTACATTTTCTCTGATTGGATTTGTATTTGGCATCATCGGCGGAATATCCGTATTAGCAAATAAAAGAACGGATATTCTATGGATGCCGGGTGCGGCGGTGGCTGTCAGCGTCATTGCCTGCATCATTACATACCTGGGACTGCCAGGCTGACGTATCGCCTGTTGGACCCGTCGGACAGCGGATCGACTTTTTTCAGGCATAGATCACGCGGCTTCTGTGAGCGGAGATCGTGATAATCACCGGTGAAACAGCAGACGTCTGGAAGCACGTCTGTTTTTTTCTGCATAAAGAATGAGTGAAAACTGTTTCTGATTATCTGTGCTTTCAGCGACGGCGGGCATACAATAGTATGTGAAGAAACAGAAAAATACCTGTTCGTATTCAATAAAAACTGAGAAGGGGAATGATCATGGAAGAGAAAAAATCAACGCCGCTGGGCACGAAGATCTGGTTTTCCGCAGTCTTTTTCGGCCTGGTCGGCCAGATCGCGTGGATCGTCGAGAATATGTATTTCGCAACGTTTGCCCAGGATATTTTCGCCAATTCCGGACGGCCGGACATGTCCTACGGTGTCACGACACTGATGGTGATTCTCTCTGCCATCGCCGCCACGGCGACGACGATCTTCGCCGGCAGTCTGAGTGACAGAGCCGGCAAACGGAAGCCGTTCATTGCCTTCGGCTACATTTTCTGGGGACTGACAATCATGCTGTTTGCCTTGCTGCCGATGAAGGCGGAAGCCTCCGGAATCGGCCTGATCGCCGCGCTTCTGATCATTTTTGACTGTCTGATGACCTTTGCCGGATCGACATCCAACGACGCGGCATTCAATGCCTGGGTGGCGGACGTGACGGATAAAACCAACCGTGGCAAACTGAATGCCATTCTTGCCATCCTGCCGGTCATCGCGGTCGTCATCGTATTTGTCGGTCTGGGAAGTCTGTACAATTCCGCCAACCCAAGCAACGCACGCTTCTTCATCGTCCTGGGCATCATACCGATCATCGCCGGCCTTCTGGCACTGTTTATTCTGGAGGACGCACCGGATCTGAAAAAAGCAGAAGGGAAGGATTATCTCAGTGATACATTCTACGGCTTCCGCCGGGATGTTATCAGAAATAATAAAATGATTTATATCTGCCTGGCGGCTGCCTGTATTGTCGGCATTGCCCAGCAGACATTCTTCTCCTATCTCATCAATTTCCTGATCGTCACGCTGGGACTGGGAGACAGCTTCGTGATTCCCATGGCGGTGATCATTGTCGGGGCTGCTGTGTTTACGGCTGTGATGGGTGTTCTGTTTGATAAAAAAGGCAGAAAACATTTCTACTATCCGCTGCTGGCCATCATGATACTCGGCATTCTCTCTTTCTGGGCGATCCAGTTTACCGATGGTGTATTGAAGACGGTGATCCTGTATGCCGGAGGTGTGCTGATGATGGGCGGTATTCTGTCGCTGACCGGCGCGTTTACGTCCTCTTTCCAGGATTATCTTCCGGAGGGAACGGAAGGACGTTTCCAGGGTGTGCGCATGTGTTTCATGGTTCTGATTCCGATGATCGTCGGACCAGTCATTTCTCTTTTGATCGGTCTGGATGCCATGGGCATGAACGGCGCGGATTTTGTGCCGCCATATACCTTGTTCCTGGCGGCGGCTATTGCGGCATTACCGGCCATCATCCCGGTCTGGTTTGTCCGGAAGGATTCGGAATAAGCTCTGTTATGGACGGAAAAGACCTCATATCCGCCGGGATACGAGGTCTTTTTTTCTGAGCTTCAGAACGGCTTTCTGAGCCGCGTTTCCGTTTCGGGAACCAGGCCGAAGCGGGCGGCGTAATTCATGGCATTTCTCAGCTGATCCGGATGGGCGACGTCTTCCGGTGTATGAGCATCACAGCCCAGAATGACTTTGCATTTTTCCTGGGCGGCGATGGTCCAGAAACGGTCGTCCGGATAGTTACGGCCTTGCCGCAGACCGAGGATATTGATCTCCAGCGGGATATTCATAGAGTATGCGCTGCGGCAGACGCGCCGCATTTCCTGCTCATAGATTGCGTCAGGTCCCTTGAAGCGGAACAGGTCCGGATGCGCGACATAGGTGAAACAGCCGGTTTCCATGCCGGCAATCACCTGGTCCACGTAGGCTGTAAGAGCATTGGCATCTGACTGCGGCCGGCTGTTGTAGATGGCTTCCCGGCTGTCGTTGAAGTGCTGGCCAAGCAGCAGATAATCCACCGGATAAGGTGAGAGAAGATCCTGCAGGTCCGCAAAGAGATCGGGATAGTATTCTGCCTCAAAGCCAAGCAGGATTTCGATGTCATTTTGAAATTCTTCCCGCAGAGAAAGGACACTCTGCACATAATCTTCCAGTTTTCGGATGGGAATGCGGAAGCCGGATTCGTGTCCGTCCGGAAAGGGCATCGGCACATGGTCGGAGAAGCCCAGCGTTTTCAGTCCCCGGCCGATGGCAGTCTCCACATATTCCCGGTCAGCCCCGTCGGCGTGTCCGCAGCGGGCGGTATGGGTGTGATAATTGACGATCATAGATGTTTCAGCCTTTCTGCAGCCATTCTAACAGGACCGGATCGAATTATAAACCTGCACCCCTCATCTGCCCGATGGCTTCCGTGAGATCCTTCAGCGTTTTCGCGGCATCGCCTTCGATGCAGACGGACTGTTTTTCAATTTCTTTCGGGCAGGCGGCGTTGTCATAACTCAGACAGGCATAAACGGCTTGCGGATGGCCGGCAGTCATCTGCCAGAAAGGATATTTGATGATGACGGGTGTATTATAGCCGACACCGATTTCCAGAAACAGGATCTTTCCCGTGATCCGGGTGCGCAGGAAATTCTGGTATCTTTCCGCGGCTGCGTGCCAGCCTTCGTCTTCGACAAAGCGGTCATCAGACCGCAGGTTCATCGTCAGCGGCCTGCCGCAGACGGGACATACCGGAAACAGATCATCCGGCACTTCCATTGTCACCTGTTTTCCGGCCGGGATGATCAGATTGCCTTCTTCATCGATTGCAAAACCCTGGGCCAGGACCATCCGGACGATCATTTCCCGATTGTCATACGTTTCTTTATGGCATGGCTCACTGCACTGGAAGAGGCCGTAGTCACCCTGGGTATAGAACAGTCTTTTCTTGTCAAAACCGGCTTTCTGAAAACAGTGGTCGACATTTGTCGTAATGACAAAACAGTCTTTATCCCTGACCAGTTTCAGCAGTTCTTCATAAACCGGCAGGGGAGCGTCCATATAACGGTTGACGTAAATGTATCTGGACCAGTAAGCCCAGAATTCATTCTGCGAAGGAAAAGGGTAGAAACCGCCGGAGTACATATCCGTGAAATGGTATTTCGCAATAAAATCCGGGAAATACTTTGTAAAGCGTTCGCCGGTATAGATGAAACCGGCTGCTGTCGAAAGACCGGCGCCGGCTCCGATGACAACTGAATCACAGTTCTGCAGAGCGGAAGCGAGCTTATGAATGCCGGCAGAGTAATTCTGTGTAGATGTCATAGTCTTTATCCTTGAAAACATTGAAGATCACCTCGATTTCTGAATCTGTTTCTTTCCGGTACTGATCAACAGTCTGGATGGCGATTTCAGCGGCCCGCCGGTTCGGAAAACGGAATTCTCCGGTCGAAATGCAGCAGAAGGCAATGCTGCGGAGGCCGTTCTGCGAAGCTGTTTCAAGACACGAACGGTAACAGGAGGAAAGCATTATTTCGTCTGCCGCTCTGACTGTGTCATAGATGATCGGACCGACAGTATGAATGACGTAAGAGCAGGGAAGGTTGTAAGCCGGGGTGATTTTCGCCTTGCCGGTTTCCTCCGCATGACCCTGGACGTTCATGATTTCCGCGCATCTGCTGCGCAGCTGGATTCCCGCATAGGTATGGATGCAGTTGTCGATACAGTTGTGGCACGGCACATAACAGCCGGTCATGCCGCTGTTTGCCGCATTGACGATGGCATCGCATTTCAGGGTCGTTATGTCTCCCTGCCAGAGATAGATACCGTCTTTGACAGGGGAGAGGCTTTGATAATCAATGATGCCTTTCTGCCGGGTGGCTTCCGTAAGATAATCGTTCTGCACGGCCAGAAATTCTTCGCTGATGTCGCGCGGTGGGCGGACATTCATCAAAGCTCTCAAAAGCTGTTTCTGCTCAACTGCTTCCGCAGGAATCTGTATATCCCGATAACTTTCCTGTTCGTTCAGAAGATAACGGATCAGATACTGTCTTCTTTCGTTCTGTTCCATTTTGTCAGACCTTTGCGGCATTAATCCTGAATTTCGATCTTCAGGTCTTTGAAGAATGCCTCGGTGCCGATCTCAGAGAAGAAGCCGACACCGCCGTGCGCGTCTTTGCCGTGTTTCATAGGGTCGACGGTCAGAACGGGCTCCGGTTCGTCATTCAGGTAGAATGATGCTTTTTCATCCTGAATGACTGCTTTCAGAGTTACCCATTCATCAAGACCGTAATTCATCGGCGCTTCATATCCGGTGATTCCGAATTCCCGGAAATAAGCGAATGTATATCCCGGGTAGGAAAAATACTGGCAGCCGTGCGCTTTGCGGATGGGGTCGTCTGTCATGCCGTTTGTCGGCCGGATATAGAATGATTCAAATTCACTGGTGTCCGGACTGACCCGGAAGACAATGCCGATAAAGCCTCTGGCAAAGTCAGGCGCGTCCGGCAGAAGCCGGCTGAGCATTTTCACGCTGATCGTTCCGTTGTGAAAATCCAGATCTTTGACAGTAACGATCGTGTTTTCGTCAAACTGCATCAGCTTGTCTTTTTTGGTGACACGGATCGCCGGCTCTCCGTCCATCATCACATCCTGCATTTCCGTGTGGGTGCTGGTAAAAAACTCTGTGTAAGTCGGTATTCTTTTCATTGTCATTCTCCATTTTCTGCCATTATTTTACATGCTTTTTCGCCGTCAGGCGAAATTACTATTATGCCGGCATACCGCATATGCAAACCTGCTGAAACCGTGAGAACGGCTATGGGTTTGCTGTGCGGAATATTGAACTGATGGTACATGGCGCTCTTTTCCGGCAATTGTGATAAAGTGTTATATATGGAAAAAAGATGTGATCTGCACAGTCATTCGCTGTTTTCGGACGGAACCGCGACACCGGAAGAACTTGTCCGCCTTGCTGAAAAGCAGGGACTTTCGGCGTTGGCACTGACCGATCACAACACATCGCAGGGCCTGAAGGATTTCATGGAAGCGGGAAAAAACAGTGAGGTCATTACGATACCGGGCTGTGAATTCACGACGGAGTGGCATGAAAAAGAAATACATATTGTCGGTCTTTTCTTCCGCCGGGAGTACTGGCAGGAAATCGAAGACTTTCTTGAACTGACACATATCGCCAAGATCAACAGTAACAACATTCTGATCAAAAACCTGAATAAAGCCGGCTACGATATCACGTATGACGAATGCGCGGCACTGACCGACGGTGATATCAACCGTGCCCATATTGCCCGTATCCTGATGAAAAAAGGGTACGTGAAAAGCGTTGCCGAAGCATTTGATACTCTGCTGAAGCCCGAGCACGGCTTTTATGTCCCGGCCAGGCGGATCACTTCCTTCGCGGCTATCCGCTTTATCAAGACTTATAAGGCAACCGCCATCATTGCGCATCCGCTGCTGAATCTGACACCGGAGGAAATGGAGGAATTTCTGCCGGAAGCCAAGAAAGCGGGTCTGGACGCGATTGAAACGAGATACACCGAATTTGATGAGGAAATGACAAATACCGCTGTCCGGCTGGCGGAAAAATACGGCCTGAAGCAGAGCGGCGGTTCGGACTATCACGGCAAGACCAAACCGGACATTGAACTGGGCACCGGCCGCGGCAGTCTGTTCGTTCCATATGAATTCTACGAAAGCATGCGGGCATGCGCGGACTATGAGGAATCCTGACAGAGTTCTTCAGCGGACTCTGTTTTTTTCTTCCGCAGGCCTGTAGCCAACTTGACTGATTCTGTTACAATATTGACAGACATTAATTCATATGGAGGGTTCTATGGCATTGAAAATGATGGAATATCCAAATCCGAAAGGATCACTGAAGCTGCGGGTCGTGAAAGGCCATTTCGCGACAAGCCACAGCCATGTCAATTATTATGTTGACCTGACTTATACGAAGCATCGTCTTTCCGAAGCGAAGGAAGCCGCCAGAATTCTGGCTGAAAATCTCAGCAATACGACGATCATTGACACGATCCTGTGTCTGGACGGCACCGAGGTGGTAGGTGCATGCATGGCAAGTGAACTGACCAGGCATGGTTTCTCCAGTGTGAATGATCACAAAACGATCTATGTCGTGACTCCCGAACACACGACCGGAAGTCAGCTGCTGTTCCGCGACAATATCCAGCCGATGATCCGGGATAAGCACATACTGATCCTGGCCGCATCGGTAACGACCGGTTACACTGTGGCCGGCGGCATTGAAGCGATCCAGTATTACGGCGGTTCGGTTGCCGGTGTATGCGCGATCTTCTCGAAGGTCAAAGAATGCTTCGGCTATCCGGTATATTCCGTATTCACTCCGGAAGGAATTCTCGATGACTATATGAGCAAGACTTCACTGGAATGCCCGCTCTGCAAGAAAGGCAAGAAGGTGGACGCCATCGTCAACACGCACGGTATATCCTTCTTTAAGTAATCACATCCGGCAGGCGCTCCTTATGAGAGCGCTTTTTTTTGTAAAAAAAGCCAAAATAAGGCAATAAATAAGGGAAAAATATAATTTCCTTAACAAAAAAATGAAAAATCTATTATTATAGAGTGGATTTGTTTTTTCAGGAGAAGAAAGAAATGAAAAGAAAAGTTAACATAACCGAAGTGGTACTCCGTGACGCCAACCAGTCACAGATCGCCACACGTATGCCAAGATCGGATTTTGAAGATATTCTCGAAACGATGGATCAGGCCGGATACTACTCCCTGGAAGTATGGGGCGGTGCGACGTTTGATTCCTGCCTGCGCTATCTGGATGAATATCCATGGGAAAGACTTCGCTTTATTCGTTCGAAAGTCAAGAACACAAAGCTTCAGATGCTTCTGCGCGGTCAGAACATTCTCGGCTACAGACATTATTCCGATGATACCGTACGCGCTTTCGTACGCAAATCCGTGGAAAACGGAATTGATATCATCCGTATCTTCGATGCCCTGAATGACCCGCTGAACATGGAAACGGCAATTGACGAATGTCTGAAAGCCGGCGGCCATGCCCAGGGAACGATCTGCTATACGATCAGCCCGATCCACACATTTGAAAGCTATGTCAAACTGGGCATGAAACTGGAATCCATGGGCTGCCATTCCCTGTGCATCAAGGACATGGCCGGCATCATGAGCCCGCAGGTCTGCTATGACCTGGTCAAGGAACTGAAGAAAGACGTTAAGATTCCTGTATATGTACATTCCCATTCCACGACCGGTCTGGCTTCCATGACACTGCTGAAAGCCATTGAAGCCGGTGCGGACGGTGTGGATACAGCCATCTCGATTTTCTCCGGCGGCACTTCCCATCCGTCAACCGAGTCACTTGTCTATACTCTGCATGAGATGGATTATGACACCGGTGTGGATCTCAAGGTCTGCCAGAAGATCAACGACCATTTCAAACCGGTGCAGGCCCGCTTCCTGAAGGAGGGCGGACTGAACCCGTCGGTTCTGACAACGAAGATCGACGCTCTGAACTATCAGATTCCGGGCGGCATGCTGTCGAACCTGATTTCCCAGCTGACTGCTGTCAACAAACTGGATCAGCTGGACGCGGTACTGAAGGAAACACCGCTTGTCCGTAAGGACATGGGTTATCCGCCGCTTGTTACTCCGATGAGCCAGATGGTCGGTGCCCAGGCTGTTTCCAACGTTCTGACCGGCCAGCGCTACAAGTCCATTTCGAAAGAAGTCAAGGCATACTGCCGCGGTGAGTACGGTCATTCACCGGCACCGATTTCCGAAGAACTGATGAAACTGGCACTTGGTGACGAGAAGCCGTACGAAGGCCGTTACGACGATACGATCGAACCGGAAATTCCGGCTGCCCGTGAATATCTCGGAAAGATGGCTGAGAGTGAAGAAGACGTGCTGAGCTATGTTGCCTTCCCGCAGCAGGCTGAAGCATACTTCCGCAGCCGTGATGAAAAGAAAGCCCTGAAAGTCAGCTACACGATAACGGAGGCTGAGTAATATGCCGTTTACAGATGCGCTGATTATCGCCGTGTCCGGTGTTTCAGTCGTCTTCCTGATGCTCTGCATTCTCTGGCTTGCCATGATACTGATCGACAAACTGGTTTCCTTCATCGAGAGCTTCGAAAGAGTCTCGGAAACAAACCAGAAGGTCGTCGAATCTGAACCGGCAAAACAGTTTGCTTTCGGTGCGATGAGAGACGAAACATGGGACAGACCGATTCAGAAAGTAATCGGAATCTTCACCCCGAAACCAGATGAGACTCCAGCCGCGAAGAAACCGGCCGAGCCAAAACCGGCACCTGCTGCGACAGCAGCCACTCCGGTACAGCCGGATGGATATGCCGGTGAGCTGCTCCTTTTCGATGTCGATGAAAAGACAGCTGCGTGCCTTATGGCGATTGTCTGTGATCAGACCAAGATCCCGCTCAATGAGCTGGTCTTCAAGTCGATCCGGGCTCTGGACTGAAGAAAGAGGTATAACATATGAAATACATCATTGCGTTAAATGGTAAAAAATACGAAGTGGAAGTCGAAAAAGGACAGGCCACAGCAGTATACGCGGGTCAGGCGGAACCTATGGCACCACAGGTTCAGGCCGCACCGGCAGCAGCGCCTCAGCCAGCCGCCGCACCAGCCGCTGCTCCGGCACCGGCTGCCGAGCAGGGACTTGGTGATCCGGTCAAGGCACCGATGCCAGGTACGATTCTGGACGTCCGCGTTTCCGTCGGTCAGGCTGTCAAGGAAGGCGACATCATGTTCGTCCTGGAAGCGATGAAGATGGAAAATGAGGTTCTTGCCCCGAAAGCAGGCACGGTTACTTCCGTTCTTGTTGCCAAAGGAGCGTCCGTAACATCTGAGATGACAGTGGCGACCATTCAGTAGGAGTGATCTGATGAATATTTTTGATATATTAGGAAAGATTTTCTCTGAATCAGGTTTTGCCGGTATATTTGAAGATCCGCGTTATCTGGTCATGATCATTGTTGCCTTCGTACTGCTGTACCTGGGCATTCATAAGAAATACGAACCGCTGCTGATGGTTCCCATTGCCTTCGGTGTGCTGCTGGCAAATCTGCCGCGGACAGGCATTACCGACGGTCTGATCCACTATCTTTCACTCGGTGTGGAATATGGCATCTATCCGTCCCTGGTCTTCCTGGGCACCGGAGCCATGACGGATTTCGGACCGCTGATTGCCAATCCATCTTCATTACTGATGGGAGCCGGCGCGCAGTTCGGTATCTTCACAGCCTTCCTGATGGCATTGCTGCTGGGATTTGAACCGAAGGTTGCCGCGGCGATCGGTGTCATTGGCGGTGCCGACGGACCGACAGCCATCCTGACCGCGTCCAAGCTGGCCATGGACTATCTGCCGGCGATTGCCATCGCTGCTTATTCCTACATGGCTCTGATTCCGATGATCCAGCCGCCGCTGATGCGTCTGGTGACAACGGAAACCGAGCGTAAGACAGTTATGAAGCAGGCCCGTAACGTTTCCAAAAAGGAACGCATTATCTTCCCGATTGCCGTTACGACATTCGTTGTTCTGCTGATTCCTGACACAGCACCGCTTGTCGGCATGCTGATGATGGGCAACCTGCTGAAAGAAACAGGCCTGACGGACAGACTGAGCGATACAGCTCAGAATGCCCTGACGAATATGGTCATTATCTTCCTTGGCCTCTCGGTAGGTGCCAAGGCAGTCGCTCCGACCTTCCTGACATTCCGGACGATCGAGATCATTGTCCTCGGTCTGATTGCCTTCTGCTTCTCGACCATCGGCGGTCTGCTGATCGGTAAGATCATGTACAAGGTCACTGGCGGCAAGGTCAACCCGCTGATCGGTTCGGCCGGTGTATCGGCGGTTCCGATGGCTGCCCGTGTCAGCCAGATCGAAGGCCAGAAAGCCAACCCGAGCAACTATCTGCTCATGCATGCCATGGGTCCGAACGTTGCCGGTGTCATCGGCTCGGCTGTCGCAGCCGGCTTCATGCTGAAGATCTTCGGCGCATTCTAAAACAAAAGGATCGTGATCACTGATCACGATCTTTTCATTATTCCCAGGATGACAGAGATACTTCGCCGGAACTGAGGACGTAGGTCTGATCAGCTTCGATGATCAGATTGCCTTCCTCGTTGATGCCTGTTACCCGGCCGTGTATTTCCTTACCGTTCAGGATAAAGGCAACATTTTTGCCGATCAGGAAGGAACGCCGGCGGTATTCTCTGATCAGTTCGGGATCCGATAGGTTACCGGTCCAATGCATAAGACGGTCAGTCAGGACTGCCGCAAGCTGATTGCGGTCCAGATCGGGCCGGTTCAGGGAACCTGCTTTACTGCGCAGCTCTTTGGGGAATTCCCGGGCGGCGACGTTGATGCCGATGCCGATGATGATTCCCATGACTTCATTCTGCGGACTGCGGGGCGCCTCGCACAGAATGCCGGCGACCTTAAGGCCATCCAGGTACAGGTCGTTGACCCACTTGATGTCGCATGTGATGCCGGCTGTTTCCTCAATTGCCTCGCAGGCTGAGACGGCAGCCGCCAGGGTTGTTTTCTCAATGGCCAGTCGGGTATCGTCCGGCCGGATGACCAGGGTGTAATACAGACCGCTTTCCGGCGAAAAAAAGGAATTGCCGCGGCGGCCTCTTCCGGCTGTCTGCTGTTCACTGACAAGCAGAAAAGGCGGCTGTTTTCCATCCGCCAGGAATTCTCTGGCCCGGCTATTGGTCGAGTCAGTCACTGTGTAAGCGATTACATCATTCAATGACGTCTTGAGATGCTGTCTGATAGCGTTTTCAGTTAGTTTTAAAGGCATATTTTATCTTGTTTATGGTTTTCACCGTGATATAATCATACATGATTTATTTGAGTTTGGGAAATATTTAACAAACTCGGAGAATAAAGGAAAGAGGTTAAACATGACTCAGATCGATTTAACGAAGTATGGAATTACCGGTGTCAAGGACATCATATACAACCCTTCCTACGAAGTTCTGTTCAATGAAGAAATGAAACCGGAACTGACAGGTTATGAGAAGGGCCAGCTGACAGAACTGGACGCTGTCAACGTTATGACAGGTATCTATACCGGCCGTTCTCCTAAGGACAAGTACATTGTCATGGATGAGAATTCCAAGGACACCGTATGGTGGAACTCACCGGAGTATCCGAATGACAACCATCCGCTTTCAGAAGAAAACTGGGCGATCCTGAAGGATCTCGCTGTCAAGGAACTGTCTGACAAGAGACTGTTTGTCGTTGATGCCTTCTGCGGCGCCAACAAGGATACCCGCATGGCTGTACGCTTCATTATGGAAGTCGCATGGCAGGCTCATTTCGTCAGAAACATGTTCATCAAGCCGACCGAAGAGGAAGCTGCGAACTTCACACCTGACTTTATTGTCTACACGGCTTCTCTGGCCAAGGTTGACAACTACAAGGAAATGGGACTGAACTCCGAAACGGCTGTCGCATTCAATATCACAAGCCGTGAGCAGGTCATCCTCAACACATGGTATGGCGGCGAAATGAAGAAGGGTATGTTCTCCATGATGAACTACTATCTGCCGCTCAAGGGCATCGCTGCAATGCACTGCTCCGCCAACACCGATATGGAAGGCAAGAACACTGCCATCTTCTTCGGTCTTTCCGGAACCGGCAAAACAACGCTGTCCACTGACCCGAAGCGTCTGCTGATCGGTGATGATGAGCACGGCTGGGATGACGAAGGCGTCTTCAACTTCGAAGGCGGCTGCTATGCCAAGGTCATCAACCTTGACAAGGAATCCGAACCGGATATCTACAACGCCATCCGCAGAGACGCTCTGCTGGAAAACGTCACCGTTGACGAAAACGGCAAAATCGATTTCGCTGACAAGACCGTAACGGAAAACACACGTGTTTCCTATCCGATCGATCATATCGAAAAGATCGTTCAGAATATCCGCCCGACATCTTCCGGCCCGGCAGCTGAGAACGTTATCTTCCTGTCTGCCGATGCCTTCGGAGTACTGCCGCCGGTTTCCATTCTTGATCCGGAACAGACACAGTACTACTTCCTGTCCGGTTTCACAGCCAAGCTGGCCGGTACGGAACGCGGCATCACAGAACCGACACCGACATTCAGTGCCTGCTTCGGTCAGGCCTTCCTCGAACTCCATCCGACAAAGTATGGTGAGGAACTGGTCAAGAGAATGAAGCAGAGCGGTGCCAAGGCATATCTTGTCAATACCGGCTGGAACGGTACAGGCAAGCGTATCTCCATCAAGGATACCCGCGGTATCATCGACGCCATCCTGAACGGTGACGTCAACAAGGCTCCGACAAAGAGAATTCCGTATTTCAACTTCGAAGTTCCGACAGAACTGCCGGGTGTTGACAGCGGTATTCTGGATCCGCGCGATACCTATGCGGATGCTTCTGAATGGGAAGCCAAGGCAAAAGATCTGGCTGGACGTTTCATCAAGAACTTCCACAAGTATGAAACCAATCCTGCTGGCAAGGCTCTTGTCGCAGCCGGTCCGAAACTCGACGAAGAGTAAGATTAACCCGCAAAGATGTGTACAGATGTGCACATCTTTTTTTGTGAATGGAACGTTGATATATTCAACAAGTGGAACTATAATATATTCCATAAGTGGAATATAAAGGAGCTGTTTATGCTGAAACATGGTATTCTTGGCCTCATCAGCAACGGTGATAAGACCGGCTATGAAATCCGGACAGTATTCCGGGATTCACTGAATCATTTCTGGACGGCCCAGACCAGCCAGATTTACCGGGAACTGCAGACGATGGAAAAAGCCGGATGGATCAGCCAGACGCATGTGGCTCAGACCGGCAGACCGGACAAGAATGTGTTTTCCATTACGCCGGCGGGACATGCGGAACTGCTGCGGTGGCTGCGGGATGACAATCTGCCGGCCGGTTACAAAAACCCGTTTCTGATGAAGACCTTCTTCATGGGTGAACTGCCGGCGGAAGAGAACATCGCTTTTTTCAAAGCCTTCAAGGATGCGTCTGTCTTTCCGGATGAAGGAAAGCAGGTCTCTGCCAGTGCCGAAATGTACCGGCAGGCAGTGAATGATCCTGAGAAGGCGGTTTACTGGAAACTCACGATCGCGTTTGGCTGCATGTATGAAAAAATGCAGCGGGAATGGTGTGAATACTGCATTGAAGAAATCGAAAAACTCCGTCAGATGCAGAATGCGGATAATACACAGGAGAAATGACAATGAAAGTAATCATTTACGATCTGGACAGCCGTTATGATGAAATGATCCGTGCCGGCTGTGACCGCGCTTTTGCGGCGGACGGCAGATACGCGCCATGTCAGGGCTGCTTTGGCTGCTGGACGAAGCACCCGGCGGAATGCTTCATGAAAGACAGACTGAAACAGATCTGCCGGCTGATCGGGCAGGCTGACGAACTGGTGATCGTCACGAAGAATCTGTACGGCGGATACAGCACCGCTGTAAAAAATGTGCTGGACCGTTCCATTGGAACATCCACGCCGTTCAGCACCTACCGCGGCGGCCAGATGCACCATACGCTGCGCTATGGCCGGCATGATCTCTGGAAAGTCATCGTCTATGGTGAAACCAGTGAGGCGGAGAAGGAAACCTTCCGTTATCTTGCCGGACGCAATGCCGTCAATGACGGTTTTGCCCGTTCAGAGGTGATCTTCGTTCCGAACTGTGAGGAAGTGGAGGCATTGATATGAAAACGGTATTTATCAACGGCAGTCCGAAAAAGAAATTCAGTGCATCGTCCTATTTTGTCTTTCTGCAGCGCCTGTTTGCCGGCGGTGAACAGGTAAGCGAGACGCTTCGCACACCGGCTGATCACGAACGGATCCTGGAACAGCTGCGGGATGCGCAGGCGGTCGTGTTCTGTCTGCCGCTTTACGTTGACGGTGTGCCATCCCACGTGCTCGGTTTTCTTGAAAAGATGGAAGTTTTCTGCCGGGACAACAGTCTGAGTCTCCATGTTTACTGCATCGCCAATAACGGTTTCATTGAAGGGAAGCAGAACGAACCGCTGATGCAGGTGTTCGAGAATTTCTGCGCGCGGGCTCATCTTGTCTGGGGCGGCGGCGTCGGGATCGGCGGCGGGGTGATGCTGAATGTAAGCAGGATCCTGTTTGTCGTGGAAATCGGCATTCTGCTGCTGAATATTGCGCTCAGTCTTATGAACGGCGGCGGCCTGTTTCCCAAAGAAGCCTGGTGGAGTTTCGCGGAGAACGCATTGTTGCTGCTGTTCTTCAACTCCGGCGTGCTGTTTTATCTGGCCGGCATGGGTGCCGCCATCCGCAAAGGCGAATGCTTTGGAAAGAAGTATACCCGGATCATGATTCCATCCTTCATTTTCATCCTGTTTGCGGACATTTTCTTTGTGATCATTTCGCTCTTTGAAGGCGGTCTGTTCCGCGGCTGGCTGGCGAAAAAAGAATACGAAGAAGAGATGTAAAACTCCGGAGCAGCGGATATCGCACAAACTGTGATATCCTTTTTAATTTGCTGTGTGATCCGTACTATACTGAACTTACAGAAGTATTCAGAAAAAGAAACGGAGGTACAGATGAAAATACTGGTAGTAGGGGGCACAAGGTTTTTTGGCATTCCCATGATCGGGAAGCTGCTTTCCGAAGGCCATGATGTCACGATTGCGACAAGAGGACGGGCGGCGAATCCGTTCGCGGACAGAACGAAGCAGATCATCATGGACCGGACCGATCCCCGCCAGGTCAAAGAGGCGCTGGCAAACCTGAACTACGATCTGATCATTGACAAAGTCGCGTACAGTTCCAATGATGTGAAGGCACTGCTGGAAAATGCCTGCTGCCGGAGGTATATCCAGATGTCTTCCGGTTCTGTTTACGCGCAGGAAAAGGACAATACAAAAGAAGAGGAATTTGATCCGGTTACTTATCCGCTCGTGTGGCAGTCAAGGAATGAGGACTACGCGGCAGGGAAGCGGCTGGCGGAAAGGGCGGCCCTGGAATTCATGGACGCATCCGCCTGTGTCTTTGTCAGATATCCCGTCGTCCTGGGGGAAAACGATTATACTGGCCGGTTGAAATTCTATGTGGATCATATCCGTGACGGTATACCGATGTATGTCGATCCGATGGATTACGGCATTGCCTTTATTCATGAACGGCAGGCCGGTGAGTTTATCGCTTTCCTGGCGGACCACGCATTCAGCGGTGCCGTCAACGGCAGTTCCGCCGGCTGGATCACACCCCGGCAGATCATCGGATATGTGGAGGAAAAAACCGGCCGGAAAGCCATTCTGAGTGACGACGGTGAAAAGGCTCCGTTCAACGGCATGCCGGACAACGAGTCATACAATACGGAAAAGGCAGAGAAACTCGGCTATCATTTCTCCGATCTGAGCGACTGGATCTATAAACTGCTGGATCACTATATAAATATGTAATATTCGATACCGCACGTTTTCTGTTCAGAGGGCATTTGCCGCAATGGAGATGAAAAAAATGTGCAAATGACACGAACGCACCGTTGTATATGCACACGCAAGTACAACTTTGCTAGAATAAAAGTGACAAATGGAGGCTTATATGCTGCAGGAAAAATTAACAACGATAATGAACGATCTGGATACATGGCAGTTCCCGGAAATCGCCGAGGATATGCCGCATGGTGACATGCCCGGCGACAAGGTGATCATTTCCGAAGCCCTGGTTCCGCATGCGCAGACACTGTTCCGTCTTTTGGTGCAGATGATGAAGGAAAAAGGAGATGAGAAATATGTCGTTTCCATCTTCGGCGGTTCCGGATCCGGCAAGAGTGTCACGACCTCTCTGCTGACGTACTATCTCAATCAGGCCGGTATCCGCACCTATGCGATGTCAGGTGACAATTACCCGCGCCGCATTCCCGAATACAACGACGCTGAACGTGTTTCCATTTTCCGCTCGGAAGGTCTCAAAGGTCTTCTGAAGGAACAGGCATACAGTACGGAAGTACAGGCGGTTCTTTCGGAACTGTGGAAGAAGGAGACCGACTCCGATCCTGCCGAAGCGGAAACATATCCGTGGCTGAGTATTTATCAGAAGTACGGCAGAAAAGGTCTGGAAGGCTATCTGGGGGAAGACAAGGAACAGGACTATGCGCAGGTCAACTGGGTTCTTTCCGCGTTCAAGAGCGGCCAGGAAAAAATCTGGATGAAGCGCATGGGCAGAAGCGAAGATGCCAGATGGTATGACGAAGTGGATTTCAGCGGTACCAACGTTCTGCTTCTGGAATGGACCCACAGCGGTTCGGAAAAAGTACAGGGTGTGGATATTGCCGTATGTCTGCGTTCCACACCGGAAGAGACAAAGGCCTATCGTCTGTTCAGAGCCAGAGACGGCAAAGCGGATTCCGCATTTGTCACCATGGTTCTGGAAATTGAACAGGCGAAGCTGGATGCCCGGATGGAAAGCAACGCGGATATCATTATTGCCAAGGATGGCACTGTGCTGAGGCCGTGAAAATGAAACCGGACAGAACAAAGACAGGAACCCTGCTGAATGCCTATGTGGATTCCATGGGCGGTCAGCTGGCGGATATCGTACAGGTTCTCAAAAAGAAAGAATTCGAAAACGCATTTGAATCATTTTATATTCTGCCGAGTATCTTCAACACCGATCTGGACCGCGGTTTCTCCGTCATTAATTACGACCTGAATGAAGCATATGCTTCGGAAAATGACATTGAAGAACTGAAGAAGATGAATATCCGTCTGCTGATGGATTTTGTCCTCAATCATATTTCCGTTCTTTCCGAACAGTTTCAGGACATTCTGAAAAACGGCGACGCATCGGAATACCGTGATTTCTTCATTGACTGGAACCGCTTCTGGGAAGGCTGCGGCGAAATGAGCGAGGCGGGCTATATCCAGCCAGATGAAAAATATCTGAACAAAATGTTCTTCCGCAAACCGGGTCTGCCGATCCTGATGGTTCGTTTCCCGGACGGCCGTGATGTGCCGTACTGGAATACGTTCTATCAGGAAGTCAACTATCCCGATCTCAATGCCTACGATCTCGTCCGCGATCTGCATCTGCAGTATGCCGCGGCGCAGGAAATCGCCGATCTGTTCAACCGGTCAGACCGTGATCTGAAGACGCTTCATTTCGGCCGCTGGGACAAATACCGCGAACAGGTACTGGCCTATGCTGATAACCGGCGTACGTATCTTGGCCAGATGGATCTGAACATCAAATCCGATCTGGTATGGGATTACTATCGTGACACATTGGCCAAACTTGCCGGCTACGGTGCTTCGATCGTCCGTCTGGACGCTTTCGCCTATGCTCCGAAGGAGCCGGGCGAACGCAATTTCCTGAACGATCCGGGCACCTGGGACCTGCTGGAAAAGATCCATGCGATCGCTGAGACACATCATCTCAGCCTGCTGCCGGAAATCCACGCATCCTATGGCGAAAAGATCTATGAAACGCTGGCCCGGAAGGGTTATATGGTATATGACTTCTTCCTGCCGGGACTCGTCATTGACGCCTTTGAAAGAAAGAACGGATCCTATCTGAAGAAGTGGATGGACGAGATCACGGAAAAGAAGATTCAGACCGTGAACATGCTGGGATGCCATGACGGCATTCCGCTGCTCGATCTGCAGGGACTTCTGCCGGAAGAAAGCATTCAGAATCTGATTCAGACGACTGTGAAGCGCGGCGGCTATGTCAAAGACCTGCATGGCGCGAAGAACGTTTATTATCAGGTAAACGCCACCTATTACAGTGCCCTGGGCGAAAGCGATCAGCGGATGCTGATGGCAAGAGCACTGCAGCTGTTCATGCCGGGCAAGCCGCAGGTCTGGTATCTGGATCTGTTTGCCGGAAAGAACGACTATGAAGGCATGCGCAGAGCCGGGGCGGGCGGCCACAAGGAAATCAACCGCACTAATCTGACCGCTGAACAGATCGAGGAGGCGCTGAAAAAGGATGTCGTGCAGAAACAGCTGGAGATGCTCAGACTGAGAAACACATGTCCTGTTTTCACGGAAGATGCGAAGATCACATCCGAACTGAACGGACCGGAAATGCGTATTGTATGGACCAATACATGCGGTAAAGCAGAACTGCAGCTTGATTTCGAAAAGGAGATCTTTGACATCCGGATCGATCTTGCCTGATGGCAATCTCTGACAGGAAACAGCGGGCCTGTTTCCCGGCGACGGGAAACGGGCCTTTTTCCATGGGGAAATCAGGTAGTGAAACATACGGAAATGTGTTAAAATTTGCAGGATGCTGCGGCAGGTAAAAATTCTTTTTTTATACCGGCACAGCTGTCAAAGGAGGAATCGGATCGTCAGACAGTACCTGACGGTCGATAAATCATATGAGCAAGTATCGTTTTACAGAAATCAAAAGTGAATCGGATATCGGCAGATTCAATGCCTTTACCGATGCGTCAGAACAGCACAGTATGTTTCAGAATACATCCTGGGCGGATATCAAGTATTTCTGGGATCATCATTATTTTATTGTGACTGACGAAAAGGACGGCATCGTGGCGGCTGCCATGTGCCTGTTTCGGAAACTTCCGCTCGGTTTTACCTATGCATACTGCCCGCGCGGACCGATCGTCGATTACCGGAATCAGGAACTGGTGACGTTCCTGTTTGACAATCTGCTGGCATTTGCGAAGAAGCAGCGGGCTGTCGTCTTTAAATGCGATCCCCGTATTTTTGTCAGACGTTATCCGTTTGCCGCGAAGGAAGAAGCGCCAAAGCGCGAAAACACGGATATCATTACGACTCTGGAGAATCTGAAACTGAAGCACAAAGGCTTCACAACGGGCGTCAGTGAAACGATTCAGCCGCGCTTTGAAGTCGGTATGGAAATCACGCCGGACTGTCTGGAAGGCCTGACGCGCAAAACCAAACAGAGTATCCGCGGTGCCATCCGCAAAGGCGCCAAAGTCAAGATCGGCCATGAATACCTCGATGAATTCATGGAAGCTATTTCCAAGACGGAAGAAAAGCAGAATATCAAGCTTCGTGACAAAGAATACTTCCGGAAATTCACGGAAGTATACGGAGACAATGCCATTGTCATGATCACATATATCAATTTCCCGGAACAGATCGAACAGGTTAAGAAAGAAATTCAGGAAATTGAGGAAAAGCTGGCTGGCCAGCTGTCCAAGCAGAACCGGCATATCCAGGAAGTCAATCTGAAGAATGCCAATGACGAACTTGTGCAGCTGCAGCAGGACTATGAGAAGGAACAGAAAGACACGGTCATTCTCGGCGGCCAGTTTGCCCTGATTCATGGAAAACAGATGGAACTGATGTACCAGGGAAACAATACCGATTATCTGCGCATCCGGGCCAGCTATCTGATGTATCATGAATGTCTGAAAATGTGCATTGAGAAGGGAATTGAATACTGCTCGTTCGGCGGTGTCGACGGAACACTCGACGACCACCTGAGCCGGTTCAAATCCAACTTCCCGATCATTGTCGAAGAATTTATCGGCGAGTTCTCCTATGTTTTCAAACCGCTGCTCAACACCATTATCGATAAATACCTGCAGAGACAGATGTAACTGCAGAAACAGATCTCAGAAGGGCACAGTGAACGCTGTGTTCTTTTCTTTATGATCCGGCAAAATGAGACTGTTCTTTTTCACCCGGTTCTCCGATAATGAAATCAGGAAAAGGATCACAGAGATCAGACCTGCATACGCACGTACTTCATGACAATACAAAAGGAGGGATCTGAACGATGACAAAACAGACGGACCGGATCACCGAGATGGAACAATATCTCGACAGCAGTATTCAGGCTGCCGAAAAACTGCAGGAAGCACTGGAAGTATATGAAGATAACCTGGAGAATTACCTGAAACTGACCGACTATTACGGAAGCACTCTGTGGCGGAAAGACCTTGATGCGGATACGTCAGGCATACTACCGGCTGATCTGAAGCGCGGAGTTCTTTCCGAAGACGCGGTGTACGATCTGATCACAGACACCAGAGAAATCAGGGTGCAGATGGTGAAGATCCTTTCACTGATCTCAGAGTGGGAAAAGAAAGACTGACGGCTTTGCCTTTTCCGGCATGCAAAAAATACGGAAATACTTCACAATCCGGAAACTATTATATATAATATGTTCGAGAACTGACCGATGGTCAAATCGCAGGAGGTATAACATGAAAACATTCTTCAGATTTACTGCCGCAGCAGCAGGTGCAGTCGTAATCGCTGCCGTCACACTTCTGTCTTCTGTCAAACTCGCTGAGAAGATCGAAAAGATCTATGATGATAAAGACAAGGAAAACGAAAAGCCGGAAGATGAAGTGACCGAAACAGCGGCAGAAGCCATTGAAGAAGCAGCTGCCGAAGAAGAAGCAGTTGAGGAAGCTGCTGAGGCAGTTGAAGAAACAGCCGGGGAAGAGGCTGTGGAAGAAGCTGTCGCAGAGACTGCAGAAGAAGCTGTGGAAGAAGCTGAATCACAGGACGAAGCCTGATCAGACTTCAAAAGCCGTCAAATTTGACGGCTTTTTTCATGCATTCATGGTAAAGAGCAGGGCGGAATTGCTTATAATAAAAATACTCAGAACAGGGAGGCCGTTATGCGAATCAGGAAATCAGAAGTGCAGGATGTTGCCCGTATGATGGAAATTTATGAACATGCCAGAGAGTTTATGCGGACACACGGCAACCCGAAACAGTGGGGTGCGACCAACTGGCCGCCTGAGGAACTGATCCGCAGTGATATCAGAAACGGACACAGTTATGTCTGTGTTGACGAAGACGGAAACGTGATCGGTACTTTCTTCTTCCTTCAGGGAAAAGATATTGAACCGACCTATCAGAACATCACGGAAGGGCACTGGCTTGACGAAAGTCCCTATGGCGTTGTCCACCGCATCGCGTCAGACGGATCCGCAAAGGGAACGGGATCGTTCTGTATCAGCTGGGCATATCAGCAGTGCGGGCATCTGCGCATTGACACCCACGGTGACAATACGGTCATGCAGAACCTGCTGAAAAAACTCGGGTTTGTGCACTGCGGCACGATCTATGTCGAAGAAGATAATGATCCACGACTGGCTTATGAAAAAAGCAGCAAAGTACATCTGTAAAAGACAAACGAGAGAAAGACTGCAATGAATCGGTTTTTACCGGAAAGTTACTGATGATAAAATGAATACCATGATAAAAGAAATGTTTGCGGATGTGAAAATCAATACGACAAGACAGCCGGAACTGGATGTTGCCAAAGCGCTGCCAATTCTGTGTCTTCCGTTTGTTCACGTCATAATTGAATGTACGCCGGAGGAAGGTCTGCTGCACGGCATACCGTTTCTTTTCGACAGCATTATCGGCGGTCCGTTCAGCGCGCCGATGTTCATGTTCGCAATGGGAATCGGTATTGCTTTCGTTTCAGTCCGTGTTAATCACAGTCCCGCCAGACGCTTTCTGAAACTTATGATCGCAGGATATGCTCTCAATATCTGCCGTTTTCTGATACCTTTTCTGCTCGGTTTCGCATTGACAAAAGACACGGAACAGTACATCGATCCTTTGTGGTATAAGGTGCTTGGCATTGATATCCTGCAGTTCGCACCGTTGGCTCTGCTGACCATTGATGTGTTTTTTCGGCTGAAAATGTCCAAAAAAACAATGTTCGCAACAGCGCTTGCCATGTCGCTTGCCGGCTGGATGCTCAATGGCACCGATTTCGGAAATCCGGCGCTGAATATTTTCATGGGCTATTTTATCGGCACTGAGCAGGCCGGCGGTCTGCTGGTTTCGGACTGGCCGCTGCTGAACTGGCTGATCATTCCGGTCAGCGGCTACATATTCGGAGAATATCTGCTGCGTGTCAAAGACAAGAAACAGTTTTATCGGCGGCTTCTGCCGGTGCTGCTGGTGCCGCTGATCTACTTCCCGCTGGCCATTCATTACGGCACGGGCATGTTTCTTCCCGGAGAAAACGCGTATTATCACGCTGTGACCTATGAACTGCTGGTCTATATCTGTCTGAGCGCCGGAATGCTGAGTGTGTATTATTTCCTGCTCAGGTACATACCGGCGTGGCTGATGCGGTTTTTTGAAACGATCAGCCGGAACATTACAGCCTTCTACTGTATCCACTGGGTTCTGATTTCCTTCTCGGTAAATGTTTTCCTTTATATCAAAAACGGCACCCAGGAACTGCCGGTTTCCGGTTCTTTGCTGCTTTCGCTTGTTATCAGTGTGATGACTGCTGTTATAATTTATATTAGAGAAGGTTTCAGAAAGAAAGGAAAATAGCGGATGTCGAACAGTAAACTGCACATCAAGGTACTGACTGCTCTGGTCCTTTTTGATATGGCTCTCATTCTTTTCAGCAGTATTCTGGTCCGCGATTTCTATTCCCAGGTCAAGATGGAGGAATCGCGGCAGCTGAGTTTTTCCTATGCCAAAACAGCAGCCGAACTGATCGACGGTGACAAGGCGGAAGAATATGCCAGAACTCTGACACCCGATGCGTATTATGACGAAATACAGGAGTATTTCAATACGACGCTGAGAACCGTCAATAATACGATGACGGATATGGAAATGAGATACTATTATGTATTCGTTCCGTATGAAGATACGGTTGTCTATCTCTGGGACGCGGAAAATCCGTACACGATAAGCCAGCTGGGCGACTCGGAAGGCTATATGATCGGCGGCAAGGAGGCGGTTGAAAAGATATACCGCCAGAATCCGCCTGAGGAACTCAGTGTCGCAAAAGATGAAGTATACGGATATATCGTTTCCGCATATTATCCGGTTTTCAATTCAGCCAATAAACCGGTTGCGGTCGTCGGTGTCGATCTTTCCATGCCGGGTATTCAGGACAGACTGCGTGATTTTGTCGCCATGATCGTCCAGAGTGTTCTGTTCGTGACACTGATCATAGGTGCCGTTCTGTATTTCTTCGTCCGGAAAGGTCTGGTAAATCCGCTGCTGCAGCTGAACGACGCAGCCCGCGAACTGGTCAGCGGACTCGACAGCAAGAAAACGGCTGAGCTTGATATCCGTACCGGTGATGAGGTTCAGGAACTGGCTGAATCGTTTAAAAAGATGCAGGTCGATCTGAGAAACTATATCAACAAGCTGTCCGTAGTAACGGCAGAGCGTGAAAAAATCGGCGCTGAACTGAATGTTGCCAAATCGATCCAGATGGATATGATGCCGCAGATCTTCCCGGCTTTCCCGGAAAGAAGCGATTTTGACATCTACGCAACCGTGGATCCGGCCCGTGAAGTCGGTGGCGACTTCTATGATTTCTTCATGATCGATGACGATCATCTCGGTCTTGTCATTGCCGATGTTTCGGGAAAGGGTATTCCGGCTGCTCTGTTCATGGTCATTGCCAAAACCCTGATCAAAAACCGCGCTATGATGGGCGGCGGGCCTGGTGAGATTCTTTCCGATGTAAACAAACAGCTGTGTGAAGGCAATGATGCCGGTATGTTCGTGACGGTGTGGTTCGCGATCATTGAACTGTCAACCGGTAAGGGAATGGCCGCAAATGCCGGTCATGAGCACCCTGTTTTCAAACGCAAAGACGGCAAGTGGGAACTGCTCGTTTACCGTCATTCTGTCATTATCGGTGTCGTCGAGGATGTCCGGATCAGCGAACATCCGTTCGTTATGGAGCCGGGTGACAGGCTGTTTGTCTATACGGACGGTGTGCCGGAGGCAACCGATCCCGATCTCGAACAGTATGGCACCCAGCGCCTGCTCGACATCCTGAATACGAATGCGGAATGCGACGCCCGGCAGACCCTGCAGAAGGTTACCCGGGATGTGGAAACATACATGGACGGCAGTCCGCAGGCGGATGATATTACTATGATGTGCTTTGATTTTTACGGAACCGGCCAGTCCGCTTCCGTGTCGATGGAACTGGAAGCGACACGCGAAGACCTGGATAGGGTTCTTGAATTCGTGAACAGACACCTGGATGAAACAGACTGTCCGCATAAAGTCAGGATGCAGCTGAATCTCACGGTTGAGGAAATTTATATTAATATCGCCAGCTATGCTTACGCACCGAACACCGGAAAGGTAAAACTCATTCTAGACGATCTGAAGGATCCGGAGGGCATCCGTATGACTTTCATAGACCAGGGTGTTCCGTATGATCCTCTGCAGAAAAAGGATCCGGATATCACACTGCCTGCGGAAGAACGTCCGGTCGGCGGTCTGGGAATCTATCTGGTCAAGAAGAACATGGACGTTCTCAATTACCGTTATGAGAACCAGTCCAATATTCTGGAACTGACGAAATACTATGCAAATCAAAACAAATAAGTTCTGCCTGCGCAGAACTTTTTTGTTTCGGCTGTCCGTAAGCCGGCAGGTTTGTTAAGATAATACAAGAAGTTCTGTTCTTTCAGGCATCTCAGTAATGGTTCTGAGTCATCCGGAATATAATAAAACAGGAAATGAATTATATGATCAGAAAGCAGGAGGAGATTTTACGTTATGAAGACCATTCATCCATATGATCATTATTACAATTATCAGGAAATCACAGATATTCTTCAGGAATATGCTGAACAGTTTCCGCGGTTTGCCCGTCATTCTTCCATCGGCAAAACAACGGAAGGAAGAGAAATGTGGGTGCTTGCCATCAGTGACAGTGAAGCCGGTGACTTTGACGAAAAGCCGGGCTATATGGCAGTCGGACACGTGCATGCCGGTGAAGTGACAGGCAGTATGTGCGCCATGTATCTTGCCGATGTGCTGCTGCACAATACGGAAGAGGAAGAAATCAGTGCGCTTCTGAAGAATTCGACATTCTATGTCATGCCGCGGCCGGTCGCGGACGGTTCAGAGTATTATCTGACACATCCGGACATGATCCGCAGTATCAACCAGCCATATCCGTTTGAAACGGACATGCCGGGTCTGGTGCCGACGGATATCGACGGTGACGGTGTGATCCGCAATATGATCATCAAGACACCTTTCGGCTGCTGGAAAAAGGATCCGGATGACAGCCGTCTTCTGGTTCTGCGGCAGGCGGACGACGTCGGCGGTGAATACTACAATGTATACAGCGAAGGTATGATCAATGACTTCGACGGTGTGAAGATCAGCCCGGCTCCGGCCAGATACGGCCTTGATCTGAACCGTAATTATCCGATGAACTGGAATCCGGAATACAAACAGCCGGGCGGCGGTATATATCCCGGCCAGGTAAGCGAATCACGGAATCTGATCGAATGGATCGCTCAGCGCCGCAATCTTGTCAGCACGATTATTTTCCATACCTTCGGCGGTATGTACCTGTATCCGCCGGCGGGTATTCCGGCAGCTCAGGCGGATCAGAAAGATCAGGAGATGTTCAAGTTCTTCATGAAGATCGCCAAGGAAGAAACAGGCTATCATCAGCTGCGCATCAAAGACGATTTCCTCGGTCTCGACAGTGACGCGCCGGCCAACGGCTCGCTGGATGATTATCTGTATCATGCCAACGGTGTTTTCTCTCATTCGGTTGAAACATGGAACCTGGCTGATCAGTGCGGCATGAAGCCGGAGTATCCCAAGCCCATCAAACTGACACCGGAAGAAGATGAGGAAAACCAGCGTCTGATGCTGAAGTGGGTCGACAAAAACAATCTGAATTCCTTCTACAAGGAATGGACGGAATTTGAACATCCACAGCTTGGCACAGTTGAGATCGGCGGTCCGGATAAAAAGTTCCTGCTGCAGAATCCGCCGGTGCAGTTCCTGAAACAGGAAGTGGAAAAGCATACCCGTTATATTCTGCGCCATGCCAAGGCGATGCCGCATCTGCTGTTTGCCAGAACGAAATCTGAAAAACTGGCGGAAGGCCTCTATAAAGTGGAAGCCGTGCTCGGCAATACCGGTTTCATGCCGACAAACGGTACAAATGAGTTCAATACCCTGAAACTGGCCCGGGATATTGAAGTGACCCTGAAAGGGGCAGAGATCGCCGACGGTAAAGCAACCCAGAAGATCGGCCAGCTGGAAGGATACGGAACGGTAAAGAGAGAGTATTCTTTCTTCGGCCCGATGAATATGGAAAAGAATCCTGTCAGTAAGAAAGTCACCTGGTATGTACGCGGTGAAGAGGGAACGGAAGTCACTCTGGAAGCCGTCAGCCAGAAAGCAGGCAAAGCGTCTGTTTCTCTCAGACTGACAGGTGATGGCAAAACAGAAAAGGAAGATAACAACGGATGATTGATGAAATCAAAGCAATCGCTGCAGATATCGACATGACGCTGACCGCCAAAGGCGGCGATCTGCCTGAATATACAAAACAGGTATTCCGTATCATGCAGGACAAAGGTGTTCAGATCGGTCTGGCAACCGGCCGGGAACTGAATGACAGACTGTACAGCCAGTGGAAACAGTGGGGTATGGACAGACCGTTTGATTTCCTGATCGGAATGAACGGCGGCATGCTGTGGGATAAAACAAACGGCAATTTCTGGAACATGGATCTGCTTAAGGAAGATGTCATGAAGGAGATCCTGAAAGACATGATGCCGATCATTGAGAAGTATGAGGTGTCCGTCAACGTCGAAGGCGGTGAAAACCACGCAGCCATGTATATCAAAGGAGAGCTGTTCGACTCGATGAAGCGGCGCGGCTGGGTCTTTGACGATTACACCGGCGATATCGACGGTTTCTGTCAGAAGCCCTGCTACAAGTTCCTGTTCCGTACGACACCGGATGTGGAGCAGATGATCAGACAGCGTATCAAAGAACGCTGGAGTGATGGTTTCCAGGCTGTCGGAACTTTTCCGGGAACCGTGGAAATGATGCAGAAAGACATCGACAAGGGAAGCGGTCTGGCCCGTTATGCGGAAAAGAACAAGATTGATATGAAGAATATCATTACCTTCGGTGACAACGAAAATGACAACTCGATGCTTGTCAGAGCCGGCTGGGGCGTATGTCTTCTGGACGGCGCGCAGGGCACCAAGGACTGTGCCGATGATGTGACAGACCTGCCCTGTTTCGAGGAAGGTGTAGGCCATTATCTGGCGGATCATTATCTGAAACCCAAGGGATGGATGTAAAAAACGTTTCTCTTTTCTGAGTGATATCAGAGAAGAGAAAACGTTTTTTTTGTTTCGGGAATGATATAGTAAAGTCAGTTCAGATAACAGAAAGAAACGGAGATATTATGATCAGAATAGCCATCTGCTGCGGCGGCGGATTTTCATCTTCAGCTCTGGCCGCCCATCTGGAAAGAGAAGTCGCTGCGAAAAATCTGCAGGAGAAAGTAAGCTTTGTTTTTATCCCGATCGGCCAGCTGGTACGCCGGCAGGACGAAGCCGATATCGCCATGGTATGTCCGCATATGGAGTTCAGAGTCAGACAGGACAGTGCGGCTGGCAATTACCATATTCCCGTCACTGTTATTCCGCCCCGTCTTTACGGACTGATGCCGGTCCTTGATTATATCGATGACGCTGAGGATCTTCTCGAACTGTGGAAGCAGGGCGCAAAAAACATGATAACATTCCCTGACGAACCGCGGCCGCTTGCCGTACAGCGGACCGTTTCCCACCGCCGCTGGCTGAAAGGCGAAAAGGCCGATTTCAAAAAGCATCCGCTCTGAGAATCCGCGAACGGATAATTCTGTCCGTTTTTTTTTCTGTCCATTGACAGAATATTGCGTTTTTTCACTTTGTCACAGAGGAGTTTCTTTGCGTATTTCCCGGAAAGACAATATGATAATAGATGAGACAGGAAAAGAAACGTGAATCCGGATTTTGATTTTTCATTTTTAAAGAAACGGACGACTCTGATCGAAAGGCTGGCGAAATCCAACAGACCTGAGAAGCTTCTGCTGATTTCGTTCCTTTTCATTATTTTCCTCGGCTCCGTCCTTCTGTCGATGCCGTTCACGAACATACAGAAACCGGCGCCTTATCTGGACAATCTGTTTGTATCGGTGAGCGCGGTCTGTGTGACGGGCCTTACGACCATCACGGTTGCGGAACATTATAATCTGCTAGGCAAGATCGTTATGATTTTTCTGATGCAGATCGGCGGTCTTGGCCCGATGACCATTATTGCTGTCGTCATGCAGAGAAACAAGCGGCGGATGGCAACCGTGGAAAAGAAACTGTTCGCTGTCGGATCCGGCAAAAGCAATCTCTATGATGTGCCGAGTTATATCCGAAAGATCATGCTGTACACGGTCACCATCGAACTGATCGGTTTTGTTCTTCTCGCACTGCGGCTTTGTGACAAGTTCGGACTGCAGGAAGGTCTCTTTAATTCTCTGTTCCTGTCTGTTTCGGCATTTACCAATTCCGGTTTTGACTGCTTCGCAGCGGACAGTCTGTTCATGTTCGCGACGGATCCGCTGGTCAATCTGACGATCATGTTTCTGATCATCACCGGCGGTCTGGGCTTCATGGTCTGGTTTGAACTGTATGATCTGGCAGCTCACAGACTGCGCCGGCACAACGGCATTCATAAGCCGCACCGTTATCTTTCGGAACACGCGGTCGTGGTTCTGCGTACGACAGCGATCCTGCTGCTGTCCGGGGCTGTGCTGGTGGCGTTAATGGAATCCACCAACAGCGGCACGCTTGGCCATTTGGACAGCGCCGAGAAATTCCTGGCCTGTCTGTTCCAGTCGGTCACTCTGCGTACAGCCGGTTTCTCAACCATTATGATCGGTCAGTGCCGCAGGCCGATGCTTCTGGTTATGTGCGTTTACATGCTGATCGGCGGATCTCCGGGCGGTACAGCCGGCGGTATCAAGACAACGACAGCAGCTGTGCTTTTCAAGACTGCTCTGAATACGCTGAATCAGAAACACAGCGATGCTGTTATACGGCACCGCCGTATTTCCCCATCGCTCATGAAGCATGCCTTTATGATCGTTACGCTTTATTTCTCGATTATTTTTACCATGATCCTGATACTGACAATGTCAGAGCCGAATGCGTCACTGATCTCGATTATTTTCGAAGCATTCTCGGCAATCGCCACCGTTGGTCTGTCGACCGGTCTGACACCGCTGCTTTCCGTGCTTGGCAGGATCATTATCATGCTGCTGATGTTCATCGGCAGAATCGGCCCGCTCAGTCTGTACATGGCATTCCATGCTGAACAGAAAATCAGCAGCCATGTTGCATATCCCGATGCGAATATCATCATCGGTTAAAGGAGGAGAATCATGTCTGAATCCAATTCCAATTTATATGTAGTTATCGGCCTCGGCAATTTCGGCAATGCCATCGCCACAACGATTGCCAATGCCGGAGAAGACGTCATTGCCATCGACAAAGATCCGCTGCTTGTGCAGGAAATTTCCGATTATGTGCCCAACGCAGTCTGTGCGGATTCCCGTGATATCGAACTGCTGAAGGAAGCCGGTGTGCAGGATGCCGATGTCGTCATCGTGGCTATGGGTTCCCATCTGGAATCCAGTGTCATTACGATTCTGAATCTGAAAGAACTCGGCATCAAGAACGTCATAGCGAAAGCCAACAACGAGCGTTATAAGTATGTCCTGCAGAGGATCGGTGCTGACAGTGTGATCCAGCCTGAGAATGAAATGGGGCAGAGAGTTGCCATTTCACTGATCAACCCGAAGATCATTGATATTTACCAGATGACAAATGACTATGCCGTAATGGAGATCAAGGTTCCGGAACTCTGGTGCAACCGTCCGGTCGGCACGCTGAATATCCGTGAGATTTACGGTGTCAATATCATTGGCTTCCGGCGGGAGAACGAGAAGAACGTATGTACCAACGTGACAAAAGACACGGTTTTTGAAAAGAATGACTATCTTGTCGTAGCGGCAGATGCGTCCCGTATCTCCTCTCTGAATCTTGACTGAGTGCGGATAAAAAAAGAAGAAACCCGGTTAGCTGGATTTCTTTTCATTTTCCCATGTTTTCTGCAGTTCTTCACACCAGCGGATATAGCGGATCGTTTTTTCCGGCGGTGTAATCGGACTCGTCAGGATGCCGTTGAGAATGCATTCATTGTAATGCTTCAGTTCGTACTGCAGCTCATATTCGCAGGGGCAGACGATCGTTTCCGTTTTGCCGTCTTCCGTGGTGATCAGAGCTTTGGATGCTTTCCAGTAATCCGGTATGAAGATACGGCCGTGCTCGAAGTAAATGGTCAGACCGTTTTCAAAGAGAACCAGATTCGATACGGCAAGGCTGGCCATGGTGTTGTTGCAAAAGCGGACACTGATGCAGCATTGCTGTTCTGCGCCGCCGGCAAAAAATGACGCGTTTCCGTAACAGGACTCGATCGGTCCGTTCAGAAATTCTGCCATATGGAAGAAATATGCTTCGTTGCCGTAAAGCACACCGCCGCCCATGTCTTTTTCTCTGTTCCAGCCCTGAATATACGGACCGCTGTTGTAGGACTGACGAAAGTCCATATAACAGATCTTTCCGAGTGAATTGCGGTCGATGATTTTGAGGATCTCCTGATAGATGGGCAGATGCGGCGCTTTCACGGCTTCCGTGAGGAACAGTTTTCGTTCGGCTGCGAGGGCGAAAAGTTCTTCTGCTTCTTCACCATGGAGAACGAACGGTTTTTCCATGACGACATGTTTGCCGCAAAGAAGCGCTTCTCGGGCATAAGGATAGTGAAGACTGTTGACCAGCGGTATGTAGACAGCGTCGATTTCCGGATCCGACAGAATCGATTGGTAATCATCATATGCTTTGGGAATGGACAGATTTGCGGCAAACTGTTCGGCTTTTTTAAGATCACGCGAGGAAATGGCGGAGACGCTTCCGTTTCCCGTCTGTTCCATGCCTTTGCAGAAACGGGGAACGATCGAAGCGGTCGAAAGGATTCCGTAACGGACAGTATTTCTGTTTTGATCCATAATCAGACCTCCGTATTCATTGTATATCCTGTTTCGCGCATCCGCGGACAGGATGATCTGACGAGATGGAAAATTGCGGCTGTCAGCCGGACAATGTATGATAAAAAGGGCGGAGGAGTGACAGTTATGTTCAAAAGAATCGCCGCGGCGGTACTGGCTGTGTTTACACTCGCCGGATGCGGCACAGAAAAAGAGAATACTTACCGTTCGATTTCTCAGGAAGAAGCTCTGGCCATGATGGCAAGTGAGAAAGACTATATCATTCTTGACGTGCGGCGGCCCGACGAATATGCCGAAACGCATCTGCCGGAGGCTGTGAATGTACCAAACGAGACGATTGCCGGCAGTCAGCCATCCGAACTGCCTGATCTGAATCAGCTGATCTTTGTCTACTGCCGCAGCGGCAACCGCAGTAAGCAGGCGGCGGAAAAACTGGCCGCCATGGGATATACGAACGTTGTGGAAATCGGCGGCATTATGACCTGGCCGGGGAGAATAGAAGAAGGTGAAGAGATGCAGAATGCGTTTGTCAAAACTGATCTGATCATGGATACACACAAAGACGGCGAAAAGGACGGTGTCACGCTGAGGCTGGAGGAATTTGCCTATCCTCTGATGAAAGTGGTGTTGAGCAATCAGAGCGGCAAACCGTTTACCTACGGCAGCGCTTTTGTGCTGGAAATGAATGACAACGGGGAATGGAAGGAAACGGAAAAGAGCCGGGAGATGATGTGGACGATGGAGGCATACGAACTGGCAGACGGAGAAAGCATTCAGCTGACGGCGGATCTCAGTCAGCTTGGCGATCTGTATCCGGACCGTTACCGTCTCGGCAAGGAAGGAATCATGGCAGAGTTCCGTCTGGTTTATACCGAATAGGCAATACAGAATCACAGAATTCTGTTAATGACTGATACAGCATACCGGTATCTCATGCATGCCGGTATTTTTATTTACAAAATGTCTTGACACGTTATTTATATTTGATAAAATACAGTTGTAAAAAATATATCGGGTGAAAGGAGATATAAAATGACAACAGTTTATGATTTCACAGTAAGAGACAGAAAAGGCAATGATGTCAGCCTGAAAGATTATCAGGGCAAGGTTCTTCTGATCGTCAATACAGCAACCGGCTGCGGCTTCACACCGCACTATGATCCGCTGGAAGCGATGTATAAAGAATTCCGTGAAGAAGGATTTGAGATCCTTGACTTCCCGTGCAACCAGTTTGCCAATCAGGCACCTGGCACAGAAGATGAGATCCATGAATTTTGCACCGTTAAATTCGGCACGGAATTTCCGCAGTTTGCCAAGATCAATGTAAACGGTGAAGATGCCGAGCCTCTGTTTGCCTATCTTGCGACGGAGAAGCCTTTCGCCGGTTTCGGCAAAGGCCTGAAGAACGCGGCGCTGAACAAGTTCGCGGAAATGAACAACAAAGCTTTCGGTGACAAAGCATATATCAAATGGAATTTCACGAAGTTCCTCATCGACCGTGAAGGGAAGGTCGTCGCCAGATTTGAACCTACGACGGATATGGAAGATGTCAGAGCAGCCGTGGCAGCCGAACTGAAAAAGTAAAAAATATCTGAATCATTACAGCCTGGATCCGGATCTATGGAATCATCCATACCCGGTTCCGGGTTTTTCTTCTGCTATAATGGATGCAATATATACAAAAGGGGAAAATCTATGGCTTATCAGGTATCAGAAAGCATCGCGGCAGTATTAGAGAAACTGACCAGTGAAGAAAAAGTGCAGAAAGCACTGAAATTCATCGAGGAAGATCAGGAAAACATCATTCAGAAACAGATCGAACTGACACTGATTCCGGCGCCGACCGGCCATGAGGAAAAGAAGGCAAAGCGGCTTTTGGAAATGTTTGAAGAGGAAGGTCTCACCGACTGTCATATTGATCCGTACGGCAACGCGGTCGGTATTCGCAAAGGTACCGGCACCGGTAAAACGGTTCTGCTCGAAGGTCATATGGATACTGTCTTCCCGCTGGAAACCGAGCTGAAGATCAGAAGAGAAAACGGCTGGATCTACTGTCCCGGCATCGTTGACGACACCCGTGGCTGTGCCTCTGTTCTTTCTGTACTCAGGGCCCTGAACGCGGCGGATATTCAGACAGCCGGTGATATTCATTTCGTCGGTACCGTCCAGGAGGAAGGCATGGGTGCCCTCAAGGGCATGCAGTATTATGTCAATCACCATCCGGAACTGGATGCCAGCATTTCCATTGACGGTCCCGGTTATGAAGCGGTTACGTATCAGGCAACCGGTATTCAGTCCTATGAATTCAATTTCTACGGCATTGGCGGACACGCGGCCGGTGCGTTTGGTAAGGTTGCTAATCCGCTGGCGGCAGCTGGCCGGGCCATTGCCAGAATATCTGATCTGCAGGTTCCCGAATACCCGCGGACGACCTTCGCGGTAACGGCGGCATTCGCCGGTTCCTATCCTTCGATCCACGCCATTGTCAATAAGGCGACGATTCTTCTGAATTTCCGTTCCAACAGTCAGGAAGAACTGGAAAAACTGCGGGCTGAGATCTTCCGCTGCGTTGAGGAAGCCTGCCGGGAAGAGACAGACCGCTGGGGCAAAGATACAATTACCTATGACTTCCGTCATCTGTGTGATATCAATGCCGGTTATCAGGCAAATGATGTGCCGATCGTGCAGGCAGCTGTCGCGGCCGCCCGGTATCTTGGCTGTGAAGAGGTAGGTCTGGATGAAGGCGGTGCGACGAACTGTTCCCGGGCGCTGGAAGCACATCTGCCGGCAGTATGCCTGGGCGGCGGCTCCGATTATGATTCCAAATGCCATACGCTGGAAGAGCAGTTTAAAGAAGAAGGCGCCTTCAAAGGTCCGCAGAGCGCTTTCCTGCTGGCGCTGATGTGCGCCGGCACCCCTCAGACAGACAGTGTGATTGCCTGAGCAGGAAACAGATTTTGAACAGTTTCGGTCATTGTCCGTGACCGGACTGTTTTTTTATGGCAAAGCGGAAAAAAACAACTGTGGTTTTATTTCTTTTGAGCGTTCAAATGTAGTATCATTTTAGTAGGAATCAAAGTTTTCATAATTAAGTAGGTAATTACTAAGGAGAGAAAAAATGAAACAGATTACGTACGAAATCACTAACCCCCTCGGAATGCATGCACGTCCGGCTGCTTTCGTCGCGCAGGCATGCGTAGCCCTGCCTTCCCAGATCACAATTAAATGCGAAGGCAAGGTTGCCAATGGCGACAACGTCCTGCAGATCCTGGCGCTGAATGCTCAGCAGGGTTCCGTTCTTGAAATCAGTGCTGAAGGCGGCGATGAAGATCACGCTCTGGCAGTCATCAAGGAAGAACTGGATCACAGACTGAAGAGATATGAGGAAGTTCCTGTTCTCAAGATCGCCTTCTTCGGTGCCAAAGACTATGACCGTATTTTCTTCAGCGAACTTGCAAGCGATGTCGGTGAAGGCGCATACAACTGCGACATCAAATACTTCAATGCCCGTCTGACTCCTGAAACAGCAGGTCTTGCCAAGGGCTTTGACGCTGTATGTATTTTCGTTAATGACGAGTGCCCGAGAAGCGCTGTTGAAAAACTGCATGACTGCGGTGTCAAACTCATTCTGCTGCGCTGCGCCGGCTTCAACAACGTTGACCTGCAGGCTGCGAAAGAATGCGGCATCAAGGTTGCCCGTGTTCCGGCATATTCTCCTTACGCAGTTGCTGAACATGCAATGACACTGGTTATGACCTGCAACCGTCGTATGCATAAGGCTGTCAACAAGGTTAAGGACAACAACTTCGCGCTGAGCGGACTGCTGGGTGTCGACCTCCACAACAAGGTTGCCGGTATCATGGGCACAGGTAAGATCGGTCAGTGCATGGCCCGTATCTGCAAAGGCTTCGGCATGACAGTTATCGGCTGGGACGCTTTCCCGAACCAGAGCCTCGTTGACGAAGGCCTGCTGACATATGTCGACAAAGACGAACTCCTCCAGAAGGCAGATCTGATTTCTCTGCACGCACCGCTGATCATGGGCCCGACCGGCACATATCATATGATCGACGCTGATGCGATTTCCAAGATGAAGGACACAGCGATCCTCGTCAACACAGCCCGCGGCGGCCTGATCGATACAGAAGCTCTGATCGACGCTCTGAAGCAGGGCAAGTTCCACGCTGTCGGTCTCGACGTATATGAAGGCGAAGATGCCAACGTTTACACAGACCACTCCGATGATTACCTGGTAAACGATATTACAGCAAGACTGCAGATGTTCCCGAACGTCGTTCTGACATCTCACCAGGCATTCTTCACAAGAGAAGCTCTGCAGGCAATCGCTGCTGTTACGCTTGAAAACGCACGTAACTTCAACCAGGGTGTTGACCTTGGCGCAGCTGAGTGCAAATAATCCATTTGCGGTATGAAAAGAGCTTTCGGCATTGCCGGAAGCTTTTTTTTGACAGAGAGGAAGGTGTTTTATGTACAGGATAGGTATTGATATCGGCGGTACCCAGCTCAGGGCAGCATTGCTTGACGATGATATGAATATCATTGATTCCTTTAAAACGATCAATGACAGATCATTGAGCGGAGCCGCGAACATGGACCGTATCATCCGCTATATCAAATCAGTCGACGAACCGCTGCAGGGAATCGGCATCGGCAGTCCCGGCCCGCTGGATCTGAAGAGGGGTGTCGTCGTCAATCCGCCGAACCTGATCGGCTGGGATGGCTTCGAAATCGTCAGATACATGGAACAGAAAACCGGTCTGAAGACATGGCTGGACAACGATGCCAACGTGGCCGGGCTGGCAGAAGCGCTGCGCGGGGCCGGCGTCGGTTACGAATCCGTTGCTTTCATCGGGATTTCAACCGGTCTGGGCGGTGCCTACGTATACAAAGGCGAACTGATCCACGGTGCGCATTCCTGCGGGGCGGAATTCTACAACATGATCGTCAACGATGACAAATACTGCCATAAAGGAGCCAATCCCGGATCGCTGAACGAGACCGCCAGCGGCACAGCCATGCAGAGACTTGCGACCGAACGTTTTGGCCGGGAAATGACACCGAAAGAACTGTTTGAGGAATTCTATAAAGGTGATGAAACAGCCAAGAAGATCCTGGAGGAAACATCCGAAGCACTGGCCCGCGGTGTCGCAAATATCTTCTATACCATCGACCCGGACGTTTATGTTTTCGGCGGTTCAGTGGCCATTCATCATCCGTGGTATATGGATGTCGTAAAGAAAAAGGCGATGGAATATATCACCGCCGATGACATTCTGATCGTTCCGGCAAAGTATGACGATGATGCCGGACTGGTTGGTGCAGCTCTGCTCGTCAAATAATTCAGATTCAGAACACATTGCCGAGGAAGACATGATGCAGGGATTCTTCGGCAATGTTTTTTAATTGGCGCATCACACCGACATCCGTCTTGGGAATCTGATATTTATAGCGCGGAAAATAACGGGTGATGTGGAGGATCGTGTCAGGATCAAGGGAAGCGAGCCAGCGGCTTTGGCTGCGCATGAATTCTTCCGAGTCATTCTTGCCGGGAACGATCAGCATCGTCACTTCCAGATGGGTGCGGCCGATACAGGCGGCAATGTTGCGGCGTACCGTATCATAATCCCCGGCCAGTTCGCGGTAGAATTCCGCATCGCCTTTCAGATCGATATTCATGGCGTCGGTGTACGGCAGAAGCTTTTCCAGCACAGTGGCTGACATACTGCCGTTTGTTACCAGAACCGTCTTCTGGTCATGCTGTTTCAGCAGACGGAAGCAGTCACAGACATATTCCCAGCTGATCGACGGTTCATTGTATGTGAAGGCGACACCGATGCTTTCCGGATGCCGCAGGGCAAGCGCGCATAATTCTTCCGGCATCAGTGTGTATACCGGCAGATCGTCATGCTGGGAAATCTCATGGTTCTGACAGAACGGACAGGCGAGATTACAGCCGAAACTACCGCAGGAAAGGATCATGGATCCGGGATAAAAGCCATACAGCGGCTTTTTTTCGATCGGGTCCAGAGCAATTGAAGTCAGTTTTCCGTAATTAAGGCAGACGTTCTGACCGTTTTCGTTGCGGCGGGCTTTGCAGAAACCGGTTTTTCCCTCCGCCAGACGGCAGTGATGGAAACAGACATCACATACGATTTCAGACATGGCGGATCACCTCGAAGCGCTCGATTTCCAGATCATCCGCATAGCGGTCAAAGCCGCCTTTGGAACAGGCGATATCCAGCTGCTGTTCAACCGTATCGACACCTTCGAGATCCGGCAGCAGCAGACCTCTTCTGCCCCGCGAAGAACAGATCACACCGTATTTCTTCACGTCCAGTTCGGAAATATCCGTGACCGGCTGCGGTTTGCCCAGCACGTCGACGTTGATTTCCAGCCATTCCAGTTCATCTTCTCCGATGGGTGAGAAGCGGGGATCCCGGCAGGCGGCACTGATCGCGTTGTCGATGATTTCTTTGGCCAGTGACGGTTTGGTCGCGGCAATCGTACCGATACAGCCGCGCAGTTCGCCGTGTTCGTGAATCGACACGAAACAGCCGGCTTTTTCTTTATACAGTTCTTCCGGCAGGCCATCCGGCACTTTCAGAACGCGGCCATGCAGGATATATGATTCCAGAGATGCCCTGGCCAGTCTGACCCAGGCGTCACTGCTCTGCATTTTGTCCTGCAGCCGGTTCTTTTCTTTATTGCTGTAGCTGGCAAGGAAATGACGGTTATTATCGGAACCGCTGATGTCATACGTAATGATTCCGTAGCCGACTCCGAAAGTGGCTTCGTGGGAGAGGACATGCGGTGTGACGGAAAGACCGTCGAGAATACCGGCCATGATGACAAAGGCCCGATGACCGCATTCCATTGCCGCGTTCAGGAAACTTTCCGGATAGGCGAACAGCTCGCCGAAATCACCGCTGCCCATGGTCTTCATGATCTTTTCGTCATACTCTGGACCTTCCGGCTTGTATCCGTAAGGACCGTCTTCTTTCTGACAGTGGGCCAGATCACCGCTGCCGATGACAGCGATCCGCCGGTTCAGTTTTTCCGCTGTTTCGGCAATGTACATACCAAGCCGGTAATGCATGGCAAGGGGAAGGCCGCTCAGGCCAATCCTGACGATCCTGACTTCCGGGAGATATTGACTCAGGAAATAGAGGGGAACCATGGTGCCGTGATCCAGCTGCGGATCATTGTCGTATTCCGTTCCGCCGGGGAAGCCCTCCGCGTATAAAAGTTCCGTAAGGGCATGGGTGAATTCCTCGTCGTATTCTTTTTCAAAAGCAACCATGCCGGCTCTGAACCGGCCCAGATCACCATAAGCTTCCTTTCCTCTGGATATGTTGAAATAATCGCGGTACATCAGGGCATGAGGAGAAATGATGATGACGGTCTCCGGTTTTGTTTCGGCAATTTCCCGGGCCGCCTGATGATAGGCATCCAGGGTTTTCTGTATTTTCTTTTCGTCACCGCGGCCGACTTCGGAAACAGCCAGCGGCGGATGCGGTACCATAACAGCTTTGACGATCATATGCAAAACCTCCATGATGATTGATAGAAAGACATCTTCTGACTGCATTATAGCGCATTGCCGCAAAACAAAGAGGGAACTATAATAATTAGTAATAACTAACTGGAGGTGCAGAGATGAGATATCAGGGAATGCCGGCCGCCATGTGGCTTCTTTTTGTCGGATCGTTCCGGGATGCTTTGTCGAACGTTTTGAAATATGACCGCAAGAAGGCTGTATCCATTACCAGAGCCGCAAAGAACAGATACCGGGAAATCATATCCGGTCTGCCAGAATTTGAAAAAGGTGACAGATTCAAGGTGAACATCGTTTCAGCAGCCATGTTCGCGGCTTTCTATCTGCAGATGGATCCAAGACCGGATGTGAATGAAGCGACAGAATTCTATAAACAGGGTATGATGAATCCGGTAATGAAACAGTTCTGCCGTATGTCCGCCCGTCAGAAATTCAGCGCCGCGGATATCGAAGGTATGAAAAAAACAGCTGCTTTGAAAGCGGCCGATCGCAATCCCTATTCCTGGAACATGGACTTCTATCCGTATAAGGAACGGGCCGGCTATGAGGCGAGGTTTACGAAGTGCGGTATCTGCACATTGCTGCGGGAGCTGAACATGGCGGAGGCCATTCCGGCCATGTGCCGGCTGGATTACACGATGAGCGAAGCCGGCGGCGTGTCGGTGTTTGTCAGAGAACACACGCTGGCAGAAGGCGGTCCGTACTGTGACTGCGGCTATCAGAAAAAGGCCTGAACTGTTTGCTTTCTGGAGGCTCTTATGGAAATCAACGAAGCTGTTCTTTCTGCTATTCTGGACGCGTATCCCTATGAAATCGTGTTCGTGGACAGAACCCATACCGTCCGTTACATGAATAAAACCGCAAAAAAACGATATGAAGGAAGAGTCTTCATCGGCAACAGTCTGTTCAACTGCCATAATGAGAGCACGAAACCGAAGATCGAAGCTTTCCTTGCAAGAGCAGATGCCGGTGAAGATGAGATGTTTGAGGTTTATAACGGCAAGACAGGTGAAAGGGAATTCTTCACACCGGTCAAGGACAGTTCGGGAACCGTGATCGGTTATTTCGAACGGCATGAAGTGCCGTGGGACGATGAACATCCGGAAGTCCCCATCGGCGATTACTGGCTGCGCAGACGCGCAGGTGCGAAATAAGAAAAACCGCTCAGGCGGTTTTCTTTTGTTCATCATTAACTGCGCTGATACCCGTCAGTGCTTCCAGCCGGATCAGTTTGTCCTTATTTGTTTTCGGACTTTCGATATGTACCAGCAGCCAGTCACGGTCGACGTCCAGAATCGTATTGGAACCGTGTTTTGTGTTGCCGTACATCAGAATGTCCGCATCCGTATAATCCTCTTTCAGTGTCAGCCTGACATTCTGACCGATATAGGATCTGGCTGCCCTGATCAGTTCTTCCCGGCTGTTGGAATAGGAAGTTCCTTTCATTTTCGTCAGTTCTCTTTCCAGCTCCGCAACTCTTTTCTGCAGGGATGACTGCTGCAAATATGCCATAAAGCCGAAGATGCCAAATACAAAGGCGATATACTGCATTATTGTTTCTCCTCCATCAGTTCGACAGACAGAATGGATGCCAGGGAGATCAGTTTTTCAATCGGACCTTTCTTGGTCGTGGCGGATACTTTCATCCAGTTGCCTTCAAAGGCGAGGATCGTGCACGGGATATTGAAAAGGTCCGCATCTGCCGCTTCCTCAAAGAAGTTCAGACGAACGGTCTTTCCTTCCGCGTTTTTCAGCAGGCGGCTCAGATGGTTCCCGGATACCGTCTGCTCTTCATCTTCCGCTTCGTCTTTCAGCAGATAGTCGCAGCTGACACCGAGGATACGGGCGATATCCGGAATCTTATCGATATCCGGCATGACGGTGCCCGCTTCCCAGCGGCTGACCGTCTGGCGGGTAACGGAAAGCTGTTCGGCAAATTCCATTTGTGTCATGCCCAGATTCTTTCGCTTCAGGGCTATTTTATTTCCCAGTTCATTCATGATACGTTGCTTCCTTTCTGCTTTTATTGTATTGGTCCGAAAACCGCTTCTCAAGAAAACAGCATGTTCGAAATGTAACACGGCAGTTTACATCCGGCGTATTCTTGTCAGAAAAAACCGTCTGTTCGGTTTTATACTGGTAATAAGGGGAAAAAAGACAGGAGACAGAATCATATGTTCATATGTGAAGAGAGAACTTTGTTTGTCAGGCACCAGGGTGAGACTCTGCGGATCGAACCGTGGGGAAAGGATTCGCTGCGGATCCGCGCCACCATGTATCCGCGTTTCAGCGGGGAAAACTGGGCGCTGAGTGAAAAAGTGACAAATTATCCGGCTGAAATATCAGTCAGTGAAGACGGCAGTACGGCGGAAATCAGAAACGGACGCATCCGTATCGTCGTCAATGCCCAGAGTGTGATGAAGGTGCTTAAGGACGGGAAGGTGATTTTCCAGGAATACTTCCGCAACTATGAAGGAACACTGGTCAATGAGAGCCGCTGTCTGAAATATATCAACCGTGAATACACGCAGTATGTCGGCGGTGATTACCGGATCGTGCAGAAATTCGATTCCGACCCGCACGAGAAGATCTTCGGCATGGGACAGTACCAACAGGCCAATACGGATCTCAAGGGCTGCATTCTTGATCTGGAACAGAGAAACTCCCAGGTCAGTGTGCCGTTTATGATTTCCAGCAAAGGCTACGGTCTGCTGCTGAATACACCGGCGGTCGGCCGTGTTTCCTTCGGTATGAATATCACGGAATTCAGAGTCGAGGCCGTAAAGGAACTGGACTACTGGGTCACGGTCGCTGATACGCCGAAACAGCTTCTGAAGAATTATACGGATGTCAGCGGCAGAGCCTCGGAATTCCCGGAAGACCTGATGGGTCTCTGGCAGTGCAAACTGCGCTACCGCAGCCAGGAAGAAGTCCTTTCCGTCGCAAGAGAATACAAAAAACGCAATATTCCTCTCGATGCCATCGTGATCGATTTCTTCCACTGGCCGTATCAGGGCGACTGGCGCTTTGATCAGACTTACTGGCCGGATCCGCAGGCCATGGTAGATGAACTGCATGAAATGGGAATCAAGGTATGCGTGTCGGTATGGCCTTCCGTTGATAAAAAGAGTGAAAACTTTGCCGAAATGTGGGAGCGCGGACTTCTGATCCGCACCGAACGGGGCGGCGCGCAGACCTATGACTATCAGGGTGACTGTGTGGAAATCGACTGCACGAATCCGGAAGCCAGAGCGTACCTCTATGAAAAGGTAAAGAAGAATTATCTTGATTACGGTATAGATATGGTCTGGCTGGACAATGCCGAACCGGATTATGTCAAATATGACTTTGACCATTACCGTTATTACATCGGACCGGCACTTGCCTGTTCAAATATTTATCCGCAGTTTTACAGCCGGGCGATCTATGACAGTCAGATCAAAGACGGTGTGAAAACCCCGGTCAATCTGCTCAGATCCTGCTGGGCGGGTTCCCAGAAATACGGCAATGTCGTCTGGAGCGGCGATGTGCCTAGCACCTTCGAATCACTGCGCGATCAGCTGCAGTGCGGTATCAATATGGGTCTGGCCGGCATTCCCTGGTGGACCACGGATATCGGCGGCTTCATGACGGCAGACTGGCAGGATCCTGATTTCCAGCAGCTGCTGATCCGCTGGTTCGAATTCGCGGTGTATACTTCCGTTCTCCGCCTGCATGGCGAAAGAGGACCGATCGACATCGAACCGCTCGATGACCGTGACTGGGGCGGCGGCTATCTGCACACCGGTCATGCCAACGAGATGTGGAGCTACGGTGAAGCGAATTACCGTATTATGAGAGACCAGCTGGAGATCCGGCTTGGTATGAAGGACTATCTGAAAACGATTTTCCGGGAAGCCCATGAAGATGGCTCACCGCTGCTGAGAGCGATGTTCTATGAATTCCCGGAGGATGAGAAATGCTGGAACGTCTATGATCAGTACATGTTCGGCAGTGAATATCTTGTAGCGCCCATCCTGAGTCTGAACACCTTCGCAAGAGAAGTTTATCTCCCGGAAGGAAAATGGATCGATATCAGAGACGGAAAAGAATATGAAGGCGGCCGGACGGTTCTTGCCGAGGCACCGCTGGAATCCATTCCGGTTTTCCGGAAAGCGGCGGGTAACTGATCATGGTACGCGGTTATTACGGCAGTGAGGATACCGGTGTAAGAATAGAACAGACAGAGTATCCCGGCATTCACACCCCGCAGGACCTCTACGATGCCCTCGGGAATGTCTGGTGTGAATACACCTGCACGCCAAGACTCAGAAAGGATTATGACAAATCGCATAAAACCCTCGGCGCCTGTGCGATTACAGCCTTCCTGGCACAGGATATCTTCGGCGGGGAAGTATATGGAATTCCTTTGCCGGAGGGCGGCTTTCACTGTTTCAACAAAGTCGCAGAACACCTGTTCGATCTGACAAGCGAGCAGTTCAGCGAAACATTGGACTATGAAAACTGCTGTTTGCAGAGCCGGAAAGAACACTTCCAGAGGAAAGAAAAAGAAGAACGGTATCTGTATCTGAAGGAACATCTGAAACGGTACTGTCTTGAACATAACGGAGAAGAAAACAATGCGTGACCTGAAAGTAATTATCTGCGGAAAACTGTATGATGGCATCCATGCCGAACTGCAGGAAAACAAAAGGATCCTGATTCAGAACGGAAAGATCCTGGAAGTCAGTGAAAACACGGAAATGCCGGAAACGGCGGAAGAGATCGATCTCAGCCATCTGACCGTGACGCCGGGCATGATCGACGCCCATATGCATATGGATTATCTGGACTGGCGCCGGATCCGGGCGGAAGTTTATGAGACGTCGGAAGAAATGAAGACACTGGCGATACTGCGCTGCGCTCAGAAAGCGCTGGCCCGCGGCTTTACCAGTGTCCGTCACATGGGCAACATTAACGGTGTCGGTTATGGTATCGTGGATGTCCGCAATGCCATCGACAAAGGTCTGTTTCATGGGGCCAGGATCATCGCGGCACCTCTGAGTCTCTGCGCGCCGGGTTCGCACGGCGATGCGTCTCAGAGCTATGCCGGCAATCCCCGGGCAGCCGCGCTTCTGCAGAGCATGAAGCCGGTATGCGGCACCGGCAGGGACTTCTTTACAAACGCCGTCCGGGAACAGGTCAAATACGGGGCTGACTTTATCAAGATCATGGCGACCGGCGGCTTCTTCACACCCAATGACACGCCTTTGCAGAAACAGATGAACGACGAAGAACTCGAGGCGGTGATCCGGACCGCCCATGAACTCGGCACCACTGTGACGGCTCACGTCTATGCGCCGGATATGATGCGGACCATGCTGGAGATGGGCATTGACGGCTGTGAGCACGGCTCTCTGATGGATGAGGAGACAGCGGAACTGTTTGTTGAAAAAGGTGCTTATCTTGTGCCGACTTTCTGCCCGTATGACGAAGCGGTGCATTACGATCCGGAAAAACTGAAGGACAAACAGCCGGAATTCCGCGCCAAGCTGGAACTGTACAAAGACCGTCTGATCGCCGGCCGCAAGGTCATTGTCGGCAGTAAGATCAAACTCGGCTACGGCACGGACTTTGTCGCTAACCATCAGAACTATGACAGCGGCTGGGAATATGACGCCTGGCTGCGCAGTGGCATGGATCCTTTCCGGACGCTGCAGGCCGCCACGAAGATCAATGCCGAGATCCTTGGCATCGACGCGTTTACCGGCACGATCGAAGCCGGCAAGAACGCCGACATTTCTGCCTGGGGCAGAGATCTGCTGCATGATTCCAAAGCACTTCTCGATTGTGCCTTTGTCATGAAAGACGGCATATCCTATCCGACGGAAAAAAGTGAAGATCTGTAAAGACGGCAAACCATTTATCGTATGAAGCACTGCAGATGATCTGCAGTGCTTTTCCTTCCGCCCTGCACCAAATCCATGCAGTATGCAGGCGAAATATAGTTGAAAACTTTATATAATAAAAACAGAGACAGGACGGAGGAATCATAATTATGAAATATCTTGCGATGGATTTTGGCGGCACCTTTGTCAAACACTGCGTGATGGACGATGACGCCCGCATCACCGACCGCGGTGAAATACCCGCGCCGCTGAAAAGCAGTGATGATTTTATCCAGGTCATAGCGGATCTGTATGATCAGTACCGCGGTACGGTTGGCGGTATTGCCATCTCCATGCCGGGTGTGATTGACAGTGATACCGGATATCTTTATTCCGGCGGTGCCTATACACAGGCGATGGGCGGAAAGAATCTTTTTGAACTGCTGAAAGACAAGGTCGACGTGCCGGTCGCGGTGGAAAACGATGCCAAGTCGGCAATTCTTGCCGAAGCATGGAAAGGTTCCCTGCAGGGTGTCAGCGACGCTGCGGCAATCATCATCGGCAGCGGCCTGGGCGGCGGTGTGATCATGGACGGCAAACTGCGCAAAGGCGCCCACTTCGCTTCCGGTGAAATCAGCGGTCTGCTTGCCCATCCGGGTTCTTACGGCATGGACAATCTGGCAGCCGGCGGCGGTTCGACCAGCGCGCTTCTGGTGATGGTGGCGCATGCCAAGGGAATGAGTCCGGCCCAGTTTGAAGTATCCCGCTTCATGGCACAGGGGGAACCTGACCCGAATCTGCCGATCTATACCGGTAAAGATGTCTTTCAGTGGATCGAAGAGGGTGATCCGGTAACCTGCGCGGTCTATGAGAAATGGCTTGGCAATCTGACCCAGGTGATCATCAATCTGAAGATGGTCATCGATCCGGTGAAGATCGTGCTGGGCGGCGGGGTGTCCCGCAATCCGCGTCTGCTGAAAGATGTGAAGGCGGAGTACAACAAGTTCAGGCCGCTGATGGATGCTTTTGGCATGCCGGAGACAGAACTGGACATCTGCACGTTCAGCGCAGATGCCAACATGGTGGGTGCCGTATACAACTGGCTGCTCCATCAGGAAGGATAATTCCGTAATGAGGCTGTATTCTCTGAATGCGGCCTTTCTATGTTTTTCCGCTATAACCGGTTATAGCCAGAGGGTATTGGATACAGGAAACAGCAGTTGCTAGAATAAACTTAGAAGAGGAGTGTGATGAGATGGAATTCAAACCTGAAAAGAAACTTGGTTTTGGTCTGATGCGTCTGCCCCGGAACAATCCGGACAATGCCGCGGACGTAGATGTGGAACAGGTCAAGAAAATGGTCGACCTGTTCATGGAAAGAGGCTTCACGTATTTTGACACCGCCTGGATGTACAACGGCTTTGCCAGTGAGAACGTCGCGAAGGAAGCGCTGACGGACAGATATCCGCGGGATAGTTATACGCTTGCGACAAAGCTTCATGCCGGCTTCTTCAATTCCCTGGAAGACAGGGACAAGGTGTTCAATGAACAGTTGAGAAAAACAGGAGCAGGGTATTTCGATTACTATCTGCTGCACGGTATCGAACAGAGCATGATCGATAAGTACGAAGAATTCGACTGCTTCAACTGGCTGCTGGACAAGAAAGCGCAGGGACTGGTCAGACACTGTGGTTTCTCCTTCCATGACACACCGGAACTTCTGGATGAAATTCTGACAAAGCATCCGGAGATGGAATTCGTGCAGCTGCAGCTCAACTACCTCGACTGGAAGAGCAGATGGATCCAGTCGGAAGCCTGCTATAAGGTTGCCGAAAAACATGGCAAACCGGTCATCGTCATGGAGCCTGTAAAGGGCGGAACCCTGGCAAATCTGCCGGAAGAAGCAGAAAAACTGTTCAGGGAACATGACCCGGAAATGTCCGTGCCCAGCTGGGCGATCCGTTTCGCCGCCAGCCAGCCGAATGTCATGGTCGTTCTTTCCGGTATGAGCAATCTGGAACAGATGGACAACAACACCTCTTATATGCAGGACTTCAAACCGCTGAGCGCAGAAGAGCAGCAGCTCTGCTTCAAGGCGGCAGAAATCATCAACAGCCAGATCACGATCCCCTGCACATCCTGCCACTACTGCACGGAAGGATGCCCGATGCAGATCTGCATCCCCGAGTATTTCTCGATTTACAACGAAGACATGCGGGAAGATCTTTCCAAGAAGGGATGGACGATCAATTTCACCAATTATGAGATCCTTTCCAAGACACACGGAAAAGCTTCCGACTGCATCGGCTGCGGACAGTGCGAAGGTGTCTGCCCCCAGCATCTGACGATCATTGACTTCCTGAAGGACGTCGCTGCCCATTATGAACATTGATTTTTAAAAAAGAAACAGATGAACACAACGATTGAGTATTTTAACGAAAAAGCCGAGAAGTGCTTCCAGGACGCCTTCACGATTACCGAGCGCACCAATCAGGATACCTTTCTTTCCTTTCTGAAAGAAGGAGACAGAATTCTCGATTTCGGCTGCGGCTCGGGAAGAGACACTGCCTATTTCCGTGAAAAAGGCTTCCTTGTCGATCCGACGGACGGTTCGTCGGAAATGTGCCGGCTTGCCTCCCGGTATCTGGGAACACCGGTGACATGCATGGAATTCAACGAGCTGGACGCCGATGCGTTGTATGACGGCATCTATGCATCAGCATCGATCATGCATCTGGAATATGACAGATTGCTGGAAGTATTCCCGAAGATGATCAGAGCCATGAAGCCCGGTGCCGTGCTGTATGCCAATTTCAAATACGGCGATCAGGACGGCTACCTCGGCAAACGGTATTACACCTACATGACGGAAGACAGATTTGCTGCCCTGCTGGAACGATTTCCGGAACTGGAAACAGTTAGGACCGGCATCTTCGGCAACGAACATCCCGGCCAGCCTGACTTCCGCTGGCTGTATGCGTATCTCAGAAAAAAGTAACAGAGAAAAAGAAAAACATCCTCGTTCGCAAGAACAAGGATGTTTTCTACGTTTACGTGCCAGAGCCTGGCCAGAAATATCAGGTTTGCGATGTCCGGCAGGGCCTGACCCCATTGCCATTTGTAGATGGCCTGCGGCGAGGAGAATCCGAGAATCTCCTGCAGGGTTCTGACTGACATGCCGTTCTGCTCACGCAGTTCCTGAATTCTTTTTCCTGTCTTTTTTACGTCGATGACAGGGCAGATGTATCCGTTCATCATGTACCTCCTCCAATAATTAAGATCTGCTGACAATAGAAAAAACCACGTTCGGATTCTTTCATTTCTACACGGAGTACATCGGGATACTTTTGTACTGCAGAAACAATATATCACAAAAAAACAATATTTCCATTAAACTGCTGGTTTAATGGAAATATTCTGATATCGTTCGCTGTTCAGCACGGAACACATATATTCATACGGTGTCAGGGCATCGGACCTGCACAGGGAAGAAAAGACGGAAGCGGACTGACCGCTGGCAAGAATGATATTCTCACTGTCCTGGTTTGCGAAGTAGGTGCTGCGCCGGCTGTTGACATTCCAGAACACAAGTTTCGGCAGGGTATAGCCGTACCGGGCAAAGCGTTTTTTCATTTCGTCCGTGAGCAGTGCGCGCTGGCCACAGACGCAGGAATCAAACTGCATGTCGGAAATGATGACAAGTCTTTCCGGCAGTTCTTCCTGGGGAAGATTCGCCTGCACGGCCGTTTTCAGTATCAGCATGAAAGCGGCTTCCAGATCGGTATTCATTTCCCAGTCCGCGTTACGGACGGAATTGACTCTGTCAAACAGGGAAGCACCCTGGATCTCCACCAGTTGTGGCCGGTAGGAGAACGTCATGAAGTGATTGTGAAAAGGACCTTTTGCGCGTTCGGCGAAATAGATGGCGAGACCGACGGCGGATGCCATGGGACGGCCGAACATGGAGCCGGAAACATCCGCCATGACGAGGATGCGGTTTTCCTGGCCGGTGAAATCCGGCAGGGCTTTCCATTGTGCTTCCAGGACCGGATCGGAAATACTGAGCGTATACAGATATTTCTCGACAATGTCATAGGGATAGAGCACGGAACTGCGGATCGCTTTGCGGCCTTCTTCGACCGCCTGCAGATAGTCCGCGAAACGTTCCCTGTCATGGCGCATGAAAGCCTTACGGCAGCGGTGCATGGCGTAGGAAGGTACGGCCGGATAGCACAGTCTGCCGTATGCTTTCATGCTGAGATTCTTTTCCGTGATGTTCAGATAAGAACGTAGAGCGGCAAGCGTATGCCGGTAATCCTTCTCGCTCATCCGCAGAGACGTGATGATTTCTTTCGCCCGTTTTCTGGTCCGGTAGGAAGAAGCATTGATGCCGGGCAGCCATTTGCCGAGCAGGCTGACCGTTTTTCCTTCCCGCATGCTGCAGACATCAGAAGCCAGCTGATTCCGGATCAGCTGCAGGACGTCTTCTTTCAAAGGTGTGTCGAGCAGGCTGAGCAGATCGTCCCAGCGACCGTATTCGGGAAGCAGATCCAGATACTGTCTGAGGGATTCGCTTTCCTGAACAGCCAGCACTTTCAGCAGGATGCGGCCGGCTGATCTTTCTCCCAGTCCTTCGCGGATGTCACGGCACCAGAAAGCAAGGCGCATGGCAAGGTTTCTGTCTTCGATCAGCGCTTTCTGAAAAGCCAGGACGATATCCTGTTCCATCCAGCCGCGCAATGCGCCGGCCGTTGAAAACAGATCGAGAAGGGCACTGCCGCTGGAACGGAGTGCCAGGGCGCCGTTTTCGGTATATGTGAAGTTCTGCTGATATTTCATGGCATTTGTGAAAGTCATCCTGACCACCTCCTTTTTCACAGGAAACGCGTCCCGGTTCCGAAGCATCGATACGCGGCACTCTGCTTGTCCGGACGGAACGCGTTTTCTTGACCAGTCATTTTTTGCCGACGCCGCTGGAGTTCCGGCAGGCTGTCAGGCCGTCATATGATCCATCATTATTCTCTTTACATAAAGGTTTGCTGTATGTGCCGACTTGCGGGAATCTCCCGGTTCCGGAAGGAACGCTTTCAGTATAGCTACACTGTGACAGCACGTCATTAAACGGGTGGTTTAAAGGCATTTCCTTGTCAGGAACAGGTTTGCTTACGATATACTGAAAGAAAGAAACGGGAGTAATATTATGTGGAATGATCTTCGAACAGACGCCTGTGAAGGCATGATCGCGGAAACGATCCGGATCCCGCATGGGGACGGTTCGATCCGTGCGTATTATTCACGTCCGCTTTACGCAAAGAATATCGGTTCCATCGTTCTCATACCGCATATGCCGGGCTGGGATGAATGGTGCCGGGAAACAGCCAGACGTTTTACCCAGCATGGCTATGCCGTGCTGTGCCCGGATATTTACCGGCAGTTCGGTGACGGCACACCGACGGAGGTTTCCGCCATGGCCAGAGAGCAGGGCGGGGCAACCGACGCAAGTGTCATGGAGGACGCGAAAGGCTGTCTGGATTTCCTGAAAGTGCAGGAAAACAGCAATGGCCGCACCGGTGTCATCGGCATGTGCTCAGGCGGCCGGCACGCTTTCCTGGCAGCCTGCACGGTGGATGGTTTTGACTGTGCTGTCGACTGCTGGGGCGGACAGGTCTCCATGAAACCGGAACAGCTTTCCGAGGCCCGGCCGAAAGCACCAATCGATTTTACCGAACAGCTGGAGATTCCGCTGCTCGGCATCTTCGGCAACGATGACAAATTTCCGACACCGGCGGAAGTGGACGAACTGGAAGAGCGCCTGAAAAAGGCCGGGAAGGACTATACGTTCTATCGCTATGACGGCGCCGGCCACGGTATCTGGTACTATGACAAACCGATGTACCGGCAGGAGCAGGCAATGGATTCCTTCAATAAGGTGCTGGCTTTCTTCGATACCCACCTGAAAACCGGAACGGACGAGTAAAAAAAGCCGCGCATGCGGCTTTCTTCAGGAGAGATTATGCGATTTGCGACAATGGCGAAACCGGTAGGTTCTTACTGCAATATGAGCTGTTCCTACTGTTATTATCTGCATGCGGACAGCGGTCAGGACATGCATACCCTGCGGATGTCCGATGAAGTGCTGGAAGCTTATATCCGTTCCTATATGGAAGCGTCTTCGGAAAAGGAGATTTCTTTTACGTGGCACGGCGGGGAACCGACCCTGGCCGGCATTCCCTTTTTCGAAAAAGCTCTTTCCCTGCAGAAGAAATACCTTCCGGAAGGCAGATACTGTGTCAATGCCATCCAGACCAACGGCCTGCTCATTGACGACGACTGGTGCCGGTTTTTGAAAAACAACCGGTTTGAAATCGGTCTGAGCATTGACGGCACCCGCATGATCCATGATCTTTACCGGAACGATGCCGGCGGCAGCGACACCTATAACCGGGTCCGCTCGGCCCTGTACTGTTTTGAAAAACACGGCATCCGTCCCGATCTGCTGTGCACGGTAACAGCGGAAACAGCCGCTTCCGGCCGCAGCGTCTATCAGACACTGCGAAACTATCATACCGGCTGGATCCAGTTTATTCCCATTGTCCGCCGCGATGCGGAGGGCAGCGTGACGGTGGATTCCGTGACACCACAGGCTTACGGCCGTTTCCTGAAGTCGGTCTTTCAGGAATGGATCACGCATGATCTTGGTAAAATGAACGTCCAGCTGTTTGCTGAAACCGCATTGCTGCTGAGCGGCAAAACAAGCAATGTCTGCTGGCTTTCCGAGACCTGCGGCAATATTCTGATCGTGGAAAAAGACGGTTCAGTGTTTGCCTGCGACCATTTCGTCGACCGTGATCACCGGCTGGGAAATCTGCTGGAAACACCTTTGCGGGAAATGGCGGCGTCTTCTTTTCAGACAGAATTCGGCCAGGCAAAAAAGAACCTGACACAGGAATGTCAGAAGTGTCCGTGGCTGTCTTTATGCCATGGCTGCTGTCCCAAGGACAGATTCGTGATCCGTGAGGACGGCATTGGTCAGTATTATCTCTGTGAAGGTTTGAAAATGTATTACGAAGACGCTGTTCCCAAACTGCGCAAAGCCATGGAATTCAGTACCCAGGGCCGCTCACAGAGTGAAATCATGAAATATTTCCGGCAGAAATAAAAACTCACAGGCACAAGCCTGAGAGCTTTATTCATTCCGGTTCAGACGCTGCAGGAGAAAATCCTGCAGTTCTGTTTTTTTATTCTGCAGGTCTTCCAGAAGTTTCTTCCTTCTTTCTTCCCGCTGGCTGATAAAGTTATCCAGCATGCCTTCGTAATCCGGCGGTGACATGGCATTGTAGCGTTCATACAGAATGGCCGCGTCGGCTGCCATGGTATACAGGGGATCATCACCCAGCTGTTTTTTTGCCTTCAGCTTACCGCTCTGTTTGCGCTCGAGCAGATCATAATAACCGTTCACAGCCAGATTTACGGCATCCTGCCAGGACAGATAGATTTCCTGCATGGCATGCTCACCGGCTATATGAAGTTCGTTCAGGTGGCCGCATGCCCATTTCAGAAAAGCAGCAATACTGTCAGCATTTTCATCGCAGAGATAACCGTTTTGGCCGTCTTCGATGCCTTCCGCCGCGCAGGAGTTCCGGATCAGCAGACTGGCCAGTCCGCCGGCGGCAGCTTCTCTTACGACCAGGCCGTTGGTATCAAAAGTCGACGGAAAGACAAACAGGTCAGCCCGGCCGTTCCAGGCTTTGAGAACGTCACGGTCCGTGACGGCACCGGTAAAGATGAACTTTCCCTTCGTGATACCGGGCCGGGATATGATTTCACCGCTTTCGGTTTTTACGTCATAGGGGATCTGCAGACTGCTGATCTTTTCCTGCAGCGCGGACAGGTCGTCTCCCTGACCGATCATGACCATCCGGTAATCCTGCTCGGTACCGAGCTGATGCAGTGCATCGACCAGCAGCGGCAGTCCTTTGTAATTCACCATGCGGCCGACAAACAGAAAGACGGGAACACCGTCCGGCAGATCATATCCGGAAGCAGCTTCTTCAACAGCCTGCGGCGAAACTCTGCCTTTCGGAAAGTCGACACCGTTCGGCATGACTTTGAATGTTCCTTCATAACCAAGCGACTGCAGGTTTTCACCGGCACCATGGCTGACTGCCCATATCTCATCACAGGAAGAAATATTATGAACCAGAGCCCTGATGCTTTCTTCCTGCAGGATGGGGACGGCAATCAGACGGCGGATATCGATGTCATACTTTGTATGGTAGGTCAGTACGATGGGAGCGCTGCTGAGATCACGCAGCGAGCGGGCGACGAACAGGGAATTGATCGGACAGTGGGTGTGGATGATGTCCGGTTTGTTTTTCGCCATCAGAGCGATTTCCTTGACAGGCAGCGGATAGCCGGCCCGGTAGCCACCGGTCAGAAGGGAAGTATCTAGACTGGGATAGGCATATACTGGAAAAGGATAGGAACTGTAGTTCGTATCCGGGTAATATGGTGTGCCGACAGAAACATCGGTGTCTTCCCGTCCGGAAAGAATCCGGGCGTAGTTCAGAACAGCATTGGCGACGCCGTCAATGACGGGCGGGAAGGAATCGTTAAGCAGACAGATGTTTGTTTTTGTCTTCATTCTTTTATTCTATCGCTTTTCTTTTCCGGTTCAATCCGTACGAGAAAGTCGTATAATGAAACTGTTGTTTTCGACAATGGAGGTTTCTGATGACCCAGACAAAAGTAAAAACACCATGGATCAGCCATCTGGGTGATGTTCCAGCCCATCTGGAGTATTTTGACGGATCCATGTATGAAGCGGTCGAAAAGATCGCTGAACAATATCCGAATCAGGTCGCATTTGACTTTATGGGACGTTCCACGACATATAAGCGGATGATCGGCGAGATCAACCGCTGCGCGAAATCACTGCGCACGATCGGTGTGCGCCAGGGCGACAGAGTGACAATTGCGATGCCGAACTGCCCGCAGGCTATCTTCATGTTCTATGCGGTCAATCTGATCGGCGCGGTGGCGAATATGATCCATCCGCTTTCCGCTGAGAAAGAAATTGAGTTTTATCTGAACGCTTCGGAAAGCGTGACGGCGATTACCCTCGATCAGTTCTATCACAAATTTGAGAAGATCAGAGCCAATACGAAGATCGTCAATATTATCATCGCTTCCGTCAAGGATGAGCTTTCCCAGCCGCTGCGTACCGGCTATATGTTAACGGAGGGCAGAAAGATCCAAAAGATTCCATCTGACGCACCGGTCATCCGCTGGCAGGAGTTCATGAATCTCGGAAAGTACTGTTTCTATAACTACAAGGTCAAAACCGGCGCAGACGACACGGCGGTCGTTCTTTACTCCGGCGGCACGACCGGAACGACCAAGGGCATTATGCTGACGAATAAAAACTTCAACGCCCTCGGCCAGCAGGTGGTGGCGGCCAATCCGATGTTCCGTCCGGGTGACAAAATGCTGGCAGCCATGCCGCTTTTCCACGGCTTCGGTCTTGGTGTATGCATTCATACCATGCTGTCACAGGGCGGCCGGTGCATTCTTGTGCCGCGCTTCACAGCCAAGAGCTATGCCAAACTGATCACCAAATACAAATGCAATTTTATTGCCGGCGTGCCGACGCTGTATGAAGCTCTGCTGCGTCTGCCGTCCATGGACAATGCCGATCTCAGCAGCCTGAAAGGTGTCTTCTCCGGCGGTGATTCACTGTCGATCGAACTGAAAAAGAAGTTTGACAAATTCCTGGCTGATCATAAAGCGGCGATTCAGGTCCGGGAGGGCTACGGCACGACGGAAACCGTCACGGCCTGCTGCCTGACACCGCGTGACCGCTACAAGGAAGGCAGTATCGGTCTGCCGTTCCCGGATACCTATATCAAGATCGTCAAACCGGGTACTGACGAGGAAGTTCCGTACGGCGAAGAAGGTGAGATCCTGCTGGCCGGTCCGACCGTCATGAAGGGCTATATGAACAATCCGGAAGAGACGGCGGCGACACTTCGCACCCATGCGGACGGACTAACATGGGTCTATACCGGTGACCTCGGCGTGATGGACGACGAAGGATTCATCTATTTCCGCGGCCGCGCCAAGCGCATGATCATCTCCTCCGGCTATAATGTCTATCCGGCTCAGCTGGAGAACATTCTTGACGCCAATGAAAAGGTGCAGATGAGCTGCATTATCGGCGTTCCGGATCCTTACCGCATACAGGCGGTCAAAGCCTTCGTCATGCTGAAGCCGGGCGTCCCTGCCAGTGAAGAAACAAAACAGGAACTGATGGCCTACTGCCGTGCGCATATCGCCAGATACGCGATGCCGAAGGATATTGAATTCCGTCAGGAACTGCCCAAGACACTGGTCGGCAAGGTTGCTTACCGCCAGCTTGAGGAAGAGGAAATGGCGAAAATCAACACAAAGAAACAATCGGACACAGAAGGAACTGAATAATCAGTTCCTTTTTTCTGACGCCAGGGAGTTCTCATGATACGATAAAGACATAAGATGGAGTTCTGATACTCCCGGAAGGAAAAATATCATTATGCTGCATGAAGTAAAATTTTTGTCATTCAACGAACATGATCAGGTTCACGGATGGATCTATGTACCAGCCTGCCGGCCGGTCGGCGTCATCCAGCTGATCCATGGCTTCGGCGAACATTCCCGCAGGTACCTTCACATGATCACCAGTTTCATGGAAGCCGGCTATATCGTCGCGGCGGACGACCATGTCGGCCATGGCAAGACAGCCATTGAAAATGACAGCTGGGGCGACTGGGGCACAAAGGGCTACACGACCATGGTGGAGGATGAAAAGAAACTCCATGATCTGGTCGCGGAAAAATATCCGGACGTTCCTTACTTCATGTTCGGTCACAGTATGGGTTCGTTCATTGCCAGAATGTATGCTGCCCGCTATGGCGATGATCTGACCGGTGTCACATTCTGCGGAACAACCGGTGAGTGGCCGAATCTGAAGGACAACATCGCAAGAGTTCAGAAACTGGTCGATGAAGGGAAAGGAACAGAATCCGATCCGGAACTCGGCGGCGCGCTGATGGGCTGGATGTTTGCCCGCTGTCCGGAAGGCGTGACGCTCGGCAATGAGTGGATCTGTGATGATCCGTATGTGCAGAAAGATCATGCGGAAGATCCGTTTGATGCCTTTACGAAGCCATGTCTGAACCGTTCCTGGCTGTATTTTATGCAGATGATGGAAGAAATCAGCAGTGTGGAATGGGCGAAGAAAGTTCCTGTCGATCTGCCGATCTACAATATCGCCGGCGATCAGGACCCGGTCGGTCAGTATGGCGGCGGTGTCTATCAGGTCAGCAACTGGCTGATCGAAACCGGTCACGATGTCACGACGAGACTGTATCCGGGCTACCGGCATGAGATTCACAACTATGCCGATATCAAGGAAGATGTCGAAGACGGCATCATCGATTTCTTTGACTGGTGCGACTGAGGTTTCCCATACAAGACTTCCTTCGGGAAGTCTTTTTTCCTTTCCTGTAGTATGATGAAAAGCAGAGGAAAAAGAAATGATTACGTTATTACTGACCAAGCAGATCATTCAGCTGTTTCTGATCATGCTGTGCGGCTATCTTCTTGTCAAAGCAGGCCTGCTGAAATCATCCGACAGTAAAGTGCTCTCGATCATGATCGTTTATGTGATCTGTCCGTGCACGATCCTGAATGCCTTCCAGATCGCCTATACGCCGGAAACCGCCGGAAACTTCATCCTTTCATTCACGGCGGCCGCTGTCATCCACGCGCTGCTGTTCATTCTCGTTTATCTGGGGAGTCATGTGTTTCATTTCACCAGCATTGAGAAAGCTTCCCTGATCTATTCGAATGCCGGCAATCTGATCATTCCCCTGGTCACGGCTGTGCTCGGTGAGGAGTGGGTCATTTACGCCAGCGGCTTCATGGTCGTGCAGCTGTTTATTATCTGGACGCACGGCAAGTCACTGGTGGAAGGGAAGACAAGTTTTGACATGCATTCGATTCTGACCAACGTCAATCTGATTGCCTGTCTGATCGGGCTTGTCATGTTTCTTCTGCATCTGCAGCTGCCGTCGCTTCTGAAAGACACGGTGAAGTCGCTGGGCGGCACCATCGGACCTGTCAGCATGATGATGCTGGGTATGATCCTGGCCGGTGTTGATATCGTTAAGATGATGAAAGGCAGACGAATCTGGCTGATCACGTTCCTGAAGATGGTCGCGCTGCCGGCTCTGATCATCCTGATCATGAAGTTCAGCGGTCTGGCAAATCTGTCAGCAGACGGTCAGACGATCCTGTATATCAGTCTGATGGCGACCATGACGCCTTCCGCCACGACGGTTACCCAAATGGCTCAGCTGTATGATAGGGAAGTCAGTTACGCGACCGCCATCAATACCGTTACGACCCTGGTATGTCTTGTCACGATGCCGCTTCTGACCATGCTGTATTACCTGTGACAGGCAAAACAGTTTAAACAGAAGAACGGTTTCGGAAAGATACAAAAAGTGACTTCGTCAGGGAAGTCATTTTTTATGCGCATCATCTCCGTGGTCATTCTCTTTGTCGGCGAAAGCCATCACGGTCTTTTGATTTGTATATTATAATGAATCTGCAGAAACAGCAGGAGCATAAAATCATGGAAATTACCAAAATCGTCATTACCGGCGGACCATGTGCCGGTAAAACCACAGCGATGAACTGGATCCAGCATCATTTCACAAGGATGGGTTACACAGTTCTGTTTATCCCGGAAACAGCCACCGAACTGATTACCGGCGGCGTGGCGCCCTGGACATGTGGCAGTAATCTGGATTATCAGAAATGCCAGGTCCGTCTGCAGCTGGACAAGGAAGCTGTCTTTGAACAGGCGGCCCGGACAATGAATGCCGACAAGATTCTGCTCATCTGTGACAGGGGCTTCATGGACAATAGGGCATATATGAATGATGAAGAATTCGCTGAGGCGGTCGCTTCGGTCAACGGCAATGTCGTCAGCCTGCGGGATTCCTATGACGCGGTATTCCATCTGGTGACCGCAGCCAAAGGCGCGAAGGAATTCTATACGACCGAGAATAACGCGGCCCGGACGGAAACCATTGAGGAAGCCTGTGCGATGGATGACAAACTCATCGCGGCCTGGAGCGGCCATCCGCATCTGCGCATCATCGACAACAGCACTTCCTTTGACGAGAAGCTGAAGCGGCTGATGAATGAAATGATTTCTTTCCTGGGTATTGAAAATCCGATCGAGACGGAAAAGAAATTCCTGATCCGCTATCCGGATATTCAATGGCTGGAGAACAATCCTTTCTGCCATAAGATTGACATCATTCAGACTTACCTGCATGCCCCGGAAGGGGAGGAAAGACGGCTTCGTCAGCGCGGCGAAAACGGCCACTATATCTGTTACGTGACAACCAAAAAGCCAATCGGTGACGATGGTCTGAAACGGATCGAGACCGAACAGCGGATCAGTGAGAATGAATACCTGCGGCTGATGTCCATGGCCGATGAAACACGCTTGCCGATTCATAAGACAAGATACTGTCTGATCTATGAACAGCAGTATTTCGAAATTGATGTCTATCCATTCTGGAAAGACCGGGCAATCGCCGAAATCGAACTGAGTCAGGATGATCAGGAGATCACCTTCCCGCCGGAGATTCAGGTTCTGCGGGAGATTACCGGTGAAAAGGCATATAAGAATGCGGCTCTGGCAGAAATGCTGATGAAAAAAGAAAAGGGAAACGAAGTTCCCTTATCCTGATATTTTCGGAATCACGCGGCTTCCGTATCTTACGGCAAACAGGCCGCGTTTTTCATTTGTGATTGGCTCAAGCACCGTGTCGGACCATTTTCCTTTGACAATGGCCAGATGGCCTGAAATCGGCTGGATGGCTTTTTCCCCGTCCTCGCTTTTCAGGATCAGCCGGCCGTTTTCTTCCCGGATGGCAAAAGCGGTTCCTTCGCCGGACTGGTATTCGCCCTGGATCTCCGCCTGCGTTTCAGCGGGCCAGGAACTTTCCGGATAAGCCGGCAAAGCGTCTTTGTTCAGATCGGTATAAGCCATAAAGAGGGAATCGCTGATCCGGCTGACCGGAACACCGGAGGTGTTGCACAGGACAATAACGGCACAGCCGGCATCATAGGAGAACAGAATATTGCTTGACACACCCGGCAGACTGCCGCCGTGCTCAAAGATCTGATACGGACCGATTTTCTGGGTGTAGAGACCGTACCCATACCAGCCGTCGATGCCGAAGGGGATACGCGGTTTCAGCATTTCCGCGATGCTTTCCTTTGAACAGATGCCCTCACCTTCGCGCAGATACATCGTCAGATATTTCTTCAGATCATTCAGCGTCGATTTCATGGCGCCGCCGCCGTTCAGTACGAAGGCATCGTCATGATAGTCACGGTGGTGCATCATGACGCCGTCTTTTCTGTCATACAGGATCGCGGCATTTTCATCTTCCGCCGGCCGCACGAAGTCGCAGAAACTTCTGTCCATATGCAGTTGCTGCAGAATGTGTTTCCGCACATATTCGTCATAGGAAGGCTGATCGCCATAGCGGCGGATCACCTCGGAAAGAAGGCCGAAACCGTCGTTGCAGTAGCTGCAGTATCTGCCTGGTGCGTCGATCAGGCCGCTGTTTTCCTGCAGAGCGTCAAGACGCATGGCGACCAGCCGGCCGCCTTCCTCCGCCAGTTTTTCGTTCCGGCAAAGATCGTGATTCCTGTCTTCCCGAAGACCAAGCTTCTGAGCGACCGGCAGGACGGTGATTCTTTCCTGCGGGAAGAAACCGCCGCTGTGGGTAAGCAGATGGGACAGCTTCACGGTTTCCGTATTCCGGTTTGTAAATTCCGGGATATAGCGTGACAATGGATCGTCCGCTGACAGCCGGCCGTCTTCTTGCATTTTCATGATGGCCAGCGCGGTGAATGATTTGGTAACGGAAGCCAGACCGAAGATCGTTTCCCCGTTGACGGGAAGCCGGTTTTCCAGATCACGGAAGCCGAAGAACTTTTCGTATACGGTATGGCCGCCTGCATCAAGAATACAGGCTGCGATACCGGCGGCTTCACATTCATCCAGGATGATCCGGATCAGTTCTTCCGCCTGCTGAAGTTTTCCCTCAGACAGATTCATTTCAGATCCTCAGGCAGTTCGAAACGGTATTCGGGCACTTCTTCGCCAAGCAGATGTCTGACAAAGTAATCCAGCTTGCGGCGGATAAAATACGGGTTGGCCGGAACGTTGTGATTGGTCCGCGGCAGGATCAGGAAGTCAAAGTCCTTGTCTTCTTTGATCAGGGCGTCGATCAGACGGATCGACTGGGACATGGCGACGTTGTCATCCATGGCGCCGTGGACGATATACAGTTTTCCTTTCAGATTCTTCGCCAGCGCCGTGTTGTCACCCTGCAGATAGATTTCCCGGTTGTAGAGTCCATAGTAGGTTTCCGTCCACTGGTTGTTGTACATTCTCTGATCATGATTGCCGGCGGAAGAGACACCGACTTTATAGGTGTCCGGATATTCCAGCATGGCTCTTGAAGTGGCGCAGCCGCCGCCCGAGTTCCCCCACATGCCGGCTCTTTCGAGATCGAGGAACGGATACAGTTCCTTGATCTGCGGCAGGCAGAAGACATGGTCTTTCAGACCGGCGCAGCCATGGATATTCTCATAGCTGATGTTATGCAGTTTCTTGCCGCGGCCCGGAGTGCCAAGACCATCCAGAATAATGCCGGCAAAGCCCAGCTGGGCGAATTCTTCCAGACCGCCCATGATCTCGCGGCCTTCAATGGCGGCGGAGCAGGCAAAGGCCTTCGGCACGTTGTAGCACTGCATGCCGCCGTAGATATAATCGATAAACGGATAGGACTGATCCGGATCAAAGCCAGCCGGCTTTACCAGGATGCCGTACAGTTCCGTCCTGCCGTCGGATGCTGTGACATGGAAGCGTTCCGGCATGACATAGCCGCGATTGAGCAGGTCACTGATATCGGCACGGACAAGCTCCCGGACGAAGGTGCCGTCGGCTTTGTACAGATTAGTGACAGGTGCTTTGTCGACGCGGCTCCAGGTGTCGACGATCATATTGTTGATCAGTACCGCTCTGTGCATGCCGTCTTCCCTGCAGAGTATCCTGAAGTCACTGCCGTCGTAATGAGCCCGGCATACCAGCTGATAATATGGATCGCTGGTTTCTTTAAAGTTGCTGGCATAGAAGTAGACAAACTCATTTTCATCGTCTTTGCCGATCAGTTCACCGACCGAGCAGTCAGCCGGTGTCAGTACGTTGAGCAGATTCCCGTCGGTATCATAGCGGAACAGCCTGGCGAAATCGTCACGTTCGCTTTGCCAGATGACCGTTTTCTGATCGTCACTCAGGAAATTGGAAGCACAGTAATCATTGAAACCGTCAAGATTGCCGTAGGTGCGGATGTTGATTGCCGTGTCACTGGTTTCACTGAGGACTTTTTTCACGCTGCCGTCGCTGTGAATGATGACAAACGAAGCAATCTTACTGCCGCGTGTCACATGAGTCGTAAAGACGGCGCTGCCATCGTCCAGCCATTTGGCGGCACTGTAATACTCATGGAAGAGGGGACCGCCGGCCGGCTGCGGTTCCATGTCCAGCATGGTCAGAGTTCCTTTTTCCGCATCGCCGAGGCAGTAATGAGCCAGCGGCAGATCTTCGTCTTCCGGGAAGGCGCATTTGTAAGTGTGCAGGCGGGGCCGGATGCTTTCTCTTGTTTCTTCGTCATAGGACTGAAGGACATACAGTTCCTTCACATTGCGCTGATCCATCTTATAGGTCAGGAATTTCTTTCCGTCCGGTGACCATAAGACATCCGGCACTTCCGGAACTCCTTTTACCCGGTCGGTGATATAGCCGCTGTATTCCGCGCATTTGGCATATGCAAAATCTTTTTCACCGTCATAGCTCAGACGTGTCTCCTTGCCGGTTGCGCATTCACGCAGCCAGAGATCATGGTCTCTGACAAACAGTTCCCGGCTGCGATCCGGGGACACACTGACAGCCCGTGCCTGCTGGTAATCTCCTTTTACCAGGGTATCCGTCTCGGGTTCATAGGTATATTCGTATTCTTCATGAACAAAGATGATCCTGCCGTCTTTCACATCACAGCGATCAAACGGCAGATTGTCGCAGCCAAGCTTTTCAGCAAGGGCCTTCGCGTCGAACAGATCACTTTCCGTTCCGTCTTCCGTGTTCACTTTCTTAAAGACCGTGCGGACTTCCTCACCGGTGCGTTCTTCCAATCCATAATAGAAATGTGAGTCATCAAGTTTCTTTGCCTTTGGCGCCGCATTCAGCACGGCATGTCTGACATTCCAGGGCAGCAGTTTTTCGGCTGCCTGATAACGTTTGAGCATATCAGTCATATTCAGAATTCTCCTTGTTCACCATTATAAGGCACAAATGGAACAGAGCCTAACGGGATACTGCCGGAAAGATGAAAAAAGAAACAGAAGCTGCCGTTACAGAGCAGAAAAGAAGACCTGTATCTGTTAGAATAAAGTCAGAAGAGAATAACAGATTGGAGATCATTTATCATGAGTAAAGTTACAGAAATCACCAGGGAAAGCTGGATCAAAAGCACCTTCCCGGAGTGGGGAACATGGCTGAACGAAGAAATCGAAAATACGGAGATTCCGGAAGGCCAGGTCGGCATGTGGTGGCTTGGCTGCACCGGTATCTGGTTCAAGACACCGGGCGGCGCCAATGTCACGATCGACCTCTGGGCCGGTAATGGCAAACGCACCCATGGTGACGGCAAGATCAAAGTCGGCCACCAGATGGCCAATATGGCCGGTGTCAGAAAGATGCAGCCGAATTTAAGAGCGGTGCCTTTCGTTATCGATCCGTTTGCGGTCAAGCATGTCGACGCCGTGCTGGCAACCCATTATCATCAGGATCACATGAGTGCGGAATTCGCGGCGCATGTCATCCAGTCCGGCATGACGACGACAAATGAAAAGGGTGAGGAAATTCCGGTACCGTTTATCGGTCCGAAAAAGTCGGTGGAATACTGGCTGAACTGGGGCGTTCCGGCCGACAGATGCATTACCGTCAAGCCGGGTGATGTCATCAAAATCAAGGATCTCGAGATCGTTGCCCTGGATTCCTTTGACCGCACCTGCATCGTCACGACGGACTCCCAGGGAGCTGACCGTGAAGATCTTTATGGAAAATGCCCGACCGACATGGACGACAAGGCAGTCAACTACCTGGTCAAGACACCGGGCGGCAATATCTATCACAGCGGTGATTCCCATTATTCCATTTATTTCGCCAAGCACGGCAAAGACTATGATGTTGATGTCGCCTTTGGTTCTTTCGGTCTGAATCCGGTCGGCATTCAGGACAAGATGGAAGCGACCGATATTCTGCGTATGGCGGAAGCTCTCCGCTGCAAGGTCGTCATTCCGATTCACTATGACGTCTGGACAAACTTCATGGCGGACGTCAATGAGATCAAGGTTCTTTACGATATGCGCAAAGACAGACTGGATTACGGATTCCATCCGTTCTTCTGGGAAGTCGGCGGCCGTTATATTTATCCGCGTGACAAGGACAGAAGAGCGTATCACCATGACCGCGGATTCGATGACTGCTTCGATTATGAGGCAAACGTTCCGTTCCGCTCTGTTCTGTAAAGACATACGGAGGCGCGTGTGAGTATTCTTGTTCTGGATATCGGCACCACCAGTATGCGCGGTATCCTTTACGAAAAAAACGGTGATAAGATTGCCCTGAGCCGCCGGGAAAACCATCTTGTTTTTCTCGGCGACAGCCTCATTGAAGAGGATCCGCAGGAATTTGCCGACAATACGCTCGCCATTATTCATGAACTGCTGCAGAAATATCCTGCCGATCAGATTGAAGCAGTGGCGATCACCTCGCAGCGTTCCAGTATCATACCGGTGGATATCAGCGGTCATCCGCTGCTGCCGACGATCATGTGGCAGGATACCCGCAACCGTTCCATCTGCAATGAGCTTTCCGTTTATAATGCGCGTCTGTTTCAGCTGACCGGTGCCGAAGTCAGTACGGTTTTTTCCGGCAGTAAAATGACGTGGGTCAGAAGGAATCAGCCGGAAATCTACCGCCGGGTTCATAAGTTTTTGAACATTCCGGAATATGTCTGCTTCCTGATGACCGGAAAGTATGTATCGGATATGACATATGCGAGCCGCACCGGCCTGCTTGATCTTAGGCGGGGCTGCTGGCATCCGGAACTTCTGTCACTTTATGAAGTGGAAGAAGAAAAGCTGTGTGAGCTGAAGGAACCGGGTGATACAGCCGGATATATCACGGCTGAGTATGCCGCCCTGAGCGGCCTGCCGGAAGGCATTCCTGTCCTGCACTGCGGCGGTGATCAGCAATGTGCCGCTGTCGGTCATGGCATTCTTTCGGAAGGGGACCTGTCCATCACGATGGGGACCGGCGGTTTTATCGCGGCTGCCTGTGACAGACTGCCGCCGACACTGCCGGACAGAATGATCTGGAACCGGGCGGCTGTGCCGGGAAGTTTTATCATGGAAGCCAATGTGCTCAGCTGCGGCGCGGCACTGGAATGGTGTGCCAGAGAACTGTACGGCATGGAAAAAATCGACTATCGGAAGCTGGAAGAAGAACTGCACAAAGAAAACTTTGTCAGCAGCTGTCTCGTCGTGCCGTTCTTCAGCGGCCGGGGAGCGCCTGACTGGGATCCCAAAGCTAGGGCCGTATTTGCCAATATTTCCACTGCGACCCGCCGCAGTGAATTATTCAAAAGCACGATGGAAAGCATCTTCATGGAGATTGCCGGCCATCTGAACGATTTTGCGAAAGAAGTGGAGATCCGCCGGATCTGCTGCGGCGGCGGTATGACTGCCAGCCCGGCTCTGAATCAGCTGCAGGCGGATGTTTACGGCCGTTCTGTCTTCTGCACCGAGGATCCGGAAGCGACCGGACTTGGCTGTCTGAGCGTGGCTCTGGCCGGCCTTGGTGAGTTTTCTTCCGTACAGGAAGCCCGACAGACACTGGCGGCAGGTGAAAAGTTGACGGAATACCGGCCCGATCCGGATAAGAGCCGTCAGTACGAAGAAAAGAGACAACAGATGTTGGCGCTGTATGAAAGCGTCAGGAAAGGAAACAGATCATGAGAGCGGAAAAGAAAGTGATCGGCAGTCTGAATAAATGCTACGCTGTCTGCCAGTTTACATATGATGAGGTACCGCATCTTGTCGTTGCGGCGGAAAAACAGGATCCCTGCTATGCCTTTACCCTGGACGGCGAAAAGACAGATACGTTATGGGAAGGACCCGGCGGTGTCATGACGCTGCTGCCATATCCGTATTCCGACCGTATTCTTCTCGCCACCCAGAAATTCTATTCGCCGAACGATTCCGCCGAAGCGAAGATCGTGTGGTACGAGAAAGAAGGAAGTGAATGGCAGTGTCATGTCCTCTGTGATCTGCCTTTCGTGCATCGTTTCGGCATTGTCAGAAGAAACGGAAACTGCTATCTGGTCGCCTGCACACTGAAGTCTGCGCATGCCTTTAAAAATGACTGGACGTGTCCGGGCCGCATTTGGGTGGCGGAACTGCCGGAAGACCTGCATGGCTATGACGCGGATCATCAGCTGGAACTCTTCCCGCTGAAGAGCGGCCTGTATAAGAACCACGGTTTCGCAGTCCATGCCGAAGCGGACGGCAGCACTTTCGCAGTCGTCGGTACCGAGAACGGTGTATTCAAAGTTGATCCGCCGGCTGAGAAGGGCGGCGAATGGAACTGCGAATGTCTGCTCGAAGTACCAGCCAGCGATATGCTTTATCTGGATTTTGACGGTGACGGCGAACGGGAACTGCTGGTGCTCTCACCATTCCATGGTGACACTGTCAGTGTTTACAAACGGCAGAACGGATCCTTCGTCAAGGTCTGGGAAAGAGAAAAGAAGATGCCGTTCATTCATGCGATTGACGGTGCCTTCGTCAACGGCAGATGGTGCGCCTTTACAGGCAACCGCCAGGAAGACAGGGACCTGATCATGATCTGTTTTGAAAACGGTGAATATCAGGTATCCGTGCTCGATCAGGGCAGCGGTCCGGCCAACTGCATGTTCTATACTTTCAACGGTGAGAACCGCCTGCTGGCAGCCAACCGTGAGACGGATGAAATCGCTGTCTACACCCTGCAGGAGGAAGAATGATGAACTATACACTTGCCCTTTATGAAAAGGCGATTCCGGCCGGCTACACATTTGAAGAAATGTTCATGATCACAAGAGAATGCGGTTTTGACCGTTTTGAGATCAGCATTGATGAGACAGATGCCAGACTGTCGCGCCTGAATATGACACCGCAGGAGCAGTGCGCTCTCGGTGAACTGGCGAGAAAGTGCGGCACGCCGATCCGTACCATGTGCCTGAGCGGCCACCGCAAGTATCCGATGGGTTCAAAGGATTCAGCCGTCCGCAAAAGAAGCATGGAGATCATGTACCGGGCGGTTGACTTCTGTATCAATGTCGGTATCGCCGTGATCCAGCTGGCCGGCTATGACGTTTACTATGAAGAAGGCAACGAAGAAACCCGGGCGCTGTTTCTGGCAAATCTGAAAAAGGCGGCGGACTATGCGGCATCCAAAGGTGTCATCCTGGCGTTTGAGACGATGGAAACACCGTTCATGGACACGGTCGACAAAGCTATGACATATGTCAGGGAAGTGGACTCGCCGTATCTCGGTGTCTATCCGGATATCGGCAACCTGAAAAACGCGGCTGTCCTGTACGGTCTGGACGTTGTTGAAGACATGGAAAAAGGCCGCGGACATACCTTTGCCGTACATCTGAAGGAAACTCTGCCCGGTGTTTACCGTGACATGAATTACGGCACCGGCGGTCATACGGAATATGTCCGCTGCATCAGAAAAGCACTGGATATGGGCGTCCGCATGTTCACCGGCGAATTCTGGTACCAGCAGGGACAGGATCATATCAAAGTCATCAAGGAAGCCAGCGCTTTCCTGAGAGCCCGCATAAAGGAGGCACAGCAAGATGCTTGAGGAACTGAAAAAAGAAGTATGTGAAGCGAATCTGGAACTGGTCAGAAAAGGTATCGTCATCTATACCTGGGGCAATGTTTCAGGCATTTCCGAAGACCGGAAATACATGGTGATCAAACCATCCGGCGTTGATTATGACGGCATGTCGCCAGAAGACATGGTGGTTGTCGATATCGAAACCGGCGAACGGGCGGAGGGCAAATGGAAGCCTTCTTCCGATACCGATACCCATCTGGAACTGTACCGCCGTTATCCGGATATCAAAGGTGTCGTCCATACCCATTCCATCCACGCGGTTGCCTTCGCCCAGGCGGGCATTGCCATACCGGCCCTAGGCACGACCCATGCCGACTACTTCTACGGTGACGTGCCGTGCACAAGGGAACTGACGAAGGAAGAAGTGGAAGAAGCATATGAACGCAATACCGGCAAAGTGATCGTCGAAACGATCGACGGACTCGGTTACGATCCGATGGCAGTGCCGGGTATCATCGTCAAGAACCACGGTCCTTTCTGCTGGGGAAAGAGTCCGGCCAATGCCGTGTATAACGCGGTCGTGCTGGAAACTGTTGCTGAAATGGACCTGAAAACACTGCTGCTGAATCCCGATGCGTCCATTGCCCGATATGTGCTGGACAAGCATTATATGCGCAAACACGGTCCGAATGCCTATTACGGACAGAAATGAATGAAAAGACTTTCCCGCGGGAAGGTCTTTTTTTCTGACAGGGAACTGTTCACAGATTATAATGAAGAAAAGAACAAGGAGAACATCATTTATGTTAGACAAGAATTTTCTTTGGGGCGGCGCTCTGGCGGCACACCAGTTTGAAGGCGGTGTCATTGGCACAACGAAGGGACTGAGTGTCGCGGATGTCATGACAGCCGGTGCTGTTGACAAAGCCCGTATCATTACCGACGGCGTCCAGGAAGGACTGTACTATCCAAACCATGTCGGCATCGATTTCTACCACCGTTATAAGGAAGACATCGCGCTGTTTGCCGAAATGGGATTCAAATGTTTCCGCACTTCGATCGGCTGGTCACGTATTTTCCCGCTGGGTGACGAAGAAGAACCGGATGCGGAAGGTCTGAAATTCTATGATGATGTGTTTGCGGAACTGCATAAATACAACATCGAACCGGTCATTACTCTGTCCCATTTTGAAATGCCTTATCATCTTGCCAAAGAATACGGCGGCTTCCTGAACCGTAAGACGATCGATTTCTTCGTGAAGTTCGCCAAGGTCTGCTTTGAACACTACAAGGGTGTCGTTAAGTACTGGATGACATTCAACGAAATCAACAACCAGATGAACTACAAGAACGATATCTTCGGCTGGACCAATTCAGGTGTTCATTTCGGTGCTTATCCGGATCCGGAACAGGCGATGTATCAGTGCGGTGCCTATGAACTGGTTGCTTCGGCAAGAGCTGTCAAGATCGGTCACTGGATCGATCCGGAAAACAAGATCGGCTGCATGATCGCAATGGTTCCGATCTATCCGTTCTCCTGCCGTCCGGCGGATCAGGTGCTGGCGCAGCAGATGATGCACCAGAGATATTTCTGGTCTGACGTCATGTGCCGCGGTCATTATCCGGCTTATGCCCTGAAGATGTTCGAAAACAAGGGCTGGGATATGGATATTACCGAAGAAGATAAGAAGGATCTGGCGGAAGGAACGGTCGACTACATCGGTTTCTCCTACTACATGACCAATACGGTTGACTCCACCGTGAACAAGGATGTCTCCAAGTCACTGGACGGTTCTTCACCGAATTCCGTTGCCAATCCGTTCATCAAGGCTTCTGACTGGGGCTGGGCAATTGATCCGGAAGGTCTGCGTTATGCGCTCAACGCATTCTATGAAAGATATGAAAAGCCGCTGTTCATCGTTGAAAACGGCTTCGGCGCGATCGACGTCAAGGAAGAAAACGGCGAATGTCATGACCAGTACCGCATTGACTATTTCCGCAACCATATCATTGAGATGAAGAAAGCAGTGGAACTTGACGGTGTCGATCTGATGGGTTACACACCATGGGGATGCATCGACTGCGTTTCCTTCACGACCGGTGAAATGAAGAAGCGTTACGGCTTCATCTATGTCGACCGCAACAACGATGGTTCCGGCACACTGGAAAGAAGCAAAAAAGATTCCTTCGAATGGTATAAGAAAGTCATTGCCAGCAACGGTGAGGAATTATAAGAATCAGGAAGAAGAGCTGAACACAGCTCTTCTTTTTTTGCCAAAAAGAAATCTGACAGTTCCATCCGCAAATATGAATGCGGTACAATAAAAAGAGATAAGTAATCCATTTATCAACAGGAGACCAGTATGAAACTCAAGCATTATTTTGTATTGATCGCCATGTGCGGTCTGGCGGCGGCTTCCATCGGTGTGACTGTGAATACCGCCGGTGTTTTCTATACTCCGATTGCCGAAGATCTCGCCGTCGGTCGGGGAAGCATCGCGATGATGATCACGATCACGTCTCTGGTAGCGGCTGTGGTGGCTATTTTCGTGCCGAAAATGCTGAAGGAATCCACCCTGAAAGTCATTATCATCACAGCGACGGCACTGCTGGCGGGTTCGACGTTCCTGATTTCCCGCTGCACGTCTCTCTGGCAGATCTATGTGATCAGTGTGTTCCGCGGTGTCGGTGACGGTCTGATCAGTTTCGTGCTGATCACGATGATCATCAACTACTGGTTCTATGCCAACCGCGGTCTGTTTACCAGTCTGGTCATGGCCTTCAGCGGTGTCCCGGGCGTCCTGCTTTCACCGGTCTTTACCGGCATTATCAATTCTTCCGGATGGCGGACAGGATTTGTCTGGGTGGCTATCGCGACCCTGATCTGCTGTGTGCCGGCCATTCTTCTTCCGTTCTCGATTCAGCCATCGTCTGCCGGTATCAAGCCATACGGCTATGATGCCTTCATGAAGGAACGGGAGAATGGCAGAACCGTTGTCATTGACGATCGTCCGAAACCGTTCAATTTCTTCAATCCGAAGTTTATGCTGGCCATCGTTGTCGCCATCTGCACCAGTGTCGTGGCGGCCGTTCCTTCGCACCTGCCCGGTTATGCCGTATCGATCGGCAAGGCGGCCTCCGTTGGCGCGATGATGCTGTCAGTGGCAATGGCATTCAATATTCTTTCCAAACTGGCCTTTGGCGTCCTGAATGACAGAATCGGATCCTATAAATCCGTCCTCGTCATGTCAGCCGTGAATATGCTTGGCTGTCTGATCCTGCTGTTTGTCCCAATCGATTTCGCTCTGTATGTCGGATCCGGCTTCTATGCTGTGACATTTGCGATCTCGGCGGTCGGTGTCGCCATGATTTCCGGCTATCTGTTCGGCATGGAATACTATGCGGCAGCCTATCCGGTGCTGAGTTTTGTCGGCGGCGCAGCCAATGCGGTCGGCGGTGCTCTGGTCGGTTCTCTGTACGATGCGACCGGTTCCTATACCATTAACTTCTGGCTGGCTCTGGGCTGTCAGGCAGTTCTGCTGCTGGCTCTGAGCGCGGCAGTTGCCATCCGTAAGAAGGAACGTCATTCCGGTATTGAGGAAAACTGATACAGATGAAAAAAAGGAAGATGAGAAAAATCACTGCTTCCGGAATTCTCGCGGCATCGGTTCTCGCTTCCGCGGCAGGCGGCTGTCAGCTGCTGCCAGGCCAGCAGAATTACGATCCTGAAAACAATATCATCGAAGCGGTCTACGGTCCGCCCGAAGACTTTGAAGAAGCTCCCGTGGATGTACCGGAACAGGAGAATGAAACCAAATAAGACAGGAGGAAAGCCATGAAAAAGATGAATCGTAAAAGAGTCACCGCTTCCAGCATTCTGACAGCGGCTGTGGTATCTTCCGCGATTTTTCTGCCCGGCTGCAATCCTTCGGTATACGGACCGCCGCCGGACTATGATCCGGAGAATAATGTCCAGGAAGACGTATATGGACCGCCGCCGGTTTACGAGCCGGAAGATAATGTTCTGGAAGACGTATACGGACCGCCGGAAGACTTTGAAGAACCGGCAAATCAGACGGAAGACGGAGAAGTGCCGCAGAATGAAAAAGATTAAACAGGAACATCTGAACCAGCTGGCGGATTATACCGCTCAGCTGTATCAGCATCCGCGTCTTCGCCATCTCTTTCTCGAACTGACCCTGCAGTGCAATGAGCACTGCTTTCATTGCGGCAGCAGCTGCACTTCCGAGAAGAAAGAAGAGCTGAGCCTGGAAGAATATCAGAGAATTCTGAGAGAAGTGAAGGAAGACTTTGACATCCGTCAGATCCAGCTCTGCATTACCGGCGGTGAACCGCTGCTGCGCAGAGATTTCTTTCAGATCATGTCTTATGCCCATGAACTGGGTTATCGCTGGGGTATGACCAGCAACGCCACCCTGATCGATCAGAATGTCGCTCACCGTCTGGCTGAATGCGGCATGGGCACGGTATCCGTTTCTATTGACGGTCTGGAAGAAACACATGACCGGCTCAGGGGAATGAAGGGTGGCTACCGGCGGGCCATGCGGGGAATTCAGTGTCTGATCGACGAGCAGGCTTTCCGGAACGTTCAGGTCACGACAGTCATCAATCATCAGAATATCGATGAACTGGATGCGCTGTTTGATGTCATGGATCAGATCGACATTGATTCCTGGCGGGTGATTCATCTGGAACCGATCGGCCGGGCTTTAGAGAGACCCGAACTGATGTGCACGAAGGAAGATTATATCCGTCTCTTTGACTTTATCCGGGAAAAAAGAAAACAGGGATATCCCCTGGAGTTCGGCTGCAGTCATTATCTTGGCCTTGAATATGAAGCGGAAGTCAGAGACTGGTACTGGCTGTGCAATGCCGGTGTCTATACCGCCAGCATTATGAGTAACGGTGATATCGGCGCCTGTCTTGACATTGAGCGCCGGCCGGAAACGATCCAGGGCAATATCCGCACGGACCGTTTCAAAGATATCTGGGAAAACCGTTTCGAACTGTTCCGCCATGATCTCAGTGATCTGAACGGGGAATGCCGCAGCTGCGCGCATCAGCGTTTCTGCCGCGGTGACGCCCACCACAGCTGGGACTATGACCATAACCGGCCGATGGTATGCATGAAAGGCATCCTGTTTCCCGAAGCGGACGCATAAGCAGTCATGTGACTGCTTTTTTTCATTCCACGGCGTCCAGTTCTGTATACAGCATGCCTTTTTCCGTCCGCTGCGAACGCATCAGGGAAATCCGGGAAGCTCTCATCTGCAAAGGCCAGGGCTTCACGGGCGGCAGCGGCGCGTCGGCCTTGCGCACCAGTGTCACATGCGGAAAGAAAGGCTTTGGATCATAGGGAATCTGATGATCGGAAAGGGCATGCCGCAGTCTTCTGACATAGCTGTCCAGCCCGGCGTTCTCCCGGATGCCGCACCAGTAGATCTTTTTAAAAGCGCCGATTCCTTCCAGAGTGATTTCAAACGGCTCATAATCAACCGTCTCCAGGATCTCCATGACCGTTTCCGTATCAGGATACTCACCGATATAGGCAAGGGTGATATGCAGGTTGTACGGGTCGGTATAGGTGCCGCTGACACCGTTCGTTTTCATTTCTTTCTGGATCCGGATCAGTTCACTGCGGATGGCTTCATCCGGCAGGATGGCAATTAACAGACGCATGGCTCTTTCGTCCTTTCTGATGAAGAAATTATAGCATTGATCGCACAGGCCGGAAATTGAGTAAGTTTTATCTAACAAAGTTAGATTTTTGTGTCCCTGCTGTGGTAGACTGAAACAGGACTGAAGGAAAAACAGATGAATCTGAAAGAACTGAAAATCGGCGAAAGTGCGGTGATTACCGAAGTAGGGGGCGAAGGAGCTCTCCGCCAGCACTTTCTGGATATGGGTGTGATACCCGGCGCATATGTGACAGTTGTCAAACTGGCACCGCTTGGCGATCCGATGGAAATCAGGATCCATGGCTATGAACTGACCATGCGGCTGGCCGAAGCGGAACAGATCACCGTCGATCCGAACGGCAAGCGGGCAGATCAGGTACCGGAAGTCAGGGAAACTGTCCACGCGGATCATCCCGGTCTTGGTGAAGACGGAAAATATCATAACAAGAAAGAAGAACATCCTCTGCCGGAAGGAACGACACTGACATTTGCCCTGGTGGGCAATCAGAACTCCGGCAAGACGACATTGTTCAATCAGCTGACCGGTTCCAACCAGCATGTCGGCAATTTCCCCGGTGTTACTGTGGACCGCAAGGACGGCGTGATCAAAGGCCATCCCGACACACTGGTCACGGACCTGCCGGGCATATACTCGATGTCGCCTTACAGCGCCGAGGAAATCGTATCCCGCAATTTCGTCATTGAAGAAAAACCGAAGACAATTATCAATATCGTCGACGCGACCAATATCGAGCGCAATCTGTATCTGACCATGCAGTTGCTGGAAATGAACATACCGATGGTCGTCGCCCTGAATATGATGGATGAAGTCACCGGCAACAAAGGCGCCGTTGACATCAACCGGATGGAAGAAATGCTCGGCGTTCCGGTCGTGCCGATCGCCGCTCTGCGCAATCAGGGTGTTGACGAACTGGTGGAACATGCGGTGCATATCGCCAGGTATCAGGAAAAACCGCAGCAGCAGGATTTCTGCAGCAAGGAAGACATGGGCGGCGCGGTGCACCGTGCCATTCATGCCGTGCAGGCGATCATTGAAGACCATGCCGAACGGGCCGGTCTGCCGCTGCGTTTCGCGGCGACCAAAATCCTGGAAAATGATCCGCTTGTTTTGGACATACTGAAACTGGATGACAATGAGAAAGAGATGATCGAGCACATTGTGATCCAGATGGAAAAAGAAGGCGGCCTGGACAGAAACGCGGCGGTGGCTGCCATGCGTTTCCGTTTTATCGACAGTGTGTGCCGGTCGGCCGTACGTAAGCCGGTGGAAAGCAAAGAACGTCTGCGTTCGGAAAAGATCGACAGTATTCTGACCGGCCGGTGGACCGCTCTGCCATGTTTCATTCTCATTATGGGACTGGTCTTCTGGCTGACCTTCAACGTCATCGGCGCTTTCCTGCAGGATCAGCTGGCGGCCGTGATCGGCAGTCTGGCGGATGTCTGCGACGGCTGGCTGGTTTCAGCCGGTGTCAACGCGGCCGTTCATGATCTGGTGATCAAAGGCATTTTTGAAGGAGTCGGCAGCGTGCTGAGTTTTCTGCCCATTGTCGTGACGCTCTTCTTCTTCCTGTCCATGCTGGAAGACAGCGGCTATCTGGCGAGAATTGCCTTCGTCATGGATAAACTGCTGCGGCGCATCGGTCTTTCCGGCCGCAGTATCGTGCCGATGCTGATCGGATTCGGCTGCACGGTGCCGGCGGTCATGTCGACCCGGACCCTGCCCAGCAAACGCGACCGTATGATGACGATCCTGCTGACGCCGTTTATGAGCTGCACGGCAAAACTGCCGATCTACGGTTTCTTTGCCAACAGTTTCTTCCCCCATCAGGCCGGCTGGATCATGATCGGTCTGTATGTGCTCGGCATCGTCACGGCTGTGCTCTGCGCATATCTGTTTAAGAATACGTTATTCAAGGGCGAAGCGGTTCCCTTTGTCATGGAACTGCCAAACTACCGGATGCCGGGTCTGAAGAACGTCATGCATCTGCTGTGGGAGAAAGCAAGTGACTTCCTGACCCGGGCGTTCAGTGTCATCTTCGTCGCCACGATCGTGGTCTGGTTCCTGCAGAGCTTCGATATGCATCTGAACTATGTGACGGATTCCTCGCTGAGTATCATGTCATCAGCAGCCGGTGTTCTGGAAGGCCTGTTCCGGCCGATCGGTCTGGGTGACTGGCGTATTATCACGGCGCTGATCAGCGGTTTCATGGCCAAGGAAAGCGTCGTCGCCACCTTGCAGGTTCTGCTTGGCGATAACATCACTTCGGTGCTGACACCGTTAAGCGCCGCCGCGGTGCTGATCTTCTCGCTGCTGTATACACCGTGTGTGGCAGCTGTCGCGTCGATCCGCCGGGAACTCGGAAGCTGCTGGGCGATCGGAACGGTGATCTGGCAGTGTTCTCTGGCCTGGCTGATGACCTTCCTGCTGCGCTTCGTACTGATGGCTTTCGGGCTGTCCTGAGCAAAAGAACAAAAGTCTCTTTCGGATGAAGAGACTTTTTTGTTTACAGCCATTTTTTCTTTTTGAAATATACAAGAGAGAAGATCACGATCAGAATACTGATGACAATGACAGCCGGATAGCCATAGCGCCAGCGGAGTTCCGGCATATCGACAAAGTTCATGCCGTACCAGCCGGCAATCAGTGTCAGCGGCATAAAGATCGCTGTGATGACCGTCAGCAGGGTCATGATCTTGTTCTGCTTGATACTGAGTTCACCGGCAATCAGATCACGGAGCTGGACAATGTATTCACGCAGCTGGCTGACATTGTCCTGCAGACGTTCCACTCTTTCCCCGAAGAGACGGAAGTAACGGAGATTGTTCTCGTTGAAGAAATTATTCTCGTTTTCTTCCAGTTCCCGGGCCAGGTCGATCAGGTGCTCGTAGTGCTTGTGCATATCGAGAAGATCACTGCGGATATCATTGAGCGGTACGGGATATTCACTGATGTCGCCTTTCATGATCATCACTTCCATACAGTCGAGTTGCTCCTCGATGGCTTCCAGAAAGGGCAGGTCATTATGGATCGTCTCTTCCAGGAAATCATAGATAAACCGTTCCAGGGAAGGCAGTTTCCATCTTTTGGTCTGCTGGATCCGTTTCAGCAGACGTTCGGTATAATCGCTTTCGTCGATCAGAACAATACCTTTCTCGTCGAGCGCAAAAGCCACTTTGCTTTTATGGGAACTGAAGCACTCATGGTCAGGAATGTTGAACGTGCCGGTCAGAGAATCGTAGTTGACGACTGCTTTGGTGTCGCTGATCCGGTTCAGGTTCAGATCCATATCGATACCCATATGAAAAGAGTCTTTCACACTGCGGTATTCATCCGGTTTCAGCACGGCCACATACGGGCAGCTGCTCTCCTGGATCTCGTCCGGCATGCATTCTTTCAGAATTTCACCAATCAGATAATATGTCATAAAAAATGCTCCAATTCTGTTTTATTACGGTGGTTCGATGGTACTATTATAACGTTATCTGATCATTGATTGGAAAATGAGGGAAAAGAATATGAAAAAAATGATGATTCCGGTGCTCCTTGCGGCACTGATGCTTGGTGCCTGCAGCAAACCTGCGGCAACCAGTGAAACAGCCGGAGGCAGTGAGCAGTCCGGCACACAGAATACCCAGGAACCGGCCAGTGAAAAACTGCTGAGCGGTCTGCATCACGTTGAGATCACCGTCAGGGATTACGGTGTGATCAAACTGGAACTCGACGCGGATGAGGCGCCGATCACGGTTACCAACTTTGTTCAGCTGGCCAAGTCCGGCTTCTATGACGGACTGACGTTCCACCGTATCATGGACGGCTTCATGATTCAGGGCGGCGATCCGACCGGCACCGGCTACGGCGGTTCGGAAAAAACGATCAAGGGTGAATTCTCCCAGAACGGTGTGCAGAACAACATCTCCCATGTGGAGGGTGTCATTTCCATGGCCCGTGCCCAGGATCCTGACAGTGCCAGCTCGCAGTTCTTTATCACTGTCGCGGACGCGAAATTCCTCGATTCCGCCTATGCCGGCTTCGGCCATGTGACAGAAGGCATGGAAATCGCCAAAAAGATTGCCAGTGACGCCAAACCTACCGACGCCAACGGATCGATCGACCCGAAGGAGCAGCCGGTAATCGAAAGTATCAAAGTCATTGACTGACCGGATCTCTGGATCCGGTTTTTTTGGCGGGAAGCACAGAAGGATGGAGAATGAAAGACTGTTTCTTTCGCTGTGATTCTGTTATTCAGATAAGTGCGGAGGAATGACAATGCAGTATGTGATCAGTGACATCCATGGCTGTTATGAAGAATACCGAAAGGCCCTGGCAGAAATTGGTTTCAGCAGTGACGATATTCTCTATGTGAACGGCGACGTACTGGACCGGGGAGAAAACGGCATTCAGATCCTGAAGGATATGATGATGCGTGACAATGTCTATCCGGTTCTCGGTAATCATGAGTTCATGGCGCTCAGCGTACTGAGAAAGCTGGGTGTGGAAATCAGCGACGAATCGATCGCGGCTCTGAAAGAGGAGGATCTTTCTTCCTTCCGCTACTGGATGGAAGACGGCGGCGAAATGACGGTCCGGCAGTTCTGCCGCTGCGACGCGGAAGAACGGGAAATGATTCTGGAATATCTGGAAGAATTCACGCTCTATGAAGAAACAGAAGCCGGCGGCAAGGAATTCATTATCGTTCATGCCGGTTTTGAACCGTTTGACGAAAAGAAAGAACCCGGTGACTATACACTGGAAGAATGCATATTCACATCCTGTGATCCCCGGAAACCATATTATAAAGACAGATATGTGATTACCGGCCATACCCCGACGCTTTCCCTGCCGGAACCGTATAAGGGGAAGATCGCCGAAATCAACGGCCACATCATGATCGACTGCGGCTGTGTCTTCGGCGGCAGTCTGGGAGTGTACTGCCTGGAAACAGGCAAGAAATGGTATATTCCGAAAATCAGAAAGTAAGACAGAAAAGGAGAAATCAGGATCATGAACAGTTATCAGATCAGGGAAGGCAAAGATCCAAAGGGCAGAAAACTGCGCGCGTATCTGTATCGAGACGCAGCCCATTCCGCCATCTATCTGGATGAGAAACTTCGCCACCAGCTGGTTTTTCCTTATAACCGGGCTTTTCTGAAGGCTTTTGAACTGTTTCCGGAAGCGGAAAACGTTCTCGTGATCGGCGGCGGGATGTATACCCTGCCGGCCTATCTGATCCGTTTTTATCCGCACCTGAGAGTTGACGTGCTGGAACCGGACGAGAATACGGTTGAACTGGCAATGAAACACTTCCGGCTGGATGAACTGTATCGGGATATCCCCGATGCCGCTGCCCGGCTGCACATCATACATGCATATGGCAGGGAGTATCTGAAGGAAAACGAAAAGAAGTATGACGTGATCATCAACGACGCCTTTACCGGCTATGATCCGGCATACGATCTGATGAGCAGTGAAGCAGCTTCTTTGATCCGCAGCCGCCTGGCTGAAAACGGTATTTACGCGGCCAATCTGCTGGGCAGTGAAATACTGTACGACTCGGATTTCATGCTGGATGAAATGAAGACGCTGCTTTCAGCGTTCACTTATACGGACTGTCTGGAAGCAAAAGACGAGGGGGCAGAACTGTTCTGCAATTATGTCGTTTTTGCCAGTGATAAAGACTATTTTCAGAATCCGTATATCGAAGAACTTCTGCAGGGTACGGAAGTGATTGAAGACCGTGACACACCTCATCTGAAGGAATTCTATGACGTGCTGTCTTTTGTCAGCGGCAGATGAGGAAAAGCACCGCGGAATCTGCCAATTATGAAGGAATTGGTGTATTGTTTTCTTAAAGAGGGATTATTGTATGAAAATGATCGGATATTATAACGGAGTGCTTGGCAATCTGCAGGAAATGCAGATTCCGATGCAGGATCGGGCGCTGTATTTCGGAGACGGCGTCTATGATTTCACTCCTGCCTACAACGGCAAACTGTTTGCCATCGAAGACCATCTCGACCGTTTTTTCCATTCCATGGAAATGCTGTCGATCCGCCCTTACTGTGATCGGGAAACTCTGAAGAAGGAACTGGAACGCTGCGTGGCGGCGACGGAAAGCACGGAACCGATGGCGGTTTACTGGCAGACTTCCCGCGGCAACTGCCGGCGCAATCATATTTTTCCGCCGGAGGGAACACCGACTACGCTTCTGATCACGGTCACACCATTGAAACCGCTGGATCCGAATGTATCACTGAAGCTGGCTTCGTTTGAAGACAAGCGTTTTCAGTACTGCAATATCAAGACACTGAATCTGATTCCCAATGTTCTGGCCGCTCAGTACGCGGAAGAGCAGGGCTGTCAGGAAGCTGTGTTCCACCGCGGTAAGTTTGTAATGGAATGCGCCCACAGTTCACTCGTCCTGCTGAAGGACGGTGTACTGATGGCACCGCCGCTCGATGACAGGATCCTGCCGTCCATCACCCGCAAACATATCACGGCCATCTGCAAAACACTGGATGTTCCGGTCGAGGAAAGAAAGATCACGATGGATGAATTGTATGAAGCGGACGAACTGATCGTTCTGAGTTCCAGCAAGCTGATTGCCCGGGCCAATGTACTGGATGGCAAACCGGTCGGCATGAGTGACTCCATGCTGTTCACGATGATCCGAGACGCATATTTCAGGATGGTCGAAAAAGAAACCGGCTATCGTATCGGAGAGTGATCATGTTTGTACTGATTCAGAATGCCCGGGTGTTCGCGCCGGAAGACAGAGGCAGACAGGATGTCCTGATCTGCAACGAACAGATCGTCGAGATCGCTCCGCATATTGACTTTCAGTGGAACCGTGACGAATTCCAGGTAATCGACGCGGAAGGCAAGTATCTTGTGCCGGGTTTCATTGACCAGCATGTCCATATCATCGGTGGCGGCGGCGAGGACGGTTTCGCTTCGCTGATCCGCGAGATTCAGATGACAGACTGCGTCAAAGCCGGTGTCACGTCCGTAGTCGGACTGCTGGGAACAGACCATCATGCCAAAAGCGTCGCCGCGCTTGTCGCCAAAACCAAAGCCTTGAAAGAACAGGGTATGAGCGCCTGGTGTCTGACCGGATCCTATGTATATCCGTCCAATACACTGACCGGCACGGTGGCTGGCGACATTGCCTTCATTGACGAGATCATCGGTGTCAAGGTTGCCATCTCCGATCACCGCTCTTCCAATATCTCGGCTGAAGAACTGGCCCGCATGGCAACCGAAGCCAGAACAGCCGGACTGCTGGCCCATAAAGCCGGCTATGTGCATATGCATACCGGCCACGGCAAAAAGGGATACACGGATGTTGTCCGCATTCTGCACGAAACGGATCTGCCGGTGTGGCAGTTTAGGCCGACGCATTTCGATCTGAGTTATCCCGGTGCTGAGGAATTCGTGGCGATGGGCGGCTATGCGGATTTCACGACGGGAACCGACACAGCCGCGACGGCTCAGCGTCTTTACGACAGTATGCAGCGGATGCGCCGTGAACAGATGACGCTCAGTTCCGATTCGAACGGCAGTTTTCCGCAATGGTCGGAAGACGGTAAACTGATTGGCATGGGCATCGGAAGTATGGTGACCCTGTATGACACGATCCGCCATCTGATCACCGACCATCACGTCAATATCGGCGACGCACTGAGCCTGATCACCATCAATCCCGCCCAGGCACTGCAGCTGTATCCACGCAAAGGCTGCATTCAGAAAGATGCGGACGCCGACATTGTCCTGCTCGATCAGGATCTGAAGATCGACACGGTTCTGGCATTGGGAAAGACAGTCGTCCGCAACGGCTGTCTGTGCGTTGGCAATTATTATGATTATCAGTAAACATAAGGGGAAAAACAAATGAACGCAAAAGCAAAAAACATCTTCTACTGCTTTCTCGGCGTCGTCATCATCGGCCTTGGCTGCGCTCTGTTCAAACAGTCACACTGCGGCAATGACGCATTCACTGCCCTGAACATCACCATCTCGGAAAGAACCGGCATTTCCCTTGGCACGGTCACGGTACTGATGAACTGCTTCTATCTGATTTTCCCGCTGATCTGGGGAAGAAAGTATATCAACGTCGGTACGATCCTGAACGGTGTCCTGCTTGGCTATATCGTTGATTTCTTCTTCAAGCTGATCAACGGCATCTGCGGCGATCCTTCTTCTTTCCTCATCCAGCTGCTCTGGCTGGTTCCGGCGGTCATTGTCATTTCCCTGGGTATCTCACTGTATCAGACAGCTGATCTCGGTGTCGGACCGTATGACTATCTGGCTCTCGGCCTCAGGGATCATCTGCACTTCCCGTATTTCGCCTGCCGTATTTTCACCGATTCACTTTGTGCCCTGATCGCTTTCCTGATGGGTGGCCTGATCGGTATCGGCACCCTGTTATGCGCACTTTGCCTGGGACCGTTTACACAGTTCTTCGATCAGGCGGTATCTCAGAAACTGATGCCGAAAACAGAATAAAAACAAAAAGAAAACCAGAGTTTCGAAACTGAACTCTGGTTTTATTGTGCGCTTAACGGAAACACTTCTGCATGAACGCGTCAGCAGTTGCCAGCACTTCCTCACACCAGAAGTCCGGTCCGCCGTGATCAGCGCCTTTGATGAGCACCAGTTCACATTCATGACCTGTTTTTATCATCTGCTCATACAGACGGACACTGCATTCCGGATGCACGGTTCTGTCTTTTGTGCCGTGGAAGATCAGCATCGGCGCGATCTTCGTATCTTCGAAAATGTTGCATTCGGCTGACATGGCCCGTTTCATTTCCTCGTTTTCGGAAAGATCGATGCCGCCGGCTTCCAGGCCTTCCGGGCTGTCCGGTTTCAGATGGTTGATGGTGCTGGGGTTGCTGTAATCAAACATGAAACTGCAGGAACCATAATAATCGATAATGCCGGAGACTTCCGCGGAAACACCCGGGAATCTGTTCTCATCCGTGTCGTCATTGTGCCGGAAGCCGCCGTAAACTGCCGTATGGCCGCCAGAGGAACTGCCGGCCAGGATCATGCGGTCCGGATCGATGTTGTATTCTTCTGCGTGCAGACGCAGGAAACGTACGGCATTCAGGGCGTCAATGATCGGTGACGGGAATGCGGCAATGCCGGAATGACGGTATTCCACGATGGCGCAGACATAGCCGCGGGCTGCCATTTTTGACAGCAGGGGAACACCGGCGTGGATATGCTGTTTCTTCCAGCCACTGCCCTGTACGTATACCATGCAGGGATAACTGCCTTTCATCTGGTTGCGGCAGTAGGGCATCATGATCTGCAGATGCAGAGGGACACCGTCCATGTTGACATATTCAACGTCATTCAGGTAGACGACACCGATATCATTGCCGTCTGTATCAATGGAACGGAAACGTTCGTCCTGATATTCCGGGAATTCTTCATAGGTCCATTTTTTGACTTCCATGTGATATACCATCCTTTATTGTTTTTATTATAAATGTTTTACGGTCTGAAATAGTAGTCTGAAGAAACAAAAAGCGCTGCGGCAGAGCCGGGAAACAGGGCTCAGCATACAGCGTTCAGAATGATCGTCCAGACCGGCAGTACGGCAATGGAAAGTATCGTACTGAAGACGACACAGTCAGCTGCGAAGCTGACATCAGCGTGATACTGTTCGGCAAGCACGGCGGTCGTACTGGCAGCCGGCATGGCGGAAAGCAGGACAGACAGTCCGGTAACCAGCGGATCGATTTTCAGAAGAAGACATGCCGCAAGCACACAGACCGGGATGAATACGAGACGCAGGAAGGCGAATTTCAGGTTGGTGACGGATATCATCGACGCGAATCCGGATTCAGCCAGGATCATGCCGAGAAAAACCATGATGAGCGGTGTCGAGCACCTGCCGAGACTGATCAGTGTGCCGTTGATCATCTCCGGGACAGGAATCTGAAATATCATGCGGAGCAGGCCGATGCCCACGGCGATAATGCAGGGGTGCGTCAGGATCTTTTTCATTGTTGTTTTTATATCCGCTTTGCCCTGAAAGTAGGAAACACCGGCTGACCATAATACGATCCGGACCGGAATCAGATAGATCTGCCCGTACAGCATGCCCATCTGTCCGTAAACGCCTTCGGCTACGGCATTGCCCAGAAAACCGGCATTGGAACAGACGGTCGCGAACTGCAGGACTTTGCGGCGCTCTTCCTTTTCTTTCTGAAACAGGAAGGCGGCCAGGACCATGCAGAAGATATGAACGGCGGTGCCGACCAGAATGATCTGCAGGAAATCCTTCAGCATGTCACCGTTCAGTTCCGTGTCAAAGGAAGCGATGATGTTGGCCGGCAGAAACAGAGATATTACCGCTTTGGAGAAAACCGAACGGTCGTTTGGCTTCAGAACATGAAAGCGGCAGAGGAAGTATCCCGCCGCCATTTCCGCGAACATCAGAAACTGCAGATTGAACAGCTTGGTAAGATTCATAGACAGACTCCTCAAGCGATATTCTATCACTGCCGGACTGTTTCAACATCCCGAAAACATTCAGAAGTAATCTTTGAATCTGTCCGGCGGATGATTTATGATATATCCCTGTGAGGTACTTGTAAAATGGATATTGATATACTTCTTATTTTGCAGGAATTTCGCAACAGCATCGGTGATGCCCTGACTCCTTTTCTGGAGTGGCTGTCGCTCTTTGCGGTTACATATCTGCCTGCTGTTCCGGCATTTCTGTACTGGGCGGTCAACAAAAAGAAAGGCCTGTTCGCACTGGCTTCCTATTATGTCTGTGTCAGTATTAACGCTGTCGTGAAACTGACTGCCTGTGTCTATCGGCCCTGGATCCGTGATGACCGGATCATGCCGGCCGGTGATGCCATCCGGACTGCGACCGGGTATTCCTTCCCGAGCGGCCACACGGCGACAGCCGGACCGATCTACGGTGCTATGGCTGTCTCATCTCGTAAGAAATACAAATGGCTGTCATACTTTCTGATGTTCCTGATTCTGCTGACGATGTTCTCAAGGCTTTACCTTGGTGTGCATACGCCGCAGGACGTACTCTTTGGTCTTTTGGAATCTGTGCTTGCCATACTGGCTGTCGCAAAGATCATGTCCTATCTGGAACTGCATCCGGAAAAGGAAAACATGTTTCTGCTGGCCGGCTTCGTGCTTGGCTGGCTGGCTATCCTCTATATCTCCCTCAAGCCGTATCCGATGACATACGTGGACGGCAAACTGCTGGTCGATCCGCAGAAAATGATGAAGGACGGCTACGGTGACATCGGCATGCTGATAGCGTTCTGCGCCGCCCGCTTTGTCGAGAAAACCTGGATCCGCTTCCAGCCCTCCGGCCTGAAGGGAAAAGGTCTGTTTGTGGCACTGGCTGGTCTTGTGCCGATGTATCTGATCATTGAGTTCCTGGAAGACCCGCTGCTGATCACGCTCGGTGCACTCTGGGGCAAACTTGTATGCAGGGCAATCCAGGTCTTCTTCACCATCGCTGTATGGCCGCTGGTAATCAAGCTGGTCTGCGGCGGGGAAGACACACCTGCTCTGCAGAAAGAAGAAACAAACGAAGTAACGGAATGAAGCTGCTGAAAAAGCAGCTTTTTCTATCTATGAAAAAAAGATATCTGCCGAAGCAGATATCATTCTTCTTCTATGATCAGTTCATCCAGAAGGGCACGGACCTGGCTGAGTCCCTGAGTCACTTTAAAACGGGAATCATCTTCTTCAACGAAATAATCCGCTTCAAATTCAATGGACTGTTTTGTGCCGTCAGAAAATGTCAGGATGATAATATCCGTATAGTCAGATGTGTAAACATCAGACGACGCTCCGATCTTCACGCTGTTCAAGGCATCCGTCAGTTTCTGAATATACTGCGGATCTTCGGATTCACTGAAGGCACTGTAGGCCCAGCTCCGCTGATAATCCACCCGGACAGGTGTTTCGGAAATGGCGATGATCGGGGATGCGGGTCTGTCCTGAGGCTGGGCGGCAGAACAGCCGCAGCAAAGTATTAAAGTAATCATGCATGTAAATAATTGTTTCATATCAGAGGTTTCTCCAGCTGGTGTATGTATGAACATAAAGTGTGAGGGATTTGTTATCTGTATCGGATCCGTTTATAAAGGATCATGAGAATGAACAGGGCACACGCGGCCGCTGTATACCACAGAGAATATGTGACCAGGATCGGATAATCATGCATGGCAAGAAGGGTCAGAAGGGAAGCAATGGCACCGGCAATGCCGCCGACAATCCCTAACTTGATAACCGATTCGGTCAGCAGGGAACAGGATGCGGTGCCGCAGCAGAAAATTCCGACAATGCATATCATGTTGACGATCACGCCTTTGAAACCGCGAATGCTGGCGTTGGGATCATAGGCGCCGGCACCTGTTTTCGTAAACAGAAAGACACAGCCGCAGAACAGCAGGGCAGTAATGATACCGGTGATTTCTATGGAGATATCCCGGTTGATCCTGTTTTTCGCTCTTCTTTCTTTTTCGGACTTTTCTTTTTCAAAATTTTCTAATTCCTTTCTGATCCGTTCTACTTCCTTTTTGGTCTCTTCCTTTTCCGCCTTTTCCTCTTCGATTGCTTTTTCGATATCACGGACTAAGCTTTCGAGCATGAAATCGTCCGGATGTTTATCACATGCCTTCTTCGCCCAGTACAGAGCCTTCTGAAGATCTGTGGGTGTTCCGTATCCGTTCATGTATCGGTCTGCCAGAAACCACATGGCTATCCAGTCTTTATCCTGCTCGGCAGCCTTTTTTCCCCAGTAAAAACTTTTCTCCGGATTCTCAGCTACACCATAACCGTTTTTATAGGCGGCAGAAAGATACATCTGCGCATTAAGATGTCCCTGCTGGGCGGCTTTTTCATACCAGGGAAAAGCTTTTACATCATCCTTTTTGATTCCGGCTGCGAAATACGGCGAGTGCTTGCTGCGGATATAACTGTCGGTACAGTCTTCCCCGTAATGATATGCTTCACCCAGTTCATACTGAGCATCCGCATCACCTTCCCGGGCTCTTTTTTCCACTTCCTGCAGACGGATGCGCTCTTTTTCTTTTCCCAGCCGTCTTTTTTCTTCGTACTCTATTTCTAGGATTTGATCGTCAGCCCTGTCGAGATATATATCGACCACTTTGAAGCCATGGTCTTTTGCCTTCCGTCCATAATCCCTGGCTTTATAAAAATCCTGTTCAACACCGTCCCCTTCAAGAAAAATCCGGCAAAGAGCCGCTTCGGCGCGGACATTTCCCTGTTCGGCTGCTTTCAGATACCATGACGCACCAGCAGAATGATCCTCCGGTACGCCGTCACCTTTCATGTAACATGCGGCCAGTTCCGCCTGAGCGGCGGCATCGCCGGCTTCCGCTCTGGCAGTCAGCTGACGGACATATTCATTTGTTTCACTCATGATTCCTGTCCTTTTCCTTTCCATTTATTAGTAGTCAGACACATGTGAGCCGCACCGTAAAGTAATAAGGAAACAAACAGGATGCGCGGCTTCTTTTTCGTTGTTGCTCCTGAATCCTTGTTATAGTAATAATAGCAGTTTTTTTCCATCACCCTGTATTTCATAAATCATTGAATTATATGGAAAAGCACCGGCAGAAACAGGATTGGTGCTGAGGTTATGTATATGTATAAAGGACTTCAGTATAAAACGAGAGGAAACGTATCACCGCAGGGAAAACTTCGGGTTTATTTCTGCGCTCATCCGGAAGACTTCGCCAAAACATTTGATCCGATCACAGATGAGGTGATGCATACTCATGGCAATGCCGGCATCTGGTTTCATGATCCTGCGGACATTGAAAATGAACTGTATGAAGCGGAAGGCACTGTCCTGAGTGATGCGTTCGCATCGGATCTTGCACTGATGCAGCTGTTTGTGGTACCGGTAACAGCCCGTTTTCTGTTCAGTGACGATCCGGCCAGAACGCTTGAATTCACCTATGCGGTCGAACACCATATACCGGTGCTGCCGCTGATGCAGGAGGGCGGTCTGGAAAGTGAATTCAACCGCATCTGCGGCGACATGCAGTTCCTGTATAAGGATGACCGTGATCCGACCGCATTGCCGTATGAAGACAAACTGAAGAAATTCCTGGACTCCGTGCTGATCGGTGATGAGCTTGCCGCGAAAGTACGGGCCGCCTTTGACGCGTATATCTTTCTGAGTTACCGCAAAAAAGACCGTAAATATGCCCAGGAGATCATGCGCCTCATCCATCAGAATGATTTCTGCCGGGATATCGCTATCTGGTATGACGAGTATCTGACACCGGGGGAAAGCTTTAATGACGCGATCGCTGAGGCATTACAGAAAAGCAGACTGTTCGCGCTGGTCGTGACGCCGAGCCTGCTGGAAAATCCGAACTATGTCATGCAGATCGAATATCCCCAGGCCTGTGAAGCTGACAAGAATATCCTGCCGATCATTGCCAGAGAAACAGATTATGAACAAATGCAGGTCTTTTATAAAGATATCGATCAGGGAATCGATAAGGACGATTCCGTAAAACTGTCCGATGAACTGAAGCAGAGACTGGGTGATATTGCCAGGGAAGAAGTGAAGGATGAGCCGGTTCATCTCTTTTTCATGGCCCTCGCCTATCTTTCCGGAATCGATGTCGAAATTAATCACGAACGTGCCTTATCGCTGATGACTGACGCGGCGGAAGCGGATCTGCCGGAAGCATATGAAAAGCTCGTGGCCATGTACAGCACGGGAGAAGGCGTGGAAAGAAATTATGAAACCGCCATCAGCTGGCAGACAAAATACGTTTCCTGGCTGAAACAGACGGATGACAGAGAAAAACGGTTTGCCGCCACGGATGACCTGGCGGGCATGCAGATCAGCAGCCGCCTGATGCCGGAAGCACTGGACAGCGCTCTGGAACTGGATGCACTCGCTGCCACGTTTACGGATCCGCAGTATCAGATCACGGCCTGCGGCCGGCTCGCGGAAATCTACCGGCTGACGGGGGAATACTACAAAGCAGTCAAAACGCTGAAGCAGGCAGCTGCTTTGCTAAGGGGAAACAGCAGCGCTGATCTGGCAGTCGTGTATAACCGTATTGGTGAAATCTATGGGCATACCGCTCATTTCCCCGAGTCACTGGAATATCAGAATAAGTCACTTGAGGTGATCGAGAGTCTTCTGCAGGAATCGGACGATGTCAGAGTACGCCGTATGGCAGCTGATATTTACCGCAGTTACGGCAGCAGTCTCGCTGTGACGCCTGTTAAAAGAATCGCGTATCTGGAAAAAGCAGTGTTGATTCTTAAACAGCTGATCGAGGAAACAGATGCGGATGCCGACCGGTTCATCCTGTCGGACTGCTATGTGGAAATCGGTGAGCTTGCCGGTACGGGAGGGGAATACGATATCACAAAGACTTCGGAAAGCCTCGGAAACAAATACAGATATCTGCATCTGGCTCTGGATCTGCGGGAAGAACTGAGAAACAGACTGGATACCGTCGAAAGCATGGACAGGCTGTCGGACATCTATATCAGCCTGGCGCAATCAGAGATTGTTCCGACAGAGGATAGAAGGACATATATTCAAAAATCAGACGAAATCAACGAAAGCCTGTATGAACGTACACATCTGAATTCCTATCAGGAAAAGATTCGCCTGAATACAGCGCTGATGAACCAGATCGAAGGAACCATTCCGCCTGAAGAGGCTCCATCTGTTCTGACTTCCTGGAACCTGATCCTTACCGGCTCCGCTGCCACCAGAGAAGAAATCCTGAAGATGTATCTGGAAGAAATCAAAGAGCTGGAAGACGAATGCAGAACAGACAGAACGGAAGAGAAACTGCGGAAACTTGCCGAATACTATACACAGGCCTCAACGAATGCAGATGATGAACAGTTACGGAATGAACTGCAGGAAAAAGCACGCGCCATCCGGACGGAAACCATCACCATGCGGGAAACACCTTCTTCATTAAGAGCAGCGATCAATGACCTTCATCACCTTTATATCGATTATTACAAGCCGTGGGACGAAAGCAGCATCGGAAAAGCACTGGAATATCTTGATCAGGAAGTGGAACTCCAGCTTGCACTTGCGGAAATGACCGGTTTGGAATCCGACTATGCTTCCGCTGTCGAAGCCATGCATACAGCCGTAAGAGTAAATGAAGATCTGGATAAGAGAGACCGTCTGTTCAGAAAAATGCAGGAGATCACGAATAGCCTCTGTGAGCAGAAAAGCATTGACCGCTGTCTTTGGTGTATTGCGGTGATCGATCAGCTTTATGCAGCAGAAAAGAAAGAAAACAGGGACGATCAGGCTGCCGCGGAACTCTTTCAGAAAGCCGCAGAAATATACAAAGAAAACGCGGAAAGAACAAATGATTTCTACGCATGGAAGAAACTCGCCGAATGTTATGAGAATCTGACAGAAGTGGCAGTAGCATTGAATGACTATGATGCGGCGATGGAACATTGTAAGACACTGCAGGATGCTCTGATTTATACTTATGAGAACGATCGTCAGATTGCCAGCCAGGCAAAGATTTACAGCAAGGGATATGCCTGGCTTGCCAGAATTATGTTCCATGAAGGTGCATATAATATCGGTCTGAAAGCATATCATCAGTTCCTGGATTTCTTTGCGGAAACGCTGGATCAGTCTTTGCCTGCGAAATTGATTTTGCATCTTTCCGACGAACTGAATCAGGGCATGGATCTGATCGGGGATACTCTGTATGAATCAGGCAAAGAAAAGACAGAGGAGATCCTGAAACGCAGGATGGAAGTGGCAGAAGCATATTATGATAAAAATATAAACATCCATACCGAGTCCGGATATACAGGCTGTCTGCTGTCTCTTGCGCGGTTTTATCAGAACAGCAAAAATTACCCATCCGCATTGCGGCATTATCTGCAGGCAAAAAAGGTCATAAACGAATTTATACAATTAGAGGGGACATTTGAGCAGATCGAACGAAAATTGAAAACCACATCGGAAAGAATCGAAAATCTGATTCACCATTTCTCTTCATCAGAGGAATTCTTTCAGGCAGCATCTGCGATTTTTCAGGATAACCAGTGCCAGGAAACAGCTGAAATATATGCCAGGGCATGCAGGATCAGAGGGACGGAAGATAAAAATGCCGGGAATCCTGAAAAAGCAAAAGAGTATCTGGAAACAGCCGCCCGCTTGCTAAAGAGTTGTTTTGAAGACAGTTCATCCATTTTGAGACAACAGGCAAATGTGTACATGGAACTCGGAAATATCTGCCTGATATATCTTGAAGAATATGAGGAGGCACTGAAGAATTACCGCTGTTCAGCGGACGCATGTGAAAGACTGATTCAAAAAGACCCGCATGCCGGTGCCCATTACGCGTACTTTACCGCTCTGCAGTATATCGCCAGATCATATCAGATGATGGATAAACCAGCAGAAGCAATCGACTGGTATCGCAAGGCAATTGCGGATAAGGACAATGTTCTTTCCGAAAGCGGTGACACTTTACAGATCAACCTGGTGGTGCTGCTGCCGATGTGCAGGCTGCTGGATATGGACGAAGTAAGTCTGGAAGAGAAAAGGAAAATCAGTCTGGAAGTGCTGAAGACACTGGAACGGTTTAAAGATGAAGATCCGGGATCCGGGAAAAAGATACTCGAGGCATACACTGCCGCGGCGCAGTATTACAGTTCTCAGGATCCGTCTGAGCGGTAAGACAGACATTATCCCTGCGGCTTAACGAAATAAAAAAAGAAGTCATAACAATGACTGTCATTCTGAACAGTGTGTTATGACTTTTTCAATTATTCTTCAGCTTCTGTGACCTTTGCTTCCGGTGCGTTCTTCACGACCGAGGCAATTCCGTTTTTGCAGGATTTCAAGGATTTGTATCCTTCGCTTGTGCCAATGATCTGGCCGTTCTTTGCCTTCAGGCGGAAACGGTTTTCACCGGCTTTGTCGAGATAGATTTCAAATTTGGGGCATTTTTCTTTTGTAAATGATTCAGCAGTCTGGTCTTCGATTGCAGCTAGAGGAGCGTTTGTAACGACGGATGCGAGTCCGTTTTTGCAGGATTTAAGGCTTTTGTAAGTCTGAGATGTAAGAATGGTTTCGCCGTTTGCAGCTTTCAAATCAAACTTTACGCCTCCGTTTTTGGTAGCCTTAATGATGAATTTTCCGATTGCCATCTTTTCACCTCCTCGGTTATTCTTACTTACAATATATCCTTACAAATCTGAAAAGAACACAGAAACATGCTAGCATCGCCAATAAACATGCATGATTTTGTTAATGCATGTACTGATTCAGCAATCGGAAAAGAACAGACCTCACATATTCATGCAAGGTCTGTTTAAACGGTATTGATTATTTCTGGTTGTTTGCCTGAATGATTTCAGCCAGTCTGATCTGCGGATGACGGTACCGGGCTTCGGGATTCTTTTCCCTGAGAACCGCGAAGCCGATTGCTTTCGTGGGACAGGCATGAATACATGCCATACAGCCGATGCAGCCAGTGTATTCATAGACTGCTCTGCCTTCCGCAACGCGGATGCAGCCTTTCGGGCAGACACGGGTGCAGGTGCCGCAGCCGACACATTTTTCTGACACTTTGTAACGGGGTTTTTCAATGGAGGCGCTGTAATCTATCGCATGTGCCTTATAGCCTTCATAGAAATCGACTTCTTCTTTTGCGGCCGGCTGAATATAGTGTTTTCTTTCGTCGAGATCAGCTTTGATCAGAGCGAGATGTTCATCCACCTTTTTTTCGGGATCGAGTTTTTTCTGTTCCTCGATATCAAAGACAGGAAGAGCGTTGTCAAGCATCTGAACAGTATTGAAGTAATCAACCCGGCGGCCGGCCTGTTCAAAGAATGCCGCGTTGCGTGCGGCGCATCCGCCATGATGCATGCCGTAGGTCATGACAATATAGAAATAGTCTGTTTCAAACTGCGAGTTCAGAATGAAATCCTTCACGATGACAGGAAGATCGAATTCATAAAGCGGGCAGACTATTCCGATGCTGTCGGCTTTGTATTTCCTGCTGTCTTTTTTTAATTCCTGGGGAATGCTGTAAAGTTCTTTATCAAAGTGTTTGGCGGCATACAGACTGTTGCCGGTTCCTGTGAAATAGAAAATCATATATGTTCTCCGTTCAGAATGCTTCAGATATGCTTATCGGCATTCGAGGATGATATCGCGGACTTCATCACGGGAAAGCTGACGGGCGTTTGTCGTGGAAATATTGCATGTCGATGCGACAGCGGAAGCAGTCTCTTCACTGACTTCAATGCCGGCTTCCGAGAAAGAAGAGGGCAGACCAAGGCACCTGATGAATTCACGCAGACGGACGATGCCTTCCTTCGCAATTTCCAGCTGTTTTTTTCCCTGCGGATCAACTTCCATGACATTAACTGCGAAACGGGCAAACATTTCCGCACCGGCTTCGACAATATGGTCATAGTAAACCGGTTGCAGAATGGCGAGCTGCAGCCCATGGGTCGCATGTGTATAGGCCGCCAGCATGTTTTCGATGCCATGTGCCTGGAAATCACCGGGGTTGCCGGTATAAAAACTGAAGGACTGGATCAGGGAAGAATCCCACATCAGATTCGAACGGATCTCCTTGCTGCCGGGATTCTCCATCAGAGCCCGGCCATTGCGGATGATATTCTTCATCAGTGTTTCGTTGATTTCATCCCATACATTTGTGCCTCTACCGAAATATGTTTCCATGCAGTGACTCAGGGAATCATAGACACCTGGTGTGAAGATACGCAGCGGTACAGACATCAGATATGTGGGGTCTTCGATAACAAAATCGGCATAGGGTCCAACGAATGTTTTCTTTTCGTGGGTCTTTTCATTTGTGCAGGCTCCGAGGTGATCCATTTCGGCACCTGCTCCGGAAATTGTCAGGATAACGGCATATTTTCCCATCTTTTCGGGAATGTGATGATTGACCATTTCTTCTTCCCAGATGTCACCGTCGATTTCCGCACCGGCAGCCATGATCTTTGTGCTGTCGACGACAGAGCCGCCGCCCAGGGCAATCATCAGATCGATATTCTCTTTTTTATACATAGCGATTCCCTCCAGGATCTTTTCATAGGAAGGACTGGAGGCGACACCGCCGAACTCGAAGACTGTTTTGCCGCATTCTTCCAGAGTTTTTCTGACTTCATCCAGAATGCCATTCTTTTTCACCGAACCGCCGCCGTAAACGATCATGACATTCTTTCCGTATTTTCCCATTTCCTTGGGGAGGTATTTCTTTACACCGATCTCTTCAAAGTATACTTTTACCGGCATGTGATAAACAAAACTCTGCATTGCTGTAATCTCCTTTTTGCAATTACAGTATGCAGAGGTTTTTTGGGGATGTGAAATGCTTATATCAAATTATTTGTCATTTAAATTACAAATGCCAAAATAATTGAGGAATTCAAACAGGGCGGGACTGTATACCGGCCGTTTTTTCCAGATCAGGGAGGCGGAAGATACCCGCTGCGGTGAGAACGGAACGAATACGAGACCGTCACCGGTTTGTTTCCGTGTTTCCAGACAGACCGTCACCCAATCGCTGACCCTGGTCAGAATCATGGTGTTTCTGAGCAGGGTGTAAGTGGCAGCCACATGGGTGCGGGGACCGATCCATTCACGGATATCATTGCGCAGCCGGCTGTTGTCGGGCACGATCAGTTTTTCTTTCTGCAGATCCCGTGCTGTAACATATTCTTTCGAAGCCAGCCGATGATCTTTTCTGACAAGAATACCCCATGCTTCAGAAGTGTTCAGACTGCAGACTTCGTATTTCATTGTGTTGACGGACTGGATAATAAAACCGATATCAGCTGTTCCTTTGTCGATTGCCGCGCAGATTTCTTCGGCGTTTCCCGAATAGATATGAAACAGAACTTTCGGATGGAGCAGGTGAAAGTCACGGATCTTTTCGGCAACGATATCGAATGATTCAATTTCACCGGCGGCAATATATATTTCTCCTTCGATTTCATTCTGATCTGTATGATCTGCTTTCGCTCTGTTATACAGTTTCAGAATATCCTCGGCGGTTTCTCTGAACAGCATCCCTTCTTCTGTCAGGATTACTTTTTTATTTGTGCGGATAAACAGTTTTCTGTCTAGTTCTTCTTCCAGATCCATCAGTTGCCGGGAAATTGTCGGCTGTGATACATGCAGGAGTTCGGCAGCATGGGATATGTTTTCCTCATCCGCGACTGCAAGAAAATATTCCAATACTCTGAGGTCCATGGCTGTTTCCTTTCTGATGTGCGTGCTTTTTCTAAAAAGTATCATACAACGGAAAAGGTTCACGTTGATACAAAGGAACATTCTGCTGTTTCAAAGACGCGGAGTATCAGCGGCCTGGCTGTTCATTCAGTGTACTGTGCTGCAAATATTTCTATCGTGCGGCTTTATTGTTGCGCTGATACGAGCCGTTGAAATGAAGTACAATAAGAACATGGAAAAACGGCTTTCATACAGCAGCCGGATGATGATCCGAAAGACCGGAAGAAAGGGAACAGGGTATGAATTATTACTTCCTGATGTTTGATCAGTTTGAATCTCTGGACCTTTTCGGTCCGGTGGAAATCTTCGGCCGTACACCGGATGCGTCGCTGCATTATATTTCCATGGACGGCGGCATAATCACAAGTGCTCAGGGAGCAGTGATCATGACAGAAAAGGCTGACATTCTGCCATCTGGCAGTGTTCTGCTGGTGCCCGGCGGCATGGGAACCCGTCCGCTTGTGAGAGATCCGCAGTTCCTTGCGGGACTCAGAAAACTGTGCGGTTCGGCGGAATATGTCCTGTCTGTCTGCACCGGTTCGGCTCTGCTCGCATCAGCCGGCATTCTGTCCGGGAAAAAAGCGACCTCAAACAAGATTGCGTTTGCGTGGGCAAGAGACAGCGGGGAGGCTGAATGGATCAGAAAAGCCCGCTGGGTGCGGGATGGAAACATCTATACTTCATCGGGAGTCTCGGCGGGAATCGACATGGCATTGGGATTTGTCGCAGATCACTATGGCAGAGAAGCTGCCCGTGAAAATGCCCGCAAGTCAGAATATGTCTGGCATGAGAATGCCGAAGAGGATCCTTTCGCCTGACGAACGATTCTGTACAGACAGTTATGGCCGCAAGTAAGATCACTTTGGTTCTTTACAGTTTTTTACAGAATACTGATAATGAAAATATACTCTGCAGGGAATTACAACTATGGAAGAAATGACAATGAAAGACACAATTGAAAACACGGAAGTAATTGAGAATCCGGAGACAACGGAACCGGCGGAAGTTCCTGAAACGATGGAAGTGTCTGAAATTGCGGAAGTATCTGACACTTTGGAATCGTCAGAAACTTCCGAAAAGGAAGCAGACAAAAATCCGGGAGGAAAGAAAGAAAAGACACCGGAAAAAATCATTGCGCAAAGAACCAGACCGCTGAAACTTCTGGCGGCGAATCTGAAGGGCATGGTGTTATTCCAGGTTCTTTACCGTATCGTGACAATGCTGATTTTCTTTCCGGTTCTGATCTATGTTGAACGGGCGCTTCTCGTCGTCAATAACAGTTCCACTCTGACGCAGGCCAATGCCATCAAGGCGATGATGAATCCGCTGACCTGGATGGTATTGATCGTCATGTGGTTTCTGATGTCAGTCTTTATCAGTATCGAACAGTTCGGAACCTATTCGATCCTGCACGCTTCCTTTACCGGCCAGAAAAACGTCACAGCCCGTGAAGCTTTTGACAATGCCGTGGACATCCTTGTCAGAAACATGAGGACATCGTTTTTTCTTCTCATGCTGTATATTCTGTTTCTGTATCCGTTCTCGGATCTTCTGAATACGTCTTCCATTACCCGCTTCTTTACGATGCCCGGCTTTATTACCGAGCATTTCGAGAAATACCCTCTGATCGGCGCTGGCTACAACCTGCTGACACTCATTCTTGGCATAGGAGCGCTGCGCCTGGCTTTTGTGATGCCAGCCATGGTAACGGAAAAACTGGATTTCAAAAATGCGGCGAAACGCAGCTGGCAGCTGAACAAATTCAAATCACGCGTAAAACTGATGCTGGCGCTGGCATCCTATGTCGCATTACTGTCGATTGTGACTGTGATTATCGGTATTCTGACCGGTGTGATCCTGCTGCTGGGTGTTCTGTGGCTTGAACCAGGCCTTGATCCGGAGGTGGTTCTCAACGAAACCACGCTCTCGATCGTGATGATGATCCTCTTCATGGTCTTCGGATGGTTTGCGCAGCCGATGGTCTGCTCGGTATGTGCTTCCCGATACTACCGCGCGGTTCTCGCAGAGGGATTTGAGCCGGAACCATACAATATCGAAAACAAACATATTCTGCAGTACCGCTGGCCGCGTATTGTGTGGGCGGCATTCTGTGTTCTCTGCATGTATTTCTCCATTCCCAACCGTTATCAGCAGTTCAAATGGATCATAAAAGGCGATACCCAGGGCGTCATGATCATGGCTCACCGGGGCTACTCCGGTGTCGCGCCGGAAAACACGATTCCGGCTTTCGAAGCAGCGTACGATGCCGGTGCCACAGCTGTGGAACTTGACGTGCAGATGACAGCGGACGGAAAGATCGTCGTGCTGCATGATGACAACATCAAGCGTACCACCGGTGTCGATGCCAATATCTGGGAAGTAACCTATGATGAAATCAAGAATCTTGACAACGGATCCTTCTTCTCCCCGGAATTTGCCGGGACCAGGATCCCGACCCTGGAGGAAGTGCTGCAGTATGCAAGAGGCAAGCTGTATCTGAATATTGAAATCAAACGGAACGGTCATGATGAAGGTATTGAGGACAAGGTCGTGGAGATCATCCGCAAGAATGAATTCCAGAATTACTGTGACATTACCTCTATGGACTATGACACCCTGGCATACATCCACAGCAAATACCCGGATATCCTTCTGGCCTATACTTCGACCGTCGGAATCGGTGACCTGCAGAGTCTTGATGATGTGCAGATCATTTCGATCCAGGAAACATTCGCGACCTACGACAATGTCAAAGCACTGCATCTTGCCGGCAAAAAGGTATTTGTCTGGACCGTCAATGACTCAAGCACCATGGAACGTCTTGTTGGTCTGAATGTCGATGCCATTCTGACCAACAATGTTGAGGCAGCTTCCGAAGTCATGGCTAACCATCATGGTATCTCCGACTTCCTCAAACGTCTGGATCAGATCCTGTATTATTTCTCTTAACAGCAATATGATCTGACGCTCCGTTAAACGGGGCAGCTGAGATAAATGTTATAAACACGGTGTGCCGCCGGTGATGCTTTAAAAAACAGATTGCATACAAATTGGTTTTTCATACCGGTTGAATTACACTGAAGATACAGAAGAAAGAGGTCAATATGGAACTGAAAAAAGTACTCAAAGCAAGATTCTCATGCAAAAAATATTCTGACCGGCAGGTCGAGGACGAAAAACTCGCTGCGATCCTGAATGCCGGCCGTCTGGCACCGACCGCCAAGAACCTGCAGGAACAGCGCATCTATGTCGTGCAGAGTCCGGAAGCACTGGCAAAGATCGACACTGTGACACCATGCCGTTACAATGCCCCGACTGTCATCGTTGTCGCATACAACCGGGACAACGTCTTTACCTATCCCGGTGAGAAGCGGGATTCGGGAACCGAGGACGCCACCATCGTCGCGACGCATATGATTCTCGCGGCGGCGGATGAAGGCGTGGACAGCTGCTGGGTCAACTTCCTCGATCCTGACAAGGCGAAGGAAGCACTGGGACTGCCGGAGAATGAAGAAGTCCTGATGTTCATGGACCTGGGCTACGCAGCCGAAGGTGCCGGTCCGCTGCCCAATCATTCCTCCCGCAAGGATCTGAGCGAAACCGTTACATATCTTTAAGAAACAACTGGACTTCCGCAAGGGAGTCTTTTTTAGCAGCAGAAACACAACTGCTTGCTAAGAAACAAAAAGAAGTCTACTTTAATCTTAGGAGGCATTATCTCTGCCGGATATCCGCATGGCAGAGAAAAAGATAATTATGGGCGAGTTAAATCTCAACAATACGATGTTTCTTTCCTATCCGGAAGGATTCCGTGAACTGACAAGGGAAGAAATCGGTCAGATGAACACGACAGACAGTCCGCCGGTTTGGGCAATCAGCGATGACGAGCGGCACATGATCGTCAACGGTGCTTACCGTCAGGCAAGCGGCTTCCAGGCATTCATGCTGAACGCCAAGGATGTTGCGACGGAAATGGAAAAGCAGATTGCCAGACCGATGAAACCTTTCGGATACAAGCGCGACAAATTCTTTGTCAGGGATGCCGGCGGTGTCCAGGGGGCCGGCTTCAGCTACACCTATACAGCCCAGGGTATCGATATGTGCGGCGAGTCCTATGTGTTCGAACATAACAAGGTATTCTACTATCTGTATTTCTATTACCGGAAGGAACTGATCGAAACGGGAAGAGCGACAGCGGAGGAGATTCTCCAGTCCATCTCCTGGCAGTAGGGTACCGGCTGAGCAGGGAAGAAGGAAAACTGACAGGGTCAGAGATATCTGATTCTGTGATTCTTTTCATTGCCTGAAAAAGGATTCAGATATGCCGTTCTGATTGGCATACATACAAAAAAGGAGTAGCCGGAAACGAAAAAGACCTCGCATGAAATGCGGGGTCTTTCTGTTGAATGTGGTATCAGCAGAGGATGATTCTGTTTCCGGGAAACAGGATCATCGTTTATTCCCACTCGATGGTGCCGGTCGGCTTCGGTGTCAGATCGTACAGAACACGGTTGATGCCCGGTACTTCATGGGTGATACGGTCAGTGATCTTCTTTAAGAGATCATACGGCAGTTCTTCAATTGTCGCTTCAATCGCATCCGTTGTATTGACGGCGCGGATGACTGCGAAATATTCAAAGGAACGCTTTCCATCCTTGATGCCGGTGCTCTTGAAATCCGGAACGATTGTGAAGTACTGCCATACCTTGCCCTGCAGGCCGGCGTTGGCAAATTCCTCACGCAGGATCGCATCGGATTCACGGAGTGCTTCCAGACGGTCTCTGGTAATGGCACCCGGGCATCTGACTGCCAGACCCGGTCCCGGGAACGGCTGTCTTTCGACCATGTTTTCCGGCAGGCCGAGAGCCTTGCCGACAACTCTGACTTCGTCTTTATAGAGAAGTTTTACAGGTTCGACGAGTTCCATTTCCATTTCTTCCGGAAGTCCGCCGACATTGTGGTGGGCTTTGATTCCCTTTTCGCTTTCGAGGATATCCGGATAGATCGTTCCCTGTCCGAGGAAGTGAATGCCTTCCAGTTTGGCTGCTTCTTCATCAAATACTTTGATGAATTCTTCACCGATAATATGACGCTTCTGTTCCGGATCGTTAACACCGGCGACTTTGTCAATAAATCTGTCAGAGGCATCGACATAGATGAGGTTTGCGTTCATCTGGTTACGGAATACTTCAATGACCTGTTCAGGTTCACCTTTTCTTAAAAAGCCGTGATTGACATGGACGCAGACAAGATTGCGGCCGATTGCCTTGATCAGAAGAGCGGCTACTACAGAAGAGTCAACACCGCCGGAAAGGGCGAGCAGAACCTTGCCGTCTTTGACCTGTTCTCTGATCGCTGCTACCTGTTCTTCAATAAACTGATCTGCCAGTTCTCTGGTTGTGATTCTTGCCATTGTTTCAGGACGTACATTTGCGTTTTCCATTCGTTTCCTCCATCTTGAATATTCTAGCAAAGATTGCGTTGTTCCAAAAGGTACATAGGCTATAATAATTTCATGAATTTACCGGAATCATACCTTCAGAAAATGAAGGGAGTGCTGCAAGACGAATATGAAAGTTATCTGCGGGCAATGCAGGAGCCGCCAGTCACCAGCATCCGTATCAATACCGGCAAGATCACAGTGGAAGAATTTCAGAAGATTTCACCGTTTCCGCTGGAGCCGGTTCCCTGGTGCCGGGAAGGCTTTTACGTACCCGCAGAGACACGTCCGGGAACCCATCCGTATTATTATGCAGGTCTGTATTACATCCAGGAAGCCAGTGCCATGACGCCTGCTTCACTTCTGCCGGTGGAAGAAGGGGATATCGTCCTGGATGCCTGCGCGGCACCCGGCGGCAAGACGACTGCTCTGGCCGCAAAGCTGAACAATACCGGTATTCTTATCAGTAATGACATCAGTGCCTCACGGCAGAATGCGACATTGAAAAACTGTGAGCGCTTCGGCATCCGCAATGCCTATCTGATCAGCAGTGACCTGCGGGATCTGGCTGTGAAGTATCCCGGTTATTTCGATAAGATCCTGGTCGATGTCCCGTGCTCGGGGGAAGGCATGTTCCGCCGTGATCCGTCTTTGGTCACGTCCTGGCTGGAGCGCGGCAGTGAATATTATCCCGCTCTGCAGAAGGAAATCCTCTCTTCCGCGGTATCGATGCTGAAGGAGGGCGGGACCATTCTCTATTCGACCTGTACCTTCGATCCGGCGGAAGACGAAGAAGTGATCCGTGCCGTACTGAAAGAACATCCAGATCTGTATCTGATCGAACCGGAAGAAAGATGCCCGCTGTTTGACGAAGGTATCGGCGAAGATATGAAAGCATGTGTGCGGCTGTATCCGCACCGGCTGAAAGGAGAAGGACATTTCGCGGCACTGCTGAAAAAACAGGGGAACCGGGAAAGAAAGAACAATACTGTACTGAAATCCGATCCGGTTAAAAACGCTTCGTTTATTGAATTCATGAAACATGTGTCACTGGACAGAAGCCACAGTGTTACGAAGATTCTGAATGATCGGATCTATCTGCTGCCTGAACTGAATTTCGCCCATGATTCCGTGCGGGTCATCCGCTCCGGACTGCTGCTGGGCACATTGAAGCGGGACCGCTTCGAACCCTCCCAGCATCTTGCTTACGCACTGAAACACGATGAATTCGATGCGTGCGTCAGTTTTTCCGCAGATGATATCCGGATCGAGAAATACCTGCGCGGTGAAACCGTCACGGCGGATGAGAGCCATGACGGCTGGGTGCTGGTCTGTGTTGACGGATATCCGCTGGGTTTCGGCAGAATGAACGGCCGGAATATCAAAAACAAGCTGGAAAAAGGCTATCGCCGTATTTAAAAAACTGATCACAGATATGTGACCAGTTTTTTTCAGGCTTTATGCAATTGTTATTATTTGCCCATAAGAGAGAGCAGGGAGCCTAACAGAGCGGTACCGTCATTGGCAGCCTGCGGTGTGGAAGTGTCGACTTTGCCGCCGAGCAGAGCGCCTAAGAGACCTGAGACACCACTCTGCTGTGTGCCCTGGAAAATGGCAACGAGGTCAGAAACGTCGAGACCGTCGCTGAGGTCGACGCCCGGCTTCTTGGCCTGCTGCTGTGCGTTGGCGGTAGCGGCTGTGACAGACTGAAGGCTGCTCAGGAGAACCGGAGCCAGGAGGGCCAGGACTGTCAGAACGGCACTCGGATCGACTTTGGACTGTCTGGCAATTTCATTGACAGTCTGTTTCTGCTGATCGCCGAAAATGTGTCCAAGGATCTTCTGTCCGTCAGATTCATCTGCTTCGAGGATCTGCTGTGGCATTGCCTTGGTGCTGGTGTGCTGGCTCAGCGCGCCAAGCAGCGACTGGGCACCGGACTGGCTGCCGGCGTTCCTGGTCAGGAATTTGATCAGAATCGGCAGTGCGTAAGAGAGAATGGTCAGGATGCTGACACCGCTGATACCGGTCTTCTTTTCCGCCGCGTCGATCGATGACTGCTGGGTCATGCTCTTTAAAAGTAACTGTAACAATGTTTCCATAATGATATTTACCTCTATTCCTTTCTTTTATTATATCTTCTGATAAAAAAAGAAGTAAAAAATAATATGCGATTTTTTTACAGGGTATAATGGAAAACATGAGCGAGTATTCTGTTGCGGCTGAGATGCGTTCCGGCCGCGAATATACATTTGGTGAAAAGCTGGGCATTGTCGCCAGGCTGTCCATGCCCGGTATTCTGGCCCAGATTTCCGAGATCCTGATGCAGTATATTGATGCCGCCATGGTCGGAGCCCTGGGAGCGGCCGCTTCCGCGTCCATCGGTTTGGTGGCGTCTTCCACATGGCTGTTCGGCGGACTTCTCGGCGCGACGGCGGCCGGTTTTTCCGTGCAGGTTGCACATGCCACCGGGGCCGGCGAAATCGATAAGGCAAAGTCGATCTTCCGCCAGTCGCTTTCCGCTTCGCTGCTTCTTTCCTTCGCGGTCGGAGCCGTTGCCTTTCTGATCGGCCAGCATCTGCCGCGCTGGCTGGGTGCTGATCCTTCCCTCTGGCAGAATGCTGTCAGCTACTTTTCAATCTATGCGATGTTTATTCCCGTCCGGCAGATCCGCTGGGTATGCATGAATATGCTGCAGTGTTCCGGCAATATGAAGATTCCTTCCATTTTCGCTACTCTGGAATGCATCCTGGATGTCATCTTCAATTTCTTTCTGATTTTTCCGGCCCGGCAGCTCATTCTGTTCGGAAACACGTTATTTGTGCCCGGTGCCGGTCTTGGCGTAGCCGGAGCGCAGCTCGGCACCAGCCTTTCCATGCTGGCAGGCATGCTGATGTCACTGTCCTATGCGTTCTTCCGCTCGGACGTACTGAAACTGAAAGGAATCCGGGGAAACTGGCTGCCGCAGAAGGAAGTCGTGAAAGAAGCCTTCAAGATCGGTGCACCGATGGCTATGGAACAGAGTGCTCTCTGCGCCGCACAGGTCGCTTCTACACGGATCATCGCACCGCTTGGAACGATTGCCATTGCCGCCAATTCCTTCGCCATCACAGCGGAGTCGATCTGCTATATGCCCGGTTACGGTATCAGTTCAGCGGCCACGACCCTGGTCGGCCAGTCAATTGGTGCGAAGCGGAAAGATCTGGCGCGATCATTCAGCTGGCTGACGACATTTACCGGTGTTGCCATCATGAGTATGGCAGGTCTCGTCATGTATTTCCTGTGTCCGTCTGTGTTTGCTTTTCTGACACCGGATCCTGAGGTTCAGAAACTTGGTGTGGAAGTGCTCCGTATTGAACTGCTTGCCGAACCGCTGTTCGCAGCGTCCATTGTGGCGACCGGCTGTCTGCGCGGAGCAGGGGACACACTGATTCCGGGCATGCTCAATCTGATCAGTATCTGGGGTGTACGGCTGACACTGGGATGGTATCTTGCCAGGTCGATGGGCTTACGCGGCATGTGGATCGCGATGGCGGTCGAACTGAGCGTACGCGGTATCCTGTTCCTGATCCGTCTGAAAAAAGAAAAATGGCTTAAGGATCCAAAGTAGATTGATATGATCCCAAGCCATTTTTTCATCTGGTTTTGATGAAGATTATTTCATCAGGGAGAGGAACATTGCCTTGATGTCTTCGACGGTTACCGGACGCGGGTTGCCAGGTGTGCAGGCATCCTTGAGAGCGTCAGCGGACAGAGCGTCTACATCTTCCATCGGAACGACGTCCTTCAGGGACATGACGATACCGACATCCTCACCGAGCTTTTTGACGGCGGCGACAGCGGCTTCACGTGCGTCTTCCAGAGGCATTGTGTAAGCACCTTCTACACCGAAGGCATCCGCGATGTCTCTGTACTTTTCACCGGTGACCGGAGCGTTGTAAGCCATGACGGTCGGCAGCAGAGTAGCGCATGCTTTGCCGTGCGGCATGCCGTAGTAAGCGGACAGTGTGTGAGCCATGGAGTGGTCGACACCCAGACCGACGTTGGAGAATCCCATACCGGCGATATACTGAGCAAGAGCCATTTCTTCTCTGCCCTTCGGATCGTTTTCAACTGCGCCTCTGAGAGCCTTGGCAATCATGCGGATCGCCTTGATGTGGAACATGTCAGACAGTTCCCAGGCACCGGCTGTGATGTAGCCTTCGATGGCGTGTGTCAGGGCATCCATACCGGTTGCGGCAGTCAGGCCCTTCGGCATGGAACTCATCATTTCTGGATCGACGAATGCGACGACCGGAATGTCGTGAACGTCGACACAGACGAACTTTCTCTTGTTTTCCGGATCAGTGATAACATAGTTGATCGTTACTTCAGCAGCTGTGCCGGCTGTTGTCGGAACTGCGAAGATCGGTGTGCACGGCTTTGTTGTCGGAGCAACGCCTTCCAGGGAACGGACATCAGCGAAATCCGGGTTGGTGTTGATGACGCCGATTGCCTTGGATGTATCCATGGAGGAACCGCCGCCGATGGCGATAATCATGTCAGCGCCGGCTTCCGCGAAAGCCTTGACACCGGTCTGAACGTTTTCAATTGTCGGGTTCGGCTGAATGTTGGAATAAACAGTGTAGTCAATTCCAGCTGCGTCGAGCAGATCGGTAACCTTGGCTGTGACGCCGAATTTTACCAGATCGGGATCAGAAGCGACAAATGCCTTTTTGAAACCGCGGGCTTTGAATTCCGTGACGATTTCCTTGATGGCACCTGCGCCATGATAGGATGTTTCATTTAATACGAATCTGTTTGCCATATTTATGATCTCCTTTATTTACCGAAATAATTGTACCTTTCGGCATAACAAAAAATACGTTACACTTTGTGAAATTTGTAACGTATTCCTAAACGATGCCAAGTTTATCAAAGAGTTCATGCAGTTTCGGCGGCATGGCGTCGATCATCAGACCGGCCAGAGCCTTCTCTGAAGTACGGATGCCGGACAGCACCCATTTGACAGTCATATAGACACTTGCCTGACAGTACATTTCAAGCAGGCTGTTGATCTCATCGTCCGGCAGGCTGCCGGTTTTTTCTTTGATCAGATTGCGGTAGAAATCAAAGATCATCCGGAAATCGTGATCCTTCAGATTGTTCTGCGCGTCATTCCGGAAGGCGGCAGAAAAGAAGACTTCCTCCTGATGAATATATTCAAATTTGCGGATCAGTCCGTCATATACGGTTTCGCCGCTGCCCAGCCGCCGGAAAGATTCATCCAGAATAATATTGAAGTACCAGTTGATCAGATCGTCACGGTCCCGGAAATTCCGGTAGAAAGTCTGCCGGGTCACGCCGCAGTGGGAAACGATCTGCTTGATCGTGATATCTTCCACCGGTGTCGTTTTCATACACTCCTTGACGGCATCGGCAAGTCTGTATTTTGTCTGCTCACTTTTATTCATCAGTCTGTCCCTATGTCTTTTATTATATTGAAATTCAGCGTGAAATACACCGCTTTGCGGCAGGTGCAGTGTTGCTTTTGAAAGACGCGGATAATAAAATTATAGATAGAGAGAAAATATGTAGTTCAGGAGGATAATTTACTATGAAGAGCTATCTCGGCATTGACCTCGGCGGTACAAATGTACGTGTTGCAAAGATTTCCGAAGACGGAAAGATTCTTGCCCAGGTCAAGGGTCCTTCCTATGGCCAGGAAGGTCCGGCAAAGGTTATGGCCAACATCAAGGAAATGGTTCGTGATATTCCGGGCTGGAAAGACTGTGCCGGTATCGGTGTCGGCGTTCCGGGTCCGGTAGACACCAAAGCGGGAACAATGGTTCTTTCCACAAATCTTCCGGGCTTTGCCGGTTATCCGTTCGCTGATGAGATGAGCAAGGAATTCGGCATGCCGGCATTCCTCGACAACGATGCGAACGTAGCAGCTCTGGCAGAAGCACTGGTAGGTGCCGGCAAGGGCCTGCAGTATGTATTCTATACAACGATTTCCACCGGTATCGGCGGCTGCCTCGTCGTTGATGGCAAGACGGTATCCGGCAAACACGGCTTCGGCGGCGAAGTTGCGAACATCATCATCGACCGCAACCGTGATAAGGTCAACTATCTGAATGTCGGCGCGATTGAAAACGAAGCATCCGGCACCGGCCTGAAGAGAAAGTATGAACAGCTGAGCGGTGAACGTATCGCCCATACCGGCGTTGTCTTTGACAGAGCTCTGGCCGGTGACGAAATCGCCAAGAAGGTCAAGGCCGAATATGAAAAAGACCTTGGTCAGTATTTCGCGACGATCGCATGCGTCTGCGACCCGGATATCTTCATCCTCGGCGGCGGCATGATGAAGTCAGCTGACAAGTTCCTGCCGGGCGTGATCGAACAGTACAAGGCAATGTCCCATACAGCTGTTCATGACACACCGTTTGTTCTGGCAGGTCTGGAAGAGCCGGGCATCATTGGCGCAGCCATGTTACCGGTCAGCCACGGTTTATAAGAAGCAGTATCAGAGGACACTCCGAAAAAGGGTGTCCTTTTTCTTATGGTATGATAGTGCCATGAATATCTGGATCATTCTGGCTGCCGCTCTCATCATCTTTCTTGTGTGCGGCTTCCAGTATCATAAAATGGACGAAACACATTTCACCCTGACTTCTGAGAAAATCACGAAACCGGTCAGGATCTGCGTGCTGGCTGATCTGCACTGCCGCCGCTTCGGTGAGCATCAGAGCCGGATCATCAATCTGGTTGAAAAGAATCATCCGGATATGATCGTGATCCCCGGCGATCTTTTTGATCTCAACAGAGACTATAAGATCAGTTTTGAACTGATCGATCAGCTGCGGGGTAGATGGATGGCTTTTTCATCCGGCAATCATGACATATATCTGAGTGAACTCAGTGAACTGCGACAGCGGCTGAAAGAGAAGGGTGTTCATGTGCTGGAAAACGAAAGCGTTCTTTTTAATGACGAAATCGAAGTGATCGGCATGACCGACCGGGGCCGCACCCTCGGGTTTGATACAGAATGCTACGAAGGACTGAAACAGACCGGTGGCTTCCAGCTGCTGATCAGTCACCGTCCGGATTATGCGGAGGCTTATAAAAAGATACAGTGTGATCTGATCATCTGCGGTCATGTCCATGGCGGCCAGTGGCGCATTCCTTTCACAAAGAAGGGCATGTTCGGACCGCATCTGACACTGTTTCCGAAATACACGGAAGGTTTCTATGACCTGAACGGCAGACCGATGTTCGTCAGCCGCGGTCTGGCATCCGGCGCGCCGTGGTTCTTCCGTCTGTACAACGATCCGGAAGTATCCTTTATTGATCTGCGGCCAAAAAAAGATCCGTCAGCTGACGGATCAAAGTGAATTGACTTCTGATTTGATAATACGGGCGTTTTCCTCGGTCAGGTTTTTGCCATGCCAGATATAGGTCCTGGTGACCCGGCCGCTGATCAGACAGATGATCTCGTAAGGAATGGTGTGCAGTTCCTCCGCCATCTTCTCGAGATGAATATGCGGACCGAAGATTTCGACAGGTGTTCCAATCGGAACATCTTTTTCGAGCCGGACCATGATCTGATCCATGCATACATTGCCGCAGACCGGGGCGAACTGTCCGGCAATCCAGACACAGCGTCCTTTGTTGGCCCGGATGAAGCCGTCCGCGTAACCGATTGGGATCGTGGCGATGATCTCGTCCTTTTCCGCTGTATAGAGAGCGCTGTAGCCAATTGTTTCACCGGCTTTGACCTGTTTGGTCATGACGACCTGGGAGAACATCGCGATCGGATGGCGCAGGTCACTCAGATACGAGGAGACGCCGTACATGGATACACCCAGACGGCATGCATTCGAGAGATCGTCTTTGAAGAAGACGGTCGCGTCAGAATTGTCGCAATGGATCCATGGGAACGGATAATCCAGGGCTTTGACAGCTGCAGCGAAGCGGTCAAACTGCTTCTGTGTCAGTTCTTTGCTGGAATCCGCGCAGTAGAAATGGGTGAAGATGCCTTCCATCTTACAGCCGTTCTCCGAAAGGAGGGAAAAAGCTTCCTGCAGGGAAGGAATATCTTTAAAGCCGATCCGGTTCATGCCGGTATCGACTTTCAGATGCACTTTCAGACCGGCGGGCTTATGTTCGATCACTGATCTGACCCATTCCATTGAATAGGCGGCAGGCGAAATGTCTGCTTCGATCATCCGGGAAGCATCCTCCGGGTCAGTGGCACCGAGAATCAGTATCTCGCCTTCATATCCTTCGTTTCTCAGCATGAACGCTTCGTCGAGTGATGATACGGCGATCATTTCCGCGCCGGCTTCCAGAACGGCCTTGGCGACATGGTTGTCTCCGCAGCCATAGGCATCTGCCTTCAGTACGGCAATGATACGTTTGCCGCATATATCATGAATGCGTCTGACATTGTCCGCGATCGCATCCAGATTTACTTCCATCCATGTATTTCTGTACATTGTCAGTATCCTTTCACAGTATTACCGAATAATGATAGGCAAGATAAATGCCGATACATCTCATCAAAAGACCGAGAAGACTGCTGGGATTGGTGGAGAGATATGTCCGCAGCCAGAGTTCAAGAAGCGGTCCCCACATGGCCGGTGTGCTCAGCAGTGCTGGAATGCCGGTGATGCCGCCGATTGCCGCAATGGTATCACCGATGATGATGGCCATCAGTGTGAAGCAGGCACCGGCTATGGCAAAACGGTTGTGAACGCCATGGCCGACATAGCGGATCACATATCCGATGCACCAGCCGATCAGAAGATAGAGAACGGCTGACTGGATCCTGAGAAAACTGTAAATGACGCCGTACGCCATGCCCAGAACGACAGCGGCGAGAAAGCCGGCAATCAGGGCATAGACAAAGCGCTGATTATTATCCAGAGACCGTGAATTCCAAATCTCCATATACAACCTCCATAACATTCTCTATTGTAGCATAAGCAGGAATAATGGCTCCTGCATAATACGACAAAAGAGAAAACATATAACAGATACCATTCCGGAAGGATACAGCAAACAGATATGAAATCCGGCCATGGAAACAGACGAAAACAAACAGAAAAAGCACCTGTTTAGTGATATAAAATGAGCAGCTGGATCACTCCGGATAAAAATAAAAAATGCTGTATAAAACGTTGTTGACGATAAAAAAACACTATGCTAATATAAATAGGCACTCGAAAGCAGTGCGGAGGTTTAGCTCAGTTGGGAGAGCATCTGCCTTACAAGCAGAGGGTCAGCGGTTCGAGCCCGTTAACCTCCACCATCGCCGACTTAGCTCAATTGGCAGAGCAATTGATTTGTAATCAATAGGTTGTAGGTTCGATTCCTATAGTCGGCACCATTTGTGGAAGCGTAGCGAAGTGGCTAAACGCGGCAGACTGTAAATCTGCTCCCTCTGGGTTCGGTGGTTCGAAACCACCCGCTTCCACCATTTTTACGAAAGATGCATCTTCGGATGCAAATGATATATAGAAGGGTAGTCATTGGGGTATGGCCAAGCGGTAAGGCAACAGACTTTGACTCTGTCATTCGCTGGTTCGAATCCAGCTACCCCAGCCATTTATTTCCGGATGTCCCGGTAGCTCAGGTGGTAGAGCAACTGACTTTTAATCAGTGGGTCGTGCGTTCGATTCGCATCCGGGACACCATTTTTTATTAGCAATGCGCGTGTAGTTCAATGGTAGAACGTCAGCCTTCCAAGCTGAATACGGGAGTCCGATTCTCCTCACGCGCTCCATAGGGTGCACAAAGTGCGGAATTAGTAGTTAATTCCGCACTTTTTTGCGTTTTTCCCAAAAATATTTTGAAGGAGATTTGAGGATGAATACAGAGTTTGAGAATGAATACTACATTCCCAAAACGTATGCAGAGACCGCAATGGAAGTAATAAAGAACGATTGGGAAGACAGAAAATCAAAAGATTGTAAGAAATACACCCAGGAAAGAGTTGCTGAATTAATGAATATTTCGAGAATTCAGTTTGCCAGGGCGTTGACTCAGGACAAAGATCCTTCCATTACTTTCATTTGCAGTTATGCAAAAGAAATGACAAATGGAGACCGAAGCCCCATCTGAAATCGGTGCAGAAGTTTAAAGAAAGACTGCATGGATACAGTAAGAGAAGCTGGCCGGTGTCAATGGATTACCGCATATCTAAGCTGAACCCAGTCATCAGAGGATGAATCAACTACTTCAGAATATGCGATATGAAAACACTGATGAAGGAAATAGACGGATGGCTGAGAGTCAGAATCCGGATGTGCATCTGGAAACAGTGGAAGACGCCGCAACGGCGGGAATGGGGATTGCGAAAACTTGGCATGAACCCATTTTGGGCACATGTGAACGCGAACAGTCGCAAAGGAATCGTGGCAATCGCCTCCAGCGGAATTATGAGCCTTACTGTCACGAACGCTGTTCTCAAGAGAAAAGGTCTGCTCTCCTTAGCAGACCACTACCAGTTAATACATAGTTATTGAATTTCGAACCGCCGTATACCGAACGGTACGTACGGTGGTGTGAGAGGTCGGAGACGAATAAAGGAGGAAACTTTATTCATTTCCTCCTACTCGATTGTAGTGATTATGATGCTTCCTTGGTCTTCTGTTCCTTGATTTCCTGTTCGACTTCTTCGTCAACATAGGTCGGGACCAGTCTGGCAAGAGGAATTCTGAGACCCGTGCTTGCCAGGGTGGAGATACCTGCATAGTAGGTTCCGAGTGCCAGGATATGAACCAGGAACGGTTCGTTGAGGACGATGTTCAGGATCGTCAGAATGCCGGCCAGGAACAGGAGAATGGATGCGCTCAGGCATCTCTTCGGCATCGGGAAGGATGCACATGCCATGGCCAGGGCGGCACAGACATAGAGCAGGATATAGAACTTGCTGCCGAACGGATTTACCGGCTGCATGTATACGGCGATTGCTGCAACAACACACAGGAAGCCCCAGATGATGATCTGGGAAGGAACCGGTTTTTCTTCACGGATGAAGACACAGGTCAGATACATATAGGAGATGACATGCAGTACGGCACCGGTCATGACATTGATCCTGGTAATGACATCCGCGCACATCAGCAGCATCAGGGCAAACTGGATGGAGCGGTTCAGATTCGTCTTGTGGCTGTCATAGGCAATGGTGGCAATGGCAACTCCCAGCAGACCGATGATGGTCTTGAAGGTGAGGGTGATGCTGATCTGGTCCTTGAAGAGAACCGCATAGAATTCACCGATCAGGAACAGCTGGAACATCCAGAACATGCAGAAAATCGGCATGCTGCGGAACTTTGTCCCGGAGCGGATAACGCCGCGTCTGACCAGATGACGGAAACGGAATCTGGCAATGACCCATACGATCTGATAGATCACCAGTGATACGGCAATGATAATGGCCGAGATGCTGAGAATCGCCAGGGTGCGCCAGGGCAGGTTCAGGAAGCTTCTGCGCTCGGCATTGATGAATTCGGAATTGTTCATATATTCATCCGATTCCAGAATCATTCCCTCATCATGCTGACCGTTTTTGGTTGAGGTCATGTAACCGTCTTTGTCAATTGTCACATTGACGACGTCGTTTTCATTTTCAAGTTCATAGTACACATAGCCGGTACTGACCGGAGAAAGCTTGTCAACGGAATAATCTGCCTGGACCACCATGGAGAAGGTATACTGATCCGGTGTGATTTCAATTTCATATACTTTATCGTTCGGAATCGTCGCCGTTACATTCTCTTCGGTGCGCATCAGATAGATATTTCCGTCACGGCCTTCCTTTTCACTGCAGAGAAGTTCTTCCACAACCTCGCCGTCCTGCTTCAGCCTGACATTCACGTCGCCGCTGATGAGCAGATAGGTATAGGCGTCATTGGTTGAATACAGCTCGGTGCCGTCATCGACGGAGAACAGCCATGAAATATAGAGTTCCGGTGTATGGGCCTGGGCCAGATTGGAACCGACCGAGGCATCCTGGTTATAGGTACGGAAACTGTTGCGGCTGGTCAGGGCATCGATCAGCAGATAGGCCATATAATCCAGGAAGGCATTCGCCTCATCCCGGTTCTTTTTCTGAATCAGAAGGGGGTCGGAAGCCATATCCAGGAATCGTGATATGACATTGACCGGAGATCTGTCTTCCCAGAGATGGATCAGCTGATCCTGCAGGGAATTCCTGTAGGTCTTGATATCCGGACAGATCTTCAGAAGATAATACAGGATATTTCTGATCTGCTTGTCCATTTCCGGATTGACCCAGTAGTCAATGCCGGTAATTTCCTTGTAGATGGCATTGGCCTTGATTCTCTTTTCCTTGAAGGCGGAATCCGCTTCAACCGACGGTGTCGTCAGGGTGACGCCGTAGCGTCCGAATCCCCAGTCCGAGAAGGGAATCATCGGGACCGGATCACTCTTGCCGACGATATTGTAGATGTTCTGGTATTTGCCGTATTCCGGCTTCATGGTTGTCTGCGGTGTCGCAAAGGTATAGGCAAAGACCGTATCTTCATCAAACACATCCGAATCGCACAGCCACTTTGCCGTAACATTGGAAACTGCTGCAGCCCGGCTGAAGCCGGTAATCCATACCTTGATCGTTCCGCTCAGATGGTGATTGGCAATATAACCGAAAATACGGTCATAGATCAGCCGCGACGATCTCTCGAATCCGGAATGGATTTCCTGTCCTTCCGTATTTCCGGAGGAGATCGTGAAATTCGATTCCCATTCATCCATATAGCCCTGACCGCAGACGCCGATGGCAATCATCTCAAAGGCATCATCGCCGCTGCCGATCTTCTGGTGGCCCATGATCGTGGAAACCGTATAGATACTCGGGTTCTTGTCATAGTCATCACTCTGGATATCCGTAAAGCCGGCCTGTTCCAGATAGGAAATGGCACTGGCATCGGCACTGCGGGCGGGATCGGAAAGCTTGGTATTGGGACGGAAGGATGAAACTGCCAGTCCCAGAGATGCCTTGGCAAGGCCGTGATTATAGAAACGGGCATCACCCTTGAACCAGTCAACCGTAAACGGTACGGTCAGAGACCGGTCCTGCATGACAGTCAGGACATAGTAGGTTGCCGTCAGATCGATCGTATTGCCATCTTCCGTCTCTCCATCAGCAAATGTCCGGACTGTTCCGGAAAGAAAAAGCAGACAGCTGAAAAAAATGATCAATAATTTTTGCAGAATTGTTTTCATGGTTTCATTGTATAAAATTTATCACATTTTGAAATTCTCAAATGTGATAAATTTCAGTTTTTCTTCATAACTCTGTTTCATAAAAATACTCCCCAAAAGTTTTGTTCAACTTTTGGGGAGCATTTCAATTCACTCACTCCCTTTTGCTTTCTGCCAGTCACTCCTGTAAAGGATGTTCAGACTGGTTTTTTCTGTTGTACCCAGAATTGTCTCAAATACGATATATTTCAGAAAGTGAAAGCCGCATTTTTCCTGTACGCGTTTTGACTGTCTGTTGTGGACGAAATGGCCGCAGGTGAGGAAATCGATATCCGTATGTTCGAACATCCAGTCGATGACAGCTCGCACCGCTTCCGGCATCAGTCCTTTTCCCCAGTAATCTTTTGCCAGTACATAACCGATCTCACGTCCTTTGAAATCGTTCAGTTCCGCAGCCTGTTTTTCATCATATTGTTCTATGCCCAGCGAACCGATGACTTTTCCCTGATATTCCAGGGCGAATGTCTTTTTTCCGGCAATGAACATCTTCAGGATTTCAGCAGATTCCTCTTTTGAACTGTGCGGTTTCCAGCCGGCCATCTGTCCGACACCGTCCACACTTGCATATTCGTACAGATCATCAAGATCCTCTGCCTGCCATGGCCTCAGCAGAAGCCGTCCGGTCCGGATCGTTATGCCGGTAATGTCAAATGGTATATTCATAAGATGTCTCCAGTCTTTCAGTCAGATTCATGGAATACTTCCAGTATCGCTTCCCGGATACATGCGGCGTATCCTTCAGCACCGGAATAATTCAGGTGTGTACCGTCTTCAGCGAAATACTCGTCATGTCCTTCCGAAGCGGCATACCAGTCGATGATATAGGTGTTGGCATTGGCAGCTGCGAAATCCTTCATTTCCTGATTGTTGCTTTCCGCCCATTCGGTATGCGGTGCCCGGGCAGTCATCAGGAACAGCGGCGTATCAGCCGGAACCATACTACGCATGGTTTCAAGAGAGTCATACAGCGGACCGTTGGCGCCAAGCGAGAAGATCACCGCGTCACCGTCCCAGCCGTTCTGGCTCTGATATGTTCCAAAGATGCTATAACTTTCCGTCGAATAGCGGTTGACTTCGGCATCCAGGATACTGTTCGGGAATACTTCGTAGAAAGAATTCGTCGCTCCCAGAGATACCGAATCACCAATCATCAGTATGTCAATAGCATTGCAGATTTCTTCATCGGTTCTTTTTGCCGGCGGTTCTGCAGGTGTTTCCTCAGGTGTTTCTTCCAGTTCTTCAGCAGGAACTTCTTCCGGTTCAGCTTCTGCTTCCAGACGTTCCTTCATTTTTTCATCTTTGATCTGAGCTGCCTGTTCGGCCTGTCTTTCAAGCTCGTCCTTGTTTGCCAGTGCATTCTCCTTAGGAACAAAGGCGGCACATAAAAGGGCACAGACAACCAGTGCCATCTGGCCGGCAATGATCGGTGCGTTTACAGTTCTGACTTTTTCCTTCCGGAGTCTTTGTTTTTCGGTTCCCGGTTTGGAAAGAAGAATCCGGATGCTCTTTGACACCATGCCCGTGCTGTATGGCACTTCGACAAAGAAATGCGAAAGAACACAGAACAGAGCAGTCAGCAGGAATTCACAGACAACAATCAGAACACCGGCTTTCTGACCGCCGGAAAGCAGAAGGATCACCGGATAATGCCAGAGATAGATACCGAACGAGTATTCGCCCAGAATCCGCAGCGGTGGCAGGCTGAGTATTCTTGACAGGATGCCATTCCGTTTCAGCAGCGCCCATACAATAATCACCGACAGCAGTGTGGCAATGATCTGGCCACCTCTGAACATGAAACTGCTGTAGCCGCTGATCATGGCTGACATTGCCAGCAATGCAGCGATTGATACAATTCCGGCAATTTCCGAGACAATGCCGGTTCGTTTTCTCAGCTGCGGTTCAAACAGAGCGACGAAGCTGCCGGCGAGCAGCGAGAAGATTCTTGTATCGGTTCCGTAATAAACACGGCTTGGATCAGCAGAAGGATCGAAGAGACTCCACATCAGGATCACGGATATGACCGAAAGCATTGCAAAGATCAGAGTAAGGAACTGTTTTCTGTTATTCTTCGCGGCAACCAGTACAAACAGCAGGGAAATGATCAGATAGAACTGTATCTCGATTGCCAGCGACCAGAAATGTGTCAAAGGCGAAGGAGCACCGGCATTTTCGAAATAGGAGACCTTGTTGAAAATCTGCCACCAGTTGTTATAGCCAAACAGTGCGGAAGGAATATCCGGCAGTGCTTTTGTAAACAGCACCCGGTTGAATATGGAGGTCAGAATAACGGTGACCGTAATCAGACAGATCACTGCCGGCAGCAGTCTTCTGATGCGCCGTTTCCAGAACTCCGGGAAATCGACCTTTCCGGTCTTTTCCGCTTCCGCAAGAAGGTTGCGGGTAATTAGAAAGCCGGATGTTACAAAGAAGATCGTAACTCCCAGCAGTCCGCCTTTGGCAAAGCTGAATTTCATATGATACAGGACAACCATCAGGGCGGCGACTGCCTTGAAGCCGTTTATTCCCGGGATATATCTTTTTTTCGGTTTTGTGCTCATCTTTTTCCTCTGTCTGTAATCATACAACGCAACCATATTCAATTGTTAAAAAACATGTATGCAGAGACTGCGATGGAAGTAATAAAAAACGATTGGGAGAACAGAAAATCAAGAGATTGTAAGAGATATACACAGGAAACCTGCTATAGAATAATACGTTGATGAATACCTGAAGAAACCCTTGGATATGCCACATTAGAGAGTGGGATCCAAGGGTTTTTAATATGTCATAGAGAATCAGAGTATTGTCAGACCGTTGAAGTTTGTTTTTTGGTGTTGCAAGTGCCTCGTTTCTTTCCTTCTGTCTTGAGTGAAGTCAGACAGGCGGCTTCCAGACATTTATGATGAACGCCAGGGATGTCGTGACGGAAATGGAAAAGCAGATTGCCAGGCTGATGAAACCGTTCGGATACAAGCGCGACAAGGTATTCTACGATCTGTATTTCTATTACCGGAAGGAACTGATCGAAACGGGAAGGGCGACAGCGGAGGAAATTCTCCAGTCTATTACCTTGCTTTAAGAAAAGGGCAACAGTCATCAAAGCACACCAGTCTGCTTTACATCCTGTGGCGGAGGGGATACAGTTTAGCCAATTTCTACTGCATTATTTCCAACCTGCAAAACAAATCTGAATTACAGGAGGAAAAAAGAAATGGGAGACATAATGGATTTCAAACAATTTGACAGCGACATGTCCGCCAGCCAGGAACTGGTGGATCAATACAATCAGATTCTTCTGCGTATCATTACCGAAAAATCAGCTGATTCAGATGCCGAAGCTGCTGTCAAAGCTGCCGAGGAACTTGGTTACTCCGTTACCGCTGCCGAACTGGAACGGGCGATGGCCATGGGCGAGGAATTAGATGTGGATGAGATGGAATCCGTTACCGGCGGAGAAGACATGTGCCTGAAGGATTACGCATGCATAATTACATATGAAACTGATACAAAGGATTCGGATGGCTATGATTTCCTGTGCGCTGCTTCATGGCACTGCAATACGGCGTTCATGCACACAACACCGGGTGATGGATATGAAGGCAGAGATAAAAACGATAACCGGCAGTGTGCCTGCTGGTCGGATTATGCATGCATGATCGTTAACAGACACCCGTGCAGCATAGGAGCTACCGAGGGCTGACCGTCATATGTATTACCGGCTGAAGGAACCCTGGTCTTTCCGGGGCTGGAAAAAACTTCCGTATGCCGTGAGTGCGATGTATGGTGAAAAAAAACATGAAATGCCCGTCTTTCTGGACAAATCTGCTTTTGTCGAACTTTTATACTGTAACGGCAAAGAAAACGTGAATCCGGATGATCTTAGTGAAAGAACCCGCCAGATCATCCGCGATTTTATTGCGAAAGGGATGATAGAGGAATCTGAAATCCCATTGCCGCCGCTCGCGCCCTGGCAGAGATACATCATCTATCCATCGCGCTACCTGGAAGGAGCTCATTGGAGCATCACGGGAAAATGCAATTTCCAATGCCGTCACTGCATGGTATCCGCGCCGTCTGCCCGCCATCCCCAGCTTCCTCTTAAGGATTGCCTGCGGATCGTGGATTCAATCGCGCAATGCGGGATCAAGCATGTGGATATAACCGGCGGCGAACCATTGGTCCGGTCCGATTTTGAAGAGATCGTCAAAGCACTGACGGCATACAATATCGATATCGGAACACTTTTTACCAATGCGTCTCTTCTGTCCAGAGATACCATGGAAATGCTGCACAGACATAACCAGCATCCCACGTTCCAGCTCAGCTTCGACGGCCTGGGCTATCATGACTGGCTAAGGGGAGTCCCCGGGGCTGAGAAACAGGCTGACGAGGGATTTCGCCTGCTGCAGTCTTACGGAGCACGTGTATCTGCGGCGATGTGCATTCACCGGAAAAACAAGGATTCTCTCAGGGCGACTGTCAATTATCTTGCCTAGCTGGGTGTACTGGGCCTGAGAGTCAACGCACCGCAGGAACTTGGAATCTGGAAACAGTATGCCAAAGAATATGCGCTTTCTAACGAGGAACTCTGGCAGGTTTACAAGGAATACATCCAGCAGTACTTTGCGGACGGGATGCCGCTGAAGATCGAACTTGACGGATTTTTTTCCTGTCCCAAGGGCAGTACAGACTATTCCGCTTCGTATATTCATCACCCGAAAAGAGGCACGGACTGGAGCAGGTATCCCTATTGTGAAAGCGTCAGGTATACCGTGTATATCGGACCGGAGGGGCGTCTGGCCCCCTGCATGGGTTTTTCGGACCATCCTGCCCTCAGGGACAGGTTTCCGAGCGTGCTTGAGACTCCTCTGGGAGAACTGTCGCTCAGCGGCTATTATTACGATGTGGTCAACACGAAAGTGTCGGATCTGCTGGATAAAAACCCGGCCTGCGTGGAATGTCCTCATATGCCGGCCTGCTGCGGCGGCTGCATGGTGGAAGACATCACAGACGACGGCGATTATCTGGTGCCCGATCAAAGATGCTGCTTCTTCCACAAGAATATCGGAGAACAGGCTCTGCGGGAAATTGCGGATGCTGCGATCCTTGCGGCAGGCTACAGTCTGAGCGGGAAAAAAGAAGCATAAAAGCATGATCCTGCATTCTTTAACAATACCTGAAAAACGGCAGAATAACTTAGCGTGTAGATTTTGAAAAACCTGCTTTAAATTAATGCGTTGATGAATACCTGAAGAAACTCTTGGATATGTCAAACAAGAATAGTGCTTTCTCCCTTCTGTTGATGATTCTCTGTGACAGGAAAATCGTAGCAGAAGGGTTTTATTGTCTGATAAGAAAAGCAATATGATTGTGTTTACGTAAGCGCCAAATAATCTGTACCTACAAAAACCGTAGGATTTTTGAGACAGTGAGTCTGAAAAATCCTATGGTTTTTCAGATTTGGAGGCACGGGAATGGAACGGATCACGCATACAATGCGACGCGAATACTGGAAAAC